>CBDDDW010000028.1:0-465880 GCA_965226805.1 Dehalococcoidia bacterium
TCACCGGGTCTATCCCCGCGTGGGCGGGGGAACCGCCGCAGCCTCGCCTAGACCCTTGTGGTATTGGGGTCTATCCCCGCGTGGGCGGGGGAACCTCTCTCTCTCCCGCTTACGCCTCCCTTTTCCCCGGTCTATCCCCGCGTGGGCGGGGGAACCGGTCAGCCCTGCTGGTATTGCCGGGTCCACAAAGGTCTATCCCCGCGTGGGCGGGGGAACCGGATGACCGACCCCCAGACCGGAATCACCGTCACGTCTATCCCCGCGTGGGCGGGGGAACCGGCGTTGGTGCGCTTGATGTATCCCCAGCGCTCGGTCTATCCCCGCGTGGGCGGGGGAACCCCGAGCCGAAAGGAGTAAAAATGACGACCCTAGGGTCTATCCCGCGTGGGCGGGGGAACCGTTGTATTTGGAATCGCCGTCTTCGATGCTCAGGGTCTATCCCCGCGTGGGCGGGGGAACCCACTAGTGGACTAGCGGGAGGCACTGATATAGGGGTCTATCCCCGCGTGGGCGGGGGAACCGTAATCTATGACCATGGTAGAATACCCACGGGGGGTCTATCCCCGCGTGGGCGGGGGAACCTTACTCCATCCTCTGCGTTGATCTTCTTTAGACGGTCTATCCCCGCGTGGGCGGGGGAACCCTCAGCATCGTCGAGCTGGCCATGACGGGGATCGGTCTATCCCCGCGTGGGCGGGGGAACCGGTATGGCGTATTCAGTCCAGGTGCCAGCCACGGGTCTATCCCCGCGTGGGCGGGGGAACCGTCAGCGTAGGGCATTGCTTCTAACCAATGCAGGGTCTATCCCCGCGTGGGCGGGGGAACCCGGGCGGTAATACTCGCGTCAAGCGCCCCGTGGGGTCTATCCCCGCGTGGGCGGGGGAACCGGCAAACGCAACGGCGGCAATGGCGGCGGTTCCGGTCTATCCCCGCGTGGGCGGGGGAACCTCTCGCGCAGGGGTAACTAGCTCGTGGCTAGCGGGTCTATCCCCGCGTGGGCGGGGGAACCGCCAGAGCCACTACGAACAGCAGACATGCTAAGGGTCTATCCCCGCGTGGGCGGGGGAACCTTTCACCTCCTGTGCCTACAATACCACGTTGTGGGTCTATCCCCGCGTGGGCGGGGGAACCGTAGTGCGGTTGACCCGAATCTCGAATAAGGCGGGTCTATCCCCGCGTGGGCGGGGGAACCTTCGCCATCGCTACTACAGGTTCAACGATAGCCACGCTACGGTCTATCCCCGCGTGGGCGGGGGAACCTCGGCGGTAGCTGATTGCTAGCTCGAGCGCTGCGTACTGGGGTCTATCCCCGCGTGGGCGGGGGAACCCGGTTCGTCATCTACTGCGTCGGTTGATCCACGTGCTGGGTCTATCCCCGCGTGGGCGGGGGAACCTGCACTTACAGGAGCTCTAGCAATAGGGGCTGCGGTCTATCCCGCGTGGGCGGGGAACCGTCCCCCTTATCCGGTTGTTCCTGAGTCATCAGGGTCTATCCCCGCGTGGGCGGGGGAACCCGAAGTCATTGGTTGATGGCAGTAACGTGTAATGCCGAGCGGTCTATCCCCGCGTGGGCGGGGGAACCGTATATCACGGCAAGGGTGAATGGCTGAGGGTTTATCCCCGCGTGGGCGGGGAACCCGGATCTCCTATGCCTTTTCGCAGATCCCCGGGTCTATCCCCGCGTGGGCGGGGGAACCCTCGGCAATACCGTACGCCCTGTACGAGCAGGGGCCAGTGGGTCTATCCCCGCGTGGGCGGGGGAACCCCGTTCGCGGGCAACTGGAATGACCATCCATGAGTGTGGTCTATCCCCGCGTGGGCGGGGGAACCCGCGTGTGCGGGCCAGTCCGCAATACGCATGCCGCATGGCGGTCTATCCCCGCGTGGGCGGGGGAACCTGCCCCATTGTGTAAAGAGCCATTCCTCTACGTTGCTACGGTCTATCCCCGCGTGGGCGGGGGAACCGTAACCCATATGGTCCTAGCACGGGGGTAAACCTGGAAGGTCTATCCCCGCGTGGGCGGGGGAACCTCTGAGTGAACATCTAACGACGTCACTACGCTACGGTGGGTCTATCCCCGCGTGGGCGGGGGAACCGAAACGCCGGTCTGAACCCTTGACGACTGGCAACGGAAGTCGGTCTATCCCCGCGTGGGCGGGGGAACCATTGCCAGTCATGGCACCGTGTGCGTCGGGGGAGACCGGGTCTATCCCCGCGTGGGCGGGGGAACCATTGTACCAGATTGGCAGAGTTGTCTCCGTCCTCGATGGAACGGGTCTATCCCCGCGTGGGCGGGGGAACCGCCTTTGAGAGGCGTCTTGATGCATCGCGCATTCCAAGGGTCTATCCCCGCGTGGGCGGGGGAACCGCCACCAGCGCTGTCACGTGCCTAGTGGACAGTCCGTACACGGTCTATCCCCGCGTGGGCGGGGGAACCTCCGATGATTGCCGGTTCTTACGGCGCCCGTGGAGCAGGTCTATCCCCGCGTGGGCGGGGGAACCATTGCCAGAGCGGTGGCCATCCGACGTAGTGGAGTAGAAGCGGTCTATCCCCGCGTGGGCGGGGGAACCGTGCGTCCGAGATGCATCGCGCGTAGTGGAGTATGAAGGGTCTATCCCCGCGTGGGCGGGGGAACCCAATTGGCTGCCAGTCCGCAGCTGGCGCCCAATCCAAGGTCTATCCCCGCGTGGGCGGGGGAACCCCGACCCCGAAGTGCTCTGCGAACCCTCCGCTTCGACGGGTCTATCCCCGCGTGGGCGGGGGAACCGTGGTCTCTGGTGGACCCCTGGGCTTCCGGTATGAGCCACGCGGTCTATCCCCGCGTGGGCGGGGGAACCGTGCGCTTGATCAAGATGCGCGCTTGCGTCATTGGTGCCGGGTCTATCCCCGCGTGGGCGGGGGAACCGCCTGTGAGCCGACACGTCAAAGGGTTTCCGCACTCGGTCTATCCCCGCGTGGGCGGGGGAACCTGCCCCATGCGGTGGCCAGCGCCCTTCTAGCACGCGGTCTATCCCCGCGTGGGCGGGGGAACCCATCCGCATGAGCTAACTGGCGGGTTCACACGTCATGGGGTCTATCCCCGCGTGGGCGGGGGAACCTTTCCCAGTATCTCCACGCGGCATTTGCAGTGAGGTCTATCCCCGCGTGGGCGGGGGAACCGTCTCGAGAATACGCCATCCTGAACGTTCTCGGGGATGACGGTCTATCCCCGCGTGGGCGGGGGAACCTATCACTCGTTGGGATCTTGACCCTTCGCATGGACAGGGGGTCTATCCCCGCGTGGGCGGGGGAACCGTGTTGCCGCGAGGATTCAACGGCGTCGCACCGGATGAACGGTCTATCCCCGCGTGGGCGGGGGAACCCAGAGCCCTCCTGCGGCATGGTGGTGCAAAAGTCATCAACGGGTCTATCCCCGCGTGGGCGGGGGAACCCGTGCACAGCGGCCAGGAAGGCCGTACCGGTATGTCACCGGGTCTATCCCCGCGTGGGCGGGGGAACCATCGCCTCCGTCAACCTATAGCCATAGCTGTTACGTGAAGGGTCTATCCCCGCGTGGGCGGGGGAACCTCGCTCAATGACACGTCGAATGGCCCTGGTCGAAGTTCGGTCTATCCCCGCGTGGGCGGGGGGAACCGATTCTACCCTTGAACGGGCACGACGAGGGGTCTATCCCCGCGTGCCAACGGTCTATCCCCGCGTGGGCGGGGGAACCGAGCGCACATAACCAGCATGGCGGGGAACCCTGATCCGATACCCGGCTGTTCGGTCTATCCCCGCGTGGGCGGGGGAACCTCAGCCAGCCTGCCACGCCTCGTCGAGGCCTCACGGGTCTATCCCCGCGTGGGCGGGGGAACCTCAAGCGGACTGTATTCGGAGGGAACATCACGGTACTCCCGGTCTATCCCCGCGTGGGCGGGGGAACCCGCCCCCTCTGGTATTACCATGGAGCATCCCCGCTCGGGGGTGGTACTAATGGCTGGTATCGGTCTATCCCCGCGTGGGCGGGGGAACCTCTCAAGGGCGGTACAGGCTGCCAATCCGACGACCTGGAGGGTCTATCCCCGCGTGGGCGGGGGAACCTGACCATGACGTGAGAGCTGGGTCAAATGTCCAGAGAATCGGGTCTATCCCCGCGTGGGCGGGGGAACCCCTAGATCACAGCAAGTTCCTGCTCTAGGCGTCTATGGCGGGTCTATCCCCGCGTGGGCGGGGGAACCGTTCCTCGTTGGCCCGATCGCGATGGTGCTCCGATGGGTCTATCCCCGCGTGGGCGGGGGAACCGTCCATGCCTGGCATGTGCTCGTACCGAATCGGGTCTATCCCCGCGTGGGCGGGGGAACCGTACGCCACGAGGCGACCTGGGAGTGAGTCGCCATTGCACGGTCTATCCCCGCGTGGGCGGGGGAACCATGACGATGCTGTCATCCCTGCCATGGTGCTACGGGTCTATCCCCGCGTGGGCGGGGGAACCGCAGCTTCGGCGTCGGCTCAATGCAAGCCGATCTCGATCGGTCTATCCCCGCGTGGGCGGGGGAACCTCCTGCAACTATTGGACCGCGGATGGCCTCTGGGTCTATCCCCGCGTGGGCGGGGGAACCTTAGTGACTACCGCACGCCAGCTACTGGCTCCCCGGTGGAGGGGTCTATCCCCGCGTGGGCGGGGGAACCTGCAAGATGACCCGCCCAGCTAACTGGCGAAGTCAGCTCATGGGGTCTATCCCCGCGTGGGCGGGGGAACCGATCGAAGGCTGGCCATCTGCTCCGCCCGGTACCAGTCGGTCTATCCCCGCGTGGGCGGGGGAACCCCGTCCAAGTGCCTAGCAGTGTGGCCGATAGTCTGCGGTCTATCCCCGCGTGGGCGGGGGAACCCGTGGATGCCGCTCGTTGCCCACCGACACTAATCTGTTTCCCATGGCGGTCTATCCCCGCGTGGGCGGGGGAACCTGGCTGCCAGTATGGATTACGCAGCGATGCTTGCCGGTCTATCCCCGCGTGGGCGGGGGAACCTCGTCGGTCCCAGGCTGACCAGCCCTAACGTCATTAGTGGGTCTATCCCCGCGTGGGCGGGGGAACCCATGATGGAGCAGCACCGGCGGCCCACTCCGACATGAAGGGTCTATCCCCGCGTGGGCGGGGGAACCTTCCAGCATAGATACGCCCACGATAGGAACGCGGTCTATCCCCGCGTGGGCGGGGGAACCATTGCCAGGATTCGTCGGCGACCAATTGTACCAGGGTCTATCCCCGCGTGGGCGGGGGAACCGTCCAATGGGAATCTGGAACCGGGTCTATCCCCGCGTGGGCGGGGGAACCTGGCTGGCGACTACACCATATAGCTTCCGATGCATGGGTCTATCCCCGCGTGGGCGGGGGAACCCAGGGTATCCGCCGACGAGCCCAGGATGCCGCCAAGATGCGGTCTATCCCCGCGTGGGCGGGGGAACCCCCATGGGTAATCTGATCACGGAGCGTCGAGGACGGGTCTATCCCCGCGTGGGCGGGGGAACCGATGGCGCTCGGCCCATACGTATAGTCCCATGCGGGAGAAGGGTCTATCCCCGCGTGGGCGGGGGAACCCCCTGCCGTATACTGGATCCGGTTCCTATACAGGCCTACCGGGTCTATCCCCGCGTGGGCGGGGGAACCTCGAGCTTCCAGTAGCCTTGCGCTTCAATGCGGCGTGTGGGGTCTATCCCCGCGTGGGCGGGGGAACCGTAAGCGATGCCGCACTACCCACGTGCGTCTTTGCACCGTGCAAGGGTCTATCCCCGCGTGGGCGGGGGAACCCCTGTCTGCCATGGAACCTGCGGCGGTAACCTAGTAACGGTCTATCCCCGCGTGGGCGGGGGAACCGTGTTAAGTCAAACGCCGAATCGCAAGTCTGCGGGTCTATCCCCGCGTGGGCGGGGGAACCTTGCCAGTCCGGGACCTGACCCAGCTCATGGGGTCTATCCCCGCGTGGGCGGGGGAACCCGACGTACTAGCCGCCATAGCCAGGTCTCGAATCGGGTCTATCCCCGCGTGGGCGGGGGAACCCCGATGCACCTAGTGCGTCTCTGATTGCAGATGTCAACGGGGGTCTATCCCCGCGTGGGCGGGGGAACCGCGTCTCCAGAGTGGATGGACATGCCGCCGCATATCGGAGCGGGTCTATCCCCGCGTGGGCGGGGGAACCTCTGGAAGACGGCCGAAGCCTATGACCAGACAAGCGAGGGGTCTATCCCCGCGTGGGCGGGGGAACCGGTCTGGAAGGGCCGGTATAGGCATTGGTGGCGAAAGGGTCTATCCCCGCGTGGGCGGGGGAACCAGTATCTGACGCGGCTAGGTCGTACATATTTACACAACGGTCTATCCCCGCGTGGGCGGGGGAACCTTCGCAATGCGTGAGAACGTACATGGAGAGCCGTGAACGGTCTATCCCCGCGTGGGCGGGGGAACCTCCATCCTCTCTCTTGTGACGGTGGGCAACAATCGGTCTATCCCCGCGTGGGCGGGGGAACCATTGCGACGCAGCTCGTGCCTGTCCCTCGGAGCGGTCTATCCCCGCGTGGGCGGGGGAACCGCCAACCACCGCGCAATGCCGTGCGGGCCTATGGACGCGGTCTATCCCCGCGTGGGCGGGGGAACCGCAGCTCCTGGCGACGCCGCTTCCTGCGTCCGAGGGTCTATCCCCGCGTGGGCGGGGGAACCTTACCTGCGATGCCCCATGCGATACTGACGTCAAGCATCGGGTCTATCCCCGCGTGGGCGGGGGAACCGAATGCCTTTCTGACAGCCTGCGAATGGTGCATGACAGTCGGGTCTATCCCCGCGTGGGCGGGGGAACCCCGAAGGCTGTGACCGTGTCTGCCAAGGTCCACTAGGGTCTATCCCCGCGTGGGCGGGGGAACCCCGAAGGATGCCAATCACCTAGCGTCGGATCCTGGGTCTATCCCCGCGTGGGCGGGGGAACCTACATTGGCCTTGCGAAGTAGGGATTCGCTACGGTCTATCCCCGCGTGGGCGGGGGAACCTTCGTCCATGGACTGCCGATCAGTAATTCCGGGTCTATCCCCGCGTGGGCGGGGGAACCGCTGGGCTATCGTGCCGGACGGGGGAACGTCACGTCATTCATGGGTAGCGCCGCGGTCTATCCCCGCGTGGGCGGGGGAACCCTCACGGAAGCGTTGCAGGGGTCTATCCCCGCGTGGGCGGGGGAACCCGATGAGGCGCCGGGGTCTAATTACTCCGACATGTTAATGCCATGGGACGGTCTATCCCCGCGTGGGCGGGGGAACCGATCGATCCCCAAGCCTTCATCGGTGGCCGGCCCGGTCTATCCCCGCGTGGGCGGGGGAACCCATATCACTGGTCAAGCTGGAACCGGAGCCAGTTCGGACCCGGGTCTATCCCCGCGTGGGCGGGGGAACCGCTCTCCCCACGGCGGCTGGATGTTGTCACGAGGGTCTATCCCCGCGTGGGCGGGGGAACCGCTAGTGAACGTGCTAATCAACGCTATCGGCCGCCGGTCTATCCCCGCGTGGGCAGCAATATGCGATTGGCCAAGGGGTCTATCCCCGCGTGGGCGGGGGAACCCTTCGGCGGCGGCTTGCGCGGTAGGATAACGCCGCCGGTCTATCCCCGCGTGGGCGGGGGAACCGTCAACAGCGTCCGACGTCGAAGTAAGCTTCGGTCTATCCCCGCGTGGGCGGGGGAACCGGACGCCGTCGGGTAACAGGATATGTCCAGAAGCGGGTCTATCCCCGCGTGGGCGGGGGAACCCCATCGATGCCTGGAGGCAACGGTCCTTGCCTCTAGGATGGGTCTATCCCCGCGTGGGCGGGGGAACCTGGGATAATCCCTCCTGAGGGCTAATGGACCCCATGCCGGACCGGTCTATCCCCGCGTGGGCGGGGGAACCCTACACAATCGAGCTTGACCGTCAGCAGGCATCATTGGCGCCACGGTCTATCCCCGCGTGGGCGGGGGAACCCTTGAGCCTGTCCCCATGAAGACAACATGTTTGCCCGGTCTATCCCCGCGTGGGCGGGGGAACCCTTATGTCCAGCTGGGTCACTGGGAGAGCCCTAGCGGTCTATCCCCGCGTGGGCGGGGGAACCCCTCCAAATGGCCGCCCAATGCTTCGGTAAGGGGTCTATCCCCGCGTGGGCGGGGGAACCGTGACGGCCATCTGGTGGTGCCTGTCGTGGGTACGGGTCTATCCCCGCGTGGGCGGGGGAACCGGGTCAGCGGGCTCTGGCGAGTCTCGGCCGGTCAGGGTCTATCCCCGCGTGGGCGGGGGAACCGCCGCGGCTGGATCCTCCAGTCAGTATGGGTCTATCCCCGCGTGGGCGGGGGAACCCCTATCACTCGGAAGCCAGGCTGAGGGCCTATCGTTCAATCACCGTCACGGCAGGGTCTATCCCCGCGTGGGCGGGGGAACCCCCATTTCGAGAATATCAGCGGGGTCTAATTATCTCTCTAGATGGTTAATGATATTTGACCAGATAAACCCCGTCGGCGTCCACTATCTCCTTCGGCGATTCTCCCAGCGTTCTTATCTCTTGCCCGCTCACCGCCCCCGGGTCCCGCCACGTCATCACTATCGACCCCTGTCCAAGCTGGTAGTACCATTCGGACAGGACCTCCCAAATCCGCTCCCGAATGCCGCTGGTCATGTTGGGCGAGGTGTATACTCCCGGTGCGATCTCCAACATGGCCGAAGCCAGGAATCCACGGTATCGCCCCTCTACGTTTATCGTCACTATCACCGTCACGGCGCATCTCCTTGTCCCTGACTTGCTTCTCCCCCGCTGCCCTGGTAAGTTCCCTCCTCGACTGCTGCTTGGTAAATGTCCGCTTCATCCAGGTCCCGGGCTGCCTGCCAGTCGCCGGCCGGTCCATCGGGACCCATCTCCAGCGGTGGCACGTCCTGAAATAGCGTCTTGATGCGGTCAATCATCTTCGAGATTACCCGCTCCTTCCGCAGTATATCCCCCGTGGTTCTGCGGGTGTGCCGCTCTATGTCAAGGTGGGGTTGGTCCATGACCGCCCTGGCCGATTGGAACGCCGCGGGCAGCAGGATGGTGTCCCGGAACAGGTCGGCGATGTCCAGGGGGAAGGCTTCCCCGCTGTGCTCGTGGATGAATCCCAGTTGGGGAATGGCGCCGATGGCCGTGACCGCCACCACCGCCGCTGACGTTACGGCCACCGAGGCGTGGTTGATAGCCTGGTTGGGCAGGTCCGCCCACAGGGGGTCGGTGCGGTCGTAACTCCGCCGCCGCCAGTTGATGCCGTACCGTTGGGCGACCAGGCGGTAGGTCTGCCTCATGCGGGCCCCTTCCACGCCCCGCAGCGCCGAAATGTCCTGCTGGGGTAGCACCTCGCCCAACCGCAAAGCGTACATCTTGCGGGCAATGGTGATGCGGCCCCCGGCCGGGTCCGCCCACGCCCGCATCTGCCGCCGCGCCACGTCCGAAGTGTCGGGCATCAGCGGTGGGGCGGTGTAACAGCGGACCCCATCCTCGCCCACGGCGACCAATGCCGTGCCGTGGCGGGCCATCAGCCGCAGGGCGTCGTGGCTCACCGTCGAGCCGGGCCCCAGCAATATCATTGATAGAGACTGAAAAGGGATGCCGTATTCCCCGCTCTCCAACGCGGTACCGTCGCCTGGCGGCCCCTGGCGTTCAAACCGGAGGGTGCCATCGCGCACGGTAAGCGCTCCCCGGGCACAGCAGGCCGTGCCGGTCGGCGTGGGGAATTCTGGCTGTTTCCAGTCCGAGGCGTCCCCTCAACATTGTTCTCTTCCTTTCGCTTGTTTTCCGCCAGCCCCGGCCGGACCCCTTGTGGCCGGGGCTGGCAACGCATACGGGTATTTTCGGTTGTTAAGGTGCTTGACCCCAACACCCGCGGATCATGGTCCGGTGGGTTTGCCCGGTGGCCGGAGCAGCAGCATCCCGTAGCCGTAGGACCGGTGCCGGCCCACTCCCCTGGCCAGCAGCTGGGCGAAAGCATCCGGGTCGGTTATGGTGAGGACGCCGCGCATCACCACGTCCGGCCCCTCGACATAGCGAGAATGCAATTTGCGAATCGACCGGGTACGCTGGAAGGACACCAGCTTGGTCCGGGACAATTCCAAGCTGACCCCTTGATTGCCGTTGAGCTTGCCGGACAGCCAATCGGCGTAAACTTCCTCCCGGCTGTGGGGCATTTCTCTTGGGGGAAACGTTTCGGCCTTGACCTGAAAAACATCCTGCTCGGAGCCGGGCCGGGCAGACCCGCCGGATTTCCTGAGCACCGGGCGGACCCGCAGCTCGAAGCCCAAACGCTTCCCGGATTGCCATTCTGACGGCATCGGCTTGCTGTCTATGCTCGACGGCGGCAGCGCCCGCAACTGCTGCGGGTCGGCGAAGGTGTGGGCCGCATCCCGCAAGCCGTCGGCCAGCGCCCGCCCGTAGCCGTACAGGCACCCTCGGCTGCCGGCCCGAGGGGCAATCAGGCGAAATGGTTTCGGCGCCAGTTCGCCGAAAGTCTCTTTGAGCAGGCAGTGCATCGCGTGGTCCGGGTCTTGCAAACGCCGCAGGCCCGCCCATCGGTGAAACTCCTGCACGTTGACTTCGGCGCGCAGCATTTGCAGCGGGGCCGGCGTCGTGGTGTCGGATTGAGGTAAAACGTCGGTCATCATGGACCACCCTCCGCCGGGGCCGATTTGTCCTGGGACCCGGCGAACCCGGCCCTGAGATGGTTCCCTTCGTGGACCAGGCGCCCGCCCCCGTGCAGGCCCGAGCTCCAATTGCGCTCGTCGGTCAGCATATAGGTGTTGTGGGGTTGGATTGCGTCGTCCCCCTCGCCGTCGGACCACACCACCCGGACCGTTCCCTGCGGGTCTCCATCAGACCCAATGGAAACAGCTACAAGAGCGGCCAAGGCGGAGCCGGCGTCGACAGTTTCCCGGTACAGCGGGGTTGAGGGGAGACACGGCTTGCGCCCGATGAACAGGGGGCGGGCCGGCTCCTGCAGGGCTTGGGCCAAGTCGTCCAGCGTTGGCTCCTCGCCGTCCGGTTCCAGGCGTAGGGCGACGGTTACGCGCATGTCGGCGAAGTAGTCCCGGTAACGTAGGTGATTTTGGTAGGTGCCACCACCTCGGCCTTCGGGACGGCCCTGCGTGGTCCAGCTTTGCTCGGTATTGTTTATGGCGGCCGTCTGAAAGTCGGTCATCCGCACCCCGCCCGCCGGCTCCCGGTCAATGCGGGCGGCGAACACCAGCCGGTCTTGCAGCCGTTGATGCCGCTCGCGCTCGATGCGCCGCCAGCCGAGGGCGTTGGCCAGCAGGCCGGTCAGCATGGACGCCGACGGGAACCGGCGGATGACGCCCAGGTTGTCAATGGTCTCCCCGCCAAAGGCCATCAGCGGCGATTCCAGGCGCATTATCAGGTGTCGCATAATCTACCCTGCCTTATCGGACTGCCTGCGCCGCCCAGGACGCCAGATCGTCCAGGCACAGCCGCTCGGCGCCGGGGATAGCGCAGTCCTCCACTGACACGAACCGGCGGACTTCTTTCCCGCCATAGGCGTTGTCCAGCTTCTCCAGGTGATCGGACAGCTTCCTGGCGGCCTCCTCGACTTGTGGGCGCGCCGGGTCCCGATAGGCATTGGCCAGGCTGCGGGGTTGCCGGTTGCCCGCTTCAACCAGAACCAGATCGGCGCAGGCGTAGGGCGCGGTGGAACCCAGCTTGGCGCCGGGGGTGACGGTGGCAATCAGATGCAGCAAGTGTTCGACCACCCTGGTGGCCAACTCCCGGTCGGCGCTTTGCCATTCCCCGGGAGGGCATCCTTCCAGGTTGGAAACCAAAGCTGGAACGTCCACGACCACGTAGCCGTAGAACAGCCCGGCGGTCAGCTCCATGTCGCCGATGTGGGCCGCCCCGGCGTCTTCATCGTCCCGCTGCAAGTCGTCCACCACAGAGAAGTAGTCGCTCTCGCTTTCCTCCCGGTGAACGGTGAAGGCGTGGGCGACGTGAATGGCGGCGTCGATGTTGGCCCCCGGGTCCGAAGTGACCATGCGGCCGAACAGCGCGCTCTCCAGTCCGGCGGGAAGGCGAGCCGTGTCAAGAAGCGCGCGGAAGTTGCTGCCCTCGCCCCGGCGGGCGTTGAAAAGCGCGGTGGCGGCCTCTCCAGCGGCTTTGGCGTCACCGGAATGTTCAGTGCAGATGGCGGCGGCCCTCTGGTGTAGGTGTTCCACTTCCGGCAAGCCGAGGAGCAGGGGCTGCCGTCCAGCTTTCGACGTGCCGCTCTTGCCGTACACGCCGATGTTGAAGGCGTCTTCGACCGACTTCAGGACTTCCTCGCTGAAGTTGCCCGTGTCTTTCAGGGGGGCGATCACTTTCCGTTCAACGAGGTTCCGCGAGCGCAGGGCCGAGGTGCTGCCGGCGATGTTGCCCAGCGAAAACTCATCCTGGGCAACCCGCCAGTGACGCTTGAGGCACTGGGATGAAATGCGGGTGCGGACCGCCGCGCCGAAGGGAAGCCGCTTGGCAAGGCCGCTGTCGTCCCGGTTCAGCAGCGCCGCCGGGTAGGAGTGCAGGGTATGGATTTGCAGAAACTTGGGGGTGGTCATGGGCAAGACTCCTTTTGTGCGTGATTCTCCGTCACTCCGATGGTTGGGCATTGCGCCGCTCCGCCCCGTAATACTCCCGGGCCATACGGCGGCGGGACTGCTCGGCGGCTTCATCATCGTAGCCGTCGTTCAAGATGAACGAGGCCATTTCCCGCCAGTTGAAGGACACGTCGGCGGAGGCCAGCATCCGGAACATCCGGGCCAGCAATATCCGCAGCATCGGACCCCGGGACGTCATCAGACGGTTGAACCGGGTCTCGCTGTAAAAGCCCTGTTCACGGCGGGATTCGCTTCCCAGGAACAAGGCCCGGCCCACCGGGTTATAGCCGTCGTGGGCGGTGCGGGGGGTTCCATCCCCGTTGTTGGTGGGGGTCATCAGGGCGATGCCGTGCATGATGAGCGCCCATTTGGACTCGATTTCGAGACCTCTGAACAGTCCCTGCCGGGCCATCAGCCGCCAGAATGCTGCTGGGTCGGGATTGTCCGGGTCCATCCGGCGCAGCTGGGCCAGGTCGCCCCGGGGGAAGTTCTCCGAGGCAATTAGGCCGGCCAGCGTCACGGCATTGGAGGGCCAGGAAGTATTAGGGTCGGCAATGTCCGCAACGTTGGGGTTGAGCGGGGTTTCGCTCGCTTGGGTAGTTGTCATGCTGTTGCTTCTCCGGCGCCTGCGGTGGCGAATATCTCCGGTAGGCCGTTGTTGCCCCTTATCCGCCCCTCGAACAGGCCGTCGGCGCGGACCCGGGCCTTGTAGCGGTGGATGGTAGGGCAGGGCAGCGAGTCCTCGGCATCGTGCAGAACATTCCGGGCCTCATTCACTAGCCACCCCTGCCACTCTAGACTTTTCTCGCGGCGTTCGCTTTGGTCATCAATCACGAACTCGTCCTGCAGACTCTCGAAAAAGCGTGCGTCGACGATTTCATCCAACCGGCCCAGCCAAGGCCGGGCCAGTCTGCGGCCTTCCGGGCTAAGGTTGTCGTCTTCGCCCCGGGCGATGAAAACCTGGATGGCATGGCTGAGGATGCGTTGGACCGTCCGAATCTTCTCAATCCGGTCCCGGGCCAGGTCTCCCAATTCCTGGGTCCCGCCAGCGCGGCCAAAGGCTTGCACCGTGCGTTGACGAAGCGGGATTATGCGTTCGTAGTAACCCTCGGTCTTTCCCGACCCGCGTACCATGGCACGGGCAACCAATTGGGTTTCCTGTTCCTGTTGCGTGGCTTGAAGCAAAAGAGGTTGCTGCCAGTCGCCGGGGGTGAGGTAATCCACCACCCTCTGATAGGTGAACCCGCCGCTGGCCAGGGTAAGGGATTTGTTTTCCTTGGTGTTGATGGGAGTCCACGGGTCGCCGGTTTGGCCGTTCAACGCCTTGGACTCTATGCGGGCCGCTTTGGAGCTCGCTTTGAGAGCGATCAGATTGTTGCCCTCATTGCAACCCAAGCGCACACGGCGGCACACTTCGATGTACCAAGGGGCCAGTTGATTCGGAAGGAGCGCTTCGGATTTTTCACCATTCCAAGGCATAACCCAAAGCAGGCCGATACTGTCCGGCCGCATAGGGTACTGGTCGAGAAGCGAGTCCTGACGCTCCAGCAGTATGAGAATGTCATGCCGCAGATGGGCGCCGGGGCCTTCTGATGGGGCTAGGGTAATTGCCGGACGGTTGCCGAAACCGCTATTCATCCGGGAAATGCCGAAGTTCCCCGCCCCACCGAATCCCTCCATCGTTTGTAGCGTAACCAAGGCGAAAAGCCAGTCATCGACCCGGGCTTGCGCGGCTACGGAGGATTTGAGGTCGTGGTTCTTGGACGTGACCAGCATATCCAGTTCGTCGGGCGTGTTGACGACGCCCTTGTAGTCCTTCGCCCGCTCGGCGGAGCGGGCAGGGGGCTGCATGAAGGCGGGTTTGGTGATGTCGTCCACCACCAATTGCCAGGGTTCGTCGTCCGGGAATTCCGGCGTCAGGCCGCGGAGCAGCGTCAGCCACTCCCCGCCGGTGGTCGGCGGTGTGGCGACATCCGCCCGGTGCATCGCCATCGCGCCCAACTGCACCAGGAAGGCGTGCCAGGCGTGGCGTTGGTGTGGCCGCAGGGCGGGGAAGGTACTCACCGGATTGTCCTTATCCATCAGCGCGGCGTACACTCCTGGCAAGGAAGCCTGTGCGTGGGTGCCGCCGGTCCAGTCGAAGCGTATGCCCGGTTCGGTTAGTACATTGAACATGGTGTTATGTTCCCCCATCTGTGGATCGCGCCGTGCAGGGTAAACACTTGGCACTTTAAGAACAGGCTCTTTCAGTTCTCCCTCTGGGAGAGGGGACTTTCTCTGAAAACTGAAATGCCCTGGCTCTAAGAGCAATTGCCTCACTCGCGCAATGGGCCACTGTCATTGATTTGACTCCGGATCCTACTCAGTAATGAATGAAATCGTGGATTCCAATGCGTTACGCTTATGTCGTAGGTCTGCACAATGTCTTTCCGCCGAGTCGAGCTCTTTCATCATGGAAGACAGTTTAATTTTAAGGGATCGTACCGTTTCCTCGGGATTTTCCTTGGGGTATTCCATCATTCCTTCAAGAAATAAGGATTGATCATGCAAACATAGCAACTAATGACTTCGATTCATCATAGGGGCATAAACTCGCCCCGTCAATAGCTCAGTAGAAGAGAATCCAGATTGGGTATAACATTATCGGCGTCCAGTTGCCGACCTAGTTTCCACATCGACCGTGTGGATAGACCACCATTGGTTGCGATGTTTTATCGCGAGTCGCAAATTCCCCCGCACACGCGGGGATATGCCGGATGCCGTGGGCATCTGGTACATTAAGGCGATGGCCCCCCTCGGACACGGGGATAGGAATTGGCTGGCGCCGGGTCACCCTTCCCGCCGCAGGCCCAGCCGGTCGTAGCGGAAGTGGGCGTTGGCCAGGGTGAACTCGAAGCCATCGCCGGTTGGCGTGGTTGCCACCGGGTCTTCCGGGGTCAGGCCCCGAGACAGGTGGTAGGGGATGGACACCTGTGGAATCGGCAGGCCGTCGTCGAAGGGGCTGGCCGGTGGTGGCTCGAAAGTCACCGTCACCCCCTCGTCGCCCAGCCGGGTGCGGATACGCTCTTCCACCGATCCGAAGGCGACCTCCCGGTCCAGGAATGAGCAGTCGCGCCGGATGATTGCGTTGCGCGCGGTCAGGCCCTCCGCGATGGTCTCCCCGGCCACGTCATTGGCGTGGGCGACCCAATCTTCGCCCATAGCGTTCACTAGGTCTTGCAGCTTGGCCGGGTGGGTGGCCCGCTCCACCAGCATCCGGTTCATCGCCGGGATTTGCCACGGTTCCCCGGTGTCCGAAAAGTCCTGCACCAACCGGCGGGTGGCCTCCAGAATCCGCAGGTCTTCGTAGACGAAAGCGCCCGGACCAAGGCCATTGCGGTTGGGGCCGCGCGTCAGGAAAGACGAGAGGTCTTCACCATCCAGGGTCAGTACCACGCAGGCGGCGGTCTCGAAGCCGGGGGGGCGTCCCTCGGGGCGGTCATGGCGATGGAGACGCCCGATGCGCTGGAGCAGCACGTCCACGGGGCAAAGGTCGGTGATGAGCAGATCGGCGTCGATGTCCAACGACTGCTCCAAGGTCTGCGTTCCAACCACCACCAGGCCGCCCTCGTCCCGATGCCGGCCCACCTGCCCCTCCACGGCGGCGTCCAGCAGCTTCCGGTCCTCGGCGGCGAACCTGCCGTGATGCAGCGTGGGGAAGCCCCGGCAGGCAAACAGCAGGGCACGATCTCCGGCGTCGGCCTCTTCCAGCAGTGCCTGCTGGGTCTCAATAGCGAAGTTGACGGTGTTACGAATCACCAGCACCTTGGCGCCATCGCGGGCTGCCGCCAGCGCCCGGCGGGCAACGTTCGAGAAGTCGCGCATGGCGGAGATGGCGTATACGGTGACGTTCTTGCCGCCGGCGCTACCCGCGACCCCGGTCACCACCTCGCCCATTGGGCCGCCGGTCACAATGGCCGGGTAGAGGATGGCCTCGGCCTCGTCGGGCGTGGGCAGGTCGGCGGCTATCCTCCGCGGGCCGCGGGACAGCAGGCTGTGCCGCGCCGCCGACCCCAGGGTGGCCGACATCAGCAAGGCGTACCCGCCGCCGGCGGTGTGGGCGTCGAGTAAGGCTTCGATGATGGCCCGCATATAGGTGTCCGAAGCGTGTACCTCGTCCACCACCAGCAGGTTGCGGGCCAAGCAGGCGGCCCTCATGTGGCCGTGCCGGACTTTCAGCGCGCCCATCATCGCCTGGTCCACGGTGCCAACGGCTATCTGGGAGGCCAGGAACCTCTTGGACGACTCGGCCGCCCAGAACTTGCGGTGGGCGTCGTGGCCCGCGTGGTCTTCCCACCAGACTTCGTACTGGCCCAGGTGATTGCCGGTGAAGTCGCCGGCACGTAGGTAGCCAGGCACGGCCAGCACCGGTTCAGGCTTGTGGTCTGCCGGGAACAGGTTGGAAATAAACTTGTTGACCCGTTCGTGCAGTTGGCTGGCAGCGGATCGGGTGGGCAACGCGAAGTACATCCCATCCACCAGCCCCGCCTCGTACATCCGGGCGAACCGCCATAGGGCGGCCTCGGTCTTGCCGGAACCCGTTTCGGACTCTATGATTGTCACGGGTTCATCCAGGGGCGTCTCCCACGCGGCATGATGCTGGATGGCGTTGGGCGGGGGGCTGTCGGGGATGTCGAACAAATCGCCAAAACCGGGGACGGAGCCGGAAGCGGCCCGCTGCTCGGTTAGGTCCAACCCGACCGCGTTGACCGCCTTTCCGGCTTGCCGCCGGGCGTGGTCCATGTAACCGTCGTCGGGGACAGACACGAAATTGAACCACTCCTCGTCGGAGCCAATCCAGTCCGCCAGGGTACATATGCCCAAAAACATGTGCTGGAAGGGGGGATTCGACGGCAGCGGCGGCGCGGCGGCGTCAAAGGCTTGGGAGAACCACCCGCGCACCAGTTGGCTGATGTTCCGGACGCTCTGCTGTGGGTCGAGACCGGCGAAGGGCCCCCAGACGGCCGGGTTGGGCTGTTTCGGCTCATAGAGGTTCAGGGGTTCGCCGTGGTGGGAAAAGGCGGCGGCGAACAGGGCTGACACCGTATTGCCACCATCTGAGTCCCAGCCCAAGAAATCACTCCACCCCAAGGCATCCAGGAACCAATCGGTGGTGCTGCTGTCCGTACCGCACAGGACTGGCACCAAGTCCGACGTGTGGCTGGCCCATCGCGGCTTTTGTCGTCCTTGCAGGTCGGCGGCCGTCCAGATTTGGGCCTGGAATCCCATGTTCACCTTGCCGATGTCGTGGAGGGCGGCGAACACACATAGCCGCGCCGCGGTTGCATCGTCTAGGTAGTCCCGCTCGGCGGCGCGGGCGATCCGCTTACGGATGGTTGGCTGTTGCAGCAGCGCCTCGAAACAGGCACCGACGTCGGCTAGGTGATGTTCTAGCAGGTGTATCCGTCCGGGTTGCCTTCTATCCGATTTCGCCCAATGGCGCCGGGTGTAAGCTGGAGCTATTTCTGGAACTGGCATCAATTCAACCTCTCCTGTAAAATCCATGAGGCCGCACTCGGTCGAGCAGGTCGGCCCTAGATTACCGCCGGATTATAGAAAACACTGATTCTGCCAAGCATTGACCTCGCCGCGCAGGATGTCTTGATTGGATTAGGAAAGTCAACGGGCTCGTACGGCCGTTGGTAGACCTCCAGTACGTCTTCCATCGCGCACACAAACTCCGCGCTCTGACCGGGCGGGATGCACCAACTCTGCTTCAGCCACGGCTTCAGTTCGTTTTTTTTTTTTTTAAGCGCCTGGCGAACCGTCTCGGTGCTAATGGTCCCGACTATCTCACACTCGACCAACTGGTCAGCCAACAGCTTCAGGGTCCAACTGGCACGCCCCTCCGGCGGTTCCCCGCAGGCCATCGCTATCAACCGTGCTTCACCTTCGCCGTCCAGTCTCTTTTGACGCCGACGCAGTTGCTTTTTGCGATTCAGCGCAGACTCGACCCCCTCCTCCACACAGCGCTTGCGTATTCGCTCGACCGTTGACTGTCCCACACCGAGCGCGCTGGTGATGTCCGCGTCCTTCATTCCCCCGTCCGAGCGTGACTCATCGCTCATCAGCAGAATGCGCGCATGGGTCTGTTTGTACGCCGCAGCCCGACCGCGTGAGACCAAGGCGTTGAGTTCCTGTTGTTCGTCGGTAGTCAGTCTGATACGGTACTTCTTGGTAGACATCATGGTTCCTCCTCGGTTCAACGTTACGATTGAACCCCCAAGAGGAACAATGACTATCATGGTATTCATTTCAATGATGTTGGACCACTAGATTACCGCCGGATTATTAGAAAACACTGGATTAGGAAAGTCAACGGGCTGTTGTCAGTTTTCGGAGGGAAGGTGATGGGAAACTTGACCTTCAACGCCATTGATGTGGAAACGGCCAATGAGCGCCCCGCCAGCATCTGCCAGATTGGGATAGTACAGGTCCGCGCCGGCCGGATTGGAGAAAGCCTGTCCGTCCTGGTTAATCCGGAAGAGCACTTCAGCGCTTTCAACGTCAGGCTGCATGGCATCGGGCCCGATGCGGTGCAGGATTGTGCAACGCTACCAGATTTGTGCGCCCAGTTGCGCCGCCTATTGGAGGGGACGGTCTTGGTGAGCCACACCTCGTTCGACCGCGTGGCATTCGACGGTGCTGCGCGCAAGTATCGCCTGATGCCCATACGTACAACGTGGCTGGATAGCGCGATGGTAGCTCGTCGAGCCTGGCCGGATAAGTATGGACGGAGAGGCTATAACCTGGCAAATGTCGCCGCGGATTTAGGAATATCTTTCAATCATCACGATGCTCTGGAGGACGCCAGGGCAGCGGCAGAGATTGTGCTGCACGCTTGCCTGGACACCGGGTTGGACATTGACGGGTGGCTGGAGCAGGCAAGAAAGTAATCAATTCCGTAGCTAAGCCACAAGCAACGCTTCGGTCTACACCAAGAATACAAGGAGTATACGAGACGCCATCGGGGAGCAGCTATGAGTCGATCAGCCTGACTGCGCCGTCCACGCCGGACACGTACTACTACGGCGCCTGCGTGAACTCCGTGTCCGGCGAATCCGATACGGCCAACAACTGCTCTGATGCAGTTGCCGTTACCGTGCTTCCTCTCCCGTCCGACCTAGTCGTTGACACTCCATCATCGAGCCTCAGCACTCCGATGACAGGTCAGTCCCTCACGCTGAACGTCACCGTGCGGAACCGGGGAGACGGCTCTTCGGGCCCCACGACATTGAGCTACTTCCGCTCCACCGACTCGACCATCACGTCCGGTGATACCGAGGTGGGCACGGACCACGTTGCCGGTCTCGATGCACCGGGGAGCAGCGCGGAGTCGATCCTTACCTATGCGCCTTCCACACCGGGCACGTACTACTACGGCGCCTGCGTAGACTCAGTGTCCAGGGAATCTGATACGACCAACAACTGCTCCGCTGTGGTGGCCGCAACCGTTTCGGAATTCAAGATAGAGAATCTGCCGTGGGTTACGGACGGCATCACTGAAAGGGAGGGGAGAGTGCTGGACCACATTCGGGCCATCGCTCAAATAGACCCCTCAATGTCTCAGCGAGTAGCAGGCTCGCTGTGGCTTTCCGACGGTGTCACCCAAGGCGAGTTGGGGATAGTGTTTAGTCTCCTCGAGCTGGCCGATACCCACCCGGAGATAGCCGTCATGGTAACAACCGTGCCCGATGAGGCCGGGAGTCTCATGGCGGACGTTCTGACTATTTTCTTGGGAGAGCTCCTCTCCAGTGACCCTGGCCGCTCGGAGCAGTTCCTGAGTCAATCGTGGTTCCAGGATGGGCTGACCGAAGAGGAGGCTGCGCTGATCGTCGCGCTCAGACCAACCTTGAACGACGATGTCGATTCTGAGGAGGTCTTTGCGGATTTGCTCCAGCGTGGCCATGTGAGGTCGGAAACGATCTCCCTGCCCTTGGCGGGCGAGATCGACCTGTTTGCGGTCGGCAGGTCGGAGTTCGAGCTGGAGGGCTTACTCGAAAGAATGGCTTTCGCCGTCGAGTCGATGGAGGGTTTCATGGGGACGCCATGGCCAAAGCCCGATGTCATCGCGCTTCTGGAACTCGAAAGCGACTTGGGTTCATATGATGGCGGGTGGAACGCTGGCGCTTACGTTGTGCTGAAGGATCCGTCAAAGTACACGACTTACCACGAGTTAGCCCACTACTACTTCAAATCCACGATCGGCCCTCAATGGCTAACCGAGGGAGGGGCGGAGTTCCTAAACTTCTACACCTTGAACTTGACCGAAGGCGGGACCATTGATGCGGATTACATCAATGGCCAATGGGTTATAGCCGCCGCTTGCGCTCCCGACGGCTCGGCCAATGTCCATGGGTGGAACGAGACCGGAGCGGGGTCTAACTTGTGCCCGTATTGGCTTGGGCATCAATTTCTGGGGGGAATGTATCGAGCCCTGGGGCATGAGGTGGTCTCGTCCGCTTTGCGGGAGTTGTACGAGACAAGTCTCACCATGCGCAGGGGTGCGGCGGAAGAGGAAGACGAGATATACCAGGCGTTTCTCACGAACACTCCGTCATCGCAGCGAGACGAGTTCCGCTTCTGGTATCACTGTCTTCATGGTAGGCCGATTCCCGGCTATACCCCTGCACCCAAGCCCGCGCACGCGCCCGAAATCAGAGACGCGTTGGTCGCGCTCTACAACGCCACCAACGGTTCGGGCTGGAAGAACAATGAGAACTGGCTTAGCGAGGCTCCCCTCGACCAATGGTACGGCGTGTTCACCGACTGTGATGGCACTTTGACTCATTTGAGCCTCACGGACAACCAGATTACAGGGCCGATTCCGTCTTGGCTGGGCAATCTCTCCAATTTGCGGCACCTGGAGCTCGCGGGCAACCAGATTACAGAGCCGATTCCGTCTTGGCTGGGCAATCTCTCCAATTTGAATGTACTGGGCCTCGGGAGAAACCAGTTTACAGGGCCGATTCCGCCGGAATTGGGCAATCTCTCCAGGTTGGGGGACTTCGTGATCAGTCGTCAAGCGCAACCCCCCATGTGTACCTGATCTTTTGGTGTTGATTGGATAACCGATATCCTTGCCCAGGAGGTCACGCGGGGGATGCGGGAGGCCGCGTCGAGAGGCTTCTGGATGACCACCTACGCCCCCTACGGCTACAAGCGGGTCCACGTCCAGGATGGGGCCGCGAAGCGCCCCAAGCTTGAGCTGAACCCGCCCGCCGACGCCGTGGTCAGACGGGTCTTCGACATGGTGCTACAGGGCAAGAGCATCCTCGACGTGACCAAGACCCTCAACGCCGAGGGCATCCCAACCACCAACGGCAAGAAGTGGCTCAAGACCACCATCCACACCATGCTCTCCCACGAAGCCTACACCGGCACCGTGGTCTGGGGAGCCAACGCCAAGGACGGCGCGCCGCCCGTGCGCGTCGAGGACGCACACCCCGCCATCGTCTCCAAGCGGGACTTCCAGAAGGCCAGGAGGTTGCTCGGCTCCCGCGCCCCGAAGAAGGTGAACCCCCGCCGCGCCTCCAGCCCCTACCTGCTCAGCGGCATCGCCAAGTGCGAGACCTGCGGCAAGGCCATGACCGCAGCCGAGGCCAAGAGCGGCAAGTACACCTACTACATCTGCCACTCCCTGCTCAAGCGCGGCAAGGGCACCTGCAAGACCCCCAGGCTCAATGCCAAGAAATTCGAGAAGATCATCGTCGATGAGATTCGCGCCAACATCCTCACCGAGTCCAACATCCGAGACCTGGTGAAGCTGCTGGACGAGGAGATGGACGGAGTGGCCCGCGACCAGCGGGAGAGGCTGGAGAGTATCGACGGGGAGCTTGAGGAGGTGAAGAACCAACTGGGCCGCGTTTGGCACTTCATAGCGAGGAGCGACAGCGTAGACGTGGCCGAGGCTTCGGACCTCATCGTGGAACTCCGGGAGCGCAAGGAGAAGCTGGAGATCGCCACAGAGGAGGCGAGGGCGCTGCTAAAAGAGAGGCGTCAGTTCCTCGACAGCGCCGACACCATCGCCGCCTTCGCCGCCGAGATGAGCGAGTTCCTCAAGACCAGCGAGCTGACTGAGACCAAAGCCTTCGTCGGCTCCTTCGTCAAGGAGGTCGTGGTCAAGCCCGGCAGGGCCGCCATCGTCTACTCAATACCGACGCCGAACGATAGCCCAATGGGGGGAGCGGACGCCGCAGAGATCGCCCTGAATGGGCGAGTTATGAATTCGGTACGTCATGGTGGGGCGTGGTGGGCGATTGTAGATCGCGCCTGAGGGCTGGGCCTACTCATATATCCAGAGATCGAAATTAAGGTTGGCCCATGCGCCTTCAAAGTCCACTAGATTGGAGTCGGAGTCGGGGAAGGATAGACCCGCAATTTGGCTCTCACCTGAGACCAGCGGTGGCCGGTCCTCTGCACCTGCGTCGAATGTCAGGGTGTCGGTGCCGCTCCCGCCGAGAAGGGGAAGTCCCCAGCCTCCGGTCTCAGGGTCCAGAACGTAGAGCTCTACGCCCCCTTCGACAAACACGGGCTCGCTGAACCTCACTTCCACATCACCGTCTTCATTCCGCTTAAGACCCACAACCATAGGTGCTTCCGGAGCGCCGGTATCCATTGCCTCATCGGGAAGGGGCAGATAGTCGGCAGGCGGCTCAATTTTAGTGGTCTCGTTGTAGCCGTTATAGCTGATGGTTATGAAGTCTCGGGCCTGGCCGTCCAAGCCTTCAGCAGAGACCCTGACCTCCCTGATCAGGAAGTCGGCGACGCCCACTACCCTGGTGACGACACCGCCCGAGCCGAAGGGGAACCCGGCCTCACCTCCCTGAGCGGGCTGGTCCGAAACGATGAGGTAAGCAATAGAGCCGTCGTCAAGGTCGATGGTGCCATTCAGAGAGACGGCGGGGTCGGTCGGGAGCATAAGCATACCGACCAGCTGCAGGGAGGCGAGCAGGTCGTCGTCGGGAGGAGCGCCTTTGAACCATAGACCGGATTCAGGGTCCTGGACATAGGTGTCGCTGCCGACTATGACCCCGCTAATCTCAATCATCTCTGCGTCTGGGCCCAGATTGATCTGGAACCGGAGCCTGTCAGGCTGGACCATAGACCCACTTAGCCGTATGAAACCCTCGTCGCCACCGGCCTCTTCCACAGGGAAGAGAGCCAGCAGGTCGATCTCTGCATTGAAGGAAAAGCTATTGACCTGTTGCACTGCCAGGGCACTGCATGATGAAATTGCTGCGGCACTATCAAGGGTTCCGTCGGGGGGGCATTCCACGGAGAGAGTGCCCTCGTCGGAGACTTCGGCGTCGGGGCTGATGCTAGCTGTGGGTTCGGGGGTGGGGACTGATGTCGGGACGGCAGTCGGTGTGGCAGTGGGCTTGGCAGTCGGTGTGGCAGTGGGCTTGGCAGTCGGTGTGGCAGTGGGCTCGGCAGTCGGTGTGGCAATGGGCTCGGCAGTCGGTGTGGCAATGGGCTCGGCAGTCGGTGTGGCAATGGGCTCGGCAGTCGGTGTGGCAGTGGGCTCGGCTGTCGGTGTGAGGGGTGGGGGCTCGGGGGTTGCCGTTGCCTCGGGGTCGCCGCCACAGGCTGCCAGGATTACCGTTGCCAGAAATATCGCCGCTACCAGGTAGAATATCTTCTTCAATTTAGACCCTTTCAATCAGGTGGCCGATGTTGTTCACTCACCGGCTGTCACTTTAATTGTAACACGTTTTTGAACCGGGTCTAAGTCCGAATCCACCGAAGGACACGGATGGACGGCGTGAGGGCAGCGGAAGGGGGTGGGTGAGGGAGCTACAGGGGAGATGGCCTGGGGTCTTGGGGTAGACGGGAGGCTGGCGGACGGTCTTCAGGCGCCGCACAGGGCCCGTAAGGCCCTATGCGGGAGTTGCGATGCGCGGGATGGCGAGAGGATACGCGGCAGGGGACTCCCGCGGACCGGGGTGGCGCGAGATTGCGGGGACGTTGGGTCAGTTGCAGGCTGGCCGTCAGGCCGGGAACGGAATGGCTTGCAGCCGGGCCAAGGCGCGACTGAACTGGGTTTCCCAAGGCCAGCGCCGGGGGGGATGCAAAGTGAGGCGGCGCGCCGAGCGGGTGATCCGTCCCACCAGAGCGAAGACCCGCCGCCTGAGGGTCTTGGTGATCACGGTCCCCTCGCCCAGACCAATCCGCGCCGTCCAGCGGGCGAGGTTATGCGCCATCACCTGGACCGCCAGCCAGGCGCCGTTGGCGGCGAAGCGCGCCGACGGCATGTGGTTCAGCCCGACGCCGTACTTGAGGTCGCGTATGGCGTTCTCGACCTCGGCGTGGCGGCGATGATCGGCCTCCAGTTCCAGCGTCTCCCCATCGCGGTCGGTGATGAAGGCGTGATAGCTGTATCTGGCGAAGAGGGCGAGCTGGGAACCGGGCGTCGGCTTCACCCGCCGGACAATGAGCCGCGCCGGCGGGGCGTCCGGCTTGGTCTGGAACGGGGTGTAAGTCGTCTCGGCGACATCGGCGGCGCCGTCCATCCAGTAGGGAATGGGAGTCCAGTCCTCCTCTGGTATCGCCTCGATCAGGTCCCGCAGGCTGGCGCGCTGGCGGATGGTGATAGAGAAGCGGACATCCATTTCCCGGCAGGCGGCAACGACAGTGTGGGCGTAGAAGCCGCTGTCGGCCCGCACCGTGAGTTGTCCCCTGGCCCCGCCGTAGCGCACCCGCCCCACCGTCTCACGCAGGAAGTGGGCGGCGCCACGGGCGGTGTTGGCCCGGCCCTCGCGCAGCCGGGACATCAGCACCTCGCCGGTGCCGGCGGCGACGGCCAGCAGCGGGTGATAGCCGCGGGCGCCGGTATAGCCGTGGTGGCGCGCTCCCTCCTTGGCCAGTCCATAGGTCTCGCAGATGGTCGAGTCCAGGTCGATGGTCAGGGGCGAGTCGCCGGGTCCGGCCCCAGCGGCCCAGGCCCGGGCCAACAACTGGCGGCTCACGCGGTCGAGTTGACGGACATGCCCCCACCGGAAGCTGCGCAGGAAGGTCCCCAGGGTGGATGGCGCCTTGACCACGCAGCCTAGAACACCGACCGTCCCACCAGCGCGCAGCGCATCGGCGTCGTCGATGCAGTCGCCGCCTGCCAGCGCGGAAGCGACCAGCGTCAGCATCTTGTCCCCAGTGTTCGCCCGTCCCGGCGCTCCGCCGAGGTCAAGGTGATGGTCGACGAGTTCCCGCAGGCCCAGGTGCCGGGCTAGGGTGGCCGGCAGGAGCAGGCCGGCATTGGCCACCAGGCGATGGTCGTCAAAGAGGATGCGGATACGGTCGGGTTTGTTCTGTGGCAGCATCTATTGGGTGCTCCTTGTTTCCGGGCTGGTTTCTGTTCCAAAACCATTATCCCAGATTCAGAGGAGCACCCGATGGCTTCTTCAAGGACTGTCCCCAAGGCCGTCCTTCGGTGGATTCGGGCTTAGAACAAAAAGGGCAGGCAAGTGTCGGCACCAGCTATCTTCCTCCCGATGGATGTCGCAATTTATGGCAAGTATATGTTTGGTATTCCAAGCGGTCAACGACATCCAGTGGGTTCATAATGTCAGCACCAATTCCTTGACTTCCAGACACACCAGAGCGTGAATAGTCGTGACTCCATCACCTATAGGAGGAGACCATGACCACACAGACTCTGGTGCAGGGTAGCGACGCCGGTCGCTGGGAGCAGGCCATATACGCCTTCTTAGCCGAGAAGGAGCGCCGCTCCGGTTCCATGAGAACTGTACGGGCATACTCCGGAATGCTCTACCGGTTCTTCGGCAACGTGGGTAAGCAGCCGGACCAAGTGACGTCACCGGAGGTCTTCGGCTACGCCCATGGCATCGGCCTCTCAGGTAAAGAGCCTTCATCTGTCACCATTAACGCCCGCATCGCCTGCCTGAGTTCCTTCTATCGCTTCCTCATCCGCATGAGCCTGGTGAGTGCCAACCCATGCGACCAGTTAGAGAGGCCCCGGGCGACACCGGCACCACCCAGAAGCTTGACCGCCGCCGACATCAAGAAGCTACTGGACTTCATCCCTGATAATCCAGTTGGACTCAGGGATCGGGCCATCATTTTGACCTTGATCCTCACGGGCCGGCGGCGCGCTGAAGTGCTTAGCCTCAAGGCCGGCGACCTCACGCAAGATGGAGAAGCGGTCTACTATACCTACCGGGGCAAGGGTGGCAAACATGGCAAGCGGGAACTGCCACGGCCCGCGTTCAGGGCCATTCAGCAGGCCCTGGCAGCCTTCGGCAAGGATCTCGCCGCGATGAAGCCAGAAGAGTCCCTGTGGCCATCCAGTGCCGACAGTGGGCGCGGTATCACCAGCGGCACCTTCTACGGCAATCTGCTCCGGTACTTCAAGGTGGCGGGGCTGCGGCCAGCCGGCGTCCACATCTTCCGTCACTCGGCAGCCAGACTGCGACGTGAGGCTGGTGAGTCGATCGAGCAGGTGAGCCGCTTTCTAGACCACAGCTCGCTGGCGGTGACCACGGTGTACTTGCGGCAGCTAGAAGGCGACCGGGACACCGCTTGGGAGCAGGTTGCTGAGAACCTGGGTCTAACAAGTGGGTCCAATTGCGCCTAGAAATCGTTTCCGAAATCCTGCGTAGAATTACTAGACAAGTTTTGCGGCACACATTATAATATAGTCTAATTACTCTTAAATATGCCTTTCACGGCAATACTTCTGAGGAGATTTGATGCAGGCCCAATTGACGTTCGGCGAGTACATGCGACGCCTGCGCCGGTCCCGCAAGTGGAGTCTCACTCAACTCGCTGAGAACTGCAATATCTCTTATCCTCACCTCTCCCGCCTGGAGAACGATTCAGTCGTCCCTTCAGTCGAATCGGTAGTCCGGTTGTCCGAGGCCTTGGATGGTGATGTGAAGATTATGTTGGAACTGTCCAACTGCCTTCCCCGGGTAATCCTCGACCGAATCAGGTCCCCAGCGGAGTCCACGGCCGATTCCCTGATGCGGACCGCTGGAACGGGTGGCGATCCGGCCGAGGAAGCGATGCGTGGCGTCGACCACGCCTTGTCGGCACCGCTTAAGGACATGTACAACCTAGAGGACATGGATGCGGGCGCTCTTGCGTTGGCCATCGACGGTTTGATGAACCTGGAAAGAACCAAGCGTGCCTCGATATTCACATTGATTGCGGATCTATCGGCACAAGAGGGTAGCAACAGCTAGATGACAGACCGACTGCGTCAAGAGGCTTGGGATTACGGCCGATCGCTGCGAGATCAACTGCTGACCCAGTACCGGGAAGAGTATGGCGAAGATGTGCCACCTCCTCCAGCAAAGATCGCCGATCAGCTGTTGACCGACTTCCTGGGAGCTAATCTTCGCTTCGACCCTCTGCCACTCAACATATACGCCCAGACCGAGTGGAAGGACGATCGTCCGGTGGTGACGGTGAACTCATTCACGGGTCAGATTCCTGGGGTGAAGGACGTAGAAGGAATCCAGAACGTGGCCATGCTCCACGAAGCCGTCCACGTCGAGCGGGACATATCCGAGTTGAAATCAGGACCCCAGTTGACCCTACCAGATTTCGGGCCTCCAACCAAGATAGTTTGCCACCGGGACTTTCGCAACTGGCGTCGTCCAGGTGAGCGATTTAGTTCCAGCGGCGACATTCCGGAGTCGATGCGGGAATTCTTCGCCGAGGAAGCCGGGCGGGCCGCGGCCGTTTCCTATCAAGCCTTGTCCCGATCGGAAGCTTTCCAGGGGTTTTGTCGGCTGGGGGATAAGGGGACCACTAAGGACAATGGAGAGATGTGGCGGCTACTGAACCTAGCCGCATGGGAAATTGGCGTCAATCGATCGGCCCTAGTGAAACAACTGGATCTGGAAGGGCGGATCATCGTTGAGCAGAAAGGTGGGAGAAAAATAATTCATCTCCAACCCGCGTTCTCGACGTTGATGGGAGGACGATGAAGAACCCAATGGGCCAGACCAACGACTTGGTAGATCATCTGATTAATTCCGTTGTCCAAAAATTGCAGGCCAACCGGGAAATCCTATCACGCTCGGTGAACTACGGACGACTGGTTTGGCGCCGCAATAAGAAAGACGATCAGATAGAGGTGGACCTGGAACTCAAGCTTTAGAACTCAGCAATGGAATAGACGCGCCTGGGGCAGCGGAGAGGCTCCCATCGGGCCTGGGAAGGGCTCGCATCTCTGGATTGGGAGAATGGGATGCCGAGGTCCGGGCCAGACGGGAAACCGACCTATTCACTTGATAAGTCGCCTCCACTAGAGCGTAAATACGGTGTTGACGCCGAAATTCAACCCACGCAGCAAGAGGTTGATCATCTTTGCAATGTCTGGGCAGAGGTCGGGCGTGCCATTCTGATGCGCCGGAGGGGAGCGGCATGAAACCAACCAAGGGGAATAGGGCTTTCGGATACATTCGGGTCTCGAGCCGTGAGCAGATCCTAGGGCACTCGTTGGAAGCACAGGAAACTGGAATCCGCCGGTGGTGCGAGCAAAACGGATACGACTCCGTAAGAATCTTTGCCGAGGAGGGACGGTCGGCCCACGTAGATGAAATCCAAAAGCGTCCGGTATTCAAGTCCATGCTCGACGCTGCAGGTCAGAATGAGACGGACATTGTCGTGGTTCATACCCTCGACCGATGGGCAAGAAAGCTCAGCGTCCAATCCGAAGCTTTCGGGGTTTTGGGCAAGGTAGGGGTTGGGTTCGCGAGCGTCATGGAAAATATCGACATGACAACACCATCTGGCCGGTTGATGTTAAACACCATGGGTAGCGTCAACGAGTTTTTCTCAGACCAGCTTGGTCTCCACGTGCGAAAGGCCTTGAGTGTTCGCGCCGAATCGGGATTCCAGATAGGTCCAGTACCTTTCGGATACCTGGCGCTAGAGCCGGGCGGGGTGGCCCAGGTCGTCGAATGTGAAGCGGAAGCGATCTTACAAGTTTACCAACGGAGGCAAGATGGAGAATCCACGGGATCGCTTGCTAACTGGCTAAACGACTTGGGATTCAAGACTAGGAAAGGTGGGATCTTCACCAGCCATGCTGTGAAGGACATGCTTAATTGCCGGTTTTACGTGGGCAAAGTCTGCTACAACGGTGAGGAATACGCAGGCCAACACCAGCCGATCATCAACGAAGAACTCTACCATCAAGTTCAGGCGCGCCGGCAACGCCGCACAATAGTGCGAACCGTCCAGGGTCCGAAAGGGCTCCTCCAAGGGATTATATGTTGCGGCAACTGCGGCAAAGGAATCCAGTCCGACCGCCACCGATTCGGCGGGCCCATGTACCGGGAACGACACTCCCGTGAGTGTGACACCAACGGGCGTTCCATAATGGCAAAAACCGTGGACCAGCAGATCGAGGATATTCTGACAGCAATGGAATTGATGCCGGAATGGCGGAGCCGAATGTCCCAACTTGCAGTCGAGGACTCTAAAGGGCCCGACCCGAGGGAGCTACAGGACAAAAGGCGCAGGCTTTCGGTGGCTTTTGCTAATGGAGGATTCACCTACCCCCAATATTATGCGAGGCTGGCTGAGATTGATGCCAGTTTGAGATTGACCGAGAGTGTGGGTCTGCCTACACTGGAAGAAGCAGCACAATTGTTCGAGGATATACCAAAACTATGGAGGGAAGCGACGCCGGAAGAAAGAAGGAAGCTAATCAGCCCGCTCATCGAGCGAGTCTATGTGGACATGGATTGCAGTATGATCGGGGCCATCGTGCCAGCGTCGGCTTTTCGCCGATTACTGGAGGGAGCGATGGCCAGGGCAGAAAGCCCCGCCGCAACGCTGCTCTCCGAGGATGAGTCGGAGAGGTTGAAAGTTTGGAGTTGGTGGAGACGGGGGAGGGTCGAGTGTTCACCATTTGCAACCAACGTTGCTTATCCGTTTACCGAGTGGGGGCTTAGCGACCTAGGTGGGATTCTTCACGTGGCTGATTGCCAGTTTGTTAGGGTCTAGGGGTCAAAAACAGTTACCAATCCGCGATCCTTCAAGAGGATCGTGGGACCTACTCACCGTTTCCCTCGGAAGGCTTGGCCAATTCTCTACTGTCAGATACCCTGATTAACCTCTGGATTCGAAACTGAAGCCGAGGGACCTGAGGGATAGCGTGTCACCTGCCATCATCCCGGCCAAAGTTCAGCGCTACGAGGACGATGTCACGGATGTCCACTCGCCTGTCTCCATTCATATCAGCCCAAGGATCTGGTGCAACGGAGGTTCCAACAGCAGCGGCTACAATTCTGAGGTCGGCCCAGTTGACGATACCGTCTCCGTTGATGTCGGGGTCTCCCGCAGTGGCTGTGGTGCCGATCACCTCTGCAGAGGACAGCGCGTTGCCCGCCAGGTCCTTGATCGCGTCAGACGCCGGCGTTACTGTGACGATCTCGCCGTTGGTCAGGGACGCCTCATCGGTGGCCTCGTCCAGTGTGATGGTCAATACGGTCCCGTCTGGTGAGAGGTAGAAGGTGGCGTTGGTCAGGGTCAGAGCCGTGCCGTTGGGGCTCTCGATCAACGTGAACTCGTCGGCAGAGAAGGTGCCGTCGGCGGCCTCTACCGCCTCGGAGAAGATCAGCACGATGGTGTCACCGTCGCCCCGTACCGTCGTCCCCACGATGTCACCCACCCCCAGAGTCGGCGCAGTAGCATCATACGTCACAGTGTTGTCGATACTCGTTGACGCCTCATTAATGTACCCTGCGTCATCTCTGGCCACTCCCGCACTCAATGAAACGATCACCGTTCCATGATGGGTCATCCCGCTGACGGCGACGTTGTAACTGGCAGGTCCTCCTGATACGACGGCGGTGGCAGGGTTGGCGGTACCACCCAGGGTCACGTCACCACTGGTGAAGCCTGTCACGTCCTCGCTGAATGTCACAGTGAAGTTAATTGGCGATGCATTTGTCGGGTCTGCCTGACCGGAAGCCTGCTCCACCGTCACCATCGGCGGCGTAGTATCAGGGGTCACCTCGATGTTGATGGTGTGAGGCGTCGCGGTAAGGCCGGTGGTGTCCTGGGCGGTGAAGCTGACGGCATGGGACCCCACGTCCGCGTCGGCAGGGACCCAGGTGAAGGTGGCCGAGACTGGGTTGGCTGGGTCCTCCGACGCGAAGTCGGCGCCTGCGGGCAGGTCCGACACACCCAAGGTAACCACTTGGCGGGGGTCCACGATATCCACGTCCCCCGCCGAGGCCGGGGTCTCGTTGTCGCCGACATTATTGGTGTTGCCGTAGCCGAGCTGGCCCGATATGTTATTGCCCCAGCAGCGGACGGCGCCGGTGTCCAGCAGCGCGCAGGTGTGGAAGCCGCCGGCGGCGATCCGGGTTACCGTGCCGCCCACGTCCACGTCCCCTGCAGAGGCCGGGGTCTCGTTGTCGCCGATGTGGTTGATATTGCCGTAGCCGAGGCGGCCGTTGTGGCCAGTGCCCCAACAGCGGACGGCGCCGGTATCCAGCAGCGCGCAGGTGTGCTCGAAGCCGGCGGTGATCTGGGTCACCGTGCCGCCCACGTCCACGTCTCCCGCCGAGGCCGGGGTCTCGTCATCGCCGATGCTGGTGATGTTGCCGTAGCCTAGGCGACCTCGTTCGCCATCGCCCCAGCATCGGACGGCGCCGCTGACCAACAGCGCGCAGGTGTGGGCGTAGCCGGCGGCAATCTGGGCCACCGGGCCGCCCACGTTCACGTTCCCCGCCGAGGCCGGAGTCTCATCGTCGCCAATGATACGGGTGTTGCCGTAGCCGAGCTGACCTACGCTGCCACCGCCCCAGCAGCGGACGGCGCCGATGTCCAGCAGCGCGCAGGTGTGGGAGCCACCGGCGTTGATCTGGGCCACCGTTCCACCCACGTCCACATCCCCCGCCGATGCCGGGGTCTCATCGTCACCGATGTTGTTGGTGTTGCCGTAGCCGAGCTGACCAGTGCCGCCAGTGCCCCAGCAGCGGACGGCGCCGCTGGTCAGCAGCGCGCAGGTGTGATAGACGCCGGCGGCGATCTGGGTCACCGTGCCGCCCACATCCAAGTCCCCCGCCGAGGCCGAGGTCTCGTTGTCGCCGATGGTGTCGGTGTTGCCGTAGCCGAGCTGACCTATGAAGTTATTGCCCCAACAGCGGACGGCGCCGGTGGTCAGCATCCCGCAGGTGTGGGAGAAGCCAGCAGCGATCTGGGCCACCGCGCCGCCCACGTCCACGTCCCCCGCCGAGGCGGGGGTATCGTGGCGGCCGATGGTGTCGGTGTTGCCGTAGCCGAGCTGACCCTGGCGGCCATCACCCCAGCAGCGGACGGCGCCGTTGTCCAGTAGTGCGCAGGTGTGATCGGCGCCTGTTTGAGAGGTGCTCAGGGCGATCTGGGTGACTACAGCCTGGACGTCCGTGTCAGACGCCTGGACGGTGAACTCCAGGAGCTGCCCGGCTTCCACGGTGAGGGTGGAGTCGAGGGGGGGGGTCGGCGGCACGTCGAACGCCGGTGGGTCCGCGATGACGGCGGTGCCGATCACCTCCGCGGAGGACATCGCGTTGCGCGCCAGGTCCCTGATGGCGTCGGACGCCGGTGTTATCGCTATGATGCCGTCGCTTGTGAGGGAGGCCCCGTCGGTGTCCTCGTCCAGGGTGATGGTCAGCACAGTGCCGTCGGGCGAGAGGCTGAAGGTGGCGTTGGTCAGGGTCAGAGCCGTGTCGTTCGGGCTCTCGATCGACGTGAACTCATTAAGGGAGAAGACGCCGTCGGTGGCCTGCACCGCCTCGGAGAAGGTCAGGTCGATGGTGTCCTCGCCGCCCTGCACTGCCGTTCCCACGATGTCCCTGGCGGCCAGTCTCGGAGTCGTAGTATCATACGTCACGTTGTTATCTATGCTGGTGGAGGCTTCGTTAACGTTGCCCGCGGCATCGCTTGCCGCGCCCGCGCTCAACGAAATGATCACCGTCCCATCGCCGGCCATCCCGCTGACGGCTACGTTGTAGCTCGCGGGGCCTCCTGACACGAAGCCGGTACCGGCATTGGCGGTGCCCCCCAGTGTCACGTCGGCATTGGTGAAGCCGACCACATCCTCGCTGAAGGTCACGGTGAAGTTGATGGGCAAGGCATTTGTCGGGTCGGCCTGGCCCGATGCCTGCTCCACTGTCACGTTCGGCGCTACAGTTTCATAGGTGACAGTGTTATCGGTACTCGTGGACGCGTCGCTCGTATTGCCCACGCCATCGCTGGCCACCCCAGCGCTCAAAGAAACCGTCACCGTACCATCAACGGCCATCCCGCTGACGGCTACGTTGTAGACGGCGGGGCCGCCCGACACGACGGCGGTGGTGGCGTTGGCGGTACCTCCCAGGGTCACGTCGCCGTCGGTGAAGCCGGTGACATCCTCGTTGAACGTGACGGTGAAGTTGACGGGCGATGCGTTTGTCGGGTCGCCCTGTCCGGACGCTTGCTCCACTGTCACCGCCGGCGCCGTAATATCAGGCGTCACCTCGATGTTGATGGCGTGAGGCGTCGCGGAAAGGCCGGTGTTGTCCTGAGCGGTGAAGCTGACGGCATGGGACCCCACGTCCGCGTCGGCTGGGAGCCAGGTGAAGGTGGCCGAGACCGGATTGGCGGGGTCTCCTAGCGGGAAGGCGGCCCCGGCGGGCAGGTCCACCACGCCCAGGGTCACCGCTTGGCCCGGGTCGGCGATATCGATGTCCCCCGCCGAAGCTGGGGTCTCGTTGTCACCGATGGTGTTGCCGTTGCCGTAGCCAAGTTTGCCATCGCTGCCGCTGCCCCAGCAGCGGGCGGTCCCGGTGTCTAGCAGCCCGCAGGTGTGGCTGGAGCCGGCGGTGATCTGAGTCACCGCGCCGCCAACGTCCACGTCCCCCGCCGAGGCCGGGGTCTCGTTGTCGCCGATGTTGGTCGTGTTGCCGTAGCCGAGGCGACCGGCCGAGCCAGCACCCCAGCAGCGAACGGCGCCGGTGTCCAGAACCGCGCAGGTGTGCTCGCGGCCAGCGGCGGTCCGGGTCACCGTTCCTCCAACGTCCACGTCCCCAGCCGAGGCCGGAGTCTCGTCGTCTCCGATGTTGGTGGTGTTGCCATAGCCGAGGCTACCATTGGCACCAGAGCCCCAGCAGCGAACGACGCCGGTGTCCAGCAGCGCGCAGGTGTAGCGGAAGCCGGCGGCGATCTGTGTGACCGTGCCGCCGACATCCACGTCCCCCGCCGTGGCCGGGGTCTCGTTGTCGCCTATGCTGGTGGTGTTGCCGTAACCGAGGCGGCCCCACGAGCCATCGCCCCAGCAACGGACGGCGCCGGTGTCCAGCAGCGCGCAGGTGTGAGAGCCACCGGCGGCGATCTGGGTCACCCTGCCGCCCACGTCCACGTCCCCCGCCGGGGCGCCGGTATAGTCGGTGTTGCCGTAGCCGAGTTGACCGTAGCGGGCGTAGCCCCAGCAGCGGACGGCGCCCGTGTCCAGCAGCGCGCAGGTGTGGGAGCTGCCCGCGGCGATCTGGGTGACTTCAGCCGGGACGTCTGGGTCCGAGGCCTGTACGGAGAACTCCAGAAGCTGCCCGGCTTCCAGGGTGAAGGTCGTGTTGAAGGCGGGCGTCGGCGGCACGTCGAAGACCGGCGGCCCCGCTCCGAAGATGACATCGGGAACGGTTAGCAAGACTAGAGCGATAATCGCCAGGAGCAGACCCGTGGTTTTTTTGGTCCGTCCCAAGGTACGTTTAAGAGTCAACGTCGTGCTCATGATAAGTTTTCGAAAGGCCCTGCAGCAAGTGCAGGGCCCAACATGAAGAGGCAGCGCTCAGAGCCAGCTGCCTCCGATAGAAGCGGAGCTGCATTCCGGTCGTTGAGGTATTATAGGCATAATTGCGGTATTAGTCAACCCGCAATTTACGTATAATCTACGATTTCGAGATATATACGTAGCCTATGGTACTCGTTATACGTATCATGTGGTATAGCGCACAACTATATCAGAGTATCGTCTAAAAGTAGCCAAGGCCAGGGAGGAAGTAACCGGGTGAGCAGCACGACCCAGAGTTCTGATTTGCCGAGCCACAGTGGCAGTGGTCCCACAACAGCGCGACTATCGAATCCTTCTCTGATCAGGGTGTTAAACAGCGGCTTGAGGCCTCGTGGTATAGGGTGGACGGCCATTACTGGAGAATAAGATGCTACTAACGATAGGTATGTCTGTTACACATATTTGCAAGGCGCTCCGCAAGGGGACGCTGGTGACGGGTAGCCGGGCCCATGGTAAAATCGGGAGCACCGAAAGGACTTGGTTTTGGGGGCATTAATTTCGGCCATGTAATCATCGAACGTATTCTGAACGGACCCAGGACTCAATGTGTTCCAGGAGGACTAGTTGTCTTTACACACTGGAGCATCCGTTGTAGTCAACGGCATACTCCTCCGATACTGGATGTGGGAAGGCGCAGGACAGCCTTTGGTGCTGCTGCACGGACTGGCGTCCACCCACCGGATCTGGGATTTAGTAGCACCACTGCTGGCACAGGACTTTTGGGTGGTTGCGGTGGACCAGCGGGGTCACGGTGAAAGTGCCAAGCCCGTTAGCGGCTATGACTTTGGTACGGTGGCCGCCGACCTGGACGGCCTGCTCGGAGAGCTCAAGATAGAGTCCCCCATCCTAGTGGGGCATTCTTGGGGAGGAAACGTAGCCCTTGAGTACGCGGCGATTCATCAGGCGGCCCTCAGCGGCCTCTGTCTTATAGATGGGGGCACGATAGAGATATCAGACGCCTTTCCGAATTTGGAGGTAGCTAAAACAAAGATGGCCCCCCCAGACTTTAGTGGGATGACCCTTGACTCCATTCGAGCCTGGGCCCGAGATATGGACTTAGGGTTCGAGATGACTCCTCAGATTCAACAGGCCCTTGAGGATAACTTCGAAGAGCTGGCTGACGGTACGATCAGGGCTAGATTGAGCAGAAGGAACCACATGGCCGTGATCGAGGCATTCTGGAACCAGAAGCCATCTGAAATCTACCACCGTGTTATGTGCCCGGTCCTGCTCATGCCGGCCCGGGGTCGCGGCTTTCGCCCGAAGGAGTGGAGCGAACGAGCTGAAGAGTCCATAGCTGCTGCTGGGGACAAGTTGCCCGTGAGCAAAACTTTCTGGCTCGAAGACAGTGTCCACGACGTGCCACTACAGCGCCCTGACCTAGTTGCGGAGGTGATCAAGCAGCACTACAGCAACGGCTTCTTCGGCTCCTCCGGCTACACCACATCATAAGGAAGGCGAGGCGCGCCTTGAACGAGATGTCCGAGTCTATAGGCTACGCTGGGACAGACTGGTGTCCGCGCGGCTCTATACGCTGGGTATACGGCAGCCTCCAAGTCCTCCTAGGTAGCTACCACCGAAGATAGCAGCCGCGTGGTGCTACTCCCGAAAAGCACTGCCTCCGGATGCTCAAAGACCGGAGGCCGCCACAAGTCCATGTTTCTGGTGGAGACGGAGGAGGGTCGAGTGGTCGCAATTTGTATAAGTGTTTAACGACAATAATCCCGATATGAGCTGCTGTAAAGGGACAGGGGTTTGACCCATCTAACCTGGATTTCCCAGATAGACCCAAGTGGTGATTGGCGTTCCTGTGATTACTATGAATATTCTGATTACTAAACGGATATAATGGGAGTCTATACATTATAATACACCCATGAATATAGGTTCTGGCTTCTGATTACGTAATCGTGTTGGAGGCACCTTATGGGTGACGACGAAAAGACCCCTCTCAAGCTCGACTTTGACTCCAAAGTTCGCGTGGAGTTTCGCGGTGCTACCATCACCTCAGACGCAGGACTGCTGGCGTGCAGAGAGCTTGATGACGCCCTAAGCCTGACCGACTCTGCCGACGAATTCCTCAAAGAGAGTCGAACGGGCAAAAACATCCTGCATCAGCTAATCCCACTGCTGAGACAGTCAGTCTACAGCCGCCTCGCTGGATACGACGACACCAATGATGCCGACCGCCTTTCCCAAGACCCAGCCCTGAGAGTAGTGGTAGGCTGGAAAGGCCCTGACAGGAACGCGGCCAGCACCAGCGAGATGGGTAGGTTCGAGACGGAGTTGCTGACACAAAAGGAAAACCTCAAGGGCATTGAGCGGCTGAATGTCGAATGGATAAAACGTGCATTAGCCAAGACCGTACACAGGCGTATCATCCTGGACATCGACAGTTCGGAGAGTCCGGTGCATGGCGAGCAGGAGGAAGCAGCCTACAACGGCCACTTTGGATGCATGTGCTATCACCCCTTGTTCTGCTTCAACCAGTTTGGAGATTGCGAAGGGGCGGTTCTCAGACCAGGCAACGTCCACAGCGCCGATGGCTGGAAGGAGTTCATCAATCCCATCGTCGAGCGCTACCTGAAGCTGGCGGTGAGGCTGCTGTTTCGAGCAGACGCTGCTTTTGCCAAGCCTGAGATTTACGAGTACCTGGAGACAAGGCATATCGGCTACGCCATAAGGCTTCCGGCGAACGAAGTGCTTCAGAAGGAAATAGCTCACCTGTTGGTACGGCCTACCGAGTGGCCCTCTCAAAAGCCCATCGTCTCGTATCACGACTTCGTTTATCAGGCCCAGAGTTGGAATGTTCCTCGAAGAGTAGTGGCCAAGGTGGAGTGGCATCAGGGAGAACTGTTCCCAAGAGTAGGCTTCATCGTAACCAACCTGAGCTATCCAACGAAGGGACTAGTCAGCTTCTACAATGGCAGAGGCACAGCAGAGCAGTGGATTAAAGAGGGGAAATACGCCCTCAATTGGACTCGGCTCTCGTGCCATAAGTTCGTGGCTAATCAGGTGAGGCTGTGGCTATTCATCCTGGCATACAATCTGGGCAACTTCTTCAGAAGGCTGGCTCTGCCAGAAGCGATAAAGAGCTGGTCCCTGACAAGTATTCAGACGAGACTCATCAAGATAGGCGGGCGACTGGTGCGTCATGCGAGGAGGCTTGTGTTCCAGCTTGCCGAGGTGATGGTGACCAGGGAGATGTTCGATGAAATGCTGGAGCGGATAGGGAGACTTCGTTTCAATCCTGGATAGGAGCATGTGTCTGTTAGGGAATCGTGATCATATCGAGGCTGCCCTGAGCAAGGTGCGCGACTTGCAGCGTGAGGTTCGGTCTGAATAATCCGTTTAGAGCCTTTCCCAGTGGTTTGGAGACCCTGTTTCTCTAGATGAAGTGATATTAGCGCGGTTGGTGGCAGTTGACAACTTCAGCAGGCGATCTTATAGTCTGGACTGTCTCAGGATGGTGTGTTTATGAAAGCACTGGATTCCATCTGGGAAATATCGGTTAAGACGGTCTCGGAAGAAAAATGGGCTGGCCGCCGGCGAATCTATACCCTGGGGTAAAGCAGTGCACTGTATCGAAGAGCAGCTTACAGAGAGCAGCACCATCGCCGTTGTCGGCTTGTCCCCCGACCCTAAGCGGGACAGCCACAGGGTGGCAAAGTACCTTCAGGCGCAAGGTTATAGGATCCTTCCAGTGAATCCCGTGGTGGAAGTGGTGCTGGGCGAGAAAAGCTACCCCAACCTCAGTTCCGTCCCAGAGCCGGTGCACATGGTGGACATCTTCCGGCGCTCCGAGTACGTGGCGCCTGTGGTAGAGGAAGCCATCCGGATAGGCGCCAGGTATATCTGGATGCAAGACGGTGTAATCGACGAAGAGGCAGCGGACAGGGCGCGAAGCGCGGGCCTTCTTGTAGTGATGAACAACTGAACCTTAAGGGAGCACCGTCGCCGGTTCGGCGGCACGAGTAAGGGCGGCATCAATTGACACATACTATCGCTGGCTGGGGTAATCTAGCTACCCGAACCGGCCTGGTCGCCTCTGAGCCGGCCGGCCCGTCGGACTAGAGGGGGATGTTCCCGTGCTTCTTGGGGGGCAACGTATCCTGTTTGTTGTGAAGCATGTCGAGGGCGTGTATGAGCTGGGGGCGCGTCTCCCGTGGGTCGATGACGTCGTCGATGAATCCGTGGGCGGCAGCCACATAGGGGTTGGCGAACTTGTCCCGGAACTCCTCGGTTAGCTGGGTTCGAGTCTCCGTTGGGTTCTCGGACTTGGCCAGCTCCTCCCGGAAGACTATATTTACCGCTCCTTCGGGTCCCATGACGGCGATCTCCGCCGATGGCCATGCCAGGTTGATGTCGCCTCTCAGGTGCTTGCTGCTCATGACGATGTAGGCCCCACCATAGGCCTTTCGGGTCATCACGCTTATCTTCGGCACTGTGGCCTCGGCGTAGGCGTACAGCAGCTTGGCGCCGTGCCTTATGATTCCACCGTACTCCTGGTCGGTGCCGGGCATGAATCCGGGCACGTCGACGAAGGTCACCAGAGGGATGTTGAAGCAGTCGCAAAATCGGACGAATCGCGACGCTTTGGTGGATGCGTTGATGTCCAGCACCCCGGCCAGGTAGGCCGGCTGGTTGCCGACGATGCCCACCGGCTTGCCGTTCAGACGCGCGAATCCTACCACCATGTTGGGCGCGAAGTCCTTATGTACCTCCATGAACTCCTCGTCGTCCACGATCCGCATCAGCACATCGCGTATGTCGTACGCTTTGTTTGGCTCGTCGGGCACTATGTAAGACAGACTTTCGTCTCTCCTGTCTGGGTCATCGACCGCCTGGACAGATGGAGGCTCTTCCATATTGTTCGATGGGAGGTAGCTTAATAGGTGGCGCACTTGGTCGAGGCAATCCTCCTCAGTGTCCAGCACGAAGTGGGCGACTCCGCTGCGGCCGCCGTGGGTCTGAGCCCCTCCCAGCTGCTCGTGCGTGACCTCCTCGCCGGTTACGCTCTTGATCACTTCGGGGCCGGTGATGTACATCTGGCTTATGCCCTGGACCATGAATACGAAGTCCGTGATCGCCGGCGAGTAGACCGCTCCTCCCGCGGATGGACCCAGGATCACGGATAGCTGAGGGACCACCCCCGATGCCAGGGTATTCCTCTTGAATATCTCACCGTAAGCGGAGAGGCTCAGCACCCCCTCCTGAATCCTGGCGCCACCCGAGTCGTTGAGTCCAACGATGGGAGCGCCGGTCTTCATCGCCAGGTCCATGACTTTGCAGATCTTCTGGCCCACGATCTCCGATACCGATCCCCCGAGAACCGTAAAGTCTTGACAGAAGACGAAAATCTGCCGCCCGTCCACCTTCCCATAGCCGGTGATCACGGCATCGCCCGGCGTTTTCTTGTCCGCCATGCCGAAGTCTGTAGCTCGGTGCGTCACAAACGGATCGATTTCCTGCAGGGTGCCCGGGTCCAAGAGCAAATCGAGACGTTCCCTAGCGGACAGCTTCCCCTTGTCATGCTGCTGCTGGAGCCGATTGGGGCCGCCACCGGCCTTCGACTGCTCTCGGAATTTTTGCAGCCGCTCCAGCTTCTCGTCCATTTTTCTCTCAACGGCCATCTTCGTCTCCGGACACATGCCCGGCGTTCCTGACTCCAGTTAATGTGTCACCGCCGTACGCCTCATGCGCCACGTGCGTGCGCATCGCATAATGCTATCAGATGAGGATAGCTGGTGCAAGCTAGCGCGAGGGGGTGTTACAATGAGTTGAGGTTCGATACGGTACCAGCTTGCAAACCGAGATTGATCCCACGTGAGATGGATGAGTACACTGGACCGGCGTCCGGCAGCCACCAGGTGCGGAAGCAAGACTTTTTTCTGGGGTGAGCGTACCTACCTCATGGGGGTGGTCAACGTCACCCCCGATTCCTTTGCAGGCGACGGTCTTGGCTATGATGTAGGCGCGGCCGTGGACAGAGCCCTTCGAATGGAGGCTGATGGGGCCGATGTGATAGACGTGGGAGGAGAGTCCACCCGAAGATACGACAACCGGCCCGGGGCCGCCGCTGTTGCCGCCGAAGAGGAGATGCGGCGCGTCATCCCGGTTGTCGAGCGTCTCGTGAGTGAATTGAGCATACCGATCAGTGTGGATACCTACAAACCCCAGGTCGCGAGAAGGTGCCTGGAAGCGGGCGCCAGTATGGTGAACGACATCCTGGGGTCCAGTCCCGATCCCGACATGCTGCGGGCGGCGGCTGAGTACGGAGTCCCGATCGTGCTCATGCACTACCAATCTGGCAGCGTGTACAGCGACCTGGTCCCAGACGTCATGCGGGCGCTGGGAGAAGCATCCAGGAAGGCAATTGAGATGAGTGTTTCCAGGGAGAAGATAATAATTGACCCGGGAATTGGATTTGGGAAGGTAGCCGACCAGAGCCTGGAGATCGAGGGGAGATTGACTGAGTTCAAGACGCTGGGGTTCCCGGTGCTGGTAGGGCCATCGCGCAAGTCTCACATCGGTCTTGTGCTCGGCGGGCTGCCGGCCGAGGACCGCCTGGAAGGTACCGCCGCTGTTGTAGCCATGTGTATTGCTGGGGGCGCAGATATGGTGCGGGTACACGATGTCAAAGAGATGTCCCGTGTGGCTAGGGTCAGCGATGCCATAGTGCGGGGCTGGAGGCCAGAGGGATGGGGCAGGTAGAGGTCTACCTGGGTCTAGGGTCCAACCTCGGAAACAGGGAGGATAACCTGAGGAAGGCATTGGACCTGGTAGGCGAGAGTGTCGCTATCGAGAGGACCTCGTCCCTTTACGACACGGCGCCCTGGGGCTACATGGACCAGCCCCGTTTCCTGAACTGTGCTTGCAGCGGATGGACATCCCTGCAACCCTTGTCCCTCCTTAAGGAGCTGAAGGAGATCGAGAGGCACCTTGGCCGGGAGCCCGGCTTCGCCAACGGCCCTCGTCTCATTGATGTGGATATCCTCTTCTACGGACGGGAGATCATCAATGAGCCTGGCCTCGAGATCCCTCACCCCAGGCTGGCCGAGCGTGACTTTGTTCTGGTGCCGATGGCCGAGATAGCGCCGGACTGCCTGCATCCTGTAATGAAATCCAGAGTATCTGAGTTGCTCGAGCAGCTTGCCGGCGCGGCTGGGGACGCGGTCGAGGTGGTGCGAGGGGTCACCCTATGGGCGCCACCAATCTCCGTGGCAGGGAGCCGCTGAGCCGCCCGGCGAACCCCGCCGGGTCCAGGAGGTGTCGGTGACCAATCGGGATATCGAGGCGGCACGGGCCTACCACGAGTCCACCAAGCTTAGCTACATCAACCTCGACAACAAGCCGCCCCTTTACAAGTCTTATACGAGCTTGCCAGTCGTGCCTCTCCCCACTAACTTTTCCCCGCCAGATGCACCCACCCTTGAGGCCTTGGCCGGCCTCGGTCCGTTGGTACACCAGACCCTGGACCTCGTCTCCCTGGCGGGTCTCCTCTTCTTCTCGGCGGGGCTTGTGAGGAAAGGCGCATCTAAGGCTGGGGAGGTGCGGTTCAGGGCGGCCGCTTCCGCCGGAGCGCTGTATCCAGTGGAAGCGTATGTGATATGTGGTGGTATTTCAGGACTAGGGCCGGGGGTCTACCATTTCTCTCCCGCCGAATTTATCCTGACCCAGCTTCGGAGTGGAGAATACCGGAACGCTCTTTCCAACGCGGCGGGTGGGGATGCGTCTGTTGCGTTATCTCCCGTCACTCTCGTCTTGACGGCTATCTTTTGGCGAAGCGCCTGGAAGTACAGGGCCCGTGCTTACCGTTACTGCCTGTGGGACACCGGCACTATCGTGGCCAATCTGTTGGCCTCAGCCTTCGCGTCCGGCATCCGTGGTCGCCTGATTACGGGGTTCGTAGACGGCGAGGTCAACCGTCTGCTGGGTGTCCAGCCGGAGCAGGAGGGCAGCATCTGCCTGGTGCCACTGGGTGGTGCCGACAGTAGTGAAACCCAGGGCGTACGCCACGAGAGAGTTGAGGCAAACACAGTTGTGGCAGATCCTCTCGAATTTGAAGACCAGGTGGAATACCCCGAGATCTTACAGGTACATGCCACCTCTAGTCTAAAGAGCGTAGGTGAAGTGGAAGCCTGGCGCGGGGCTCCGGCCCTGGAGCAGCCTGCAGGAGAGGTGTCCACTGAATCCCTTGATCCCCAACCGGACTTCGGGGAATCTCGAGGGCTGGCGGATGTAATTCAGCAGCGGGGCTCCACCCGACGTTTTGCTCCTCGATCCATCAGTCTCAGGCAGCTCAGTGCCATCCTTGATAGCTCTGCAGTGGGCGTGCCCGCCGATATCCTTGGTCCCGGCGGTTCCAGCTTCCTGGACATGTACCTTATTGTCAACTCTGTACAAGGGTCGACCTCGGGCGGATACTTTTTCTCGCGCTCGAAGCGGGAATTGGAGCTGCTGCGCCGTGGAGAATTCCGGGCCGAGGCCGGCCATCTGTGTTTCGAGCAGGCGCTAGGGGCGGACGCCGGCGCCATGGTGTTCATTTTGGCCGACCTGGAGCGGATCTTCGAGAGACACGGAAGCCGCGGCTACAGGGTGGCCCACCTGGAAGCCGGTGTCCTGGGAGGTAAGCTGTACCTCGCCGCCCATTCCCTTGGACTGGGAGCCACGGGACTTACCTTTTACGACGACGCTGTAGCCAAGTTCTTCTCTCCTCACGCGGCCGGGAAGAGCACAATATTCGTTGTCGCCCTGGGAGTAACTTCTGGGATGAACCGGGTCCGGCCCTTCAGGTCGCGTGTCGGTGTGGTGATGGACGCCCTGGCCCGTGGTGCTGTGAAGGAGGGCGATTGAGGTCTAGCCCTCGATCTTCTCTATAACGTAGTGCATGGTTCCCTTGGGCACCGTTATCTGGATCTCTTCGCCGATTTCCCTGTCCATGACCGCCTTGCCTACGGGGGAAATGCTGGATATCTTACCGGTGACAGGATCCGCCTCTCGCGTGTCCACCACGGTGTAACGGAGTAACTTGCCACTGCTGGCATCCTTGAGGGTCACCTTTTTGCCCAGCGTGACCTTCTTGGTACGCTTAGTCTTCCCCGTGCCCCTCACCACCGCGCTCGTCAGAATAGAGTCAAGCTCCCGGATACCGGATTCGATAAATCCCTGCCGCTCTTTGGCCGCGTCCAGTGGGGCGTTTTCTTTGAAGTCTTTGTCAGCCATAGCCCGTTGAATGTCGGCGACGATCTTCACCCGCTCCTCTTTCAGCATCTCCAGGCGGGACGTCAGATTGGAGTAGCCCTCAGCGCTAAGTTCAGCTTGTTCCGTCGCAGCCTTGAAATACACTCGTCGAGAGTTCTTTTTGGATTTGGAGGCCTTCAGGTGGGGAGCGAGACTCACACTCACCAGGTCCCCCTGTTTCAGGTAAGTCAGGAAGGATTTCACCGACTTCATCTTCTGAACCGAGTCTGCCCCCCACATACCCGCCGACCCCGCGTAGTCCGCTATCTCCGCCGGAGTCAATTCCTGTACTCCCCTGTCTCGGCCACACCACTGGATGAAACGGCTGAGTTCCTGATGACCGTCGGGCTGTTTCCCTGATCTGGTGTTCGCCAGGTACTCGCTCAGAGCTGTCATCAGGGAAATCTTCTCGTTTTTCGCCAACTTGGAGCTCTCCTTTCGGTGATGAGGGGGGACTGATCCGTCCGCCCCTGAGGGCTTCGAGCAAGGTCTGCTGTGATATCGCGTCTCGGCGTTGCTTCTAACAGGATACCAGGTTGACCCGCTTGTGGCAAAGGGAGTGAATACCAAAAAATCCAAGGGAGGTCGCGCCGAGTAGAGGGTCCAGTCGATTCGTGAAATTGACCCCTTGGCGAAGCTGTTTTGGGGGTGTCAATACCGGTCTAGGTCGGGTACAATATGTTGTATGAACGATGTCGCCATCACCTGTATGAGCGAACAAGATGGCCGTCGATACGTCCAAGCCGTAGAGGGCCATGTTAGAACCCGACTGATCACTCCCGAAGACCTTTCTTCACCCACGGATACTCTATTGGACGGCGTGGGTGGCGTTCTGCTTTCGGGGGGGCCCGACTCGGCGCCCCGATTGTGTGCCGAGGCGCCGAACCCGGAGGTCGGACAGGAGTTGTGTGGGGACCTGGACGTATTGGAGCGTAGGGTGCTTCAGAGGGCCTTAGACCGCGACATGCCGGTGCTTGCGATCTGCCGCGGAATGCAGCTCCTCAACATAGCATTTGGCGGGACATTGCTTCAGCATATTCCCGACCACACCAAGGAGCTGGAGGACGGGTCCTGGGAATCTGTTCATCATTCCGTCTATCTGTCGCCGGGCAGTAAGCTGGCTACTATCCTTGGAATGGGGGGATTCTTCCGCTTCAATAGCCTCCATCATCAAGGCCTGCGGGATGCCCAGAGGTCGCCCCGGCTGCTGGCCTCGGCTTACTCTGTGGAAGATGCTATTGTCGAAGGACTGGAGAGTCCTCAGCATAGCTGGGTCATCGGAGTCCAGTGCCATCCAGAGTTGAGCGAGCAGGTTCCGAAAGTCTTCGCCAACCTATTCGTCGCCTTTGCGGAGCGCGCAGAGGCATATGGAAGGGCCTCTTAAGATCATCAAGGACTTTGGAGTCCTGTTGGGATTGTGGAGGATGGTGGTGAAGTCCGAGAAGAGGCTAAACCCTTGGTTATCCCCCCTGTGCAGGTCCAGTTGCCTGTAAAGACCTCATAACTGGTCGAAAAGGAGATACCTATGGTCACGACTGACGGCAATATAAAGCCGGTCCGGATCGAAGAGGAGATGCGCACCTCCTATCTGAGCTACGCCATGAGCGTCATCGTGGCCAGGGCGTTGCCGGACGTGCGAGACGGGGCCAAGCCGGTCCAACGACGCATCCTTTACGCCATGCATGAGCTGGGCGTGGGTGCCAACAGCGCTTACAAGAAGAGCGCCAGAATCGTCGGCGAGGTCCTGGGGAAATACCATCCCCACGGCGACTCGCCGGTCTATGAAGCTCTGGTGCGCATGGCCCAGGACTTCTCGATGCGGTATCCCCTGGTGGACGGGCAAGGTAACTTCGGGAGCGTGGATAACGACCCGCCGGCTGCCATGAGGTACACCGAGGCACGCCTGTCGGCCATTGCCCAGGAGATGCTGGCGGACATCGATCTAAACACCGTGGATTTCAGCGAAAACTTCGACGGCACTCTCAAGGAACCGGTAGTCCTGCCTGCACTGCTGCCCAACATGCTGGTAAACGGCGCGTCCGGTATTGCGGTGGGTATGGCCACCAACATTCCGCCTCACAACCTCGGAGAGATCTGCGATGCAGTGCGTTATCTGGTGGACCACCCCGATGCTGGAGTGGACGAGCTGATTAAGAGAGTCCCGGGGCCGGATTTCCCCACGAAAGGCATCATACAGGGGAGGTCGGGGATCGTTGAAGCGTACACCACCGGGCGCGGCAGAGTGGTAATGCAGGCTCGGGCCGACATCGAAGAAATGCGGGGTAACCGGGAGCAAATAGTCGTGACCGAGTTGCCGTACCAGGTAAACAAGGCAAGCTTGGTAGAGAAGATCGCTCGTCTGGTCAGAGAAAAGAGGATTGAGGGCGTCTCCGACATCCGAGATGAGTCGGACAGGCAGGGGCTCAGGATAGTGGTGGAGCTGAAGCGGGAGGCCCAGGCTGAGATCGTCCTTAACAACTTGTACAGGCACACCGCTCTACGCAGCTCATTCAACGTTATAATGCTGGCCCTGGTGGACGGCGAGCCCCAGGTCCTTGGGCTGAAGCGCGCCCTCCAGCTCTATATCGATCACCGGTGTAACGTGATCACCCGTCGGTCTGAGCATCTGTTGAAGGTTGCCAAGGATCGGGCCCACATTGTCGAAGGTCTGCGGATGGCCCTCAGCCGTCTGGACGAGGTCATATCTATCATCCGGGGCTCTCAGGATGCCCCCGCAGCCCGTCAGAACCTGGTGGAGCAGCTTTCCCTCAGTGAGGCCCAAGCCCAGGCCATCCTGGATATGCAGCTGAGACGCCTGGCGGCGCTGGAGCGAGAGAAGCTCGAAGCCGAGTACCGTGAGCTGCTCAAGACCATCGCCAATCTCCAGAGCCTGCTAGCCGACCCTACCAAGGTACTGGCTGTGGTCAAGGAGGACACTCAGCGGCTGAAGAAGCGGTTCGGCTACCCAAGGCGGACCGAGATACAGGATCAGGAGGCCACCGAGGTCACGTTGGAGGAACTCGTTCTCCACCAGGACGTGGTGATCACCCTCAGCCAGCGTGGCTATATCAAGCGTATCCCCAGCCTGACCTACAAGCTCCAGCATAGGGGAGGTAAGGGCGTCCGGGGCATGACCACCCGGGAGGATGACGCTCTCCAGGACCTGGTGGTAGCGGACACCCACGATGTGCTGCTCTTCTTCACCAACCGCGGCCGGGTGTACCACCTCCGGTCCTTCGGTATCGCCTCGGATATGTCGCGTACCACGCGGGGCACTCCTCTAGTGAACCTGATGCGCCTTGCGGAGAAGGAGAGGGTCAATGCCCTGGTGGCGGTCCCCGATCTTCGTAGTGATGGCGTTCTCGTGATGGCGACCCGCAAAGGTGAAGTGAAGGCGTGTAACCTGAGTAACCTGGCAAACATTCGCTCGGCGGGGCTCAACATCATGGACCTGGAGCCGGGCGACGAGCTGGTATCGGCGCGTCTGGCTTCTTCCGAGGACGATGTCATGATGGTCACCGAAGGGGGCCAGGCCGTCCGGTTTCCCCTTTCGAGTGTTCCTCGGAGGTCAAGGGCCGCTGGAGGAGTCCGTGGTATCCGGCTCTCGCCTGGTGACGTGGTGGTGTCCATGGAAATCACCCATCCCGACGACACGATCCTGGTGGTGAGCCGTCAGGGATACGGAAAGCTGGTTCGAATGACGCATTTCCGGCGCCAGGGAAGGGGCGGTATGGGGACTCGTGCGTTCAAAATTCACTCAAAGACTGGGCTGATCGCGGGCGCAAGGGTCGTGAATGAGGCGCGAGACGATGAAGTGATGCTAGTCTCCACCAAGTGCCAGGTATTTCGGACCCATCTAAGCGAGATATCGGTCCAGGGTAGGTACGCCCGAGGAGTGATCATCTGGAGGCCGGATCGCGGGGATGAGGTAGCCTCCACTGCCTGTTTCACTGTTCGCGACGACGGTCCGGAATCGAACGGCGCGCCTCGGAACGGAAGACGGGAAAAGGCAGCCGTGACCCAAGAGGTCAATGGCTCAGAAGAATCTACGTCCAAGGGCGAGGGTCCTGTTCAGGAGCCCAGCGAGCAGAAGGGGCCCGATAACGGGGCAGACCAACTGGGAGAGGGGGAGCAGGGAATCTTCCCTGATGTCTAGTCGGGACTGAACCGCTAACCCGTCCAGTCAAGATTCCGATACCAGTGGCTTTCGTAGAAAACAAGGGGAGATGCGGATTCACCCTGATGCATCTCCTTGACCTCAGCGATGTAGACTGTGTGGTCTCCGTGCTCGTGCGCACCCACAACCTGGCAGCCGAAGAATGCTAGTGCCCCCTCCAGGGCAGGAATCTTGCAGATGTCCGTGATGGAGTAATCATATCTGACATCTCCGTGGCGGTCTTCTGGGCGCCTCGCGAAGTATCTCCCTAGATCCTCCTGGCCCCTGCTGAGCACGTTTACCCCGAAGTAACCCCGGTTCTCGACGTATCTGTGGGTATGGGTCTCATGGGCTACACATACCAACACCAGAGGTGGATCAAGACACACCGATGCGAATGAGTTGGCGCTCATGCCGTGCACATTGTCTTCGTCGTCCAAGGTTGTCACCACCGTCACCCCGGTTACGAACTTGGATAGACATTTCCTGAATTCGTCTTTGGAGACCAAGCTCAGCCCTCATCAGTGTGTTGCATCATTATATCTGAAACTGAACACTATCCTCCACTCCTACCCGTGCGGTTCTACGACTATTTTGACCTTCCGTGCCTGTCTTCCGAAGGAATTGCTGCTGGCGGATACCTCTTCCTGGGTATGGGCCCAGGTGATATACTCTGACCCGGGCGCCCCTCTATCATGTGCCTAGGAGGAGGCTCAACGTGGAGCTTCTAAGGAGCCTCATTTTTGTGCCCGGGAACCGGCGTGACATGCTGGAAAAAGCTCGGCAATTCGACGCCGATGTCATCGTCGCGGACCTCGAGGACTCTGTGCCGGTGGCGGAGAAAAATCGGGCACGGGATATAGTTTCCAAGATGGGCCCGACCCTCTCCGGACGGGGCCAGAAGATCATGGTAAGGGTCAACTCCCTGGACACTGGATACACCAGAGACGACTTGTCCGCCGTTGCCGGACCTCATCTGTATGGTATCAGCGTCGGGAAGGTGGAAAGTACCTGGGAGATACAGGAATACGACAAACTGATGGCGGTGGCCGAGCGGGGATTCGGACTGGAAAGTGGCAGTCTGAGAATCGTGCCCTGGATAGAGAACTCCAGGGCCGTCTTGCGGGTATACGACATAGCTGGAGCGTCTCCCAGGATCGTGGGTTTGGCTTTCGGAGCGGAGGACTACACCGTTGATATGGGTATCAAGCGCACCGACGTAGGAGATGAAGTGTACCTACCCAGAGGCCTTGTCGCGTTGGCGGCGCGCGCGGCCGGTGTGTCGGCTCTGGATAGCCCATACGTGAAATTTGGAGACCAGGAAGGACTCAAAAGAGAAATAGAGCAGAGTCTGAAGCTGGGCTACAACGGCAAGTTCGGGATACACCCCGCGCAGTTGGACTCGATCAACACTATGTTCGGCCCTAAGCCTGAAGACGTGGAGTACTCCATGAGGGTGGTCCAGGCCTGGGACGAGGCCGAGGCCGAGGCGGTGGGGCGCGGGTCAACCTCTCTGGACGGCAGGATGATAGACGTGCCGGTCGTAAAGCGAGCGCGGGACGTGCTCGCCATGGCTGATGCCATAGCCGATAGACGTTAGGAGGAGGGAAGGTGTCTTCCGACCGGATAATCCTTGAGGGCATGACATTTTATGCCTACCACGGCGGCAGCCCAGAAGAGCGCACCCTGGGGCAACCCTTCCAGGTGGACCTTGAAGCGGAGCTCGACCTGAGCGCTGCCGGGAAATCCGACGATCGAGCCGATACGGTCAGCTACACTCATCTCTACAGGGTAGTCAGGGATGTTATCGAGGGAGAGCCCAGAAACCTGCTGGAGGCGCTGGCCGAGGAGGTCGCCATGCGGTTGCTGGATTCCTTCTCTATCGTTGCCGTGAGGGTCCGCGTTAAGAAGACCCGCCCACCGATCAAGGGCGCGATGATTTTGGGAGCTGCTGTGGAGATTTACAGGCGCAGGGCTTAGACCGGCCGGGAACATACCCAGGCGGCAGAGAAGACCCCCGGGGAACTTCCCGGGGGTCTTCCTTTGGCCTTGGTTACTAAGCCCCTCGTTATGACGTAGGGTAATGTGGTCGCTTAGGCCCGGCGCCGGCTCACCCGGAAGATGACGCCGCCGCCCACCAGCAGGAGAGCTCCCAACATCAGCGCCGCCAGCGCCAGGGTCGGAACGTTGGAATCCCCAGCTGCGGGCAACTTGATCGGGGGGTCCTCTTCGTCTACTACTGCGGTGGCCGTGAGGGTGAAGGTACCCATGTCCTGAGACGCCCCGTATGCTTGCCAGGCGCCGCCTTCACCAGTTATGCGCTCAACCACACCATCTCCATCGGCGTCGAAGCCCATAAGCGCCTTCCTGAGGCTTTCCTGGGCGTTGCTTATGAACAGTCTAGCCGCGGCCGTATCGGTGCTTCCCAGGGCAAGAAGAGCTTGGTCGCGCGCATCTACCGCCCAGGCTGTCGACTGATTGGCGGAATCTACCGCTTCCTTACCGTGCCGTACTACAACGTTGTCGTCAGGAGCGGCGCCAGCAGCGAAGCCGGCATGTTTCATGTCGACTGCGTAGTTCAAGGCGCCGAAACCATCACCTGGGTTTCCGCACGAGCCGTCGAAATTGTCCCCTCCGGTACCCTCCAGAATGTTGATTACACGGCAGGCATGCGTTTTGATGCCCCCAATAGTCCCGGAGCCGACTGAAAGGTTAGCATGGGTAAGGGCCGTGTTAGTCTGCTCTCTCAGTCCCACGACGATCCCCTTGGGAAGGTCCTGGCCCGCGTAGAAGCCACTGGTATACACCGGGTTCCCCATCCAGGAGTATACGACGTGGCGGATATGGGCCAGAGCCCCTGCCGGAATCGTGTGGGCGTAGGGCTTGTCGGCGGAGGGACCTGCATCGGGATCAGGTATTGGCTCGACGCTTATAATGAAGGTGTTGAAGGCACCCAGAAGGTTCTCTCCAGCGTTTGCGCCGGACTGGACGAAACCCTGGTTTATGTTCCCGTTTGCGTCCGGCACCAGTATCCCGGCGCTCACAGGCGGGCTCACCGGCCCGTCCGGCCCCACGTTGACGAACCAGCCCTCGTAGGCCTGGTTCGGAGCGAGAGATGGGGCGTCGTCGAACATGATGTTGGCCGCGTTGCTGAGGCCGTCGCCCGTATCCATTATTCTGACCGTGCCATGGTCTCCTTGTCCCATTGCCACGCCCAGAGGGATTAGCAAAGAGAGTACTCCGACTAACAGCAAAATTGGAAGCACTTTGGTCCGTGACATGCCGCCTCCTTATATAGGCTTACCCATAGGTCTAGTACTTTGCGATGAAAGTTCAGGCGATGTTGCTGCGCATTCGCTACGCAAACTGGTGACATAGTATAAGTGTTTTTCACCCTTCTGACAAGACCTTTACAAGCCATATAAAGACCAAATTTGCCGCGCCGAATCCGCTGTGCTCGTTCTAGATTGCTCCCCATGCCTATCCCATGTTAATCTTGAGTCGATTCGGTTTCGTCTTGAAGGGGCCGGAAACTTGCAAAAAGTCAACTCCGATCGGGTTCTCTACTATGGGTGGTTCATCGTTGCGGCCACCTTTTTCTCCGCAGTGGTGACAAGCGGTTCCAGGAGCGCCTTCGGCCTGTTTGTCATACCAATGAGCGAGGACTTCGGTTGGAACCGCACCACCATCTCCCTCGCGTTTTTCGTCGCTACACTTGTCAGCGGACTGAGTCAACCCATCGTAGGCCGCCTTTACGATTCCTTTGGGGGGCGAAGGGTGATACTCACAAGTCTGGCGGCGCTCGGCGTCTTAACCATGCTCTTGAGCCTCACATTCCACATCATATTCCTGATCCTGATGTACGGGGTCGTGCTGTCGGTCGCCATGAGTGGGGGATCGCTGAACCTCACCATTCTGCTGGTGGCAAAGTGGTTCCGGCGCAAGCGAGCCTCCGCTGTCGGACTTAGCACTGCGGGGTCCTCAGTAGGTGGATTGCTTATCATTATCTTTGCCGCGTACCTGATGGACTTGACAGGATGGCGTGTCACCTGGCTTGCCTTAGCCCGAATCCACCGAAGGAGGGCGTCGGGTTAGCGTCCTGAAGCGGCAAGAAGGTGCTCCTGTGCTTCTGGGATAATGGTTTTGTAGCAAAAAACCGACCCCGGAAAAGGAGCACCCAATAGATGCTGCCACGCAACCACCCCGACCGGATCCAAATCACCTTCGACGACCGCCGCTTGGTGGCCAATGCCGGGCTGCTCCTTCCGGCCACCCTGGCGCGGCACCTCGGCCTGCCCGAGCTCGTCCGGCAGCGCCTCGACCTGGGCGATGCCCCGGGGCGGGCGAACACGAGCGACAAGATGATGACGCTGGTGGCGTCTGCGCTGGCTGGGGGCGACTGCATTGACGACGCCGATGTGTTGCGCACCGGGGGGACGGCCTGCACCCTGGGCGGCACGGTCAAGGCGCCATCCACCCTGGGCACCTTCCTGCGCAGCTTCCGGTGGGGCCACGTCCGTCAACTCGACCGGGTGAGCCGCGAGTTGCTGGCCCGGGCTTGGCAGGCCGGGGCGGGACCCGGCGACGGGCCCCTGACCATTGACATGGACTCCACCATCTGCGAGACCTACGGACTGGCCAAGGAGGGCGCACGCCACCACGGCTATACCGGCAAGCGGGGCTATCACCCGCTGTTGGCCGTCGCCGCCGGCACCGGCGACGTGCTGATGGCCCGCCTGCGCGAGGGCCGGGCCAACACCGCTCGCGGCGCCGCCCACTTCCTGCGGGAGACGGTGGGACGGGTGCGCTACGCCGGGGCCAACGGACGACTCACGCTACGGGCCGACAGCGGGTTCTACACTCATGGCGTGGTATCCGTCTGCCGCAAGATGGATGTCCGTTACTCCATCACCATCCGCCAGCACAAAAGCCTGCACAATCTCATCGAGGCGATACCCGAAGATGCCTGGACGCCGATTCCTTACTGGATGGACGGTGCCGCCGATGTGGCCGAGACCACCTGCACCCCCTTCCAGGCCGAGGCGGACGCCGCGCCGGTACGGCTCATCGTCCGGCGGGTGAAGCCGACGCCCGGTTCCCAACTGGCCCTCTTCGCCAAATACAGCTATCACGGCTTCATCACCGACCGGGACGGGGAGTTGCTCGAACTGGAGGCTGACCATCGCCGCCACGCCGAGATCGAGAATGCCATACGCGACCTCAAGTACGGCGTCGGGCTGAACCATCTCCCCTCGGGCCGCTTCGCCGCCAACGGCGCCTGGCTGGCCGTCCAGACGATGGCCCACAACCTGGCCCGCTGGACGGCGCGGATCGGTCTGGGAGAGCGGATAGCCACCACCAAGACCCTCCGGCGGCGGTTCTTCTCCCTGGCCGGACGGCTCACTCGCTCGGCACGCCGGTTGACCCTGCATCTTCCGGATCGCTGGCCTTGGGCTGAGAAGTTCAGCCGCGCCTTGGCCCGGCTGCGAGCCATTCCACTCCCGGCCTGACGGCACCGTCGGCGACCGACCCACCCACCGGACAACCGAAGATCCCCGCAGACTCGCGCCAGCCCGGTCCGAGAGAGTTCCCTGCTGCGTATTCTCTCGCCATCCCGCGCATCGCAGCTCCCGCAGACGGCCATAGAGGCCCCTGTGCGGCGATGAAGACCGTCCGCCGACCTCCCTACCCCAAATGGAACCCAGGCTATTTCCCCTGTAGCTCCCTCACCCCCCCCTTCCGCTTTCCTCACGCCGTCCATCGGTGTCCTTCGGTGGATTCGGGCTTAGGGGCGCTGATCCTGGTGCTGGCGCTTCCCCTCTGCTACGTTCTCCTGAGAGATGATCCCAGCGACATGGGGCTGCTGCTCGATGGAGACCCCATTGAGCCTGACGTCGGCGGGGCACCAGAGGTCCCGCCCGATGAGGGACCTCTGGTTGTGGAGCGTTGGTCCGACTCCTTCAAGTCCCCTCCCATGTGGCAGCTGTGTGGCTCCTTCTCCGTGTGTGGGTTCACCACTGCCATCGTTGCTATGCACTTCGTCCCTTACGCCGAGGGTGAGGGATTCTCCCGTTCCATGGCTGCTACTGCCTTCGGACTCATGAACGGCCTCAATGTCATCGGCGTCATATTGATGACTGTCCTCTCCGACAGATTCGGCCGGAAGAATCTGCTGTCCAGCGTGTATGCGATGAGGGGGGTGGGTTATGTGATCCTTATTCTCGCACCCGGCGGCTGGAGTCTCTGGGGATTCGCCGTGGTGGCCGGGTTCTCATGGATCGCAACGGCGCCCCTAACGACGACGCTTACCGCTGACATCTACGGTCTGAAGAACCTGGGCACTCTAGCCGGCCTGGCCTTCCTGGCGCACCAGATGGGCGGTGCAATAAGTGTTTTGCTAGCCGGGATCATATACGACGCCACGGGGTCGTACGTGATCCCCTTCACCATCTGCGCAATGCTCCTCGCAGCCGCTACGGTCGTCGCCTTCTCCGTCCGCGAAAAGCAGTATTCCTCCAACTACCGCGCCCAGGCTGCTACGGGGGCTCCGACAGTCTCCTGGTAGGATGCTAATACTCTCTCTGCTGGCCCACCATCCCGAGGCGGGAGATCCAGACCTCCTGGACTGGATCAAACACCAGCTCGACGCCATGATTGGTCTCGGCCCCGGCCTGATAGTGATTGGTGTTGGGTTGCTTCTGGTCTCCATCCCCTCGGCCATCATCCTCGTATACATGGCCCAGCGGCGGAAAGGGTACTACAGAGATAGCTGACGGAGACGGATGCCGGAGTTGTCTCCCGGCGCCCCAGCGGGATGGAGGAGGGGCCCAGCTAGCAGACCTGAGTATCGACGCAAGGTCTTTCGCCGGCACTCATCAATTGACAGTGATATGTGCCGGTGCTATATTCTCCCTGGTCTGATTCGCCGCTTGTACGCACCCGGTTTTTCTGCATGATTCAGGAGGAAAGGTGATGCCCTTGAACATTGTCGTTCTTGCCAAGCAGGTCATCGATCCAGAGATGCCGATGTCTGCTTTCAAGGTCGATAGGGAAAACAGACAGGTGGTCACCCCGGCCAACATCCCTCCAGTGGTGAATGGGTTCGACGAGAATGCAGTGGAGGCGGCCCTCCAGATTAAAGACGCCCAGGGGGCCAACATCACCATAATATCCGTGGGGAAAGGCTTCTCCATGGACGTGATGAAAAAGCCCCTGTCGATGGGCGCTGATGATCTGATACTGGTGCAGGACGATTCATACGAGAACTCGGCGGACGGCTTCGCCGTTGCCCACGTTCTGGCCGCCGCCGTAAGAAAGCTGGGCGAGTTCGACCTTATCATCTGCGGGCGCCAGGCCTCCGATTGGGACAATGCTCTGGTGCCCCTTGGTGTGGCTGAGCTGCTTGGAATCCCTTGCATCACGATAGGCAAGAAAGTACAGGTCGCCGACGGCAAGGTGACAGTGGACCGACTGCTCCCCGGAGCCGTAGAGGTAAGCGAGGCGGAGCTGCCAGCCCTTGTGACGGTGAGCAACGAGCTTGGCCAACCCCGTTACCCGTCTCTCAGAGGGATCATGGCGGCGACTCGCAAGAAGCCCAATATATGGACCCTTCAGGACTTGGACCTCGACCCATCGATATGGAAGCCCAAGCTATTGCTAGTGGATCTTTTCGTGCCCACCACCGAGAAAAGCTGTGAGTTCATAGAAGGGGGCAGTGACGAAGAGATGGGCCGCAACCTTGCCCTGAAACTAAGGGAAGCGAAGCTCCTTTGATTCCAGCGGAGCTCTTCGCCCGTTCTTTGACACGCGGCGAAGACAAAATGGCACCGACTCAGATACACGTCGATGGAGGGTCTGTCTATGGAGGCGAGTGAGATCCTGGTGGTCGGGGAGGTGGAGGATGGCCGGCTAAGCCATACCAGCAAGGAGCTGTTGGCGGCTGGCCGCGGGCTGGTGGCTGATCTGGGGGGACCGCTGGCGATAGGACTGCTGGGGTCGGAGCTGGAGGGCCCCGCATCGGAGGCGATCCTCTTCGGCGCCGATAAGGTCTACTCGGTCAGTAACCCCCTCTTGGGGGAATACCAGGTGGACCTTTATCTTGACGCTGTCGAAATGGTGTGCCGGGAGGTGTCCCCAAACGTGCTGCTCTTGGGCCGCACATCTATAGGAAGGGATGTGGCTCCCAGGCTTGCCTTTCGCCTTGGCGTGGCGCTGGCCCAGGACTGCCTGGAGGTGAGTGTCAATCCCGAGAACGGGCGGCTGCGGGCCAATCGCCCCGTTTACGGAGGGAACGCCATAGCCACCGTTGAGTGCGTCGAGACACCCCAAATCGTGGCGGTCAGGCCCAAGAGTTATGAGCCCTTGGAGGCCGATGAATCTAGACGAGGAGAGGTGGTGCCGCTCAGTGTGGACCTAGACCCGGCTGCGGCCGCAGTCAGACTGGTGGAGCTGGTGAGTGAAGAATCTGAGGGCGTCAGGCTAGAAGATGCCAGGATCGTAGTAGCCGGAGGCAGGGGACTGGGCGGCCCAGAGCCCTTCAAGGACCTGGAGGAACTGGCAAAGGTGATCGGGGCTGGGGTGGGCGCGTCCCGGGCCGCGGTAGACTCCGGCTGGGTGCCACATCACTGGCAGATCGGGCTGACGGGCAAGACAATCACACCTGACCTTTACATAACCGTCGGAATCTCCGGCGCCAGCCAGCACATGGCAGGCTGCTCTGGGGCGAAGGTGATGGTGGCGATAAACAAGGACGCCGAAGCGAACATCTTCAGGGAGTCGCGTTACGGCGTCGTCGGCGACTGGAAACGAGTAGTCACCGCCTTCACGGAGGCCCTGCGGGACCTGGCTTGAGGCTGATGAGCCGGATGGGTCGGACCTGGTCAGGCGTAACACCTAGTGTATGATGGTGCCCTAGCTCCTGCTCCAATCCAACCCACTCCATGATACCGTTCCATCATATAAACGGGTCAGGGGCCTGGCGACTACATTGCTGCCGCTAGGCCCCTACCTCAATCGAATTCTCGGTGGTAGGACTGCAAGAATCCTCCACCAGACTCGGCGCCTTGTCTTACGCCTTCTTGCCCGTGAGGGACTTGGACTTGACTTTCACCTCGATCGACTTGGGCTTGCTCTCTTCGTTCCTAGGAATGGTCACCGTGAGCACGCCGTTCTCGTAAGAGGCGTCGGCTTTGGCGGCGTCCAGGTGTCGAGGCAAAGCTACCGATCGGCTGAAGGAGCCGTGCCGACGCTCCCTGTGGAGGTAGTTCTCCTCCTGGGCCTCGCTCTCGGACTTGCTCTCCCCAGAAATCGTCAGGAGATTGTCGGCCACCGTGACCTTCAGATCCTCTGGCTTCACGCCGGGCAGTGATGCCCGCACCACAAGGTTGTCCTCCTCGTTATAGACATCCACCTCAACGTTCCCGTCGGGGACCCAGAATCTGGGACGCCTATATATCGGTCGGAACATGTGCCCCCGGATACGGTCGAGATCCGAGTCCATCCGCCTCAGCTCACTGAATGGTTCCCTGCGCCTTAGTAACATCTTCTTCTCCTTTGGAGTAGTATTCAGGTCATACGGCTCGGGTGCGCTTTCCCGCTAACCATACCTGTCAATAACGATTATATTAAATTGAGTGATAGTTGTCAAGTATTATGCACTATGGTGAAAAGAAGGCTATTGCAGTAATTGGAGATAGATTGACAATGGGCGTGCAAAAGACTAGAATATTGTTAAGAGGTTTGTTGGGGTTTTACATATGGAAGACTATTACGGCCTCCTCGGGGTTTCCAGAGGAGCCTCGGACAAAGAAATACGGAAGGCCTTCCGTAAGCTCGCGAGAGAGTACCACCCGGACCTCAATCCTGGTAACAAGGAGGCCGAGGAAAATTTCAAGCGGATAAACGAAGCACACGAGGTCCTCTCCAACTCCGAAAAGCGCGGCAAGTACGACAAGCATGGGGAGAACTGGAGGCACGCCGACGAGATAGAGAAAGCTCAAGCCGCTAGAAGCGGGAGCTCTGCCTTCTGGTTTGGAGGCGCTCAGGGCCGGATGTCAGGGTTCGACTTCGGCGGGCTACCGGACACCGATATCTTCGATGAGATCCTATTCGGCGGAAGAAGCGGCGGCTTCGACCGCTCCGCCGTCCAATATCCCGTCGAGGTGAGCCTGGAAGAGGCCTTCAACGGCGCAACCCGGTACCTGGATGTGGCAGGAGACGGCCCTTCATCCTCTCCAAAGAGGCTCGAGGTGAAAATTCCCCCGGGTGTGGATACGGGCTCCAGGGTGCATATATCCGCAGGGAGCAGCCAGCGGCGGGATATCTACCTCGAGGTCAAGGTTCGCCCGCACCCCAGATTCCGCCGTGCAGGGTCAGACCTTCATATAGATGTGGAGGTGCCGCTGGACGACATGGTATTGGGGGGGGAAGTGGCCGTGCAGACTCTGAAGGGTAAGGTGATGTTGACGATTCCCCCTGAGACTCAGAATGGAAGAACCTTCCGGCTGGAAGGCCGGGGTATGCCCATTCCCAAGAAGAAAGGCTCTAGCGGAGACCTGTACGCGACCACGAATGTGGTGGTGCCCACAGGCCTCACCGACGAAGAGCTTGCGCTTTTTCAGGAGCTCAGGGAGATCCTCAAGGCTAGGGGGTGACAGACTTGGTAACTGGACCGCCGTTTGACAACGAACCGTGCTACGTGATGGGCGTAGCCGTGCGGATGGTGGGGGTGCATGCCCAGACCCTCCGCTACTATGAGCGAATCGGGCTTGTGGCGCCCTCCCGCTCCTATGGCAGGAGGCGCCTATACTCACCGCGCGATATCGATAGGATCAAGAGGATCAAGGCCCTGACCGAAGACCTGGGTATCAACCTGGCAGGCGTCGAGGTGGTGCTCAGGCTGATGGACCGGATCAGAAGAACGGAAGACGAGATTAACCGGCTGCGGGAAGAGGTCAAGTTATTGCGGGCGTCCTCCCACCGTGCCGGCGACTCAGCCTAGTTGAAGGAGGTGGAACCGTGCTGAGACCCGAAAAATTCACCGAGCAGGCCCAACAGGTTCTGGCTAGCTCTCAGGAGATCGTGCGCCGTTTCCGGCACAGCCAGTGGGACGTGGAGCATATCCTGCTCGCCCTCCTGGAGCTGGAGCAAGGGTTGCCCGAGGAAATTTTCAAGGACCTGGGTGTGTCGGTTGAATCCATAAAAGGGGGATTAAACGAGGCACTGGAAAAATCTCCCAAGGCGGGGTATGAGACCACGCAGATATACCCGACTCCTAGGGCGGCCCGCCTATTGGACAACGCCAGGCAGGAAGCCGAGCGCCTCAAGGACGAGTTTATCGGCTCCGAGCACCTTCTTATCGGCGCGGCGATGGAGCAGGAAGGGGACAGCCCCCGCATTCTAAAGGAACACGGCGTTGATCAGGAGAAGGTGTACCGCTCCTTGATGCAAATACGCGGTACTCACCGGGTTACCGATCCCAGGGCTGAAAGCAAATACAGGTCCTTGGAAAAATTCAGCATAGACCTTACCGAGCTCGCGAGGCAAGGGAAACTGGACCCGGTTGTGGGTCGGGATGAGGAAGTGCGGAGGGTCATGCAGACCCTGACCCGCCGGAAGAAGAACAATCCCGTCATCATAGGCGATGCAGGGGTTGGGAAGACCGCCATCGCTGAAGGGCTGGCCCAACGGGTCGTCGCCGGGGATGTGCCGGACGTGCTGAAGAACCGCCGTGTGCTCGCACTGGACATGGGTGCGCTGGTAGCGGGGAGCAAATTCCGGGGCGAGTTCGAGGAGCGGCTCAAGGCCGTCATGGACGAGGTGAAGAGCGCGGGGGGCGAGGTAATACTCTTCATAGATGAGATACACACGGTAGTAGGCGCAGGCGGGGCGGAGGGCGCAATCGATGCCAGCAACCTGCTGAAGCCCGCGCTCCAGCGAGGAGAGCTACAGTGCATCGGCGCCACCACGATCGATGAGTACCGAAAGTACATCGAGCGGGATTCTGCGCTGGAGAGGCGTTTTCAGCCGGTCTATCTGGAAGAGCCCACAGTCGATGAGACGGTGGAGATCCTCAGGGCCCTACGACCTCGCTACGAGGCTCACCACAAGGTGAAGATAGAAGACTCTTCGCTGGTTGCCGCGGCACGGCTGGGCCAGCGCTACATTACCGACCGCCACCTCCCCGACAAGGCCGTGGACCTCATAGACGAGGCGGCGAGCAAGCTCCGGATTGACGCTGAGGACCTGCCCAGCAACCTCAAGCGTACAGAGAGGCGAATCCAGGAGCTTAGCCACGAAGAGGAGGCGGCGGCCCAGCGGTCCGATTATGAGGGAGCGGCCGAGCTAAAGACCGAGCGGTTACTTCTTGAGCAAGAGTACGCCGAGGAGAAGGAGTCCTGGCTGCGAGACAAGAAGATAGACATGATAGTGGCCGAGGACGATATTGCCGGGCTGATCTCCCAGTGGACGGGGATCCCGGTATCCCGGCTCCTGGAGGGGGAAGCCGAGAGGCTGCTGCACATGGAAGACAATCTCCACCAGCGGCTTGTCGGACAGGACGAGGCCGTCGTCGCGGTCTCCGAGGCTATTCGCCGTGCTCGGTCGGGACTGAGTGACCCCAGGCGGCCGATTGGCAGCTTCATATTTCTAGGGCCCACGGGAGTGGGTAAGACCGAGCTGGCCAGGGCTCTATCTGAATTTCTGTTCGATGATGAAGCCAACATGATTCGGATAGATATGTCCGAGTACATGGAGAGCCATTCCGTGTCACGACTCATCGGCGCCCCTCCAGGGTATGTCGGGTACGACGAGGGTGGTCAGCTGACTGAGGCTGTGCGCAGGCACCCTTTCAGGGTGATCCTCTTCGATGAAATTGAGAAGGCTCATCCCGACGTGTTCAACGTGCTGTTGCAAATTCTCGAGGACGGACGTCTGACGAATGGCCATGGCCGGACCGTGGATTTTCGTAACGTGGTGGTGATAATGACCAGCAACCTGGGGACAGCTGAGCTGGGCCGGCAACCCTTCGGTTTCCGCAAGGACGGTAAGGGTGTGATAGACGACCAGAGGCTGAGGGAATCGGTCCAGGACGCGCTGAAGCGCACTTTCCGCCCCGAGTTCCTCAACCGGATAGACGAGATAATTGTGTTCGATCCCCTTGGGGCGGATCAGATAGAGAAGATCGTCGATCTGATGGCCGCGGAAGTCCAGAAGCGGTTAACTGACCGGGGCATCACATTTGAGCTCACCGCGGGGGCCAGGAAGTGGCTTGCCGGCGAGGGGTTCGACCCTACCTTCGGCGCCAGGCCGCTCCGCAGGGCCGTCCAAAGGCATCTGGAGACCCCCATCGCGAAGGCGATATTAGCTGGAGAGTTTCAGGCGGGCGACCACATTTTGGTGGATGGCGGTCCTCAGGGACTGGAGTTGAGCAAGACTGGCGATGGTGGCCCGGATGGTACCAAGAAACCCAAACGCAAGGTTCACGTATAGGCATCAGAACACGGCCGGGGACAAACTGTCAGAAGGCGTCGGTGCCCTTCGCCGTCAGCGGAGCATTTTTGTAAGGGGGACGCATGCGTCGCCTGTCTCGGAAGTCCCTTCTCCCCTGGCGGGAGAAGGTCAGGATGAGGGGGTATCGACGAAAGTCGGAACCTCGCTATCTAGAAATGACTATTACGGGGCCTATGAGAGGATCACCCTCACCTTAATCCTCTCCCATCAAAGGGAGAGGAAAGAAACCAGCGCTCCTTCACAGTAGTTATGAGACCGGCTTCATGCGTCGCCCATATCGGACTGGTTTCTCACCCCACGCATGTCAATTCTAGCCCATGCACGAGGTAGCACTGTTGCAAGAGGGATACGTCGATGTGCCGACTCCTTTCGCTCGGGATGACATCAGCGCGGCGGAAGGCGGGCCTGGTCCCCTGTCCGGAGGGGCAGACTCCCTGGGCGCTGGGGAAGTCGGAGTAAGGGTCCACTACGTTACGGAGTGAGAGGGGCCAGTGGCGGTGCTGGTCCACGGAGTGGGTGCGTCCTCGGTTGTCTGGCGCGAGAACATCAGCGCGTTGGGCGTACCCACGCCGTGTATGCCGTGGACCTGCCCGGCCACGGTAAGTCCAATAAGCCGAGGGACCTGGATTACGGTGCCGTGTCTGGCGCCCACTTCCTCGCCAGATTCATGGATGTCTTGGGGGTGCGGAGTGCGACTCTCATAGGGAACTCTGCCGGCGGCCTCGTGGCTGCTTTGTGTGCGCTGAGCTACCCGCAGCGCGTGGAAAGGCTGGTCTTGGTGGATACGGCGGGTCTGGGCCGTGAGATATCCTGGTTCTTGCGTTTGGCTTCGCTGCCCTTCGTTGGGGAGTTGCTCCATACTCCCAACATTCGTACCACCCGGAACCTGATCAAGAGCACGTTCTACGAGCCCCGGTCCGTGAACGACGATGTAGTGAAAGAGATGGTAGCGATCCGGAATCTACCTGAGGCGAAAAGGGCAGTGCTGAAGGCCTTACGATCTGCAATCAGCCCGCTGGGGCTGCGGAAGCCGATGATGATTCTCCAGCGATTGCGAGGGCTGGAGAAGCCCCTTCTCCTGGTCTGGGGAAGAGAGGACAGGATCATCCCCGTCTCCCACGCCTACAGGGCTGCTAGAGTCCTGCCCCACTGTGAATTACACGTGATTCCCCATTGCGGCCACTGGCCCCAGATGGAGAGGCCTCAAGTGGACCCCATCATCAGGACAGCGGTGAGGCTAAAATAAGAGAGTCTACCGCTGGGGTGTCTCGTAAACCTTCATCCGATTGTAAGGCTTGTGGATGTTCCAGTAAACACCTTTGTGGGCTCACTGCTTGGAACACCTGACCCCGGTGACCGATAGCCCAGGGCTTGATGGGGCCGCTCTTGGTTGTAGAAGGCCAGATAAGCCCCAATCCCCTTTCTGGCCTCAGTCCCATTTTGGTATGCCTTCAGGTACACCTCCTCGTACTTGATGCTGCGCCACAGCCGTTCCACGAAGACGTTGTCCATGCACCGGCCCCTGCCGTCCATGCTCACTTGAACGCCTTGCGCCAGCAGCATGCTGGTGAAGGCCTCGCTGGTGAACTGGCTGCCCTGGTCGGTGTTGAAGATCTGTGGCCGACCCTTGCTCAAGGCCTCTTCCAGAGCCGCAACACAGAAGTCTACCTCCAGGGTGTTGGACAGCCGCCAGGCCAGCACGTAGCGGCTGTGCCAGTCCATGATGGCCATCAAGTAGAGGAAACCCCGAGCCATGGGTATGTAGGTGATGTCGGTGGCCCACACCTGGTTGACCCGGTTGATCTCCAGCCCCCTGAGCAAGTACGGATAGACCTTATGCCCTGGGTTTGGCTTGGTGGTGTTGGGACGCCGGTAGATGGCCTCCAGGCCTATCAGCTGCATCAGCCGGCGGACCCGCTTGCGGTTGACCTGGTGTCCGTGATTTCTGCGCCAGGCAGTCATCCTTCTGGAGCCGTAGAAAGGTGTCTTCAGGTACTGTTGGTCTATGAGGGCCATCAACTCCATGTCCTCGGCGCCGGCCTCGGTTGGCAGGTAGTACAACGAGGAGCGGCTGATACCCAGCAAGGCGCACTGGCGCACCAGAGACAGCTTCGGTTCTTCTCGGTCAATCATGGCCCGGCGTTGGGACCGGCTCACAACCCGAAGCTCCGTGACAAAAAATCCCGTTCCACCTTGAGCTGCCCAATCTGTTGGTAGAGCTGGGCAGTGAGGACCTCTTGGTCCTTCTCCTGGCGTCCAGCACCATTTTCAAAGAGGTGCGGCGCCCCCTGAGTCAAGGCCTTCTTCCAGGCATGGATCTGGCTCGGGTGGACTTCAAACCGGCTGGCCAGCTCTGCAATGGTGTGCTCCCCCTGGAGCGCGGCCAAAGCCACTTTGCCCTTGAAGACTGGGCTGTGCTTCTTACGTGTTTGCTTCATGTCCTGCTCCTTCTTTCCGTCCTATTTTAGGAGCGGGACTCTCTCTTAGCCACCTGTCCGAATTTTGGGGACCACCTCAATCAACGGTGCTAAAGGTTGAGGGAGCTAAGCACTCAGTCAACTTAAACTGATATAAATGTCATTCTGAGCGAAGCGAAGAATCTGGGGTGGTCGTGGGTAACCCCTCCCCAGATTCTTTGGTTGCTGAGCTCCCTCAGAATGACATGCTATCGAAATCTTGTTGAGAAGAAACTAGTGTGCCGCCACTCTAAAACAGCTTCCCGGGGTTCATGATGTTGCGGGGGTCCAGGGCGTGCTTTATCGCTACTGCTGTGTCATAACCCACGCCCATCTCCCTCGGCAGCAGGTGCGCCAACTTTATCCCGACCCCGTGACAGTATTCCATGGTCCCACCCATGTCCTGGGCCAGGGACAAGCACTTCATCCACCGCCTCCGCCAGATTGTCGATGGCGTCTTCTGTCACCCTTCCGGACGGCACCAGGAGCATGGAGAACAGCTCGGGTTGCGTCCAGATAGCGAACTCCACTACCCTCACCCTTCGCTTTGACAAAAGCTCTTCGCAACGGCGGCGGTATTCCAGCACCTTTGACACTGGAAGCGCCATATGGAGGTAGTCGAAGGCTCTCCTGCCGCGCCGCCAGAGAACCTCGCGGGGCTGGCCGAGCATCTCGTTCCGGTACCATTCGCCGGTCTGGTGGCGCGTCTTCCAGTATTGTAACGCCTGGGCCTTTCTCAGCGGCATGCCCCCGGAGTTACGACAGACCTGCAACGAGCGTCGCCTCTGAGCCGAGACCATCTCCTTATATCCTTCGTACATCATGATGAGATACAAGGCTTTCGACCGCCCGGGTCCATATTCTTCCGTCAGGTCCACCAGGCTCGGCCTCAACCCCAGGGCGAATAGCTCGGCCACGGCTTCGAAACCCTGGTCGAAGGTATCGAAGCCGATGGCCGCGAAAGAGCGGGATTCGGGAACGCGGAATACTCGCAGTGTCGCCTTGGTAATGATCCCAAAAGCTCCCTCGGAACCGATAAACAAGTGGTTGAGGTTGGGTCCTGAGGAGTACTTGGGTACAGAACGGGTGGTCAGGACGCGGCCATCGGGCAGCACCACTTCGAGGCCCAATACCTGCTCGCCCATAGGGCCGTAGGCGGCGGCACGATATCCGACGCCGTTCGTGGATATTGCGCCCCCCACCGTGGCTATTGGTACGCTCCAAGGGTCGTGTCCAAGCATCAGGCCGTGGGGCGCCAGTGCTTCTTCAAGCTCGGCCAATACCACACCCGACTCTACCAACACTGTCCTGTCGGTCTCGTTGATCACCAATACCTTGTTGAGACCCCTTAGGTTGAGGGCTATTCCGCCACATACCGGGACGGCTCCACCCATGACTCCTGTGCCTCCTCCGTAAGGCACGACGGGAACCCGGTGCGCAGCCGCGAGGCTTACCACTTCCACGACGTGCCGCACCGACCTGGGTGTGACCACAACGTCCGCGATTCTCTGAAGGCTGGCGGCCGCTTTGTAGGCCCTCAAGGGGGTCAGGGCATCGGTTGAATAGCGCTCTAGGTCCTCTCTTATCGTGGAGAGGTTGGCTTTTCCGACGGCCCGCGACAGGGATTCAACCAGTACCGTCTCCACCATGTCTTCCCTCGCCCTTGGACGAACAGTTCATTTAACGCGCAGTGCCCAAGGTGTTAAGTTTGTTTCGCACGCCCAAAATTACCCCAACCTAGAATGCGCCTGATAATCAGCAGCGCGGCCGCTAGGAAGACGGTGGATGCCAGTATCTCCGAGGTCTCCTCGATCCAGATCGCGATGCTGAACCAGGTGAATGGACCGACAGATCCCATGTGGACGAAGTAGGTCATTTCGAAGAACTCGGTGATTAGCGCCAGGGCCCAAAGGCCAATGGCCGCTATGCCTAGTCTGAAAGTTACCTCGGACCTGCGCCTCTCTTGAAACAGCACCCACAGAATCAGAAGGCCAATTCCGATGAAGACCGGGGCCAGAACAACCTCCCAGAGAGCCGGGGTGAGGTCATAGTGCATAATCCTGTCCTGAATGCCCAGCTCTTCGAAGACCAGTCTTGAGCCTCTCTCATGGAGCTCCAAAGCCTCGTCTAACGAGAGATAAATAAAGGAGAGGGCGCCAAAAAACCAGACGGGCAGGTAGTCTATCGTCTCTGCAGGTTGGTGCCGGTGTCTTAGACCCACGCCAAATATGTACAGGAAGATCAGCGCTACGCCACATAGGATGCCACTGTGTAGATATGTGGGAAGACTTCCTTCGTCGCCAAGGGACCAGGTGGTGGGGACATCGAAAATGTTGGCGACTATGAGTAGTGCTTCTACTAGGAACAGGGCGCTCAGACCCCACAGTACCAAATTGTCCGGTACGGTGCGCTCGGTTGGAGATGCTATTCGCCTTATGAGTGCTTCCACTCTGTGCCCTGGGGCGTGTCCTCCAGTGATACTCCCAGGTCTGCGAGTCCGGCGCGTATGTTATCAGCCAGGGCGTATTGTCCGGCGACCCTGAGCTCCGACCTGATGTTGACAAGGAGCTCGACGAACGCCTTCGAATCTCCCTCGGACCCTCTATCGGAGCCGCGGAAGGTGAGTCCCAGTATGTCTCCCAGCTTTCTCAGAAATTCCTGGGCTTTACCGACTCCGTTGCCGGACTCCCTCGCCTTATTTATCTCCCGGGCGAGGTCGAAGAGGGCCGCAAGGGCCTGGGAGGTGTTCAGGTCCGAGTCCATCGCCTGAATAAACCGCGCCTCGAAGGGATGCGGGTCTAGAGGGTCCTCTTTCTCCGGGACCGGAGCTTCCCTCAAGGCGTTGCGAAGGCGTTCGGCCCCCCTCTCAGTAGCCGCCACGCCTTCTTCGCTATAGGTCAGGGGGCTGCGGTAATGGGAGTTCAGAAAGAAGATGCGAACGGCATCGGAGCTGTAGCGTTTTAGCACTTCACCCACTGGCACAAGGTTACCTAGGGACTTGCTCATCTTCTCGTCTCCCATGTTCAGGAGACCGTTGTGTACCCAATACCGCGCAAAGGGCGCTTTGCCGGTGTAGGCCTGGCTCTGTGCCGTCTCATTCTCGTGATGAGGAAAAACAAGGTCCAGGCCGCCGCCGTGAATGTCCAGGGTCTCGCCCAGGTATTTCAGAGACATGGCGGTGCACTCAATATGCCAGCCGGGCCTACCCTGCCCCCACGGGGTGTCCCAGGCAGGCTCTCCTTCCTTCCCCGTTTTCCACAGGGCGAAGTCCATCGGGTTCTCTTTGCCGGGGCTCACTTCGACTCTAGCCCCTGCGAGCATCCCTTCCAGGGTGCGATGGCTCACGTCGCCGTAGCCCGGGCTGCTGGCGACCCGAAAATACACGTCACCTCCGGAGACATAGGCGTAACCCTTTTCAATGAGGGACTCGATTACGCTGATGATGTGAGGTATTTCCTGGGTTGCCCTGGGGTAGAGCCCAGCCGGCGTTACGTTGAGTTGCTCCATGTTGGCCATGAACTCATCCACATACCGCTCTACGAGCTCCTGCGGACGGATCCTCTCCTCTTGTGCTTTCTGAATGATCTTGTCGTCTACATCGGTGAAGTTCTGTACGTAGTCGACGTCGTAGCCGAGGAAAGTCAGATAGCGGAGCAGGACGTCGAAGATCACGTAGCTCATGGCGTGACCCATGTGGCAGGGCGCGTAAGGGGTGATCCCGCACACGTACATCTTCACGCGGTCGCCGACGGGCACGAACTCGTGCTCCTCTCTGGTGCGGGTGTCGTACAACCTCATGCCGTGCTCTCCAGCAAGGCCACCGCATAGGCGGCCATACCCTCTTCCTTCCCGACGAAGCCCAAGTGGTCCGTTGTAGTCGCCTTGACGCTCACTCGGCTCACCGGAACGGATACGGCCGCCGCGATCTTCTCCCGCATGGCCGAAATGAAAGGGCTCAGGGTGGGCTTTTGAGCCAACATTGTAGCATCTACATTTTCGATCCGCCAGCGCGCCGTGGGGGCATCACTGGGCTGCGGTGTCCCATGGTAAAGCAGCTCGGCGACGGCAGACAGCAGCCCAAGGCTGGAGGCGTTCTTGAGACAGGGGTCGCTAGAGGGGAAGTGAGTGCCATTGTCGCCCAAGCCGGCGGCGCCAAGCAGGGCGTCCATGATGGCATGCACCAGAACGTCCCCATCGCTGTGGCCGTCGAGCCCTCTGTTGAACGGCACCTCGACCCCACCCAAGATGAGAGGCCGGCCCTTCGTTAGAGGGTGGGCATCGAATCCTATGCCTACCCGCGATGTCACAATGGCCCTCCAGGAATTCTGATTGAGGATGGCGCAGGTAGGGGCGAGGCATGCCTCGCCCCTACAATTGCAAGATCATACGGCGGGGGTTAGCTCACCTCGCTTGGCGAGGGGGACGCCCTCCGGTTCTTGAGGTGGAGTTCGGCGTAGGCTAGGTCTTCGCTCGTGGTGACCTTGAGGTTATTGTACGAACCAGGGTACACCTTCACCTTGTGGCCCATGGCCTCAACCAGGGAGGCGTCATCCGTGGCAGTATCCGGCCCTTCGCTTGAGCGGTGGGCCTCGACCAGCAGGTCGTACCGGAAGACCTGCGGCGTCTGCACCATCCAAAGGGCATTACGGGGTGGGGTGTCTACGACCAGGAGTTCTTCCGAAACGGTCTTGATCGTGTCCTTGGCCGGTACGGCGGCCACCGCGGCCCCGGTCTCCCGTGCTGCCTCCACTCCGCGCTCCAGCAGCTCAGCGTCGATGCACGGGCGTGCAGCGTCATGAACGGCCACCCAAGGGGATGAAGCGAGCTGTTTCAGCCCCAGTCGGACGGAGTCCTGGCGCCTCTGGCCACCCGCGCATAGGGTTGTCCGGTCGCCCCAGCCGCGCTCTTTGGCGATAGCCCGTCCTAACTCCACCTTGTCCGGAGCCAACACGATGACCATGGCGCCGACAATCGGGCTGGCTAAGAAGGTTTCCACCGCATGGACGATAAGCGGTAGGCCCAAAAGGGGGGTGAAGACCTTGTCGATCCCGGCCATCCGGCGGCTCGCCCCGGCGCCGACCACGATTACGCCCACTAGTTCGCGATCCTCTGGATGGGTCCGCAGGCGTCGCTCGGCGCCTGTGGAACCCGTGGGCAGAGGTGTCTCTGGCATATATTACCGCGTTTTGGGTTGTGCGAAAATTATGCGTCCCGCCGAGGTCTGCAGTATCCGAATAACCGTAACTTCCTGGAGGCTGTTCAAATAACGGCGGCCTCCTTCAACCACAATCATCGTACCGTCGTCCAGGAACCCGACGCCCTGGCCTACTTCCTTCCCTTCCTGGACAATGTTCACCGCCAGATCTTCACCGGGTAGCACCAGGGGCTTTAAGGCGTTGGCGAGCTCGTTGACGTTGAGCACCTTTATACCCTGGACATCCGCTACCCTGTTCAGATTGAAATCCGTGGTCAGGATAGTGGCCTTCATGGATTTGGCTAGCTTGACGAGCTGCCTATCCACCTCCATGCCGTTGGCGATATCCACGTCGAGTATCTGTAAAGGTATTCCCGCGTCCTTTCGTAGCCTCCCCAGCACCTCAAGGCCTCTCCGTCCCCGAGTCCTTCTCATTGAGTCGCTGGAATCGGCTATATGACGTAGCTCATCCAGCACAAACCCGGGGATAATCAGGGTACCTTGAAGAAAGCCAGTCTCGCCGATGTCGGCGAGACGGCCGTCAATTATCGCACTGGTATCCACCAATATCCTTCCATTAGCAGAGGCCCCGGCCGAGGAACCGAGGGCACCCCGTGGCATTACCCCCCGCACGGCGGCTTCCCGTTGCGCACCCAGCCACAGTCCGAGGGCGCCCAGGGAGAATGAGATGATCAAGGGAATACCCCAGCCGAGCCATCCTTCCAGGTTGATCAGCGGTATCGAGATTAGGACCGCGATCACCAGCCCCACTACCAACCCTCCGGTGGCCGCCATCAGGGTTGAGGCTGGGATTTGATTCAACGTGTTCAGGCCCTTGCCCAGCGGCTTGAAGACTGCGTAGGGCATCGCCAGGGCGCCTAGCAGTACACCACCGAGGGTGAAGGCCAGTCCCCAGGGAATATATCCGGCCTCATCGGACGTGCGGCTGGAAATGAGCTCGCCGAGCTGCCAGCCGGCCACTCCCAAAGCTACGGCGCCGACCAGCGCCTTTACGAAGCCCCAGGCCACCCGAATACCTCCGACGCGCTCACCATCGGACATCCTGCACGAATCGGGGGGCTTCGCTATCCGAGACGGAGGGCTGCTTGCATACGCAAAGCACCCCGCCCGTCCGAGTCCTACTCGTCGGGCCTGTGGGCCATGCTATGTTTGGGCCGTCCCTATCGGTGCTTGCCAGAGGTCCCATGGTAATGGAAAGATGAAAATTCCTAAGAATACGGAACACCTGTCCTTATTCATAGGATATCACAAAACATAACACTAAGGAAGGATGGAGCTAGGGTAGGGGTCCTGTGCAGCGACGCTCATGCCTCTTGTTGTCGATCGGTCTACGCGAGCGCCATGCGCCTGGTGGTGGCTAGGCTAGGTCCAATAGTCTCCGCGTTTAGTGTGGGAGAGTGGGCACGATAGCGACAATGCTAGCATGGCCGGCAGTCATGTCATTAGCAGAGGAGGTGGGCGTGGTTCGACGAGCTCACCAAGAGCGGGGACAAGCTTGCCAGTCATTAGCCGCTGTCACTCTGAACCCGCCACGGGCGGGTGAAGAATCTGTGGCGGCCTAGCTCCCCCAGTGCCCCAGACCCTTCGCTTCGCTCAAGGGTGACAACACAATAACTTGAGATATCAGTTGACGACTCTATTGGAAAGGGGCCTGGGGGTGAGGGTACCCAGGACTGGTTCAGTCGCTGGAATTTACGCGCACTAGGTCGCCGACCTGGGCTTGTAACATATCGGCCGCGCTTCCGTTTCTTACCGATATTTCCAGGTTGCCATGGCTTCCTATTATAGCCATCACTGAGAGGCCCGCTTCGTAGGAGGAGCTCAGCCCAGTGATTAGGTGTCCCTTGACATAGACGGTTATCGGTCCTTGGGCGGCCAAGAGATCCGCCGGGATATTGGTGATCAGGTTGCCGAAGCGGTCTGTGTGCACCACCTGGCCCACCAGTGCAGAGCCATTACGGTAGGGCCGTTGGTGACTCAGCCAGGTGACACGTGAGGTCTCCCGGCCTAGCCGTTGGGCCGGGACTCCGTTGGACAGGTAGGCGGCCACTGGAGCGAAGATATCCCTACCGTGGAAGGTGGAACTGACCGGGTTGAGCCAGAATTCTTCGTTGTCAAGGTGATAAGCCTTGTAGCCTGGGGCTGGGGTGACCTGGCACCACTCTGATGTGTCTGGCTCTTCTTTGAAGCCTTCTGCCAGCACATAGGTGAGGATGCCGTTGTCGGGAGCAACGAACGAAGCGCGGGGCGTCACAAGCAACAAAGCTTTCCGATCTGTGCCCACGCCAGGGTCTACGACGACTACGTGGATCGTACCTTTGGGGAAGTACCGGTGGCTGTTGCCGATGATAAACGCCCCTTCCAAGATGGACTGGGGCTGAATGTGGTGGCTGATGTCTACGATGGAGGCTCTAGGGTTTATGCCCAGAATGACACCCTTCATCACGGCCACGTAGGGGTCCGCGGTGCCGAAATCGGTGGTGAGGGTGATCAGAGGAGCGTCCCATCCAACTTGAGACTTTCCCGGTGAAGGGTGGAGAATCCTTTCTCACCTCTTACTTGCCTAGTTCCCGCCCTTCGATAAGCTCAGCCCCTTCGACAGGCTCAGGATGAGCGTCCTAATAACCCGCTCATGGTGAGCCTGTCGAACCATGGGTTGCGCCAGGAGCAGGGCAAAAGAGGGTCCTAGGCGAAGTTAACGCTTATTATTGACATAACGAGGAACACGACAGCCAATATGATGGTGAACTGGAACAGGGACTTCTCCAGGCCCCGCCTAGTGCGATAGCTGGCCTGGGCGCTTCCGAAGAGGCCCGAGCCTGTTTCCCTTACCTGCAGCAAAATTACCAGTACGAGGGTCAGGGATATGAGTAGCTGAATTATGTTGACGATGGTTTCCAATGTAAGTGGTCCTAGCTATGAAGTCTTTACTGCCGACAGCTTCTCCGTGACGAGCTCGTTGACAAGGGCCGGCTTGGCCTTTCCATTGGTGATCTTCATCACCTGCCCCACCAGGAATTTAGCCGCGGTCTCCTTGCCCTTCAGGTAGTCGGCCACTGCCTGAGGATTGGAGTCGATGGCCTCATCCACCGCCGATGCCACCACCGCGGAGTCGCTTATCTGCACATATCCCCGCTCACTAACGATTTCGCCCAGAGGCCGGCCAGTGTTGAAGGACTCCTCGAGGACCGTTTTCGCCAGGTTGCCGCTCAAGGTGCCCGAGTCGATGAGCTCCACCAGCTCAACCAGGTGTGTCGGAGTAACCTTGGATTCGCTTAGGTCGATACCCCCGAGATTGAGAAGGCGACCCAGCTCCACCAGGATCCAGTTGCTGATAATCTTGGAGCGGCTGCTCAACATGGGAGGGTCAAAAAGTCTCGTGGCAAGGCAGGCCTCAAAGAAGTCGGCCGTGGCCCTGGAGCCGGTCAGCAGATTGGAGTCGTAGAAGGGCAGGCCGTACTGGTCCATGAAGCGCGCCCTCCGCTGGGCGGGCAACTCTGGGAGTTTGTCCCGTATCTCATCCACCCAAGCGGGGTCTATTACCAGAGGAGGCAGGTCGGGCTCTGGGAAGTAACGGTAATCGTGAGCATATTCTTTGCTACGGTGGGAGACAGTGGCGTTGCGCTCCTCTACCCATCCTCGGGTCTCCTGTGACACCGTCCCGCCGTCCTTCACTATTCTAGTCTGGCGGTCCACCTCGTGGCTCAGGGCGTTGTACACCGCCCTGAAGCTGTTCATGTTCTTCACCTCTACCCGGCGCATGAGTTCTTTGGTACCCACGGGTCTGATGCTCACGTTGGCGTCGCAGCGGAAGCTCCCTTCCTGCATGTTGCCGGTCGAGACTCCCAGGTACTGCAAGATGGAGTGGATACTCGTGAGATACTCGCGTGCCTCTTCGGGGGAGCGCATGTCAGGCTCGCTCACGATCTCCATAAGTGGGACCCCGGAGCGGTTCACGTCTACCAGGCTATAGGGCTCTTGGCTGCCGTTTCTGACGTGCTGCAGCTTGGCTACGTCCTCCTCGAGGTGCACCCTCGTTACCCCAACCCGGTTGGTGTGGCCATTGGAGCCCACCTCCAGGAAACCGTCGAAGGCGATTGGGGTGTCGTACTGGGAAATCTGATAGCCCTTCATCAGGTCGGGATATGGGTAGTTCTTCCTGTCGAACTTGGTGTGGGAGGCGATCTCGCACCCGAGGGCCAGGCCCGTCATTATGGTGTACTCAACCGCCTTCTTGTTAATCACGGGCAGCACTCCCGGCATGCCAAGGCACACGGGGCACACCAGGGTATTGGGTGGTGTGTCCTGGTAGTCTGCCCGGCAGGAACAGAACATCTTGCTCTGTGTCAGAAGCTGGACGTGGACTTCCAGGCCGATAATGGGCTCATATTCCATTAGAACGTCAGTATAACAGTCCGCAGCGGCAGGTGACAACGGAAATGTGCTCAAAGTTCGCCGAAGTCCCCGGGCCATGCCTCCTTGTCTATCAGGGGGACAAAGCGGCAGGGGCCCAACATCCTCAGACTCGGGCCCTCGCTGGTCTTCAGGACCTTCACAAGCTCTTGGTCCTTCAAGGTCCCAATCGGTATGACCATGCGACCCCCGAGGGCCATCTGGTCAAGCAGGCTGAGGGGCAACCTGGGCGCCGCCGCCGCTACGACGATGGCGTCGAAGGGCGCTTCCTCTGGGCAGCCCAAAGTGCCGCCCGCTGTCCGCACTATCACGTTGCTGCACTCAAGCTGCCGCAGCAGGTCCGCCGCGGCGTTCGCTAAGCTGGGGATCCGTTCCAAGCTCAAAACTCTGCCCTGGGGGACCAGGCGTGAAAGTATAGCGGCCTGGTACCCGCTGCCAGTGCCCAACTCCATGACCCTCTCCCTGCCTCTTAGCTCCAGAGCGCTGGTCATGAGTGCGACGATGAAGGGCTGGGAGATGGTCTGTCCGGCTCCGATCGGCTGAGCGGTGTCCTTGTAGGCCAGGTGGCGGCACTCGCGGCTCACGAAGAGCTCCCTGGGTACCTGTTCCATGGCGACAAGGACCTTTTCGTCGTTTATCTCACCGCGAAGGTAACGGAAAAGCGCGCTCTTGTCTCGTTCGATGCTCATTTCCGACGCCTGTGCCCCATCTACTTTCACTATACCACGGCGGCCGGTGGCGAACAACTGCACTGGTGCCATAAGCGCCTCCGGAGGATGCAGGCGGATCGCGGGTCGCGCATCGTTCTGGTTATCGGCGGGCGAGCTACAAAGCCGTGTCTGTTGACCCCGAAGGGGCCGTATGTTAATCTTAGGATTGCATTTGAGGGTACCCGGACCAGTGTGGTACTCATTCGTACCCTTCCTGAATTCCCTTGGTGATCAGAGGCGTGACCATGCAAGAAATGGATCTCATAGACCGTAAGCTCCTTAACATAATCCAGACCAAATTCCCCCTGGTTGAGGAGCCGTACCGGAACGTGGCCGAGCAGCTTGGAATTGGCGAAGAGGAAGCCGTCGAGCGTCTCCGTGTGCTTCGGGGGAAAAACGTGGTGAGGCAAATCAGCGCCATCTTCGATACCCGGCGGCTCGGTTACAAGACCGCCCTCGTGGCCTCCGCGTTCGAGCCGGACAAGCTACATAAGGGAGCATTGAAGATCAACGAGCATCCGGGTGTGAGCCACAATTATGCCAGAGAGGGTTCCTATTTCAATCTGTGGTTCACTCTGGCGGTGCCGCCCGGGGATAGCATAGAGGATACGGTCGAGGGAATGGCCCGGGAGACCGGCGCAGTCTCCACCCGCATCATGCCCACTATCCGGTTCTTCAAGATAGGCGTCAACTTCGACATGGTGGAGGAGAAAGGGGCAGCCTACAAGTACTACAGCCCCGACGGCTACAACGAGGACGCCAAGCTGAAGAACTGGAACGTGGCCGTCCCCCTCAGTGACTTCGACCGGCAGGCTATCCGGGAGCTTCAGGAGGACCTGCCCATGGTCCCCAGACCCTTCGATGAAATGGCCGCTAGCCTGGGCGTCACCGTCCAGGGGCTTTTCGATATCGCACGGGAGTTTGAAGAGCGGGGCATCATGAGGCGGTTCAGTGCGGTCCTTTATCACCGGAAGGCCGGGTTCAAGGACAACGGAATGGGTGTGTGGAAGGTCCCTACGGACCGTTCTGAGGAGGTGGGCAAGAAGATGGCGGCCCATCCCGCCGTGACGCATTGCTACGAGCGGCCAACTTTTCCAGACTGGCCGTACACCCACTTCACGATGATCCACGCCACCACCAGGAAAGGCTGTGAGCAGGTGGCCGAGGAGATTCGAGAGAGTACAGGGATCGACGATTACATGATGCTGTACAGCACCCGTGAATATAAGAAAACCCGCGTAAGATACTTCGTCTAAGGGACATCTGGCGATGGCGCCCTATTATCCCGTGTTTCTGGATTTGCGAGGAAGGGCGTGTGTCGTGATCGGCGGGGGCGAGGTGGCGGAGCGCAAGCTCCAGAATCTGTTGGAATGCGGCGCCGAGGTCACAGTTGTCAGCCCCGAGATTACCCCCGGCATTCGGGCGCTCTCAGAGAGTGGCGAGTTGCATTGGGAGTCCAGAGAATACGCTGAGGGCGACCTTAAGGACGTGTTTCTTGCGATCGCCGCCACTGATGTTAGGTCCGTGAACAAGGCTGTGGCAGCGGAGGCGGCCGGAGAAAAGGTGATTCTGAACGTGGCGGATAAGCCACACCTCTGCACGTTTATAGCTCCGGCTATAGTAAGGCGGGGAGAGGTAACGGTAGCCTTTTCCACCGGCGGCGCCAGCCCGGCGCTGGCCCGGAAGCTCAGAGAGTCTCTGGAGGGGAGCGACCTGCTGGAGTATGCCGAACTGGCGGAGACTTTGTCCCAAGCACGGAAGAAGATGAAGCGCCTGGGTGCGGAGGTTCATCCGGACCGGTGGCAGGAGTGCATCAGCGCCGATTTGGTGGACCTGGTAAAAATCGGCGAATCTCAGCAGGCCCTAGACACGCTCATGGGCAGGCTACTGGACGGGAGCCGGCAGGGGTCTGGGGCCTCCAGCTGAACCTCCACACGCGGTGGCTGGGCCCCCTCCGACTCGACGCAAACCGCTAACGTCTAGGAGTATCGTCCTTCTTATCCCTCGCGTTATTTCCCCATGTTACGTTGTGAGAGGGCTCGGCAGATGGAAAGTCCCAAAACCCAATCGAGAGTCACAGGAGTGAAGAGAAAGCTTCTGGTGGGCAGCCGCGGCAGCAGCCTCGCCCTTCGGCAGACAGAAGAGGTCCTAGAGCGGTTGAGGGCCCTGCACGGCGAAACAACGGATTTCGAGGTGCGTACTGTTATCACCAGCGGCGATGCCGCTCCCGAAGCACCCCTTGCCAGTCTGGACCAGGGAATATTCGTTAGTGAAATCGAGCGGGCTCTGCTGGAGGGCAAGATCGCCTTGGCAGTGCACAGCCTGAAGGACATGACCACCGAGGTACCCGAAGGGCTGGTCATAGGCGCGGTGTGCAGGCGCCTGGATGCCAGAGACGTCCTCGTGAACCGCTGGGATTGCTCGCTGGAAGAGCTGCCCGCCGGGGCTAGGATAGGGACCAGCAGCCCTCGACGCGCAGCCCAGCTCAAGTCCCTCCGTCCGGACGTGGAGGCTCTGCCTATCAGGGGCAACGTTGAAACCCGGACGCGTAAGGCCAGAGGTCCCGACTACGACGGGGCCATCCTGGCGGCAGCGGGGATTATCCGATTGGGCATGGAAGATCAAGTCGCCGAGTACCTGTCGCCGGGTGACTTTGTGCCCGCTCCTGGACAGGGCGCCCTGGCCGTAGAGTTACGCCGGGACGATGGGGAGACGAGGGCCCTCATGGGTGGCATCGAGCACCCTCCCACGAGGCGGGACGTGACTGCCGAGCGGGCCTTTCTGCAGGCGTTAGGTGGTGGTTGCCGGGTACCGGCAGGCGCCTATGCCCGGTCCGACGGAGAGACTATGGTGCTCACCGTGTTCCTCGCCTCACCGGATGGGAGCAAGGTAGTTAAGTCCAAATTCAGGGGCAGGGCTAATAATCCTCACGAGGTGGCCCTCGACGCCTACCAGGGGCTTATCGAACGAGGTGCCAAGAGCCTCCTGGAGGGGTGATCTAGTACTCAATTGGATAAGTCCGCGTACAGGAAAATCAGTAGCTGGCCCGCTTACCCTGAGCCTGTTGAAGGGCGAGCCGCTCGTGGTTCGACAAGCTCACCATGAGCGGTTTTTGTTGCCGCGCTTTTCGCAAGCAAGTACTCGCTGATACGCCGAGACTTTAAGGGAACGGCGGATGATCTCGTGCCGGGCATCTCTGTAGCAGCAAGAGTGAGGTAGCTGTTGAAAGGTAAGGTGTACCTGGTAGGCGCAGGGCCCGGAGACCCGGGGCTCATTACCGTCAAAGGCCTTCGCTGCCTGCAAGAGGCCGGCGTGGTCGTGTATGACCGGCTGGTAGACAAGCGCCTTCTGGACCTGGCGAAGGAGGGGGCTGAGCTCGTGTCCGTGGGCAAAGGCCCCGGCCAGCGGGAGATGGAGCAGGAGGAGATCAACAAATACCTGGTGGAGAAGGCCTTGGAGGGCAAGGTAGTCTTGCGGCTCAAAGGTGGAGACCCCTTCGTTTTCGGGCGTGGCGGTGAGGAGGCCGGAGTGCTGGCCCGCGCCTGTGTCCCCTACGAGGTGGTGCCGGGGGTCAGTTCAGCTGTCGCCGCGCCCGCCTACGCCGGGATCCCCCTCACCCACCGTGACCTGGCGTCCTCCTTCACGGTCGTGACGGGAAGCGAGGACCCGTCCAAAGAAGGGACTGCTGTCCGGTGGGATTTACTCGCCCGCGCCGGGGGTACCCTGGTAGTCCTAATGGGCTGGAGAGCACTGGGCACAATCACTGAGGCCCTCGTCAGTGGGGGGATGGAGCCTTTGACGCCGGTGGCACTTGTGCAGTGGGGCACTGAACCATACCAGGTTACCGTGATAGGCAGCCTGGACGACATTGTCCAACGTGCCGGAGCTGCCGGCCTCAGTCCGCCGATCGTCGCCGTGATCGGTCCAGTGGTGGACCTGCGGCGAGAGCTGAGGTGGTTCGAAGACCGGCCCTTGTTGGGGAAGCGGGTCCTGGTGACACGCTCCCGAAGGCAGGCTTCCACCTTGAGCCGGATACTGGCCGAAGAGGGTGCTGAGCCTGTGGAAGTACCCACCATCGAGATCGCGAACCTGGAAGACTACACCCAGTTGGATAGCGCTATTGAGTCACTGGGCGGGTATGGCTGGGTTATTTTCACCAGTGCCAACGGGGTCGAGGCGTTCTTTGGGCGGATGGCCCAGCTAGGGCGCGATACGAGAATCCTCGGTGGATTGAAGGTGGGCGCCATCGGGCCCGCGACCGCAGAGGCACTAGCGCAGTACGGGATCGTACCCGACCTCGTGCCCTCCGAGTTCGTCTCCGAGGCCGTGGTCACCGCAATGGCGGACCGCGAGATTAAGGGCGTTCGGGTACTGCTCCCTCGGGCCGACATTGGGAGAGATGATCTGGCGGATGGGCTGGCCCGGCTGGGCGCTCAGGTCGACTCCATCGCGGTCTACCGGACGGTCTTACCCCAGGCCTCCAGGGATATCGCCCTTGGGATTCTCAAGGACGGGTCCGCTGACGTGCTCACGTTTACGAGCTCCTCGACGGTCGTCAACCTCCTGAATTTGCTGGATGGGAACGTTTCCCTTATGGAAGGTGTGAAGGTCGCGTGTATCGGCCCCATCACGGCCAGGTCTGCCCAGGAGTTGGGCCTTCAAGTAGATATAATGGCCCAGGAGTACACGGTTCCAGGGCTGGTGCGCGCCATCAAGGAATATTATTGCGACCACAATGCCCAGGCTGTCCAGTGAGCTGTCTTGAGCAGTCTATTATCTTGGTGTAGAGAGAGTTGGTAAGGGGTGAGTTGAGATGGCAGGATTTCCCCAGGTACGCCTCCGCAGATTGAGGGAGCTCGAGCCGCTGCGGCTCTTGGCCCGAGAGACGAGCCTTTCCGTGACCGACTTCGTTTACCCCATCTTTGTGACCCACGGGCGGGACGTTCGAATGCCCATCGACCCGATGCCTGGATGCCACCAGCTTTCCCTGGACCATCTGCTCGCCGAGGTAACGGAGGTGGCCCAGCTCGGCATACCAGCTGTGCTGCTCTTTGGCCTGCCCCAGAGCAAGGACCCTCTGGCTCAAGAGGCCTACGACGAACATGGGATCATTCAGGAGGCCATCAGAGTCATAAAGCAGGCGGCGCCCGAGCTCCTCGTGATCACCGACGTCTGCCTGTGCGAGTACACGGATCATGGCCACTGCGGGGTCGTCGAGAACGGCCGCGTGGACAACGACAAGACGCTGGAGCTGCTGGGCAGAACGGCCCTTTCCCACGCGCTGGCGGGGGCGGACGTGGTCGCGCCTTCGGCGATGATGGATGGCCAGGTGCGATTCATACGTGACATCCTGGACGGCAACGGCTTCCGGCACGTCCCGATCATTGCCTACGCCGCCAAGTATGCCTCCGCCTTCTATGGCCCCTTTCGGGTCGCCGCTGAGTCTACACCCGAGTTCGGCGACCGACGTGGGTACCAGTTGGACCCCGGGAACTGGAGAATGGCTATGCGGGAGATAGCGCAGGATATCGAGGAAGGCGCCGATATCGTCATGGTAAAACCCGCGCTGGCCTACCTGGATGTCATCGTCAGGGCCAGGGAACGCTTTGACTGTCCCATCGCCGCGTATAACGTGAGTGGAGAGTTCTCCATGGTGAAAGCCGCCGGGGCAAACGGTTGGCTGGACGAGAGGCAGGCAACCCTTGAAATACTCACCGCCATCAAACGGGCGGGGGCGGATATCATCATCACCTATCATGCCAGGGAGGTGGCCGGCATGCTGTCCGAGGGGGGTCTCTAGACCGATCGGCTGGAGGTCTTCATGATGAGTGAAGACATTGCTCTGAATATTCTGAAGTCCTACTTCGGTTACGACCGCTTTCTGCTGCTTCAAGAAGAGATCATCGCCAACGTACTCGGTGGGAATGACACCCTGGCCCTCATGCCTACAGGCGGGGGCAAATCCGTGTGCTACCAGGTGCCGGCTCTCTGTTTGGATGGACTGACGCTGGTGGTCTCTCCGCTCATCGCCCTGATGAAGGACCAGGTGGACGGTCTCAAGGCCAACGGCATCGCGGCGGAATCTATCAACAGCGCCCTCTCGCCGTCGGAGTCTGCACGCGTACGATCCCAGGCGGGAGCCGGTCAGCTCAAGATCCTCTACGTCGCGCCGGAACGGCTCGCTCTGCCCGCGTTCCGGGATTTCCTGCGGAGTCTTCGTGTCCAACTCATCGCCGTTGACGAAGCACACTGCATTTCAGAATGGGGCCATGACTTCCGACCCGAATACCGGAACCTCAACGGTCTGAGGCTTGAGTTTCCAGGCGTGCCGGTGATAGCGCTCACGGCCACCGCGACGAGGAAAGTCCGGGAAGATATTATTGCGCAGCTTGGCCTACACAGCACGAAGCCTTTTCTGGCTAGCTTCAATCGTGGCAACCTAAGATACGTCGTCCGGACCAAGAGCAAAGGCGCCTTCGACGCCCTCGCCACACTTCGTCAGAAGCACGAAAACGGGTCGGCTATCATATACTGCGGTTCTCGGAAGGACACCGAGCGGCTGGCTGAAGACCTCTCCGCACGGGGAGTGAGGGCTCTGCCGTACCACGCTGGGTTGGATAGCCCGGTCCGGCGGATCACCCAGGAGAAATTTATCAATGGCGAGGTATCCACAGTCGTCGCGACCATCGCTTTCGGAATGGGCATCGACAAGCCCGACATCCGTCTTGTCGTCCACTATGACCTCCCCAAGACTATCGAAGGGTACTATCAGGAAACTGGTCGAGCAGGACGCGAAGGTCTCCCCAGCGAGTGCGTTCTCTTCTATTCCTACGCCGACAGGAGAAAGCAGGACTATTTTGTCGATCAGATAGAGGACCCGACTCAGCGAGAAAATGCCAAACAAAAGCTGTCCCAGGTGATCCGGTTCTGCGAGCTCCAGACCTGCAGGCGCAAGTACCTTCTGGAGTATTTCGGTGAGGCGACGGAGTGGCAAAACTGCGGAGGGTGCGATAACTGCCTCACCCCAACGGAAGAGTATGACGCCACGGAGATATCGCAGAAGATTCTCTCCGCAGTGATCCGGACAGAGCAACGATTCGGCATGAGTCACGTCAGCATGGTCCTGCGGGGTAAGACATCCCAGAAAATCGTGGACTGGGGGCATGACAAGCTGGCGGTCTTCGGAATCGTCAGTGACTTCACGGATGCTCAGCTAAAGCAAATCATGGGCCTCTTGATTTCCAAGGAGGTACTTGCGAAAAGCGACGGTGAGTATCCTACCCTCAGGGTAACACCAGCGGGACGAAACTCTCTGGATCGGCGGGAGTCGATCACCCTCACGAGGCCCGAGGGTGAAGTTATGAGTTCCGAAGTTGAATCCAGTGGAAGAAGAGCCCGGCGATCCCGACTGGAGAACGGCGAGGTCCCTCGTGAGTTCGACCGTGGTCTGTTCGAGCAGCTACGGAGCTTGCGCAAAACGATCGCGGACGCGAGGCGCGTGCCGCCCTACGTAGTTTTTAGCGATGTCAGTCTTCAGCAGATGGCGTACGGGTGTCCACAGAGCCTCGATAGTTTCTCACGGATCTCAGGGGTCGGGAGGGTGAAACTCGAGGACTTTGGCGAGGAGTTCGTGGCCGAGATCCGCGACTACTCCCAAGAACACGGGTTGGTGGAGCGAGCAACCCCTCCGGGCTCCATCGAGATGAAGCGTCCGAAACAGCACGCGGGGTCAACCTCTCAACAGACCAAGAAGTTCCTGTCGGAGAAGCTCTCAATCGACGAAATAGCAGTGCGTCGGGGGTTCACGATGCGCACCATCCTTGGTCACCTGGAAAGCCTGGTCGAAGCGGGAGAAGAAATCGATATCGGGTATCTGTTGCCGCCTGCGAACCGTTTAGCGAAAATCCGGGCCGCATTCGAGAGTTCGGGTAGCGAAAAACTGACTCCCATCAAAGAATTACTGGGTCAGGAGTATTCCTACGAAGATATCAGGTTGGTCCGTCTTTACTTGAAGCAAAACCCGGCCCTGTTGCGCTACGGGACGATCTAAGTACATAGTCAACAAGATTTCGACAGCATGTCATTCTGAGGGAGCCCAGCGACCGAAGAATCTGGGAGAGGGTTACCCACGGCCACCCCAGATTCTTCGCTTCGCTCAGAATGACATTCATATTAGATTAAGGCAACTAGTCTAGTGTCTCGTAAATAGCTTTACAGCGTGAGAGCTTGGTGAGGATCGCTTGAGCGGAGGCATGCCATACAAACGGCTTGGGATCCGCGTTGGACGCCGCCAGGTATTCCTTAATCGCGGCGATCAACTCCGGGACGCTCTCGAAACTCCCCCGCCGTACTCTTTTCTCCGTCAACTCCCTGAACCACCGCTCCACCAGGTTCAACCAAGACGAGCTCGTCGGCGTGAAGTGCAGGGTGAACCGCGGGTGCTTCTCCAGCCACGCCTTCACCTTGGACTGGTTGTGGGTCCCATAGTTGTCCACAATCAGATGGAGCGGCGTCTCCTTGGAAAACTCCCGGTCCAGTCGCCGCAGGAAGCGCAGGAACTCCTGGTGCCGGTGCTTAGCCATGCACTCCCCGATCACCCGCCCGTCCAAGACATTGAGGGCCGCAAATAGGGTCGTGGTCCCATGCCGCTTGTAGTCGTGGGTCATGGTTCCGCAGCGCCCTTTCTTCATAGGCAGGCCGGGCTGGGTACGCTGAAGGGCCTGGATTTGGCTCTTCTCATCCACGCACAGGACCACGGCTTTGTCGGGAGGATTGAGGTACAGCCCCACTACGTCGGTGAGTTTCTCGGTGAACCGCCAGTCCTTGGAGAGCTTGAATCGCTTCGTCCGGTGGGGCTGTAACCCGTGAGCGGACCAGATGCGCTGCACGGTGGCCTTGCTAAGGCCCTGGGCCTTGGCCATGGTGCGGATGCTCCAGTGGGTTGCTCCGGGGGGTTTGGTCTGGGTAGTGGCCTGCACCACCTCGTTCACCCGGTCGGCTCCGTAGGTCACCCGCCGGCCCCGGCCGGGTGCGATCTCGGTGAGGGCACTAGGGCCGCCCTGGAGGAAACGCTGGCGCCAGAGCATGACGGTGGGACGACTGACGCCCACCTCTCGGGCAATCCGGCTATTGGGCACACCGTCGGCGGCGAGGAGGGCGATCCTGGCCCGGAAGGCGACGCTTTGGGGAGTGTTCTGGGCACGGACCCAGGCTTCCAGCGTTCGGCGTTGCTCGGGAGATATCGTGAGGAGATCAGCTGATTTTGGCATGAAGCAAGCATACCCCAATATCCACTATATATCAAGGCATTTGCGAGACATTAGACTAGGTACTAGTGGCACAACGGTGGCTCGAGGGTGGTCGAAATGGGACGACTAGACGGCAAGGTAGCGCTGATCAGCGGTGGGGCGAGGGGGCAGGGTGCAGTGGAGACCGAGCTGTTCGCGCGAGAGGGCGCGATGGTGGTGTTCGGTGACCTGCTCGATCAGGAGGGCGCGGAGGTGGAGGCGCGGGTCCGTGCCGATGGCGGCGACGCCACCTATGTCCACATGGACGTGACTCAGGAGGCCGACTGGCGCAGGGCCGTCGAGCTGGCCGAGTCCAAGTATGGCGGGTTGGATATCCTGGTCAATAACGCGGGCATGATCAGGCGTGGTTACCTCGTTGAGAACACCACCGAGGAAGTGTGGTGGGAAACGTTGGACGTGAACGCGAAGGGGATGTTTCTGGGCACCCGGGAGTGCACGCCGGCACTGAAAAGGGCCGGAGGGGGTTCCATCATCAACATCTCTTCGCTGGCGGGTATCATAGGCAGAGATGGAAGCCCGACGCCATACAGCATGTCCAAGGGTGCTGTGAGGGGACTCACCAAGGTGGCCGCCGTCGATCTTGCCAAGGAAAACATAAGATGTAACGCAATCTTCCCTGGCCCAATCGAGACCGGTATGATGCGCGGCGCGCTGGCGGACTCCGCCTTCCGGGAGGCCTGGACGCGGGCGGTGCCCCTGGGAAGGATGGGCTCTCCGGAGGACGTGGCCTACGCCGTACTCTACCTGGCCTCGGACGAGGCGGCCTGGGTCACCGGGGCTGAGCTGGTCATCGACGGCGGAGTGACCGCTGCCTGAGTATTCCACTTACGTGAACTTTATATTAATGCACTCCTAACGCGTTCCGTTACGGCATTAAGGCAGAGCATCTTTAGAGTTCGCTAGTGGATCGTTCCTGGCCTGACCTGAATGGTTCTCTAAACTCCTTTGTACGACGGTTTCTACTTTGGCGTGATCCGCCAGTATCGAGAATATATTTTGACGAAGTTTGCCCCAAAATGGCTAATCTGTCTAAAAAGTTGGTGCTGCGCGAAAAGAGGGTAGGTGATTATTCCGTTGACCTGTATTCTTCAACATCGGCTGTTGGGTGTCAGCGGTTTTGGACAGTTCTGGGTCCGAGAGATTGGGGTGAAGAAGCTCCTGGTTTGAGGGTTTCTCTGACCTCCTGATTGTACCGCCTCCGCCGGTCAAAAGTCTCTCGCTGTACCTCCTTCCTCTGGGCTAGAATTGCCTCCAGACGGCCTTCCAGCACGTCAGCCGGAGTTACAACCCTGAGCGCCTGATGATATCTTCGGTAGTTGTAGAACTCGACGAAGTCCCGGATGGCCGCCTCCAGGTCTTCCACCACCTCGTATGGCACCTGGTTAATGTCGTCTTTCAGGGTTCGGTGATATCTCTCCAGCTTCCCGTTGGTCTGAGGGTGATAGGGTGCTGCCAGGACGTGGCGAATGCCCACCACCCGCATGTACTCGCGGAAGGCCCGCGATACATAACCTGAGCCATTATCTGAGAGGAGCTTGGTCCGATCCTCCAGAGGTACATCAGTCATACCAGTAGAGTCAACAGCTTCCTGGACCACCTCTATGAGGGAGTTGGCCGTCATGTCCCGTTGCACCTTCCAGGCCAAGATGAACCGGGAGTAGTCGTCCATCACCGTCACGAGGTAGTAGTAGCCCCATCCCACTACACGGAAGTAGGAGGCATCGGTGGCCCACAGCTGGTGGGGCCCTGTGGTCTTGTGCTGGTACTCTTTGCTCGCTGCCAACTGGTATTCGATCCGTTTCACCAGACCCTCCCGTCTCAGAATACGATAGACTGTGGAGGCGGAGACCGATAGGCCTCTGTGGTCGGTGAGCGAAGCCGCCAACTGCCGGCTTCGCCAGGTCGGCATCCCACGGGCTGCCGCCAGCACTACTGCCTCCTCTTCTGGACGCAGGCGATTCCAGGGCCTCTCAGTTCCTTCCGTACCCTCCCAACTACCCTGCCGGTGCCTCCACCTCCACCAATAATACGTGCTCCTGGAAATGCCAAGCTCCCTGAGTCGCCTGTTCTTCCCTCTACCATGTCGCTCCACCTCAGCCACGACCTTCGATTGTTCCACTACGCTCATGCGACGGTGCCGTTGTCGTGTAGGGACGGCAGAGCTGTTTTTTTGAAGCGGTGCAACTCCAGGGACAACTCACCCACCAGCTGCTTCAGTTCTCTGTTCTCCCGCTTGAGCTGCTCTATCTCTTGCCGGGTCGCATCACGCACACTGTCCCGAGTCAACCTCTCCTTCCCAGCTTCCATGAACCCCTTCGTCCAGGCGTAGTAGGAGTGGGGTTTGATTCCTTCCCGTCGGCACAGGTCATTAACGGTAGTCTCCCGTCTGAACCCCTCCAAGACGATGCGGATCTTCTCTTCAGGGGTATACTTACGGCGGGTCGCTGCACGGACCTGACGCACGAAGCTTCGTGTCTCCTGGCTTCGCTCCTCAGCTTGGCTGGCCTGATCCTCTACCTGGGTCATCAATGACTCCTTTCACTTAGGGTTAATCTACCCCTCTGAAGGAGCCTCTACCACCCCCAACCTCTTCGGTTTTCTAGGCCTCAATAGTGTCCAATTGCGCTGACACCCTACACACCTGACCTCTGGTGTATTATGCGCTCGGCCATACCGTGGTTCTCGGTTAGATCATCAACCTGAACTTCAGCGTGAACATACCTGTTAATGAACTGCGCGAGGAGTTCGATGCCATTTGCCTGGCTGGTGGCTCAACTCAGGCGAGAGAGTTGGACATCCCGGGCCGGGAGCTGGACGGTGTACACCTGGCGATGGATTATCTGCCCCAGCAGAACAAGATCAACGCGGGCGAAAACGTTGACTCATCCGACCGGATTACCGCCGATGGCAAGAGAGTCGTGATACTTGGTGGTGGGGATACTGGTGCGGACTGCCTTGGCACCGCCCACCGTCAGGGAGCGGAGGTCGTACACCAGTACGAGATATTGCCGCAGCCGCCCGCAAGCAGAGGACCCAATAACCCCTGGCCCCAGTGGCCCCTGATACTCATGAGTTCAGCGGCCCACGAGGAAGGCGGTATCCGTGACTACAATATCATGACAAAGAGCTTCTCTGGGAGAAATGGTCACCTTGAAAAACTCCACGGGGTGCGCCTGGAATGGGGCCCCCCGGGCAACAATGGGCGTCCGTCCATGAACGAGGTCCCAGGAAGTGAGTTCGAGATCGATACAGAGCTGGTATTACTGGCAATGGGGTTCGTGCATCCCGAGCATGACGGCATGATAAATGACCTTGGGGTCGAGCTGGACGCTCGTGGGAACGTCAAAGTAGGCGAGGACAGGATGAGCAGCGTCCCAGGTGTCTTTGCCGCGGGGGATATGGCGCGGGGGCAGTCATTGGTGGTGTGGGCCATCGCCGAGGGACGTGAGGCGGCACATTACATGGACAGGTACGTCATGGGAGTCACGAGCCTGCCCAGGTCTCTGCGGTAGTTGGGCCGTCAGGTAGACAATCCACGTTCAATCGCTACGTCCAAGTCATGAGCCCTGAAGGTGCGGTCCAATAGAGGCTGCAGCTCTGAGGCGTGCGTTTTCACAATTGCGTACATGACCAGCGCGGGCCCGATCCGAAAAAGCCCTCGCCGCTGCGCCTCCTGTTCCGCAACCCCCATTACCTGCCTGATATTTTCCTCTAATATGGGGCCGCTGTACTGTCTGAAGGGGGTTACCGGGAGTCTACGAACGTACTCAGCTGTTTCCTGCGCCAATTGAGAGAATCGCGGATCAAGCTGCTCTATCTGTGGCGCTTTCAATTCAAGTGGACCCCATCATCAGGACAGCGGTGAGGCTAAAATAAGAGAGTCTACCGCTGGGGTGTCTCGTAAACCTTCATCCGATTGTAAGGCTTGTGGATGTTCCAGTAAACACCTTTGTGGGCTCACTGCATGGAACACCTGACCCGGTGACCGATAGCCCAGGGCTTGATGGGGCCGCTCTTGGTTGTAGAAGGCCAGATAAGCCCCAATCCCTTTTCTGGCCTCAGTCCCATTTTGGTATGCCTTCAGGTACACCTCCTCGTACTTGATGCTGCGCCACAGCCGTTCCACGAAGACGTTGTCCATGCACCGGCCCCTGCCGTCCATGCTCACTTGAACGCCTTGCGCCAGCAGCATGCTGGTGAAGGCCTCGCTGGTGAACTGGCTGCCCTGGTCGGTGTTGAAGATCTGTGGCCGACCCTTGCTCAAGGCCTCTTCCAGAGCCGCAACACAGAAGTCTACCTCCAGGGTGTTGGACAGCCGCCAGGCCAGCACGTAGCGGCTGTGCCAGTCCATGATGGCCATCAAGTAGAGGAAACCCCGAGCCATGGGTATGTAGGTGATGTCGGTGGCCCACACCTGGTTGACCCGGTTGATCTCCAGCCCCCTGAGCAAGTACGGATAGACCTTATGCCCTGGGTTTGGCTTGGTGGTGTTGGGACGCCGGTAGATGGCCTCCAGGCCTATCAGCTGCATCAGCCGGCGGACCCGCTTGCGGTTGACCTGGTGTCCGTGATTTCTGCGCCAGGCAGTCATCCTTCTGGAGCCGTAGAAAGGTGTCTTCAGGTACTGTTGGTCTATGAGGGCCATCAACTCCATGTCCTCGGCGCCGGCCTCGGTTGGCAGGTAGTACAACGAGGAGCGGCTGATACCCAGCAAGGCGCACTGGCGCACCAGAGACAGCTTCGGTTCTTCTCGGTCAATCATGGCCCGGCGTTGGGACCGGCTCACAACCCGAAGCTCCGTGACAAAAAATCCCGTTCCACCTTGAGCTGCCCAATCTGTTGGTAGAGCTGGGCAGTGAGGACCTCTTGGTCCTTCTCCTGGCGTCCAGCACCATTTTCAAAGAGGTGCGGCGCCCCCTGAGTCAAGGCCTTCTTCCAGGCATGGATCTGGCTCGGGTGGACTTCAAACCGGCTGGCCAGCTCTGCAGTGGTGTGCTCCCCCTGGAGCGCGGCCAAAGCCACTTTGCCCTTGAAGACTGGGCTGTGCTTCTTACGTGTTTGCTTCATGTCCTGCTCCTTCTTTCCGTCCTATTTTAGGAGCGGGACTCTCTCTTAGCCACCTGTCCGAATTTTGGGGACCACCTCACAATAGAGCCCAAAGAAGGTGGTAAATGGTTATCGGCTCGTGACGAGCGCGCTGGCCCAAGTCGACCATTTCTGACAGCGCGAGCCTGACTGCTTGGTCTAGCCGTGGACTGGCTTTCCAGTCAAGACCGGTCGCGGGTTTTCCACTCCAGATTTCGATACTTCTTAGGGCGTAAGCCATCTTGAGTACCCTTCTGATGTACACGTGCTTTTGGCCAGACGAAGGGGCTGAACCCTGGACTGCTAGTATCAATGCGTCTCGCCCCGTCTCGTAATACTCGCGAAGTTCATCAGCGCTCTTTGCCCCCTTCAACACTGACAGCAGCGATACCACCCCCCGAAGTTCCTCCTTGCTGACCTCGGGCTCGCCACCGTTCTCATTGAAAATCCGCAGCCCCTCAATAATCGCATCCCCATGTCCCCAAGTTACGTTCCTTTGCGGACCACGCCGCACTCCGATTCCTCACCTTCATGGTATCAATATGCGGCCTCAATGCACAACGCGACAGCTGGGCGATGCGCTGAGAAACACAGAATGGCCCTGTTGTTGCGGGGCGGAGCCATTCTGTGTCCCTCAGACCAAGGGGAAAGGCTGTTTAATTAACGGTAAAGATTTTTTGCGTGTATGCCAAGGTTTGGCCGCTATACCCGGGAGGCCAAGTTAAGTCATGTTGTGTAATGACCGCGTGTGAACCAGCATTATCCATGGCATCCGTGCTATTCGCTCCACTGTAAGAGTAGAGTCCCAGGAAGTGGTGTAACAAGAGTAGAGGGTCTGGATGAAGAGAGACCACCACGTCATCCTTAGCGGGCAAAGACGAGCCTGAGAAAGGAGGACAACGGTGGTCAAGGAAAGGATGGACCTGCTTGAGCTAAACCCGAATCCACCGAAGGACACGGATGGACGGCGTGAGGACAGCGGAAGGGGGTGGGTGAGGGAGCTACAGGGGAGATGGCCTGGGGTCTTGGGGTAGATGGGAGGCCGGCGGAGGGTCTTCAGGCGCCGCACAGGGCCCCTAAGGCCCTATGCGGGAGTTGCGATGCGCGGGATGGCGAGAGGATACGCAGCAGGGGACTCTCGCGACCGGGGTGGCGCGAGATTGCGGGGACGTTGGGTCAGTTGCAGGCTGGCCGTCAGGCCGGGAATGGAATGGCTTGCAGCCGGGCCAAGGCGCGACTGAACTGGGTTTCCCAAGGCCAGCGCCGGGGGAGATGCAAAGTGAGGCGGCGCGCCGAGCGGGTGATCCGTCCCACCAGAGCGAAGACCCGCCGCCTGAGGGTCTTGGTGGTCACGATCTGCTGACCCAGGCCGATGCGGGCTGTCCAGCGGGCCAGGTTATGCGCCATCACCTGGACCGCCAGCCAGGCGCCGTTGGCGGCGAAGCGCCCCGACGGCATGTGGTTCAGCCCGACGCCGTACTTGAGGTCGCGTATGGCGTTCTCGACCTCGGCGTGGCGGCGATGATCGGCCTCCAGTTCCAGCGTCTCCCCATCGCGGTCGGTGATGAAGGCGTGATAGCTGTATCTGGCGAAGAGGGCGAGCTGGGAACCGGGCGTCGGCTTCACCCGCCGGACAATGAGCCGCACCGGCCGGGCGTCCGGCTTGGTCTGGAACGGGGTGTAAGTCGTCTCGGCGACATCGGCGGCGCCGTCCATCCAGTAGGGAATGGGAGTCCAGTCCTCCTCTGGTATCGCCTCGATCAGGTCCCGCAGGCTGGCGCGCTGGCGGATGGTGATAGAGAAGCGGACATCCATTTCCCGGCAGGCGGCAACGACAGTGTGGGCGTAGAAGCCGCTGTCGGCCCGCACCGTGAGTTGTCCCCTGGCCCCGCCGTAGCGCACCCGCCCCACCGTCTCACGCAGGAAGTGGGCGGCGCCACGGGCGGTGTTGGCCCGGCCCTCGCGCAGCCGGGACATCAGCACCTCGCCGGTGCCGGCGGCAATGGCCAGCAGCGGGTGATAGCCGCGGGCGCCGGTATAGCCGTGGTGGCGCGCTCCCTCCTTGGCCAGTCCATAGGTCTCGCAGATGGTCGAGTCCAGGTCGATGGTCAGGGGCGAGTCGCCGGGTCCGGCCCCAGCGGCCCAGGCCCGGGCCAACAACTGGCGGCTCACGCGGTCGAGTTGACGGACATGCCCCCACCGGAAGCTGCGCAGGAAGGTCCCCAGGGTGGATGGCGCCTTGACCACGCAGCCTAGAACACCGACCGTCCCACCAGCGCGCAGCGCATCGGCGTCGTCGATGCAGTCGCCGCCTGCCAGCGCGGAAGCGACCAGCGTCAGCATCTTGTCCCCAGTGTTCGCCCGTCCCGGCGCTCCGCCGAGGTCAAGGTGATGGTCGACGAGTTCCCGCAGGCCCAGGTGCCGGGCTAGGGTGGCCGGCAGGAGCAGGCCGGCATTGGCCACCAGGCGATGGTCGTCAAAGAGGATGCGGATACGGTCGGGTTTGTTCTGTGGCAGCATCTATTGGGTGCTCCTTGTTTCCGGGCTGGTTTCTGTTCCAAAACCATTATCCCAGATTCAGAGGAGCACCCGATGGCTTCTTCAAGGACTGTCCCCAAGGCCGTCCTTCGGTGGATTCGGGCTTATGCGCAAGAGGGGAGTCGACGGTGACGTGGACTTTCTACGAGAGGCACTGAGAGTGCTGGTCGAGGAGATCATGGAGGCTGATGTGTCATCGAGGACCGGTGCTGGGTATGGAGAACGCAACCCTGAGCGGGTGACCCAGCGCAACGGGTACCGGTCTCGAGCATGGGACACTCGCGTAGGGACCATGGAGTTGCAGATACCCAAGCTGAGGGAGGGGAGCTACTTTCCGAGCCTGCTGGAGCCACGGCGTCGCAGCGAGCGAGCTCTGCTGGCGGTGATCCAGCAGGCGTATGTGGAGGGTGTATCGACGAGGCGAGTGGATGATCTGGTCAAGGCTCTTGGGTGCGAGGGTATCTCAAAGAGCCAAGTGTCGCGTATCTGCCAGGAGCTGGACGGGGTGGTGGAGAGCTTCCTGGGTCGGCCGCTGGACGGCGGATCATATCCCTACCTGTGGCTGGACGCACTAACCCAGAAGGTCAGAGAGGCCGGTAGGATAGTCAACGTCAGCGTGGTGGTGGCGACGGCGGTCAATAGCGAGGGCAAGCGTGAGATCGTTGGGATGGACGTGGGTACCAGTGAAGACGGCGCCTTCTGGTTAGCCTTCCTGCGCTCACTGGTCGCCAGGGGCCTCGGCGGGGTGGAACTGGTGGTATCGGACGCTCATCAGGGACTCAGGGATGCCATCGCAACTGTCTTCGGTGGGGCCAGTTGGCAGCGGTGCCGCACCCACTTCATGACCAACCTGCTCACTCGGGTCCCCAGGAGCGCTCAGCCCTGGGTGGCCACCATGGTACGCACCATCTACCAGCAGCCGTCCCCTCAGGAAGTGCATGCCCAACTCGAGCGGGTGATTGCTCAGCTCCAGGACCCGTTCCCACAGGTCGCCTCTCGACTGGACGAGGCTGGACCCGACGTCCTGGCCTTCTCCAGCTTCCCACTCGCCCACTGGAAGAAGATCTGGTCCAACAACCCCCTGGAGCGTCTCAACAAGGAGATACGGCGCCGCACCGATGTGGTGGGCATCTTCCCTAACCGCCCAGCTGTCCGTCGCATGGTCGGCGCCGTCCTAGCTGAGCAGCACGACGAGTGGGCCGTCGGCCGTCGATACATGACACAGGAGGTAACCACCTCCAACGAAGCTCTACCCAGAGCCGAACTCGCAGAGGCAGCGGCCTAGACAATATCAACAGGATGACGTACTCTTACACCACTCTATGGGACGTGACCGCCCCCGCGCAGGTATCCCGATGACGACATCAACCAGTACATGGTGGTGGACTTCATCAACGCAGTCCGAGAGTGCCTCAAGTCTGGCGGGTGGGCATCCAAGAAAGAAGAGACGGAGCGGGGTGGCACCTTCCTGGTCGGTTATTCGGGGTATCTGTTCACCATCGAAGGCGATTATCAGGTTGGCCAGCCGGAGGATGGCTTCGGCACCGTGGGCTGTGGAGAGGACATAGCTTTGGGTGCGCTGTTCGCTACTCAGGGGCAGGGCAATCCTCGTGATCGTGTCCTGACGGCGCTAAGGGCGGCTGAGCGCTTCAGCGCAGGGGTCCGTGGACCGTTCCACATCCTTCCATAATCCGAATCGCCGCCCGTTAAGCCGCTGCCGGAACACGACACAAGTATGTGGTCGATGTAGCTTAAGGCCGGCCCCGTGCCGGCCCCAAACTGGCCTCCTTCCCGACCGCCTCCACCAAGAACATATGTTGCCCTTGGCCGGCCCTTCGTTCCCCCTCCCCCTACAGCAGTGGGTAACGGTCGAATTGGAGTAGTGGTTGGCTGGGGTCTCCGGTCGGGGGCTCCGGCCTGGCTGACATCCCTGGGGCAGTGATCTAGACGAGTAGTTCGGACCTACGTTTGCCCGTCATTCTCTGGCGGCGCTTCAACGGTCCGCATTCGGCCTGAGTATCGGCTACCCCGCTTCTGCTTGGGAATCCTCTTTCGCCTCAGTAGCTCTCTGAGCGCCAAAGCGACAGGTTTTGCGTTGCTCGGATAGAACTTCCCGTTGCGCCAGGTCTGCACCGTAACCAGGTGTACCCCCAGCTCATCCGCGATGGCCGCGTCGGTCCACTTCTTCTCTCGTAGCTGTACCAGAAGTTCTTGAATGTCGTTCATAGTCCTTTAATACAGTGTACAACTGTGTTTGTCAATGGCTTTCAACTATGCCACACCGCTTGACATGGTGTCCACTATAGTGTACAATGAAGATGTGTTAAGGAGACGGCATCAGCGGACGTTAGAGCGGGTACAGGCAACGCCAACGCCGTCGGATATCCGGTGGGCTGAGATTGAGGCTCTTATGGCGGCGTTAGGGGTTGAGACTGTGGAGCGTAGAGGATCGCGTGTACTGTTTCGGAAGGGCAATACGTCTATCGTAGTGCATCGGCCACATCCACAACCGGAAGCGCCTAGAGTCTCTGTTCGCAGGATCGCCGCATTCATCGAGAGTATCAGGGAGGGTTAGACATGCTGGAGTACAAAGGCTATGTGGCGGGCATCGAGTATGACGACTCAGTAGACGAATTGTGTGCATCGGTGATAAACAGCGGTTCCTACTCTGTGGCTAACGCCTACGCGAGAGACGTTGACGGCCTGAAGCGCGAGTTTGCTCTGTCTATCGACATATATCTCGAATCGTGCGCGGAGCAGGACATCGAACCTGTTGCCCCGACGCCGGTTTCTGTTGCGGTCGAGGGATAGGGCATGACCGAGACCCATACGCGGTGGCAGCCGGAAGACTCCATCAAAACCCCGGACGATATTCGCGGTCTGCTCGAAGCTGCCGCAGACGAGGACCCAGGGGACGGCAGCCTGATTCGTGCCGCCCTCAACGCCATCGCCCGCTCGCAGAACATCAGTGGACTTGCTGAAAGCCTGGGGCTCAGTCGTTCTGGCCTCTATAAGGCACTATCAGAAGAAGGCAACCCGACCCTGGCCACTATTGCCAGGATCGCTCGTGCGTTTGGACTGCGGTTGCGTCTGGAACCCGTCGAGACGATGGCAGAAGAACCCGCAAGCCGCGCGTCCTAAGAGCGGACTGGCCCTACTCCCCGACCTCTCCACTTAGCCCTAGCGGACGGCGCAGGCTGGCGTCGCCCTTAGTAGAGTCCCAGGAAGTGGTGTAACAAGAGTAGAGGGTCTGGATGAAGAGAGACCACCACGTCATCCTTAGCGGGCAAAGACGAGCCTGAGAAAGGAGGACAACGGTGGTCAAGGAAAGGATGGACCTGCTTGAGCTAATGCGCAAGAGGGGAGTCAAACGGTGACGTGGACTTTCTACGAGAGGCACTGAGAGTGCTGGTCGAGGAGATCATGGAGGCTGATGTGTCATCGAGGACCGGTGCTGGGTATGGAGAACGCAACCCTGAGCGGGTGACCCAGCGCAACGGGTACCGGTCTCGAGCATGGGACACTCGCGTAGGGACCATGGAGTTGCAGATACCCAAGCTGAGGGAGGGGAGCTACTTTCCGAGCCTGCTGGAGCCACGGCGTCGCAGCGAGCGAGCTCTGCTGGCGGTGATCCAGCAGGCGTATGTGGAGGGTGTATCGACGAGGCGAGTGGATGATCTGGTCAAGGCTCTTGGGTGCGAGGGTATCTCAAAGAGCCAAGTGTCGCGTATCTGCCAGGAGCTGGACGGGGTGGTGGAGAGCTTCCTGGGTCGGCCGCTGGACGGCGGATCATATCCCTACCTGTGGCTGGACGCACTAACCCAGAAGGTCAGAGAGGCCGGTAGGATAGTCAACGTCAGCGTGGTGGTGGCGACGGCGGTCAATAGCGAGGGCAAGCGTGAGATCGTTGGGATGGACGTGGGTACCAGTGAAGACGGCGCCTTCTGGTTAGCCTTCCTGCGCTCACTGGTCGCCAGGGGCCTCGGCGGGGTGGAACTGGTGGTATCGGACGCTCATCAGGGACTCAGGGATGCCATCGCAACTGTCTTCGGTGGGGCCAGTTGGCAGCGGTGCCGCACCCACTTCATGACCAACCTGCTCACTCGGGTCCCCAGGAGCGCTCAGCCCTGGGTGGCCACCATGGTACGCACCATCTACCAGCAGCCGTCCCCTCAGGAAGTGCATGCCCAACTCGAGCGGGTGATTGCTCAGCTCCAGGACCCGTTCCCACAGGTCGCCTCTCGACTGGACGAGGCTGGACCCGACGTCCTGGCCTTCTCCAGCTTCCCACTCGCCCACTGGAAGAAGATCTGGTCCAACAACCCCCTGGAGCGTCTCAACAAGGAGATACGGCGCCGCACCGATGTGGTGGGCATCTTCCCTAACCGCCCAGCTGTCCGTCGCATGGTCGGCGCCATCCTAGCTGAGCAGCACGACGAGTGGGCCGTCGGCCGTCGATACATGACACAGGAGGTAACCACCTCCAACGAAGCTCTACCCAGAGCCGAACTCGCAGAGGCAGCGGCCTAGACAATATCAACAGGATGACGTACTCTTACACCACTCTATGGGACGTGACCCCATCGTTTGAATACGGTGGCAGCCCCTGCCTATTCATATGTGCTGGCCTTTTTTGTTGCCTGAATTCATTACTGCTCCATACATTGGAGGCAGCGATCAGGGTCAGGCGGCGTTCGGACTCCATGCCGAGGGCCGGACGGTAGGGCTATTGCGCGGGGGCCTACCCTACAGCGGGAGGAGTAACTCGTCCACGTCGGAGGTTGGCGGTTTCACAATAAGGGAGGTTACCGTGTAATTGCGGCGTTATTCGACGGTCACGGTTATTGAGGAGCCGCCCTCAGCGGAAAGCTTGTGTTCACCAGGGGTTGCATCTTCCGGGATTCGAGCTGTCTCTCTGCATGCATTCATCATGCACCGGATGGTCCCAGTCAACTGTTCGTCGAAATACAGGTGGAATTGCCTCGAGCCTTCGCTGTACCCACCTGTGATCTTGATATACCCGCCCGTCCCAGTCACGGTTATCTGGCTACCGGGTGATGCGGGCTGCGGTGCCACTGTTGTCAACTGCGGGGGATGAAGCTGTCCGCCGCCTGTGGGAATCGGCGTAGCCCCTGTAATACCGGACGGCAACGGCGTCGGGGTACGGACGGGCGTTCGTGTGGGGATCGGCGCCACTATGCCGTTGGCCGGAGGTTGTTCGTCGTCCGTGGGCGGACCAGTAGCACTGGTCGGTAACAGCGTCCGGGTAGGGACGGGCGTTCGTGTGGGGATCGGCTTGCCGGTACTATCGACAGAGGGCGGTGTAGAGGGTTCGATTCGATCAGTGGATACATCCCCACAGGCGATGGTGAGCGCCAGGACCAGGGCGCCCACCACCAACCAGCAACTTGAGGTAACAATTCGGACTCTTACGCACATGACTCCTCTAGCAATCGGGGACCCACAGGTACCCGGCATTGTTGGGTCCATTAGAGTCTGTGTTTGATTGTACAGGAATTGCGTATCCCCACTCGCGACTTCGTTGAGCTCAAGCATGGATATCCAGTAGTAATTCCCACCTTCAAGACCATCGATCGTTACATCTTCATCACCTGTAGCTACTTCGACCTGTATGGTCGCATGGGCAGCCTGCCGTTCCTGGAACCCTTTCGCAAGCCTAACGAAGTGGGCAGTGATGTCATCGGTAGTGTTCGACCAGGATACCGTCATTGGGGTCGGATGGCAATAGTGGACACCAAACCTTTCAAGCTGCGAGTAATCCTGCATAGAATCTTTGTTGAAAGGCCGCAGGTGACAGGAATCCCAGCCTGGCCTGGCGGCGCTGCCTGTTATAGAAGATCTCGATATATTCTGTAATATCTCGAATTGCTTCCTGTCTACTTCGATAATGACGGTGATGGACTAGCTCCTGCTTGAGTGTTCCCCAGAAGCTCTCCATCGGCGCATTATCAAAACAGTTCCCTTTCCCGCTCATGGATGATCTCAGGCCAGAGCGCTCCATAAGATTTCTGTACTCCTGGGAGCAATACTGAGAGCCCCGGTCAGAGTGATGCATCAGTCCCCTCGCGGGGCGTTTGGCTCTCAGCGCCCGGAATAGAGACTGACTAACCAGATTCCTGGTCATCCGCTCTCCCATGGCATAGCCCACGAGCTCTCCGGTGAACAGGTCCTTGTGGCCCGCCAGGTATAGCCAGCCTTCATCAGTCGGTATATAGGTGATGTCACTCACCCACACGGCGTTGGGCTGACTGACCTTGAACTGCTGGCCCAACAAGTTATCCGCAACTGGCAGTCTGTGCGCGGAGTTAGTGGTAGTCTTGAATCTCCTCTTCTGTTTACAGCGTATGCCGAGCTTTTGCCGGATCCGCTTGATCCGGCAAACACCCACCCGAACGCCATGCTCCGCCAGATCGCGCTGTAACCGTTCCGGGCCATAGGTCTGTCTATTCCGCTGGTGGGCCGCCATTATCTCCAGCTCCAGCCGCACTTCCTCCTGTGCCCGCTTGGACAGCGGCCGGTCCACCCACGCATAGTAGCCGCTGGCCGATACATTCATAATCCGTCGCATCATCCGGACTGGATACTTGAGCCGCAACTCATTCATCGCCGCGTACCGGGCAGCGACTCCTTGGCAAAGTACGCGGCCGCTTTTTTTAGTATGTCCCGCTCCATCTTCACTTCCGCCAGTTCCTTCTTAGTCCGGGCCAAATCCATCTCTACTTCAGTCAAGGGCCTGTACGTCTTGCCGACATCTCCCAGTTTGCCGGCCCTTTGTGCCTTCACCCAGTACCCTAACGTCGATGGCGCCAGGGACAACCGGCGGGCTGCCTCCGGCAATGATAGCCTCTCTTCCGTTACCAGCTTCACTGCTTCCTGGCGGAATTCCCTCGTGTATCTTCCTTGAGGGACACCTTTCATACTGACACCTCCGTCGCTCTATCTTATCCGACTTTGGTGTCCGTTTTTCCCATCCTATCTCAGTTCGCCCCGGTTAACCTCTTGGCGAATATCGACCGAGCGGTTACTCATTAGTCTCTCCCCGATCAGCAAGTAGTCTTTAACCTTGTGTCCTTCATGACAGAAGAACTCCGCGTAGCACGACGATTCGAAAGCTCCACGAATTAAGGACCAAGCATCCGCCAAAACGCCGTACTTTAACAACCTCAATGCGGATATGACGCTCCCGCCAGCATCGTAAGCTAAATTAACTATTACATTCATAGTTTCGAATGCCGTGCTATCAGAATCTTTCTGTTGTTTCCTGTGTGCCGTAATATCTGTGTCGTTACCTAGAACCACATGTGTATCTATGATTAATTCAAGAGCACGGTCGCTCCACTTGAACTCGTCTGGAAATGCCATGACGTTACTCTTAGCAGCCCGTTCTTGGAGAGCAAAGACTTTAGCTATTTCCATATCAACCAGCGCCTTCGTTCAAAAATCCCATACAAGCAGCGGTGCTGCGGTATGACGCGAATCGTTCACTTTGCTGGATTTCCTCTAGCTGTTATGAATAGCGTAAGGTCCTCACCGTAGATCGCCTCTCCGAGGACAACCTGAGTCATTTGGCGAAAGTAAAGGAGGACTTCAGCTACGAGCTGGGCCTCTGAAAAAGTCTCGCGACCGCCTTGGGCGTTGGTAGCTGTATAGACGAACCCACCCTTCTGGTTCTTCAGCGCCTCAATTATGGAGGCAAGCCAAGGAGAGATAGGGGCGTGCTTGCTTACAACCACACCTATTACCTTGTCCTCGCCAGCTACAAATAGAGGCCCACCAGAGTTGCCAGGGTTAAACGCGGCATTCACTACGTAGTGCTTGACCGGGGGCGTGCCTGGGTCAACGAACCCAGCCAAGTATCCCGTTGTCAAGATGGGCGCTGGGCCGTCGTAACCTAAAGGATATCCCCATGTGCACACCTGAGTGCCTATAGGAATATCAAAGTCAGTTCTGATGTCGACCCCGCCCTGCAAGGTGAGATGAAGCTCTAGCAGGGCTAGGTCTGCATGTTGATCAAAGGATAGGCGACGGAAACGCTCTTGCTGACCTTTGCTTCCAATGGCTATTACGTCCTGAACAATCGCAGCGGGGTCACAACTGCAGGGTGTGGCTGTGTTTATCCTAGCGGCGCAGTGGCAAATCACATGCCAGTTTGTGACGAGTCCGCCCGATTTCAATAAGAATCCTGTGCCCTTGCTTTGCGTGTTTGGACATGCGATGAGGTAAACCGCATTGATAGCGGACCGCCCTGTGTCACCAACAGCGTCCAACAGCCAACGTGTGGAGATAGGGATTGATTCGAGGTTCACAATAGCCTCCTTAGATTATTATCATACAGTCCCCGAAGGAGTAGAAGCGGTACTCCATCGCTATCGCCTGTTGGTAGGTTTCCAGGATGCGCTCCCGGCCGGCGAAGGCGCTGACCAGCATGAGGAGGGTCGTTCGGGGCAGGTGGAAGTTGGTTATCATGGCGTCCACTACCTGGAACCGGTGGCCGGGAATAATGTACAGCTCCGCCCATCCGGAGGTGGGCTGGAGCTCCGGGGAGCCCCCTCGCTCTGACCAGATAGCGGCCTGCTCTAGCACACGGACCGACGTGGTGCCTACCGCTATAACTCTGCGCCCATCATGTCTGGCCGCGTTGATCTGGGTGGTGGCGGCGTCGTCTATCTCGAAATATTCCCCGTGGATCGCGTGCTCTGCCGGATTCTCCTCGTTGACGGGGCGGAAAGTGTCTAACCCTACGTGCAGCGTAACGTACGCCTGCCGCACCCCCATGCCATCGATGGCCCCGAGGAGCCCCGGCGTGAAGTGCAGCCCGGCTGTTGGCGCCGCCACGCTTCCAGGGACCCTGGAATATACGGTCTGGTATCTCTCAGGGTCCTCCATCGGCTTATGGATATAGGGGGGCAGAGCTATCTCACCAGCCTCCTCCAGGCTATCATCCGATGAGAGGCGCACCGTCCTCACCCCGTTGGCCGCCGTCTCCAGGACCTCCGCCCACATCCCGACCTAGGCTCCACCCTCTATGAGAAGGCGAGAACCGGGCCTGAGACGGCGCCCGGGCCGGACTATTGCCTTCCACACTTGAGGCTCGAGCCGCTTTAGCAACAGGAGTTCGACCTTCCCTCCTGAACCCTCCCGTCTGCCGTGAAGCCTGGCCGGGATCACCCGGCTGTCGTTAAACACCAGCACGTCACCCGTAGAGAGATACTCAGGCAGCTCGTCAAAGCGCCGGTGCTCCATGTGGCCCGTCTCCCGGTGAAGCACCAGGAGGCGTGAGGAGTCCCTGGGTTCCACAGCGGTCTGAGCGATGAGATGGGGCGGCAGGTGGTAGTCGAAATCGCTGGTGCGCATGTGCTGGCGCATGCGCCGGATACTACTCCGCGCCGTGCACGCTAATGCGGGCGGCGGTGAGGGTGTTGACCAGCAGGAGGGCGATGGTCATTGGGCCCACTCCGCCGGGCACGGGCGTGATGGCCTCCGCCTTCTCCGATACTGCCTCGAAGTCCACGTCCCCTTCCAAGCGGTAGCCCGACTTGCGAGAGGGATCGGGCACCCGGTTTATGCCCACGTCCACTACGACCGCGCCTTCCTTCACCATGTCGGCGGTGATGGACCGGGCCCGGCCCATGGCGGCTACGAGGATATCCGCCTGGCGAGTCATCTCGGCGAGGTCCGCGGTGCCTGTGTGGCACACGGTCACCGTCGCGTTGGCGCCAGCTTTCTTTTGGGAAAGGAGCATGGCCAGAGGCCTGCCTACTATATTGCTCCGTCCGCAGATCACCACGTGCTTGCCTCCGGGGTCGTAGCCGTGGCGGAGCAGGAGCTGCTGCACGCCGCCCGGGGTACATGGCTGGAAAACTGCATCCCCCTGGGAGAGCCTGCCCACGTTCACAGGGTGTATGGCGTCTATGTCCTTTTCCGGCTTGACGGCCAGAAGAACCGTGCCTTCATTTATGTGCTCCGGCAGAGGTAGCTGGACCAGTATGCCGTGGAAGCGGGCGTCGCCGTTGAGCCTCTCTATCAAGTCCATGAGCTCTTCCTGGCTGGTGTTCTCCGGCAGGTGGAAGGTCTCGCTAAGGATTCCTACCTCCTGGCAGGCCCGTCCCTTGTTGCGTACGTAGATGGCGGAGGGTGGGTCGTCGCCCACGAGGACTGCGGCGAGCCCCGGTGTCACACCGTGCTTCTGCCGAATCTCCTCCACCCCTTGTGCTACCTCGGAGCGGATCTCTTTTGACGTAGCCGCGCCGTCTAGAATGGTGGCCATACCCGCTCATGCCTCGCTAAATTTGACCTGGCAATGATAACATAGGGCTAAGGTGTGGACAAACGCGCTTGACAGCTTTGGGACGTGCCAGTACACTCGTTCTGGTCACGCGGGCTGCCTGTAGGAGAGCCGTCCAGATGTGCGGGGGACGACGCGATGCGGCAAGGGTTCCGCGGCCTCTCGAAGAGTCGCTGGAGAGCCTAGGATGAAGATTCAGGACATGTTCAAGGCGGGTAAGAGGACCATATCGTTCGAATTCTTCCCGCCCAAGACCGAGCAGGGCGAGGAATCTCTCTTCAAGGCCATCGAACGCTTGAAAGTGTTCCGACCCAACTACGTCTCCGTCACCTACGGCGCCGGGGGGAGCACGAGAGACAAGACTCTGGACATCGTCAAACGAATCAATAGGGAGACCGATCTGGAGGTGATGGCCCACCTGACCTGCGTGGCACAGACGAAGGAGCAGGTAAACGACGTGCTGGTCCAGCTGAAAGAGATTGGCATAGAGAACGTCCTTGCCCTTCGCGGGGACCCTCCGCGTGGGCAGGAGAAATTCGACCCCCCAGAAGGTGGGTACAAATATGTTTCGGAGCTCATCACCCATATCCGCGACAATTTCGAGTTTGGTATAGGAGCGGCCGGCTTTCCCGAAGGACATCTGGACTCGCCCGATTTGGCCACCGATACCGCTTACCTCAAACAGAAAGTCGATACAGGAGCGGAATTCATAGTAACGCAGCTCTTCTTCGACAATGCGGACTTCTATGAATTCATGAAGCGCGTCGAAGGTGCTGGGATCCAGGTGCCCGTCATAGCAGGCATCCTGCCCATTCTCGGGACGGCTCAGATCAGGAGGTTTACGGCTCTCTGCGGGGCGAAGATTCCCCCAGGATTGGATGCCCGGCTGGAGAGATTCGCCGACGACGACAACGCGGTCCGGGAGATCGGTATCGAGCACGCCACCAGGCAGGTAGAAGAATTATGGCAGAGCGGCGTGGCCGGGATTCATTTCTATACTCTTAACAGGAGCTACTCCGTCTTAGGTAGCTTGAACGCGCTCGCTCTTAGTCGAGCTTAACGCACTGCCGGACTGATCCTGCCAATCGATCTCGCAGGTCGTCGAGCGGCGAACTCGCCCACTCCCCGTCTAAGCATTGCTGATTTGACAGTTCGCTTGGACGGCCCGACTCGGAACCATGCTGACCACCGGAGTTGACATAATAGAAATTGAGCGTATCCGCAAGGTGGTGGAGCGCTGGGGCCAGCGGTTCCTCCATCGGATCTATACTGAAGATGAAATCTCATATTGCCGGGGCCGGCCGCAAAATCTGGCAGCGCGCTTCGCGGCCAAGGAGGCGGCCATGAAGGCTCTGGGCACGGGGCTCAGGGGCGTGGGCTGGAAAGACGTGGAGGTAATCCGGAATGAGTCGGGGGCGCCTTCTATCCGTCTGCACGGGCGCGCGCTGGCCAGGTCGCAACGGCTGGGTGTCACCGAGCTGGCGCTGAGCCTCTCGCATTCGCGAGATTACGCCGTGGCATTCGTGGTAGGTTCGATTCCCGGGCCTACGGCCTCGGGTCAGCCCGGACAGCTACCCTCCTCAGCCTTCGACGAGCTCAGGGCGGGCTCTGAGTCGTCTCCGACCAGGGGAGAGGATCCGACAGAGGATGAAGCGGGTAGTACTGAGCGGCCCACAACCAAGCGATGAGATGAAGATTGTCACTGTCGAACAGATGCGCCGCCTTGAAGAGGCGAGCGAATCTGCGGGGGTTAGTACCGACACTCTCATGGAGAACGCGGGACTCGCTGCGGCGCGGAAGGCCCTTGAGTCCTTGGGAGGAGTCGCAGGCGCCAGAATCCTCGTGCTGGTTGGGCCGGGGAACAACGGCGGTGACGGCCTCGTGGCGGCCCGCCACCTCCGGCGCTGGGGCGCCATCGTAACTGTGTACCTGGTTCTCCACCGCCAGGCCGATGATCCGAAGCTGCGTCTCGCGCTGGAGCGGGAAGTTGTTTCGGTGTCCGCGTCGGATGATCCAAATCTCGAGCTCCTTGATAGCGAACTGGCCCGATCGAGCCTGGTGATCGACGCGGTCCTGGGCACGGGCCGGGCGCGCCCTCTGCAAGGTGCGGTCCGGTCGGTGATGAAGCGTTTGAGCGCCGCCAGGGACGGTCGCCCTGGGTTGACGGTTATGGCCCTGGACGTACCGACCGGAATGAACGCGGACACTGGACAGGTAGACCCTGCCTGCCCGGAAGCCGATATCACGGTGAGCTTCGGCTACCCCAAGACTGGCCACTTCCAATTCCCTGGCGCCGGAATGGTAGGTAGACTGGCGGTCGTAGACATCGGCCTACCCACCCGGTTAGCCAAGGATATTCGAATGGAGCTGCTGACCGACGATTGGGTGAAGGTCCGGCTGCCGGCAAGACCGCTCAGCGGCCACAAGGGCACCTTTGGCCACGCCCTCATCGTTTCGGGGTCGCGGGACTATGTTGGCGCCGCTTACCTGGCCTCCCAGGCCTCGGCACGGGTTGGGCCCGGCCTTGTCACGCTGGCGTCCCCCCGGGGCGCCTACCCTATTTTGGCGTCAAAACTTACGGAGGTCATCCATCTACCGGTGCCCGAGGATCAGGAGGGAAGACTGCAAGCCGAAGCCGCGCGGCTGATCAAGGAAAACCTCAGCCAGTACACTTCTCTGCTAGTGGGTTGCGGCTTTGGACGTTCCGAGGCGCTTGTTGAGTTCCTTCGGAAGCTGCTGTACACAGCACCTCAGCCTTCCCTGCCGACGGTAATCGACGCGGACGGACTGAACAACTTGTCGAAGATAGAGGATTGGTGGCGGGACCTTCGATGCCCGGCGGTGCTCACCCCTCATCCAGGGGAGATGTCCACCCTGACTGGGGTCACCACGTCGGCCATACAGACGAAACGCGCCGAAACTGCGCTGGAATGGTCTGCGCGCTGGGGCCAGGTTGTAGTTCTCAAGGGTGCCCATACCGTCGTCGCCACCCCCGAGGGTATGTGTCGCATCAGCCCGGCGGCGAACGCCGCCCTGGCCTCTGGAGGGACTGGAGACGTGCTGGCCGGGGTTATCGCGGGGCTGCTGGCCCAAGGGCTGTCGCCTGAGGACGCGGCCTGCTGTGGGGTCCATGTACATGGCGCTGCCGGGGAAGCGGTCAGGGCGGAGCTGGGTGACGCCGGTACACTGGCCGGGGACCTGCTCGAAGCCCTGCCGAGAACACTGAAAACGATAAAAGGTGGGTAGGAGTTTCTGCTGCCCTCTGTATCCTATCCCCCATTCCCCAGAGTTTGGAAGATATCTTCCGCTCCCTGTCGGTTCGACCCCATGAGCTGTGCCACTGTTTCCTGAAGAGCGTCGGGATCGCTGATGGGCGCAAGACATACTGTGTCCAAGCACACGTAGGCCTGAGCCTTATCTCCCGCCCAGTAACCCTCATCCTCCAGTAGCTCAGTGTCATCCGCGTCCATCAGCTTGATGGTCGTGTGAGGGTAGGGTAGGGTCGTGCAAGCTGTGAGCATGGCCTTGGTGTCGGGGCTGCCCGGCTTACCCACGACACTCACCTCTATGGTCGGGTGTAGGAACCGGTTTACGGACAAGGCGTACCCGGCGGCCGCTTCTCCATATTCTTCGTACCCGGGAGTGAAGCTGCGAAGAGCTGTCTCGGCGGTCTGTCTATATTGGCCTTCATGAGTGATGTCGTAGAGCCTCATAAGTGAGTCTATGGCGGGGACGTTGTCGATCAGAAGTACCTCCCGTACCTTGAGGTTGCCGACAGCGTGGGGATCAGCAGGAATATCGAAGAATCCACCGGCCTGCTCATCCCAGAAGATGTACATCATCTCCTCTGCGGAACTCTTACCTTGGTCCAGAAACAGCCCCTGGGAAGTGTAGCTATAGGCATCAACGAGGCCGATCACCAGGTGTGCGTAGTCCGCCAGGAGCGCCGGTATCCCCGAGCTTCCTTCGGCTGAGTAGCTGTGCCGTAAGTGAGTTCCCCGGCGTCCTTCCAGGAGGTATTCCAGGATCCGGAGGGCCGTACCGCTCAGGTTTGGCCTGTCGAGGACCCAGGCGGCTTCCAGGAAGGCAGAGGCCACCATCGCGTTCAGACCGGTGTAGAAGACCCGGTCCGCAGCCGGTGGAACTCGGCGGAGGCGTTCTGCAAGAGGAATGGCGTAGTATGCCTCATCGGCGTCCTGGCTGCCGTAGAAGGCGCCCAGCTCGCTGTCGCAGAGCCGGCCATTGAGGTAGTCCACGATTCCTGAAGCAACTCTGGCGTACACTTCCTTACCGGTAGCCAGGTGGGCACGTGTATAGAGGCGCAGCAGGCGGACGTTGTCCTCCAGCATTTTCTCGTAGTGAGGTATGGACCAATCTCGCGTGGTGGAGTAACGGAAGAAACCGCCTTCCTCGTGGTCCCGCAGGCCTCCGTTCAGCATGCTGTCCAGGGTCTTCTCCAGCATTGTCCGATAGCTCGTGGCTCCGGTGGTCTGGTGCAGATGAAGGAGAAGCTCGGCGGCCGAAGTCATCGGAAACTTTGGCTGACTGCCGAACCCGCCGTACTCCTCGTCGTAAGAGCGGGTCACGGCTTCAGATACGTTGTCCACGATGTGGGTGCCAAGCTCTTGTCTCGAGGCCGGCCGTGTGGCCCTTTGTATGCGTCTCTCACGGAGTTCCTGGGCCCGCTGGACAATGGCTTCCTTCTGCCCCTTGTAGGACTCGGATACGCTGGCGAGAGCGGACTTCAGCTGTTCTGGGGGCATGTAGGTGCCACCAGAAATAACATCTCCGTTGGGCGTTAGGAAGGCTGTGGTGGGCCAGCCTCCCATATTGTAGCGGGCGTTGATATCCGGGCGCTGGTCGTTATCCACCCGTATGGGGATAAAAAGACGGTCTATCAGCCGGATTACCTCGAGGTCCGAATAAGAAGTCTCATCCATCACGTGGCACCAGTGGCACCACACGGCAGATATGGACAGCAGGACGGGCTTGTCCTCTGCTCTGGCTCTCTCGAAGGCGGCTTCGCCCCACTGCCACCATTGTATTTCGTGGGCCCTGTTGGGCCTGGATGAAAAACGAAGGCTGGTCACGGGTACCTCGAATCGAGGGGCGAGCGCGCCTCGCCCCTACCTTCCCGATTGGAGCGTAGCATGCTTAAGGGCCGAGTTTCAAGAATGTGGGTAGTTGTGATTGTCGACGGCGATTCGTTAGAATGAGTTATGCCCGAAGTCCCGCCAGGTGACCATTCTGATGGGTGAAAAACGAAGGTTGGTCACGGGGTACCTCGCATATAAGGGCGAGGCATGCATCGCCTCTACGTTCTTGCCTGGAGAGTAGCACGACGAAGGGTGGATTTCGAGAAGAAGTGAATAGTTGTGGTAGTCAGAGCCGTTTCCGTTAAAATTAGCTACGCCCCACAGTCCCGCGATGTGACTAATTGCTGGGACGAATCGCGCCGTGGCGCCCAGCATCTGATTGTCGGAAGACTGATTCCATGAACGGCCGTCTCTCCTGCTTTGGGATTCTCTATGCGGTCCTGGCTACTATGGCGCTCCTCGCTTGCTCGGGAGCGGAACCTACCCCCACTGCCACTCCCACCCCTGCCGCTACTCCCACCCCTTCTCCGACTCCTACCGCCACTTCCACCCCTGCCTCCACCTCTACTCCGACTCTTACCGCCGCGAACAATGTTCCAAGCTCAGACGAAGTGAGAGTCCAAGTCATTTCCTCTGAGCTGAGCGTCGGCGCCAATAGGCTTGTCTTCGCGCTACTGGACCGTGACCTGATGCCGGTACAGGAGGTCCAGGCCGAGCTCTCCACGTTCTACCCGGAAGGCTCATCGCTCGGTGAGCCCAATCAGGTGGTCAGGGTTTCCTTCCGAAAGTGGCCTCTGGGGGCTCTAGGGGTCTACACCGCGGCCGTCGATTTCCACCGGGCTGGTATCTGGGGTTTCAAGGTGGAGGTCGCTGGGGCCGGCGGCGCCACCCGGACCGCCGAAGGGAGATTCGAAGTGACGGAGGAGAGCACAACTCCAGGGATAGGCTCTGCCGCGCCGCTCAGCAGGAACAAGACGAGCCGGGACGTCAGCAGACTGGAGGAGTTGACCTCAGCCCGTGAGCCGGACCCGGACCTGTATTCGATGACCATCGCTGACGCGATATCCAGCGGCAAGCCTCTGGTGGTCGTCTTTGCGACGCCCCTTTTGTGCAGGACATCCACCTGCGGTCCCCAGGTGGATGTGATCGAAGACGTCAAGGCCAGGTACCAAGACAGAGTCAATTTCATACACGTGGAGATTTTCGACAATCCTCATGAGATTGAGGGTGACTTTAGCAACGCCAGGAGCACGCCGGCTGTGGAAGAGTGGGGCCTGGTTACCGAGCCATGGACCTTTCTAGTGGACGTCCAGGGACGTATTGCAGCCAAATTCGAGGCATTTACCACGCAGGAAGAGCTCGAAGAGCACCTGGACCTGCTCCTTCTAGAGTGATAATCTCTCGAATCGTTGGAATGTCAGTCTATGATCCGCACTGCTATGAGCCCGTCGGGCGTATCTCTATAAAGAACGGTGACGCGCTGGCCTAGTGCCTGATGTTCCCGCAGGTGGGATGGGGTGAAGCCCACAAAGCCCTGGGTGAACGTCTCGAAGGTCCATAGTCGACCCGTTTCGTCCTGAATTGTCAGAGAGGCGAGGGTGAGGATCGTTTGGGCTTTGACCTCAATCACGAGCCCGTCAATTTGATCGATGTCGGAGCCGCCACAGGTGCCTGCTGCCACCATAGCAGCCAGGATCGAAGCCACGGCCATCCGGCCTGCTCCTAACATCGGGCCCCGCGCCATTAGAAGCGAAGGCAGGAGATATGCGTTACCAGGCGGGGTCCCTGTCATCCTCGGTGTTATTGGTTAGGCGTTCCTGGTTATCTCCGTTCGCGTCCATTACGAATATCTCGCCTGTACCGTATGTATAGGACACGAAGGCGATGTGTTTTCCATCGGGGGACCACGCAGGCTGGCCCTCTTCGGCGGCGTTGAAGGTAAGACGCCGGATCTTCGAGCCGTCGGCTCTCATTGTGTAGATCTCTGGGTTTCCGTCCATATCGGAGGAAAAGGCCAGCGATTTCCCGTCGGGAGACCATGCGATCTGCCAGTCGGTGGCGTCGTTGTTAGTGAGCCGGGTCTCGCCGGTGCCGTCGGAGTTCATGATGTATATCTCTCGGTTGCCGTCCCGATCCGAGGTGAAGGCTAGCCTTTGTCCGGAGGGAGACCAGGTTACCTCGAAGTCCATAGTTACAGTCAGCTGCCTCAAGTCCACGCCGTCTGGGTTCCTAATCCATATGCCGGGACCCGCTTCGTCCCTATGCATGAAGACGAGCCACTGGCCGTCGGTAGACCATGATCCCAGCAGGGGCTTTGCGGAGCCACGAGTAATCCTGTTGACGTCGGTGCCGTCGGCGTTCATGAGATAAATTTCAGGATGGCCATCTCTATGGGATATGTAGGCGATCCGCTCCCCATCTGGCGACCAGCGGTGCTCCTCATCCGGCCCGGTGGTCCGCGTGAGTCGCTCCGGGTTGAACTCCTCGCCGCCTATCTCCACCCGGTTGATTTCCCTATCGCCTGACTCCTCTGAAACGTAAGCGATCCACTTCTTGTCCGGCGACCATCTGGGCTGTTCGTCAATAGCCCCGTTTTGCGTGACCCGGGTCTGGTCCGAGCCGTCTACGTTCATGACGTATATCTCTGGATTACCATCTCGCTCAGACACGAACGTGATCTTGTCGGTTTCCCCGTTTCCGCATCCCATAGCCAGCAGGATAGCGATGGACGCGACAGCCAGCGCTAGGTGACGGATGGGTCCACGGGACGTGGACATTCTGTATTTGGGTAATCTGGGGGGTACTCTGCTGCGGGTACACGCTCCCACATGTTTCTCCGACAACTTCCACCTCCACCGTGTCATACCTGGGGCGATTGTACCAAACCGGCAGAATGCAAGACATTACCCGTCTTATCGCGAATCGTTAGGGAATCGAGGGTGAGGATCGATTGGGCTTTGACCTCCACTACCAACCCCTCTATCTCCAGAGTGCCCGAGTCCCACAGGCGCCCGCCTGCCGCCATCAGGCCTACTCCTAAGATCGGGCCCCGCGCCATCAGAAGCGACGGCAGGAGGAACGGGTTACCAGGCCGGGTCCCTGTCTTCTGCGGTGTTATTGGTCAGGCGTTCCTGGTTATCTCCGTTTGCGTCCATTACGAATATCTCGCCCGTGCCGTAGGTATGGGACACGAAGGCGATGTGTTTTCCGTCGGGAGACCACACGGGCTGACTCTCTCCGGCGGCGTTGAAGGTGAGGCGCCTGATCTTTGAGCCGTCGGCCCTCATGGTGTATATCTCTGGGTTTCCGTCCATATCGGAGGAAAAGGCCAGCGATTTCCCGTCGGGAGACCACGCGATCTGCCAATCGGTGGCCGTGTTGTTGGTGAGCCGGGTCTCACCGGTCCCGTCGGAGTTCATAATGTATATCTCTAGGTTGCCGTCCCTGTCCGAAGTAAAGGCTACTCTCTGTCCCGAGGGAGACCAGGTCACCTCATAGTCCATAGTTATGGTCAGCTGCCTCAGGTCCACGCCGTCCGGGTTCCTAGTCCATATTCCAGGACCCTCCTCGTCTCGATGCATGAACGCAAGCCACTGGCCGTCGGGGGACCAGGAGCCTAGTAGGGGTTTGGAGGAGCCCCGAGTGATCCTGTTAACGTCAGTCCCGTCGACGTTCATAAGGTATATTTCTGGATGGCCGTCTCTATGGGATATGTAGGCGATCCGTGTTCCATCGGGAGACCACCGGTGTTCCTCATCCGATCCGATGGTCCGCGTGAGTCGCTCCGGGTTGAACTCCTCAAGGCCGATTCGCACCCGATTGATTTCCCGGTCTCCGGACTCCTCGGAGACGTAAGCCAGCCACTTCTTGTCCGGCGACCATCGGGGTTGCTCGTCAGTGGCTCCGTTTTGGGTGACCCGGGTCTGGTCCGAGCCGTCTACGTTCATGATGTATATCTCGGAATTACCATCCCGGTCAGAGACGAACGTGATTTTGTCTGGTTCCCCGTTTCCACAACCCGTGGCCATCAGGATGGCTATCGTCACCGAAGCGACCGCAACAAGACGGACCAGTCGACCGTATCCGGACATCTCGTAATTAGCTGATTTCGGGGAAACTTCTGTGTGGGTACAAGCTCCGGCCTTCTGTCCTAGCAACTTCAACCTCCACCTTGTCATCGGTGGAGGCATTGTACCAAAACAGTGGCTTAGTAAACATTAAAACAAATATCAAATTTTATTCAAAATCGACTTGCTGACTGATGTACCGGCTGTCAGATGCCCCCTTAGAATTTGGTGCCAATGTAGACAAGATCGGGTTGGCAAACGCAAGAGCTTTGCCAAAGAGAGGATGGCTCAACACCTTCGTGATCACGCTGCTGTGCCAGTCAAATGTGACGGCGCTTGAGTTCACCAGGTACCTGTGGATCCCATTGCTGGCGATAGCATGCATCAGGAAGTCGATCTGGTTATCTTTCAGCGATTCAAAGGCCTGGCGGGCTGAGTAGCCTGTCTCCATTTCCCGGGCCAGCATCCTTTTCCACTCTCTTTCGTAGTTACGAAGTTGAGACGCCGACAGGTCGTTCATGCGCAACGCCTTGTGCAGCGTATCGGCCGCGATTTCGCTGGCGAGCAGGGCATAGAATATCCCGCCACCGGTGGTGGGCTTTACCTGTCCAGCGGCGTCTCCGACCACCAACAGCCGGTCCCCAAAGGTTCTCCCAAGCGGCCTCAGCGGGATGCCCCATCTTGCTGGTCCTCCGGTGACCTCTGACACACTTTTTTCCGCCTGGAGCTTTTGGATCAACGATTTCAGATATAAAAGGCCATTATGGCGACTCAGCAGTCCGACAAGGGCTTTACCCGGGGCCGTCGGCACCAGCCAGGCGAAAAAATCGGGAGCGACGTGCCGGCCGAAGAAGACGTGCATATCGCCTACGCCCGGCGACAGTACCTCGGCCTGCACTCCCGTCGCGAAGTCGGCGACCCTGCCCAATCCCATCTGCCTCGTCAGTCCAGATCCGAAGCCGTTCGCCAGGACCAACGCCCTTGCCCGCAGAGTGCTCCCTTTGGATCCACCTGACAGCCGGACGGTGGCGCACTCGGCGTCGGCGGTTACCTCTATGACTCGCGTGCCCAGCACGTATGCAGCGCCTGCACACCGAGCCTTGTCAGCGAAGGCGGCGACGTAGGCGACTCTGTCTATGACGTGGGCCTGGATGTCCTTCCGGGCGAAGTCAACGGTCTCCCCCCCCGGGGCTACAGCTTTGGCAAGTCTGACATCTCGGTAGACCAGGGACTGATCCAAAGGGTACTGTCGGACACATTCCCTGCCCACGATCCCGGAGCAGAGCTTGTCGCCGATTCGCTGCCGTGAGTCAACCACGGTGACGTTGTATCCCAGGCTGGCCAATCGATAGGCGACATTGTTGCCAGCGGGCCCTGCTCCAACCACTATCACATCGATCAAACTCTGTCACCTCCCGCGGACTAGGCGAGTTGCTCGGAGGCTACTACAAAGGAGTTTAGAATGGTGATTATACTATTTGTCTCTGGGGTTCGCCATACATTTGGGACACCGCTCCGTCCTCGTGGTATCCATCAAGATGATTCTCACCTATAATGTGGGTCGATATTAATCGTAGGAGGTATTCGATGGCAACATTGACGCTGGCGGAGGCCGAGAAGATTCTCGCGGCGTCCAAGGCCAAAGTGTCGGAGATGGGTCTGAAGATGAGTATTTCGGTGGTAGACCCGAGGGGCGACCTCATAGCCATGTTCCGCATCGACAACGCTTCCTGGCGGACTCCACCCATATCCAGGGCCAAGGCGGTGGCCGCGGCCTGCTTCGGTCAGTCCAGCCGAGATCTTCTGGACAACGCTCAATCCCCCGTGTTTCGAGGACTCATGGCGATGGAAGGCGGCCACATGATCCCGGGGCCGGGGGCGTACCCGATCTACAGGGACGGCGTCGTCGTAGGCGCTGTCGGGGGTAGCGGTGGTACCGGGGAGGAGGACGAAGCAGCAGCCAAAGCCGGGATCGATGCCATTGGGCTTTCTACCACCGCCTGATGTGTCTCGCCCGGCTGCCTGAGGGAGCGCGCCGGTCAGCAGGGCCTCTTAAAGGCCAGCCCCTCGCGAAAAGGTACGGGCTGGCCTTTCTGGGTCAAGGATAAACCAAGGTCTGGTACGCGTTCCTAGGATTGATTGAGTTCCTCTGAAAGCCTCGTGTGCTCGTCGGCCTTGGCCTGATTTCCCTGAGCCTCGAACACGTCAGCCAGCTGCAGATGCACGTTGGCGGCGTTGGAGCCGGTTCCATCCAACTCCAGGCTCCGCTCAAGAGAGGCTACTGCGTTCTCCACCTCGTCCAGAGCTCGGTATGCCACGCCTTGAATGTAGAAGGCAGTGCCGGACCTTCTGGAGTCCTGAGTTATTGCGAGTGACTTTTCCAGGAGGTCCAGCGCCTCCTGGGCCTGGTTCTCCTGCATTCGAGCAAGTGCAAAGTCGTTGAGGCTGCTAACCAGCCGGGTCCGGACTTCGTCTGCCACGGCGCTGTCGCCGGAGGCCGCCAGGCTTCTCTCGAAAGCGTCGATGGCGTGTTCGCGGTTGTTTAGGCGCGTCTGAGTCATGCCACGGTGGAAAAGCGACAAAGCGTGCTGCTCAAGCTCGGCGTACAACCTGTCCAGCAGCTGATGGACCGTTGTTGAATACTGACCATCTTCCTCCAAGGACAGGCTTCTTTCGAACGATTCCACCGCTTGCTGCGTCTGGCCCAGTTGTTGGTAGGCCAGTCCCTGGAAGTACAGTGGCGTACCAGAGCTGCTGCTCTCTTGGGTAATCGCCAGCGATTTGTCCAACACTGCTAGCGCTTCGCGGGCTAGCGATTCACCGCCTCCCTCCTCGCTATCTCTAGCCTGTTGGATAAGAATGCCGGCCATTGAAGTGTAGGCGTTTATCAGTTGCTGCCGAGCCTGGCGCGCGTTTGAGCCCTGGCTGGACGCCTCAAGGCTCTGTTGGAAATGGCCAGCGGCAGTCTGCAAATCGGTCAGGCGTTGCTCGTCGTTTCTGTCCGAATCCTCGGCGACATTTCGGATGGCGAACCCTTTGAGGAAGAGGGCCTGAGCTGATCGGGAGTCTCCCGTTGTTATCGCCAGAGACTTGTCCAGCGGAACCAGGGCCTCGCTGAACCGGCCGAGCCTGACGTAGGCGTTGCCCATGGCGTTGTACATATTCCAGGGGGCGACAAACATCTGAGTCAGCTCTTCGAAATATAGAATCGCTTCATCACCTTTTCCTTCGTAGCCCATCAGTGCCAGTTCCATAGTGGAGTTGGCCAGCGTAAGCCTTGTCTGAGGTACCGTGCGGTTCTTCTCAAAAGCCGCCAGGTTGGCCAGATACGCCTCTTCGGCACACCTGGCGTAAGGCTGATCGCTTTGCGGTGGGCGGAAATCTAGGCCGTAGAACTCTGCGCATGTCGGCAACCGTTGGGCAGGGTTGTTCTGGCCGAACCGCCTGTAGGCGTCATAAATTCCCGCCACGTTGTGATAATAGGGGGGAACATCGGGGGCTTTGTCTATCGCCTGGCTCATCAGGCGGTGACCATCCTGGAATCTGCCTTGGGAGAAGTCATCCCGGGCCGACGCCGCCAGAGTCGCGGCCCAGGCGTAATCCACGTTCTTGTCCCAAGTGAGCCAGCCCACGAATACGAGCACTACAGAGACCAAGATAGCCCCAGAGGCCTGGTGAAAAGTCAGCTGTCCTAGGGCCGAGCCGGCCCGCCGCTGCCTCTGCCCCCTTCGGGTCCCTCCCCTTCGTCGCTCTCTCCTGGAAATGGCGGGCGTCGGTGCCTCTGAGTCGGGGACCTCGAGGGGAGTGGAACAGGCAGAGCAGGCAACAGCTTCCGGGAGATTCTCCTCACCGCAGGAAGGGCATCGTTTTCCAGTAATTTGGGTTCCGTTCTCCCCTCTCATGACCGAAGGCAGCACAACGAGGATCGCGAACATTACCCAGGTAAGTACGAGATCCGGCTCTCTGGAAACCCCTACCATGATCTCGGCCAGCCGGCCGACCATCGTGGCCAAAAGGGTTATCAGGATCCACTTGTGGGTATTAGAGTAAGTGTTTCGGTTATTCCATAGCTGCGCCAGGCCCACGCCGAAAAACGCGGCGAAGAGGCCTACCGACGCGAGAAATCCGAGGATGCCTTGCTCAACCGCGTGGTGCAAGAAAAAGTTGTGGGCCTGGCTCAGCAGGCCTCCGAGGGGGCTTGTCAGAGGGAAGGTGTACTTGAATAGCTCCGGGCCGTAGCCTGTCAGCATCGGCATGAAGAGATAGTCTGGGTCCTCAAACCCGAACCAGGGCCTCTCGAATACAAGCTCAGCGGAGGCCGACCAGATATCCGTGCGGAAGCTCACTCCTCGTTGGGAGGACGCTGAAGTTATGTCCGCGACCCGCTCCTGGATCTGGCCGACGCCTGCCTCCTCCGAGGGATCGGGAGTCAAAAACACGACGGCCAGCGCCACCTGAAGGCCGAGCGCAAGGACCAGGACGGCCTTCGCGATGGCTCCAAGTTTGAAATCGGACCCGGACGAAGACGACGGGGCAAGAGTTTTTATGAGGCTGAGGGAAAGCACTGGGACGAGCCATCCGATGAAGACGAGGGAGTCCAGAAAATACAACAGAAGCAATAGGCCAAACTGGCCCAGAAAGAACAGAGCTCCCAACCAGCCCGGTGGTCCGGACACATCTAGCAGGGCTACCAACCCTGCGAGAACAATTACCCCGAGCAGGATTTGTGTGCCTGACAGGCCTGCGGGAGGGTCGATCTGACCCAGCAGAATCAGCTGGCCCAACGTGCCAATTCCGGCCAGGAGGACCAATAGTCCACTCAGTATGTACCGCTTGTATCCCCAGTTGGTGATGGAAGGGAAGCCAGCTGCAAGAGGAGCCAGGATCAAAAACGCCAACATGCCCGACGGGACGCCGATTATCCACGACCCGCGGGCTTCTGTCCAGAACACGACCAAAAGCTGAGTGGCGATCAGGGCGACCCATACGCCTACTCTTATGAAGTGCCACCCCAGCCTCTCCAGGACCGTCAGTCCTATTCCAATAATCATCAGGCTGGTTATCACATAGGTGGCTCCAGCGAAGACCGGGTTGGCCATAGTGGCGGAGATCCGGTCTGCGCCGACTTCTCCAAGGTTCAGCGGGTCCAAGTCGTAATGCTGGACCACCCCGTACATCGCCAGGAGGGTCCCCGTGGCGACGATGACGCCAAGGAGCCGCCAGAGCTGGGCGGAGGTCTTCAGGTGACTTACGACAACGGAGAACAAGATGAAGTAGGATGCGGTGGTATAGGCAGAATAGCCGAACTGACCGGATACCTCTCCCCATACGCTTATCCAAAAGTTTTGTGAGAAAAGGGTGGCGAGAATGTTGGCCATCACATACACGGTGGCTGCCACCACCAGAATACGGCTGGGTCGATCGACCACCCACCCCCTCAGCTTCTTCACATAGGGCAGCAGATTGAATGTGCCCAGGCCGAATGCAAACAGGGCCCCAACGAGAAAGGTCAGCAAGAAAACATGGACCGTAAGCAAGAATAGCCCATCGATTCCGGTGAAATAAATGAGCATGATCTCCGTTGCCAGTAGCAGTACCCATTTGCCCAGCCGCCCGTTCAATCTTCCCTTTAGGACCCATTCCAGTATCCATAGCATCGCCATCAACCCCGCCAGGGTCCTCAATGCGGTGGTTTTCGGCACCTCTACATAAGCGTTGACGGCCTCTGAGAGCATGAAGTCGGGAGTCACGAATATCAGCGGAATCACTGCCGCCGTTAGCAGCCAAAGGAACTCTATTCCACGCTCGACGTGTCTTGTCAGCGTGGCCTCACGCATAGCGATAGGGGCGCTGATAGCCGCCATATCCATCCTCTTAGTTGTTCCGGCCCTGCTCCCTTTGGCGGTACTTAGGTTCCTCGCACACTTTCCTGGATGAGAGTGCGAGGATAGCAGTCACCACGGGAGAGGGAGTTCTAGTCAATGAAAAGGACGCGATCAGAATATCATGGCTCTGGCAAATAGTGTACCAAGATTGAAATAGTACTGAAAAGACCTATACCCCCTTTTATCACCATGTTGTTCTCATGAGAAAAGGTTGATCATCTTGAATCTGCGTGGCGAGAGCAGGGGTGTCGTGTACACACCTTAGCGTCAACGATCGGCAAAACCCGCACGTTTCCTCAGTTGATGTGAAGAAAAGTGAATGATATGATAGATTTCCGAGAGAAAAATGTTAATCCCCTGTGTGCCGCTTATAACACCCACCTCCGTGAAGGTGGTGTGTTCCTCAAAACCCTCATCCGGCGTCCTGCTAAACGGTTGAGTCTGGCGAGCAACGTATTCTTACTTGTCAGATAATGCCGGAGCGGCCCACGTCAACACAGTTGGGCCAATCGTCGAGAGCAAGGCGCGTTGTGCCCCAGCTCTACTTCAACGCATCCAAACGTCGGCTCAGCGAATACGATGTGGTGGTTTTTACCCGAAAGCGCATGAGGGTGTGAGCCGCGATTTTCAGCCTCTAAAAGCCGTTAGTCGTTCCTGGGAGGTCCTTTATAGCCATGGACAATAGCGACCTGTGGAAGCTGGTACTGCTTGCCGTTTGTTTCGTCCTGTCGGGTTTCTTCTCTGCTTCCGAGACTGCGTACATCGCCCTGTCGCGGGCGCGCTTACTGCATCTCGTGAACACCGGCCGGCCCGGCGCCCGGCGAGTGTCCCGGCTGGCAGACCGGCCCGAGAAGCTTCTTGCCACGGTGCTTCTCAGCAACAACCTGGTGAACACCGCTGCTGCAGCCCTTGCTACAGCGGTAGCGATCAGCTTGATCGACAATGTCGACCTCGCCGTCCTCATCGCTACCATAGGAGTAACTCTGATTCTGCTCGTGTTCGCCGAGACTCTGCCCAAGACCATGGCCTGGCGGCGTGCTGAAGGGGTGGCTTTTTGGGTCTCCCGGCCTCTGATCCTGGTCGGCTGGGCCCTTTCGCCGCCCGTTCGTGTGCTCCAATGGATCACTCTCATGGTCGGTAGGTCCTTGCGAATCACCCCCATTCACTCTCAAGTGACGGAAGAAGAGATACGGACATTGATCTCCGTGGGTGCCCAGGCGGGAGCGGTGGAGACGACGGAGGCTGAGATGCTGGAGAAGGTGTTCCACTTCGGCGACCGCCACGTGATGGAGATAATGACCCCAAGGACGGAGATCGCATGGGTGGCAAAGGGGACATCGACAGAAGAGTTCTTAACAATCTACAGTCGCGAGACCCACACCAGGTTTCCGGTGTATGACGAGGACATGGAGAACATCGTCGGCATTCTCTCGGTAAAGGACCTGCTCCAGACTATGGCCCAGACTGGCATTCGTCCAGGCATCAGCGCTACCGATGAGGTCCGGCCCGCATATTTTATACCTGAGACCAAGCTGGTAGGGGAGCTGTTCTCTGAGCTTCGACAGGCCGGGCAGCAGATGGCCGTGGTGATAGACCAGTTTGGCGGTGTGGCCGGCCTCGTAACGCTGAAACGCCTGATCGAGGTGATAGTCGGCCCGGTGGGCGAAGAGGGTAAGCCAGCCAGAGAGGAGTTCGAAGCCGTAGGCGAAAACGTCTACGAAGTAGACGCAGGCATGGGCATCCAGGAGGCGAACGATGAGATGGGGCTGGGCCTACCACAAGGAAGCTATCAGACCCTGGCGGGCTTTATCCTGGAGCGTCTTGGCCACATCCCCCACGAAGGGGAACGGCTACATTACAATAACCTGGGCCTGGAGATCAAAGAGATAAGGCGGGTGAAAATAGAGCGGGTCCGGGTCTGGTGGATAAGCCAGCCGGCAGAGCAGAGGGAAAGCTAATACAGGCGGCCGTCCCTAGCTATCTTCACCCGTGACGGGGAGTCTGAGACCAGCGGCGTACCCGCCCCCGGTCCTGTGGCCTTTACGGGGAGACCTGCAGTTCCAGCGTTGCATTGATGTGTATGTCATCTATCGGACGGATATTTTCATCTGGAATCTTGGCCTCTATGATCCGGATGGACGACATCGCTCCCGCCGTAGCGCTATTCAGAGTCTCGAATCTTATTGTAGCGAACAGCCCGGGAAGTGTCGGCGGTACAGTGGGACCTATCCTGGCGACGGCGTAGTCCAGAACGCCCGTGGATTCGTCGACCTTGGGCCCCGCCTCGACCGGTGCTTCTCCCAGCAGGTCCCCCGGCGCCGCCCCTACCAGCCGAAAGACCGTTGAGTCGTACTCCACGCGCACCTGCACGCCGCTGATCCCTCTTCCGGCCGGGTCCAGGTATACGCCAACGCTGAATTCCTTCCCCCTTTCGGCCTGGCCGGATGCGAAGCGCAAAGTGAGTGACACAGGATCGGGGATTGGGGCTGCGGGCGTACTCGTTGCCTCCGCCGTCTCCTGCGCCACAGGAGTTGTGTCCGTGGGAGCGGGTGTCTCAGTTGGTCCAAGTGTGGGCGTCACCGTTGGCCCAGCCGTGGGTGTAGCGGATGGCGTTGCCGTGGGCGTGGGCGCTGGTGTGGGCGTCGGCGTGGGAGACCCTCCCCGGCACCCCGCCGCCAGCAGAAAGACCATCAAGCATAGGCCAAGGAATAGTTTCATCGGTGCATTCATTACATATAACCTACCACCGCTATCGTCGAGGCACAATATCGAAGGACACCTAAACCTTCCCCAAGATCAGGGCAGGCTCTCAATCCTCTCCCGCTGAAGGAGAGGATCCTGTCTGGGCTCATATTTTCCCCAGTAATTCCTCTAGGTTGACACGCGAAAGCCCTCAAAACATAATGACGGTCGTAGGGTCGAGGCATGCCTCGACCTACCTTCATGCGAGAGCTTTACCATAACTACCCAATCCCTTCATGGATGTGGAACGGAATGTCGCTGGTTTATCCTGAAGAGCTAGGGCTTCTCACCGACCTATACCAGCTGACCATGGCCCAGGGCTACTTTCAGCAGGGGATGTCCGCTCCCGCGACCTTCAGCCTCTTCATCCGCAGGTATCCCCCCAACCGGGCCTACTTCGTCAGCGCCGGCCTCCGAGACGTGCTGAAGTACTTGGAAGGGTGGCAATTCTCACCGGAGTCCGTGCAGTACCTGCGCTCTACTGGTATTTTTTCCGAGGACTTCCTGGACTACCTGCTAAGCGTGAGGTTCACCGGCGACGTAAGGGCGGTGCCCGAAGGCCGGCTCGTCTTCGCAGAGGAGCCCTTCCTGGAGGTTACCGCGCCCATCATTGAGGCACAGATCGTCGAGACGTTCATCATCAACCAGATAAACCTGCAGACCCTGGTCGCCACCAAGGCTGCCAGGTGCGTCTGGGCGGCAGCGGGCAGACCGGTCGTGGATTTCTCCCTTCGCCGAACCCACGGCGTAGACGCCGGGATGAAGGTAGCGCGCGCCGGCTATATCGTTGGATATCAGGCTACCAGCAACGTCCTGGCCGGCAAGGTGTATGGAATCCCCATAAGCGGGACCATGGCCCACTCCTTCGTCAGCAGCCACGAAGATGAGCTGGAGGCCTTCCGGGCCTTCGCCCGGAGCTTCCCGGAGAGGTGTATCCTGCTGATAGACACCTACGACACTATAGCTGGAGCTATGAAGGCTGCCACCGTCGCCAGGGAGATGGAGGTGCTAGGGCAGCGGATGGAGGGCGTGCGGTTGGACAGCGGGGACCTGGCCAGACTGAGCAGGCAGGTGCGGGAGATCCTGGACCAGGCGGGCCTGGAATACGTCAGCATCGTGGCCAGCGGCGGGTTGGACGAGTTTGAGGTGGAAGAGCTGCTGAGCCAGGGCGCGCCGATAAACGGCTTCGGGATTGGCACCAAGATGGGGGTCTCCGCCGACGCCCCTTGGTCGGACATGGCCTACAAGCTGGTGAAGTACGACGGCCGGCCGGTGCTCAAGCTCAGCACTGGTAAAATCTCATTGCCCGGTGAAAAGCAGGTGTTCCGGCTCAAAGACGCCCTTGGGAGGTACTCGGGTGACTTGATCGGTTTGAAGGATGAACATGTGGACGGCGGCGAGCCCCTCTTGACGGTGATCATGGAGGGCGGGAAGATTATCGATGATCCGCCAGCCCTGGATGAGATAAGGGATCGATTCAAAGAGGAATTCGAATGCCTTGATGACGAATTCAAGGTTCTCCGGGGTCCGCCGCTGTACCCGGTAGCGATTAGCCCGGCCCTGCGCGAGCTGCGCATCGAGATAGAGCGCGGCCTCGTACCTGGCGATGCCACTGGAGGATTATGAAGGGGACTTGGCTTCGGAGTCCCGGCCCTTCGACAAGCTCAGGCTGAGCGGTTTGGGCACTGCTCATGGTGCGTAGTCTCGCCACCGCTGATGGTGAGCGGCCTTTACGCCGTGCGTAGTCTCGCCACCGTTGATGGTGAGCGGCCTTTACGCCGTGCGTAGTCTCGCCACCGCTGATGGTGAGCGGCCTTTACGCCGTGCGTAGTCTCGCCACCGTTGATGGTGAGCGGCCTTTACGCCGTGCGTGGTCTTGACACCGCTGATGGTGAGCGGCTTTGAGACCTCTGATGGTGATTGGCCTTTACGCCGCTCATGGTGAGCTTGTCGAACCATGAACGGTGTCCGGAGGCCCGGATCCCGTGGTCGTGATGGGGCAGGCAAACCGAATGACCAGGCGTCACGTGCTGGGCGACGGAAATCTGGAGGGAGCTGAGGAGGCAATATGAAGATCGCAGTCTGTATAAAGCAAGTGCCTGTACTCTTCCGCCTCCGATTCGACTACGAGAACAAGACCATCGTTCGAGAGGGTGTCCCACTGGAGGTGAACGCCTTTGACATGCTTGCCGTCGACCGGGCGGCGGAGCGGCGAACGAGATCGGAGGCGAGGTGGTCGCCTTCACTATGGGGCCTCCGCAGGCTCGCGACGCCCTGGTCCAATGCCTGGCCATGGGCGCCCGCAGGGCCGTTCACCTGACAGATAGGGCCATGGCGGGTTCCGATACCCTGGCGACCGCCCGGAGCCTGGCCTTGGCGCTGAAGCGGGAGCAATTCGACCTGATAATCTGCGGCCGCAACAGTACCGACGCGGAGACGGGCCAGGTTGGGCCCGAAATCGCGGAGCTCCTCCACCTTCCCTACGTCGGCAACGTCAGGAAGCTGGAACACTCCTCGGCCGATAATGCCCTATTTGTGGAGAGGGTCATCGACGAAGGCTACGAGGTTATCCGGTGTCCCCTCCCGGCCCTGGTTGGCGTGACCGAAGGTATCATGCCGGAGAGGTTCCCATCCCGAGAAGCCATGCAGACCGCTGGCGAGACCCCCGACATCGAGGAGGTGGCCGCGTCCCAGCTGTCTGGAGACGTCTCCCTGTTTGGCGCCGCGGGGTCCCCCACTTCGGTTGCTGAGATCCGGCTCGTGGATCCCGACCGCTTGGGCGCAGTTATCGAGGAGTCCGACCCGAAACTGGCAGCGCTGAAGGCGATAGAGCAGCTTGCGAAGAAGACACCGGCCGCCTCCCCGGCTGGCGACCGGAAGTGGTCGCGATACCCGGGACGGGTGGACGACGCAATCTGGGTGATAGCCGAGCGGGCCGGGCGGGAGCTGCGCAGGGCGACTTTCGAGGTTCTCGGCAAGGCGGGGGAGCTGGCCCAGGATACGCGGAGTGAGGTGTTGGCGGTACTCCTGGGGAGACGTGACGAGGATGACGCAGAGACCCTGGCGGCCCACGGGGCGGACAGGGTATTGCTGCTTGAAGGGGACTCCAAGAGCCATCCGGCCGGGCTCGCTTATACCACGGCCCTGGCTGAGGCCGTCCTGGAGAGGCGTCCCTACGCCGTCCTTTTCGCTTCCACGGCCGATGGGCGGGCCCTGGCGTCACGAGTGGCCGCCAGGCTGGGTCTGGGGCTAACGGGCGACTGCGTAGACCTGGAGATCAACCAGGACGGGGAGCTGGTGCAGCTCAAGCCGGCCCTCGGCGGTAACGTGTTGGCCCCAATTCTGTCTCGCACCCGCCCATATATGGCTACCCTCCGCCCAGGGCTCCTTACGCCCCCGCTGCCTGACTGGGGTGTCCACGCGGAAATCGACATTATTGTTGTTCCTCCCCAGGGGGTGCCAGACATCGAGGTGCTGGAAGTCGTCCCTCAGGAGGATGCCAGGGGCCTAGAGCTGGAGGCGGCCCGCGTAGTAATCGGTGTTGGGATGGGTGTCGGAGGCCCGGAGAACCTGCCCGTCATATACGACCTGGCCCGGTCCATCGGGGCTACCGTAGGGGCTACTCGAAATGTCACCGATGCCGCATGGCTCCCGAAGCAAGTGCAGGTTGGGCTCACGGGAAGGGCCATCGCCCCAGACGTGTATATCGCGGTGGGAATCAGAGGCGATTTCAATCACATGGTGGGCATCCAGAAGGCCGGTACAATCCTGGCGATCAGCATCAACCCCGATCCCCGGCGGTCCCCCATCCTTAAGGCCGCCGATGTCAGCATAATCGGCGACTGGAGGACCTACCTGCCGCCTCTCGTAGATGCCCTCAGACCGCTCTTAGAGAAAGGCTCTACGCTTCAGTAACTGGGCTGAGACTGCGCGAGAGAATGACTGAAGGCCAGCGCGAACTGGCAGGGCCGCCAGCGACGGTGCGCAGGCGGCGGAAACGCGACCAGGGATTGCCTGCGGATATGGCCGAGAATATAATTGCTCGGGCACTCACCGATTTTCGATCAACGAATCTAAGATAGGAGCGGAGGCCCACCCTTCTGCGCCTGGTATAGAGGAGATGTCGCATGTTGCTCTCTGGACAAGTCGCGATGATCACCGGCGCCGGTCGAGGTATCGGACGAGCTATCGCCCTCGGCTTCGCCGCGGAAGGAGCGCGCATCGCGGTTACCGGGCGCACCAAAGAGCGGCGTGACCGGGTCACTGCGGAGATCGTCGCCAAGGGGGGCGAGGCCAAGGCCTTCGTCCTGGATGTGACTAAGCATGAGGAGGCGGAGCAGGCTGCGAAGGATATCCTGGCGACCTGGGGCCAGATCGACGTATTAGTGAACAACGCCGGAACAGTGTTGCAGGGCTACCACCCTGCTTGGGCCACCACCGTTGAAGAGTGGGATGAGATGATGCGGGTGAACCTGAGAGGGGTATTCCTGTGCTGCCACGCGGTGATCCCTCACATGATGGAGCGGCGCACGGGTGTGATTATCAACGTCGGATCGTCCTCCGGCCGGGGAGCGGAAGATGGGAACTTTGGCGCGTATCACGCTACTAAATGGGGAGAGGTGGGCTACACGACATCCCTGGCCAGTTCCCTCCGGTCTCACGGGATTCGAGTGAACGGGATCAATCCAGGCTGGGTGGATACGGACATGGCGAGGTTACTTAGCCCTGAGAGCAGTCCCGAATGGAGCACACCTGAGGAGATCTCCAACGCCGCCCTCTACCTTGCTACCAAGGCTCCACGGGACATGACGGGACAGTTCCTCGATATCTTCGAGGGTCGGTAGTAGTCAGCGAGCGTTGCGGTGTATAATGGGCTGCGCCATGTCATGACGCTTGCGACGCTAGAGGCCGCTTGGGGCCTGTCTGGCATAGTCGGAGGCCACTGGAATACCCTGGCGTCAATGGGAACAATCCTCTAGGCGTGTCGGGAATTTAGAATCAAGGAGGCCATCCATATGGCAACCGAAGAGGAGACCAAGCCTCAAGGTTGGAGTGGGAAGAGATATTTTACCATGGACGACCTGGCCGTCATTCAGCCCGGCTTGGCCAGGATCATGCCGGACATCGGCCAGAGGTACTGGAAACTCTACTACGCCGCGAAGGCAGGCAACTGGGCGATGGCGAAATTTCAACTCGGTGAAATCGGTGCGTTGATGGAGCTGGGGATGGTCACTCGCCCGAGATACGAAGAGAACCTTGAGAAATTCATCAAAGAAGACCTAGGCAAGATAGAAGCCGCTATAGACTCCAAGGACTGGCCCGGCGTCGAGGAGGCCTTCCACGAGGGTGTCCGAAACGCCAACGACTACCATGCGGTCTACGACAAACCATACATCGTCTGGAAGCTACCGGATTACCCACCGCCCGACATCGATCTTACACCCGTCGAATAGTGGGGTCACGCTCTCCTTAACCTGCATGGCGACGGCCAAGGAGTGAAGGTTGCGCATCAGGGTGGAGCCGAAAGAGTTCTTCATGTATTCGGTGTTCCTCTCCTTCAACGTGGAAAATCCGGACTCCGAGGACGAGGCTGTGAGGTCATACCTGGACGAGCACGATCTGGAGCCCAAGATGCGCGGGACAGACACTCTTGAGGGGCAGGACTTCGAGGTCCAGTATTTCGGAGGCTGCTATCTGGGGAGACACCTGCAGGTGATCGGTGATATGCAGAGGACGACGGTGGAGAAGGAGATGCTTGCCGGAGAGATCGAGGCCACTCTGAGGGCCGCCACCGACTCGCCGGTCCGGAAGGCTTTAGCCAATCTAGCCGAGCCGGAGCTGAAGGAGATTCTGGCCGGTCTCGTCCGGGAGTTTTATCGTGACTCGTCCTTTGGCCCCGATGAGGAAGGCTACCTGAAGGTGACCCTCGTGCCCGCCATGACCGAACAGAGGTTCATGGAGATGTCCTCGAACAGGGTGTAACCGCATCCCGGGCGTCCATGCGAGGCGGTTGGCGCAAGCCCTCGTGCATTTACGCCGGCACTCCCCCTGCTCGGCAGGTGACGAGCGCAGCCAGCATAAGCAGGGCTCCCAGCACTCCGAAGACCAGAAACCAGTAGCGCGCTTCCACTTGAGTATCCCCAAACGCCGCCTAGCCCAGCCTCTCGAATCCCACTCGGCGGGCGGACGTTGTAAGCGATTTCCGTGTCTAGCAGGCTGCTGAAACCCTTCCGACCATCCCCCAGGCCCCCTTCCATTCGGCAGGCTCAGGACGGGCCTGGCCAGGAAGGGGGATCTATATCTGAGGGACGCCCCTTCGGCTGGCTCAGGGCAGGCGGTCATACTCCCGGCCCTTCGGCAAGCTCAGGACAGGCAAAGGGGCTTCGACCCTCTGCACACCCCGTTCTTCCGCAGCCTGCTAGTCGGGAGGAAGCCCGGACGGCTTCTCCGGCGTATCGAGTCGTCTCGCGTTAATACAGGTGGCAAGACACCTTGTGATTATTGCCCACGTCCTTTAGCACGGGCTCTTCCACCGAGCACCTGTCGAAGGCGACAGGGCAGCGGGTGTGGAAGCGGCATCCCGAGGGCGGATTGATAGGGGACGGGACCTCCCCTGGGAGAACGATCTCCTCCCGTTGCACATCCGGGTGTGACGGCAGCGCGGCGGAGAAAAGTGCCTTGGTGTAGGGGTGCAGCGGGTTCTCGTAAAGCTCCTCGGTCGATGCGTGCTCCACGATCTGGCCCAGGTACATGACTGCCGTCTGCTGGGCCATGTAGCGCACCGTGGCCAGGTTGTGGGCTACCAGCAAATAGGCCACACCTGTCTCCCTCTGGAGGTCCACCAGCAGGTTCATTACCTGAGCCCGGATGGAGACGTCGAGAGCGGAGACAGGTTCGTCTAGAAGGATGATCTTGGGGGAAGAGGCCAGCGCGCTGGCAACAGCTACACGTTGCCTCTGGCCTCCGCTGAATTCATGGGGGTAGAGATTGGCCTGCTCCGGGTGCAGGCCAACCTGGACCAGCACCTCGGCCACTCTATCGTTTCTTTCACGCCTTGTAACCTTCCTGTTCACCACCAGTGCCTCGGCTACAATGTCCCTCACCCTCATACGTGGGCTGAGGGAGGACCAAGGGTCCTGGAATACCGCCTGCACCTGGCTCCGGTACGCCTTGAGGTCCTGCCCCCGGAAGGTCTGGATGTCCGTGTCCCCCAGGAAGATTGTTCCCGATGTGGGATGCTCCAACCGCAGCAGTAGCTTGGCTGTGGTAGTTTTTCCGCAGCCGGATTCCCCGACGAGGCCGAGGGTTTCCCCTTCTCGTATGGAGAAGTCAATCCCATCCACCGCTTGCACGTACCCAATGGTCTTCATAAGAAGCAGACCCTTTGTGACGGGAAAGTACTTCGTCAGGTTCTCGACCCGCAACAGGTCATTCTGCTTGTTGCCGGCGATCGCTACGTCGTCGGCCATGCCGACTCCTTAGGCGCTTCGTCTCTGTCTTGCCAAGACGGGTCGAGTTTGTAGCAGTTTGCGGTGTGACCATCCGAGATTGCATAGGACGCGGGATACTCCTCCAGGCAACGGTCCTGGGCGTATACGCAACGGGAAGCGAAACGGCACCCGCCTGGCAAAGCATAGAGGGCTGGAGGCTGCCCCTCTATGGAGAAGAGCCGCTCTGTTCGTTCCATCTGGGGAACGGCGGCCATCAGCGCCTGGGTGTAGGGGTGCTTCGGGTTGTTAAAGAGGTCTCTTACTCCGGCGCTCTCCACGATCCGTCCCGCGTACATGACGGCTACTCGGTCACACATGCGGGCCACGATGCCGAAGTCGTGGGTGATGAAGATGATGGCGAGGCCGGTCTCCGCCTGGATTTCCTTGAGCAGCCTGAGGTACTGAAGCTGGATGGTCACGTCCAAGGCTGTGGTGGGCTCGTCGGCGATGATTATCTTGGGCTCGCAGGAGATTGCGATGGCCCCGATGACCCTCTGCTTCATTCCGCCACTCATCTGATGGGGGAAGTCCTCAAGGCGCCGTTCGGGGGCGGCCACTTTCACGTTCCTGAGAGATTCAATCGCCCGACTTGTGAGCCCCTTGCGGGAGCCCTCCCGTTTATGAGTTCCGAGGGCCTCTATGAGCTGGTTGCCGATGGTGAAGACCGGGTTCAGTGAAGTTTGGGGGTCCTGAAGGATCATGGAGATCTTGCGGCCCCTGACCTGCCGCATCTCCTTCTCGCTTTTCTCTACCAGGTTCTCGCCGTCGAGGATTATCTCGCCCTTGACGATCCGAGCTGCGGGTCGCGGCTGGAGGCGCAGGAGGGAAAGGGCGGTCATGGTCTTGCCGCAGCCAGACTCTCCGACGATGCCTAGAGTCTCTCCTTCCCGCAGATCGAAACTCACGCCATCTACAGCCTTCACCGTGCCCCAGCGGTTGAAGAAGTAGGTGTGCAGGTCCTTCACCTCAAGGACTACGCTGCCTATCTGGGAGGTCACGGGCGTTACACCTGCCTCTGCTTGGGATCGAGGCGGTCTCGGAGCCAGTCACCCAGTAGGTTCGCCGACATAACGGTCAGCATGATCGCCAGTCCCGGGAAGAAAGAGACCCACCAGTTTGAGATGATCAGCTCCCTGCCGTCGGCGACCATGAGACCCCAGGCGGGGTTTGGCCTTGGGATGCCCGCCCCCAAGAAGCTGAGGGTGGATTCTGCAATGATCACCCAGCCGACCTGGAGGGTGGCCAGAACCACCAGGCTGTTGAACACGTTGGGAAATATGTGGCGGACCATGATTCGGACGTGGGAGGCTCCTGCCACCCGCGACCGAGCCACGAAGTCCTGCATTTTTACCGACAGGGCCTCCCCCCTGGCCATCCGAGCGTACCGAGCCCACAGGAGCACGATCAGCACGGTGATCACGGTACCAAAGCCGGGCCCCCGAGCCGCCACAAGCACGAGGGCCAGTAGGATGACCGGGATGGACAGTGATATGTCCACAAGACGCATGATCAGAGCATCCACCCAGCTACCGAAATATCCGGCGGTGATCCCGAGAACTGTGCCTATGGCGCCCCCCAGGAAGATACCGATCGAAGCTACTATGATGGTTATCCTGGAGCCGTAGATGATCCGGCTCAGAATGTCCCGCCCTACTTTGTCGGTCCCCAGAAGATAGTCTGTGGACCCTCCCGGCACGGTTATGATGCGAACCTGGCTTCCCATCTCCAACTCGCCGTCTTCTTGGAGGGTGCCGGTACCGCGCCGGATATGTCTTTCGGCGTCTGTGAAGAGCACTTGCTCATTGAACTTTCCGCGCTCAATATCTTCCACTACGGTCTTTATCTCGGACTTTTCGTCGACCCAGAATGGAGGAGTCAACCGCAGGCTCAAGGCGGCTTGTTTAGGGGGGTGAGGGGCCAACCAAGGGGCGAAAATAGCGGGGATGAGCAACACCATCAGCAGGATCGCTATCGGAAGCACGGGGTACCGACGCACTTCCACGACTGTTCGGATGAGCCTGCGGGGCTCATACCAGGGTCCCCGATGAGGTAACGCTATGGCCATCTTCTAACGTGTCCCGCCAGATGCGCTCGGAGTCCCAGCTCGTTGACACCGGGAGGCGCCGATTCTGCTGCCTAAGCGTGGCACTTGGGGGACCTTCGCGATAACACGGCACGGTAGCGACTACCGCTCAACGTACATCGCTAGCGAAAGTCGTCGGTAGCCGATGGGCTACTGAGAGAGCGGATGGGCAACTCCGTGTTGACACACCTCGACAGCTAGCATTCTACTCTACAGAGACGGAAACGCAGTGTCAATCCCCCTGTTAGGCTAGGACAGCAACGCTTCTGGATAGCGGTGTTTGCACCCGGGACTTCTTGTACAACCTGAAACATTAGTTCGCTCAGGGGTTGGTCTGCCGGGGACGATTTGATAGACTAACACGTAGGTGCTGGAATCTGCCAAGTGCATAATCGCGGGGAATATGGCCAAGTTTAAGCCCGAATCCACCGAAGGACACGGATGGACGGCGTGAGGACAGCGGAAGGGGGTGGGTGAGGGAGCTACAGGGGAGATGGCCTGGGGTCTTGGGGTAGATGGGAGGCCGGCGGAGGGTCTTCAGGCGCCGCACAGGGCCCCTAAGGCCCTATGCGGGAGTTGCGATGCGCGGGATGGCGAGAGGATACGCAGCAGGGGACTCTCGCGACCGGGGTGGCGCGAGATTGCGGGGACGTTGGGTCAGTTGCAGGCTGGCCGTCAGGCCGGGAATGGAATGGCTTGCAGCCGGGCCAAGGCGCGACTGAACTGGGTTTCCCAAGGCCAGCGCCGGGGGAGATGCAAAGTGAGGCGGCGCGCCGAGCGGGTGATCCGTCCCACCAGAGCGAAGACCCGCCGCCTGAGGGTCTTGGTGGTCACGATCTGCTGACCCAGGCCGATGCGGGCTGTCCAGCGGGCCAGGTTATGCGCCATCACCTGGACCGCCAGCCAGGCGCCGTTGGCGGCGAAGCGCCCCGACGGCATGTGGTTCAGCCCGACGCCGTACTTGAGGTCGCGTATGGCGTTCTCGACCTCGGCGTGGCGGCGATGATCGGCCTCCAGTTCCAGCGTCTCCCCATCGCGGTCGGTGATGAAGGCGTGATAGCTGTATCTGGCGAAGAGGGCGAGCTGGGAACCGGGCGTCGGCTTCACCCGCCGGACAATGAGCCGCACCGGCGCGGCGTCCGGCTTGGTCTGGAACGGGGTGTAAGTCGTCTCGGCGACATCGGCGGCGCCGTCCATCCAGTAGGGAATGGGAGTCCAGTCCTCCTCTGGTATCGCCTCGATCAGGTCCCGCAGGCTGGCGCGCTGGCGGATGGTGATAGAGAAGCGGACATCCATTTCCCGGCAGGCGGCAACGACAGTGTGGGCGTAGAAGCCGCTGTCGGCCCGCACCGTGAGTTGTCCCCTGGCCCCGCCGTAGCGCACCCGCCCCACCGTCTCACGCAGGAAGTGGGCGGCGCCACGGGCGGTGTTGGCCCGGCCCTCGCGCAGCCGGGACATCAGCACCTCGCCGGTGCCGGCGGCAATGGCCAGCAGCGGGTGATAGCCGCGGGCGCCGGTATAGCCGTGGTGGCGCGCTCCCTCCTTGGCCAGTCCATAGGTCTCGCAGATGGTCGAGTCCAGGTCGATGGTCAGGGGCGAGTCGCCGGGTCCGGCCCCAGCGGCCCAGGCCCGGGCCAACAACTGGCGGCTCACGCGGTCGAGTTGACGGACATGCCCCCACCGGAAGCTGCGCAGGAAGGTCCCCAGGGTGGATGGCGCCTTGACCACGCAGCCTAGAACACCGACCGTCCCACCAGCGCGCAGCGCATCGGCGTCGTCGATGCAGTCGCCGCCTGCCAGCGCGGAAGCGACCAGCGTCAGCATCTTGTCCCCAGTGTTCGCCCGTCCCGGCGCTCCGCCGAGGTCAAGGTGATGGTCGACGAGTTCCCGCAGGCCCAGGTGCCGGGCTAGGGTGGCCGGCAGGAGCAGGCCGGCATTGGCCACCAGGCGATGGTCGTCAAAGAGGATGCGGATACGGTCGGGTTTGTTCTGTGGCAGCATCTATTGGGTGCTCCTTGTTTCCGGGCTGGTTTCTGTTCCAAAACCATTATCCCAGATTCAGAGGAGCACCCGATGGCTTCTTCAAGGACTGTCCCCAAGGCCGTCCTTCGGTGGATTCGGGTTAAAGCCGGACGTTCTTCACGAACTGCACTACCGATTGGTACTATGTTTGATTGAGCGGACAAGGGCTTCTGCTAAAATCCTCGAAGACCAAATTAATCGATATATAAGCAAAGAAGCAGAGTCTGTAGAAGCTTTGCATCGTACCAAGGAGCTTGCCTACGAAATGAAGAGAGCCTTGCTGACCGGTCAGATCGACTATATGGGTCAACTCTTGCATGAAGGGTGGATACAGAAGCGCCGCTTTAGCAATCTTATCAGCGACCCTCACATCGACGAGATTTATGAGGGGGCCCTCCAGCATGGAGCCGTCGGAGGCAAGCTCTTAGGCGCTGGCGGCGGTGGACACATGCTTTTCCTTTGTACCCGAGGGAACAAAGGATCCCTGGCCAAGTATCTTAGGGCTCGTGATCTCGAATGTGTGGGATTCGCCTTTGAACCCAATGGTTTGACTGTATGGGAGGTAAACAATGGCTGGTAAAGGAGACACCTCGTTGTCGAGCCTCATAATTCAACGACTGGAGGAGAGTGCTTCGATCACGGCCAGCCTTTGTGATCAAGCTGACGACATCTTACGTATTACCGAAGTGTTATTGGGCGCACTTAGGGCCGGTAACAAAATCCTGTTTTGTGGAAATGGGGGCAGCGGGGCGGATGCTCAGCACTTGGCGGCGGAATTGGTGGGGGAAATTGCCCGTGACAGAACCGCCCTTCCCAGCATGGCTCTGACGGCGGACACGGCTATTATAACAGCAGTTGCAAACGACTACGGATATGAGCATGTGTTCGCTCGCCAGGTTTCTGCGTATGGACAGCCCGGAGATGTCCTGGTAGGAATGAGCACTAGTGGTAGGTCCCTTAACGTGCTGGCGGCTTTTGAGGAGGCTCGTCGGCGAGGTATAACGACAGTGGCATTCACTGGACCAACGGGTCAGGCTAAAGATGTGGCTGACCACGCGCTGGTCGTGGCTTCAACGAATACTGCACGTGTCCAGGAAGCCCACATTACGCTCGGCCACATAATTTGTGAGTTTATCGAACTAGAGATTTTCGGCTCATAGGTGATAGCCAGAAAAAATCTTCCATGACTGTTGGCGCGAGTACACGAACATAATAGTGTTACCGTAGTGATTGATGATCGCCTTTATCCCTTGCGAGGGACTACAGTTAGAATATAAGGAGGCCCGCCAAAGGGGGCCGGAGGCCAGGGGGATTTCGCAACAGGAGGGACCTTGATCGCGCTGATTACTGGAGGTGCCGGGTTTATCGGATCACATCTAGCGGAAGAGCTGCTGGGCCGGGGTCAAGGGGTGGTCGTCTTTGACAACGTGTCCACGGGAAGCCTTTCCAACATAGAGCACCTTCATGGAATCCCGGGGTTCGAATACCATCGGGGCACAATCCTGGACACAGACGACCTGGCCAGGCTGATATCCCAGGTGGACATGGTGTATCATCTGGCAGCGGCGGTTGGTGTAAAATACGTGCTTGAAAATCCAGTAACCGCATTGGAGACCAACACAAGAGGCACCCACAACGTCCTGAAGCTTGCTCAACGGCTTGGGAACAAGAAGGTCATCATAACGTCCAGCTCCGAGGTATATGGCAAGTCTGACAAGCTCCCCTTCCAAGAGGATGATGACTCCGTCATCGGACCTACGTCCATCCGGCGGTGGGGGTATGCATGTTCCAAAGCCTTGGACGAATTCCTGGCTCTGGCCTACCACCGTGAGAAGGGACTGCCGGTTGTGGTCCTGAGATTGTTCAACACGGTTGGACCCAGGCAAGCCGGTGGCTATGGCATGGTGCTCCCTAGGCTGGTATCACAGGCCCTGGCCGGCGATCCAATGACTGTCTACGGTGACGGGGACCAGCAACGCAGCTTTACCTACGTCCGGGACGTCGTGAAGGCAATCGCAGACATTGCCCAAGCGCCCGGCGCTGAAGGGCATGTGTTTAACCTAGGCAGCGACAAAGAAATCAGCATTAACGGTCTAGCGGGAGTCGTCCGGCAGGCATTGAAAAGCACCTCGGAAATCATTCACCTTTCCTTTCGAGAGGTGTACGGTGAAGGCTTCGAAGAGACAAGAAGAAGAGTACCGGACATATCCAAGATACGCCGGTATATCAGCTATGAGCCAAACTCTGACCTCGGCTTTATAATCAAGGAAATCGCCAGGTCGCTAGAAACTTGTCCTCAGGGGACAACGAGGCAGATGGAGAAGTAAATGCCTCAAAGCTCTGACTCCCGGCAGATTTCGTCTGAAGCCGGGCTCCCTCCCGCCTCTCCCAAAGGGAAGGGTACCTGCAGCCAGAGGAAACCCCAGGAGAGTCTGCGGCAAAAGATATCCGACCGGACGGCTCGGGTCGCGGTAGTAGGTCTGGGATACGTTGGCCTGTCCACGATGGCTGCTTGTGCCGAGGCCGGGTTTCGGGTGACCGGTCTGGAAATAGACAGGGGGCGGGTAGACAGCGTAAACGCCGGACACAGCTACATCGAGGATGTCATGGACGACGTCCTGGGACCTCTGGTCAGACGAAAGATGATAGCCGCGACCGAAGACTTTAGCGCGCTGGGGAACATAGACGTCATAGTCATATGTGTGCCCACACCCGTAACCAAGTCCAAGGAGCCGGTGCTTGATGCGTTGCGAGACGCCGTAAACACCCTGTCAAAACATATGGGGGGCGAACAGCTGGTCGTCCTCCAGAGCACCACATATCCTGGTACGACGGAGGAGCTGGTGCTGCCACAGCTGGAGAGGCCAGACCACCGAGTGGGAAAGGACTTCTATCTTGCCTTCTCCCCGGAACGGGTCGACCCGGGGAACCGGGAGTATGCAGTCAAGAACATCCCGAAGGTCGTCGGCGGGGTGACGCCTAAATGTGGGGAAATGGCCAGCTTGTTCTTTTCCCGCGTGGTTGACAAAGCCATCCCGGTCAGCTCGCCCAAGGTAGCCGAAATGACGAAGCTTCTGGAGAACATATTTCGAAACGTTAATATCGCGCTGGTCAACGAGCTATCGGAGCTGTGCCACCGGATGAACATTGATGTCTGGGAGGTCATAGACGCCGCTTCGACAAAACCCTTCGGGTTCATGCCCTTCTACCCGGGCATCGGCGTCGGGGGCCACTGCATTCCGGTGGACCCCTTTTACCTCGCTTGGAAGGCGAGACAATACGATTTCTATGTCAACTTCATAGAGCTGGCGGCAAGGACCAATGACAACATGCCCTACCATTCGGTTTCCCGGATAAGAGAGGTCCTGGGAGACAGCGGAAAACCTCTACAGGGCGCGCGCCTTTTGCTGCTGGGAGTCAGCTTTAAGAAAGACATAGGGGACACGCGTAACTCACCGGCACTCCTCGTAGCGGAGCTCCTAGAGCAAGCAGGAGCGACAATCTCCTATAGCGACAGGTATGTCCCTCAGGTCACCATCGGGACCCGAATTACAAAGAGCGTGGAATTCAATGAGTCTGCCCTCAGGCAACAAGACGCGACAGTGATCCTGGTAGACCACGGCTACTATGATCTAGAGGCCGTAACACAGCACAGCAAACTGGTGATAGATACGCGGGGTGCTACGAGGTCGTTAGGGCCTAGGTCCAACGTGATACAGCTGTAAACGAGCCGCGCCACACTCTACCTGTCGGTTCGACGCTCTGCCTCTCTAGTCTAGTGTCTCGTATATAGCATTACAATGCTGATATGAGGAGGTCCTCCCCGCGAACCCCGGTCTCACCCTCACCTCAATCCTCTCCCATAGGGAGAGGATTGAGGTGAGGGTGAGACCGGGGGGCCACGTCGAGCGCTGACGTATTGTAAACCCATTTGGCAGACACACGACTAGGTCTGGGCTCTGGAATGGCACTACAGGTGCTGTGCCTCGGGTTGTCTCAGGTCTGCTATGAGGTCGAGAGCCAGGACCAAGTAGGCCTCACATCATGTTGGGTGTCAGCGGTTTTGGACAGTTCTGGGTCCGAGAGATTGGGGTGAAGAAGCTCCTGGTTTGAGGGTTTCTCTGACCTCCTGATTGTACCGCCTCCGCCGGTCAAAAGTCTCTCGCTGTACCTCCTTCCTCTGGGCTAGAATTGCCTCCAGACGGCCTTCCAGCACGTCAGCCGGAGTTACAACCCTGAGCGCCTGATGATATCTTCGGTAGTTGTAGAACTCGACGAAGTCCCGGATGGCCGCCTCCAGGTCTTCCACCACCTCGTATGGCACCTGGTTAATGTCGTCTTTCAGGGTTCGGTGATATCTCTCCAGCTTCCCGTTGGTCTGAGGGTGATAGGGTGCTGCCAGGACGTGGCGAATGCCCACCACCCGCATGTACTCGCGGAAGGCCCGCGATACATAACCTGAGCCATTATCTGAGAGGAGCTTGGTCCGATCCTCCAGAGGTACATCAGTCATACCAGTAGAGTCAACAGCTTCCTGGACCACCTCTATGAGGGAGTTGGCCGTCATGTCCCGTTGCACCTTCCAGGCCAAGATGAACCGGGAGTAGTCGTCCATCACCGTCACGAGGTAGTAGTAGCCCCATCCCACTACACGGAAGTAGGAGGCATCGGTGGCCCACAGCTGGTGGGGCCCTGTGGTCTTGTGCTGGTACTCTTTGCTCGCTGCCAACTGGTATTCGATCCGTTTCACCAGACCCTCCCGTCTCAGAATACGATAGACTGTGGAGGCGGAGACCGATAGGCCTCTGTGGTCGGTGAGCGAAGCCGCCAACTGCCGGCTTCGCCAGGTCGGCATCCCACGGGCTGCCGCCAGCACTACTGCCTCCTCTTCTGGACGCAGGCGATTCCAGGGCCTCTCAGTTCCTTCCGTACCCTCCCAACTACCCTGCCGGTGCCTCCACCTCCACCAATAATACGTGCTCCTGGAAATGCCAAGCTCCCTGAGTCGCCTGTTCTTCCCTCTACCATGTCGCTCCACCTCAGCCACGACCTTCGATTGTTCCACTACGCTCATGCGACGGTGCCGTTGTCGTGTAGGGGCGGCAGAGCTGTTTTTTTGAAGCGGTGCAACTCCAGGGACAACTCACCCACCAGCTGCTTCAGTTCTCTGTTCTCCCGCTTGAGCTGCTCTATCTCTTGCCGGGTCGCATCACGCACACTGTCCCGAGTCAACCTCTCCTTCCCAGCTTCCATGAACCCCTTCGTCCAGGCGTAGTAGGAGTGGGGTTTGATTCCTTCCCGTCGGCACAGGTCATTAACGGTAGTCTCCCGTCTGAACCCCTCCAAGACGATGCGGATCTTCTCTTCAGGGGTATACTTACGGCGGGTCGCTGCACGGACCTGACGCACGAAGCTTCGTGTCTCCTGGCTTCGCTCCTCAGCTTGGCTGGCCTGATCCTCTACCTGGGTCATCAATGACTCCTTTCACTTAGGGTTAATCTACCCCTCTGAAGGAGCCTCTACCACCCCCAACCTCTTCGGTTTTCTAGGCCTCAATAGTGTCCAATTGCGCTGACACCCTACAGTCTGATAAGAGACGGTGGCGATGCTGATGCGTTGAACCAATAAGTGCCATCGCTATCGGCGTTTGTCTTAAACTCATGTTCTGTGCGCTTATCGTCGCATCGCCATACGTTGATCTCGGCATCACCTTGAAACATAGTTTCCTTAGGAAGCAGCTTTACCATTAGTGTTTGACTCTCCTTGTTTAATCCTGATGTCGCTAGATTGCGGTCAACCAGCTTGACTATCTCCGGCCGTCAGCGCCTTCTACGGCATCACCTCAATGACCGGCTCCTGTTGCGCCACGACTTCGCCGATCACCGCCTGCGTGGTCACGCCCGTGACGGCCAACTCTTGAAGGAGCTGGCTGGTCTTTTCGGGCAGGACTGAGATAAGCAGCCCCCCTGAGGTCTGGGCGTCACAGAGCAGGAGCCTGGCTTCTTTGGAAATGTCTTCGTGCCATTGGACGTACCGGTCCGCGCTCTCCCGGTTGCGGAGCGTACCTCCCGGAACCGTTCCTTTCGCGATAAGGTCCCAGGTCCCTGGGATAACTGGTATGTGGGACAGCTCAAGTCGCGCGCCCGATCCGCTAGCCCTCATCATGGGATTCAGGTGGCCGATCAGACCGAAGCCCGTGACGTCGGTGGCGGCGTTAACACCCACCTTTATCATCGCCTCCGAGGCTGCCCGGTTCAGGGTGCTCATTATAGAGATGGTCCGGTCGAGCACCTCCGCCTCCACCCCCTCCTGCTTCCCAGCGGTGGTGATTATCCCAGTCCCCAACGGCTTCGTGAGCACCAGCTTGTCGCCCGGCTTGGCGCCCGCGTTAGTGATCTCCTTCCCCGGCTCAACCAAGCCCACGGCCGCCAGCCCGTACTTGGGCTCCCGGTCGTCCACTGTGTGGCCACCTATGATCAAGCAACCCGCCTCCTGGGCTTTGGCGTAGCCGCCCTTCAGTATCTCTCCCAGGATCTCTTTGGGCAGCTCCACGGGGAACCCGACGATATTCAGGCCGAGGAGGGGCTTACCCCCCATCGCGTATATGTCACTCAGGGAGTTGGCGACTGCGATGGCCCCAAAGCTGAAGGGGTCGTCCACAATCGGGGGAAAGAAGTCCACCGTCAGCACAAGGGCAGTGTTGTTCGCGAGGCGGTAAACTCCAGCGTCATCCCCCGTGACTGTGCCAACCAGGAGCTTGGGGTCACTGACGTGGGGCACATGGCTTAGGACCTCGACCAGGTCCTCAGGACTGAACTTGGCAGCTCAACCGGCGCAATGTGCTAGGCTGGTCAGCCTGATCTGCTCTTTCCGCATAACCTTTCCTTTATGAGTGTATCCACTGTCAGTATAGCATCTATCCTAGTGACCGTCCCTTGCCTTGCTGCTGGGACGCAGCTGGCCGGCATCAGACGGGCCTGAGTCCCGATGGAACCCAACCCAGGGACCCAATTTTGGTTGCCCCCGTGTAGCCGTGTCCGCACCTGTGATAGACTAATCTGCACCTGCCATAGGGGAACGTGATCTGACAGAACGTGAAGAACGTAAGGTAAGCGCGACGCATGGGAGGAGCCGTGGTAGACTACCCTCTGATCGCCCCAATGATGAGCCAGCTATGGTCCCCATCGTGGCGGTCAGCGGGGCGTCCATCGGGCCCGGTATGCCCAGGGTGGTGGTTCAGATATTATAAGGGGAACTACAGCCACGACATGATCTACCGCAGCAAGGCCTTTGCGGTCAACTTTCTTCGAGTCGACCAGCTTCTTCACGTCAAGGAGTTCGGCCTGATGTCAGTCCGGAACTGCACCCCATGGAGACCTTAAGGCACACTGCCGTGGATGACAGTATCCTTACCCTTGTGGAGCGCGTTCACGCATCCCCCAGTCGCGCGGTGGTTGTCCTGGCAGGCGCCGGCAGCCAGGCGCTCGCCTGGCTGCTCGGTGTGCCGGGCGCCTCTCGCACACTACTTGAAGCGGTGGTCCCTTATGGCCAGCGCGCCATGTTCGAGTTCCTGGGTCACGAGCCGGACCAGTATGTCTCGATCGGGACGGCAGGGGAGATGGCGGAGGCTGCCTACTGGCGCGCACTGCACCTGAGCGACTCCGGGAGACCCGTGGCGGGGGTGGCGTGCACGGCCAGCATTTCCACCGACAGGCCCAAGCGTGGCGAGCACCGCTGCTGCGTCGCAGTCCACGCGGACGGCGGGGTCACCGCCTACGACTTGAATCTATCTAAGGGCGCCCGGGACCGGCCCGGTGAGGAGGATGTAGTGAGCAGGCTCGTCCTCAACGCGCTGGCCCATGTGTGCGACGTGGAGTCCAGTCTGAATCTAGGTCTGCTGGACTCGGAGCGACTGGAGGTTCAGCATACCGAGCATTCGGACCTTTTGAGGGAGCTGCTGGCCGCTCGAAACGGCGTGCTGACGGAAGGCAAGGAGGAGAGTATCGCCCCCTCGACTGTGACCGTGTACCCCGACGGCCGGATGGTTGCCAATGAAGCCTTTGACGGAGGCCTGATGCCGGGCTCCTTCAGCCCCCTTCACCAGGGACACGAGCGGCTGGCCGAGGTGGCGTCCGAGCTACTGGGCAGCAAGGTTGTTTTTGAAATTTCCGTGGTGAACGTAGACAAACCTCCTTTGAAGGAGGCGGAGGTGCGCCGCCGTCTCCCACAGTTCCGGGGTAAGGGGACTGCTGTACTGACTTGTGCCAAGACCTTTCCGGAGAAGGCGGCTCTCTTCCCAGGTTGCACGTTTGTCATTGGCTGGGATACGGCAGTCAGGCTGGTGCACCAACGCTACTACGGAGACAGCCACGGCGTGATGGTCGCGGCCCTGTCGGAGATGAGAGTCCTAGGATGCAAGTTCCTGGTTGCGGGACGCCTCCAGGATGGGGTCTTTCACACGCTGGATGAGGTGGCTATTCCCGATGCGTTCGCTGATATGTTTGAGGCGATACCCGAGTCGCGCTTTCGGGAGGACATCTCATCCACTCAATTTCGCTCAGCCGGGGCCCGGTGATGGAACTTCATAAGGGGCCTCTCACAAGGCGGTAAACAGCAATTTTAAAGGGGGTGTTTATGGAACGCCGCATCGTCAATCCATGGACGTGGCAAGATCAGTTCGGATTCGTCCAGGCCAACGAGGTGAGTGGTGTGCAGCGAACTCTCATCTGTTCTGGACAGGCTGCGGTCAACGCTGATGGTAGTCCGGGGCCCGCGGGAGATATGGTAGGCCAGCTCAACCAGGCTCTAGATAACCTGGAGACGGTCCTGAAGGAGGCCGGGTTCAGGATGTCCGACGTGGTGCGTCTCAACTACTTCACTACCGACGTGGATAGTTTCTTTGAAGCCGCTATGGCGGTGGGTGGGCGGATGGCAGAATCTGGCTGCCGGGCAGCCAGTACTTTACTTGGCGTGCAACGCCTGGCCTATCCCGAGCTACTCGTGGAGATTGAAGCTACTGCGGTAGCCTAGCCTCTTCAACCTCTTTGAGATTACATCATGCCGGCGTGGGCGAGCTCGACAAATGCGAGGGGCAGCCTTCTAGCCTAGGCGGTATATCCTGGCGGCGTTTCCTCCGACGATCTTGGCTTTCTCCTCCTCGGTACAATCGGCCAGGATTTCCTCCAGGATCTCGCGGCTCCTCGGGAAGGTAGACTCGATGTGGGGATAGTCGGAGCCCCACAGGAGGCTGTCCACACCTATTATGTCCCGGAGTCTTATGCCCAGGGCATCTTCCTGAAAGCCCAGGAACACGTTCCGGTGGAAGTAGTCGCTGGGAAGCATGTTCTCTTTATACCGGTAAGGGGCTAGCTCACGGACCCTCTGGGTGTAGTTGTAGTCCAGCCGGTCCAAGAAGTGGGGCACCCAGGACAGCTCCTGCTCTATTGATCCCACCTGTAGTCTTGGGTAGCGCTCGAACACGCCGCCATAGATCATGCTGGCGAGGGAGGTACGGACCCAGTGGTCGATGTTGCACATGAACACGGCCCTGATGGGCTCATCGGCCACGATGTCGGCTCGGACGAACGCGATTTGTGGAGACGTGCAGGCTGAGGGGCATTTCAAGGTCCTGGGCGGCGGCCCAGAGGGGTTCATACTCCGGCAGATCATACGACCTACCGGCGGGAGGGTAGACGGTGATCATCGCTCCCAACAGTCCTAAGCCGACGCACCGCTCCAGCTCCCTGATGCCCTCCCCCACGTCGTCCACGTTGAGCAAGGCGATGCCCTTGATTCGGTGGGGAAAGGGTCTGCAAAAATCGGCGAGCCAGTCGTTGTATGCCCTGAAGGCCGCCGACAGCAGATCGCTATCAGGTACGTTGTAGAGAAACTGCCCTTCCGTAGCATAGATTATGCTGACGTCGATGCCGTCCAGGTCCATGTCCTTCACGTGCTCCTCGGGGATGTACGCCCCCAGGCGTACGCTTTCGTATGTTTTGGCGCGAGTCAGGTTGGCAGGGTCGTCGAATCGCTTGCCCACCTGTGAGCCCGCCGCGGCGGTGTTTCCCCGGACTCCGTCGCAGAACCACCAGTCGCCCCCATCCTCGTCGCGCACCACCCTGGGCGCCCGGTCTCTGTACTTGGGCTCAATTCTTTCGGTCCACAGGTCCGGCGGTTCCATGACGTGGTCGTCGGAAGATATGATTCTGTAATCAACCATGCCCGGTCCTCCATCTCTCCGTATTCCAAGCTGCCCGCATGGAATCTGGGCTAACCGCTTTTCGGTCCGCGACACCTGGCACCCTCAAGATTTCGATTGCACGTCATTCTGTGGGAGTCCGCCTAAGGCGGTCGACCGAAGAATCCGACCTAGTCGTGTGTCTGCCAAATGGGTTTACAATACGTCAGCGCTCGACGTGGCCCCCCGGTCTGCCTCCTCTCCCTATGGGAGAGGATTGAGGTGAGGGTGAGACCGGGGTTCGCGGGGAGGACCTCCTCATATCAGCATTGTAATGCTATATACGAGACACTAGACTAGCAGGGTGCTGAAAGACTCTTCGACCATCCCTCTGGCCCGCTTCCCTTCGGCGGGCTCAGGACGGACCTGGCGAGGAAGGGGGAGAAACTTATATCTGAGGGACACCCTCAGACTCCGGCAAAGGGGCTTCGCCCCTCTGCACACCCCTCTCTTCCGAAGCCTGCTAGTGTGCAATGATTATGATTCAGCGGTCTTGGTGTGTCAACGAGGCTGGTCGGGGTTCGAGGTCTAACGGCACCACCGGCGGGGCGTGGCGACTTGCCGTCGGCGTTGGGGTGGGCGTCGGTGTCGCTGCGTTCGAGTTTTGCTCATGTCACCGGTTCCGCGAGCTCAGTGCAGGCGCCAGTCCCTCCGGCTGCGCTCAAGGTGAACTCGGCGAAGGGTCTGGAGCGCCTGAGGGCGATCGGCCACCTGTTAATCAGGCGTCCTACCCCACGAGATTCACTCCAACGTCACGAGTTCTGCGGAGCGATCGTCACTTTGCGGTCATCTCCCAGGCCGCTGCTCTCGGTACTTACTTTCGGGTGTTCCGCAAGGGCCATGTGGATGATCCTGCGCTCGGCGGCCGGCATGGGCTCCAGGGAGAGGGCCCTGCCGGAGGATGCCACCCTGTCGGCAACTCTGAGGGCCATCTCGCGGAGGGAGTTATACCGCCGCTCGCGATACCGTTCGATGTCCAGTACCACCCTGACCCTTTCGTCTTCCAGCTTACTATTCACAACGAGGTTGACGAGGAACTGGATGGCGCGGAGAGTCTCGCCCCTCCGACCAATAAGGAGCCCCGAGTCGTCGCCCGTTACGTCCACGACAGGGCCGCCGGAATCAGGGTCGAAAGCGCTTCGGAGGGTGGTCAAAACGCGTACGCCAGCTGCCAAGAGCATCTTGTTCACCACCTCAATCGCCAGCGAGGCGGCCTGGTGGGAGGAAGGGAATTTCCTCACGCGAACCCTGGCCGGTTCTGAGCCGATCCCCAGGAACCCGGGTTTACCTCGGCTTAGTATTTCTATTTCTACTTCTTCCCTGTTTGCGTCGAGGTCTTTCAGCGCCAGCTCGATCGCTTCTTCGACGGCCTTTCCGGACATTATCCGTTCTTCCATGACTCTCTATCTCCTTCGGTTCCGACTCCCCCTCCGGCTCCGGTGCAGGCTCAGGGACGGGAGTCGTGGTAGTAGTGCCGAATTTGGGTATCAGGGAGCTCCATTCGCCCGTCATGACGCCGTGGATTACGACGCCTATAACGTTGGAGACCACCCAGTAGAGGGCGAGACCACTGGGGAACGACAGTGAGAACAGCCCCAGCATCGCGGGCATCATCCACAGCATCATGCGGTTCGTGGAGGCAGTCCGCTCGTCCGTCGAGGGTAACATGGTGACTTTTTGCTGGGCCCACGTGGATGCACCTACCAGGATTGGCAGGAGCAGCGGGGACGGATCGGGATTGGCCAGGTCCAGCCATAGAAAGTTGCTGTTTATCGGCGCAACGGTGTCAATGACCGGGTTCCAGGAATAGAGCCTCTGGGCTAGTCCGACTAGGTCATCTGGGTTGGTACCCAGGGTCTTCAACAAGGCCTGGTAGAGCCCGATCCAGATGGGAAGCTGGATGACCATCGGTCCCAGGCAGCCCAGCGGATTGACCCCTTCCGTCTTGTACAGGGACATCATCTCCTTGGACCTCCGCTGGGGGTCCTTGGCGTAGCGGGTCTGTATGTCCTTCATCTTGGGCTGCAGAGACGTCATCCGCCTCATCTGCTTTGTCTGTTTCACGGTGAGAGGTAAGGTAGCTACCCTAACTATTATCGTGAAGATTATCAACGAAAGGCCGAAGTTGCTGAACAGCAGGGTATAGAGCACGACCAGTATGTTGACCATCGGGTTGATGAGGACGTTGTTGAAGACGAAGCCCAAGATGCTCCTAGCTCTCGCCCAGATCTTTGGTGGAGACTTGCCACCGCTCCTGCCAACCCTTCACGTCGACGCCTCGCACCGTGTTGTCCTCGACTCCTACGAACACCATGTTCCCATCTATGCTGAGAGGAGCCTTTACGCGGCCGTTCAGGTCCTTCGACACCTCAAGCTTGGCCCCGTCGATGGCGCTGATGATGTGCAGCTTACCGGCGTCGGTCGCTACTATCAGCACATCTCCAACTACCACCGGAGTAGATACCACCGGTTCACTCGCCTTGAAGGGTAGAGGCCATGCCGAGGCGCCCTGTTTATCCAGGCCGTATACACTGCCGTCCATAGTAGCGGCGAATATAAGATTGCCGTCGGATACTGCACTTGCCCAGAACCAGTGGCTGCCTTTAAACGGCTTGTCCCATGCGAGTTGACCCTCGGGATTGTCTGTTACGGCTTTCAACGCATATACGTTCTTATCAAAAGAGCCGACCACCACCATTAATCCGTCGGGCCCATCCACCAGAAGGGGCTTGGAAACTACTGCCCCCCCGGTCTTGTATTTCCAAAGCAGACTGCTCTGGTTCAGCCTACCGTCCAGAGAGACCGCGTAGACATATCGGTCCATCGACCCGAAATATGCTACTCCATTTGCGATCGCCGGTGGGGACCAGATCCGTCCACCCGACGCAAAGGTCCCCGCTCGCTCTCCGGTGAGGGCGTCGAAGGCATAGAGTTTGCCGTCGTCGGAGCCTACCAGCACAAAGCCCTCCCCAATCGCCGGACCACCTACTATGGCCCCTTCTAGGGTCTTGATCCATTCGCCGGACTCCAGGTTGTTGCTGAAGCCCGCTCTATCTTTGTGCAGCGCGTATATCCTGCCTGTATCTCCGTCTCTGCTGCCCCGGGACCCTACGTAGATCAGGTCCTCTCCCACTGCGGGCGCGCCGAAGACCCCACCCAAACTGATGTCTTCCGAGAAGGGGGCGAAGCTCCAGATCAACTGGTCCCTCGGACTCAAGCCCCCCTCTTCGTTAGAATCGAGCGCCAGAATCATGCCCTGCCGGGTCCCCACGTATACGACCCCGTCGCTTGATGCGGTCGCGCCCCAACCCGAACTCCAGCCGATCAGGTTCCGTGGGTTGCACCCGCTCGTGGCCAGCGCCATGGCGGTCAGCAGAATGAGAAGGCCCAACCCAACGGACTTCCCTCGGCGGTCCGGGCGCGGATCCGGCACCGGACTTACCCCTCCTTGCGGCATATTCTGGCTCACTGAGTGCCGGCCCCACTCGCCAAACGCTGGTCGAAGGGAAGTTCCGGGGACAGAGAGGAACCGGCTGTCGCAGGTTGGCTACGCCTATGCTGGGCGATGTTCGAACACAGAGTGATAGTCATTTACCGATACATTAAATTCCTGAGGGCCCGGGATCAAAGAGAGGAGATCCGGTCGTATCAGGGTACAGGGTCGTAACCCCTCCCGCCGAATGGGCGGCATCGGGCCAGTCGCCGAACACTGAGCCCACTCCCCTTTATCACGCCATGTTTGTGAATGGCGTCACGAGAATACTCGGAGCATGTGGGGAGATAGCGACATGTTGGAGCGAGAAATGGCGAGATCGCCCGCTGGTAGAAGGTGATCAGCGCCAGTGCCGGTGCCTTCATTGCTCGGTCCCTCTGGGCTTGCCTGAGAAGAGGGCCAAACCTCCTTTTGCGTTCGCGTGGCTCTTGTCCTCGTACGAGGGCTCGCGCCACTTATGGTCTATTACGGGTGCTGTGCTATTGGGGGCTGGTCTCGACATCAGACCAGCTCTCTGCAATAAGTCCTCCGCAGCGTTTCCAAGCTGAGAGGAGTCGGCTCTAGAGGCCTCTCTCCTGGCGATCAAGAGTATATCCCATCCAGGTGTTATAGCCCTGACCCGAATGATCTCACGAAGCCGCCGTTTCACCTTGTTCCTCACCACCGCGCATCCGATCCGTTTACCCACCAGGAATCCAAAGCGGCTTTTGTCCAGATCGTTTGCGATCGCCCTCAGCAATAGGAGCCGGTTGGCCCATCTGCGGCCTTCCTGGTGTATCAGGGAGAAACGCTTGCTACCGGTGAGGCGTAGCTCTCTTTGCATGCAATGTCAATGTTGACGTGACTGCGATCAAACCGTCAGACGATGACGGCCCTTGAACCGGCGACGCTTCAGCACAGCTCGACCGCCGTGGGTACTGCCACGGGCACGGAAACCGTGAACCCGCTGTCGGCGACGTTTCTTGGGTTGATAGGTACGTTTGACCATTAAGATTCCTCCGGCAGATGGATTATAATTCATGTGTGAGATAGGTGTCAATTTGGACGAGTACGGCAGTTCGATGAAAAAGGGGTCCAAAAGGAGGGCAGACCTTCTGCTTCTGGAGCAGGGGCTGGCCGAGAGCAGGGAGAAAGCCCAGGCCCTTATCATGGCTGGGCTGGTACATTCCCCGGCCGGCAAGGTTGCCAAGCCCGGCGAGGCGATATCCGTGGACGTACCCCTCAAAGTCAGGGGCAGGCTGCCGTATGTGGGCCGGGGCGGGATGAAGCTGGCCCACGCTCTGGACCGATTCGGGCTCGACGTGAGAGGTCTCACCGTACTGGACGCAGGGGCGTCCACCGGGGGCTTTACTGACTGCCTGCTTCAGCGGGGCGCTCAGAGGGTATTCGCCCTTGACGTGGGCCATGGGCAGCTCGACTATCGCCTCCGCCGGGACGCGAGGGTAGTGGTCATGGAGGGTGTGAACGCCCACCATCCCTTTTGCCTGCCGTCACCGGCCTCGGCCTGCGCGCCCGATGATAGGAGCGTCCAGCTGGCCACGATCGACGTGTCGTTCATTTCAGTCACCAAGGTTATCCCCGCTGTCGCGCAGCACGTATCGAACGGCCGGCACATCATCGTACTTGTGAAGCCCCAGTTCGAGGCGCGACGCAAAGAGGTGGGACGGGGTGGCGTGATAAAGGACCCGGCCATCCACTCGGCGGTGCTGGCTCGGGTAATCACTTGGGTGGTCAACGCCGGCTTCCGACTGCGCGGCCTCGTGCCCTCTCCCATTCTCGGGGATGCCGGTAACCGAGAATTCTTCCTGCTGCTGGAAAAGTGAGTCTCGGTCGCCGGGCCAAGGGGATGCATTGGGAGTTATATCTCTGGTAATCTATTAACGAATCCGTACCGACATTCTATCGCGGGAATCCCTCTCCCGCCGGGAGAGGGATTTAGGGTGAGGGCGAGCCCCGAGGGTGAGGGTTGTAAGTGGGAACCGATGAGCAATAGCTTCAAGCAGGTATCCAGCAAGGTGAGCTTCCCGGACATGGAGAGGGGCATCCTCCAGTTCTGGAAGGACAACGATATCTTCCGTCGGACGGAAACAGAGCGGGAGGACGGCCCGCTTTTCATGCTTTACGAGGGACCTCCCACTGCCAACGGGAGCCCTGGAGTGCATCACGTTCTTGCCCGCGTGTACAAGGATATCATCTGCCGTTACAAGACCATGAAGGGCTATCGCTGCCTCAGGAAGGGAGGCTGGGATACCCATGGATTGCCCGTAGAGCTGGAGGTCGAGCGGCAGCTGGGCCTCAAGACCAAGCGGGAAATCGAAGAGTACGGCATAGAGGAGTTCAACCAAAAATGCAGGGAGAGCGTGTTCCGGTACGTCAAGGAATGGGAGGACATGACGGACCGGGTCGGGTTCTGGGTGGATATGGAGCACCCCTACGTAACCCTGGACAACGATTACATAGAGACCGGGTGGTGGATGATCAAGCAGCTCTGGGACAGGGGCCTCCTCCGGCGGGACATGCGCGGGACTCCTCACTGTCCTCGATGCGTTACCAGCCTGAGCTCCCATGAGGTGGCCCTGGGATACCAGGAGAACACGCCCGACCCATCGGTGTTCGTCAAGTTCCGGATAACAGAGGGGGTCGCGGAATCAGCAAAAAATGTGCATGGAAAGATCATCACGCCCGACGGGGTGCCGGCATATTTCCTGGCCTGGACCACCACCCCCTGGACCCTTCCCGGCAACACCGCACTCGCGGTTGACGCCGCCGCCGAATACAGCCTGGTGGAGGTGGAAGCGGAGGGTCCCCTAGGCCGGGAGAAGCTCCTGCTGGCTTCGGCCCTGGTGGACAAGGTAATCGAGGGGTCATGCGAAGTCGTAGAGACATTCAACGGTTCGGATCTTGTGGGGCTTACCTACGACAAGCTCTATGATGCCGCCGCCCACGGCGTGGAGATCAGCCGGTTCCGCTCACATGACGGAATCATGGAGCTGGAGACGGTTGAGGGCTTCACGCCTGCTGTCGTACCTACCGAGTTCGTCTCGATGGAAGAGGGCACCGGGATCGTGCATATCGCCCCCGCCTTCGGTGACGAGGACCTGGGGGCCGGGAGGGAGCACGGCCTGGCCTTTGTCCAGCCCGTGGACCTGCAGGGGATAGTCACCGGCAGCTTCCCCTTCGCCGGCAAGTTTGTCAAAGATGCCGATGAAGATATCATCGTCGATCTGAAAGAGCGGGGCCTGCTCCACAATCGGGGGGTCTACCACCACACCTATCCTTTCTGCTGGCGTTGCGACACTCCACTGCTGTACTACGCCAAAAGCTCGTGGTACATCCGCACCACGGCGCTCAAAGACCGGCTGGTGAGCGGCAACCGGGAGATCAACTGGTACCCCGAATACATCCGGGAAGGACGTTTCGGCGAGTGGCTGTCCAACAACGTGGACTGGGCCATTTCCCGGGAACGCTATTGGGGCACCCCTTTGCCACTGTGGCATTGCGACGCCTGCGATGCCTTCCACTGCATCGGGGGCGTGGCTGAGCTGAGAGAGATGGCTGTACTAGAACACAAGGGCATGCTCGAAGGACTGGACCTCCACAGGCCCTTCGTGGACCGTGTGGCCATCCGCTGTCCGAACTGCCAGGGTCATATGCAGCGGGTGCCTGAGGTGCTGGATGCCTGGTTCGACTCGGGAGCTATGCCCTTTGCCCAGGACCACGTCACCTCAAACGACGATGTTGCCGCGCTCCAGGGGCAGGGCCGGCTGCCGGCCGACTATATATGCGAGGCGGTGGACCAGACCCGTGGCTGGTTCTATAGTCTGCACGCGCTATCCATTCTGCTTACAGGGCAGCCCAGCTATCGAAACGCCATCTGCCTCGGCCTTATCCTGGACGGCAAGGGTCAGAAGATGAGCAAGCATCTGGGTAACGTGGAGAACCCCTGGACTGTGCTGGACGCCCAGGGTGCCGACGCGGTCAGGTGGTACCTATTCACCGCCTCTCAGCCGGGGGAGTCCCGGCGGTTCTCCCAGGACCTGGTGAACGAGGTGGTGCGACGGTTCCTGCTGACGCTCTGGAACGTGTACTCCTTCTTCACCACCTACGCTTCCGTGGACCGGTTTCATCCCGACCAGGTGCCAGAGGACTGGGCCCCCGTGTCCGAGCTGGACCGGTGGGTGATATCGGAGCTCAACAGCCTGGTATCTCAGGTGGACCGGCACATGGACGGCTACAGTCCCACCGACGCCGGCAGACGCATCCAGGAATTCGTGGACCGGCTGTCCAACTGGTACGTGCGGCGCAGCCGGCGCCGGTTCTGGAAGAGCGAAAACGACGAGGACAAGATTTCCGGCTACGCGACCCTCTACTCTTGCCTCTCGACACTCTGCAAACTAATCGCTCCGTTCATGCCCTTCGTGGCTGAGGAGATGTACCAAAACTTGGTGCGCGCGGTAGATAAAGCCGCGCCGGATAGCGTGCACCTGGCCGAGTTCCCCCAGGCGTCGCCAGAAATGGTAGATCAGTCTCTGATGGACGCGACCCGCCTGGCTATGAAGGTCTCCAGTATGGGCAGAGGCGCACGCTCTCGTGCGGGAGTGAAGGTGCGCCAGCCCTTGACCAGGGTACTGATAAAGCCTCGCGTCGCCGAGGAAGCCCAGCGAATCCTCCAGGTCCAGGCTCAGATATTGGACGAACTTAACATAAAGCAAATCCAGGTCATCTCAGAATCCGAACGATATTCCGGGGAGGAAGCAGGTACCGATTCCAGCGGGAGGGGCTTATACACGCGGGCCCTTGAAGCCGCCGGGGCGTCGGCCGTAAGCGAGACGAACGCCTCCCAGGTAGAGGCAATCCTGCAGCTGGACGAGTACTGGGTCTCCCTTGAGGGTGGCTACATGGTTGCCCTGGATGCCACTATGACCGAGGAACTGGCCGACGAAGGGCTGGCCCGTGAGCTGGTGCACCGCATCCAGAACCTCCGAAGGGCCGCTCATTTCGAGATCACCGATAGAATCCTTATCTACTATCAGGGAAATCACCGGGTGAGAGATGTGATGAACAAGTTCGCATCCTATATCCAGGAAGAGACCCTGTCGGACAAGCTGCTGGAAGACGAGCCGGGGGAAGGCGCCCACGCCGAGACACAAAAGCTCGAGGGGGTGGAGGTGGTGCTGGGGGTCAAGCGGGTCCGGTAGCAGCCCGCGAGACCGCTACCGACCTTTATTTAGTCGGTTATATCCAGTGTGCCCCTTAAGTGGACGTCCGGAGCTCAACAGATATCCTCCCTATTCGGGCATGGTAGGGCGCTCCCCAATCCTGCCAGGTGCTGTGTAATCCCTCCTCTTAATGAACGCCCAGATAGCTATGCTCGCACCTACGGCGATGCCTCCAAAGAAGGCGCCAAGGGCTCCGCCTCCCGCGCTCAGCACGTTGAGTTTGCCGATGGCAAGCACAACGTCCGTTCCCTCGCCGCCTTCGTATTCGCCGGTAATAATGTAGGTACCAGGCTCCTGAACGTTTAGCTTCAGCACTGATATTCCTGTACGGGAACCGATCTGGTATTCGCTGCTCCCGGACGGGCGCGATAACTCCACTTTGCTGAAACCAGCCTTTGGCCTCACGGTAATCCCCAATCCCTGGAGACCCCCGAGTGAAGAGTAAACCCTCGGGTCGACTTGGCCGGAGTACTCGTAGAAGATTGTGTAGCCACCGCCGTCCTCGAGAACAATCTCGTGCTCTCCCGGCATCACCACTTGGATATCTGGGAGGTTACCGATTACCGGGGTGACCACCAGAACTATGGCGACAACAAGGCCGGTTACGGCGCACACGGCAGCTGCGGCGTAGTGCCAGAGGCTGGGAACCTTGCTTCCTTCCAGTTCTACTGGAACATCGCCCTCATCCCGTCCCCATGTGCCACTTCCCACTGCTGCAGCGCTAACACTTGGGAGTTCCCAGTAGAGTCCCAGGAAGTGGTGTAACAAGAGTAGAGGGTCTGGATGAAGAGAGACCACCACGTCATCCTTAGCGGGCAAAGACGAGCCTGAGAAAGGAGGACAACGGTGGTCAAGGAAAGGATGGACCTGCTTGAGCTAATGCGCAAGAGGGGAGTCGACGGTGACGTGGACTTTCTACGAGAGGCACTGAGAGTGCTGGTCGAGGAGATCATGGAGGCTGATGTGTCATCGAGGACCGGTGCTGGGTATGGAGAACGCAACCCTGAGCGGGTGACCCAGCGCAACGGGTACCGGTCTCGAGCATGGGACACTCGCGTAGGGACCATGGAGTTGCAGATACCCAAGCTGAGGGAGGGGAGCTACTTTCCGAGCCTGCTGGAGCCACGGCGTCGCAGCGAGCGAGCTCTGCTGGCGGTGATCCAGCAGGCGTATGTGGAGGGTGTATCGACGAGGCGAGTGGATGATCTGGTCAAGGCTCTTGGGTGCGAGGGTATCTCAAAGAGCCAAGTGTCGCGTATCTGCCAGGAGCTGGACGGGGTGGTGGAGAGCTTCCTGGGTCGGCCGCTGGACGGCGGATCATATCCCTACCTGTGGCTGGACGCACTAACCCAGAAGGTCAGAGAGGCCGGTAGGATAGTCAACGTCAGCGTGGTGGTGGCGACGGCGGTCAATAGCGAGGGCAAGCGTGAGATCGTTGGGATGGACGTGGGTACCAGTGAAGACGGCGCCTTCTGGTTAGCCTTCCTGCGCTCACTGGTCGCCAGGGGCCTCGGCGGGGTGGAACTGGTGGTATCGGACGCTCATCAGGGACTCAGGGATGCCATCGCAACTGTCTTCGGTGGGGCCAGTTGGCAGCGGTGCCGCACCCACTTCATGACCAACCTGCTCACTCGGGTCCCCAGGAGCGCTCAGCCCTGGGTGGCCACCATGGTACGCACCATCTACCAGCAGCCGTCCCCTCAGGAAGTGCATGCCCAACTCGAGCGGGTGATTGCTCAGCTCCAGGACCCGTTCCCACAGGTCGCCTCTCGACTGGACGAGGCTGGACCCGACGTCCTGGCCTTCTCCAGCTTCCCACTCGCCCACTGGAAGAAGATCTGGTCCAACAACCCCCTGGAGCGTCTCAACAAGGAGATACGGCGCCGCACCGATGTGGTGGGCATCTTCCCTAACCGCCCAGCTGTCCGTCGCATGGTCGGCGCCGTCCTAGCTGAGCAGCACGACGAGTGGGCCGTCGGCCGTCGATACATGACACAGGAGGTAACCACCTCCAACGAAGCTCTACCCAGAGCCGAACTCGCAGAGGCAGCGGCCTAGACAATATCAACAGGATGACGTACTCTTACACCACTCTATGGGACGTGACCCCTCAATAGTGTCCAATTGCGCTGACACCCTACAGTCCTCGCCATCTGCATGCCACTTTAAGATCTCGCTGAAAAAGCGAAGCCGCTCGACAGCAGGGGCCAAATTGCCGTCCCCTGCTGCGGCCGTGTAGGCTGCGTCGTCAATTAATTTCATGTCATTGCGAAATGCTTGGTGAAAGGAAGGTATGACATCGAGCGGCATTACCATAGCGGTTTATCTCCTTCTGGTGTGAAGTTGGTCCTCGAGAAGTTTATCTCAAGAAGAATACTAATCCCATGAGTGTATTATAGCTGATATACTGCCCAATCGTTCATGAGACAACTCCACAAGTAAGAAAGTTGCCGATTTATCGCATCACACTTTTAATGTAAATGGGGAATTCGGGCTTAGACCGGTTCGATGGAGATGGAGGCCGTGTTGCCGTTTGTTGACCTGTGAGAAAGATGCGGCTACAATTACTGTCGTTAGGACGCTATCCTGAATGTACCAAGCCCGTGAGGCGCCGCTCCCCCTCTCGAAGCCTTTGGATTTTGGCCGGTAAGCGGGGGTGAAAGCAAGGAGTGGATGATGGCTGAATACGACCTGGTTATTCGCGACGGGACCATTGTCGATGGGACGGGTATACCCCGCTATCGCGCTGACCTTGCCGTCAAGGACGGAAGGGTAGCGATGATCAGCGGCCGGATTCGCCCGGGAGGCGCCACGGAGATCGACGCCGGTGGCTGCATCGTGGCGCCCGGGGCGGTGGACCTGCACACCCACTACGACGCCCAGCTCAACTGGGACCCCTATGCCTCCCTCTCCGGCTGGTTCGGCGTGACCTCCCTCACCATCGGCCAGTGCGGTTTCGGCTTCGCCCCAACGCGGCCCGAGGACAGAGACGCAAACATGCGGATGATGAACCGCATCGAGGCCATTCCTCTGGAGTCGATGCGCCTGGGGATACGCTGGGACTGGGAGACCTTCCCCGAGTTCCTCGACAGTCTGGACCGCCAGGGTCTGGGCGTCAACGTGGGGCCGCTGTTCCCCTTCTCGCCCATGCGGGGCTACGTGCTGGGCATGATGGCTTCGCGCGAGCGCAGGTCTGTGACCGAGGCGGAGCTGAATCAAATGAAGCAGATTTTCAACGAGGCCATGGAAGCCGGCGCCTTTGGGTTCTCTCTGAACATGAACATGGAAGACCGGCCCGACGGCGGAGGGTTCCTTCCAAGCCAGATCGCTTCCGACGAGGAGTTTCTCGGGCTGGCGGAGGTCCTAGGCCGGTTCGGCGTGGGCCACATGGGCCAGACCCTCGGATTCGGCCTTACGCCACAGCAGCGAGACGAGAAGCGGGCCGTGCTGGCCCAGATGATGAGGGTCAGCGGCCGGCCCCTTCACCTGTTGGACGTCAATATACTGGATGCTCAAGAGTGGGTCCGCGCCTGCCACGACGAAGGCTTAGCCCTAATATTACAAAGGCAGGCTACTCACGGTGGAAGCCAGTTCAAGCTGTCTGAGTTCAACAACCTGGACTTCATGCCGAGCTGGATCGAGCCGATGATGGGCACACCGGAGGAGCGGGCCGCCAAGCTAAGGGACCCCAGCCGGCGCGCCGAGATGAAGCTGGATGTGGAGAGGTGGCCGGACCCCAGGACCGAGTGGCACAGGACAAAGGTCCTCGAGGTGGCCCATGAGCGGAACTACAAGTACGAAGGGCGGACCATCAAAGAAATAGCCGAAATGATGTCCAAGCACCCGGTGGACGCTTTCCTGGACCTGGCCCTGGACGAGGACCTGGAAACAGAGTTCGAGGCGCCCCCTCGCGACGCGGAGGCTGAGCTGGAGTCTCAGGAGCTTGAGCTCAAGGACCCCCACACCCACATCTCCATGTCCGACGGAGGGGCCCATACAAGGTTCGCGACCATCAGCCAGTGGCCCGTGTTCTGGCTCTCATACTGGATCCGGGACAAGGAGATCATGACCCTGGAAGAGGGTCACCACAAGATGAGCGCCCTGCCGGCCTGGTTCGCTAACTTCAACGACCGCGGCACCCTTCGCCTGGGCTCGTGGGCGGACATCATCGTCTACAACCAGGAGGAGCTTGGGTACGTATACGACAGGCCGGTTTACGCCAACGACTTCCCGGGCGGTGAGCGCCGCCTGATTCAGAAGCCCAAGGGCATGCGCTATATCATAGTCAACGGCGCCGTCACCTTCGAAGAGAACAACTGCACCGGTGCCCTACCCGGCAAGCTGCTGCGTAGCTATGACATGGTGTCCTAGACTAGCAGGGTGCCTAGGGTCCTGAGTCGGGAGTTCGTTCAATAATGTGACGGTTAAGGTTGTGCTTCCCAGGCCGTGGTTCGACAAGCTCACCACGAGCGGATATCGCCGCTTCCCCGCTCACCCTGAGCTTGTCGAAGGGCGTCTCATTGCTACTCCGGATTCCTAACTCGGACGCTACTCGAAATGATATATCCTGGCAGCGTTTCCGCCGGCGATCTTGGCTTTCTCCTCGGCGCTGCAGCCCAATAGGATCTCCTCCAGGATCGCTCGGCTCCGGGGGAAGGTAGACTCCACATGGGGATAGTCTGAACCCCACTGGAGCACGTCCACGCCTATGAGGTCCCGGAGCCTTATCCCCACAGCATCCTCCTGGAACCCCACGAACACGTTGCGGTGGAAATAGTCACTGGGGATCATGTCCTCTTTGTAGCGGTAAGGCGCGTAGTCCAGCGGCTTTTGGGTGTAACAGTAGTCCATGCGGCTGAGAAAGTGGGGTACCCAGGCCGACTCCGCCTCCACCGATCCCACTTGCAGCTCTGGGTAGCGCTCGAATACGCCGCTGAAGATCAAGCTGCCGAGGGATAGCCGTACCCAGTGGTCTGACATGTTGGCGTAGGCAGTGGGGTTCGGTGACTTGAAGTCCTTCCGTTCCTGGCCCGGCGTCGCGCGGTTCGTTGCCACGTGCAAGCTGAGGGGCATTCCCAGGTCCTGGGCCGCCGCCCAGAGAGGTTCGTACTCCTTAGAGCCGTAGGACCTGTCCTCGGGAGGGTACACGGTGATCATGGCCCCGACCAGCCCCATCTTCGCGCAGCGCTTCATCTCCTCGAGTCCAGAGGAGACGTTGTCTATGTTGATCATTCCGATCCCCTTGAGCCGGTCCGGGAAAGGCTCGCAGTACTCAGCAATCCAGTCGTTGTAGGTCCTGCACACGGCTGTCAGGAGCTCACTATCGGGCACGTTGTACGCCAGTAAGCCAACGGTTGGATACAGCACGCTAACATCCACCCCGTCGAGGTCCATGTCTTTCACGTGCTCATCGGGGATGTAACCGCCGGCCCGCACGTTCCCAACATCGTCCGTAATCTTCAGCGCATGAGGGTCCTCGAACCTCTTGCCGGCCTGCGAGCCTGCGGCGAACAGGACTCGCTGCCCGTCGCAGTACCACCAGTCGCCGTCCTCCCGCCGCTCGATATGAGGTACCCGGTCTCTGAATTTTGGTTCGACCCTGCTGGTCCAGAGGTCGGCCGGCTCAATGACGTGGTCGTCCGACGATAAGATTCTGTAGCTACTCATATCGGGCACCTCCTCGCAGCTGTCCGCCCCTCAGCATCCCTCGAATAAACTAACCTTTATGGCGGAAGGTCCTTAGCTTTGAACTCGTGCATCACGTCCGGGTTGATCTTCACGTCCACCACCAGTGGCCCGTCCTCGGTACCCAGCCGCCCTATGGCGGCCTGGAGCTCAGGTTGGGTCCGCACTGTCAGGCCCTGGGCGCCGAGAGCCTGGGCCACACCCGCCAGCTCGGGATTGTCGTAACGGGCCAGGGTCACCGGTTTTCCTTTGTTCTTGAGGTCGTGGACCTCTGCGCCGAACGCTCCATCGTTCATGACCACCACAGCCAGCGGCAGGTTGTTGCGAACGGCCGTGTCCAGCTCCGGTAGGCTCATCATGAATCCGCCGTCGCCGACGATGAGCACGCATTTCCGGTCCGGACGACCCACGGCGACCCCAATGCTCATCGGAATACCTACTCCGACGGCGGAAAAATCGGCGCCCCAGATGAAGGCATCTGGTCCCGACACCTCCATCTGAGTAGCTACGAAGAGGACGAAATGTCCCCCTTCGGTAACTACGATGGAGTCGGCGGGCAGCGCTCTGGATAGCTCCGCCACTACCAGGTTGGGGTCAAGGACGCCCGGCGACTCTACGTAGCTACGCTGACGGCCCGCCCGCGACCCCGCGATCCGGAGCGCCACATCCTCCGACCGGTAGCCTTGTTTAGGAGGACTCCCCTCTCGGTCGAAGTAAGTGTTGAGTGCGGAGACCGTTGCCATTGCGTCCCCCACAATCTCCACGTCCGGGCGCACCGTCTCGCCCATGCGGTCCGGCTGAGTGTCGATCTGGACCACTTGGGCGGCAGGGAAAAGGCTGCCGTGCTTGGTGGTATATACGTTCAGGCTGGCCCCTACGGCTAGGACGCAGTCGGCCTCGCCCAGCAGCGAGCTCATGGTCTCCGTTCCGAAGCTGCCCGCGATACCCAGCCCATAGGGGTGATCGCCAAAGTATCCCCTGGCCTGGAGGGTGTTTGCCAGAAGGGCGCCTGTGCGGGATGCCAGGGTCTCGATCTCCTCGCGAGCCCCCGAAGTCACAGCGCCCCTCCCGGCTATGACCACGGGGCGCTGGGCTTCGCTGAGAATGGAGGCGGCCCGCTCCACCATCGTCGGGTCTGGCTGTGCCCGCTGAGTGGACGCAGCCGTGGGCGCCGTCGGATGGTACCGCCACTCCTGCTGGAGGTCGCCGTCCAGTATATCCGAGGGCGCACATATCACCGCGGGCCCCGATCCACCTCGGGCGTGGCGGAAAGCCCTCCCCACGTCCTCGGCCACGGTCACGCCGCTGCGCAGAGGGACGTACTTTTGCGCGGTGGCCTCCACGAAGAGCCTGGAGTCGAAGCGCTTGGCTTCATGGCCGATGGTTGGGGTGTCCGCCGCGATGACTATCACGGGAGACCGATGAATGCGAGCTGTCGCCAGCCCCGTGCCTGTCTGCGCCAGGGCGGGCCCGGCGCCGATGACGCACACGCCGGGCTTGCCAGTTGCCCGCGCGTAGCCGTCGGCCATCAGCACGGCTCCCTGCTCGTGGCGTGTCGTAACGGTCCTGATGCCATGCTTCTCCGAGATTTCGACCATCAGGTCCTCGGTGAACGAGTCCATCAGAGTAAATACCACCTCTGTGCCTTCCAGGGCCACCGCGCTGGCCAGAGCTTCGTAAACCTTCATGTGCGTCTCCGCCAATTACAGTTTCAGATTGTAGAGCCTAATAACGTTGTCGCGCAGCAACTTCCGCTGAGATTCGGGCCGGAGGCCGAGATCGTCTATCTCTTGGATGGCGCGCTCCATGTCGATAACTGGGAAGTCGGTGCCGAAGATGACCTTCTCCTTGCCCCAGGAGTTGATAAAGTGGACGAACTCGGGCTTCCAGTAACGGGGTGCGTAGGCGTCGGACCCGATGTATACGTTGGGGTGCTTCCAGGCCACGGAGATCATCTCCTCCACCCAGGGCCATCCGGTGTGGATACCCACTAGCTTGAGCTCGGGGAAGTCGCAGGCTATTGTATCCAATAGGATGGGGTGTCCGAGGCTCCTGAAGGGCGGACGGTCTTCGATGTAAATGAGGCAGTGTCCTACCTGCATCTGGATGGGAATGTCCAACTCGACGCATTTCGCGTAAAAGGGATAGTACTTCCGGTGGTCCGGCTCCAGCCCAAACCAGTGGGGATAGACGTGGGCGCCTATAAATCCCAGCTCTTTGACAGCGCGCTCAAGCGCCAGGACCCCCTCCATTCCCTCTAGGGGGTCTATACCGGCCATTCCGTAGAACCGGTCGGGGTACTCCTTCACTACCCCCGCGACCTCCTCGTCGGGGACCTGGTCCGTGAATCCCTCGTACTTTGAGCCCACCTTGGCCGCGATGAGAAAGGCCTTTTCGATCCCCGCCAGGTCCATCTTCTCTACTAGCTGAGGCACAGAGAGAAGCACCTCCGGTTTGCCAAACTGGCGGCCGTAGAGGATCCATTTATGTTTCCGCCGACCCACCAGCTCCGGGGTCCGGAGGTTGCAGACAGCATCGATGGCCTTGTATTCCTTTGGGGCGTCCTGCTTGGTTGACATGAGGCAGTCCTTTCCAGAAGAAGAGTAGAAACCTAGTTCACGGCGCCTTCCTTGGCCAACCGCTCCACCTGCCGAGTGGTAAGCCCCAGGAGCTCGCAAAGAACGTAATGGTTGTGCTCGCCAAAAAGAGGAGCGTGCTTCACCTCCACTGCGGGGAGGCCGGTGATCTTCCAGGGCACGCTCGGAGTCGAGCGACACCCCACCTCGGGGTGGTCAACGTCTACGATAAACCCCCTCTCTCGCAGGTGAGGGTCCTCCAGCAGATCCAGGGCGGTTAGTGAGCGCCCGGCAGGCACGCCTCCTCGTTGGAGGAGGGCCATGGCCTCCTCGGGGTCCTGTTCCGAGGTCCAGCTCTCGAGTAAGATGTCGAGCTCGTCCCGATGGTTCCATCGGGAGAGTGCATTTGAAAAGCGGGGGTCGCTTGACCACTCCGGGTGTCCGGCGGCGTCGCATAGTGAGGTCCACTGGCCGTCTGAGGACACGGATATGGCGAGCCACGTATCTTCACCCCTGCAACGATAGACCCCATGGGGTGCTTTAGACGTGTCGGCGTTGCCGGCGCGATAGACCTCCCGGCCGTTGAGAGTGTAGTCGATGATAGCCTCGGGTATGAGGGCCATCATGGCCTCTGTCATCGCCACGTCTATGTGCCCGCCTGCGCCGGTCCGCGAGCGGCGGTATAGGCCGCTGAGAAGGGCGAATACGGCGTACATGCCACTCAGCGGATCGGGGAACACACTCCCGAGGACCCGAGGGTGGTCCTGTGGGTATCCGGTGATGGCCCCCAGCCCGCTTAACATGGTGACGGCGCTGTGGAATCCGACGAACTGTTTCATGGGTCCCGTTCGGCCGGCCGCGCTTATGGAGAGCAATATGATATCCGGGCGGACCCGAACCAACTCGGGGTACCCAAGGCCCAGCCTTTCCAGGGTCCCCGTTGAGAAGTTCTCAGTCATCACGTCCGCAACGCGGACCAGCTCGAGGACGATTGCGCGTCCCTCCTCGGAGCGGAGGTTCACAGAGCAGCTCAGCTTGTTCGCGCTCGACATGTTGAAGGCGCCGGACCGGTGGATCCCCTGGACATCGTCGGCATAGGGAGGCCTAAGCCTGTGGGAAAGGCGCTCCCGGCTCTCCAGGGAGATCACCTCGGCGCCCATGAGGGCCGCCCATTGGGTCGCGAAGGGCATTGCCAGTATCTGGCCGAGATCTACTATCCGAATCCGATTTAGGGGCAGATTACCGCTCACCGTTTCTCCGTTCTTCCGGTAGCCGCTAGTACATAGTCAACAAGATTTCGCCAGCATGTTATTCTGAGGGAGCCCAGCGACCGAAGAATCTGGGGACGGGTTACCCACGGCCACACCAGATTCTTCGCCTCCGGCTCAGAACGACACTCTCGTAGCAATGACATTTATATCAGTTTAAGTTGACTGGGTACTAGAATGCTCCCGAAGACATGAGCTGGGTTAGCTGGAGAGCGCTGTACCCTAAACGCTCTGACAGCAGGCTGGAGGTGTGTTCTCCAAGGCGGGGCGCCCGCATGCGAAGAGGCCAGGGGACGCCATCGAACCTGTAGGGTGAGCCCGGGAATTGGGCAGTTCGACCGGGCGACACTTCCGCCTCCACCAGGAAGTTCCTGGCGACCAAGTGCTCGGACGCCAGAACCTCGCTTATCTCGTAAGCGGGGATGCATGGGACCCCCCGAGCCTGGGTTACCTCATAGATCTCCTGTCCTGTATGGGCCATGGTCCAATCGAGAAGCAACAGTCGTAGCGCATCCCAGTTGTCAGATCGGAGCATGCCGTCCCTGAAAAGCTCATTGTCCGCCCAGTCGGGATTGTCCATGACCTCGATCAAGGCCCGCCAGTGGGGCTCTAGGAAGGCCACGAGCACCACGTAGCCGTCCTTGCAGGGCAAATAGCAATTGGGCATCAGGCCGGCCAGGGGCGCACCTCGGCGCTTGACCATTCCCAAATAGGAGGCGGCGGACAGGTCGTATAACGTCCCTGAGGCTACGGCCTCCTGCTCCGACACATCTACGTGACGACCGGCGCCGTCCCAGTCTCGGGCCAGGAGGGCCAGCATGGTGGCCACTGCTCCCGTGACGCCCGCGGTGAAATCAGCCAGGTAGGTGGCCGGCTTGAGGGGAGGCTCCCGTTCCGGATCGGCTACCGCGTCGGGAAGTCCAGGAGAAGCGTAGGCAAGTGCTCCCATGTTGATGCCGATCAGGTCGTCTCCCAGATAGTCCCTGTAAGGCCCGGTCTGGCCGAAGGGGGTGACAGAGGTCACGATGAGCCGCGGATGTGCCTCACGGAGGCTGGAGAAGTCCAGGCCGAGATCCTCCATGTGCCGAGGAGGACCGTTCTCGACCAGGACGTCGGCGTCCTTCAGCAGCGCGGCTAACAGGCGTCTGCCTTCAGACGACCGGATGTTCAGCGTGATCCCCAGCTTGTTCGCGTTCAGGTAAAGAAAGAGGCCGCTTTGGTTTGGGTCGGGGAGGTCATCCGGGAAGGGCCCGATGCGCCGGGCTCTGTCCCCCTCGGGGCCCTCCACCTTGATGACCTCCGCGCCCGCATCGGCCAGCAGCCGGGCGCAATAAGGTCCGGAGACGAAATCCCCGAGCTCTAAGACCTTCAGGCCTTGGAGGGGGAGAGCCCACGATCCGTCGTCGGAGGCATGACTGGATGGCGCTCCGTGCCTTTCCATCACCGATTCTTATGACCCGGAGAATGCTGTTACCGTGGCGTGGAAAGACTCCATCGCGTCGTCGCCTACTTTGAAAGGAGCGATGACCGGCATGTCCAGGCCGCGGGCCTTGATGGCCGCCACATTCCGTCTGCAGTGCTCGGCCGAGCCTATGATAGCCAGTTCGTTCAGCATGGCGTCGCTTATAGCGGCCACGGCGCCTTTGCCATCTCCCAACGCGAGAGCCTTGGCTGCGGCGGCAGCCTCCTCGGCAAATCCCATTTCCCCAAAGTACTTCTGATAGAATGGGGTTGCGCAATAACGGGCGATGTACCTCCTTGCCGCGGGTAACGCCTTTTCCACGTCGTCCACCACTGCGGTCCTCAGGTAGCACGCCACATCTATATCCTCTAGCTTGCGTCCGGCCTGATCGGCTCCGTGCTGGAGGTGCGGCATCACCTTCTTGATGTAGTCCGGAGAGGCCCAGTTGAGGAGCACTCCGTCGGCGATTTCCCCTGCCAACTGGATCATCTTCGGACCCAGGGCGGCCAGATATATCGGTATCTTGGTGCGTACAGGAGTAAACCCCAGGCGCGAATCTCTGAGTCTGAAGACTTTCCCATTGAAATCTACGTTTTCTCCGTTGAGTAACCGTCGGACGATATCCACGGTTTCGCGAATCCGCGCCATCGGCTGATCGAAAGCCACGCCATGAGTGTCCTCGATGGCGCCTCGGTGCCCTACCCCCAGTCCCAGGATAAAACGCTTGTTGGACATGGCATCCAGGCCCCCGGCGGACATCGCTAGGAGAGTAGGAGTCCGCGAGTAGACAGTAAGTATCCCGGTAGCCAGTTTGATGCGCTTGGTAGAGGAGGCCACAGCCGCCAGCTCGGCCAAGGAGTTCGTGACGCCTTCTGGAACCCAGACTGTGTCATACCCCTGTTCCTCGGCCACCGACGCGAGCCGCCGAATGTTCTGTGACGTGAGTGTGCCCGTTTCCAGCCTGAGTCCCAGTCGTGCCATTTCGCTCTCCTTTTTTGTGCAGAATATAGCTAGTAAGGGCTTAGATTACCTCGCGGTCCAGCCTCCATCCACGATGATGGCCGCTCCCGTAATAAAGGAGGCCTCATCGGAGCAGAGGAAGGCTGCCACATTCGCGACTTCCTGAGGCGTCCCCACGCGACCCAATGGGATATTGGCGATGCGGCTCCTCAGGGCGGCTTCGGGATCTCCAGTACGCTCCCTGTTGCGTCGTGACAGCGGAGTATCTATGGGTCCGGGGCAAACACAGTTTACCCGGATTCCGTCGGTGGCGTGATCCAACGCGAGGCAGCGGGTCAGCTGGATCACCGCTCCTTTAGTAGCGGGGTACACGACGTTGCGTTCCGCCCCAACCGTGCCCATCTGTGAGGCCGTATTCAGAATCACTCCGCCTCCCTGGGATTTCATTATGGGGATGGCCTCCTTACATCCGAGGAAGACGCCCTTGACGTTTACGGCGAAGATCCTGTCGTAGGTCTCTTCGTCGGTTTCAAGGATGGTGCCCGGATTGCTGGTGCCAGCGTTGTTGAAGATGATGTCCAGGCGACCGTACGCCTCGATGGCCGCGCCCACCATCCGGCGTACTGCCGCGGAATCGGCGACATCGGCGTTGACTCCCGTTGCGGCGCCTCCGTCGCTTATGATCGAGTGGACCGTCTCGTTGATGCTCGCCTGCTGTATGTCGGCGACAACCACCTTCGCCCCTTGCTGCGCGAAGGTTAGGGCAGACGCCCGCCCGATCCCCGAGGCAGCGCCGGTGATGAGGGCAACCTTATCTTTCAGTCGCATGTTTTTTCCTCGGTCCTCACCGCGCCGTCCAGCCACCATCGGCCATGATCGCGGATCCAGTAATGAAAGAGGCCTCGTCGGAGCAGAGGAAGGCGGCAACGCCGGCCATTTCCTGTGAGGTGCCGAGCCTGTTTAGGGGGACGTTTCTGATCAGGTTGGCTTCGCTGCGTCCACCCTGGTCTCGAAACCAGTGGAGAAGAGGCGTGTCGATGGGTCCCGGGCATATGCAGTTTACGCGGATCCGGTCCGCGGCGTGGTCCAGCGCCAGGCAGCGGGTCAACTGGACTACGGCCCCCTTAGTGGCCGGGTAAACGGCGGAACCCTCTACCCCGACCGTCCCTTCCTGAGAGGCGGTGTTGAGGATCACTCCGCCTCCATGGGCTTTCATTATGGGTATGGCCTCCTTGCACGCCATGAATACCGCCTTCACGTTTACGGCGAAGAGCATGTCGAAGGCGTCTTCGTCGATATCCAGTATAGTGCCGAGCACACTCGTGCCTGCGTTGTTGAAAAGGATGTCCAGGCGACCGTAGGCCTCCATCGCCGCGCCTACCATCCTGCGTACGGCTGTTGGATCGGTGACATCGGCGTTGACCCCCGTCGCGATACCTCCCTGGCTCATAATAGAGCCGACCGTCTGGTCGATGCTCGCCTGCTGTATGTCGACGACTACCACCTTCGCCCCTTGCTGCGCGAAGGTCAGTGCCGATGCCTGCCCGATGCCCGAGGCGGCGCCGGTTATAAGGGCTACTTTGTCTTTCAGCCGCATGTCACCCATCGACCCTCACCGTGCCGTCCAGCCTCCATCGGACACGATCGCCGCTCCCGTAATGAAGGAGGCCTCGTCAGAGCAGAGGAAGCTCGCCACGTTCGCCACTTCCTCTTGTGTTCCGATGCGGCCCAATGGGATATTGGCAATGCGGCTCCTGAAGGCGGCTTCTGGGTCCCCGGTAAGCTTACTGATGCGGTGTAGCATCGGAGTATCCGTGGGTCCGGGGCACACGCAGTTTACACGGATGCCTTCGGCTGCATGGTCCAGCGCGAGGCACCGGGTAAGCTGGATCACCGCCCCCTTGGTGGCTGGGTATACGACATTGCTTTCACCCCCCACTATGCCGATCATGGAAGCCATGTTCAGAATCACCCCTCCGCCTTGGGCCTGCATCACCGGAATGGCCTCCTTGCATCCCAGGAAGACGCCCTTCACATTGACGGCGAAGATTCTATCGAAGGTCTCCTCATCGGTTTCCAGGATGGTGCCCCGGGTGCTAATACCAGCGTTGTTGAACATGATGTCTAGGCGCCCGTATGCCTTGATGGCTGATTCCACCATTCCCCGCACGGCCTCGGAATTGGTAACGTCGGCGCTGACTCCAATTGCGGCCCCTCCGCTGCTTACGATAGAGCGGACGGTCTCGTCGATGCCCGGCTGCTGGATATCAGCGACCACGACACTCGCCCCTTCCTGGGCAAATTTCAAGGCGGACGCCTGTCCGATGCCGGACCCGGCCCCTGTGACTATTGCTACCTTCCTCTCTAGCCTCACGGTTCCATGGAAAAGGGTCGGACGTCACTGGATTCCGGATCAAGGGTGGCCCTCACGATTGCTACCGACTCCCCCATCGTTCGTTGGGGAAAGTCTGGCAAGTCCCGCTGGTAAGCCACCTTCAGGGATACGAAGGTAGGCCCAACATCCTCCAACAGATCTTGCAGGCTGATCACGAATTCCTCCAAGTCGCCGAACTGACGTGTCCTCGCATAGCCCCCGGCCTTCGCATGCGCCTGGTAGTCTATTCTTTCCATGCCCGATATGGGCTGTCCCTGGGTGGCCAGGTGGCCTCCGTCCTCGAACAAGAAATGCACCAGGTTCCTCGGGCTCGCGTTTCCTATAGTCGTCAGGCTGCTCAGGCCAGTCCTCAGAACACTATCGCAGTCAAGCACAAGGACCTTCCGAGAGGGAAGAGCCAGAGCGACCCCAAGACCCACGGATGAGGCTTTGTCCATACAGTCGGAGAGGTCCACGTCCAGGTCTCTACGGCGGGACTCACAGCTCCATATCCTCAAGGCCGCCGTTGTGGAGACAACAACGGCGGCCTTGCGATGGAGGTTTATGGCGTTGATAGCAGCGTGGGCCGGTATCAATCCATCCCTCCCGTGTGCGCCACCGCCCTGGGGGCCGGTCTGTTCCCACTACTGCCCATCATTGGCCCGGGGAGCCCCGCGAGCCTGTGCTATAGCCCACATCCCCACGGGTATCATCGCTCCTCCCAATATTCCGAGGGGCACGCTGGGGTCCAGGAATCCTTTGAATAGCAGCCAGAACCCACCAAACAACAGTCCCATGCCCAAAACCCGCGCCAGGATGCCGGTGGCAAGTATCTTCAGCATACTCTCTCATATGGACCCGCCGATGACTCGCTGCTGGAGGTAAACGTCCTCGCGTTATCTTAACGGTAGCAGGCGAATCTGCCAGGCGGGCTACAGGCCGAAGGCCCGGGCCAGGTCTTCCTGGGCGGTTCGCAGGTTTCTTCCGGGCCTCTGGCGGAACTGTACCGGAGTGTTTTCGACCTCTGGGACTATCTTGAGGCAGACCAGCACGGGGCCTTTCTGCTTAAGAATTCCCTCTATACTGGTCGCCAGGTCTTCGGTGTTGTCGAACTCGTAAGCAACGGTGTACCCGGCCCCCTTGGCCATCTCCTGGAAACTTATCTGGCCCTCGCCGGGGATAGGCTGCCCGCCGGTGACCGCGTACACTCCGTTCTCGAAGACGAAGTGGTACAGGTTCTCGGGGGCCTTCGCGCTGATGGTGACCAGGGTGCCCAGGTTCATGAGCAAGCTTCCATCGCCATCGAGGAGGAATATCTTACGCTCCGGTCGGGCCAAGGCCAATCCGAGGGCAATGGACGATGCCTTGCCCATCGCCCCTAAAACGGGAACATCCATCTCCTCCATGTGGGTGACCCTGGGCAGGCCGAATTGCATGTTCCCTGAGTTCATGGTCGTGACGACCACCGCGTCCTGCCGGTGCTCGTCTACAATCCTAACGGCGTCTATGTTCTTTATGGCCAACAGTGCTTCCTTACTCAGGACATTCCCACGGGCGTCGCTTGTGGCTCGCTCTAGGAGCCGAACTCGGTCCCTAACAACACCGCCACCGGCCTCGACGTGCCATGGGCCTCTTCGAAGGCTAGAGAGATGCGCGAGCAGTCCTCGTCGGTCTCGACAAGGTAGTAATTGATGCCCCATGCATGAAGGTAGTGTTCGATGAATCTGCCCGCCGAGTCACGAGTGACTCCGTGCCGGTCCCAGCCACGATACCCTACCAGCATGACCAGTGGCTGTTTCAGGTCCAGGCCCAGAGCTCGTATCGAGTCCCCCGACTCCATGACACCGGTGTTTTGAATGAGGGCCACCGGCTTCTTTCCGCCCATCCATAGCCCCGCCGCTATGGCCATGGTTTCGCCTTCCCGACAGACAGGTATCAGGTCCAGGCCGGGCTCTGCGGATAACCGTTGGTACATAAAATTGGTCTCGCTATCCGGGAGCCATACAATATGAGTTACGTTATTCTTCTTCAGCTCCCCTATTACAGAAGCGGGATGAAGTATTGCCTCCTGTTGCAAGTCATCGTCCTCAAAAACGCCGCTTTCTGATAACCTCTGACGGCCATTATTATATGCGAGGGCAAACCTGAGGTCAACGCTACCGCCCCCGGCAAACACGAGGAAGGGCCTATGTGTACCGAAACAGGAACGAACAAATTACTGGATAGCCGTTTTGAACGCCGTATCGTGCAGAAATGCACAATGTTGACAAACGCTCCGCGCTTATTCTACACTTGACTTAAATGCCGAATTGACCGGCAGCGCGGATAGGGCCTACCTACCCAAAGCCCTCCGGAAATCGATAGGCCGGCCAAAGTTCAGCTTGCCAAGGAGCTATCGGGGGCCGAGGGGAGTGGGTGAGGCAAGGGTGAGGAGGAGTTAATGGCTGTAGTGACCGTGAACTCCGCTTTGGGCACCGAAGGCTACGAAGTCGGGCTGGCGGCCGCACATATACTGAATGCCGACTATGTGGACAGGCTGATCCTGGCGGAAGCCGCGAAGCGCATCGGGTCCACCGTCCACGTCCTTGAGATAAAAGAGCGGCAAAATGTGCCACTGAGAGACCGGCTGGCGTACTTCCTTCAGACAATGTTGGAGCGGTCCGCCATGTCTGGAGCTGGGGGTGAGCCCTATTTTAGCCCTGGCATGGAATATCTCCCTGCGGAGGACTACGCCGACTTGGCTCAGGAGCCCTTAACTGCCGCCCAGAGACTTAACGACCAGCACTTCCTAGAGGTGACGAGCGCCGTTATACAAGACCTGGCCAAGGCTGGAAACGTCGTGATAATCGGACGGGGCTCCAACATGATCTTGCAGGACACGCCAGGGGTACTCCACGTGAACCTGAGATCCCCCGCTGAGCTTCGGGCGAAGACTATTGCTGAGAGGGAGCACCTCACTTTGGCAGAGGCAGAGAAACACATCGCCGATGGAGAGAAGGCACGGGCCATCTACTACAAGAAGTTCTTTAAAGTTGACGCCGATGACGCCCGCTTGTACCACGTAGTGCTGAACATGGGGCGGATGGGCGTGAAGACAGCAGCCGAGATCGTCGCCCACGCGGCGAGAGATATCGAGTCGGCGGTGCAGTTGGAGCCGGTCTGATTTAGCAGGCCCGAAAGGTAGCGTCGGCGCATGTACACCCGACCTGGCCGGCAGGTGCATGCCATTAACTGATCAGTGTCCAAGATGAGGGCGGCGAGCAAGCGATCACTATTCTTTCGCCCCGGAGGTACTGCAAAATTGGATGTCCGCGAAAGAAAGTCACCAACATCTCCAGCACTGCGGCCCCAAACCGGGGACCGGCTATCCCAGATCGTAAAGCTAAGGAACGAGGGGCTTCTGCTCCGGGAGATAGCTGAACGAGAGGGAGTAACCAAAGAGAGGATTCGCCAGATCCTGGCAAAGGCTAAGGAGCTGGGTGTAGGCCCGAAGCCACCCAAGCTGGTTGTCACCAGGAGGGCCACAATAATGCTGGGAATGTCCCTCGAGATGCGGCCCGGTATCTTTCATAAGCTGATGGGCAGACTGGGGGTCGCCCCTATAGCCAGCAAAAAAGGCCGTATGTACTGGAACGTAGCGGACCTGCTAAATATCCACTTCCCGAAATGTGTGGTCTGCCAGTCGCCGGTTCCGTTAAAGCGGTATACAAGATCGGTGACCTGTAGCCGGAATTGTTCCATCGCCCGGAGGTATCGGCATTCGAGCCGTGAGAAGCAAAGGACATCCGTGCAGCATGGGAGAGGATCGCCCGCCCCTGCACAAGGCAGATAGGACCGCTTCTGTAGCTTCCGGCCACGTGTAGCCCTACGCCGTGGTAGCTAGGCGTAGCTAAGCAGAATGTCGGCGATCTCCTGAGAGTGGCTGAGAAGCGCGCCATGTCCGGCATCGAGTTCCACCACCTGAGGCGAGCCGAGGGACTGAACGTAACGCCTCTGGAGCCTGGGTCTTATCACCTTGTCCCGGGTGAGCAGGACATATGTCGTGGGAAAGCTGCCTTCGAACCCCTGTCGGCTCAAGCACGAAACTGGACACCGCACTTCTTCCTTCAACAGGTGTCGCACAAAAAGTAGTTGAGGGAGAGCCAAGCCTACCCACTCGATTAGTCAGCGACCTACGGTTGCTGCTTTTTCTAACCGCAACGCAGGGCAGGGGTGCGTTTCACTGGTCTCATCGCCAAGGGGAAGTCTGGATGGCGTCCATCTGCCATACAGCGTTGGGTCCGCAAGTGGAGCAAGGGGGTGATCCCCTGCCGGAGAGCCCGATCAGGGCCCTTCGAGGGCCTCCTTCACGGCCCGAAGTAGAGTATCTTCCTCCTCCAGGAACACGGTGCGCGGGTCCAGGAGGACCCGGTCTCCTTCGATGCGCGCTATCACCGGCGTACTGTGCTCCCTGAGCCTGCGTAGCGTCCCTTGGGAACCTCCGCTGAGGCCCTCACACTCAAGCCCCACCAGCCAGGTATCGAGGGACTCGCCAGGAAGGCTGCCACCGCCTATAGTAGACAGCCCTCTCGTCACAAAGGACTGGCCGCCGATTGCTGTCTGCCAATGGTGAGCTCGGTCCTCCAGTTCGGAGGCAGAAACGCTTATCATTCGCCAGACGGGCACTTTCGTCTCCACGTCACCCTTGACGTAGTGAAGTAGGGTCGCTCCGAAGGCCGCTAGACCCATCTTGTCTATCCGAACGGCCCGGGCCAGGGGGTGACTCACGATCTTGCGGATCAGCTCTCCCTTCCCAACCGCTATTCCCGCTTGCGGCCCCCCCAGGAGCTTGTCTCCCGAAAAGAAAGTCAGTGCTACTCCGGCGGCAACACTCTCCTGTGGAGTAGGCTCATGGACCAGCCCATAGTCCTGAGTATTCAGCAGGCAGCCGCTGCCCAAGTCGTGCAGCACTGGTACGCCGTGGCGGTCCCCTATTTGAACGAGTTCTTCAGATGTGGCCGCGTGGGTAAAACCGTCGATCCGGAAGTTGCTGGCGTGGACCTTGAGAAGGACCGCGGTGTCTTCGGTAATTGCGTCCTCGTAGTCCGAGGCGTAGGTCCGGTTGGTGGTACCGACCTCCACCAGGATCGCGCCGCTCTGGCGCAGGACATCCGGTATGCGGAATCCGCCGCCTATCTCGATCTCTTCCCCCCTGGAAACGATTACCTGTTTCCCAGAAGCGAGCGCCGAGAGGGCTAGGAGCACCGCGGAAGCGTTGTTATTCACCACCACTGCACCTTCCGCGCCCGTGACCTGGCATAACATGGACTGAACGTGGGCCTGGCGGGAGCCTCGCTTCCCTTCCACCAGGTCTAGCTCCAGGTCTGAGTACCCTTCCGACGCCTGCAGGACAGCCTCCATGGCCTCGAGACTAAGGGGAGCCCGCCCCAGATTCGTGTGGATGATCACACCAGTGGCATTGATGACCGGCCGTGGGCTGCCGATCCCGAGACGCTGAATTCGGTGGGCTACGGAGTTCACGATCTCCTCGGTAGAGGGACCCTCCTCACCGTTTCGAATAATCGTCCTGGCTTCCTCGATTTGGTCGCGTACCAGGCCTGCTACCCAGTCCCGCCGGTATTCCTCGGATAGGGTCCTGATCCGCCTGCTGGACAGTACGCTCTCCACGCTGGGCAAGTTTCGGAACTCCATTGTGGTCTCGTTCTCAGGCATGGCACCTATTCATTTGCTCTCATTTCCTCGACTAGATTCTAACACGAAAACATACTCCTTCCATACCCTTACCGGCCGATCAGTGCCCTTGGTGGATAAGGCCAAGGCTTGCAGCGGTAGGTACTCTGCATCGTCGAGGGCCCGCAAGGCTAACTCCGGGACTTTCGGATCGGGGAAACCGTGGTAACCAACCTCCACCGGCAATAGGGAGCCTGGTGGGTATCCATGTCCCATGAGGGCTGCCCCCAGGTGGCGGCAGCGAATCTGAGATCGGGTTGATCATGAGTCGTCACCCGCGGTTGCATCTCGACCCACCGGGTGGTATACTAGTCACGGACTCAGCCTTCGGTACGAACGTCAAAGAATCGTTTGTACGCGAAGCGCTTTTCGGAATGAAAGCCCCGAAACCTCGGGGCTTCTTGTTAAGATTAGGATGGGTAGGTTTCTTCAGGTGGCTGAACATAGAGCTGGCGGCAGTGGTAGAGGCAAATACCCTGGAGGGGAATGAGGCGCCATGAAGAGTGACTTTTTAATAGCGTTGACACAGCTCGCCTCGGAGCGACACCTTCCGCGGGAGCAAGTATTGCAGGCCATAGAGGTGGCTCTAGCATCAGCCTTCAAAAAGGACAGCCTTACTGCGGGCCAGAACATCTCCGTCAAGCTGAATCCCAACAGCGGGGAGATAAACGTCTACGCAACAAAGACAGTGGTGGAGGAAGTGGAGGAGCCTAAGAGGGAGATCGACGTAAAGTCGGCCCTCAAGATCAAGAACGACGCCGTCCTCGGCGACGAGGTAGCTTTCGAGGCATTGCCACATCAGGTAAGCCGTATCGCTGCCCAGACCGCCAAGCAGGTGGTGCTCCAACGTCTCAGAGAGGTTGAACGGGACCTCATTTTCCAAGAGTTCGTCGAGCGCACGGGCGATGTCATATCCGGTGTGGTTGAGCAGATCGAGATGGGTAGGTTAGTGGTTATAGAACTGGGCAGGGCCCAGGCTGTGCTTCCCCCTGAGGAGCAGATCCCTACCGAGCGTTATAAGAAGGGGCAGCGGATAAAGGTCTACGTAATCGGAGTAGAGCGCACCTCCAAAGGATCGGAGATACTCGTTTCCCGCTGCCACAAGAACGTTCTAAGGCGCCTTTTCGAGATTGAAGTGCCCGAAGTGTTCAACGGTACAGTAGAAATCAGGGCCATCGCCAGGGAGGCTGGGTCGCGAAGCAAAGTGGCTGTGGTCTCGATGCAGGAAGGCATCGACCCCGTGGGGTCGTGTATCGGCATGCGGGGTAACCGCATTCAGAGCATCGTGAACGAGCTTCAAGGTGAGAAGATTGACGTAGTTAGGTGGGACAAGGACCCCAGGGTGTTGATCGCCAACGCCCTAAGCCCCTCGGAAGTGGTCCATGTGGAGTTGAATGACTCACAGGGGACCGCCCTTGTGGTCGTGCCGGAGCGCCAGTTGTCTCTGGCTATAGGCAAAGAGGGGCAGAATGCTCGCCTGGCAGCGAAGCTCACCAACTTCCGGCTGGATATCAAGAGCATGAGTGAGTGGGACGCCATAAGAGCCGAACGACAGGCTGAAGTGGAAGAGACCAAGCTCGGGGAGAAGGAGGCGGCGGTAGCCGTAGCCGAGCCCCAGAGCGAGGACGGAGTGCCGGACCTCGAGCTTGTAAGCGCGGAACTGGCAGCAGGGGAAGTGGTCGAAGCAGAGGCGGCGACCGAAGTTGCCGAGCCAGTCGCACAGGCAGAGGTCCAGGCCGAAGAGGTTGAGGCCAAACCGGAGCCGGAGGAGATTACGGAACCCGTGGCGGAGGAGGCTCTCCCCAACAAACTCAGTGCTGAAGAAGAGCTGGCCCTGCTGGCCCTCGAAGAAGAGGAGGCCAAGGCAGCTGAAGAAGAGGAGGAAGAAGAGGAGGAGGAAGAGGTCGGAGAGGATGTCTGGAAGTTACCAGTGCTGACCCCCGCCAGTGGCCAAGGCCAAATTCGCTTCGCCGAGGATATTATGGGTGAGTTCCGTGGCAGGGGTAGGAGAGAAAAGAAGAGTAAGAGTAAGCGCGGCTTCCAGGGCCAAGCTGGGAGGGGAGGTGGCGGTGGCCGCGGCGCTCCTCCAGGTGGGGCTGGCCGCACCGCTCCTCCCCCAGGTGGGGCTGGCCGCACCGCTCCTCCCCCGGGTGGGGCTGGCCGCACCGCTCCTCCCCCGGGCGGGGCTGGGAGGTAGGGACCAGCGTTGAAGACGAAGCATATTCCTTTGCGTAGCTGTGCTTCCTGTGGCGCCAGGTTTCCCAAGAGGGACCTGACGCGGATCGTCCGTACCCCTGGCGGGAGCGTCGAGCTGGACCCTACAGGGACGGCGGCGGGCAGAGGGACCTATCTCTGCTCGAGTGAGCAGTGTTGGGCACAGGGGTTGGGGAAGAACCGGCTGAAACACGCCCTTCGCAGTCCCCTCACCGAGCCCGACAAGAGCGTCCTCGTTGCCTATTACGAGAGGCAATTCAAGGTGGCCGTGATTGGGGAAGCATAATGAGCTCTGAGCGCCAGACCACAATAACAGAAGAGGGGAGCAAGTCCGCCAGGCCGGAAAGCAAGACCAAGACCCGCAAGTCCGCGTCGAAAGCGGTGACGCTGCCTCAGACTCTGACGGTGAAACGTCTTTCCGAGCTCACTCAGATAAGCTCCATCGACGTGATAAAGCAGCTGATGCGCAACGGCATAATGGCGTCCATCAACCAGGTAATCGACTATCAGGTGTCCATGCTGGTGACCTCAGCTTTTGGAGTCCGCACCAAGATGGAGGCGGCGGCCGAAAGCGGCGCTGGAACGGCTCTGGGCTCACTGGGAGACATAGACCCATCGAAGCTCGTCGACCGTCCGCCCGTTGTGACCATACTTGGTCACGTGGATCACGGAAAAACGACGCTTCTGGATACCATTCGGAAGAGCCACGTTGCCGAGAGCGAGGTCGGAAGCATTACCCAGCACATCGGGGCGTATCAGGTACGTTACAAGGACAAAGATATCACCTTCCTCGACACTCCCGGCCACGAAGCGTTCACCGCCATCAGAGCCAGGGGAGCCCGTGTGACCGACATCGCGGTTCTGGTAGTGGCCGCCGACGACGGCGTTATGCCTCAAACCATCGAAGCTCTGGACCACGCGAGAGCGGCAGGCGTGTCCTTGGCAGTGGCTATCAACAAGGTGGACAAACCCGATTCGGATCCCGATAGAGTCAAGCGCCAGCTGGGTGAGCAAGGTCTGGTTCTGGAGGAGTGGGGTGGGGATGTGATCGCGGTGCCTGTCTCGGCCACCACCGGTGACGGGATTGAAAATCTGCTGGAGAACCTTCTGGTCATAGCCGAAGTCTCGGAGTTCAAGGCCGATCCAGACAGTCCCGGGTCCGGTGTAGTCATCGAGGCCAAGCTCGACAGAAACCGTGGGCCCCTGGCCACCGTGCTGGTGCAGAACGGTACCGTTAGGGTGGGCAGCTACATAGTAGCGGGTTCGGCGTCAGGCAGAGTGAGAGCTATGGTCAACGACTCGGGAGTCCGAATCAAAGAGGCCACACCCTCGGTCCCCGTCGAGATAATGGGTTTCGGCTCGCTCCCTGAGGCCGGCGATGTCTTCCAAGTAGTGGCCGACGACAAGACAGCCAGGGATTTGACGGAGAAACGACAGAAAGAAAGAGAGATGGAGCGCTCCAGCGTCCGGGCCTTGACCCTCGAGGAGATCTATAGCCGGATAAACGCTGGAGAGGTAAAGGAGCTAAATCTGGTCGTCAAGGCTGACGTGCAGGGCAGCGTGGAGGCCGTGTGCTCCTCTCTGCAGCGTTTGGATGATTCCAAGGCAAAGGTGCGCATCCTGCACGCCAGCAGCGGGAGCATCACTGAGAGTGATGTGCTGCTGGCCAGCGCCTCCAAGGCCATCATCCTGGGGTTCGCGACCTCATCCCAGCCAGGTATCGAGCAGTTGGCCGAGCGAGAAGGCGTCGAGATCAGGAATTACGGGATCATCTATCACCTTGTAGAAGATGTAGAGAAAGCACTGAAGGGTATTCTGGAAGCGGTGTTTAGAGACGTCGTCCATGGCCACGCCGAAATCAGAGCGGTGTTCTCTGTGGGAAAGAGTGGGAGGGCCGCTGGTTGTATGGTGATCGACGGGCGTGTCGCCAAGAACACGCTCGTACGTGTCCAGCGTAACGGTGAAGTGATTCACGAGGGGAGCATCTCCAGCCTCAGGCGCTTCAAAGAAGAGGTCAACGAGATAGGTGCGGGCTTCGAATGTGGTGTGGGTATTCTCGGCTACATTGACTTCGAGGAGGGGGATACGTTGGAGACCTACCGAAGGGAAAAGGTGAGCGCCTAGCTCCCGGGGTTCGCTTGTTCCCTTTTTCACCGGATCGGCTACACATCTCGATAGGACCTCTTCCATGACCAGACGCACCGACCGTGTCAACGGTCTCCTTCGCCAGGAAATAAGCCAGCTCGTTGCATGGGAGCTCAGAGACCCAAGGCTCTCCGGCATAGTCAGTATCACTCAGGTAGATACCTCTGCGGACCTCCGCCATGCCCGTGTCTTTGTCAGCGTGCTGGGTAACAGGGAGGGGAAAGAGACGGTCCTGAAGGGTATTTCCTCCGCCCGTGGCTTTATGCGTAGGGAACTTAAAGGACGCCTGTCTCTCAGGTACATCCCGGAGCTGAGCTTCCACCTGGACGAGTCCATGGAACAGGCGCAGCATATTCAGAAGCTCATGGACCAGCTCTCCAAAGATGAGCCCGCCTCTTCAAGCGCAGACGGTACTTCCGGTGACCCCAGGCTGTAACGGTCAGGTCACAGGGATTTTTATCCCGAGACCCTCGGGAGTTTTGGCATATGATAGAGTCATTACTGGGGCTCGTCTCTGAGTCTTTTCGTCCTATTCTTGTTGGTCCATGCTGGAGCCGGCTCACCCACCACTGGATGGCGAAGCTGATATCATGACCTTGGTCAATTGAATGTACCGAGACAGTTCTTCCCCCGATGGCTTCATAAACCTGTACAAATATTCAGGTCCCACCTCGATGGATATGGTGCGCCGGGTCAAGAGAATCACCGGTCAGAAGAGGAGGGTTGGACACGGGGGCACCCTTGACCCTTTAGCGGAAGGCGTGCTCCCGATCTGCATTGGCCAGGCGACCCGATTGATGGAGTATCTCGTCGAGGGCGGCAAAGAGTACCGAATGAAAGTCCGCCTGGGAATTACCACATCTACATATGATGGTGAAGGAGGTGTGGTAAAAAGAGGAGACGCTTCGAGCGTGGACGTGGAGACGACGGAGAGGGCGCTGGACTCCTTCAGAGGCGTCATCGACCAGATACCTCCGATGTACAGTGCAATCAAGGTAGAAGGAAAACGCCTTTATGATCTGGCCAGATCGGGCGTGGAAGTTGAGCGAAAGCCTCGGAAGGTCGAGGTTTCGAAGATCGAGATTGAGGAATTCGATCCTCCGCTGCTGGTCATGCGAGTTCACAGTGGCAGGGGTGCATACATGCGCTCGCTGGCCCACGACCTTGGTGAAGCCCTAGGGTGTGGTGGATACTTGAGTGAGCTGGTTCGTCTGAGGTCTGGTCCATTCGACGCTGATTCAACGGTTTCCATCGACAGACTGGAGGAGATGGCGCAGGATGGTTCCGACTCCTGGAAGGAACATCTTTCCCCGCCCGACTTTGTGCTACTTCATTTGAAAAGCGTGGGCGTCACAAAAGCGGCGGAACGGTACATACGCAACGGCCAACCTGCGAGCCTGTCGCCGCGTATTTCGGTTTACGCGTCATATATGGAGATGTGCAGGGCATATACCGAGGACGGACGCTTCCTTGCGGTGATGACTTTCGACAAGCCGACGAATCTGTGGCACCCCGACAAAGTATTGAACCTGGATAAACCTTCACCCTATGCTCCCGCAGGTGTGAGCGATTAGAGAGACGCCCTTTTGCGATCGGGCTTGGCGTGTTCCCGCCGCTATATTTCACGAGAATCCCTGATAGGCACGAATTGGTATTGACAAATTGCATATCCCATGTATATTTGGAAGCTAGAGGCGGCAGACTTCACGGAGGGGGTGATTCATGGAGGCTTATTGCTTCAAGTGCCGGGCAAAGAGGCAGATCAAGGATCCGAAGCAAGTGACCTTGAAGAACGGAAGGCCAGCTACCCAGGGGTCCTGCCCCACCTGTGGCACTAAGGTGTTCCGTATCGGCAAGGCTTAACTAGATACCCCCGGCCTGTATGACTTCCGGCAGGCGCCGGAAGTTCAGGTGCCCGATCGCTAGTTGGTCGGGTGCCCGGGGGCTGGGGAGGTTAATTGGGTTTCTCCGACGAGTGGAGGCCTATGCCGGGCCGGTGAGGATGGGAGCGAGCCAGGAATGTCCCGGTGGCCGTAGTTATAGATTGAACTGCGGCTCTACGTAATCTTTCTCTTTAATGTAAATCTGGATACGGTTCCGCTGCTGGTCCCCGATGACAATCTGGCGATCGTCGTTAATCTCGACTGCCGTCGGATAGTGTAGTCTTCGCTCCGGCTCCAACGACTTCACTCGATTCCTGGCCTTGATCGCGTCTGGACTGGCGTATACTGTCTGGGCTCCCCATTTGGAGAGTTGGTGAGCGTCCCCCGCGAAGGTGGCGAGGTAAGTGCCATCGGGACCGTACGCATACACTCGGCTCTCAGCCCAATCCGATACGTACACGTCTCCTTCCTCGTCTACTGCAACGTCACTGGGCCGGCTCAGTTCCCCTTTTCCACTGCCCGGGCTGCCGAACGCCATGATGAATCTGCCGTCTTGGGTTAACTTCTGAACCCGACTATTGCGCCAATCGGCGACATACACGTCTCCTGCTTGATCGACAGTGATTCCCCAGGGTATGTTGAACTCACCCTCACCTGAGCCTTCCGCTCCCCACCCGGTCAGGAACTTGCCTTCCTTGGTGAACCTTTGGATGCGGCTGTTGGCGCAATTGACTATCCACAGCGCGTCTTCTGAATCGAAGGCGAGTCCCCAGGGACGGTTTAGCTGTCCCTCGCCGTCGCCCGAGACACCCCACTTTTTCAGGAAGTTGCCATCCTTGTCGAAAACGACAATCTGGTTCAGCCACTCGTCGGCGACGTATGCGTTCTCGCTCTGATCCAGAGCAACTGAGGTGGGGCATTGGAACTCTCCATCGCCCGAGCCGGAGCGGCCGAATTCCAGGATCAGCTCCTCCTCGAGCGGCTGGCCGCCGAGGGCCAGCTTGGTCACTCTAGTACCATGTGGATAGGCTTCTGAGCTGCGGTTGAGCACATACGCGATACCGCCCGGCGCCAGTGCAACGTCCATGACGAATCTGAGCCCGGTGCCGCCCTGGGCCAGCCGGCCGATACAGTGGCTGTATGTAAAAGCGCGCCCTGATACGGTTTGCGTAAGCATTTGTTACACTTCTCCGCCGGTTTTAGCGTCGAGAATCGTACCGTGACCCCCGCGGTCCGCTGGGACAGGAAACTAACCGAACTGGTACTCCGTGGAGGACGCGATGAGCTGGAGCATCTGAGCTACCCTCTTGGAGGATAGGGTGGAGGCCTGCTCCGTGTTCCAGCTCAGATCGCCGCCTGCAGACGCCTGTGCCTGCAATTCTTGACGGGTCCCGTCAGAAACCTCTAGGGGACCTATCAGGTCCAAGCAGGTATCTACCAAATGGTCGGGAGTGAGCGTTCCCTGCGAACGCACCCGGTCCACGATGTCCTGGACGCCAGGCAAGCTGAGGTCGCTGACCCGGTCGGCAACGAAGTTGATACGTCTCACAAGGGAACCACTGTCGATCCACTCAGCGCCTGTGTGCCATCCTTCCACGCTGGGAGGATCCAGCAGTGCTTGGCCCATGTGGGCAGGTTCCACCCCCATGGCCATGAGACCCGGCTTAGGTATGCCCTTGTAGTCACCGACCAGGTTCAAGGTGCCGACGACCACTTCCGCAGGGCTCTTCACTTTGGTGAACCGTGCTTCCTTGAAGAAGTCGGAGTTGAACAGTACCCTCAGAGTCGAGCGCATATCGTAGCCGGAGCCGATGAACGCATCCCCCAGAATGTTGATGGCCACCGGGTCACGGGGTGGTGTAACCTGCCAGGCCGATACCTGAGGCTCATCGGCCACGAAGAAATTGTAGAGATGACGGGCGACGAACCTGGCGGTAGCGGGCTGTCGTACGACGATGTCCATAATGTCGTCGCCGTTGAAGTGCCCTCGCTGACCTAGAAACACCTTTTCCGTATCGTCGTGGTCCTCGGGCCTGTACTCGAATTCCCATGGGAAGCGGCCGTAAGGGTGTCGGGGAATCTTCGGTGACACCGTCCACCCTGTGAACGCCCTGGAACACTCGTACACGTCTTGCTCCGAGTAATTACCCACTCCCATGGAGAAGAGCTCAAGGAGCTCCCGTCCCCAGTTCTCGTTCGGGGCGTCTTTGTGGTTTTGGTTGTTATCCAGCCAGTAAATCATGGCTGGATTGCGGGCCAGTGCTGAAAGCAAGTCTCTGTAGTTACCCATCCCGCGCTTGCGGAACATATCAATCTGAGCGATCATCTGGTCGGTGTTGTCTACCTTGGAGTTACCGGTCGCGAACACCTGGTGCCAGAAGAGGGCCACCTTCTCTTGCAGCGGTCGGGTAGTGTTGATCATCTGCCAGATGTAATTGGCCTGTCCCGGGAGTGGGATGCCCCCAGGATTAACGGATTCCGGCGCGAATCGGAATAGGACTTCTTCGTCATTCTCGGGGATACCGTGTTCCTCCGGCGAGACCAGCTCCTCCACGGTAGCCTCGTACCCTTTGGCGGCGAGGGGCTCCAGCTCGGCCCGTGGCGCACCGAAGCCTGCTCGTCTCATCAAGTGAGCCATCAACGCTATGTCTTGATTCAGCACCATTTCCCTTCCCCTTTCGGCTACAGGTTTATTGGTGTGACGGACTGCCTTCGTTAGACTAGTTAGGATCTGCGGCTCGGGGAGTTGCGTCTCGGCTGATCGTTCCTGAAGCAGACCGAGACGAGGCTACAACCAGGTTCATTCTAAACTACGAAGTCTGCTCCGTCAATAATCTGGCGCCTCGTAGGGAAAGCAGCCGCATGCACAAGCTGTATGTGGGTCCAGCTTACCGCGCTGTTCCTGGCGGTCGGCCCATGCGCAAGTTCGACTATGCAAGTGAGATTGAAATAAAGTATAATTAAGCCCTAAATTAGAAGTAGCTGTCTCTGTCCTAGGGACGTCTGGATGGAGAAGGTAACCTGGGGGATAGCTTATGGTAAGCGCGGCGCCGCGAAGTGGACAGGCGAGGATTATCTCCACTGGCAGCGTGGAGATAGACCGGAGGATAGGGGGGGAATCCCCTTCGGGACGCTCATGCTGGTGGAAGGGGAGGCAGCAGGGGGGAAGAGCACCCTGTCTCAGCAGCTCGCATGGGGAGGTCTGACCGCCGGAGAAGATGCCGTTATCTACACCACGGAGCAGACCGTGCAGAGCATGATGCGGCAGATGGACAGCTTGGGAGCGAGTGTCAGCGACTACTTCCTCCTGAACCATCTACAAATATTCCCCGTGAATATCCCTCCGGACAGCATAAGCCCTGGTGTACTTTTCATGGAACTGTCCAGGCATATGGAGCGACAAGAGTCTTGCCGGGTGATTGTAATAGACTCGCTGACGACATTCGTCTCCCGCGCCGGTGGGGACCAGATACAGGACTTTTTCCACCGGTGCAAGACCATGTGCGACCGAGGAAAAGTGATTATTTGCACAGTGCATACGGGGGCCTTTGAAGAGAGCGTGCTGACTCGGGTCAGGTCGGTGTGTGATGCCTATCTACGGCTCCAGGTAGAAAGGTCGGGCTCAGCTCTGGTGAAGACCCTTGAGGTCGCCAAGATAAGGGGGGCCGACCTGAATACCGGCAATATCTCCGGTTTCGAGGTCGAGCCGGGGCTGGGTATCAGGATTATTCCAATTTCCAGGGCTAGGGCCTAGTCCCGTATCGAATCGAGTGGTCAATGGTGTGGAGTCTGGTCCGATGGGATTCCATTCCCGGCCAGCCTGCAAGCGGTGGGTAAGTCGAAGAGATAGACTATGAAAATAGACACCGAAAACATCAAAACAAAGATGAAAAGCGCGATGATCTGGCGAAAGATTGGGAATGGGTCAGGAAATGGCATTAAGCAATTCCTCCCCCAGATCAGGTCTCGCAAGGCCTCCACCAGGGGCAGGGATGGAGGGAGGGAGGGGCACCGGCGGAAAGGGTACGTCCACCGGAGGCGCACGCAGAGCGGCCCAGATGAGGGACTTCACTTCGTGGCCGGTATTCCGCCAGCTTTCCCCTGAGCTTCAGGAGCACGCTATGGCCCACGAGCATCTGTGGGGGTACTTGCGTGACCTGCCCATCGAGGAGATCGGTGTCCCCAGCTACTATCCTGCTCTGGATCCCACTCTCAGGGACCTGGAATACCGGAACCTCGTCTATCCTGTGGGCGAGTCAGTGTTCGTTCACGTGTATCCGGACATGTCGGACACCAGGGACTATTATCTAACAATAGAACCATCGCTGGCTCCTTCGGTGCCGGAGCTGATGGCTAAGGTAGATAACCAGCTCATAAATTACGTCGAGGACCTCAAAAAGGCCGGCGATGCCGAGGCTCGGGCCAGGATCCTTCTCCAGTGCCTGGACCGCATAGTCTCCCTCCGGGGTAGCGAGGAAAAAGCGCAGCCGGGCGCGGTGGAAGTAACGGAGGAAGAGCTGCAGGGGCTTAGGTATCTGATGCTCCGAGACAAGGAGGGATTGGGCAACCTACAGCCTCTTCTCAACGACCCCAACATCGAGGACATAAGCTGCAGCGGCGTAGGCCCCCTGTTCATTGAGCATAGGATTTTCTCAGGGCTTAAAGCCACCATCTCCTTTTATACCGAAACGGAGTTGGACCGTTTTGTAATCAGGCTCTCAGAGAAGATCGGGCGACCCGTGACCGTCCGCGAACCCATTGTCGACTCCGTCCTTCCGGATGGCTCTCGTATAAACATAGTATTCGGGAACGATGTGTCCAGGCGGGGCAGCAACTTTACCATCAGAAAATTCAACGCGACGCCCTTCAGCATCCTCGACCTGGTAGCCACGGGGTCCCTGACTTTTGAAATGGCAGCCTACATCTCCCTTATGGTGGGAGCAGGCATGAACACCTTCGTCTCTGGTGAGACGGCCTCGGGCAAGACGACCATGCTCAACGCCATTACCACCTTCATCGACCCCAACGCCAAGATTGTTAGTATCGAAGACACCCCTGAGCTCCAGGTCCCCCACCTGAACTGGACCAGAGAGGTGACTAGAGGAAGCGTGAGCGGAGGTTCCTCGGTCACTATGTTCGACCTGCTCAGGGCGGCCCTCCGCCAGCGTCCCAACGAGATCATAATCGGCGAGATACGAGGCGAAGAGGGCGCCATCGCCTTTCAAGCCATGCAGACGGGCCACGCGTGCATGGCCACGTTCCACGCGGCTTCAGTGGAGAAGCTGATACAGCGCCTGACAGGTAACCCCATCAACGTACCCAAGACCTACGTGGACAACTTGAACATGGTGATCATCATGAGTGCCGTTCGCCTGCCCAGCGGCAGGACTGGCCGGCGTGTTCTGAGCGTTAATGAGATTGTCGAATACAGTCCTGAGACCAACTCTTTCGGATTTATCGAGGTATTTAGGTGGGACCCGGCTACTGATACCCACGAGTATCCCGGCTATATGAACACCAACCTCTTGGAGCATGTAGTTGGTCTGAGGCGCGGAATAGCACCGCATAATAGCCGCGAGATTTACCAGGAGGTCGATCAGCGGGCCGATATCCTCAGGAAGCTGAAGGAACGTAATGTGGGGAATTTCTACGAACTCCACGGGGTCCTCTCCCAAGCTCATAGAGAAGGTCTCTTCCGATAACATAGTCGTATCCTTCGACCTCGTATCGCACCTCACCTACATGGCGGTGTTATCAATGGGCGGCCTGCCTCGGGAGCAGATACTGCTGCGATGTGGCCAGCTGCGTCTGCGGACCTCCGTCTTTTTCGAATACATCTATATGATGGCCAAGCGCATGGGTGTCGAATACACTCAGGCGTTTCAGATGGTGTCCCAAAAGGCGCGTGCCACCAGCATCAAGAGCCTCCTGCTCCGTTTCGCGGCGTCCATATCCTCGGGCGAATCGGAGACCAGTTTTGTCTCCCAAGAGGCGAAGACCGAGACCGAGCGCTACACCCACGAATACGAGAGAAGCGTTGAGAATCTCAGGAAGTGGACAGACGCCTATGCGGCCATGATGTTCTCGGTGACCCTAATCATGGTGGTGTCTCTGGTGTCTACCATGATCGGCTTCTTCGACGAGTCGGTCATAATGGCCATGGCTGCGACTGTGATGATTCTGATGGTTTTGGCCGTGTACGTAATACTTAAAGTGGCCCCAGTGGAGGAAATTACCTACGAGAGCGCCAACGCCGTTCCCAGGAACAGGCGGCTGGCCCGGCGTTTTCTCGTCACTCTGGTCCCCGCTGGAGCGGTCGTCGCAACGATTACTGTGATCGTTCTCGACGCGCAGCTGAGTTTCATAGCTCAGATGTCCGTAGTGTCCCTGGTCATGGGGGCTTCCTTTATTCCGACGGGAATTCTTGCATGGAAGGATGACACCAGCGTAGCCCAAATAGATTCGGAGCTACCCACCTTCTTACGCACTATGGGAAATGTTGCCGGGTCGACGGGGGCTACTCTCCAGGAATCATTAAGAAGAATACAGACGACCGCTATGGGTTCAATCGCGCCCCATGTGAGCCGCTTGCACATCCGGCTTAATGCCCAGCTGCCCACCACCGAGGTTTGGGAGCAGATGAGGGGGGAGACAGGAAGCGAGCTGCTCAACCGCTCCACCCATATGCTCGTCGACGGCGTCGAGGCCGGTGGTCCCCCGGCGGATGTGGGGAAGATGTGCTCGGACTACGCGCTGAACGTCACCCAGCTCAGGTCGCAACGTTCGCTGACGGCCAACAGCTTTGCATTCCTCACGGTCCCGATGCATGGAGCCATGGTCTTCGTCATGTTGTTCGTCCTGGGGATCATCGCTAACTTTAACGTCAGACTGGAAGCCGTATCGGCCGAGCTGCTGGAACAAGCCAGGGGAGAGGTTGGTGTCCCCTCCGCGCTGGAGGGGTTCCGGGGCATCGACATCGCGAGAGGTTCGGAGCTGACCGGAGCCCTTGACGTATTTGGGGGTCAGGACATAACTTATATCTCAGTCGTGATCGTCGCGGTGGTATTTACTCTGACCATCGCCAACACCATGGCTCCCAAATTCGCCACCGGGGGAAACAATCTCAAGATCGCGTCATTTCTCAGTGTCATGTTGATAGTGACTGGGTTAGTACTGGCGGTGGTTCCGACGTTGACCGACGCGCTCTTCCCAGCGGTAGGAGGAGAAATCCAATGAGCATGAAGCGGTTTGTACCGAAAAAACGTTCCAAGAAGAAGGCCGAATCCGAGGCCTCCCCGGAAGATACCCAGATGAAGGAGCTGGAGAAGGTGTTCGACCTTAGCCAGACCACCGCTGCCGAGCCCGTTCCGGAGACTCCCGCCCCCGTGGACGCCGTTGAGGATGTTGACCTACTTGGAGACCTTCGCCAGGGCGTGTTCGCTGGTCGGGAAGGGTCCGCTCCCCTTCCAAAACCCTTGGATCTCGGGCTAGGGGAGCCACCTGTCGAAGAGGGTGCGGAGGAGACACAAGCATCCGAGATTCGTGCCCAAGCGATCAATCGCGCGCCCCAGGCCGCGCGGCTCGGGCCGGTGAAGGAGCCGGCACTGCCGCAGATGGGGGCGATAGACCTGGGGCTGCCGACGGAAGAGGCGGTGGAGGAGCCGGCACTGTCGCAGATGGGGGCGATAGACCTAGGGCTGCCGGCGGAAGAGGCGGTGGAGGAGCCGGCACTGCCGCAGATGGAGGCGCTAGACCTGGGGCTGCCGATGGAAGAGGCGGTGGAGGAGCCGGCATTGCCGCAGATGGAGGCGCTAGACCTGGGGCTGCCGGCGGAAGAGGCGGCACAGGAGCCGGCGCTACCGGAGATGCAGGCGATAGACCTAGGGCTGCCGGCGGAAGAGGCGGCACAGGAGCCGGCGCTACCGGAGATGCAGGCGATAGACCTGGGGCTGCCGATGGAAGAGTCGGCACAGGAGCCGGCGCTACCGGAGATGCAGGCGATAGACCTGGGGCTGCCGATGGAAGAGGCCGTAGAGGAGCCGGCGCTGCCTAAGATGGAGGCGATAGACCTGGGGCTGCCGGGGGAAGAGGCGATAGAGGAGCCGGCGCTACCTAAGATGGAGGCGATAGACCTGGGGTTGCCGGGGGAAGAACTGGCGCTGCCAGAGATGCAGCCGCTAGACCTGGGGCTGCCGGGGGAAGAACTAGCGCTGCCGGAGATGCAACCGATAGACCTGGGGCTGCCTGTGGAAGAGGCGGTGGAGGACCTGGCGCTGCCGGAGATGCAGCCGATAGACCTGGGGCTGCCTATGGAAGAGGCGGTGGGGGACCTGGCGCTGCCGGAGATGCAGCCGATAGACCTGGGCTTAGGGGACTTCCCAGCCCTGGAGGAGCCCGCTGCCTCGGGCGCGATGCCTCAGGCGGTAACCCTGGCGCCGGAGCCGGTCCCGCTTGATGCTGGGGCTGGCCCAGCGACGCCTCCAATAGAGGGCCGCCCGATGACGCTGACTCCAGGGGCGCCCGTGGGTGGAGATGTATCCGTTGGGGCGGCACCCGTCGCCACCCCGGGACAACGGCCCGGTTCCGGGGTGGTGCTGGACGCCCTTCCTGGCAACCTGAAGGATATTTTCCGCAAGAAGGTGGTGGCCAATCCCCAGCTCAAGGCGCTGCTCAAGAGGCACGGGCGGGTGGATGTCCATGAGCTGGCCGACGAGTTGCAGGAGTTCGCCAGGAGCGTGGGGGCCACCGAAGAACAGGAGTAGGGTCTCCTTGATCTCCTTGCGTTCCAGGTGGCCGGGGCAACGTTGGGGGGTAGCTCCTCTGAGGGCTACCCTGATGTTTGGCTTCCCAAGATAGGAACAAGCGCAGTTACGCCATCTCTTACCAGGACTTACGACATGCCTATGTAGCGCGCTCGCGCTTCTAGAGCATGGGCCAGATGCGGCGGGCGTTGATCCGCAGTACGACAGTCGCGGCTTCATAAAGCCGTCCGCGCTTCTCCCAGTTTTCTCTCAGCTTCCTCAGCTCCCTGAAGGTGGCCACTGGATCGTCCCGGTCGCTCTCGTACAGGGCCAGGTGGGTTCCTCCGCCACAGGTTTGCGGGTCCAGAGCTTCGTACCGATACGCGGTGTGGTAGAGCCCGGTGTCCAGGACGTCCGGGACATGTATGTCGGCATACCAGCGCCTGAACTCCTCTTCCCGTGCCGGGTCGTCGGCCCTCATGAGGACGCCCAGCAGGCTTCGCACGGGCCTTTTTGCCGCGCAAGTCTCTCCGCCCAGCTTCTTGAATACGCCCCAGAGGGACAGCTCGATTAGCGGGGACCCCCGGCCTTGCACTCTTAGGGGGCGGGCGTAGTCCCGCTGATCCTCGAACGCCTTGGACACGTCTTCCCTGCTGCATTCATATGTGGCGACATACTTCCCCTCCCCCGGCTTTGGGGATAGGCGATCGGGATCATCAGTCTCCCCTGGTTGGGGCTCAAGGTTCAAGAAGCGCATGGCGTTCTGGAAGATCCCTGGAGCGGTCAAATCGGGCAGGTGCACATAGTTATACCAGTGATTAAACTCCTCCTCTTTGGAGGGATCGTTGCAGTAGCTCGTAAACATCATTATCCCGCTTGGATAGCGTCCTTCCATATATCTCCCTTCGCCTCCCGCAGGTAATTGGTCGGAGGTCGGTGGTCATGTGGCTGAGTCGCTGGTTTATTATATTGAGGGCTCAGGCCTTCTGCAATACGGATTCATGCCCGGAGGTTTAATCAAGGAGGAAAAAGGTGATAACTACATGTGCCGGGAGACCTGGTTCCAGGCGGATACTTTTCGAGGTAGGAGGGTCGCTTTGGGACAATCTGAAGAGAACCAAGAGGAAAAGACAGACGCGCTGGATATACCTGAGTCCTTTGACGTGTCGCGTAGCTTCCGTAGCGCTGAGCCCGCTTCAGGATAAGCTCTGAAGACGGCGCTCCCTTACCGCCAATTCTCAAGTGCGTGATTTCCATCTGCCGATGGACGCCTGTGCCATAGGGCTGATGGCACCCTGTACCACCACGTTTACCAGCGCGGGCTTGCCTGAGGCGAAAGCCCGATCCAGGGCAGGTACGAGTTCCTCGGGGTGTTCCACGTGCTCGCCGTGCCCACCCAACCCCTCCACCACCTTGTCATATCGCGTGTGCAGTAGCTCCGACTTCACCGCGCGCCCGTAAACGCCCAGCTGTATCTGGCGGTCTATCCCCCAGGCCGCGTCGTTCCCCAACACTATTACGAAGGGAAGGTTGTGCCGTACGGCGGTGTCGATCTCTATTGCGTGGAACCCGAAACCTCCGTCGCCGATGAGGTTGATCACCCGCGACTCAGGGTGCGCCAGCTTTGCAGCTATGGATGTGGGGATGCTGGTCCCCAACATTCCGATGGTAGGTAGGTGGAGCCAGCGGCGAGGCTGGAGGGCCGGCAAGGTAGCTCGCCCAAAGTGGCAAAAGTCGCCTCCGTCCAGCACCACTATGTCGTCAGGGCGCAGACACTGCTCCACCGTCTTGTGGACATAGGCGGCGTGCATCGGGGTCTCGGCGATCGCCAGGGCCCCCAGTCGCTCGGCGAAGGCGGTACGTGCGGCTCGCAGCTTGTCCAGCCATGGCAACGGGCGCCACGTGTGTTTTGAGGCTTCTTCAGCGAGCTGTTCCAGGGTGCTGTGTATGTCAGCGACGATCCCGACGCTCACCCCGCGGTTCCGACCGATCTCAGTGGCGGAAGGGTCAACCATGATGATCCGGGCGTCGGCTGGGACTGCCGGCGGAAGGGCGAAGCCGATGGTGTAGTCCTGCTTTTTGCCCAACAGCAAAACTGTGTCGGCCTCCCGGATCATCGCTGCCGCCGGATTCAGCGACCGGTCGAAGAAGCCAAAGGAGTTCGGGTGATCATCGGGTAGGAGTCCCCGCGCCTGCTCTTCGGACAACAGCGGTAGATGGGTTGTCTCAATAAATTTGCGCAGTATTTCTCCGGAGTCTGCATAGGCTGCGGGAGCGCCCGCCACGACAAGGGGCCGCTGGGCCTGAGCTAGTATCTGGACGGCATCCCGTACCAGGTCCGGGCTGGCCGGCAGCGCCCTCGCGGCCCGGTACTCTTCAGGTGGGTAGAAAGTCACGTCCTCTTCGGAGACAACTTGCTCCTGTATGTCCAGGGGAATGGTCAGATGCACGGGACCGCGGCGACCGCTGTAGGCCGTTCGGATTGCTCTGGCGATAAAGTCTGGTATTCGCCGAGCGTCTTGCACCATCCAGGATCCCTTGGTAACCGGCGCCGCCATAGCCACCTGGTCTATCTCCTGCATCGATCCACGGCCGAGATCGGCAAGATCGGCGGCGCCGCCGATAGAGATAACTGGGCTCTCACTGTGCAGGGCGTGAGCCAGGGCAGGGATGGCATGAGCCAGGCCGGGTGTCGTGTACATGCAAACGCCGGGCTGCCCGGTGATCCGGCCCCACGCGTCGGCCATGTGGCATGCGGCCTGCTCGTGCCGTACGTCCACGAAGTTGAAATCCAGGTCGGACATCACGTCCATCGCCGGCAGAATATGGTCACCCACCAGGGTGAATACGTTCCGGACCCCCTCCAGCTTCAGGGCTCTGGCGATCAAGTGGCTTCCCGTGATTTTGCTAGATTTATTCATGTCCACCTCCTGAAATCCTAGAACGACGGAGCTTCCTGCGACTCAAACTAACCCAGTCAAACTCAAAATCTGACATCCACTGTCATTCTGAGCGCAACGAAGAATCTGGGGTGACCGTGGAGTGACACCTCCCCAGATTCTTCGGTCGCTGCGCTCCTCAGAATGACATGCTATCGAGTCTTGATGACATGTTGACACCTTTGTCATTGACACCTTTATCACCACTTCGGCCAGCTCAGTGCAGGCTCTGAAGCGGAGCGCAGGGTCTGGAGGAGGTGGGGTCTCACCATCCCCTCCCCAGATTCTTCGCCTGCGGCTCAGAATGACACTTACGTGGCATGACATGCTATCGAAATCTTGGTGACTAGTGTCCTGAATCGTGAGTTCGTTCAATAAATTTACGGTCAGGGTCGTGCTTGCCAGGCGTGGTTCGACAAGCTCACCACGAGCGGAATTCGCCACTCTCCGCTCACCACGGGCTGAACTCGCCTCTCTTAGCTCACCACGAGCGGAAATCGCCACTCTCCGCTCACCACGGGCGGAAATCGCCCCTCTTACCGCACCACGGGCGGAACTCGCCTCTCTTAGCTCACCACTGTTGGGTGTCAGCGGTTTTGGACAGTTCTGGGTCCGAGAGATTGGGGTGAAGAAGCTCCTGGTTTGAGGGTTTCTCTGACCTCCTGATTGTACCGCCTCCGCCGGTCAAAAGTCTCTCGCTGTACCTCCTTCCTCTGGGCTAGAATTGCCTCCAGACGGCCTTCCAGCACGTCAGCCGGAGTTACAACCCTGAGCGCCTGATGATATCTTCGGTAGTTGTAGAACTCGACGAAGTCCCGGATGGCCGCCTCCAGGTCTTCCACCACCTCGTATGGCACCTGGTTAATGTCGTCTTTCAGGGTTCGGTGATATCTCTCCAGCTTCCCGTTGGTCTGAGGGTGATAGGGTGCTGCCAGGACGTGGCGAATGCCCACCACCCGCATGTACTCGCGGAAGGCCCGCGATACATAACCTGAGCCATTATCTGAGAGGAGCTTGGTCCGATCCTCCAGAGGTACATCAGTCATACCAGTAGAGTCAACAGCTTCCTGGACCACCTCTATGAGGGAGTTGGCCGTCATGTCCCGTTGCACCTTCCAGGCCAAGATGAACCGGGAGTAGTCGTCCATCACCGTCACGAGGTAGTAGTAGCCCCATCCCACTACACGGAAGTAGGAGGCATCGGTGGCCCACAGCTGGTGGGGCCCTGTGGTCTTGTGCTGGTACTCTTTGCTCGCTGCCAACTGGTATTCGATCCGTTTCACCAGACCCTCCCGTCTCAGAATACGATAGACTGTGGAGGCGGAGACCGATAGGCCTCTGTGGTCGGTGAGCGAAGCCGCCAACTGCCGGCTTCGCCAGGTCGGCATCCCACGGGCTGCCGCCAGCACTACTGCCTCCTCTTCTGGACGCAGGCGATTCCAGGGCCTCTCAGTTCCTTCCGTACCCTCCCAACTACCCTGCCGGTGCCTCCACCTCCACCAATAATACGTGCTCCTGGAAATGCCAAGCTCCCTGAGTCGCCTGTTCTTCCCTCTACCATGTCGCTCCACCTCAGCCACGACCTTCGATTGTTCCACTACGCTCATGCGACGGTGCCGTTGTCGTGTAGGGGCGGCAGAGCTGTTTTTTTGAAGCGGTGCAACTCCAGGGACAACTCACCCACCAGCTGCTTCAGTTCTCTGTTCTCCCGCTTGAGCTGCTCTATCTCTTGCCGGGTCGCATCACGCACACTGTCCCGAGTCAACCTCTCCTTCCCAGCTTCCATGAACCCCTTCGTCCAGGCGTAGTAGGAGTGGGGTTTGATTCCTTCCCGTCGGCACAGGTCATTAACGGTAGTCTCCCGTCTGAACCCCTCCAAGACGATGCGGATCTTCTCTTCAGGGGTATACTTACGGCGGGTCGCTGCACGGACCTGACGCACGAAGCTTCGTGTCTCCTGGCTTCGCTCCTCAGCTTGACTGGCCTGATCCTCTACCTGGGTCATCAATGACTCCTTTCACTAAGCCCGAATCCACCGAAGGACACGGATGGACGGCGTGAGGACAGCGGAAGGGGGTGGGTGAGGGAGCTACAGGGGAGATGGCCTGGGGTCTTGGGGTAGATGGGAGGCCGGCGGAGGGTCTTCAGGCGCCGCACAGGGCCCCTAAGGCCCTATGCGGGAGTTGCGATGCGCGGGATGGCGAGAGGATACGCAGCAGGGGACTCTCGCGACCGGGGTGGCGCGAGATTGCGGGGACGTTGGGTCAGTTGCAGGCTGGCCGTCAGGCCGGGAATGGAATGGCTTGCAGCCGGGCCAAGGCGCGACTGAACTGGGTTTCCCAAGGCCAGCGCCGGGGGAGATGCAAAGTGAGGCGGCGCGCCGAGCGGGTGATCCGTCCCACCAGAGCGAAGACCCGCCGCCTGAGGGTCTTGGTGGTCACGATCTGCTGACCCAGGCCGATGCGGGCTGTCCAGCGGGCCAGGTTATGCGCCATCACCTGGACCGCCAGCCAGGCGCCGTTGGCGGCGAAGCGCCCCGACGGCATGTGGTTCAGCCCGACGCCGTACTTGAGGTCGCGTATGGCGTTCTCGACCTCGGCGTGGCGGCGATGATCGGCCTCCAGTTCCAGCGTCTCCCCATCGCGGTCGGTGATGAAGGCGTGATAGCTGTATCTGGCGAAGAGGGCGAGCTGGGAACCGGGCGTCGGCTTCACCCGCCGGACAATGAGCCGCACCGGCGCGGCGTCCGGCTTGGTCTGGAACGGGGTGTAAGTCGTCTCGGCGACATCGGCGGCGCCGTCCATCCAGTAGGGAATGGGAGTCCAGTCCTCCTCTGGTATCGCCTCGATCAGGTCCCGCAGGCTGGCGCGCTGGCGGATGGTGATAGAGAAGCGGACATCCATTTCCCGGCAGGCGGCAACGACAGTGTGGGCGTAGAAGCCGCTGTCGGCCCGCACCGTGAGTTGTCCCCTGGCCCCGCCGTAGCGCACCCGCCCCACCGTCTCACGCAGGAAGTGGGCGGCGCCACGGGCGGTGTTGGCCAGGCCCTCGCGCAGCCGGGACATCAGCACCTCGCCGGTGCCGGCGGCAATGGCCAGCAGCGGGTGATAGCCGCGGGCGCCGGTATAGCCGTGGTGGCGCGCTCCCTCCTTGGCCAGTCCATAGGTCTCGCAGATGGTCGAGTCCAGGTCGATGGTCAGGGGCGAGTCGCCGGGTCCGGCCCCAGCGGCCCAGGCCCGGGCCAACAACTGGCGGCTCACGCGGTCGAGTTGACGGACATGCCCCCACCGGAAGCTGCGCAGGAAGGTCCCCAGGGTGGATGGCGCCTTGACCACGCAGCCTAGAACACCGACCGTCCCACCAGCGCGCAGCGCATCGGCGTCGTCGATGCAGTCGCCGCCTGCCAGCGCGGAAGCGACCAGCGTCAGCATCTTGTCCCCAGTGTTCGCCCGTCCCGGCGCTCCGCCGAGGTCAAGGTGATGGTCGACGAGTTCCCGCAGGCCCAGGTGCCGGGCTAGGGTGGCCGGCAGGAGCAGGCCGGCATTGGCCACCAGGCGATGGTCGTCAAAGAGGATGCGGATACGGTCGGGTTTGTTCTGTGGCAGCATCTATTGGGTGCTCCTTGTTTCCGGGCTGGTTTCTGTTCCAAAACCATTATCCCAGATTCAGAGGAGCACCCGATGGCTTCTTCAAGGACTGTCCCCAAGGCCGTCCTTCGGTGGATTCGGGATTAGCTCAAGCAGGTCCATCCTTTCCTTGACCACCGTTGTCCTCCTTTCTCAGGCTCGTCTTTGCCCGCTAAGGATGACGTGGTGGTCTCTCTTCATCCAGACCCTCTACTCTTGTTACACCACTTCCTGGGACTCTACTAAACTACTATGCCGCTGCCGATGTAGATTCTGAGCAAAAACTGAGCGCCAAGTTGTGTCGGTGGCTCGTACCGGGCCGCTGGCTTTAGCTCATGACCTCCGCCGGGACTCCCGTCTCCAAGAGCTTGGCATCGTCCATGGGGTCCTCCGGCTCGACACCAAGCTGAGTCCGCATGATGCCATAGAGGTCGCGAAGGTGAAAGGGAAAATATCCGAGAGATATTTCGACGAGCCGTGAGAGGCTAACGGGCCCCCCTCGCGCGACTTGATTGGGATGGGCAGGGCGACGCATGCGTCGCCCTTACAAGACAAGGAGAGGGAGAAGGAAACAGACCGTCCTGGTCCCTCACTCCCACTGGCCCGCCAGGGTCTCGCCGATGCGGCGGATTAGCCGCCGATCGTTCCAATACCAGGTGTGCTCCAGGAGGCCGAGCACCTCGTTAAGAGTAGGCAGACGGCCAACCGTGTTGACAAGGGGCCACTTCCACAGACATCCAGGAAACCCGAAGCTGCCACTATCCTTCAGCCTCACGTCCTCTGTGACCGCCTTCCTGTGGGCATCGTTTACAGTCCGCAACGGATAACCGATGACCGCGTCGGAGTAGAAGAAATTGAGCCATATCTGAGGGGTAACGGGCTTATCGAAGTTCGCGATTCCATATCTGAGCCCGAACAGAGCGAGGGGGCTGCCGAACGTGAAAAAATTCTGGAAACTCAAGTTCTCTGGAAACTGGCCGCTCTTCTCCAGGTCGTAGATCCCATCGCTGGCGATTACGCTACCCAGGCTATGGGCAATCACAGTCAGCATGGCATTCTGGTCGGCCGCCTCGTGAGCGGCAGCACTCATCTCCTGAATCGCTTTCGCAAACCGCTTGTGTATGTTTTCATACTGGTTGTGAGGACCGGGGACTCTTGAGTAGGCCACTACATCGCCGAGGGAAGCAGTAAAGAACCGACGGTATCTGCCTCTCCGATTCATGGAACCTCTCAGCTCCTCTTGATCCTTCTGAGTGATGTCCGCGTCGGCAGAGATAAGCGCTTCCTCAGGAGGCTGCGGGTTGTCCCGTCTCATCACGGCACTCTCGAAGGAGTTTCGAATCCTCTTTTCGAACCCTACGTGCCAGCCCCGCTGTTGCTCACCTATGCCGTGTACGTAGACCAGATAATGCCCCATCCTGCCCTCCATTCCTTCTCCATGGTGCTCAAGGGTGTATCGCCTGGGTCCGCATCGCTTCTGGGTCCTATCAGCCGGTCCATCTGAAGTGCCGTTCCTAGCAGGCTTGTCGAAGGGCGCCAGGGGAATCATATCACGCGGGTCGGTTGGCAGCCTCGTTCCGACCTTCTCCGGCCGGCCTCGACTCGAGACTCCGCGCACAATCTTGGTGGACAAAACTCTACCCTCGTGTAAAATTGCATTAGCGCGAGCGCGCGAGCAGGAGGAGAGAGGGCATGGCCAAGAACGGTTTCAGGGTGCTCGACAGCGATATTCACGTGATGGAGCCGGCGGACCTCTGGGACCGGTACCTTGAGCCACCCTACAAGGGTCGAGTCCACGGCCTTCACGAGTTCACGCTGGACATGCGCATCGCCATTGACGGCCAGGTTGTGCCCACTGTCCTGGGCACCGAGGAAAGGCTCGCCACCAAGGAGATGGTCAGGACGGAAGAGGTCTACCAGAGATACTCCGAGGGCGGCTGGACGTCCAAGCTGCAGCTCGAAGCCATGGAGGTGGAGGGTGTAGATGTAGCCGTGATATACCCGTCCAGGGGCCTGTGTGGCGTGGCCATCGATGGGATGGACCCCGGTCTGTCCTCCGCGATCGCCAGGGCTTACAACAACTGGCTTTACGATTTCTGCCAGGAGGACCCCAGCAGGCTGCTGGCCGCGGGTATGGTCACTCCCTTCGACATCGAGGACGCCGTAGACGAGGCGAGTAGATTTGTGAAGGACCTGGGGTTCAAAGCCGCCTTCCTGCGGCCTAACCTGGTCAACGGGCGCAACTGGTACGATCCCTACTACGAACCTTTATGGGCCACCCTGGAGGAGCTCGGCGTGCCCCTTGGCTTTCACGAAAGTCAGGGACCCCTGATTCCCCAGGTGGGAATGCAGTTTGGCGGCAACGCGATGCTGCGCCACACGGCTTCTCACCCCTTCGAGCAGGCCCTGGCCCTCATGGCCTTCTGTGGCAGTGGCGTCCTGGAGCGCCACCCTGGACTGAGGGTGGGTTTCCTGGAGGGCAACTGTAGCTGGGTGCCCTTCGTGCTGTGGCGCCTGGACGAGCACTGGGAAAGACTGGGCGGGATCTACGCCCCGGAGCTCAAGATGGCCCCCAGCGAGTACTTCAAGCGCCAGTGCTTCGTATCGGTCGAGTGTGATGAAGAGCCGGCCAAGTACACCATCGACTGGCTGGGAGATAACCAGATAGTCTTCTCCACGGATTTCCCCCATCCCGACTCCAAGTTCCCGGACTCGGTGGACAACTTCATGAAGCTGCCCCTCACCGAAGAGAGCAAGCGCAAGGTGTTGTGGGACAACTGCGCCTCCTACTACGGGCTGGATTGACCGCTACGAACTCTCGTTAGAGCACAAGGAAGGAAAATCATATGGTTCAACCGAAACGGCTCGCACATCTCGTTCTCAGGGTCCGCGACCTAGACCGCTCCGAGCAGTTCTACACGGATACCCTCGGGCTTAAAGTGACCGGAAAGATCCCCGGCACGATGGTGTTCATGGGCGCGGAGCCCCAGTCCTCCCACGAGCTGGCGCTGATGTCTGTAGGCCCGGATGCGCCCGGCCCTGAGCAGGGTCGGGTCGGACTCTATTATTTCGCGTGGGAGATGGAGTCCTTCGACGACCTCAAGCGGATGTATCAGAACCTGAAGCATACAGGGGCCAACATCGCGGGCATCGGCGACCACGGGATTTCGATGGGGGTCTACTTCTTCGACCCCGACGGGAACGAGATCGAGGTCTTCTACGAGCTGCCCCGAGACCAATGGCCGGAGGGTGGAGTCGTCTCCAGCGGCAAGTTCCCAGGGAGCCTGGAGGAAGAAGAGCCGGTAGTCCAGTCGGCCTAGCAGGGGGTTCGGATTACGGGCAAAGGGGCTCGCCCCTCTGCACTCCCCATATACCTATGCCGCGTTATTAGCTACGATCTTATCCTGGTCTTCTTTGTCGATCCCTCCAGAAACCGCTCAGTCCCCGATACGCTCGAAGAAACAACCGATTTACCCCCGGTAGAACGCGGCATAGTCCCGAAGGGCAGACTCGATGTCGTACTGCGGCTCGTACCCAAGCCCGTCACGTGCGCGCGTAAGGTCCATGAGTACCTCCATCTGGATAGAGAAGCTCTCGTCCCCTGAAGGCACCGGCGCCGAATGCACCCTGGAGTTTGGAATAGCCTTTTCGAACGCAGCGGCGATATTTTGGGCCGAATCGATTTTCCCGGTACCCACGTTGAACACACGGCTCTGGGCCCCGTCGGTGTGGCAGGCCAGGACCGTTCCCAGGGCCGCGTCCTTGGAGTAGACCAGCTCCGCATGGCCCAGCATCTCGGACATCGTAGCCTCCCCGCTGGCCAACAGTGCCTCCATCAGATCGCGGAAGGCGCCCGTCAGCCCCCCGCCCCCTCCCCGTCCTCGCCAAGGGCCGTAAATTCCTGCGTATCGAACCGCACGGAAGTCGACGCCGAACCAGCGGGCATAGTTGAGTCCGAGGTTCTCGCTCGCCTGCTTCGTGGTCGCATAAATGGTGGTGGGCCTGGGATGGACCTCCTCACGCAAGAGGGCTCCCGAGTCGTCATCTCCGCCCCCGGCCATGGAGGAGTAGAGGCCGACGGTGCTGCTGAAGACGACCCGCTGGATGCCGAAGATTCGAGCCGCCTCCAGCACATTGGCCGTGCCCATTATGTTGACAGCGATGGACGCGTAGGGGTTCTGCTGTGCTCCAGGGGTCAGATTCGGATTGGCCGCGGTCAGGATCACGTGGGTGATCGCCTCCTCTCGGATGACCCGGGCCAGGTCCAAGGGCGCCAGAATATCCCCTCGGACGATCTTCACCGCCGTCGGATCCACGATTTCGGAGATGGCGTCGGCCTGAGGCGCGATATCCAACAAGACCGGCCTCTCACCCCTCTCCACTTCTATACGGGCCACCTGGGCTCCGACGACCCCTGCGCCTACGATCAGTACAGTCATCAACTGCCTCTCTGGACGGGCGGTCTTATAGCGGGGTGCTGAAAAACTCTTTCGACCATCCCTCTGGCCCCTTCCCTTTGATAGACTCAGGACATGCCTGGCCAGGAAGGGGGATTATATCCGAGGGACACCCATTCGGCTGGCTCAGGGCAGGCCTTCATCCGTCTGAGGCGGACCGGCAGAGGGGGCCAAGCTATTCTGGTTGAGGAAACTGCCCATGTCAACCTTACCGGAGGCGCCGTGCTGGGGAGGGTTGTGAACCGATCTCTTCGCGGGCACATCTAAAGATAGTGTTAACCACACCAATCCATTGATGGGAGACAGTAATGGAACTCACCATAAGTGAGGAGGCCGTCTCACACCTGCGCAACAAGGGCGGGGCAATGGCGCTGGACTTCATACCTGTCGTCGGCTGAGGGGGCAGGCCCCAGGTGGCGGTCGACACCTACCTAAGAAAGAAGAGCACGGCGGCTTATCCAGGTCACCCGCTTGAATGGGGTGCAGATCCTGGTTTCACACAACCTGGCCCGCATAGCGAGGAAGGTCCACGTCGGAATGAAGCGGTCGTTCCTTTGGAGGTCCTTCGACATAGAAGTGGAGCCGGAGGGTGGCCATTTACATGGCCGAGGCTGAAGGCACTAGCCGGTCGCCGGATTCGGCGACAAAAGACGGTCCGTATAGCTGAGACTACCCCACCATGTCATAGCTGCGGAGCAGCTTGCCCGGCAGCTCTCCCGTGCATTCGTTCCCTTCGAATGTGACGACGCCGTTGACTATCGTGTACCTGAGACCGGTGGGTTTCTGGATTATGCGACGTTCTCCGCCTGGGAAGTCGTAGGCGTATATGGGTTTGTCGTACAGCAATCCAAGCTCACCCTGGTTGTAGACAATGACGTCGGCCCAGTTTCCGACTCGAAGGGCGCCCCTGTCTTTGAAGTCCGCCAGCCAGGCGGGGTAGTGCGCTGATCTTATGATGGGCCTGCTCCAGGCTCATGATCTCCATGTCTCGGATCCAGAATGACAGCCACCACGCCGGCCAGGTGGCGAGTGTGTGGAACCGGGTATGGGCGCCGCCATCGGATGCCGAGACATGTGCGTAGGGCGTTATAAACGCCTGTGCCCGCAGCTCCAACTGATCGGGGGTGTCGCGAGGGGGCAACTCGAATTCGGTCTCCAACTCTTCATCAAGGGCCAGGTCCAGGAAGGCGTCGACGGGTTCTTTCCCGGTGGCCGCGCCCAGCTCCTGGATGGTCATACCTTCGTATCTGTAGTTGCGTTCTAGCCCGACCTGCAAAACACGGGTCCTGCTCCAATCTGTCCTGCTGTGGGGCCAGTCTAGCACGTCCTGTTTCATAGCAATGCGGACCAGTGGGTCCCTCAGCTTGGCGGCACGCTCCTCCGGACTTCCAACCAAGGGCTGCACCCAGTTTGGCATGTAATCGAACATGTTGTATTCGGCCAGTTTGAATTGGCCACGGTCGATGGGGCACATGTACTGCATCAGCAAGGGCAGCCCTTCTGCATGGGAGGAGGCCACCCATTCAGGGTCCTCTCCATTGTCGTTGTCCATCACGTGAAGTGGGCGGCCGCTGACCCTCATCATGCGGGTCAGTATCGCCTGCTCACGTTTCTGCTGGTCCGGCTTGAGGCCGTAGCCCAGGGTCTGGCCCATATGGCCCACCCCAAACTGGCCAAGGACCTCCGCTAGCGCCATCAGCTCTTCCTCCGAAGCAACATGGCTGGGAAGTGGTCCACCGTCCTCACAGCGGTCCTCCATGTTCATATCCAGAGAGAATCCGAAAGCACCGACCGACATGGCTTCATGGAGCAGCTGTTTCATTTGAGTCAGCTCATCCGGTGTCACCGAGGTCCTCTCCCTGGCCGCCATCATGCCCAGCACATAGCCGCGCATCGGTGAGAAGGGAAACAGAGCCCCCACATTGACTCCCAAACCCTGGCGGTCCAGGCTGTCCAGATACTCTGGAAAGGTCTCCCAGTCCCAGCGTATTCCTTGGCGCATCGACTCCAGGGGGATGGCCTCGATGCGGTTCATCATCCGCATGTTCAGGTCCCTGTCCTCGGGCCGAGTCGGCGCGAAGCCGAACCCGCACTGTCCGATGGTGAGGGAAGTGACGCCGAACCAGCCGGACAGGGAGGCATAGGGGTCCCAGTTGAGCTGGGCGTCATAGTGGGTGTGCAGGTCTACAATCCCCGGGGCCACGATGCAGCCCCCGGCGTCGATCTCCCGGGCGCCCCCCGCGGGAATCCTGCCGCTGATCATGGCTACCCTGCCGTTTTTGACCGCCATGTCGGCACGGTACCGGGGAATACCCGTCCCATCGACGATGGTTCCACCTCTAATGACCAGGTCATATTCACTCATGCTACGCACCTGACAACCTTATATTCGCGGCCCACCGGACCCGGCGGCTCGCGGTCCTCAATAAGTCGAGCTGGCGCCCCCGAATGGCTTCGACCCCGGATCTCCACCTTGAAGGGGTCAAGTATACAATCTTATTTTATGCCGCCAGATACTGAAATTCGACGAGGGGATTGCCTCCATGGGCCAGTCGGCCCTTGTGAGCAAAAACATGAGGCCCATGGACTTTTTCCTCATCCATGGGCCTCATGTTGCATTTGAAAGTTGGTGCCCCCGAAGGGCTTCGATCCCTTGATCTCCACCTTGAAAGGGTGGCGTCCTTGGCCAGGCTAGACGACGGGGGCGCTGAGTCATTATACCGGAGCTACGGGTAGATAGCCAGCGCTTCCAGGGCGGTGGTCTCCGGCAGGCCGAACATGAGGTTCATGTTCTGCACTGCCTGGCCCGCGGCGCCCTTGACCAGGTTATCCAGACAGGTGATGACGATCAGCCTGCCTGTCCTCACGTCAACGGTGGGGTATACCAAGCACATATTGCTGCCCAGGGTCTGCTTGGTCTGGGGGGGATCGCACGGCACCTCGACGAAGGGTTCTCCATCATAGAAGTTGTTGTAGACCCGGCGCACCTCTTCTTTGGCGTCCTCCCAGGATGAGAAGGCGTCGGGATTCAGCGGGGCATAGCAGGAGCTCAGGATGCCGCGGGTCATGGGGATGAGGTGGGCCAGGAAGGTCACTTTCAGCTCGGTCCTCTGACTCTGATTGCCGGCAGGGTCCGGCCCGCCCTGCGGTTTGGGCGAGACCAGCTTTCCCAGCTCCTGGACTATCTCGGGAAGGTGGCGGTGGCCGTCGACGGAATAGGCCTTCACGTTTTCGTTCACCTCGGAGAAGTGAGTGGTCAGGCTGAGTCCCCTTCCGGCGCCGGATACTCCCGACTTGCCGTCGATGATGATGTCCGACTCTATCAGGCCATGCTTGATCGCGGGCGCCAACCCTAGTATGGGGCCGGTTGGATAGCAGCCGGGGTTCGCGACCAGGCGGGCCTGGGCGACCTCCGCACGATTGAGCTCAGTGAGGCCGTACACTGCTTCCTCCAGATAATGGGGACACGGGTGGGGGTCGCCGTACCACTCCGCGTATTCCGACGCCTGCCGCAACCGGAAGTCGGCGCTTATGTCAACGACCTTGACGCCATCTTCCAGGAGCGGTATCACGGCCTCGGCACTGGCCTTGTGGGGGAGGGCGGAGAAGACCAGGTCGAGACTACCGTCCAGCTCGGGCTTGATGACCAGGTCCAGGCCGGACAGATGGGGGAACACGTCGCCCAGCTTTTGGCCGGCCGCGCTTCGCCCACTAACCGAGGTAACACTAACTTCCGGGTGACGATGGAGGATTCTCGCCAACTCCGAGCCGGAGTAGCCGGTCACGTTGATGATGCCTATTCTCACGTCTTTACCTACTTCTTAGCCACAGAGGCACAGACACACTGAGGACTAATATTTTAAGTTTTTCTCTGTGCCTCTGCGCCTCAGTGCCTTTGATTCCCCCAGCTGTCGGGATGGGCAGCGGTAAGCCAGGACGCACTGTGGACACAGGGGTCTGGGCGCTTTGCATACCCTCCGCCCGTGGGTGATCAGCGACATGTGGAAGAGATAAACCTGCTCCGGCTCCACCGCCCTCTCAAGTATGTCGTGAGCATCCTCGTAGCTGGTCTTCTCACCGATGAGGCCGAGACGCCTGGATACCCTGTAGACGTGGGTGTCCACGGCCATCGCGGGCATGCCCAGCGAAAAGCAGAGGATCACGGCGGCCGACTTGGGCCCTATTCCGGGTAGGTCTCTCAGCCAGGCCTTGGCGTCTTGCAGGGGCATCTCCTTGAGGAACGCCAGGTCCAGCAAGCCCACTCTTTCCCGGATCAGATTAAGCACCTGCTTGATACGCGGCGCTTTTATCTTCGCCAGGCCGCCGACGTTGATGTATCGGGCTATCTCCTCGGTGTCAGCCTCCATCACCGCTTCCAGCGAACCAAAGCGGTCCATGAGCTGCCTGAACGCCCTGTCGGAGTTGATGTCCGAAGTGTGCTGGGAGAGAATCGTCAGCACCACCTCCGAGACCGGATCGGTCCGCGGCTCCCACGGGAATGGAGCGTGTTCATTCCCAAGAGCGCCGAGAACCTCACCCGCGGTGAGGTTCCCCTGCTGCCCCGCTCCATCCGCCTGCGTGAGCCGCGGTGAGATGGTGGCGTTTACTTTATCCACGGGTGGCATATCCTCCTGCCCGGCGCGCGGAGTCCCCGCAACGCTATACATCAGGTCGATTTTAGCACTTTTCAGGGCGCCAATCTATTCCAGCGACGGCAGCTCCTCTCCTGCGGAGGAAAGAATAGGACAGGAAGCTGGGGAAGTCAGCGAATATGCTATATTATTTAGTGGATGTCTCCAGTTAGCCAGAGGCCTGCGCTGGTGGCTCTGGCAGGCCCAATGTGAGCCACTGGCTGGGGAGGCAAGCTTCTGCTCCGACGAGGTGATCGCCCATGGACACTGATATACGAGATCGTATCGAAGACGCACTGAAGGGACAGGACGCTCGATACATAGAGGTCCGAGTCGAGGAGGTCGAAGGTACGCACATTGTGTATCGCGGCCGAGAACTGGAAGAGGTCAGCCACCCCACCGGAATAGGAGGCTGTGTCCGAGCGCTGGCGACTGGATGGGGATTTGTATGCTTCAATGAGCTGGATGGGCTACGAGAGAAAGTAGCTACCGCCGTCCGAAACGCCCGCTTGGTTCCCGACGAGGGCACATTCATCGCTCCCATGGAGCCGGTCGTGGACATTGTTCCCCCGCTGGTGAAAAAGGACCCCCTGGCCGTATCTCTTCAGGATAAAGTGTCCCTCCTTCAAGAATACGTGGACATCATCTGGAGCGTGCCCCAGATCACCACTTCCACTGCCAGCTATGGAGACAGCCGCCGAAATCGAATATTCGCCAGCTCGGAAGGCGCCTACATTCAGCAGCAGAAAGTAGACATCAGCATGCGGCTCAGCGCCATGGCCCGAGACGGAGGCGACGTACAACAATCCGGGTCGAGCCTGGGCTCCAATGGTGATTTTTCAGTCGTGGAGGACCTCCACGGGGAGGCGGCGAAGATTGCCCGCTGCGCCGTAGACCTGCTGACGGCGTCCCAGGCCAAGGGAGGCGAGTACACCGTGGTTCTGGACCCGGTGCTGGCGGGAGTTTTCATACACGAAGCCTTCGGCCACCTCTCCGAGGCCGACCACGTGTACGAGGACCCTCGTATGCGGGAGATCATGGCAATGGGCCGACGCTTTGGCGGGGCCCACCTGAACGTGGTGGATGGGGCCGCCGTGCCTGGCCTGAGAGGCAGCTACGGCTACGACGACGAGGGAGTCCCTGCCTCAAAGACTTATCTCCTGAAGGAGGGGGTACTGGTCGGCAGACTCCACTCGCGGGAGACGGCGGCCAAGCTGGGAGAGGCCCCAACGGGCAACGCCAGGGCGATAAGCTCCCAGCACCCACCCATAGTCCGGATGACCAACACGTATATCGAGCCCGGCGCCGCCACCCTCGCGGAGATCATCTCCGATATCAAGGACGGCCTGTACGTTTCCAACTGGTACGGTGGAATGACGAGCATGGAGCAGTTCACCTTCTCAGCAGGCGAGGCCCACGCTATACGTAACGGCAAGATTGAAGAGCTGATGCGGCCCGTCCTCCTGTCGGGCAACCTTTTCACCACGCTGGAAAACTTGGATGCCATCGCCGACGATCTGGACATGAACCAGGGTGGAGGTTGCGGGAAGGGTGGCCAGTCTCCCCTTCCCGTGTCCAACGGCAGCCCCCACATACGCATCCAGAAATGCCTGATCGGCGGAGCTTCAATATGAGCTCGACGCGGCGGAACGGGCTGGATCCAGAGGCCCTACTGGAGAAGGCCGCAAAGGTATCTCAAGAGGCGGAGGTCTTTCATGTCTGGCACCGGGGCGAACCCGTGCTGTTCGAGGCCAACCGCCTGAAGATCGTGGAAAGCAGGGAGAGCTCGGGAGTCGCCCTGCGTATCATTAAAGACGGCAGGATAGGGTTCGCCTCAACCTCTGATGTCAGCCGCGTCGATGGCCTGGTCCAGAACGCCCTCGAGATGGTCCCTTTCGGCCCTGAAGCCCGGCTTGGGTTTCCATCCAGCCACGACATGACCCCCGTCGAGATCTTCGATCCTCAAACGGCGGAGCTGCCACTGGGAGACATGGTCGAGATGGGCCAGCGCTCCATCGACCAGCTTGTGGCCCATACCGCGGACGTCCTCTGTGACGCCAGCGTGTCCAAGGGCGTGACCGAGGTTACGATACTGAACTCCCGGGGTGGTCACGCAGCGTACACCAAGAGCGTCTTCTCGATGTTTCTACACGGGACGATCATAAAGGACACCGACATGCTGTTCGTCTCCGATGGCAAGAGCTCCTGCCGCCCTCTGTCGGACACATCGGAGCTAGTGGAATCGATCAAGACCCAGCTTGAGATCTCCAGGAAGGTGGTGCCAGCCCCGGTAGGCGAAGTACCTGTCGTGTTCACCCCGAAGGGCGTGGCCGGCGCGCTCCTTCCTCCTCTGCTCGCCGGTTTCAACGGAAAGACCGTCGTGCAGGGCGCCTCGCCCCTGGTAGATAAGCTGGGGGAGAAGATGCTCGACGAGAGTTTTTCCCTTTGGGATGAGCCCAGTTTCCCTTACGTGCCCGGCAGCCGTATGTGCGACGACGAAGGCGTGCCGACCAGGACATTCCCCTTGGTAGACCGTGGAGTGATCGCCAGCTTTCTCTACGACTTGCAGACGGCAGGCCGGGCCGGAACGGAAAGCACCGGCAGCGCTCATAGAGGCGTCAACTCCCAACCGTCCCCCGGCATCAGCGTTCTGGTGATCAAGGAGGGGGAGGTCTCTTATCAGGATATGATTGGAGACATAAGAGACGGGCTCGTAGTGGAACGGCTCCTCGGAGCCGGGCAGAGCAATATCCTCGGCGGTAACTTCAATGCCAATGTGCTGCTGGGTTATCGGATCGAGGGAGGGGTTGTCACTGGAAGGGTGAAAAATACCGTCATCTCTGGTAATGTTTACACAGCACTTAAAAATGTCCAGGCCATTGGAACAGAAAGCCACTGGGTAGGTGGCGCGTCCAAGATACCGGCCCTATATCTGGGGAAAGTCTCTGTCGCTGCAAAAGAGCCGGTGTAGGCAGTCCTCCGGGCGGAGCGCTGACACAGTAAGATAAAGCTCCATGCGAGGAGAGCCTCCTTGTCGTTGGAAAAGTCTCTACAACAGATATCTGAACAGGCATTGCCTTTAGGCTTTCAGGCCATGCTAGAGCTGTCTGGCCTATCGCCTAAGGAGCTCGGATTGTTCGCGCGGACTTGGCACAAGGTGCCATCCGAGCGAAGGCGGGCGGTCGTCGAGCGTCTGGTGGAGATGGCTGAAGACAATGCGGAGATGGACTTCAGCGCCGTCTTAAAACTGTGTCTCAAGGACCCTGACGAGTCGGTTAAGAGGAAGGCCATGTCGGGCCTATGGGAGTTTGAAGACAGGTCGTTAATATTATCGCTGGTAGAGCTACTCAAATCAGACGATTCGGGCGAGGTCCGGGCGGCGGCGGCGGCTGCGCTGGGGAAGTTCGCCTCCCTCGCCCAGGATAGGAAGATTCTTTCCAAAGACGGTGACCTGGTGAGGGGTAGCCTGATGGAGGCGCTTGAGGATGAACAAGAGTGGCTGGAGGTGAGAAGAAGAGCCCTGGAATCTGTGGCCGCCTTCGACACCTCCAATGTGGCCGAATATATCCACTGGGCCTACGAGAGTGATGACCTCAATCTGAAGTGCAGCTCCATCTACGCCATGGGTAAGACGGGAGAGCCCAAGTGGCTGGAGATCCTTCTTAGGGAGTTGCAAAGTTCCAGTCCGCCGCTCAGATACGAGGCAGCCACCGCCTGCGGCGAGTTGGCGGCTGAGGAGGCGGCACCCCACCTCATTCCCCTGCTCCAGGACGACGACTTCCAGGTGCAGATGGCCGGCATCGACGCCCTTGGGGAAATCGGCGGTACCCTCGCCAAGCGGGCCCTGATGGCCTGTGTGAAAAGAGGCGACACGATCATCGTAGACGCCGCTCGCAATGCGCTGGAGAACGTTCGAACCATGGAAGACCCTCTGGGCTTCCACTACGAGCCTTAGTCATACGGTGGGACCTCAGGCCCTCACCCCGGCATACGGCCACCCCTCTCCCTGGGGGTGAGGGGTACTTCCGTAACAACGATGACATTGGCCCGGCAGTCAGTCTTTGAGCCCGCTAACCCCCCAGGATGAGACGCGCATAAAGGCTAGGCGTATAGCTCACCTGGCGACCTCTGACCCTCAAGGAATGCCCCATCTAATTCCCATCTGCTTCGTCTTCGATGGCGACCACTTCTATTCGGTCCTGGACCAGAAGCCAAAGCGGACTCCCGTCACCCAGCTGAAGAGGGTGCGGAACATTCTTTCCAACCCGAATGTGGCAGTGGTGCTGGACCATTACGAGGAGGACTGGAACCGGCTGTGGTATGTGCTTGTAAGGGGCTCAGCCCAGCTCATCCGAGAAGGCGAAGAGCACCGCCGCGCCACTCTGATGTTGCGTGAAAAGTATCCCCAGTACCTGGAGATGGACATAGCTGATAGCCCGGTGATTAAAATAACGCCGGAAGGGATAACATCGTGGGGAGAAGCCGCCCCGGGCCAGGTGGAATAAGTGACGTTATTCGAAATTTTAGACTTTGTTTAAACATAATTCAAAAAGACACTCTGCCACTTGCCTGTTGAAATCAGAACATATGTTTGATACAATCCGTAATCAGTCGAACTCCCCAGGTAGACGGTATGAAGATCGCGTGCGTCCTCATAACCCACCTTCCCATGAAATCGGAGCTGCAGCGGTATACTCAGCTTCGGGGGAAGCCGGTCATTATTACGGAAAACATCGGCTCGAAGCAGGTGGTGGTGGACCATTCCCCCGAGGCAAGGGGGATCATCGCTGGGATGCCTCTTCAGGAAGCCCTCTCCCGCTGCAAGAACGCCACTCTGCTTCAAGCTGACCAGCCGCGTTACCACGCTGATTTCGACAAGGTCGCCGGACTTCTGACCCAGAGAAGCCCTCTGGTGGAAAAGGGAGATCTGGCCTGTGCCTATGTAGGGCTCGACGGGCTTGAAGAAATGTACGGCGGCGAGGCCAGGCTCGTAGCTTCTCTGCTCCAGGCAGCTCCCCACGGCTTCAGCCCGCGCATAGGGCTGGCCGAGGGAAAGTTTCCGGCGTACGTCGCGGCCATGGTGAGTGGGGGAGGCCAGGCGACCAAAGTCCCCGGCAATGTAGCCGGTTTCCTCAGTGCGTTTCCGGTGGACCTGCTCCCCATCTCCTGGAACAGCAAGCTGCGTCTACACCGTTTTGGGCTCCACACCATAGGCCGGCTGGCCTCTCTCTCGGTAGGCTCGGTACAGGCACAGTTCGGAGCGAAAGGAAAGGTGGCCTGGGAGCTGGCCAACGGCATCGACCATAGCCCGCTGCTCCTCTACGGACGTGAGGAGGCAGTGAGCGAGTACCTCGCCTTCCCCTCGCCCGTCACAACACTACACACTATTATCCTGGCGATAGAGACGCTACTGGGGAGGGCCTTCGCCCACATTACCCTCACGGGTAAGTACGCGCGCACGGCATCGCTGGAGAGCCAGGTCTTCCGAAAGCCCCCATGGACAAGACGGTTCGCCTTCAAAGAAGCCGTCAACTCCCGGGAGAGGGCCCTTTTCGGGCTGAAAAGCGCCCTGGAGACGGTGGCCATACCAGGTCCCCTCGAAGACATGAGGCTGACCCTTTCCGGCTTCACCGGTGAGTCGGGGACACAGGCAAGTCTCTTCTCGGACATTCGCAGGCAGGAGCAGATGAGGGAGACGTTGAGGCAGCTGGAGGCGCGTCTGGGCCGCAGGCCTCCCATCTATCAGGTCAGGGAGTTAGAGCCATGGTCAAGAATTCCGGAAAGGCGGCAGGCCCTGGTCCAATTCGCCCCCTGAACCTGCCGTCGCCCGTAGAGGTCCTGGAAGACGGACACGGCAGCCCCCTGGCCCTCACCCTGCGGGGGCGAAGGCTCCAAATAGCCTGTATACAAGACCTTTGGGAGATATCCGACGAGTGGTGGAGGCCGGCGCCTATCGCCCGCAGGTACTACGCGGTGACCACCCAGGACGGCGAGCGCGTCACCCTCTTTCTGGACCTGGCGTCGGGAGGCTGGTACCGGCAGCAGGGTTAGATCCCCCCTCGCAGGGGCGACCCAGCGACCACATGGGACGGAGGACGCGTCACCCTTTCGGACCTGGCATCGGGCGGCTCGTACCAGCCGCATGCGTGTCCACCTCCTCGTAGGGGCGCCGCATGCGTCGCCCCTACCCCACTAAGAAGAGAGACATTGATGTCCACACCCTACGCTGAGCTTCACTGCCACAGCAGCTACTCCTTCCAGGAGGGCGCCTCCTCTATCAGCGATCTCCTTGTGAGGGCCAGAGATCTGGAGTACAGTGCCCTGGCCCTCACCGACCACGACAACCTGTGCGGCGCCATGGAGTTCGCCCAGGCGGCCAAGAGCCTGGGCGTGCGGGCCATAACTGGGGCCGAGGTTACTCTCACGGGCGGATCCCACCTGACCCTCCTGGCGGCCACCCAGGTGGGATACAGCAACCTGTGCAGGCTTATCTCCTACGCCCACATAAGCACCGATCGGAGGAGTCCAGAGCTAAACGCCAGGTACATACCGGACCACTCGGACGGCTTGGTCTTGCTTACAGGGTGCCGGAAAGGGCGCGTCCCAAGGCTTTTGATGGAGGAGCGATACGCGGAGGCGGAAGAGGACCTGGGGCAGTACCTTGAGTGGTTCGGAGCGCCCAATGTCTACGTGGAGCTCCAGCAGAACCTGGTCCAGGGGGATACTCAGCGCAACAGGCGTCTCATAGAGCTATCACGTAACCTGGGCGTCGGCGTGGTCGCTACCAACAATGTCCACTACCATATCCCGGAGCGGCACAGGCTTCAGGACGCCCTGGTCGCCATTAAGAACAACAAGAGCCTGGAGGAGACCCACCTGGAGCGGCGCCCCAACGAACAGTTCTATCTAAAGCACCCGGACGAGATGGCGGCCCTGTTCGAGGCCTGTCTCGAAGCTATCGAGAACACTCTGCGGATAGCGGACAGGTGTACCTTCGACCTGACCCGGAACCTCAACTACCGGTTCCCCGACTACCCAGTGCCCGAGGGCTTCACGCCCCAGACGTACCTTGAGCACATGTGCCGTGAGGCTGCCGTGCGTCGCTATGGCAGCATCACCGATAAAGTGAAGGCGCGGCTGTCGGAGGAGTTCCGGCTTATCAAGAAACACGACCTGGCCGGCTTCTTTCTCATCTACCACGACATAATTCAGATGGCCCGGGAGATAATGATCGAGCTGGGCCTGAGCGACATCGAAGTTCCCCTGGAGGAGCGTCCGCCGGGCAGGGGAAGGGGCTCGTCGGTGGCGATGCTGGTGGGCTATCTGATCGGCCTCTCCCACATAGACCCGATGGAGTTCAACCTCTCCCTGGAGCGCTTCCTCTCCGATGACATGGCATCGGTCCCCGACATCGACCTGGACTTTCCCCGCAACATCCGGGAGGAGCTTATACTCCGGGTGCACAAGCGGTGGGGCTGGGACCATGCGGCCCTCACCGGAATGATAAGCACCTATCTGCTCAAGGGCGCTATACGGGACCTGGGCAAAGCCCTGGGACTCCCCGCCCAGGATGTGGACAAGCTGGCCAAAAGGGTAGACCCCCACCACGCCGGTCACCTCAGATCCGAGATGATGGCTCTCCCCGAGTTCAGAGACAGGGTCGATGCCCCCGTGTGGCGAGACCTTATAGACCTGGCGGTCCAGCTGGACGGTTTCCCGAAGTACCTGGCCCAGCACCCCGGTGGAATGGTGATAAGCTCCCTGCCACTTATAGACATGACGCCGGTGCAGCAGTCGGCCATAGACGGCCGCTACATATGTCACTGGGACAAGGACAGCATCGACGACGCCGGTTTCGTCAAGATAGACTTCCTGGCGCTGGGCGCCCTATCCCAGATGCAGGATGCCCTGCAGCTTATCGAGGAGCGGACGGGGCACTACATCGACCTGAGCCGCATAGATTTCGAGGACGAGGCCGTGTATGAGATGCTGCACCAGGCCGATACTATCGGAATCTTCCAGGTGGAATCGGCGGCCCAGATGCAGACCATCACCCGCATAAGGCCTAGGAACCTCACGGAGATGGCCTGGGAAGTGGCCGCGGTACGGCCAGGGGTGGGGGCCAACGACGGCGTATCCCAGTTTATCCGGCGACACGCCTACGGCGACCCTTGGGAGTTCGACCACCTTCTGGAGAGGCGCTCCCTGGAGCGGACCCTGGGGGTCATACTGTTCCAGGACCAGGTGAACCAGCTGGCGATAGATGTGGCGGGGTTCAGCCCCGCCGACGCGGACCAGCTGAGGAGGGCCTTCAGCCGGAAGAACAACAGGGGCCTGATCGATCTGTACTGGACTAGGTTCAGGGATGGATCGATAAAGCGGGGCGTCCCCGAAGACACCGCCGCCAGGATATTCAAGAAGTTCAATGGCCAGTACATGTTCCCCGAGTCCCACGCCTTCGCCTTTGGAGTTACGGCTTATCACATGTCCTGGCTCAAGCGCTATTACCCCCTGGAGTTCTATGTGGCCATCTTCAACCAGCAGCCCATGGGATTTTACAACCTGGAGACACTGAAGGAGGACGCCCGGCGCCACGGGATCGCCGTCCTCAACCCCGATATCAACGCCAGCATGGAGAAGTCCGTCATCAGGGACGAGTCTCTGTTGCTGGGGTTCCTCAATGTAAAGGGGCTGGGCGGATCGGCGGCTTCGGAAATCGTCGTAGCCAGGAGGGAAGGAGGCCCCTTTGCGTCCTTGGCCGACGCTATGCGACGCACGGGACTACAGCGGGAAATCCTGGAGAATCTTGTTACGGCGGGAGCCTTTGACTCGCTGGTCACGGACCGCAGGTCGGCGCTTTGGGAGGTGGGGCTTCGCTACAGGCCGGGTGGTGGCCAGGCCGCCCTTCAGATTCCCGTGGAGCAGGATATGGCCGGTCTCCCGCACCTCAGCGAATGGGAGAGCATGGTGGGCGAATACCACACCCTCGGCCTCTACCCTGCCGGGTCTCTTATGGCGGCTCTAAGGCCCCATCTGGGTAAGGGAGTACTGAGCAGCCTAGATGTTCCAGGCATGAGCGACGGCGAGGATGTGACTGTCGCCGGCCTGGTTATACGCAGGCAGAGGCCTCTGGCAAAAGCTGTCTTTGTCACCCTTGAGGACGAGTTCGGGCACATCCCCCTGGTGGTATGGCCCGCCGTCTATGAGAAGTACAGGCTGGTCCTGAGAGAGCCGGTGTTGAAAGTGATGGGCGTAATCTCCAGGCGGGAAGGCACCCTGAACATAGTAATGGTTCATGCCGAGAGTATCGAGGCACCGCGAGACCTGCCCACCGCGAGGAACTGGGGATGACGTACTTGACTCTCTCAAACTAGACGCTAAACTGGTGCTTAGTCTCATTAGCCTTGTCATTTCTACGGAAGTGTCATTCTGAGCCATAGGCGAAGAATCTGGTGTGGGGAGTGAGACGCCCACCTCCTCCAGACCCTTCGCTACGAACAGGGTGATGAGGAGGAGCGTTCCAATGGCGTGTGATGCCTGCAAAATCACCCTGGATATTGTCTACTGTGTCCCTTGAGGGCATCATGGAGTAGCCACGTGGATGGCTAACGAGTTCTTCGCGGCCTACGGACCTGACGCTGCCATCTCCCTTACTCCCGGGGCCCACGGACGGATCGAGGTTTACGTGGACGGCGAGAAGATCTTCGATAAGAGGGAAGAGGGCAAGGTCTATCCGAACCTCGCCCGGGTGCGCCAGATGAAAGAGGTCATCAAGGCGAAGCTGGATTCCGTCCCGGCCCACGCCGACTAATCATCACAACCAGAGGTTTACTAGAAGTAGTTTCCCGCTAGCTTCCCGACTATAAGAGGTGTGCCGATGGCGTGCGATAGCTGTAAAGTGACCCTAGAGATCGTCTACTGTGTCCCTTGAGAGTACCACTCTCTAGCCACGTGGATGGCTAACGAGTTCTTCAGGGCCTATGGGCCCGACGCTGCCATCTCCCTGACCCCGGGCTCGAGGGGTGTGCTGGACGTGTACCTGGACGGCGAGAAGATCTTCAGCAGGAAGGAAGAGGGCAACGCCTACCCTGAGCTCACCAGAGTTCGGAAAATGAAAGAGGTCATCAAGGCGAAGCTGGATTCCGTCCCGGCCCACGCTGACTAGGGTTAGCCCCGAGGGTACCCTTACCCCCGGCCCCTCTCCCTCAGGGACCCTTGGGGAGAGGGGTGGCCGCAGGCCGGGGGGAGGGCCTGCCTGCAAGGAAGCAACGGCAGAAACAATGACGCTTCACAACCCCTCCATGGCTCACAGGAGGGGTTCAACTTTTGCCAGAATCTGCGCCGCCAATGCGTGCTTCTCTTGGGTGCCGTCCAACACAAGCCAGTGCCGGGGCTCCCCCGAGGCAAGTGCCAAATAGCCCTGCCGTACCCTCCGGTGGAACTCCAGCGCCTCGGACTCGAAGGGATCTCCCTTCGCGCCGCTTCTCCGAGCCAGCCCTATCTCCGCCGGGATATCCAGGAGCACCGTCAGGTCCGGCCGGATTCCGCCGGTAGCCGCACCGTTTATTCTTTCAATTAGCTCCAGGTCCAGGCCCCGGCCGTGTCCTTGGTACGCCACGGTAGATGCGCAGAACCGGTCGCAGATCACGGTCTGATGGGAATCCAGGGAAGGGGAGACGACCCTGTCCATCGTCTGGGCTCTGGCGGCTGAAAAAAGGAACAGCTCGGTAAGCGGTGTCAGACCGGGCCTGCCCTTGAGCCAGCGGCGGGCCGCCTCCCCGAGGGGTGTCCCACCAGGTTCGTGGGTCAGGACAACCGCATAGCCTTTCCTCGACAGACGTCGCTTGAGAATGCGGGCCTGGGTGCTCTTACCTGATCCGTCTCCACCCTCGAAGACTATGAAGGCGCCCACGGCCCCCACCTAATCCCTGTGGAAAGTGACCCGGCGGTTGGGGTCCCTGCCGGAGCTGATGGAGACTACCTTGTATTTCTCCGCCAGCAGGTGCTGAAGTCGGCGTACGTAGGAGCGCTGAGGGCTAAGCTTGATGGACATAGTTCCTTCAAGCACCTCCTGAGCCGCCTCATGCGCCTCCTGCAGGGCCGAATCAACGAGGTTGCCGTCATCCTTCCCCCTGGCCATCGTTCTCAGGAACTGCTCCACCTGAGGCGCAGAGTTCTTCCGTAGGACGTAGATAGGCTTCCCCGCCCTCTCGGCCGTCCGAACCATCTGAGAGCCTCGCCTATAGTGGGTCTTGGTGGTCAGGACCACGTCCGCAGCCCGCAGCTCGCTCACCACATCTACGGGAAGTCTTGTTTGCCCCGCCGCCTGCGCCACCTTCTCTCTGCCAACACCGAAGAGGAATACTCTGGCGCCGGAGTGTCGCGGGGCACCGTCTTCCAGGCTTTCCTCGACGGACTCTTGCTGGATTCGTGGACGGGGAGAATCCAACGATGAGGCTACTTCGGTGGCCTTCATTACCTCGCCGGACTCACCGAGCCACCGCGTCTCAGGGGCGATCGGGTAGCCCCGGAGCCAGGTGTCTACCACCTCCGACACATCTTTGTGGACCGCGACACGGTCCCAGCTTTGAATCTCCACGACCACGTCGAAGGTTGGATGAGCCTTTCGTTCGAGGATTGTCTTCTGAGTACCCCTGCGGCGTGCCTCTTCATCGCCAAGGGTTACAGACTGCACCCCACCTACCAGGTCGGAAAGGGTAGGGTTCATCAGCAGGTTGTCCAGAATGTTGCCGTGAGCGGTGGCGATCAGCTGGACTCCACGCTCCGCGATGGTCCGGGCGGCGACGGCCTCCAGCTCGGTACCCATCTCGTCGATGATTATCACCTCTGGCATATGGTTCTCCACTGCTTCGATCATCACGGCGTGCTGGCGAGCCGGGGTGGAGACCTGCATCCGCCGCGCCTGGCCGATGGCGGGGTGAGGTATATCGCCGTCGCCGGCGATCTCGTTGGACGTGTCTACGATGATGACACGTTTTCTAGCGGTGTCAGACAGGACGCGGGCGACCTCTCTGAGCATAGTAGTCTTGCCCACGCCGGGCCTTCCGAGAAGGAGAACACTGCTTCCCAGGAGTACCAGGTCCTCTATGATCTTTATGGTGCCGAAAACTGCCCTGCCGACGCGGCAGGTTACGCCTACCACTCTCCCCTTCCGATTTCTTATGGCCGATATCCGGTGCAGAGTACGAGGGATGCCCGCTCTGTTGTCGCCGCCGAATTCCCCGATTCGGTCCACAACGTGCTGAATGTCCTCCTCTCCCACCTCTTTGGGGTCCAGCGTGATGTCGCCGGCGGGAAATCTAGCCTCTGGGGGACGGCCAAGATCGAGGATCACCTCCAGCAGCTCGTGAGCATCATCTCTCGTCTTGAGAGGTTCGGCGACTCTAGGTGGCAAGGTCCCCAAGAGAGAGTCCAGATCGTCCTGGATCAACTTGTCCGTAGCTACCAAACTTTCGCCTCCCTGGAGGATAGATAAGGAGCGCGTACCCTTACAGCCATAGTCTTGATCAGCATTACGTATCGGGCCGCCTCTGTAAAGCCTCTTTGAATCAGCAGCTCCCGGACAAGCCCCTGGTACTCGGGGACCAGCCACTGCTGGCTCTGCGACCGTGCACAGGCGTATTCAAGCAGATCGGGCAATATCTCCCCATCATCTGGATGGACCATGAGCTCAAATTGCGTGGGCCTGCTGGCAAGGTTCTGGGCCACCCATCCTGTAATCCTGCTGCCTTGATAATAGACCTCCTCAATCGCGCCTCCCCCCCGTTCTTCCACGGAACTTTTCCACTGATCGAAGGTCATTCCCAGTCCAACGCGTACGGAGCCTGGAGTCGACGCGCAGTAAAGCTGAAAGATGGCGTGCTCCTCCTGAGGTAACATCCGACGCAATCCGACGTCCCGTGTCCGAACCACCCTTTGACCGGAGCCCCCGCCGCCCTGGAGCAGGACTTCCTCGTAGTATGGGAAGAACCCGGTACGCTGGGCGGGCTGCGCAACCACGCTGCCCGCGGGTATTCTGAGGAATACCCGTTCGGCGCCCAGGCGACCGGCACGGGCGGCAACACGATCGAGCATCTCGAGAAGCTGGACTTCATCCTCTGGTGAGCCGTCCTCCCCAAAGTCGCCTTCGGGCGTTGTATCGCCTGATGCACCGCCAAGCCTGGGCACGTAGAGCCGGTTTACCTCCCAGGCCCGAGGCCCGGAGCGTGACCTTGCCGAGGCCAGCGCCCTCAGGCGAGATCCCTCCCACGATGCCAGGGTGAAACGGTGCTTGCGAGGCGATACATATTCCTTCATGAGCGCAATCGGTATGGGGATACGCCGCGGAGTTAGTGCGTCCCTGGTGACAGCCAGGTTCGTGCTCGCAGGAGTATCTGAGAGGATGTATCTTATGGTGTCGACTACAGGTCGAAACTGCATCTTCCAGTCGGATGGCGCCTTCAGCTCATACTCAAGAAGTAATCATGTAGTCTGTAGTCAGAGGCAAGTTCCGGATGAAAGGAGGTCGCCAGCAGATTGTGCTCCCGCACCGCTACCGCCCGGCCGTCCGACAAGCTGGCCAGCACATCCACATCTTTTCCCACCCTGGATATCACGGGGGCGCGTATGAAGATCGCAGGGAAGGGCTCTTGTCCCAGCGGGCGGATTTCGAGGTCCACCTCGAAGCTATCAACCTGTCGCCCAAAGGCGTTGCGAACTACCTGGATGTCCATTAAGCCCATGGGAACGGGTTTCTCGTCGGTCAGCTCGCGGGCCATCATTATCAGACCGGCGCACGTGCCCCAGATAGGAACACCGGCACTCGCCATGCGCTTGATAGGCTCTTTGAGGTCGTACAGGTCCATTAGGCGACTGAAGGTAGTACTCTCACCACCGGGCATAATTAGCGCCTGCACGCCTTCCAGGTCCCTGGGGAGTCTTACTTCCACCAAGTCCACACCCAGATGTCCCAGTACAGCTATATGCTCGGCGAAGTCTCCTTGTACGGCCAGGACTCCTACCTTCACCCTAAGCGCTGCCTCAATAACCCCTAGAGATTACCCCGAGGGGCAAGTAACTCGTCCTCTCTTAACGTGGACACGCCGATCCCGACCATCGGTTCTCCCAGATCCCTGGATACCTCGGCGATGATCTTGGGGTCATTGTAGTGAGTGACGGCCATTACGATGGCCTTGGCACGCTTCTCGGGATCCGAGGACTTGAATATACCGGAGCCGACAAACGCTCCGTCTGCGCCCAACTGGATCATCATTGCCGCGTCGGCAGGCGTCGCTAATCCACCCGCGGCGAAGTTGACGACTGGGAGCCGTCCCAATTTTCGGGTTTCGAGTACCAGGTCCAGGTCCGCCCCGAGTTCTTTAGCCGCCATGGGAAGCTCATCCTCGGGCATATTCTGCAACCTTCGGATTTCGCCCATTACCGCCCGCATGTGACGGACGGCCTCAACCACATCTCCTGTACCAGCCTCTCCCTTGGTGCGTATCATAACCGCTCCCTCGGAGATCCGCCTCAAGGCCTCTCCCAGGTTGCGACACCCGCAAACAAAGGGCACCTTAAAGTCTTTCTTCCATACATGGTGATCCTCGTCGGCGGGGGTCAGGACCTCTGACTCGTCTATAAAGTCCACTCCCAATGCTTCGAGGACCTGGGCTTCTACGAAATGTCCAATGCGGCACTTGGCCATGACTGGGATGGACACGGCGTCCATGATTTCCAGGATCTTGGTGGGCTCGGCCATTCGCGCCACTCCACCGGCGGCGCGAATGTCGGCAGGTACGCGCTCAAGGGCCATGACGGACACGGCTCCCGCCTCGTGGGCGATCTGCGCCTGCTCTGCGTTTACCACGTCCATGATAACCCCGCCCTTGAGCATCTGGGCGAGGCCCTCTTTCACACGCCACGTGCCGGTTGATAACATCCTTTTCCTCCAGGGCATAGGGCCAGCTTCCCACCATTATACGATGGCCCGTGGCGAATATCAACGAGATGGCGCAGGGCGTGGCTCTTATCCGCGACAGCTTCCGGGCGGCGGCAGCCGACGACGTTGTTTGGCCAATCCCAGGGAGATCACTAGGTCCCAATCGTTGACATCCGGATGTCTGGGGCTTAAAATCCCTAAACAGAAACCGGATTATTTGTGCGTGCACGAGAGGCATATGCTGAGAATGCGTCTGAAGCGAGTCGGGAAGAAGGGCCAGCCCTCATACAGAATAGTTGTGGCCGACTCCAGAGCGCCACGGGACGGGGCGTACGTGGAATGGATCGGCCAATACGATCCTCTATTTGATCCCCCCAAGGTCGTCATCAACAAGGAGAAGGCCATCGCATGGCTCGGGAAAGGCGTGCAGCCCTCGGACGCGGTGCGGAGGATCTTGGTGTGGAACGGAATACCTGAGACGGAATACCTGAGGTAAAAGGGCGATGAAGGAGCTGATCGAGTATATTGCCAAGAACCTCGCCAGCAAGCCCGAGGAAGTGAGGGTCACTGAAGAGGTTGAGGAGGGGGACGAAGGGAGAGTAATTCTCCGGCTCGAGGTGGCGGATGAGGATAAAGGCAAGATGATAGGTCGGCAGGGCCGTGTTGCCCAGGCGATGCGAGTGCTCCTCAGGGTTGCCGCTGTAAAAAATGGGACAAGAGCTATTCTCGAGATCGTCTAGGCACGGCGATAAAGGCGCGCCCCAAGCGGGCCTGGCCCGGAAATCCTACCCTATAACTGGAATCGTTCCTCCCGCTCGCACTTCCAATGCCTTCCCGCACTCTCCCCGGCCGGCAAGACGCCCTTAAATACAAAAGAAATGGCAGCCATGAGACTGATCATCGTGGGGAGGGTGCTGGCCCCCAGGGGCTTGACCGGCGAAATCAAGGTAGAGACGCACAGCGATGCCCCCGGCAGGTTTTCCCCCGGGGGCATCCTGCATATAAGGGACCATCCCCACAAGATCGAGCACTCCACGAGTCTTCCGAAAGGCGCCCTGGCACTGAAACTGGAGGGTGTAGAGAATCACAAAGAGGCCGAGAGCCTGAGAGGCGCCCTACTGCTCGTGCCCGAGGATATGGTCCCCCCTCTTCCCGAGGGTGAGTATTATCACTTTCAGATAATAGACATGAAGGTTTACACCCAGGAGACGGAGTACCTGGGCCGGGTTACCGAGATCTTGTCCACGGGTAGCAATGACGTATACGTGGTTTCCGAAGGCGGCAAGGACCTATTGATACCCGCATTGGATGACGTCGTGAAAGACGTGGACGTAGCCCGCAGGACCATGACTGTTGACCTCCCCCGTGGACTGAGGCCCGGCCGCGAAACCCAGAGTCCGGGTGGCCAGTAGCCAAACGCCCGGAGTGTTGGTAGGGACGGATAGTCCACCGGTACGCCGACCCGCTCACCTGGGACAGGGCTTATCATTCGGCGGCAAATCCGGGTATCTCCCGGAGGACCAGTTCCACGGTGGCCCGGTCGGGGCCGATGACCACAAGGGTGGAGCCGTCATGCCCGGCCAGGTACTAAGGCGAGTTCGTCTGCCTCCCATAGCCGCGCATTCTCTCCTATCTGCGCGGGTTCCCAGTCACCTCCGCCTTTTGCTCGTGCGAAATCCGAATACGCCTGGAAGAACTCGATCCCGTCCTGAGCAGTATCCCAGGAGAAGAGCGTCACCATCAATCGCCTGCCCTGATCGTCTTTCCATAGGGCATAGCGGTCCCCACCCCACCCGGCCGCTGCTGCCAATGCCTCCCCGGTGGCAACAAAGGTGCCCAGGTAGACTCTGGTAAGGAGCTCCCCCATCACCCCTGAATCCCGAAGCTGCCAAGCGCCCCCCAACACTGAGGACAAGTCGGGGAGTTCCACGATGTGAGGGGCTTCCCCACGAAGGTATTTCTCCAAATGGATGACCTGCTCGGTAGATTGGGGAGGATTCTCGTACACGGCGTCAACCGCCTCGAAACCACCCTCAAGGTAAAGCCGAAACAGGAAGTCACGGCCCGCGGAGTATTCCCAGCCGAAGGTCTGCCTGATTATGCGTGGGACGCGTTGGGCTGCGGGGGAGTTGGAAAACTCCTGCGAAGCCGTCCTCAAAAGTTCGGCGAGGATAGCCTGCTGTTCCGCCGGCAGCGAGTCGTAAAACAGGTACTCGACAAGCCTGGCATCGCCTTCGGTCAGCGCTAGCAGGGCCTTGCCGGCCTCAAAGGAGTCCTCTCCGAGCGCCATGACACGCGCAAGGTCGAACTGATTATCCTGCGAAGCGTGAGTGTACTCGTGCGCGTAGGTGAGCCACGCCAGAGGACTGATCTCGCCGTCATCTATCACAAGGGTGAGAGATTTTTGATCCACCTCGTAAAATCCTAGGACAGCTAGACCAATGAGGTCCTCAAAGAGCTTGGTTAGGTCATCCGACTCCACGCACAGATCCAGAACTACGCACAGGTCCTTAAGACGACCAGTCGCAAGCTGCGTCTCCAGATCTAGCATCTCGCTCCTGGCGATGAACTCCTCACGTGTCTCTAACCTGCGCTCTAGTAGCGAAGGGGCCGGAAGCCCTCGTTTCAGGGTCACCCATTCACCTATGGCATCCAGGAGCTCTTCGAGGTCGGCGCCGGTGTCCACGGTGCCCGGCGTGGGCGGCGATCTTAGGCTCAAGGATTCGAGCAGTGTGTCAAACTCAACCTTGTGCTGGTCAAATATTCCCTCTTGGGCGACGACCCCAAGGGAGGTGACGCGAGCTCCTTGAAGCATGAGCATAAAGTTGCCGCCAAAAGGGATGCCTTCGATCGACCCCTTGATGCTGATCAGATATCCTGGAGGGCGCCCCGCTATTGGGTTCAAAGAAATGTCCTGGAGGACCGGGGTTCCCGAAAATTCACTCAGAAAGGGAGAGACCCGGGTCTCGGAGAAGTTGAACAAGAACCGGACAAGCTGGTCGTCTAAGGTGGTGGGTCCCGGCAGGCTGCTTTGGATCAGCACGAGGCCGCCAAAATTGGGGACCAATCGGATGGATGTGGACTCGCTCGCGTCTATGGTCCAGTTGGCCGGGTATGAGAAGGACAGGCCAAGTCGCTCGTTGATGTAAGTCTCATCCGGTATCGGTGTGGGTGTTGGTGTGGGGCTAGGTGTCGGAGTGGGGCGTAGGGCGAGGTGTAGGGGTGGCGGTGGGAGTGGGCGTCGCCGTTGGACTGGGAATACGGGTTGGCGTCGGCGTGGCGGTCGGTAGGGGAGTGGGTGTTGGGGTAGCCGTGGGAATTGGCGTTGGGGTCGGGACCGCCGTGGGCGTTGGAGTTGGGATGGCTGTAGCGGTTGGGGTTGGAGGCGCCGTTGGAGACGGAATAGGCGTCGCGGTGGGGGTAGCGGTGGGTGGAGGCGCGTCCGTGGACGTCGGGGTGGGGATAGGAGCGGCGGTCGGCGAAGGCGTAGCGGTAGCCGCCGGTCCCTGGCAAGAGAGAACAAAGAGTGCCGTTGCGACGAGCCAAGGGATTAAAGCTCCTCTTATTTTCGAACGCAACGTCGCTCTCTGGTCCCTTCATCCCGACATACCGGTGACCACGATGATGCGAATGTGGGAGCCAGAGCGACCACGGGTCTCGGGAGCGATGTTGCCACTATACGCCGGGGACCATTCGGGGTCAATCTATCACCTTCTGCCATGAAATTCGAGCACGTCGCCGTCGGCCAGCATATACTCTCGGCCCACTCTCTGGCCACCGTATTTTCCCGATCCCCAGAGTACGGCGTAATCCAGCCTCCGCAGCCATTCCTTATGTAGCGCCTGGGCTGCGTCCTCAACCCTGCTGCCCCGTGCCAACACGATCGGGGTGTCGTAATCTGGTTCATCGCCCGGAGCCTTGGTGTAAACACGCACCTTGTCCAAAGCCTCAAAGACGCTCTCCCTCAGCTCGTCCATTCCGACGTCCTCCAGGGAAGAGGTCATTACGATTGGGAACCGGCTGCCATGACTGTCCTGCAACGACTGGAGCTGGTCCAGGGCTCCAGAACCGTCGGCCTTGTTGCCCACCAATAGGGCCCGCTTTTGTACTCTGTGGTCCTCGGGGTCCGCCTTGTCCTCTCTGCCCAGCAAGAGATATCCCCAATTCCGCAGCTCCTTCGTTACTTCACTCATCTGTTGGATAGCGCCTGCCGAGAGATCGATGACGATGATGAGGAGATCCGTGTTCCTCAGCAGGCTGAAGAGGCGGGTCTGCATATCCCGGTCATTTACGGCAGGGGTATCTACGAGCTGGACCAGGACATTCTGGAAGCGGAGCATACCAGGTTGGGGAAACTTGGTCGTAAAGGGATAGCCAGCCACCTTTGCGCTGGCCCCGGTGAGGCTTGCCAGCAGCTGAGACTTACCGCCGTTCGGTAGGCCCACTAAGATGGCCTGACCCGCACCCTCTTTCCTCAGCGCGAAGGGTTCGGGCTGGCTGCTGCCCGTGCTGCTTGGTTTCTCGAGGTCAGCCATGTGGCGGGCCATGCGCGCCCGCTGGTCCGCCCTGATGTGGTCCGTGCCCTTGTGCTTAGGGGTGGCGGACATCATCTCCTGGAGGGCCGCCACCCTTTCAGGGACGGTCTTGGCGCGGCGGTACTTGCGCTCGGCTTCGTAGTATGGAGGGGGTAGGTTGGCTGGCATATCCTACCTCCGTGTTCTCTGTCGGGGTTTTCGCTATAGCCGCAGCTACGGCTGCGGCTGGGGTTGTGACATCCTCTCCGTCACACTTTCGCTAGATTTAGGGGAGGGGAGGAGTCGGGACCACACCAGGAGCCTCAGCCGACTTGCTGTGAATATATCAAGGCGGCTGTTTTGAGTCAAATTCCCGCCAGGTTTCCCTTGCATATAAGAGAACAGACGTTCTATAATACGGGAAATCCAACAGAGGGGACGTGGCAATGACAACTGCAACAGTGGGCGCCCTAACAGATGTGTTACCGGAACGCTATCCTTATCGCGACGACGGCTGCGAGGCATCTCCCTCGTGCTTGAGATGCCCGCTGCCCCAGTGCAAATATGACGATCCAGGCTGGCTTCAAAGGCACAGGCGTAACGAGAGGGATAGCGAGGTAGTGACAGCCCCTGAGAGAGCAAGGATTCTCGGTGCCCGAGGTCGCCCAGCGCTTTGAGATGAGCCAGCGTACCGTCTTTCGCATCGTCAAGAGGGCAGGCGCAACGGCGGGTTCCTAACAGAACAGATCGCTGACGGACATGGACTGCATACCATTCCTTGACACCCCCTATGGCCGTGATAAGATGGAGTTGCCATCCACCCGCCGGGGGGTGAGCACGTTATCAGGCGTTTAGCGAGCCGCCGCTGGGACCCTTCCGGGCCGAGACGGCAGTAGACGAGACATAAGTGCCAAAGCGCTCTCTTGGCGGGACCAAGAGGGCGTTTTGTATTTGAGTTTAGTCAGCTTCTCTCTTTGTACCCCACGCCGCGCCAGTACCCATGGGCCATGGGAAAACGCCGGTGGCTAACGGCATAAATTTACTGGGGCCGATAAGGACATCGGCAGACTATCACGCCTGGAGCCCGTGCGACGCGTCGTCGAACCGCCAGCGGGTTTTCAGGCAAAAGGGACGAAGACTTGGCTCGTAGAGTGACGATACGAGACATCGCCAATATGAAAGCCAGGGGCGAGAAGATCCCCATGGTCACCGCCTACGACTATACGACGGCCAAGCTGGCCGATGAGTCAGGGATACCCATATTGCTGGTGGGCGATAGTTTGGGGATGGTGGTTTTGGGCTACGACTCTACCATCCCGGTTACCATGGAGGACATGATCCACCATACCAAAGCCGTTGCCAGAGGCACCAAGCATGCCCTGATAGTGGGCGACCTCCCCTTTATGACCTACAGCATGGATCCGTCGCAGGCGATGCGGAACGCCGCACGACTCCTGCAAGAGGGCAACGCCCACACGGTAAAACTCGAGGGCGGGGAGAGTATCGCAGAGACGGTCCGCTGGATCGTGGACAGCGGCATACCGGTAATGGGACATATCGGCCTCACACCCCAGTCGGTGAACAGGTTCGGCGGATACCGGGTGAGGGGCAAGGGAAAGGCCGAGGCGGCTCAGATAATTAAGGACGCCGTCGCCCTCGAGGAGGCCGGGGCTTTTTCCATCGTTCTGGAGCTAGTACCCGCTCCCCTGTCAAAGCTGATCACAGAACGGCTGACCATACCCACCATAGGCATAGGCGCCGGGCCCTTCTGCGACGGCCAGGTGCAGGTGGTCCACGATATGCTCGGCTTGTACACGGACTTCGTCCCCGGACACACCAAACAGTACGCCAGGCTTGCCGAGACCATAACCGATGCCTTCGGCTCCTACATAGCCGAAGTTCGAGATGGTGCCTTCCCCTCCGAGAAGGAGAGCGTTACGATGGACGCGAAGATCATCAACGAGCTGGAGTCCGCACCGTAACTGTCCAGTGGTCCATTACCCGCCCTTCGACAAGCTTAGGTTGAGCGGGGTAACCACCCGCTCATGGTGAGGCCGCCGGGTAATACGCTCATGGTGAGCCCGTCGAACCATGTCAGGTTTGCAGAGGACCCCCCTCATGATGAGGCTGTCGAAGCATGAACATCCTAGAGCGCCCCTGATGGCACCGAACATACAGGTCCTTTCGACCATCGAAGACTTTCGGTCCGCCCGCGACGAAGTGCGGGGCGGACTGGGACTCGTGCCAACGATGGGCTCCCTCCACGAGGGGCACCTGTCCCTGGTCCGCCGCGCCACGTCCGAGAACGATAGCGTCGCGGTGAGTATCTTCGTGAACCCGTCCCAATTTGGTCAAGGTGAGGACTTCCATTCTTACCCCCGGAGACATGGAGCGGGACCTGTCCCTGTTGGAGGAAGCTGGAGCCAACCTGGTGTTTACCCCCTCGGCGGACGCGCTCTATCCGCCTGGTTTCAACACGTGGGTGGAAGTCGAGTCACTGACTCGGCGACTCGAGGGCGAGCGTAGGCCGGGCCACTTCCGCGGAGTGGCCACGGTGGTGGCCAAATTGTTCAACATCGTGCGTCCTCACAGAGCCTACTTCGGCCAGAAGGACGGCCAGCAGGTGGCCGTCATAAAGCGGCTGGTCCAGGACCTGAATATGGGGATAGAGGTAGTTGTGGTGCCGACCGTGCGGGAGCCCGACGGACTCGCCCTGAGCAGCCGCAACGTGTACCTGACAGGGGACCAGCGGAAGGCGGCCCCGGTGATCTACCGGGCGCTTCGAGAGGCCGAGACCCTATGGCTGGATGGGGAGAAGCGCGGGGAGAGCTTGCGCGTGGCGGTGCGCCGTGTCCTGGAGCGCGAGCCGATGGTCGAGAGGATTGATTACGTCAGCGTGGCCGACGCCTCGAGCCTGGAGGAACTGGACGCAATCCAGGAGAAGGCCATGGTGTCAGTGGCCGTGCAGATCGGGAAGGCCCGGCTTATCGACAACATAATTCTGGGCTAAACTCTCTCCTGCCTTACCCGATGAAATCGGCGGCCCGTTCGGCGATCATGATCGCCGTCGCGTTGGTGTTGGCGCGGATACAATCAGGCATGACCGATGCGTCTATGACGCGAAGCCCTTCCACCCCATGGACCCGGCAGTATTGGTCTACGACCGCCATAGGATCGGACTCCGGCCCCATCTTGCAGGTGGCGGAGATGTGATAGGAAGTCCTGACGTTCTTGAGTAGCCAGGAGTCCAGGGCGTCGTCGGAAGAGGTCTCTTCCCGGGTGGGCGTGATGTGTCCCGCAACGATGTCGCCAAGCGCCTGATGATCCAGCAGCCGGAAGCACAGGCGAACCCCCTCCCGCATTCGATGCAGGTCCGACGGGTGCTCCAGATAACGGTAATCCATGTGAGGCTGCACCAAAGGGTCCCTCGAGGAGAGCCTTAGCTCGCCGGCGCCCATCGCCAGGTACAGGCAGCAGATGAGGGCTACTCCCGTCTGCTGGGGAGCGTCCCCGCCCCGCTGCACACCGCCCGGTTGGCAGTTGGGGGTGATCAACATATCGTTGCGGTAGTCCGAGCCTTCGGCGGTGTAGCGGAGAAAGGTCTGGAGCCTCGGCCCTTCAAGGTCCACTGCGTACCCCTCTTTCGCCTCCAACTGCACCACCACACAGGGGTGGTCTCTCATGTTCTGCCCCACCCCTGGAAGGTCCCGGAGGACAGGTATCCCAAAGCTGGCCAGATGGTCCGCGGGACCGACGCCCGAGAGCATCAGCAGCTGGGGAGAAGCGACTGCCCCGGCACTAAGGATGATCTCCTCTCCCTCTATCGTGAACCTCTCCCCTCCGCTTTCTAACTCCACACCCGTTGCTCTGTCACCTTCAAACACGACTCGCGTCGCCAGCACTTTGTCCCTGATGGTCAGGTTGATCCGGTGGCGAACAGGATCGATGTAGGTGAGGGCCGTGCTCATCCGAACGCCGTCTACAGTGTTCTCGATTCTTGGACTTACACCGGTAGAATCGGGGTTGTTCATGTCCGAGTGCTCCGGGTAGCCCGCGGCGATGCAGGCCCGGTGGAACGCTTCGGTAAAAGGGAGCCACTCCTCTCTCCTGGGGCTTCGCACCGGAATCGGCCCATCTGAGCCGTGGAAATCGTCCCTCGTACTGAGGTCACTTTCCAGCTTTCTGAAGTAGGGCAAGACCTTCAGATATGACCACTCATCGTTTCCCCAGGAAGCCCAGCTGTCGTAGTCTTCCGGGAGGCCCCGGAGGAAGGCCTGCCCGTTTATGGCGCTGGAGCCGCCCATCACCCTTCCCCGGGGCACAGGCATGGGCTCCGTTTGGTGTGGCGTGGCGGAGCCTACGAAGGACCAGTTGTGGGGGGCATCTACCGCGGAGGCGGCGTCAGGGTACCCGTACTTCAGGTCATCCGGGAGACGGTCAAAGTCAGGATAATCCGGCCCCGCCTCAATCAGCAGCACCGAGCGCCTGGGATCTTCAGAAAGGCGCGCAGCCAGTGCGCAACCCGCCGATCCTCCGCCCACTATTATCACGTCGTATTTCATTCCCTACACCGAGGACAGCTTACTTCACCCAGCCAGCGGCGCGTTCGGCTATCATGATCGCCGTCGCGTTGGTATTGGCGCGGACGACGTTGGGGCACACGGACAGGTCCACAACCCTGAGGTTTTCAAGCCCATGCACCCGGCAGTGCTGATCAACCACCGCCATTGAGTCCGAGGGCAGGCCCATCTTGCAGGTGCCGGACATATGCTGGTTGGTGTACAGGTTTCTTATAATCCAGGCGTCAAGAGCGTCGTTGGAAGCCAGGTCGGCATCTAATGGGGTGATCCGTCTCTCGATAATTCTCGTACACTGCGGGTGCTCCAACAGCCTGGCGCACAGACGCACGGACTCTCTGAGGCGTCGGCGGTCCCATGGGTCAACATTGTACCGGTAGTCCAGTAGGGGCTTCCGCAGAGGGTCACTGGACGCCAGGCGTGTCTCTCCGCTGCTCAGTGGCAGATGTAGGGCGCATTGGATTCGAACCCCGCTGAGCTCATTCACGGCTCCGCTTCCCGCCGGCAGGTAAGAAGATGGGAATATCTGCATGTCATTACGGGTATCGGAGCCCTCGGCGGTGTAGTGGAGGAGGGTCTGCATTCTCGGCAGTCCGGGGGCCAGCGTGAAAGCTTCCCGCAGCCGCATCTGTAGCGCCAAAGCCGGGTGGTCCCTCAAATTCTGGCCCACCCCTGGCAGATGGTGCATCACCGGGATTCCAATGGACCTTAGATGGTCCTCCGGCCCTATCCCCGAGAGCATCAGAAGCTGAGGGGATGCTATGGCGCCGGCGCTCAGTATGATCTCCTCTCCCTCCACCGTGAACCGCTCTCCTCCGCTCTGAGTTTCGACCCCTGTGGCCTTGTCGCCGTTGAACAGGATGCGGGTCGCCAGGGCATCTCCTCTGACCGTGAGGTTGAGGCGGTGACGGTTGGGGTTGACGTACGCCAGCGCCGTGCTCATGCGTATGCCATCGGGGTTGTTCATGGGTATTGGTCCCACACCTTCCGCTTCCGGGTGGTTCATATCCCAAGACTCTGAGAACCCGGCGTCCAGGCAAGACTGAAAGAAAGCCCCTTGAAACGGGAGCCACTCCTCCCGGCGGTAGCGCCTGACTGGAACGGGACCATCGGAACCATGGAAGTCGTCTACGACATCCTGGTCTGTCTCCAGCTTTCGGAAGTAGGGGAGAACTTTGACATAGGACCACTCACCATTGCCCTGGGCGGCCCAGCCGTCGTAATCCTCAGGGATCCCTCGCAGGAAGGCCTGGCCGTTGATGGCGCTGGAGCCACCGACGACCCTACCCCGCTGGACCACTACGGGCTCTTCGCGGCTATCGTTAATCCTGCCAACGAAGCCCCAGTTGAAGGGCGAGTCCATGGCCGTGGCCTCGATGTTGTTGCCGTACTTGATGCTGTCTGGCATTCGCCCAAAATCCGGGTAGTCCGGCCCCGCTTCGAGCAGGAGAACCGAGCGGCGGGGATCCTCGGATAGGCGAGCCGCCAGTACACAGCCCGCAGAGCCGGCCCCGACTATGATGGCGTCGTATCTCATCCGCTCGCCAAGGAAAGAGTCACTTCAGCCAGTCGGCCACACGTTCGGCGATCATTATGGTGGTGGCGTTGGTGTTGGCCCTGGTGACATCCGGCATGACAGATGCGTCTACCACCCTCAGATGCTCCAGCCCGTGCACCCGGCAGTACTGGTCCACCACCGCCAAAGAGTCCGAGTCAGGTCCCATTTTGCAAGTTCCGGAGATATGTTGCGTGGTGCTCACAAAGCCCAACATCCATGCATCCAGTGCCTCGTCGGAGGCCAGGTCCTCATCGGTCGGGCCGACCCGCCGAGCGACGATGCCGTCATATGCCGGGTGCTCTATCAGCCGCACGCATAGACGCACAGCTTCGCGCAGCCTCTGCCGGTCCCACGGATCCTCGAGGTATCGGTACTCCAGATGAGGTTGCACGTTGGGGTCCCGTGAGGTGACGTAGAGCTCGCCCGCGCCCTTGGCCAGCTCAAGCACGCAGTGAAACCTTAGGTCTTCACCTTCCAGAATCACTCCCCCCAGCGGGAACAAATAGGATGAGGGCATTATTTGCATGTCGTTGCGGGTCTGGGAGCCCTGAGCCGTGTAGCGAAGAGCCGTCTGGGCACCCGGCAGATTGGGATCCAGGGAATACCCTTCCTTTGCGGCCAGGCGTACCGCCACGGTAGGGTGGTCCCGGAAGTTCTGTCCCACCCCTGGTAACTCATGGACCACCGGTATTCCCACGTCGCGGAGCCGGTCCGCCGGACCTACTCCCGAAAGCATAAGCAGCTGAGGCGAACCGATAGCTCCGGCGGCGAGGATGATCTCATCTCCCTCGACCCGGAAAATCTCCCCGCTGCTCTCCACTTCCACCCCTGTCGCGGCCATGCCGTCGAATAAGACCTGCCTGACGGCGACGTCTGACCTGATGGTGAGGTTTATCCTGTGGCGACTCGGGCTAATATAGGTCATAGCCGTGTTCATGCGGATGCCGTCTAGATTGTTCATGGGAAGGGGTCCTACGCCGCCCGACTCCGGATGATTCATGTCCCAATCCTGTGGGAATCCTGCCGCCACGCAGGCCTGAAACCAGGCTGCTTGGAAAGGGAGCCACTCTTCCCGCTTGTGCCTCCGCACCGGGGTCGGGCCATCGCCGCCGTGGAAGTCGTCCCGAATATCGAGGTCCCTTTCCAGCTTCCTGAAATATGGGAGCACCTTGAGGAAGGCCCACTCGTGGTTGCCCCATGAGGCCCACAGGTCGTAGTCTTCCGGGGCGCCCCTGAGGAATATCTGTCCGTTAATGGCGCTGGTGCCGCCCACTACTCTCCCCCTGGGCACCGACATCGTCCGGTCCAGCACCCGAGTGGGCGTTCCCACGAAAGACCAGTTGTGAGGTGCTCCAACGTCGGAGGCCACCCGGCTGTAACCGAATTTCAGGTCGTCGGGGATGTCGTCGAACCCAATGTAGTCGGGACCCGCTTCAAGGAGCAGTACGGAGCACAGGGGGTTCTCCGAAAGCCGCGCGGCTAGCGCGCAGCCCGCCGATCCAGCTCCAACCACTATGAAGTCATATCTCACTGTGCCCTCGCAGTCACAGGCTATCGATAGCGGGTGATTAAGTGGGCTAAGGACGCTCTATTATGAGGTCGGCGGCCCGTTCCCCAATCATCAAAGACGTCGCGTTGGTCACGGCCCGTACTATGCTGGGCATCACCGAGGCGTCCACGACCCGGAGATTACGCAGCCCATGCACCCGGCAGAACCGGTCCACCACCGCCATCCGGTCTGAAGTAGGCCCCATCTTGCAGGTGCCTGAGGTGTGATGTGAGGTCCTCACATTTCTCAGGAGCCAGGCGTCCAATGCCGCGTCGGACTCAAGGTCCTGGTCCGTTGGGACAGTCCGCTGGGCGACGATGTCGTCAAACGCCTTGTCCTTCAGCAACTTGACGCACAAACGTACTCCCTCACGGAGCCGCTGGCGGTCCCAGGCGTCCTCCAGGTATCGGTAGTCCAGGTTGGGTTGGTCGTGAGGGTCGATAGACCTGAGGCTCAGCTCTCCCGCTCCGACTGGTGAGTAGACGCAAGCGTTCAGGCCGACGCCTACGGAGGTCATCGCGTCGCCACCGATGGCAACGTTGGTGGCGAAGGAGAACGGGGTGATCATCATGTCGTTCCGCGCGTTGGAGCCATCGGCCGTGTAGCGAAGGCAGACCTGGAGTCTGGGCGCATTGGGATCCTGGGGGAAACCCTCCCTGACGTCTGACACGACTCCCACCCCCGGGTGGTCCGTGAGATGCCGGCCGACCCCGGGCAGGTCATGCACTACCCGTATATCCAGACTGCGGAGGAGGTCGGAAGGACCCACACCTGAGAGCATTAGAAGTTGGGGCGACTGGACCGCCCCCGCGCTCAGAATGATCTCCTCGCCCTCTACGTTGAATCTCTCACCCCCACTCTCCACCTCCACCGCGGTAGCCCTGTCCCCGTCAAAGAGGACGCGGGTGACGAATGCATTGGCCCTGAGGGTCAGATTCAGCCGGTGGCGGCTGGGGTTGATGTGAGTCAATGCCGTGCTCATGCGGACGCCGTCAACGTTGTTCTCGGGTCTTGGATGAAGGCCGGTGGAGTCCGGATTGTTCAGGTCCGGATGCTCCGGGAAACCCGCATCCAGGCAGGCCTGGTAGAAGGCACGCTGGAAGGGCAGCCAGGTTTCCATTTTATGGCGGCGGACGGGTATTGGGCCCTCAGCGCCATGGAAGTCGTCCTGGATATCAGTGTCCCGTTCTAGGCGCTTGAAGTAGGGGAGGACTTCAGCATAGCTCCACTCGGTGTTACCCAAAGAGGCCCAGTGGTCGAAGTCCTCCGGTGTGCCCCGGGCGAATAGGGGACCCGGGCCGTTGTGAGCGCTGGAGCCACCGACTACCTTGCCCCGAGGCAACAACATGGGCTGCGTGTGATAGGGAGTCGCCGTGGCCACGAATCCCCAATTGTGCGCAGCGTCTTTCGCGAACGCCGCGTCGGTGTAGCTATACTTCAGGTGGTCGGGGAGTTGGTCGAAGTCGGGGTAATCGGGGCCTGCCTCCAGTAGCAATACGGAGCGCCTGGGGTCCTCCGACAGGCGGGCAGCCAGGACGCCCCCAGAGGACCCGGCTCCCACCACAATTACGTCATACTTCATCCGCTACCGAATCAGGCCTTGGCGGACCTCTCCGCCACTCTGAACGCGGGTATCACATGCTTCCCGAACATCTCTATGGACTTCTTCACCTTCTCGTGAGGGATGGTCTCGGTGGCCGTGATTAGCATCACCTGGTCGACACCCGTTTCCTCGTGCAGCTTGATCGCCTGGATACAACTCTCCGGATCACCCGCCACGAGCACTCCTCGCTCCACTAGCGTATCGGCGTCCAGGTCCTCCCAGGCCCTCTGAGCGACGGCGGCGCCCCCGGATAGGTCGGCCTTCGTCACGTCGTCATCCTTGTCGTCCGTGCCGATGTATCGGGCAAAGTTCCATTTCAGATGGTCCGGGACCCCACCCCACTGCTCCACCAGTTTCTGGTGAACGTCCTTCAGGTCCTGGAGGTACGGCTTATCCGGCCCGAAAAAGGTCTTGAGCGACCGGACGGCCAGGTCTTTGGCCGATCGGTCCCCCTCTTCGCAGTAGCCTATGACGGAGCTCGCCCACTGGTCGTTAATGGACCCGCCTACCGGAGTCGCATTCTTCACCTTCTCCTTGTAGGTCCTCACGTGCGGCTCGAGAAGCGAAGGCGCCGTCACGCCAAGGGCAAGTATTCCGATTCCCTTTTGCGCCGCCAGTTCGTAGGTCGCGGGCTGGAGGGAGGCGACCCAGATAGGCGGATGGGGCTCCTGGTAGGGCTTTGGAAGCACCGCTCTGGCTGGAACATTCCAAAAGCGCCCCTCCCACTCGAATACATCCGATTCCCATATTTTGGGAATCATAGTGATGGACTCATCCCACATGTCCCTGGTATCCCGTGGGTCTATGCCCATTCCCGTCTGCTCGTACGCCGCCGACCGCCCGGTGCCGAGGTCTACCCGGCCTTGGGACAGGTGGTCCACCATAGCCACCCGCTCCGCCACCCGAACCGGGTGGTGATAGGGCAGGACCACGACCCCGAAACCCAGTCGAATCCGCTTGGTCAGCCTGCTGAGCGCCCCAAAGATAACCTCAGGACAGGGCGACATCGAGAACCCCGTCAGGAAGTGGTGCTCAACGAACCAAACGTAGTCCCAGCCCATCTCGTCGGCGAGAACGACCTGCTCTATCGTCTCCTCGATCAGCGCATGGTCATCGCGTTCTCCCCGCTGCATCTCGTACGCGAGCCCAAATTTCATCGCCTGCCTCCAGTGTTGTCACTCTCGGCTGTCAGTCATCCGTCGATGGCCCCGGCAGTGTGTCCGCCCGGCCGACCGGCGGCCCAGCTCAATCCAGATACAATGATAATGGTTCATCGTGTCAGGTACAAGTGTCGGATTGTTGACACTCGCGAACAGGCTCCCTAATATAGTTTTAGTTGATGTCTAAACGCGTCGGCTAGAGTCCGTCCCAGTAGCTCAGCGGACAGAGCGGCTGCCTTCTAAGCAGCGGGTCGCGGGTTCGAATCCTGCCTGGGACGCCACAAAGCTAATCCGGAGCAACTGCTTTTCAAGATGCGCGTAATGTAGCACGATGTCGTAGAAGACCCGCTGTTGAACACGTAACATATGGATCGTTGACAGTGGCAACAATCGGATCCATCAGTTCACCAAAAGACGGCAGCTTCCTGAGTGGCTGGGGCAGAGGGGGCTCCAGGAGGGAGAGTTCGATATGCCCTGGGAAATCGCCATCGACGGCAAGCGCTGCATCACCATCGTGGACGAGCAGCGCCACCGCCTGCAAGTTTACATAAAGGAGCTGGACTACGTAGAACCGCAGTTCAACCTGCAGACGTGGGTGGAGGCGAGTTGGAGGGCCGAGGAAGCGCTTCTGCCCGAAGAAGAGGTTCTCCCGGAGGGCGACTGATCGTGCCGTCTTGGTGGCTTGAAGCCATACTCCCCGGCGCCGTATTCGGCGTTCTATTTGTCCTGTGGGTCGCGCTCCCCGGCCGTCCGGGTGAAACGGACTTGGGCAGCAGGATTCGAGATGCCTTCTTGAAGCGTCGGTGACGCGGCCCGCGCTTGCCGTGAGCCCTGTCATTACCGAGTAGTCGCCAATTGCTTAGGACTTCCCTTAACAAAAAGCGGGCATTGGGGCTACTTCTTTTAGTCGTAATCCTCTCGCTGTTCTTCTCCCTCAACCGCCTGCCCAAGCTGGACGCGGTCGGAGGAGACCTGGACGCCGTCACCGCTCCCGAGGTGCAGTGCTTCCAGGGATTCTGCATTGACCGGGAGCCCGGATCCAATCTCCTATCCAGATGGTGGGTCTTCTCCATCACCTACCTGAGGCTGGTAACCGTCGGCATGACCTTCGCTTTTCCTGGTGGCGGGACTGACGGAAGCGCTCTTGTTCCCGGGACCATACGGCGGCGCCGGATTCTCATCGAGGGGAATGGTCAGAGGGACCCTGAAAGGCTTTGTCATCGGACCCATAATGAACCTCTGCTCCGCCTGCATCGTGCCCGTATCCACCGCGTTTCGCAGAAGGGGAGCGGGCATCGAAGGAGTCATCGCCATGGTGCAGGGGTCCGCTACCATGAGCATTCCTGCCCTGGCCATGGTCTTTTTCGTTTTCACGCCCCTCCTTGGGTTCAGCCGCCTGTTTCTGGCCCTGATCGGGGCCCTGCTCATAGGTCCGATCGTTGCCAAGGTAGTCGCCGACGCCAATAGGCCTCCGGCCTTAGGTCCAGAGCTCGCGGAGCCTCGTGAGGAAGGTGAGGCATCAGGTTGGGGGCCGGTACTGATAGAGGGGCTCCGCGACTGGGCTAAGAGCAGTATCGGATATCTGGTCCGGATGGCGCCGGTCATGATCGTAGCCGGATTCGCAAGCGGTCTCGTCATACAGTGGATAAGCCCGGACACAGTGACCAGGTACCTGGGCAATGACGTCTCTGGGATAGCGATAGCCGCCACCGTTGGCATCTTGATCAACGTGCCCCTGATGTTCGAGATCCCGCTGGTGGCGCTCTTGCTGCTTCTTGGGATGGGCACCGCGCCTGCGGCCACCCTTCTATTCACGGCGGCGGCCGGAGGCCCGATTACCTTCTGGGGGCTGGCAAAGGTCATGCCCAGGAGGGCCATCGCCACCTTCGCCACGGCCACCTGGGTGCTGGGAGTTGTGGGAGGACTGGGTGTCCTGGCCATCGGTACGTTCATATGGGATGAGGGCACGAATCTACGAATTGGGAGCGTCAAAGCAGCAAGTACCGCTGGTGGCGCAGTCGCCGGGTCCAGAGGCGAAGTCGGCGGTATGCCGATCTTCGCGGATGTGACCGCCGAGGCTGGGGTAGATTTCCTTCACCACCAGGTCCCCAAGGAGATCACGGCCGTAGGGGCTGCCGGAGCCGTTTTCGACTTCAACGATGACGGATTCCAGGACATCTACGTGACCGATTCCGTCGGTCCCAACGCGCTCTTCCGCAACAACGGTGACGGGGCATTCACCGATGTGGCTGCCGCTGCCGGTGTGAACGACCCGGGTGGCAGGGGAAACGGGAGCTGCGCTGCCGACTACGATAACGACGGAGACCGGGACCTGTACGTTACCAACTATGGCTCCAGCAAGCTCTTCGTGAATAACGGGGACGGGACGTTTACCGACCTGACCGCGTCTGCCGGCGTAGGTGACTCCAGCCTGGCTGATCGGTCCGCCGGGTGTGCCTGGGGGGATTATGACCGGGACGGGCACCTTGACTTGATTGTCGTCAGATATCTGGACGAGTGGGCCGAGTCCCTCGGCGATATATTCCGAGACGTTCCAAGGGGACTCAGAGGCCTTGCCCTGTACCACAACAATGGGGACAGGACGTTCTCCGACGCTACGGCCCTGCTCGGTGACACTTCGGGCCCAAGGGACATTGAGTTTGGCGAAGCCGTCGGTAATATCTGGGGTGCCGGGTTTCAGCCCGGATGGGTCGACTTCGACAACGATGGCGACCTGGACCTCTATGTGGTCAATGATTTCGGCCAGCATATCCAGCCCAACGTCCTCTGGCGCAACGACGGTCCTGCCGAGGGCGGAACCTGGAGTTTCGTCGACGTTTCCAAGGAGTCGGGCGCCGGAGTCCCTATGAGCGGAATGGGCCTGGCTATAGGGGACTATAACCTTGACGGCTTCCTCGATCTCTTCATGACCAATATAGGGCCAAACGTCCTTCTCAAAAACAACGGGGACGGTCGCACCTTCACCAACACCGCCGTCGAGGCGGGGGCGGCGATCACCATGCCAGGACTGAAGGACCGCTTCACCTGGGGCGCCCTGTTCTTCGACTACGACAACGATGGCGACGAGGACCTGTACGTGGTTAGCGGGTTCCAAGAGGAATATCCGGGGCAGTTCGTCGGCCTGGGGCTAAACCTGGAGCTGAGCACGGAGCAGCCCAACGTCCTGCTGCGGAACGACGCGCTCGGGTCGTTTACGGATGTGTCCGTACCGAGCGGAGCCGACGATGCCGGAATAGGTCGGGGTGGAATCTATCTTGACTTCGATAATGACGGCTGCCTCGATCTGTTCGTAGCCAATATTGGGCAGAGGGCGAAGCTGTTCCGGAACCTCTGCGAATCGGGCAACAACTGGCTGATCATCGATGCCGTCGGCACAACCAGCAACCGGGACGGGATCGGCGCCAGGATAGAGGTGGAGTCGGTAGGCACCACCCAGATCAGAGAGCTATCTGGAGGCTCCAGCCTGATGGGCCAGAACATGCCCGGAGGCCACTTTGGGCTGGGTACGGCCACCCTCGCTGAGTCGGTGACTGTAAGATGGCCCAGTGGGAAGGTACAGACGCTGAGGGACGTAATACCAAACCAGCGGCTCACGATCACCGAACCGCCATAGCCAAATACGGACGCGATAACTCGCCGGCCTTCCGCGGGTTTCTTGACAAGACGGAGAGCTATATGATACAAGAACGGGTGACGCTCAGGCGGAACCTGCGCGTGAAGCTAATATCCGGTTAAAAAACCAGGAGGGTTGGTAATGTCCAACGGACGGCGGATGAAGAGCTATCTTTTCCTAATTGTGCCTTTAATAATGATCCTGGCAGTTGCCGCGGCGTGTGGATCCGAGGGGCCAGCGGGACCAGCCGGACCTGACGGGCCCGCCGGCCCCGCAGGGCCTGAAGGAGTTGAGGGACCTCAAGGGCCTGCGGGGCCTGCGGGGCTACGAGGGGATATCGGGGCCGCAGCGCCCACTCCCACCCCTATACCTACGGCCACTCCAGTTCCGACTATGGGACTGCTGATGTCACCTCACTCCAACCCCAAGACGGGCGGAGTCTTCAGGTCGTCGGGCCTGTCAAACCCGGCCGGCTTCGACATTCACCAGGAATCCAGCTTCGCGATCATCATGTCCATGACACCGCTGTACAACAACCTTGTGCGGTTCGATCCTTTGAATTCTCGATGTCCGTGGTGATAGCCGACCTAGCCAACTCTTGGGATGTTTCGGACGACGGGTTGACCTTCACCTTCCACCTCCGTGAAGGGGTGAAGTGGCATGACGGCTCCGACTTTTCCTCAGCGGATGTCAAAGCCACCTACGACCGCATCATCTCGCCCCCGGAAGGTGTGCTCAGCTTGAGGCAGAGCCTGTTCGACGTCGTCGACGAGGTTAACGTGGTCGACTCCAACACGATAGACTTTGTTCTCAAGAACCCCTCTGCCCTGTTCCTGAAATTCCTGGCCCTGGTATGGAATCCCATCTTCCAGAAGCAGGCGCTGGAAGCCAACAACTTCGATTTGAAGCGCCTAAAGGGAGGCAGTCCTGGTACCGGGCCGTACAAGTTCGTGGACTACGAGACGGACGTTAAATGGACCCTGGAAGGCAACGACAACTACTGGAACCCAGCGATCCCCTACGTAGACGAAATCCATATAATCAACACAAGCTGGGGCCCGCCCACCGGCGCGGCGTTCATCGCCGGCCAGACGGACTACGCCATAGCCATCGACCCGGAGTCGGTTAAACTGGCTGCGGACAAAGCGGGATTCCTTACCAGTCAGCACCCACAGCCGTCGGGCCAGTCTATCTACTTTAATACGGGTGTAGAGCCTTTCGGTGACGCCAGAGTCCGGAAGGCCATTCATCTGGCTATAAACAAGCCGGCCATAATGGACGCCATCAGAGCGATGGAGTTCGTCGATCCGGTAGGCTGGTTCGACCCTGCTGACGGACGCTTCCCTGATTGGTTTGCCACGGCCAGCGGCGAGGCCGGCTGGAGAGCCCCGACCGCCGATGATATCGCCGAGGCCAAGAGTTTGATGGCGGCCGCCGGGTTCGCGGACGGAATCAAGGACGTCGACTTTCTGATACAGGACCTTCCTTCCCAGCAGCTGATAGCTCCGATTATCCAGGCGATGGTGAAGGACGCTATAAACGTAGAGCTAAAGATCAGGCCGCAGCAGGTATCGGTCGTTAACGAGCTGATGGGAAAGCGGGAATACGACTTGACCCTGGGCGGCACATTGACGATGCTGCCGACGGTAGCTGAGTACTGGGATAACCTCTACAAGACAGATGCCGGCCAGAACTGGGGCGGCTACTCCAACCCGGCGTTCGATGCCATTGTTGAGGAGATCCAGAGGACGCTCGACCCTGGCAAGCTGGACCAGCTTGTGGGGCAGGGCCTGGCGATCTTAGCCGATGATGTCCCGAGTAGCCGTATCTATGGCGTCAGCGTCGTAGAAGGGATCCGGGACTACGTGAAGGGGTACCTACCGGAGAAGAGGACCACGCTGTTCGATCCGCTTCGGTGGGACACCGTCTGGCTCGACAAGTAACCGTCCTCGACAAGGGAGCGTAGAACCAGGAGACGCAGCGCCCGTGGTTGCGTCTCCTTACGTTTAACCCCGCCTCATCGCCCTCGTAGCTTGGGGTCCAGGGAGTCCCTGATCGCGTCGCCAAACAGGTTGAAGCAGAGGACCGTGAGGGTGATAGCGATACCCGGGAAGACGACCAGCGGCCAGTGGGGAGTCAGCACTACCGCGACCGCACCTCCCAGCATGTTACCCCAGGTAGCGGTGGGAGGGTTGACGCCGGCGCCGATGAAGCTCAAAGAGGCCTCGGCTATGATAGCGACTCCAAGGTTAGCCGTTGCCAGGATCAGGTAAGGCGCGATACACTGGGGCGCTATGTGGAGGCTCATGATCCGCAGGCTGGACGCTCCCAGTGCCCTCGCGGCAAGCACGTAGTCGGACTCCTTGACCGATAAACCCACAGCGCGAATTACCCTGAGCGAAAGCGGCACCTGAGTAACTGATATGGCGATAACAATGACCCAGAATCCACCGCCCATTCCGGCGACGAGTATCATGGCCAGAATGATATTCGGGAAGGACATCATTACTTCCATAACACGCTGGCCAATCAGATCGAACTTGCCGCCTACGTACCCGCTGGCGAGGCCCCAGATGGCGCCGGTGGTAGTCCCCATCACCACGACCAGAAGGGCAACCGACAGGGAAACGCGACTCCCGTAGATGACCCTGCTCAGGATATCCCTGCCCTGGTAGTCCGTACCCATGACGTGGGAGCTCGATGGGTGCTGCCTGAAGGCGGTGATATCTATATGTATCGGGTCATCGGGTGCGACCAGGGGCGCCGCCACCGCTACGATTATTATCGCAAGCAGAATCGACCCAGCCACAGCGCCCAGGGGGTACCGTCTAGCGAAGGTCGCTACCGAACGGTATACCCGCTTCAGGCGAAGGACAGCGGAGTTGGACGCGGGTATCCTTATTATTGTCTGGACTTCCCTCTGCTCCACCACATAGGCCTCTTTCGTATCTAGCAGGGTGCTGAAAAACCCTTCCGACCATCTCCCTGATCCCCTTCCCTTCGGCAGGCTCAGGACGGGCCTGGCCAGGAAAGGGGAGAAACTTATATCTGAGGGACACCCCTTCGGCTGGCTCAGGGCAGGCTCTCAGACTCCCGGCAAAGGGGCTTCGCCCTCTGCTCTCCCTTTCTTCATCAGCCTCCTGGAGGACCCACTTCTCTTGTGGGCGGGCTACCGGCCCCTCAAGCCAACCGTATCCTGGGATCGAGCCAGGCGGTAATTACGTCTGTCAGCAGGTTGGTGACCATGAAGGCTACGCCATAAATCAGGACGAGGTTCTGGATCACAATTATGTCGCGCTGGTTAAAGGAATTTACCAGAGTGAAGCCCAGGCCTTTGACGCCGAACGCCACCTCGGTGACCACCGATCCTCCGAGAAGGAGGCCCATAATGACTCCGCTAAGGTTTATGACCGGGAGCATGGCGTTTCGGAGGGCGTGGCGAGTCACGACAACCTGCTCTCTTAGCCCTTTGGCTCGAGCCGTGCGTATGTAGTCCTCGTGGATTACCTCAAGCATTGTGGACCGGGTCATGCGTGCTACGTAGCCAGATATGGCAAGCCCCAGGACCAGGATGGGGCCCCAGGTAATCTGCATGTTCTTAACGGGATCGTCCCAGAACATTATGATCCCCGGTGGGGCCTTCCAACCCCACTGAAGCAGAAGTACCAGGGTGATTAGCGACGCCAACCAGAATGTGGGGACAGCCAGGAAGAAGACGGTGAAGACCCGCGCAACGTAGTCCATCAGTGTATTCTGGCGAAGGGCCGATAATATACCGACAGGTATCCCTATCATCCATGAGACCATCATCGACATCACCGCGATCTGAAGGGTCAGAATGCCGCGCTTCTTTACCAGGTCTATGACCTTGTCGCCACGCCAGAAGGACTCGCCCAGTTTCAGGGTGCTTATGTCCCTCAGCCACTCTCCGTACTGCTGGTAGAGTGGCTTGCTGAGCCCAAGGCTTTTCTCCAGGGTAGCTCGGTCGGCATCGCTCAGCCTTGTGGAGCCGAACTGGCTGAACATCGCGGACGCGACGTCCCCCGGCAAGATGCGCATGGCCAGAAAGATGATCATCGTGATGCCCAGCAGAGTAGGGACCGCGATCAAGATTCGGCGAGCTATGTATCGAGTCATCTGTGCCTACCTGGTCCAACCCATGACTTCTGCACCAAACCCCAGTCCTTAGCTGAGGACCGGGTCGGCCTATATCTTAGCACCTCTCAAGCTGGAAGGCACATATGCCTTGACGGCGCGGAAGGCCCGTACCTATAATCTCTCCTGTTCAGGGTGGGTGAGGCTCCCGGACGCCGGGAGGCCCCTAATTAGGTGGGCGCCGACGTGGGATCCTCAAGGAGAGCGGCCTATGCTGAAGATCGGCCATTCCGTGACCCGTCCGGGGTGGAAACTCTCCGACGAGCCGGTCGTCCTCAATGTACTTGAGGAGCTGGAAACCGTTCCGGGGGTCGAACAAGCTTCTCTTGATGTTGAGTTCTACAGCCGGGAATATCCGCTGGAGAGTCCACATGTCCAGAACACCGGTGACGACGCGTTCGGGCTATCGATCTGGTCCGGGGAGACCCTGGAGGACTATAAGACCTGGTTCAGGGAGAACCTGCCTTTCATCCTGGAGGCCAAACACAGCGGCGACATAGAGCCTACCGCCAGACCAACACCCGGCAGAGATGTGACGGCGGAGATCAAAGCCAAGGCCCCGGGAGCTAGGGTTCGGAGAGGTGGGTGTCACCAAATTCGACAGGCGGTACGTTTATAAATCCAACAGGAAATGGGCGAAGTTTCCCCACGCCATATGTCTGGCATACGAGCAAGAGTTTGAGGCCACCCAGACAGCGCCCAGCCGCGAAGCCGAGAAACAGCACTTCGAAATCTACCGGATAATGAGCGCGGCCGCCATTGTCCTTGCGGACCACATTCGGAGCCTGGGGTATCACGCCCAGGAACACGGGGGGATGTACAACACCGCCGCCTACCTTCCGATGTTCGTTGAGGCCGGCCTCGGTCAACTCGGCGCCAATGGACAGCTTCTTTCTCCCCACTTCGGGTCCCGCGCAAGGCTGATGCTCGTCACGACCGACGCTCCGGTGACTTATGACCATCCCATCGACTACGGAATAAATGCCTTCTGCACCATATGCCAGATCTGCGTGAACCGCTGCCCCGGCCGCGCCCTGATGAGGGAGAAGGTGTGGTGGAGAGGGGTGCTGAAGCACAAGCTCATATATCGCCGTTGTAGGCCGGTGCTGGCCCGTTACGACGATTGCGCCGTATGTATGAAGGTCTGTCCCATCCAGAAGTACGGGATGAAGAATGTGATGGACCACTATGCCGCCACGGGGCAGGTGCTTGGCAAGGGGACTCATCTCCTGGAAGGGTACAACCTCAAAGAGAAGGGATACTTTGGTCCTGGCGAGCTGCCCCACTTCGACAATGAGTTCTTCCGGATGCCGATTCATACCAAATCGGAAGACGTGGCTTTTCAGGAGCTCAAGGAGAAGATCGGAGCGGGGGAAGTGCCGCAGGGGGCGGATGGAGACCAGGTCCTGAGGGAATTCAAGGACAGGGTAGCCAAGTGTCTCGACGGCCAGGGCCTGGGGATCCTGATGCTATAGTGCCCCGGTTCCCTGGCGGGGACCCCGAGGTGCCTTACTCGCGGCAGGCATTCTATCCAAGGCTTCCCACGACTAAGAGGGCGCCCCTGTCAGAGAGCCGCCGGCCGGCAAGGAGGCCGAAGCCATGCCGACAATCACCACGGGTGACGGAGTGGAACTCCACTATCAGCTAGACGACTTCAGGGACCCGTGGATATCCGACCAGGGGGATACCATCCTGATGTCCCACGGTCTGTCCCGAAGCATGAAGTGGTGGACCCCAGTGGGTGCCCGGGCTCTCCCGGAAGTACAGAGTGCTGAGGTATGACATTCGGGGGTGCGGTGAGTCCTCGGCGCCGCCGGAGCGGGCCGAATGGTCGGCGGAGCGGCTGGCCACGGACGTGCTCGATCTCTCATCGACCACCTGGGGATTCCCGATATCCACTGGGTGGGCTCTTCGTCGGGCGGACTATGGGGCATGGTGTTTGCGACCACCTATCCCGATCGAATCAAGAGCCTTACCTTGATTAACACACCGGGTTCCTGGGGAGGTGAGGGGGGCAAGACATCAAAGGCCATCAGCGAGGTTGGCCACGAGCAGTGGCTGAAGGATACCAATGCGACCCGGCTGGACATGTCCATGGCGGACCCAAGGATGGTGGAGTGGCACACCGTCGAGCACTCGAAAGCGCCCACGCACGTGACGGTGTCCATCATGCAGGTGGTGGAATCCATGGATATTCCACGGATGCTCCCCGACATACGCGTGCCTACCCTGCTCATGGTCGGTGACAGGCACCCCAGTCGCACTCTAGATACTCAATACGCGATGCAGAAGCAGATACCCAACGCCAGCATGGTGGTCTTCCCTAACATGGGGAGTGGTTTTAACCTGCTGATTCCCGACCGCTGCGTCCAGGAGCTGATGAGCTTCCTCGAATCTGTCGTAGCTTAAAGACCGTCGGTAAATTCTATGTGAGGAACGCGGAAGGCGTCCGAAGGGAGTGGGCTCAATGGTTACTGTGACCACCGGAGCGAAACATCCGATAGACCCCAACAACTCGGCCTTGCTGCTGATGGACCTACAGAACGACCTGGTCAAGGGTGGGATGCCTGTGGAGCCAATGGGCAGTGAGGCCCTTATCGGCAGCTGTCAGAAGGTTATCTCCAAGGCGCGAGAGGTAGGGATACCCATAGTGTACGTCCGAGAGGCGTACCGGCCCGACGACGTGGGCGAATCACCGCCCCTGCTGGGGGGCGAAGCCATCATCGGGCGGAGGGTCCTCATTGACCGATGGCACGAGGGGCGCCGAGATCGTGGCGGAGCTCTCTCCCAGGCCCGAGGACATCGTAGTGACCAAGATGACAGCCAGCCCTTTCAACGACACCGTCCTCGAAGTGTATCTGCGGCGCTTGGGGGTCGAAATGCTGCTGCTTGCCGGATACTCCACGACCGGCGTCGTCGCCGGCTGCCTGAGGAGCGCCAGAGACAAAGACTACGACTGTGTGGTGATCAGAGACTGCTGCGGGGCGCGGACGGTCCAAGAGCAAGAGGTCCTCATGGACATCACCTTCCCCAGGATGGCCTGGGTGGCTACATCCGACGAGGTCATCCAGGCGATCAAGCGGCGGTAGTTTTTTCAGGCGGCGGGTGGCCTCATAGTGTGCCAGGGTGTGCTCTGCTCGTAGGCATGGGCGACTCTAAGAAGAGTTTCCTCTCCTCCCGGGCGCCCCGCTAGCTGAAGTCCTAGGGGCAGTCGTTGGGAGCTCAGCCCGCATGGCACCGAGATCGCGGGACAGCCGGCAGAGCTAAAGATTGGGCCGGGATCATTTGGTAGGCGGGCTGACTGTTTGGTGTCGATTATTGGGTCGTCCTCTATCCTCCCGGCGGGACCTGGCTTCGTGGGCAGAAGGAGCACGTCGTAGTGTTGGAGCGCCTCCAGCACCTGCCGGGCGCAGAATATTCCGAAGCTTCTGCGCCTTGTAGTACGCCTGGGCTCGAATGATGCTGCCGGCCAGGAACCTTCTGCGATTGTAGCGTCCGTATTCCCCTAGCCGGTCCTTGATCCACTCCCGGTGGTCTGAGGCCGCCTCCACCGCCAGCAGTATCCACATGATGACGCTGCCGTATCTCGTGGCGGGAATAGAGACCTCTTCCACTGATGCTCCCAGGCCGCCAGGACTGCCACGGCGTTCGTGATAGCCTCTGTTACCTCTGGAACGACGTTTTCGTCATCGATCTGCTCCTTGATCGAGCCCACCCGGATACCTCGTATGTTGCCGTCCAGGGCTTTCCGATAGTCAGGTACGTCAGTCTTCCAGCTATACGGGTCTTTCGGGTCGTGGCCGGCGATAGCCTGGAGGGTGATGGCGGCGTCCTCCACGCTCCTGGATATGGGGCCGACCGCATCCATCGACCACACGCCGCGCATGACACCGTGGCGGCTCACCCTGCCCCAGCTCGGCCTAAGACCAACCAGGCCACAGTAGGTAGCGGGGTTTCGTATGGAGCCGCCGGTATCCTCTCCTAGAGAGGTGGCACAGAGAAAGGAAGCCGTGGCCGCCCCAGACCCGCTGCTGGACGCTCCGGCGTGGGCATCCAGGTTCCAGGGATTGCGGGGAGTGCTGTATCGGTGAGACGGCGCCGTGGCGAACTCACTGAGGTTCGTTTTGCCCAGCAATACCGCCCCCCGCTTTTTTCAGGTTGGCTACTGAGGTGGCGTCCTCGTCTGGGATAAAGTCGGCCAGTATTCGCGACCCACCCGTGCAGCGGACTCCCTTGGCCCATATCTGATCCTTCACCGCCACGGGAATTCCGTGCATCGGGCCCTGATAGTTGCCCTGAAGGGATGGCCCGCTCCGCCTCTCGGGCTGCGCTGAGGGCGCCTACCCGGCTCACCGTGAGGTATGAGTTGAACTTGAAGTCCAGGCTGTCGATTCGGTCCAGGTAAGCTGTCGTAGCCTCGACCGGCGAGACCTCTACTCTCTCGATTAGTCGTGAAAGCTCCGCGGCCGATAAGAAGGGTATATCCGCTTGGTTCAAGCTAACCTACCATCGCGTGGGTTCACCTCACGCCATCCCCTCTACCATCAGTATCATCAACTAACCCTCACCCAGACCCTCTCCCATAGAGGGGAGAGGGCTCAGTTTGCGATGCCGCTCATGGTGAGCCTGTCGAACCATGTTTTTCGCGCGCAATGCCGAGACTCCCACCTCCCTAAGCTAACTCGCTGTGAAATAGCAACGTAGCGTGTCCTTCACAGCGGCGGAAGGGGTATCCCGGCGACATTCAGCCGGATACGACTCAGCGACTCACGGGTCGTGATGTACAGAGTCTTCCACATCGTCACCACCCCAGCCGCAGTTCGTCGCCCGTTCCGCGCCGACGGAGATGGTGCCCAGGAGCGCCCCCGCGGGATCTATCACCGATACTCCGATGCTGCCCCTCGCGCAGTAAAGGTTGCCTTCCGTATCCACCCTCATACCGTCGGGGTGCTCGAGCCATTCTCCTTCCAGCTCGCATAGGACCCGGTCATTGGTCAGCGTTCCGTCGGGCCTCACGTCGAAGGCCCGTATGTGGGATCTACGGGAGTCGTCCACGTAGAGGATACTCTCGTCTGGAGAAAAGGCCAGGCCGTTGGGAAGCAGGAAATCTGCGGCAAGCAGGGTAAGCCTCCCTAGGTCGGGTGAGACCTTGTAGACTCCGGCGAAGTCCAGGTCGAGCGCCGGGTCTGGGGTACCGGGGTCCGTGAAGTAGATGCTTCCGTCGGCCCGGACCACGACATCGTTGGGGTGGTTAAGCCTCTCGCCCTGGTACCGGTCAGCCACGACCATACTGCGTCCGCCGGCTTCCAGGCGGGTCACGCGGCGGTTGCCGTACTCGCAGGCTATCAGCCTCCCCTGGGGGTCCCTGGTAAGTCCGGAGGCTTTACCCGTGGGCTCCAGAAGCAGGGATACGCCGTCCTCCGGCGACCATCGCATTCTCTTATCGCCGAAGATATCGCTGAAAATGAGATATCCGCCTTCGGCGTGCCATGTGGGCGCGTCGGCTACCTCGTAGCCCCGGCCCAGCTCCTCCAGGTCCCGACCTCGGGGCGCGATGCGCTCCATCTGCCGAGAGAGGTATTCTACGGGCATCGCGATCTCCCGCTGACGGTTATGACTGCGTGGAATTGTAGCCTACACTGCCGTACCACGACAACATGCCCCCGGGACCGGCGCCGTACTCATCCGGTACTCACCCGGCTCTCGGTTGAGGGCGCCTGGTCTTTCCAGTATAATGGGCACATTCAAGTCGGAAGGGGCATAGCGACGTCGAGGGGTGTCTAGCTACCGGATCATATCAGCCGACGACCACGTCTTCGAGCCGCCGGACCTGTGGATCAGCCGTGTCGAGCCAAAGTTTCGTGACAGGGCCCCGAGTATCGTGCGAGGGTCCGATGGGGTGGACTGGTGGGCCTGTGACGGCCGCAGGATCGTCCACATGGGGGCCGGAGCCCAGACGGGGGTCAGGTTTGAGGCGCCCGAGAAGCTCAGCCGTAGCGACGTGTTCGAAAACGTCCGGCCCGGAGGCTACATACCCGACGAGCACGTCAAAGACATGGACACTGACGGCGTGGACGTGAGCATAGTCTATCCGACAGTTGGCCTCTTGCTTTATAGCCTACCGGACGGAGCCCTCTTGACGGACCTGTGCCGCGCCTACAATGACTGGCTAGCCGACCACTGTAGTTTCTGCCCTGAGCGTCTCAAGGGCATAGGCATGATAAACGTGGACGACATGCGGGTGGGGGTAAGGGAGTTGGAGCGGTGTGCCGGGCTGGGACTCATAGGGGGTCTGGTGACCGGATATCCGCCGCAGGAGCGGTCGTACGACTCGCCGGAGTACGAGTCCCTCTGGGCGGCGGCACAGGATCTGGCCATGCCTCTTAGCCTCCACACCGGGACCAACCGGCCCTGTCCGGGCCAAGAGCTCGGTAACATCGGTTCCATGAAACCGGCTTTCGTGAGTAACATGGACTACTGGGTGAGGATGTCCCTCGCCCATATGATCTTCAGCGGTGTATTCGAGCGGTATCCGAAGCTACAGGTGGGAGCCGTGGAGTTCGAGCTCTCCTGGGTTCCCCATTTCCTCAACCAGATTGACTACACCTACACCCAGAGATTCCAGGGGGATTCCTGGCACAGGTTCAAGGAGGACATGATCCCCAGCGACTATTTCCACCGCAACGTGTTTGTGGGCCTCCAAGAAGACGCCTTCGGAATAAAGAGCCGGGACATTATAGGCGTGGAAAACCTGCAGTGGGGGTCGGACTATCCCCACGCGGAGTCCACCTTTCCGAGGAGCCGGCAGATCCTAGAGGAGATTCTGGCGGACTGTACCGAAGAAGAGAAGGCCAAGATAGCTGGTGGAAATACCGCCAGGGTATACGGGCTCGGCTAGCCGCAAAGAACGGAGCGCACATCAGAGGTGGCCAGCTACGACATCATCATCAGGGGAGGCACGATAGTTGACGGAACGTTGACGCCCCGTTACGTCAGCGACCTGGCCATCAAGGACGGCAGGATCGCACAGATCGGCGGCCTCAGGGGAAGCAACGCGGCGAAGGTGCTGGATGCCTCGGGCCTCATCGTCGCTCCTGGATTTATTGACCTGCACACCCACTATGATGCCCAGATCCAATGGGACCCTTACTGCACGCTGTCTGGTTGGCACGGCGTGACCTCGGTGGCTATAGGAAACTGCGGCTTCGGATTCGCCCCCTGCGAGCCTAAGGACAGGGACAGGTCGATGCTGTCCCTGACGCGTAACGAGGCCATCCCCTACGAGGCCATGAAAGCTGGCATGCTGTGGGACTGGGTGACGTTCCCGGAGTTTCTGGACAGCCTGACCCGTATCCCCAAGGGAGTCAATGTCCTCAGCTACGTACCCCTCACGCCCCTCTACACCTGGGTGATGGGATGGGACCAAGCCAAGGTGCGACGTCCCACCGAGGCTGAACTGAAGGAGATGTGCCGCCTGGTGCACGAGGGCATGGATGCCGGCGGATGTGGGTGGTCCGCTCAGGTCCTCGGCCCCAATTCCGTGCAGCGGGACTACGATGGGACCCCCATGGTCACCGACCTCATGACCGCCGATGAGATCCTTACTTTCGCCAGGGTGCTGGCCGAGCGTGACCAGGGCTTCATAGAGCTGACCTACCAGCAAACCGGCGAGGAGGGGCGCGCTCTGGATGAGCCCTCTATGAAGATGTTCGAGCGAGTCGCAGAGGCAAGCGGCCGGCCGGTTCTCTATCAGGTTGTGACCCCCAATTCTCATGACCCGGAGAAACACCGGCAGAGGCTCAGCTGGCTGGAGGACTGCTCCCGGAGGGGACTCCGGGTGTACGGCCAGGCCAACACAAGCCAGGGCGGTTTCGAGCTGACCTTCGCGGACTGGAACCTCTTCGACGACGCTCCCGCCTGGCGGGAGGTTACTCTGGGCACGCCCTCGGAGCGCAGGGAAAAGATGGGAGTCCCGGAGCTCCGGCGCTCGCTTCGGGAGGAGTGGGACTCCGGCACCCGGCCTGCTCCCTTCATCCGCGGCTCCGTGGCCGGCCTGGTCGTTGAAGAGGTGGGGAATCGGGACTTGGAGCACTACGAGGGGTTAAGCATCGAAGAGATCGCGGAGAGAGAAGGGAAGCACGTCATCGATGCCCTGCTGGACCTGGTGGTGGCGGATGGCCTCCAGACCGAGTTCAGGGCCGCTCTCCAGGGCCGCGACATCCCCAAGTACACCGCGGAGGTATTGAGGTCGCTACACACGATGCCGGGGCTCTCCGACGGCGGGGCCCACGTCAAGTTCAGCACAGGCGGGAGGTTCCCTACTGAGCTGCTGGTCTGGCTGGTCCGGGACGAGCAGGTCGTAAGCCTGGAGGAAGCCCACTACAAGCTGAGCTACGTACCAGCCTTCTTCGGCGGTTTCAAGGACCGTGGTTTCCTACGGGAGAGCGCCCCGGCTGACATAGTAGTGTACGACATGGAGAAGCTGGGTATCCTGCCAACGGAAGTCGCCTACGATTTGCCCGGAGGTGAGTGGCGGCGGGTACAGAGGGCGGAAGGGTATCGCTGGATAATAGTGAACGGCAACGTAACCTTCGAGGACGGGAAGCCGACAGGAGCCCTACCCGGCAAGCTGCTGCGTCATGGCGGCGGGGAGGACTGAGCCCCTCACCCTTCGGCACGCTCAGGGCAGGCTCTCGATCCTCTCTTGCGAGAGGGGCCCTGCCTTAATTGTCATTCTGAGGAGCGAAGCGACGAAGAATCTATCTCCGGTTTAGGGTCAAGGTAAGACCCTTCGTTGCGCTCAGGGTGACAGTCTGGAATGTGGCTTTTTGGGGCAAAGCCTGCGAGAGGAAGGGAGTTGCACACCTGAATCAGGGAAGAGGAACATATGCAAAACAAGATCATCTCCGGTGACGGCCACATAGACCTGAAATGGCTGCCCCATGATCTCTTCGTGTCCGGCGCACCGACCCAGTGGAAGAACCGGGTGCCACACGTGGTTGAGACCGGTGAGGGTAAGAGATGGTACGCCGAAGGAAGGGACCTGATGACCCTCCCGTTTGGAGGGACCGCCGACATGTCGGCGCCTCCGCTCGGGCTCACCAAACGCCTGGACCGGATGCACGAGCATGGCTTCTTCGACGGAAAGCCCTACCCCAGCGATCCCGAGCTGCGCATCCAGCATCAGGAGATGGACGGCGTCGACGCCGAGGTCATATACGGCATTCTGGGGATGTATACGCTCATACAGGACCCGGAGCTGCTCAGGCTAGTGTACAGGACCTATAACTCTTGGATGGCTGATTTTTGCAACAGCAACCCCCAGCGGTTCGCGGGCCTTGCCTGCCTTCCAAATGACGACCCCGAGATCGCCGCGGGAGAGCTGCGCCGGGCTGCCGGGTTGGGACTCAAGGGGGCAGACTTCTGCGTCTCCTCGGCAGTGAAACCCATCTGGCACCGGGACTGGGACCCCCTATGGGCTGCGTCCGACGAGTGCGCCATGCCCATCTCCTTTCATGCCACCGGCTTCCCCGTGAGGGAGCCCTCGGACGAAGAGATGGCTCGGGAATATGCGTCGCCGTATCTGGCTGTCAGGCTGGCCCTGCTCCAGATAGCCGGGGCCGAGTACCTCGCCAGCATCATATTCTCGGGAGCGCCGGAGCGGTACCCCGGCATGAAGTTCGTGCTGGGAGAATGCGGCGCCACCTGGATACCTCACGCTCTGGCCCGCATGGACGAAGAGTACGACGACCAGTTCCGGCATCTGAATTTTTCCCTGAAACCCAGCGAGTATTGGCAACGCAATGGCTTTACCACCTTCCAGAATGAGCCCTTGATCGGCGGCCTGGTCCACCTGGTGGGAGATGACAACGTCGTGTGGGGCTCGGACTATCCTCACAACGACGGCATCTGGCCTGACTCTCTCACGGTAATTGAGGCTCAACTGGGCACCCTGGACGAGACGGCACGGCGCAAGATCACGTGCGAAAACGCCCGGCATCTATACAGATTTCCGGACTAGCCGGTGTGCGGGTGATTAACCTGAGAGCTTATGATGCTGTTCATTCCCTCGAAAATTCCCCTCACCCCCGGCCCCTCTCCCGATGGGTTCTAGCAGGCTGCTGAAGAAAGATAGTGCAGAGGGCGAAGCCCCTTTGCCGGGGGATGGCCGGAAAGGTTTTTTAGCACCTTGCTAGGGCGGGCGACTGAAGAATCTGGTGGAGTAGAGTAGTCGTACGATGGTCTCAGGACGTATGTCATCCATCACTGGTATCTGGCGCGGAGCCTATGTTCGAGAAGCCATGCCCCGGGGAAGCGATCCGACAGGTCTTCTCATTCAAACTTGAAATTGATCGAGCTTGCGGAGCTGAACGTGGCCGGGCGACCGGGAAATCATCCCCTTGCTCTCCAAGCGTCGCAGCACCCTGGAGAACGTTTCCCTGGACGTGCCGGCCATGTCGGCTAGTTCTTGTCGGGGTGGTAGTCTTAATACGGTGCCGTCGGAACTATCATCCTGTGCGCCTATCTCCTCGGCGACTCGTATGAGGGTATGGAACACCCGGCTCTCAGCATCGTTGAGGGCTAGATATTCGATCTGCTGATCAGATGCCCGAATTCTCCGGGCAAGCTCCTGGAGAAGATGGATGGACAGGTCGGGGTCTCGTCGTATCAGACCTAAAAAATCGCTCCTCTCGATAACATATACTTGAGAGTCCTCCAGCGCTACTACATTGGCGGAGCGCGGGTGCCCATCGAGAATTGACAGCTCTCCGAAAAATTCGCCCGCTCGTATGAAAGCTATCACCACCTCGCGACCTTCGCCAGCGGCGCGGGTCACCTTCGCCGACCCGTTCAGAAGGAGGAAAAGGGTATCGCCCGGGTCTCCTTCAGCCAGGATCACGCTACCCGGCCCATACTCCCTGGACGTCACTACCGAACCCAGGTCGACCAGCTGCTCATCACCCAGACTGCTAAAGAGCGGTATCTTCCTGAGCGTTTCCATGATCCCGCGGCTATTCACGTCATAGGTAGAGTCCTCGCTCATCCTCGTGCCCCTCCCCGGGAACGCTTTCCATTTGTGGACTTTAGGCTCTCATACGGTGCATGTCAACGCCCGCCGAAGAATTTGACGTGTGAAGTGACCGCCGTCAATGACACGAGGGCACTCGTGTGATACACTTCGCGAATCTCAATTCGTGCCAGACGCTGGGTCTTCAGGAAAATTGTTCTCGAATTAGCGGAAAGAGGTTTATAAACCATGACTAAGACGAGGCGTTCAATCATATTTCCCAGTTTGCGATTCTTGCGATACTAACGACCTTGGTAGCGGCTGCCTTAATTGTGTCGACCGCTGTGGTGGCCAACCCTGTCGATAGCCCCTGGACGGGCAGCGGCAGTGGCACCACAACGGTGGTGTCGGACGGATCGAGCGCCGCGGCCGAGTTCACGTACGACAACTCGGGTGTATCTGCTAGTGGATCCTGGGAATTCAAGACGACGGCTGCATCGGCTGGCACCCACGACCTTCAGTGGGCTTACACTGGCAACCACGCATTCTTTGCAGTTACCGTTAGTCTCGACGCCTTCGTTGACCGTCCTTACCTAACGAACGTCACGACGGTCAACCTCGTCAGCGCCGGCCCCGTCAACTGCTGCGCGACGCCGTCCGCGGGTTTCGACTACAGCGGAACCGAGACGTTTACCGTGCAGGCGGGCGACGTGTACGGCTTTAGGTTGAGCGGTTCTCACGGCGACTCCACGCCTAATTTGTTCGGAACGCTGACGGTCGACGAAGCGACCACCGACTCCGACGGCGACGGCGTGCCTGATGACCAGGACGCCTTCCCCAACGACGCCACCGAGACCACCGACTCCGACGGCGACGGAGTGGGGGATAACTCAGACGCCTTCCCCAACGACGCCACCGAGACCACCGACTCCGACAGCGACGGCGTGGGGGATAACTCAGACCAGTGCGAGGAAACACCGGCCGGAGAGTTAGTGGACGGAGACGGCTGTGCTGCCAGCGAGTTGGACGACGATGGGGACGGCGTGTTCAACAACGCCGACCAGTGCGCGAATACCCCGGCTGGAACGGCTGTGAACGCAGTCGGCTGCTCCGATGGAATTGCCGATGCGGTCGATACGGCGCCCAACACCTTCTCAAATGCCTTCAGTGACGGTACCACGTCCGGGGACATCACCAGCCGAGGGGACCAGGATTTGACGGTGACCGATGCGGCGGATTCGACTAAGGGCGTGGACATTGCCGCCAGTACCGGCGGAGGAGCGACACCGGCCACAGTGAGCGCCTGCAGCGGGGCCTCAACCTTCAGCCTGGATACTGGGGATAGTTTCACCGTAACCTGAAGCAGCGTCATCGTAGACGTGATCACGGGGACAGTGGGTGTCACCTTTATCGCGCCTGACGGCACGGTGACCACGGCAAGCCTGGGGGCGGGCAATAGTCTGACCCTGGACAACACCCTGACCTTCACCGTCACAGCCTCCTCGAGCAACTCTGATTCGGTGGCGATCGTCATCAACGGCGTGCCCATTACCCTGCCACCGAATGGATCGGTCTCCACTGTGGACACCGACCGTGACGGCGTCAATAACACCATCGACCAGTGCCCCGGCACGCGGGCTAGAGATCTTGTGAACGGAGTCGGCTGTTCTATAGATAACGACGGCGACCGTATCACCAATGACGTGGACGTTCAACCCAACACAGGCTCTTTGGACGCCAGCGACAGAATAAACTTTTTAGGCGGGATCACCGATATAACAATTGAAAATCATGGATCTTCTCTATCATTCTCGTGCTTCATCCTCAATGGAGGGCCGGACACGGCCGTTACTTTTGGAGTTGATTTCGATGCGCGTGCAAGGGCATGCGTATTATTTGGACGGGTCCATAAGGTGAGCGATGAGCTGCCCAACATAACCAATTCCCAACTCGGTCCCAGGGGTATCCGGCTGTGGATAACTCGCGGGGACGGGGACGGGCTCCGCGATGACTGGGTACAACTCAGATGCGACAGCCCCCTCTGCCTAAGAGAGTGGAACGGTAAAGTCTACCCGACAAGGTACACAGTACCCGACTTCCATTTTGTAGTCGACCTAATAGACCATGACAATGACCCGGCCACGCCACCACGCAAGGTAAGTCGTAAGGTAATTGGAGACTTGCACATGGTGATCGCCGCCACGTTTTCAAACCTCACAACGGTGGAGGAAGGGTCGGTGGAGGTGTCGGTGGGCACGGGAGATGACATAATCGTCTTCACCGTGACGGCGTCCGAGGGCGGCGCTGCCGGTGGCCTTCACCTGGAAAATGCTGAGGATGGGACGTTGATTGCCACCAACGAGGGCGAGGCCGGCTCTCCGCCGATTACCTTTACCATCGATGATGTGGAGGTCGGCAGCCTGAATCCTGGCGACCCGCCTCTCCGGATCGTTTCCGTCGACATCAAACCAGGAAGCCATATCAACCGGATCAACACCAGGAGCAAGGGCGTCATCCCGGTCGCCATACTGACGACCGACAGCTTCGATGCGACCACCGTGGACGTGTCGACCGTCGAGTTCGGGCCCGGCGGAGCCACCATCGCTCACAAGAAGGCTCATCTGGAAGACGTGGACGGCGACGGCGACATCGACCTGGTGATGCACTTCCGTACCCAGGACGCGGGAATCTCGGCAGGTGACGAACAGGCGTGTCTGACCGGTGTTGCAGACGGTTCCAATTTCATCGGTTGTGATGTGGTCACGGTAAAGTAGCCCGCCGAGCTTGACCGAAGGCCCAATCTAGCGCCACGAGAGTAGTGAAGAGGCCCGCTGGCAAACCGCCAGCGGGCCTCTTTTCTTGTTCAATTGGCCTGCCTCCAAAGCTGGAGCGCTCGCTACGCTAGTGGGACAAGCACTGGACAGCAACAGGAACTGGGCGCCTTCGTCTCCATCTTTACATCCGGGATACGTTCTGCAAGAATGTCAGAAATGAATTTCAGGTAGACGCGAAGAGACCGAAGCCGTCGATTCCGCTTCTGGATGCTATGGGTCAGACATGATAGCCGTAGCAGGGATGGCCCCAGTCCTAGCTATTGAAGCACACTGCGGACATGGAGCCAGCTTCTAACCGGCGGGTCGCGGGTTCGAATCCTGCCTGGGAGGCTACAAAGCTAATGGGAGCAACTGCTTTTCAAGATGGGCGAAATGTAGCACAAAGTCGTAGAAGCCCTGCCACTGAACCTGTAGGCTGTCAGCGTAAGGGGCCAGCTTTAGACTAGCTGTTAGACGCGCTTGTAAAAGGAGGAACAGTGCCGGTTATCAAATATGACAGCGTGGTAATACAAGCAGGACCAGCACCTGGTTTGGATGCACGCGTTTGGGTTAATGCGAATCAGGGGAGCGAGTCTCTGATAGCGGGCGAGATCACTATCCCGCCACACTCCCGAGTGCCCAACCATATCCACGCCAATACCGAAGAGGCGGTGATCATCCTGGAAGGAACTCTGGATGTCCTCTTGGGCGATGAAAGGGAGTCCCTTGGCCCTGGCGACGCCGTATTAGCCCCAGCCGGGAGTGTCCACGGATTCTTTAACCGACATGATGAGCCTGCGAAGATGTTGTACATATTTCCCACCCATCATGTGGATAAGGAAGAAGTCTAAATCACCGGTTCCCGGCTTGAAGAAACCTTATTCTAATGTCCGCAGTAAACGGTCCCATCCCTAGCTACGGAAGCACAGTGCAGACACGCAAGAATCTTCTAAGCAGCGGGTCGCGGGTTCGAATCCTGCCTGGGACGCTACAACACCCCCCTCCGCTTTTCTGCATTAGACCATTGCTGTAAAGGAGACGGTGAAGCCGAGGTGGCAAACCTCCGATGACCTCCCTAGTCGAGAAGCTGCCGCTGGTCAACAAGCTGCTCTACACCTCGGACATGATCGGGGGCCAGGCCATAGCGCAGAGCAGAAACCTGTGGCTCCTCTTTTTCCTCGCCCCCCCGAAAGATAAGGGCCTGCCCGCGAGTATCCCGGGCCTGGACTGGGGCTTCATCGACATAGACCCGAGAGTCTTCGTTGGGGTCCTTTTGACCGCCGGGCGGATCATCGAGGCAGTAGACGACCCCATTATCGGCTGGTGGAGCGACCGCACTCGAAGCCGCTGGGGGCGCCGGCTGCCCTTCGTGCTTTTCGGTACACCCTTCGTCGCCCTATTTTTCGCGCTGCTCTGGCTAACGCCGTTGGGTAACGCGAGCTACGTGAACGCCGTGTACCTGTTTATCATCCTGGAGCTATTTTTTCTAGCCAACACGCTTTCCGGCGGACCTTACGAGTCTCTGCTCCCGGAAATAGCCCAGAGCCACAAAGACCGAATGAGCGTCGTCGCATGGCAGTTCTATTTCGGGGTTTTTGGCGCACTGTTGGGTCTTGTATTGAGCGGCCTCATCAAGGACGCCTTCGGCTTTTTTGCCATGGGAGCAATATTCGCGGCGTGCGCTGTTGCCTTCCGATACTTGGGCGTTCGTGGCATATGGCATGTGGCGCCCAGAGAGACTTCGCCAGCTCAGATAAAACTGAAAGCGGCCTTTATCGCGACGTTGAGTAACAAGCAGTTCCTCTATTTCGTACCCACCTTCGTCTTTTTCCAGCTGGCTGTCTCGATGGTGACCGCCTGGCTGCCTTTCTTCGTGGAGGAGGTGCTTGAAAAGGAGAACGGAGGCGCATTTACATCCATGCTCACAGGGGCCGCCCTGGTCGCCATGTTGCTATCGGCGTTCGCCCTGTGGAGGCTCGCCAACGCTAGGGGTAAGCGGTGGGTCTATTCGGCCTGTTTGTTAGCGACCGCCATATACATGCCACTGCTGTTTTTCGCAGGATTCATACCTGGGGTCCCCAAACTCGCTCAGGGCATCGCCATGGCCTTCTTCGCCGGCATACCCATGGCCGGGGTGAACCTGCTGCCCCGTGCCATCACAGCCGACATCACCGACTACGACGAGCTGCGCACGGGAATGCGCCGAGAGGGTATGTTCTATGCTTCTCAGAACTTGTTTGAAAAGATAGGTTCCTCCTTTGCGCCGCTATTGCTGGCCCTGGTGCTCTTGCTGGGTGAGACCACAGCGGATCCCCTGGGGATCCGGATGGTGGGCCCGGTGGCTGGGGTTGTCGCGTTCTTTGGTTTCTGGCTGTTCCGTGGCTACAAGCTGCCCAGCACAGTGACCCCGGAGACGGTAAGGGCCGCAGGGCTTGAGATAGCGAGTACCTCCTCTACGGACAGTGAATGATCGGCGCCATTCGCCCCTCGGCGAAGACAGGGCCGGCAAGGCGCAGCTTTTCGCGGTCGCTAAAATGGCACTGCCCCCCAAGTAGCAGCCACCGGTAGGACTTCTCGCTTACCATAGCCAAGCTAGCTTCTGTAGTGTAGGGTGTCAGCGCAATTGGACACTATTGAGGCCTAGAAAACCGAAGAGGTTGGGGGTGGTAGAGGCTCCTTCAGAGGGGTAGATTAACCCTTAGCCCGAATCCACCGAAGGACGGCCTTGGGGACAGTCCTTGGAGCCGTAGAAAGGTGTCTTCAGGTACTGTTGGTCTATGAGGGCCATCAACTCCATGTCCTCGGCGCCGGCCTCGGTTGGCAGGTAGTACAACGAGGAGCGGCTGATACCCAGCAAGGCGCACTGGCGCACCAGAGACAGCTTCGGTTCTTCTCGGTCAATCATGGCCCGGCGTTGGGACCGGCTCACAACCCGAAGCTCCGTGACAAAAAATCCCGTTCCACCTTGAGCTGCCCAATCTGTTGGTAGAGCTGGGCAGTGAGGACCTCTTGGTCCTTCTCCTGGCGTCCAGCACCATTTTCAAAGAGGTGCGGCGCCCCCTGAGTCAAGGCCTTCTTCCAGGCATGGATCTGGCTCGGGTGGACTTCAAACCGGCTGGCCAGCTCTGCAATGGTGTGCTCCCCCTGGAGCGCGGCCAAAGCCACTTTGCCCTTGAAGACTGGGCTGTGCTTCTTACGTGTTTGCTTCATGTCCTGCTCCTTCTTTCCGTCCTATTTTAGGAGCGGGACTCTCTCTTAGCCACCTGTCCGAATTTTGGGGACCACCTCAGCCACCGGTAGGACTTCTCGCTTACCATAGCCAAGCTAGCTTCTGTAGTGTAGGGTGTCAGCGCAATTGGACACTATTGAGGCCTAGAAAACCGAAGAGGTTGGGGGTGGTAGAGGCTCCTTCAGAGGGGTAGATTAACCCTTATCCCGAATCCACCGAAGGACGGCCTTGGGGACAGTCCTTGAAGAAGCCATCGGGTGCTCCTCTGAATCTGGGATAATGGTTTTGGAACAGAAACCAGCCCGGAAACAAGGAGCACCCAATAGATGCTGCCACAGAACAAACCCGACCGTATCCGCATCCTCTTTGACGACCATCGCCTGGTGGCCAATGCCGGCCTGCTCCTGCCGGCCACCCTAGCCCGGCACCTGGGCCTGCGGGAACTCGTCGACCATCACCTTGACCTCGGCGGAGCGCCGGGACGGGCGAACACTGGGGACAAGATGCTGACGCTGGTCGCTTCCGCGCTGGCAGGCGGCGACTGCATCGACGACGCCGATGCGCTGCGCGCTGGTGGGACGGTCGGTGTTCTAGGCTGCGTGGTCAAGGCGCCATCCACCCTGGGGACCTTCCTGCGCAGCTTCCGGTGGGGGCATGTCCGTCAACTCGACCGCGTGAGCCGCCAGTTGTTGGCCCGGGCCTGGGCCGCTGGGGCCGGACCCGGCGACTCGCCCCTGACCATCGACCTGGACTCGACCATCTGCGAGACCTATGGACTGGACAAGGAGGGAGCGCGCCACCACGGCTATACCGGCGCCCGCGGCTATCACCCGCTGCTGGCCATTGCCGCCGGCACCGGCGAGGTGCTGATGTCCCGGCTGCGCGAGGGCCGGGCCAACACCGCCCGTGGCGCCGCCCACTTCCTGCGTGAGACGGTGGGGCGGGTGCGCTACGGCGGGGCCAGGGGACAACTCACGGTGCGGGCCGACAGCGGCTTCTACGCCCACACTGTCGTTGCCGCCTGCCGGGAAATGGATGTCCGCTTCTCTATCACCATCCGCCAGCGCGCCAGCCTGCGGGACCTGATCGAGGCGATACCAGAGGAGGACTGGACTCCCATTCCCTACTGGATGGACGGCGCCGCCGATGTCGCCGAGACGACTTACACCCCGTTCCAGACCAAGCCGGACGCCGCGCCGGTGCGGCTCATTGTCCGGCGGGTGAAGCCGACGCCCGGTTCCCAGCTCGCCCTCTTCGCCAGATACAGCTATCACGCCTTCATCACCGACCGCGATGGGGAGACGCTGGAACTGGAGGCCGATCATCGCCGCCACGCCGAGGTCGAGAACGCCATACGCGACCTCAAGTACGGCGTCGGGCTGAACCACATGCCGTCGGGGCGCTTCGCCGCCAACGGCGCCTGGCTGGCGGTCCAGGTGATGGCGCATAACCTGGACCGCTGGACAGCCCGCATCGGCCTGGGTCAGCAGATCGTGACCACCAAGACCCTCAGGCGGCGGGTCTTCGCTCTGGTGGGACGGATCACCCGCTCGGCGCGCCGCCTCACTTTGCATCTCCCCCGGCGCTGGCCTTGGGAAACCCAGTTCAGTCGCGCCTTGGCCCGGCTGCAAGCCATTCCATTCCCGGCCTGACGGCCAGCCTGCAACTGACCCAACGTCCCCGCAATCTCGCGCCACCCCGGTCGCGAGAGTCCCCTGCTGCGTATCCTCTCGCCATCCCGCGCATCGCAACTCCCGCATAGGGCCTTAGGGGCCCTGTGCGGCGCCTGAAGACCCTCCGCCGGCCTCCCATCTACCCCAAGACCCCAGGCCATCTCCCCTGTAGCTCCCTCACCCACCCCCTTCCGCTGTCCTCACGCCGTCCATCCGTGTCCTTCGGTGGATTCGGGCTAATGCGCAAGAGGGGAGTCGACGGTGACGTGGACTTTCTACGAGAGGCACTGAGAGTGCTGGTCGAGGAGATCATGGAGGCTGATGTGTCATCGAGGACCGGTGCTGGGTATGGAGAACGCAACCCTGAGCGGGTGACCCAGCGCAACGGGTACCGGTCTCGAGCATGGGACACTCGCGTAGGGACCATGGAGTTGCAGATACCCAAGCTGAGGGAGGGGAGCTACTTTCCGAGCCTGCTGGAGCCACGGCGTCGCAGCGAGCGAGCTCTGCTGGCGGTGATCCAGCAGGCGTATGTGGAGGGTGTATCGACGAGGCGAGTGGATGATCTGGTCAAGGCTCTTGGGTGCGAGGGTATCTCAAAGAGCCAAGTGTCGCGTATCTGCCAGGAGCTGGACGGGGTGGTGGAGAGCTTCCTGGGTCGGCCGCTGGACGGCGGATCATATCCCTACCTGTGGCTGGACGCACTAACCCAGAAGGTCAGAGAGGCCGGTAGGATAGTCAACGTCAGCGTGGTGGTGGCGACGGCGGTCAATAGCGAGGGCAAGCGTGAGATCGTTGGGATGGACGTGGGTACCAGTGAAGACGGCGCCTTCTGGTTAGCCTTCCTGCGCTCACTGGTCGCCAGGGGCCTCGGCGGGGTGGAACTGGTGGTATCGGACGCTCATCAGGGACTCAGGGATGCCATCGCAACTGTCTTCGGTGGGGCCAGTTGGCAGCGGTGCCGCACCCACTTCATGACCAACCTGCTCACTCGGGTCCCCAGGAGCGCTCAGCCCTGGGTGGCCACCATGGTACGCACCATCTACCAGCAGCCGTCCCCTCAGGAAGTGCATGCCCAACTCGAGCGGGTGATTGCTCAGCTCCAGGACCCGTTCCCACAGGTCGCCTCTCGACTGGACGAGGCTGGACCCGACGTCCTGGCCTTCTCCAGCTTCCCACTCGCCCACTGGAAGAAGATCTGGTCCAACAACCCCCTGGAGCGTCTCAACAAGGAGATACGGCGCCGCACCGATGTGGTGGGCATCTTCCCTAACCGCCCAGCTGTCCGTCGCATGGTCGGCGCCGTCCTAGCTGAGCAGCACGACGAGTGGGCCGTCGGCCGTCGATACATGACACAGGAGGTAACCACCTCCAACGAAGCTCTACCCAGAGCCGAACTCGCAGAGGCAGCGGCCTAGACAATATCAACCGGATGACGTACTCTTACACCACTCTATGGGACGTGACCCACGGCGGACCATGGGCCCGGAGCGAATGGGGTTACAATGCCGACCACCAGGTGCTGGCAAACCGGGGCTATGCGGCCCTGAGCATCAATTTTCGGGGCTCCACCGGATTCGGGAAGGCGTTTACCAATGCCGGCGACCTGGAGTGGGGCGGCAAGATGCACGATGACCTGATCGATGCCGTCAGATGGGCCATCGACCAGAGGATCGCTGACCCGGAGCGCATCGCCATCTCGGGGGGCAGCTATGGCGGGTACGCCACCCTGGTGGGCCTGACCTTCACCCCGGAAATATTCGCCTGCGGCGTGGATATCGTAGGGCCGTCGAATCTGATGACGCTGCTAGAGTCAGTCCCTCCTTACTGGAAACCCATGAAGGCGATTTTTACAAGCCGAGTAGGAGACGACGGCACGGAAGCGGGAAGGACGCTGCTGAAGGAACGCTCTCCTCTGACTTTTGTGGACCGGATCAGCAAACCGCTCCTAATAGGCCAGGGCGCCAACGACCCCCGAGTCAAGCAGCAAGAATCGGACCAGATCGTGCGCGCTATGCAGGAAAAAGGCATTCCGGTGACCTACGTCCTCTACGGGGACGAAGGCCACGGTTTCGCCCGACCGGAGAACAACCTCTCCTTCGTTGCCGTAACCGAGGCCTTCCTGGCCCAGCACCTCGGAGGGCGGTTCGAGCCCGTGGGAAACGACTTCGAAGGCTCCTCTATCACCGTCCCCACCGGCTCAGAGCACGTTCCCGGGCTAGAAGAGGCACTGGATTAGGGCGACTCGCCTTGCGGCAGACCGCGTCGCTCTCTTGGTGTAATTTCCAACTTGGTATTGGATGTCACACGAAAAGCCGCTCACCCTGAGCATGTCGAAGGGCGCCGGTAACGCGGCGTCCACCCGCCCATGGTTCGACAAGCTCACCACGAGCGGGTGCTAACTATGACTTGCACACCAGGTAGAAGTGGTTCCGGTTAACTGATTCGATCTGATGATTTTGTACTTGGTTCAGCACGCCGAGGCGAAGCGGGAGGCAGATGACCCGGAGCGTCCCCTCACGCAAAAGGGATGGGCCGACATCCGGAGGATGGCGGACTACGCCGGAGCTCACCTAGCCATGGAAGTGGACCGGGTCCTCCACAGCGGCAAGACCCGGGCTCGTGAGACGGCTGAAGCGCTAGCGGAGGCCCTGCGTCCCGTCCCGAGGGTCCACGCGGCCGAAGACCTCGATCCCCTATCGGACCCTCAGGTGTGGGAGCGGTACTTGGCTGAGAGCCAGGAAGGCCTGATGATGGTCGGGCACCTCCCCCATCTCGCCAAACTGGCCGCTCTCCTGTTGTGCGGTGAGGAGGGTACGCCGGTGATCGCTTTCCAAAATGGAGGCATCCTGTGCCTGGAGCGGGGAGACGGGGGCGCCTGGTCGGTCCGATGGATGGTGGTCCCTAGCATCGTCTAGGAATTGGATGCAGCCTATTGGCGCGGGACCACCGGCAGGATGAGATGGGACGGGTACTGACGGCTGTGGTGCACCTCCTGGTGCGCGATTATCGTCTCAGGGTCGATCCCGAAGTCATGCCCTGTGTTGGGATTGCGGTCGAAGTGGGGGAAGTTGCTGCTCGAGACCTCCAGCCTTATCCTGTGGCCCACCATGAACAGGTTGCTGGACACCCAGAGGTCTACCATGAACTCCTCGACCTTTCCGGAGGTGAGCAGCCTAGCCTCCTCCCGCGACTCGCGGTAGCGCGCCCGGACGATGCCGTCGCAAACGTTCAAGGCGTATCCGCTGGGATGGACGTCCACCAGCTTGGCAGTGAAATCCGTGTCAGGCGCGTTGGAAGCGGCATACAGCTTGAGGGTCACAGGACCCGTGACGTCCAGGTCTTCAGATAGAGGTGGGGTGGTATATACAAGGACGTCCGGCCTTCCTTCAATTGGCCGCTGGTCGAAGCCGCCGGATAGATGCGGTCCATAGGTGTGTACGCCCACAGATAGCTGAACTCCGTAGCCATTGCCCCCCAACGAGGCGACGGGGTCCAGGGGGTCGTAGGCGTAGCAGTCGGGAGGCTCATCGGAAGGCTCCTCCTGAGAAAGCACGCCATCACCTCGGAAGGTGTTGGCGCTGCCCCGACTGTGCAGGTAGTACCGTGTGTACTCGACCCCGGCCGGCGGCCACGCGCTCTCCTCCCGCCACCGGTTTTCGCCCATAACGAACAATCTCACGGGCGGCTGCGTATCCACGCCGTTGTCGAGGCCCTTGAGCCATCGGTCGAACCATCGCAGCTCCAAGACACGGGCGTCTTCCAGGGAGGCGTAGCCGAAGTCGGCTTCGCCCGCGTTGGTGCTCAGGCTACCGCCGTGGTACCAGGGGCCCAGCACCATCTTCTGGTTCCGCCGCGCCGCCTCGGAACCCCCGTCGCTCCGCATCCCGGCGTATCCATGGGTTGTGCCAGCGGAGAAGTAGTCGTACCAGCCGTTGAGCTGGAGCACCGGCACCATTACACTCGAGAACTGCTCCTTGATTGACATCCCTTTCCAGTAAGAGTCATAGGAAGGGTGACTGAGGCACTCACCCGCATGAGGGCTCTCTATTCCCGCGAGCTCGGAGATCTGCTGCAAGGGAAGAGCCCTGTACAGCTCCTGGAAATTGTAGATTCCCGGGTTCTGCTCGGTGCGCCCGGTTATTCGGAGCTGCCAGTGGAGAAAAAAGGAGAGGTGGAACGCCCCGCCTGGAAAGTAGAGGTCGTCGTAAAGGTCGTCTCCAATTATGCGGGGAGCGATGCACTTAAGATAGCTGCTCCCCTGGGTAGCGGCCAGCCACTGGGAGTACCCCAGGTAGGAGCCACCCTGCATACCCACATTTCCGTCGCACCATGGTTGCCGCCCGATCCACTCGATGGTGTCGTGGCCGTCATTGGCCTCATTGACCCAGGGGATGAAAGTCCCATCGGAATCATAGCGGCCCCGGACATCTCCCGCTACGAAAACATAGCCACGCTGGACGAAATAGTAGGCCGTCTCCGACAGCTTCGAGTTGTCGTAGGGTGTCCGGCACAGAATCACCGGGAACGGGCCCGGCTGGTCGCGCGGCAGGTAGATATCGGCGGAGAGTCTTACGTTGTCTCGCATTGGAACGCCAACATTGGTACGGACTTGAACGCCGGCGGCGTGGAAAACGCTCACCTCTGCCCTCCTGCAATCGACCTCTTGTTTCTTGAGCCTTCCGGGTCTCGGTTAGGTCACCGTCCGCATATCGGCGGCAGGGTCATGTTACACGCAGCCGGACATCTCCGGCAAGCGCGGCCCACGTGGAGGAATCACGTTGACACCCCCAGGTCGGGCGTATATCATCCCTTGGTCGGAGTTGGGGCAGGCGCCGGTTAGCCCCTTCAGGAGGCGGTCAGAATGCTGAAATTTGACGTTATTCACCTCAAGAGCCGGGACGTCCAGGCGGCAGCCGCCTGGTACAGGGACTTCCTGGGCGCCGAGGTCATCGAGAGCTTTGAGAACACCCGTGGCAAGACGGTGCGGACCAGGCTGCAGGGTACTGCCATCAACATAACCCAGCAGCCGGATGCCGACTCCCTGCCCGGAGTGCCCCTGGAGGAACACATCGGCATCGAGCACATCGGGTTTCGAGTGGACGACCTGGACAAGACACTGGCCGACATGCGGTCCAGAGGAGCTGAGGTCATCGGACCGGTGTACACGGGCGACAGGAACAACCGCTGGTTCTTCCTCCGCGCCCCGGACGGCGTCCGCATAGAGATCGTACAGGACTAGAGCAGCCTCACCAGGAACAGGAGTGACTTCCAGTGGTCTTCGACTGCCACGCCCATAGCTGGCGTTTTCCAGAACACTTCCGTCCGGAGATTACCTTCGAGGGCCACGTGCCCTATGAACAGGGCCGCGAGTTGGAGGCGCTGAAGGCCGCCTGGGACCAGCCCCCTGAGAAATACCTGGAAGGGGCAAGCGGGGCTGTGGACCGGGCGCTGCTGCTGGGCGTCCGCTTTGGCGCGACGGTGGGGCTAGACGTACCCAATGACTACCTGGCCCAGACCGCCCGGTCCCATCCAGACCGGCTGTCCTGGGGCTGTTGTGTCATGCCCACGGAGCCGGGCGCCGCTGCCGAAGTGGAGAGGTGCGTAAGAGACCTGGGGGCTGTAGCCGTGGGAGAGCTGGGACCAAGCTACGCCCACTACCGCGCCGACGACCCGCGGTGCTTTCCGGTGTACGAGGTCGCCAGAGACCTGGAGGTTCCCATCTTCATCCACGCCGGGCCCACCAGGCGCCGCACCAGCCGCCTGGCCAACGCCGACCTAGCTGCGGTTGACGACGTGGCCATCCAGTTCCCCACCCTGAAGATCGTAATCTGCCACCTAGGGTACTACCGCTATGAGGAGACCTGCTATCTGGTGGCCAAGCACCCCAACGTGTACGCCGACATCTCCTGGATGTGCGGCATAGCCGGCTTGGAGAAACCCACGGTGGGGGTGGTCACCTCGCCCCAGGTGGAATACCCCGTCTTCCACCTCCTGTACCCCCTGCTCTACCACTTCAGCCAGACCTTCGGTGAGCCGGACAAGCTTCTGTTTGGGTCGGACTACCCAGCCACCACCTCGGCTGGCTCGGCGTCCACCGTGCGGGACCTGAACCGCCTCATGGACCAGTACAGACTGCCCCGTATCCCCCAGGCGGCACTGGACAGGATCCTCGATGAGAACTGGAAGAAGGTGCTGCCGAGGCTTGCTCCCTAGGTCGGGCGTCGGCACGCTCCTCGTACCCGTGGAGATCCTCTACCGTAAACCTGGAGGAACCCCTGTTATTCAACCAGACCGTGTCCGACTTCCTGACAGCCGTCGAGGCCGGTCGCTGGGTAGAGAGGGACCGGGGCAGCGGTGTCGCTTTTCTTGCGGACGCCGGCGCCAATCGCTGATGGCTCAGACAGTCAGCGGACCACGAACGAGCGCAGATTGAGGCTCGCTGAGTCCCACTCGGTGTCCACCTGAGCCACATAGGCCCCCCGAGGTCCTTCCTGCAGATAGGCCAGCAACCGTTCCAGCGCCGATCTACGGCCCTGGGCCAGGACCTCCACGGTCGTCCCATTGGGGAGATTGCGGACCCACCCCACCAGTCCCAACCTCAGGGCGTGGCGGTGGGTGTAGTCGCGGAAATTTACTCCCTGCACCATTCCCCGGACGATCGCCCGGAGCTGGGCCTCTTCCTCTTCATCCGGTGATGGGCTCTCGCCCCCGACGATTGCCCCACCCGAGTCGGTCATTGCCCTCCTGTACCTTTGGATCAGTCTGTCGGCAGCCCTATTCTATCAGTTTGGAGTTGCAGCGCCGCTCTGCGCGCTGTTAATCTCCGCGCATCGGCCGAGACGCGGTAAACGTACGGGATAAACCACTCGCAGGGAGTCGCTCGACGGCACGAACGTGCTCATCAAGATCACGCCGGGGAAAGCCACCAGCTGGCGGATCTAGGTGATCTAACTGAAGTCTTGGAGCGGTGCCACGCTAAAGATCACGTGGAAAGGCTTGCAATAGATCACGACACTTCCTTGGGAAGCTACGTCCACGTCATCGGGAATCTCATAGTTCTGATTCCCCTTGTTGCCCTTCAGCTTTCCCAGGTCAACGTGCCCAGGGATGTTGACGTCATTCCGGCTATCGGGGCTCTCGTGGGGTGTGAGGAAGACGTGCAGGTCCGGACCGTTAGTGACGTTGAGGTCTTCCAACCTGAGCAAGTTGGAACCGTCTGGTCCACGGAAGATAATGGCTCTGCCACTCCCCTTGTGGAAATCATCGGCGTCGCGGAAGCTGCCCGACTTGACCGTCACCGCCGAGGACGTATCCGTGCCGATAGTGGCGCCGGTAGTCTTCGCTACCAACATCGAGGCCGGCATGGACTCGTTCATCGTCAGATTGACCTTCGCGATCCCGGCCATCGTCTGCTCAACCCCGGTACGGGTCATGTTCGAGGGAACGGTTGCGTTGAACGCAAAAGGGAACTCCTCATTGACGGTCTTGCTGGTGAAAAGTGGGGAACCCAGCCACCATCCGGCAACGATGAACGCGGCCAATACCGGCGTGCCGACGATCGCCACGTGTAACCGGTGTTGCCAGACAACCAGGTGCCAGCCCTTCCGGTACGCGTACGCGACCACACCGGCGAGCACAAGAAGAGCGATGATTGTGAGTGGCCAACGATATGGGTACAGGTCCGCGAAGAAGCGCTCAAGGTCACCGACGAAAGCGGCCACGGGATGCTCCTTTCTTCAGTACGACGGAACTGATTGCACGACGTGTATCCTGCCTTATATATATTGAAGTATTGTATAATTTAAATAATGGATGTATGGAAAGTAAAGGGATAACGCTCAATTGGATAGCCAACCATCCTTTGACAGGCTCAGGTCGATCCTTCAATGAACTCAGGATGAGCGGTAGGGGGTAGGGGCGTCTCCGCTCGTGGTGAGCTTATCGAACGGCCTTCGATCTCGCGACACACCTTCCTGCCCCGAAGGCATAGTAACTCTGCTGTAAGGAGACGGCTCTTGACACGGTATCGGACCTTAGGTCTGCTTGCCCTACTGGCCATGATCGCCACTTCGTGTGCCCAGCCCGAGCCCACGCCCACTCCAACCCCAACGCCTACCGCCACACCGACACTCCTCCCTACCCCTACACCCACACCGACACCGACACCGACACCGATCCCCAGCCCGACACCAACACCCGGTCCAGCGTTGCCGGTCGTTAGCGAGGTCAAGGAGGCAGGTCAGAACATATTCAATGCCTTTTCAGAAGCGGCTGAGACCGGGAATGCGGAAGTCCTCCACGGGCTCTTGGCCGCGGATATCCGAGAGCGCTGCACGGTGGGCCAGCTGCAGCGAAGTCTGACCGACGAAGACCCGCTGTTTCCCGATCTGGACGTGCGGGACGTCTACGTTGACCTGGAGGACCCGACTCGAGTCTTGCTCCAGGTGGCACTCAGGGCAGAGCCGGACGACTCTCTGGCTGGACTCGCGTCGGCCTTTATCGAGGTTTTCCCTTTTCCTATGATTAAAGAGGATGAAGGCTGGAGACTGAGCCTTCCGGGATTCGCTCTTGCCCAGGTAGAGGGTTGCCCTTTCGGCGATGACTCCGATGACGATGCGCCGGACCCCGACCAGCCCCAACCCATGCCCCGGCCCATCGAGCCCACACAGGCGTTCGAGCCTATACATCTGGAGCCTCCGCCGGGAGCGACGTCCCATGAAAGCAGCTCCAGTGGGGGGGCCGGGTCTTTCGGCGCAGCCCTGTTGCTTGAAACGGATATGACCGTCTCAGCAACGCTTGAGTATTACCTACAAGAACTGGTGGAGCCTGATTGGCAAGTCCAGCAGAAGACGCTGGACGAGGGCCTGGCGACAGTTACCTGGACCTTCCGGGACGACCTGGATGACCCGTGGTTCGGGGTCCTGCTGGTTGCACCCATTCAGGAAAATCTATATCGCGTGCGATTGTGGATGGGTAGCGGCGGAAGGGACCGCTTTTTCATTCCCGACAGGCCAGCGGTCCCAGTCCCTGCCCCGTCGCCGGTTCCGGCAGAGGTCGCAGTCCCTGCCACACCCCCGGTTCCGGCAGAGGTCGCAGTCCCCGCCACACCCCCGGTTCCGCCTGTAGAGATAACGCCCACGACCGAGGGCCGTTGACCCCTACGGGGAGCTGTATCCAGGGGTGTAAAGAGGCCGGCTATTTGCTAGAATCAGGTACTACCCAACCCAAACCAATCAAGCCGGAATCGAGTAAGGAGGGCATAGTGTACGGCACCATATTCCGTATGAAGTTAAAGGCGGGCCAGGAGCAAAATGTGGTGGACCTGTTCAGAGAGTGGGAACGGGACCGCAAGCCCAAGGCTAAGGGCGCCATAGGCGGCTACCTTTTCAAGCCCGACAACAGGGCAGGTGAGCTGATAGGCTTTGCTGTGTTCTCGGATAAAGATTCCTATGTGGCTAACGCCGACGACCCCGACCAGGACCGCTGGTTCCGAAGGCTGAGGGATCTGCTGGAGGCGGACCCAACCTGGGAAGATGGAGAATACGTCGCGGGCGGGGTGGATTAGGGCCGGGTAGGCGTGGCCCGCGCGGGTCTCTCGTCGAACGAAAGTCCACTAGTAGTGTCCGTATCATCAGCGTCGTCAGGGATCATCCTCTGTTTGGACGCGCTTTGATCCATAGAGAGATTCTCCTGGAAGAGGCACGGGGATGACATACGATCCATCGTTAGCAGAACGGGTTCGCAGCGTTTTGGTCGGGCAGCCGGTCGTGACGGAGAAAAAGATGTTCGGCGGACTCTCCTTCATGCTCAACGGTAATATGTGCTGTGGAGTTATAGGTGACGACTTGATGGTCCGTGTCGGCCCTGACCGTTACGACGAGGCGCTGGCCAGACCACATAGTCGGACTATGGATTTCACGGGTCGGCCTCTAAAGGGAATGCTATACGTCGGCCGTGAAGGTTTCGAGACAGACGAAGCCTTGAAGGCGTGGGTTGGCCTGGCCGTCAGTTTCGCAGGCTCGCTGCCTCAAGGTGGCTCGCGACGGCGAACGCCGAGGAAAGCCGATTCGTAGGGGAAGCTTCCGAGCTGTAGACGACCCCGGAACCCAGGTCTCCACGATGTGCTGGCAAGTCACTCGTCCCTGTCCACGTCAGGATCCCGTTCGTGGGATATTCAGCGCGCTTCCACGGCGCCGTCCTCGATCATGAGTTGAACCGACCGATGAAGGGCATGACGCCACCCTCAGTGAACCCAGGGTGGTGAGCCCTTTAGGCTATCGTTCACATCCGCCCCGGTACTTACCGCCGACAGCGCTCCCAATAGAGACACACCAACGGTTACACTGGTGCGGCGGAGATGTATAGCGCTGCCGGTTGTTGACTCGTGAGGAACACGTGGCTAAAATTGCTCACGTTGAGCCGCTTCTCTAAATGTGCCAGGTCCGGTGAGTCAGGAGTGCTAGCAGGAGTGCGTGATGGCTGAATACGACTTAGTTATCCGAGGCGGGGCTATTGTCGATGGAACTGGTATACCCAGGTACCGCGCGGACCTGGCAGTCAAAAATGGAAGGATAGCGATGATCAGCGGCCGGGTCCGCCCAGGAGGCGCCAGGGAGATCGACGCCAGCGGCTGTATCGTGGCTCCTGGAGCCGTGGACCTGCACACTCACTATGATGCCCAGCTGAACTGGGACCCCTATGCCTCCCTCTCAGGGTGGTTCGGCGTGACCTCGCTGACTATCGGGCAGTGCGGCTTCGGCTTTGCTCCGACGAAGCCCGAGGACAGGGAAATGAACATGCGGATGATGAACCGCATCGAAGCGATTCCTTTGGAGTGTATGCGCCGGGGGATACGCTGGGACTGGGAGACCTTTCCCGAGTACCTGGACAGCCTGGATAGGCAGGGCCTGGGGCTCAACGTAGGAGCGCTGTTTCCCTTCTCTCCTATGAGAGGCTACGTGCTGGGCATGATGCCCGCTCGGGAACGCACCTCGGTAAGCGAGGCGGAGCTGAATCGGATGAAGGAGCTTTTTCACGAAGCGATGGAGGCCGGCGCCTTCGGGTTTTCCCTGAGCGTCAACATGGAAGACCGGCCCGACGGCGGAGGGTTTCTGCCGAGCCATATAGCCTCCGACGAGGAGTTCCTGGGGCTGGCCGAGGTCCTGGGGGAGTTCGGGGTGGGCCACATGGGCGAGACCCTTGGGTTCGGTCTCACGCCTGAGCGACAGAAAGAGAATCGGGCCCTTCTGGCCCAGATGATGAGGCGGAGCGGCCGACCCTTCCACCTGTTGGACGTTGGCATACAGGATGACCTTGCCTGGGTCCAGGCGTGCCACGAGGAGGGTCTACCTCTGGTATTACAACGGCCTGCTACCCACGGTGGAGCCCAGTGGAAGCTGTCGGAGTTCAATAACCTGGACTTCATGCCCAACTGGGTGGAGCCACTGATGGGCACACCTGAGGAGAGGGCTTACAAACTGCGCGACCCAGGCCGCAGGGCCGAGATGAAACTCGATGTGGAGATGTGGCCGGACGGGAGGACCGAGTGGCACAGGACCAGAGTGCTCCAAGTAGCCCACGAACGGAACTACAAATACGAGGGCCTGACCGTCAAAGAGATCGCTGAAATGATGTCGAAACACCCCGTGGATGCGTTCTTGGACCTGGCCCTGGACGAAGACCTTGAGACTGAGTTCGAGGTGCCCCCTCGCAACGCGGAGGCTGATCTGGAGCGGCAGGAGCGAGAGCTAAAGGACCCCCACACCCACATTTCCGTATCCGACGGCGGCGCCCACATCAGGTTCGGCACCATCAGCCAGTGGCCCGTGTTCTGGCTGTCCTACTGGATCCGGGACAGGGAGATCATGACCCTGGAAGAGGGCCACTACAAGATGAGTGCCCTTCCCGCCTGGCTTGCTAACTTCAACGACCGTGGGGTCCTCCGGCCCGGCGCCTGGGGGGACATCATCGTCTACAACCAGGAGGAGCTTGGGTACGTATACGACAGGCCGGTCTATGCCAACGACTTCCCGGGCGGGGAGCGCCGCCTGATTCAGAAGCCCAAGGGTCTGCGCTACATCATAGTCAACGGCACCGTCACTTTCGAGGAGAACAACTGTACGGGGGCCCTACCCGGTAAGCTGCTGCGTAGCTATGACATGGTGTCCTAAATCGACCTACTTGAAATGATATGTCCTCGCAGCGCACACTCTCTGAACGAGACCCTATGGTTGACGGGACCGCAACTGTTGTGCTATAAGTTTTCCTGAATGCGGACCATAAATCTCGCCAGACGTTGAATCGGCAGGAGGATTGAGATGATTAGCTATAGCAAAGCCATATTGGGTGCGGCCATACTCTTGATCGCCATGGTGGCCGTGGCGTGCGGTGACGACGACGTGCCCACGCCGCTTCCCACCGCCACCCCCATAGACCTGTCGCCTATTATCGACCAGATCGCGGCGTTGGGCACGGCCCCGACGACCGCGGAGATCCAGGCGCTGGTGGAGACGGCGGTGGCTGCCGCCTCGACGCCTGGTCTAACTGGCCAGGACGTGCAGAAGATAGTATCCGATGCTCTGATGGCGTTGCCCACGGCGACTCCCATACCGACGGCAACGCCTCCCCCAGTCCAACTGGAGGACGCAACGCTAAAAATCGCTCATGATGCATCGGTCCAGAACCTGGACATCGAATTCGCCGCGGGCGGCGGTGACGGGGCCCAGGAAGCGGCTCGTAACATAGGCTTTTGGCCGCTCCAGCACGCCGTCGTACCCTTGGGCGATGGCAACTCCAGAATGAATGTCAATGAGTTCGAGCCCCTTCTGGCGGAGAGCTGGTCGTTCAGCGCCGACGGGAGCACCATTACCATTAACATGCGCCCGGGGGTACTCAGCGAGAGGGGCAACGAGCTCACCGCTGCGGATGTCAGGTTTTTCGTTGACCGCAGCTTCCACACCCAGCGCGTCTGGGCTTTCATTTGGAGGAGCCTGGGTGTTACCGACCCAGATCAGGTGGTTGTGACGGGCAAGTACAGCTTGGACTTCAACCTGCCGACGTTCAACTCGGTGTTCATGCACACGTTTACAATCTTCTTCACTCTCCAGGACTCCATCACGATGTTGGAGCACGCCACTGACGAAGATCCCTTCGGACTTGATTGGAACGAAAAGAACAGCGCGGGGTATGGCCCCTACAAACTCGCCGAGTTGCGTGTAGGCGAGCAAACCGTGTTCGAGGCCAACCCCTTCTTCTACCGAGGCCGGCCGCAGGTAGTACGGGCCATCCAGCTCACAGTGCCCGAGCCCAGTGTCCGCGCCAGCCTGCTGGAGGCCGGCTCCGTGGACATCGCCTGGCGGTTGGGAGTTGACGAGGTGGAGAGGATCGAGGGAAAGCCGGGGGTCAAGATACTGAGGGACCCCGATGGGGAGTTCGGCCAAGAGAACGTGATGGTGCTCAACAACGGCCGGCCGCCCTTCGACGACATAAGGGTTCGCAAGGCGATAGCCCACGCCATCCCCTACGACGACATCATAAATGGGGTATTCCGGGGAAAGGCCATCAAACAGAATTTCCTGCTCCGCCCCTTGGACTTCGGGGCCTTCCCGGCCGATAGGGAGTTTTATGGCCCAGACACCCAGATGGCGACCGATCTGCTGGAGCAGGCCGGGTACGGGCCCGACAACCCGCTCAGCTTCACGACCATCCTCTCGGACCAGTCGCCGGGCACTGGTATTGGAAGTCTCGTTGCCATACAGACCGCCTTGAATGACATTGGCGTTAACATGGAGATCGACATAATAACCCAGGCGAATCTAGGCGGTCAGCGATTCCAGAATCCGCGCCCCTACGACGCTTTGTGGGACGACTCAAACCGGGCCCTGGTCCCCCACGGGCTCTACACCTATACCCACTTCTTCCAGCCGACGGGGATATCCTGCTGTAACTTCGCCGACTACAACAATCAAGACATAGTCACCATGCTACAGGCGGCGGTCCAGGCGCAGGATCCTGATGAGCAGGTAACGCTCATCCAGGAGATGCAGGAAGTCATAATGAATGACCTGCCCTACGTGCCGATAGCCTATAACGGCCACTCGGTGGCCATGAGGGACAATATCTCGGGCTTCATCTGGACTCCAGCCATCAACTTGCAATACGCGTTCCTCCGCAAGGAGTAAGGCAGGGCAAGTTAAGGTAAGGTAACGGCTGACGGGGCCGGCCCCAATCTTAGGGCCGGCCCCGCGATTTTCGCAAGCGCGGCTGCTTCAGTCATCTGCGACGTCTTAGTCCTGTCGTGTGCAGGAGCGTAACTTCTAGCTCGCTCCTGTCCTTTACCCCACATCCCTGAATCCATCCACCGCATGCCGCATCCACCGTGTCCCACATCCACCGTGAATGGCACTTTGTGGGTGAGGGTGCGGGACGACACGTTCATTCCAACAAGGATCAATCCGCCCCCTTCCTTGGACGGCCCGGCTGCTGATCTAGGACTGGGTGCTGAAAAACCCTTCGACGATCCCCCTGACCCTCTTCCCTTCGGCAGGCTCAGGACATGCCTGGTCAGGAAGGGGGAAGAAATTGTATCTGAGGGGCATCCTCATGCTCCCGGCAAAGGGCTTCGCCCCTCTGCACACCCCATATTTCATCGGCCTGCTAGGGCTGGGAGTAAAGCATCATTTCTGAGGCAACCATTGTTGTCACGCAATTGGTTTCATTGACAGCCAATATCGGCGCCGCTAAAATTGTGCTAGCTCCTACGAGGGCGCCCGTACAGGACGCAATGACCTAGCCAAAGGGGTGAGAAGATGGAGCGCAGAGACAAGATCGAGCTAATGGCCCATCTGATGAGGCGGGTCGGATTCGGGGCCACACGGACTGAGCTGGAAGCCCTGGCGGCCAGAGACTACAGAGATGTGGTGGAGGAGCTGCTGGACCCTGAAGGGCACGGCATTCCTCCCCTCGATGAGGACATCTGTTTCCGTCACGTTAACACCTCCATACCCGGGGCATCTGCCCTCTTGGGTGCTCAGGCTAATATTCTGTTCCACATGATCAACACAGAGCGTCCCCTGGAAGAGAAGATGGCCCTGTTCTGGCACCATGTGTTCGCCACCGGCGAGTCCAAGGTGGAGTCGTCTTGGGACACCCTGAATCAGATAGATATGTTCCGGAAGCTTGGTATGGGTAACTATCGCACCCTGCTGCTGGAGCTGGCCAGGGACCCGGCCATGATCTACTGGCTGGACAACAACGAGAACCACAAGGACCGGCCCAACGAGAACTGGGGCAGGGAGCTCTTGGAGCTCTTCTCCATGGGCGTGGGCAACTATACGGAAAAGGACGTTTTCGAGTGCGCCCGGGCCTTCACAGGCTGGACCATCAGTCGCAAGATTCCCAGGTTGCCCTACGGCTACCACCCCTGGGCGTTCGAGTACAACTCCAGCGACCACGACGACGAGGAGAAGGTCTTCCTGGGCCACCATGGCCGGTTCAACGGTGAGGACATTATCGACATCGTGGTCCGCCAACCGGCCACGGCCAGGTTCATAGCCCGCCACCTATACAGCTTCTTCGTGGCCGACGAGGCCCAGGTGCCCGCCTGGCAGGACACGCCGCCGCGGGACCCGGTGACCATCAATGCGCTGGGCGACGCCTTTGTCAGCTCCGGGTATGACATACGCTACACCTTGCGGGTCCTCTTCAACTCCGATTCCTTCAAGAACGCCCGTTTCTCCAAGGTAAGAAGTCCCGTCGAGGTGATAGTGGGGACCCTTAAGCTGGTGGGCGATCTGAAAGGGGTCCCCAGGCTCGACCTCCTTGGCATAGGTGCCGAGACGACCGCCATGGGTCAGTCGGTCCTAGACCCGCCTAGCGTGGAAGGGTGGCATACGGGGGCCGAGTGGATCGACAGCGGTTCCCTGGTGAGGCGCATCAACTTCGTGGCCGACCGGGTGAGCGACCTCCGGATGCCCGGGGTGCAAGACATAGTGGGCCGGATACGCTCCTGTGGCACCATCAACCCCGAACGCCTGGTGGAAGAGAGCCTTGACCTGATGGGCCCTTTGCATGTAAAGGACGAGACCCACCAGGAGCTCCTGGTCCATGCCCAACGGGGTGGGGACCTGACCTGGGAGGCCAACAGCGACGGTGAGACCTCAGCCGCGAGGGTGGCGGAGATGCTGGGCCTGATAGCAGCTTCGAAGGAATACCAGACGGGCTAAGAGGCCGTGTCCCGTTTGATGGGCCGAGAGGCCTGTAGCGCCGGCTAATCGAGGGGAGGAAGCATGCTCACACGGACCGTTGTGGGCCGCACTTTCACCTACAGTCACTGTGTAGGGTTGTTCGTGATGAGTGGAGGTGGGTTCTGGCACCCCTGGGACCTGGCCCTGGCTTCGGCAGGCAGCATGTACGTGGTGAGCCGGGGTGATCCCAACGAGCTGCTGGCCACCCGGGTCACCAAGTGCACGATGGACCAGGAGTTCATCTTGCAGTTCGGAAGGCGGGGCAACGGCGACGGCGAGTTCACGGCCGTTACATCCATCGCACTGGACAGTGATGAAAACGCGTACGTGGCCGACGAAGCGCTCAACAGGATCAACATCTTCGACAAGGAAGGCCATTATCTGGCCAAGTGGGGGAAGGAAGGCTCCGCGGACGGCGAATTTGTCCGCCCTTCGGGCCTAGCCTTCGACAGTGAGAATAACCTCTGGGTAGTGGACAGCGGAAACAACCGCGTCCAGAAGTTCACCGGGGACGGGAAGTTCCTGGCCAAATGGGGTGGAGCCGGCAGCGGAGAGGGGCAGCTGAACATGCCCTGGGGCATCACCTTTGATAGCCAGGGCTACGTCTATGTGGCCGACTGGCGCAACGGCCGGGTCCAGAAGCTTACGCCCGATGGCGAGTACCTTATGTCATTCGGAGCTCCCGGCAGCGGTGTTGGGGAGCTGCGGCGCCCCACGGGCGTGGCCGTTGATTCGGAGGGCGACGTCTACGTGACGGACTGGAGGAGCCATGTGGTCCAGGTTTATGAGCCCGATGGCAGCCATATCACCACCTTCAAAGGTGATGCTCATGACCTTACCAAATGGGCGAATAATCAGTTCGCGGTGTCAGTAGACTACCACAACGCTTGGAAAAGGGCCGGAAACCTTGAGGCTAGTCGGCTGTTCCACTTCCCGGTAGCCGTGGCCGTGGATGCAGACGGCCACATCGTCATCGCGGACCAGCAGCGCCACCGGCTCCAGATCTACGTCAAAGAGAAGGACTACGTAGAGCCCCAGTTCAACCTGTAGGTCCTTGGTCAGGAAAGGGCTACCTGGTCCGCTGTCCTAAGAGGCCGACAAAGAAGGGGAGTGCAGAGGGGCGAAGCCCCTTTGCCGGGAGTCTGAGGGTGTCCCTCAGATGCAAATCCTTCCCCCTTCCTGGCCAGGAAGGGGGTCAGGGGGATGGTCGGAAGGGTTTTTCAGCACCCTGCTAGACCACTATCACCGGACACATTGCGCCCAGAGGCAAGCATGGGCACCCGTTGCAAGAACCTGGAAAGGGGGAGAGAACATGGCCAGCTACAGGGTTATATCATCAGACAACCACGTATTCGAGCCCGCAGACTTGTGGACCAGCAGGATAGAGCCCAGATACAGCTCCCGGGCCCCGCGGATCGTGCGCCAGGAGGACGGCAGCGATTGGTGGTACTGCGACGGGCTCCAGGGCGCGCCAGTGGTAGCCGGGTCTATGGCCGGGTTGAGGTTTGAAGACCCGGGAAAGCTGAGCTTCGCCGACTCCGTGGAGAATGTGCGGCCCGGCGGCTACATCCCCGCGGAGCACATCAAGGACCAGGACATAGACGGGGTGGATGTGAGCGTGATCTACCCCTCGGCGGGCCTGTTGCTATATAGCGTGCCCGATGTGGAGTTCCTGACCGCGCTGTTCCGGGTGTACAACGACTGGATGGCAGAGTTCTGCAAGCCCTTCCCTAAAAGGCTCAAGGGCATAGCCATGCTGAACACGGATGACGTGGCCAGCGGCGTGAAAGAGCTGGATCGGTGCGCTCAGATGGGATTGGTGGGCGCCATGATCTCGGTATCTCCGCCTGAAGACCGTTCCTACGACTTGCCGGAGTACGAGCCCCTGTGGGAGGCCACTGAAGCGCTGGGGATGCCCCTGAGCCTTCACTCGGGGACCGTCCGGCGGGTCGGACAGGCTTTCCAGGGGACGGAGAGGGTGAAGGCGGGAACGATCTGTAACATCGATCATTACGTCCGGGTCTCCCTGGCCAACATGGTGTTCGCCGGCGTGTTCGAGCGCCACCCCGAGCTTCAAGTGGGGTCGGTGGAGCAGGAGCTCTCCTGGGCCCCCCACTTCCTGGACCGCATGGACTTCCTATACACCCAGAGGGCCCATGACTTCTCCCCCTACCGCTTCAAGGAGGACATGCTTCCCAGCGAGTACTTTCACCGTAACGTGTTCATGGGCTTCCAGGAAGACGCCCTGGGGATAAGGTTAAGGGAGCTCATCGGAGTGGACAATTTGATGTGGGGCTCCGATTACCCCCACCACGAGTCAACCTTTCCCAAGAGCCGAGAAATCCTTGAGGAGATCCTGGAGGAGTGCTCCGAGGAGGAGAAGGCCAAAATCGCCGGGGGCAACGCCGCCCGCGTCTACCGTCTCGAATAGGGAGTACATAGGGCCACGGGGAATCGCGGCGCCTGCCGCGCGGGGCAGCCCCTGGGAGCGAAGCATCAGCGGTCACCGAGCCCGGCCCGGCGGGACGGACCCATCTCCAGCAGCTTGTGGTCCTCGGGCTACTGCCGCCGCATCTGGTCTTCGAGCACCTCACCCAGGAGGGTGACGGCCATGATCACCAGAATAAGGGCGATACCCGGGAACCCGAACACCCACCATTTGCCCGACAGGGCGAACTTGGCTCCGTCCGCCAGCATGGCTCCCCACTCGGGGGTCGGTATCTCGACGCCCAGGCCGATGAAGCTGAGGCCCGCTATCAGGAGGATGGCTACCGCGAGACTGATAGGCATTTGGGCCATTACCGGGCCGATGCTGTTGGGCAGTAGGTGCCGCAGAATGATGCGATGGTCTGGGTTACCCACCATCCTGGCGGCGGTGATGTACTTCCGGCTCCTTTGGACCAGCACCTCCCCCCTGGTGAGTCGTAGGTAGATGGGGAATTCGTGGAAAGCCAGCACGAAGGCGATGTTCCACATGCTGCCGCTGGTTACCGCGATAACCACCATGGCCAGTATGAGGAAGGGGAAGGCTTGAAACACGTCCAGGGCTCGCATGAGGATTTCTACCCCCGGCGCCCTCCAGAACCCCATAGCAATACCCGCCGGTACTCCTACCACCAGCCCTAGAGCCACGCCCACCACGGTGATAGGTAGGTCCACCCGTGGCGCGTACAGCAGACGGGAGAGGATATCCATCCCGTTGCGGTCGGTGCCCAGCCAGTGGGTCCCGTTGGGGGGCTGGAGCGCATTCAGAGGCTTCGCCCTCTCTGGGTCAAAGGGCGCGATCCACGGGGCAAGAATGCCCCCGACGACCGTGGGTACCAGTATGACAAGGGCGATGATCAGCGCCCATTTCTTGGGTATACCGAACATCGCCGCCAGGCGCAGCTTCATCCACGCCTGCGGACGCGCATAAGCGCTGGCCACTTTAGCTACTGCCGCCAAGGGCTATCCTCCATCTATAGCTGAACCCGTGGGTCTAGCATCAGATAAAGCAAGTCCACCATAAAGTAGATTAGCACTACGATTACCGCCGCCAGCAGAACGAACCCCTGAATCGCCGGGTAATCGGCAATCAGGATCGAGTCCACTCCGTAGGAGCCGAGACCGGGCCAGGAGAAGATCACTTCCACTAACACAAGCCCCCCAAGCATGAGTCCAAACAGTATGCCCGAGATGGTAACCAAGGGAATGAGGGCAGGCCTGATGGCGTACCGCCAGACGGTCATGGGAGTGAGACCGCACAGCTCGGCGAAGTCCACATGGTCCGACTGAAGCTCCCGGATCATCGCCGACCTGAGCTGCTTTATGACTGGGGAGGCCACCAGAGGACCTGCGGTCATCACCGGGAGCCAGACGTGCTCTACCGCCGACTTAAATACGGGCCAGTTACCCGTCAATAGCGAGTCCAAGAGGTACGAGCCGGTAATCTTATCCGGAGGCAGCAGGCCCACATCCAGCCTTCCAATGGGTGCCGCCGCCACCGAAAGCTCCACGAACAGGATCTGGATGAGCACCAGTGCCAGGAAGAAAACAGGTATGGAGACCCCCAACACGGACCACAAAATGGCGACGCGGTCCACGATGCTACCCGGCCTCATGGCGCCGAAGACGGCCACCGGCGCCCCCAAGAACAAGGCCACACCAAGGCTCAGCACGACGAGTTCCATGGTGGCCGGAAGGCGGCGGCCCAGGTCCTCACGGACGGGGTTGCGAGTGTGGAAGGAACGCCCCAGGTCTCCATTGGCGGCGTCCTTGATGAAGATGACGTACTGTTTGTAGATGGACTTGTCTAGGTTCAGGGACTCCCGCACGCTGTTGCGGGCGATATCGTCGGCGAAGGGCCCTACTATCACCGCTACGGGGTCTCCCGGGATGACCCGAAGGACGATGAATACCACCACCGTCATCCCAAAGATGAGGGGTGCGGCTGTCAGAAGACGCCGAAACAGGTATATTGAGATGCGCATCTACTCTTACAGCTCTCTAGGGGGCACTCCCAGGTCTGTCCCTCTCTGGGGTCGGGACATTACTCTGTGAATCTTATGCCCCGACGAGGCCAGTGTCAACATCATGTGCCAATGGCCTGGGCTCATGGCGTGAGAAAACTCCACCGGCGGTGAACTTGTGTTGGGGAGCCTTGACTGGCCTTCGGCAGCTGCGGCAAGCCGGTCCAGGTCAGGGCCTTGCCCCCTTGGCAGTTCTGGCCTCCCTCCTAGGCGGTTCTCCCCCGTGTGAATGTAGCCATGCCTTCGTCGATGTATGCCGTGGTTCCAACGCTGGAGATGGTTACCTGCTGCCGGTAAACTCCCATTCCTACGTCACGCTCGAATCTGTGGACTTCAGTTGTTCGATGCGCGGGGTCAGGGTGGGGACCATCGGCTAGGGCCTCCGTCAGCACCCGCCCGTCCATGGCGTCTGCTCCGGGCATCCCAAGGACTCGGAGTATCGTGGGAGCCAGGTCCACGTTGCCTGACGGGGTCTGCAGGGAAACCCCTCGCTTGAAGCTCGGTCCGCTGGCAAGCAGGACACATCGCATCTCTTGCCTGCTCATGGAGCCGTGGGTGCCCAGACCCGGGGACCCGCTTGAGCTATGCACGTGGCCGACAACCCCCGCCTCATTGGGCTCTGAGTCCCACGCGAACGACATTGCGAGGTCTGGGACATGGGCGCCCTCATAGCCAACCAAGGCGGCCGGCATTACACCCTTCAGCCCTGCGACCGCCTCAGAGGCGACCAGCACCCCGCACCACGGCTGAGCCATCAGCCACGCCGCCAGCCGGTCGGCGGTGGCGCGATCGCTCCTGTGGACGTAGAACAACACTGCTCCGCCATTGGGTACCACTATGACTCCACCCGGCCTCCCTCCGAGCGGGAAACCGGCGTCGCTAATTAAACCCTCGATATCGTGAACGGCTGTGATCGTAGAATAGCCGTGGTCCGAGACCACCATCACGTCCGTCTGGGACCGGCGACCTGTCTCCTCCAGCCACTCGAGGAGCCTCCCCAGGCGCTGGTCAGCAGCCAAGAGCGCACTCTCGCCGAGCGCGCTGCCGACCCCCCCCGCATGTTGGGAATCGTCCGGTTCCGACAGCCAGATTAGCGAGACAGCAGGGTCGCGCTCCGGGAGCACGTACTCCATCATGATCCGGAGGGCGTGGTCCATCCGCGCCGTGTTCGGAATCGTCTTGGGCGGCCACCTGCCAAACCGGCCGATGATTTCCTCGTGCAGTGTGCGGGGAAGACAGAAGTCAGGATGGATCGTCGCCCCCCCTGAGATCTCCGCGTTTGGGTTGTGCAGGTAGGCGTTACCGGATGTGCCGACTCCGACGGCCACGTACTCCCGGCCACGACTGGAAAGGATGTCGGCAAGGGTATCGCAGAGGAGGACCCGACCCGTCTTCCGGGCGAGCTGCGTAAGTTCTGGCTCCATCACGGCGATGGTGTGGTCTGGGTCGAACTCCCGCATGACAAGGGTGTTCGCTGCCACACCGTGCCGGCCCGGGTAGCGTCCAGTCACGATGGAGGCGACGTTCGACCGTGTCACCGTCGGAAAGCCCGGATGGTGGCGCTCGAAAGTCACGCCCTGGGCAGCGAGCGCGGCCAGATTGGGCATCAGCCGGGGCGTTGTCTGCGCAGGCTGAAGGCCATCGAACGCGACCACTAGGACTGTGCTCATCTCGACCGCAGTATACCTCGTTGCGCCCGCAAGTCTACAAGTAGCAAGGGACCCCTCCCATCATAATCCACTTCTCGACGATGTACGGCGAGTTTAACACAGGGAAGTTAAGCCGACCCATCCGCGGGCTGCCGGCCAGGTACCGACCACTGCCTCAGCAGGGCAAATGGCACCAAAGGATCAATCCGACTCCCGCGCGCAGCTTTCGAGGAGTTCCAGGGCCGCTTTGGTAAAACTCCACATGTTGGCCTCTCGGTCCAGGTCACCGGTTTCGAGCGTGATGACGCGCTCGACGGGTCCAGCGACAGCAATGCAAGCGTGACCCGCGGCATCGCCGTACCGATTCCCCGTCGGGCCGCTGGCGCCGGTTTCACTCAAACCCCAGGTCGTCCCAAGTGATTGACGTACGGCCCGAGCCTTCAGCAAAGCGTAGGGTTCGGTACTCGCCCGCATGTCGGCCATGGCGTTGTCTGGGATCATTAGCAACCCTTTCCGGGCCGCATGGGTGTAGATAACCGCCCCGCCGATGTAATAAGCCGAAGCCCCGGGAACCGCTACCAGGGATGCCGAAATCAGACCCCCTGCGGATGATTCTGCCACGGCAATGGTTTGTTGATTTTGCTTTAGTAGTGCGCCAACCGACGCGGCCATCGAGTTCAGATCTGTCATATTCTCCTCCTGATACGAACACCGTCACTCAGAAACTACGTACCGCTATTCTAACCTGATCTGGGAGTCTGCTGCTGATGTGTCGCGGGGCCTGAACCCGCTACGCGAGCTTCCAAGCGGGCACAACCTGTCAACCGTGTATAATCCAGGACACCCTCATGCTCAGCGTTGACATACCGGCCGGTTTCTACTCTCAAATAGGTTTACGGTTGGTGGCGGCGGGAAAGCCGGGAGCATCCGACGCTTTGCGACGTCGCTCCTGTGGGGAGACTCGGAGAGAATTCTGGAGTATCCCTGGGATGCGGCCCGCCGTTGACGCAGGCCTAGCGGCAGCCCTACAATCGCGGGGTCACTATCCCTACGTCGGGCTTCCCCAGAAAGGACCCTGCGAGCACAGGACCGTAGAGGCAATGTATACACCTACAACGCTGATGAGCCTCACTAGTGTCCTGAGTCAGCAATCCGCGGTCGAATGGGACGCCCTTCGACAAGCTCAGGATGAGCGGGGAGTGGCGATTCCGCTCGTGGTGAGCTTGTCGAACCAAGGCCTGGCAAGCACGACCCTAACCGTCAATTTATTGAACGAGCTCACGACTTAGGACACTAGGCCGGGCTAAGGTAAGGAGGCAAACCATGGGGCCTCGCTCTTTTCTCTTCGCCCCTGGAAACGAGCCGAGAAAGGTTCAGAAGGTGGGCGCCTTTGGAGCCGACGCAGGTCTTTTCTTACGTGTCACCCGAGGAGCTAACGCAGGCCAGGAGGATCGTCGAGTCCTTTGCGGAAGCGCAGGCTCACGGCAGCGCCTCCATCCGACTGAACGGCGAATTCGTGGACTATCCCATTGTCGAGAAGGCCAAGCGCATCCTCGAGCGCACCCAGGCAGACTCCCCTAACGGCGGTGACAGGGGAATGGTAAGCTTCTCGGGCCGATTCGATTACTCGGCCATTGTGGACCGGCCGCCCATCAAGTGGCCCGGCGGCGCCCGGGTGGCCCTATGGGTAAGCCCAAATGTAGAGCACTACGAGTACCTTCCCTTGCCCAACTCATTTCACGACCCCTGGCCCAGGACACCCCATCCCGACGTGCAGCAATACGCTTACCGGGACTACGGCAACCGGGTCGGGTTTTGGCGTATGTTGGAGGTCCTGGACAAGCACGGCATCCGCTGCACCGTATCCCTCAACGAGGGGATCCTGGAGCACTACCCCGAGATCCGGGACGCCATGGTGGCCCGGAACTGGGACTTCATGTCCCACGGAATCTACAACACCCGTTACGTCTGGGGCCTCTCAGAGGGGGAGGAGAGGGAGTTCATCCACGACTGTATCGACACCTTGAAGCGGCACACGGGAAAGCATCTCAAGGGGATGTTCGGCCCCTTCGGCTCGGTCACTGAGCGCACAGCCGACCTCCTGGCCGAGGAGGGGATCATCTACCACGTCGACTGGTTTCACGACGACCAGCCGGTGCCCATCAGGGTCAAGAAGGGCAAGCTTATCTCAATGCCCTACAGCATGGACATCAACGACTCCCCCTTCATAAGGACGGCCAAAGAGGGAGACGCCTTCGCCCGAGCCATCCAGGACCAGTTCGACATTCTGTACGCGGAGGGAGGCGAGAGCGGCCGCGTGATGTGCATCGCTCTCCACCCGTTCATCATAGGGCAACCCCACCGCGTCCGCTATCTGGACCGAGCTCTTTCCTACATCTTCTCCCACGACTTGGTATGGCAGGCCACCGCGGACGAGATCGCCGAGTATTACCTTGCCCATTATTACGATGCCTTTCTGACTCACCCCGACAGGTCGGGAGGGTAGCCCGGCCGCTGAGCCGCGGAGGAGGAGGCCGCATATTGCCTGGTATGCGCAAATACGGGATGGACCACGACTATTACCCGTGGTCCCCCATTGTGAGCCGGCCACCCCTCCGGTGGCCCGGAGGCGCCCGACTGGCCCTGTGCGTGATAGTGTGCCTGGAGCACTACGAGTGGGACCCACCGGCCAGTGCCTACATGCCCCCAAATCTCCCCGGGGGCGTCGGCCGCAGGCCATTTCCCGATAACCACCATCACTCCCGCAGGGAGTACGGCAACCGGTTGGGAGTTTTCCGTGTGATGGAGGTTCTGGACAGGTACGGCATCAGGGCTACCGCCGCCATCGACGCCACGGTTGCGGAGCACTATCCAGCCTTGGTGGAGGAGTGCCGGAAGCGGGACTGGGAGTTCATCGGCCACGGGGTCACGGTAAACCGCATGATCACCAGCCGCATGTCCCAGGAGGAGGAAAGGCGCTACATAGAGGTATCGCTATCGGCCGTCGAGCGTGCCACCGGCAGGCGACCGGTGGGGTGGCTGGGGCCCGAGTTCGGCGAGTCCACCCATACCCCGGCTATTCTGGCGGAGGCAGGAGTCAAGTACCTATGTGACTGGCCCAACGACGAGCAACCCTACAGGATGAGCGTCCCTTCGGGCACCATCGTCTCCCTGCCTCTGATGTTGGAGCTCGACGACTCCTTTGCCCTGTGGGAGAGGCACCTGTCTCCAGAGCAGTGGTCCCGGATGCTTGTGGAGGCGTCCCGGGTCATGTACCGGGACAGTGCCCATAGCGGTAGACTATTGGCCTTCACGCTCCACCCATGGCTCGTGGGGCAGCCCTACCGAATAAAGTACCTCGACGACGCGCTGGCGCGCCTATGTCGGCTGCGAGGTATCTGGAAGGCGACCGGAGGGGAGATAGCCAGTTGGTACCTGGACAATTCCTAGCGTCGCCTTGACACCGACCGGCCGGGATACCCTGCCATTGGACCACTGTTCGGAGAGTTCTCTCACCTGGCGATGGCCGGACCGCCTCTGGCGGATTGGCGCTCGGGGGGATATGCTTAAATTAGGAACCGAGAGGCTCATGGCCGGCATAACGGCTTCAAGCGCATATCATCGGCAGCGGTGACTGAAAAGCGGAGGAGTACATATGGCGACGGGAATCAAGAAGCGCCGGCTCGGCAGGTCGGTGTCCATCGTGGCGGCAGGAATGTCCAAGTTCGGTGCGTTCAAAGGGAAAGCCAGCCGCGATCTATTCACGGAAGCCTTCCAGAACATGATGGAGAACATGGACCAGGGCCTGGACGTCGAGGATATAGAGTGCGGCTACGTCGGAAACTACTCTTCTGACCTGTTCGAAAGCCAGGGGCATACAGCCCCTATCCTTGCTGAGTGGCTGGGCATGACTCCCACCCCCATGACCCGCGTCGAGAACGCCTGTGCCAGCAGCGGCAGCGCATTCCGTGAAGGTTTGATGGCGATCGCTTCCGGCATGTACGACATCGTACTCGTAGGTGGCGTGGAGAAGATGACCAATTTTCCGACTGAGAGTGTCACCGACGTGCTCTCCTACGCCGCGGACGGTCTCTACGAGGTACCGGCGGGGTTGACCTTTCCAGGCATATTCGGCGCCCTGGCCGTGGCGCATATGGACCGCTACGAGACGAACCTAGACCACCTACTGAAGGTGGGTATCAAGAACCACGATAACGGGGCCCTGAACCCCAAGGCCCAGTTCAATGTGAGCATCCGAGGGATAATGGAGAAGAGGAAGGAGAGGGCCCGCCAACGAGGAGAGGACGTGCCCGACTGGCCGGACGAAATGGACTTCCTAAACGACCCGCTGGCCAACCCCTGGGTGGCCTGGCCGCTACGCCTCTACGACTGCGCCCCTGTTACCGACGGAGCTGCCTGTGTCCTGCTGGTGCCTTCAGAGCTGGCCCGTAACTTTACAGAGCGGCCGGTCGAGGTCGCCGGCACCGGCCAGGCCACAGGGCGCGGGCTGAGCCAGGCTGAAGACCTGACCTCTCTGACCGCCGCCAAAGTCGCTGCCGCCGAGGCCTATGAGATGGCCGGCGCCGGCGCAAAGGACATTCAGGTGGCGGAAGTGCACGACTGTTTCACCATTGCCGAGATCATCGCCACCGAAGACCTGGGGTTTTTCGCCCCCGGCGAGGGAGGGCGGGCGGTGGACGAAGGGAGAACCTCCCTGACGGGCGACCGTCCTATTAACACCTCGGGCGGCCTGAAGTGCAAGGGCCACCCCGTGGGGGCATCCGGCGTCGCCCAGATCGTCGAGATATTCCATCAGCTCCGGGGCGAAGCCGGTGCCCGCCAGGTGAAAAACGCCAACCTTGAACTGGGTCTGACCCACAACGTCGGCGGCACCGGTGGGACCTGTGTCGTGAACATCCTCAGAGGAGGATAGGATACTATTATTCGGGGCTGATTGCGCCGGGGCTAGGATGAGAGACATTTACCGGCGCGACGGCGGGAGATCCTTTTCGAGGCATCCGGTCGAACGATAGTTGAGGTAGACATGGCTGAGGAGGCACCCCCCTTTACGGCCGAATCTTTCTACAATTACCTCAGTACTGAAAAGCGGCTGATGGGCGTGAGATGCCGTGCCTGCGGTAAGCTGTCGGTGGAGCCAAGGTCCATCTGCCCCGCGTGCCACGGCGGGGATATGGAGTGGCACCAGTTCAGCGGCAAGGGCTCCCTGAGCGCCTTCACCTCTATCTCGATAGTCCCTGTTTACATGAGCCAGCGGGGGTACGGCCGAAGCAATCCCTACTGCGCCGGCGTTATCGCCCTCGAAGAAGGTCCACGCGTCGCGGCTCGCATTCTCGGCGTGGATGCTTCGAACCCTCAATTCATAAGGGTAGGCACGAAAATGGTGATGGACCTTTCGGAGCTCGACCCTGAGAAGCCGGCCGTAGCGTTTCGGCCGGAGGCGTCACCGGCCCCAGTCCGACCGTGACTTGAGAGCGCGGGCCCGCCGTACCATCGATCCTGAACCAGCTGTTCCAAGGGGGGAGCTAGACTAGGGCCTTGTCAACAAAGATTTCGACAGTGTGTCATTCTGAGGGAGTGCAGCGACCGAAGAATCTGGAAGGGAGGGGAACCCCACACCACCAGATTCTTCGCCTTCGGCTCAGAATGACATGTATCAACTTTAGGTTGTCTGAGCACTAGGGCCTGGGATAAGATGGGGGAGCCACCCCTCGGGTGATCGGAGGATTGAATATGGCAAACGGTGGACTGGATCCTTTCACGCTGCAGGTCATCAATCACGCCCTGCTGTCGGTGGCCGACGAGATGGCCGTCACCGTGGTCCGCACCTCCCGCTCCCACGTCACCAAGCACACCATGGACTTCTCCACCGGCATCTGCGACCGGGAGGGGCGGCTGGTGGCCCAGGGGACCTGCGTCCCATTCCACATGGGCGCTTTCCCCTACGCCATGAAGGCCATCCTGGACAAGTTCGAGGGCCGCACCAACCCAGGTGATGTGTTCATCCTCAATGACCCGTTTCAGGGAGGCATGCACCTTCCCGACGTGTACCTGGTGAAGCCGGTGTTCACCGATGGCGAGCTGGCGGGGTTCACGATGGCGCTGAGCCACTTCGCCAGCGTTGGGGGGCGCATCCCGGGAAGCCAGGCTTCGGACAACACGGACATCTACCAGGAAGGCATCTGCATTCCGCCCCTCAAACTGTACGAAGCCGGCCAGCTAAACGACACACTCATGGAGATCTTCCTGCGCAATGGCCGTACACCAGAGCTGGCTCTGGGGGATACCAACGCCCTCTTGGCCGCCTGCCATGCTGGGGAGGAGGGTCTCCACAGGCTGATCGGCCGCTACGGCCTGGAGAACCTCAACCACTACCTCACGGAGCTCCTGGACTACACCGAGCGGCTGGCCCGTCAGGAGATCAGGAAGTGGCCCAAGGGCACCGCCGAGTTCGTAGACTACCTGGACAACGACGGTGTCAACCCAGACCCCATCAGGCTGCAGGCCAGGGTGACCATCGACGACTCGGAAGTGTCTATGGACTTCAGCGGCAGCTCGGGAATGGTCAAGGGAGCCTACAACGCCTCCCTGCCCTCTACCCTGTCCACCGCTTACTACGTGGTCCGGCATTTGATGGAAGAGGATGTCCCCGTGAACTCGGGATTCTACCGCCCGATACACGTCTACGCGCCCCCAGACAGCATTCTCAACGCCACCTACCCTTCGGCTACCGGTGTGCGGGGTCTCACCGCCATACGGCAGGCCGACGCCATTTTCGGGGCTCTGGCCCAACTCATGCCCTCAAAGGTGTTCGCCGCCGGAGAGGGAGGGAACACTCACTTCGTGATCGCCGGCCGAAACCGGGAGAACAGGCAGTGGGTGATGAAGGAAAGCATCGTGGGCTGTTGGGGAGGACGTCCCTACGGGGATGGGCTGGAAGGGGTCTGTAATCCCGCGGGAAACACAGCCAACGCACCGGTCGAGCTGGTGGAGGCCGACTACCCAGGGCTGCTTCGCATAGAAGAGTACGGCTTCCAGCACGACACAGGAGGCGCCGGCAAGTACCGGGGAGGCCTGGCCATCAAGCGCTCCTGGCGACTCCTGGCGGAGGGTGAGGCCCTCCTTCAGGTGAACATGGAGCGCCACAAGTTCGCCCCCTGGGGCCTGCAGGGCGGCCAGCCGGGCACCACCGGCCACCTGGAGATCATACACGCCGAAGGCTCCGGGGACGAGCAGCCCGGCAAGGTGACCACGACCATTCGCTCGGGAGACCTGGTGAGATTCGTCCAGGCGAGCGCCGGCGGTTGGGGTGACCCCAAAGGGCGGGACCGTCAGTCAATCCTCGAGGACCTGGCTAACGAGAAGCTCAGTCCCGCCTACGTTCGAGAGAATTATAGCCTGGAGTTCTCCGAGGAGGAGATCGAGGACTTTAGGAAGGCAGCGGCTTCCAGCCCTTCGGTGTAGCACATCGTCAACAAGATTTCGACAGCATGTCATTCCCAGGAAAGTGTCATTCTGAGCCGCAGGCGAAGAATCTGGTGTGGGGATGGTGAGACGCCCCTCCGGCTCCAGACCCTTCGCTCCGCTCAGGGTGACAGAGGTGTCGGATTTTCATCCTTTAGGGTGCCGGAGGCAACCGGCATGGACGATTCTGAGGGAGCCCAGTGACCGAAGAATCTGGGGCGGGGTTATCCGCGGCCACCCCAGATTCTTCGCTTCGCTGCTCTGAAAATAAGCCCTCGTCCTTCGACAGGCTCAGGATGAGCGGGCAGAGACCATCCCCTACCGCTCATGGTGAGCTCGTCGAACCATGGGGAAAATGCAACTCATTTTCATATGTCGGTGGCGCCCCACCGGGCATGATAACTCAGAATGACATTCATATCGGTTTAAGTTGACTGGGTACTAGCCGTTGCCCGCCAGCGGATAATCCGTCCTGAGACGCGCGTCATCTGGGGTGTCGCCAGGTAAGGTAGAAGTATGTCCAACGTATGGGTCGGAGTTGATACCGGCGGCACTTTCACCGACGTGGTGGCGCTGCTGGAAGACGGCACCATTAGGGCAAAGAAGCTCCCTTCGACCCCGGAAGATTACAGCCGGGCGGTTATCGAGGGGCTCTCGTCCGTCCTGGGAACCCTGGACGGCGGCCAGGCGAAGCTCCGGGAGGTCGTCCACGGGACCACCGTCGCCACCAATGCCATCCTTGAGGGCAAGGGTGGCAGGGCCGGACTCATCACCACCCGCGGATTCAGAGACGTGCTGGAGGTGGCACGCCACCGTCGCCCCCAGCAGTACGGCATCAACTGGCAGAAGACTAGGCCCCTGGTGCCCCGGTACCTCCGGCTGGAGGTGGACGAGCGCCTTGACCACTTGGGGCGAGTGCTGCGGCCGCTGGACCCCAAGGAGGTGGAGGCGGCCTTGGACCTGCTCCTGGACCGGGGGGCGGAGTCTATCGCGGTCTGCCTCCTCCATTCCTACGCCAACCCGGCCCACGAGCAATTGTTCCAGGAAGTGGCCACCCGCCGCCATCCGGGCCTGTTCCTGTCGCTGTCCAGCTCCATCAACCCCGAGCCCAAGGAGTACGAGAGGACCAGCACAACAGTGGTCAACGCCGTCGTCCAGCCGGTAGTGGCACGCTACCTGGACTCCCTGGAGCAGAAGCTCCGTCACACCTACGAGGAGACTCCTCTGTTCTTGATGCAGTGCAACGGCGGCAAGATTGGCTCCGCCGTCGCCAGGGAACGGCCCGTGGAGATCATCGAGTCTGGCCCGGCGGCGGGCGTCGTGGCCTGCAAGTACCTTTCCGACACACTGGGCCTGCCCAATCTGATTACCTTCGACATGGGAGGTACGACCGCGAAAGCTTCCCTGGTCGAACAGGGCGAGTACACTCAAACGATGGACTACGAGGTGGGAGCGGGCGTCACCACCACCTCCCGGCTCCTAAGGGGAGCCGGCCACACTGTCCGGGTCCCGGCTATCGACCTGGCGGAGGTTGGGGCAGGGGCAGGTAGCATAGTCTGGCTGGACCAGGAGGGGGTGCCCCGCGTGGGTCCCCACAGCGCGGGAGCCGACCCCGGTCCCGCATGCTACGGACAGGGTGGGATGGAGCCGACCATCACAGACGTGAATCTGGTGCTGGGGTACCTGAACCCAGGCCACTTCCTTGGGGGAGAAAAGCTCCTCGACGAGGCCAGCGCCGTGGAGGCCTTTGAGGAGCGGGTTGCCGGGCCGCTGGGCCTATCTCTGGAGGATGCAGCCTTTGGCGTGGCGCGCGGGAGCTGGCCAACGAGCAGATGATTCGAGCGTTGAAGGCGGTCTCCGCTGAGAGGGGACGTGACCCCCGCGAGTTCGTCCTGGCCGCCTTCGGGGGCGCCGGACCCGTCCACGCAGCGGACATGGCCCGCCTGCTGGGCATACCCCGGGTGATCGTGCCCGTTAATCCCGGCCTGTGGAGCGCCGCAGGCCTGCTCATGGCCAACCTGCAGCGGTACTTCTCCGCCGCCTACAGAGGTCTCCTCACCCAGGTAGACCTGGCGGAACTAAACCGAGTTTGGGACCGCCTGGAGGACCACGCACGGACCACCCTGGAGGGGGAGCGGTACGACAGCAGCGGCGTCAGCTTCTCCCGTTCGGCCGACCTGCGATACCTGGAGCAGGCCTGGGAGCTGACCATAGGCTGCCCGGCCGGCCCGCTGGAGCCAGAAGGCCGGGATATCCTGATAGGTGCTTTCGGCGCCGAGCACCAGCGCAGGTACGGCCACCAGTCCCCCGCCGACCAGATAGAGATCGTGCACGTAAGGGTTACTGCCAACGCCCCACGTGCCACCCCAGCCCTGGCTGGCTGGGAGGGCTCGAGGCCTGGGACCGTTTCATCAGGCACCGGGCATCGCGTGGCCTATTTCGGGCCCAGCTACGGGAAAAGGGAGGTGGCCATACTGGGAAGGGGGGACCTGGGACCCCAGCCCACCAGGGGCCCACTGGTCATCGAGGAGTACGACTCTACCACGGTGGTGCCACCCTTTGCCTCCGCTTCTCTGGACTGGTACGGCAACATCGCCATCGATCTGCACCTGTAGGCCTGGCGCCTCCCCTACCCATTAGGGAGTCAGAGCCCTCACGCGCCAGACGGGACCCAGACAGAACGCTCGGGGGGAACGCGCGTTGGCGTAGAAGTGGCGGCTGGCGCGAGCGTGACGGTAGATGTAGGTAGCGACATCGAGGTTGGTTTATGCGTCGCAGTGAACCAAGCTCTGCGCAGGCTGGCCCCATGCTGGCTAGCCGTTGCGGGTGAGCTTCACCACCCGCCGGACCCGGCCCCACTCTCCCGGCCGCACGAAGTACATGTCCCGGCGCGAATCCAGGCATATGCCGTGGCAGCTCTTATGGACCTCCGAACCCCACCGTGCCAGACGCTCGCCATCTAGGGTCACGACACTGACCAGACCTCCATCGTGCTCGACCAAGTATAGGATATCGTCCTCTGCGTAGAAGAGCGCCGGGCCCATGAAGTCGGTCGGCCACGTCGTAAGGTACTCGCCATCCTGGCTGAATGCCTGGACACGAAGGTTCTTCTGGTCCGCCACGAGCACACGGCCGCGGCCGTCGACGCAGATCCCGTGGGGCAGCTTGAACTCCGACGGCCCGCTGCCTGGCTCTCCCCAAGAGAGGAGGAGGCTGCCTTCGGGGGAGAACTTGTGGACCCGGCTGTTGGCATAGCCGTCGGCGACGAAAATATCTCCGGAGGGCGCAAGAGCTACCCCGGCCGGCAGGTTGAACGGCTCTCCGCCGTGCTTGACCTCGTCCCATCTCGAATGGCTGAAGTCCGCCGGATCTACGCCGGTGTCAGAGCGATAGCCTTTTGTGCCGATGGCCATCAGGAGCTCTCCAGAGGGGGTGAACTTCATTACCTGGCCGCCATCCGAGTCCACCAGCCAGAGGTTGTCCTCCCCGTCTATCAGCATCGCATGGGGGTTCACAAAGGCGCCTTCTCCCCAGGAAATTAGATAGTTGCCCTCACGGTCAAAGACAACGATGGGATGCTCAAGCGCCCGATTGAACACAAAGACCCGATCCTGTGAGTCCACGGCCACAGCCGCGGCCGGCATGTCCCAGCCTTCGGGAAGACGAGCCCAGTTCTCATCTACTACGAACGTGTATTTACCACTTCCTACTGTGGTTACGATGTTTCACCTCCCTGTCACCTGCGAGGCTTTGCGCGAGCCTGGGAACTTGAGCCTGCGGTAGCGCGTCTTCCCATCTCGCTGTGAACGCAGTGGCCGATTAACGCCTGCCTCGACCTAGGTCAGTCGGTCTATGGACGTAGTATAGCATCAGGATTGAGGAAGAACGATGAAAGGCATGCGAGCCTATAAGCTAGTCTAGTGTCTCGTAAATAGCTTTACAGCGTGAGAGCTTGGTGAGGATCGCTTGAGCGGAGGCATGCCATACAAACGGCTTGGGATCCGCGTTGGACGCCGCCAGGTATTCCTTAATCGCGGCGATCAACTCCGGGACGCTCTCGAAACTCCCCCGCCGTACTCTTTTCTCCGTCAACTCCCTGAACCACCGCTCCACCAGGTTCAACCAAGACGAGCTCGTCGGCGTGAAGTGCAGGGTGAACCGCGGGTGCTTCTCCAGCCACGCCTTCACCTTGGACTGGTTGTGGGTCCCATAGTTGTCCACAATCAGATGGAGCGGCGTCTCCTTGGAAAACTCCCGGTCCAGTCGCCGCAGGAAGCGCAGGAACTCCTGGTGCCGGTGCTTAGCCATGCACTCCCCGATCACCCGCCCGTCCAAGACATTGAGGGCCGCAAATAGGGTCGTGGTCCCATGCCGCTTGTAGTCGTGGGTCATGGTTCCGCAGCGCCCTTTCTTCATAGGCAGGCCGGGCTGGGTACGCTGAAGGGCCTGGATTTGGCTCTTCTCATCCACGCACAGGACCACGGCTTTGTCGGGAGGATTGAGGTACAGCCCCACTACGTCGGTGAGTTTCTCGGTGAACCGCCAGTCCTTGGAGAGCTTGAATCGCTTCGTCCGGTGGGGCTGTAACCCGTGAGCGGACCAGATGCGCTGCACGGTGGCCTTGCTAAGGCCCTGGGCCTTGGCCATGGTGCGGATGCTCCAGTGGGTTGCTCCGGGGGGTTTGGTCTGGGTAGTGGCCTGCACCACCTCGTTCACCCGGTCGGCTCCGTAGGTCACCCGCCGGCCCCGGCCGGGTGCGATCTCGGTGAGGGCACTAGGGCCGCCCTGGAGGAAACGCTGGCGCCAGAGCATGACGGTGGGACGACTGACGCCCACCTCTCGGGCAATCCGGCTATTGGGCACACCGTCGGCGGCGAGGAGGGCGATCCTGGCCCGGAAGGCGACGCTTTGGGGAGTGTTCTGGGCACGGACCCAGGCTTCCAGCGTTCGGCGTTGCTCGGGAGATATCGTGAGGAGATCAGCTGATTTTGGCATGAAGCAAGCATACCCCAATATCCACTATATATCAAGGCATTTGCGAGACATTAGACTAGTCGGATAGTCTATCCGAGCAGGCTGCCTAACAAGAGCAAGATCGCACTAACCAGTGGTGGTTACCGGCGATGGGCTATACTTGATGGCGAATCCGCCGGACATGACCGTGATCCCGTCCCGGCAAAAACAAAACGGTGGATCCGTGGACGACCTTGGGGGAGCCTTGGTTTCAGTGGCAGCCTTGCCGGCAAAAGGATACACATGAGCCTACCTGAGTGGATACGGCGCCGGAGACCCCGAAACGTATATTACGGGTGGTGGGTCGTGGCGGCTTCCAGCGCTATGATCTTCTTCGCCAGCGGGATCTTCTTCAGAGGGTTCTCAGTGTTCTTCGTCCCCGTAAGGAACACCTTGGGTCTCAAAGACTGGCAGACATCGCTTGTGTTCTCCCTGGCACGCGGAGGGGGTGGCATAGAGGGTCCGTTAGCGGGTTGGATGGTAGACCATATCGGTGTCCGTAAGATGGCTGTCCCGGCTATCTTGCTAGCCGGTCTGGGCTACTTCGCCCTGTTCAAGGTGGAAAGCTTCCTGACTTTTTCACTGGTTTACCTGGGCATCATATCCATGGCGAATAGCCTCGCCTTTGAACACGCCATATTCTCCGGCCTCAACATGTGGTTTATCAGGCGGCGTGCTATGGCGTTGTCCCTATACAGCGCGGCGTCTGCTTTAGGGGGGGTCGCCCTGATCCCGGTGATGAACATACTGATACTCCAGTTGGACTGGCGCTGGGCGGCGGTTATCGCGGGAGGCGCTTATCTTGTCTTTATCTTGCCTCTTACCTACTTCCTGCGGCCATCACCCGAGAGCATGGGGCTTCGGCCGGATGGCGACCTCGTCCAGGGGGCAGGTGCGGTGTCAGGCACCTCCGGGCCCGTCGGACAAAGGTCGTCTCCTATGTTATCCCCGGACGACCCACGGGACTTCGGAGTGAGGGAAGCGCTGGGCACTGGGAGCTTTTGGTTCCTTCTTGTCGGCATCGCATTGAGAAATTGGGCGAGGAACGGCGTGCTGGTTAACTTTCAGCCAATTCTGCTTTGGAAGGGCGCAACACGGGAGGCAGTCGGATATCTGATTAGTATGAACATGGCAATAAACGTGGTATCCAGATTGCTGGTTGGCCTGGTGACGAGCAGGAGCATGTCACGGGTTTTGGTCGCCTTGGTCGTCCTCGACTCCTTCGCTCTCCTATTTCTGATCACCGGCTCGTGGGAAAGCTCCGCCTGGGCGATATTCGTATATGTGGGCCTGGCGGGGGTCAGTGACGCTGTGGGAGTACTCACGTGGACCACGCTGGGGGATTTCTACGGGCGCCGAAGGTACGCGACTCTCAGAGGAACCATCAAGTTTTCCAGCAGCTGGGCCATCGTGGCGGCTCCCACGTTTGTCGGGTGGTGGGCAGACAGAACCGGCGGATACACTCTGCCACTGTGGCTATCTGTCGCCTTCTTGGGGATGGCGGCCCTTTCCTTCTCCATGATCAGGAAGCCACGGAGGCCCCTGGAGGACCCCACCTCACGGACGTTGGACGGCCAACCTCTGTAGCGCGCCGACTGGTGGGTGGGGCCTTGCCCCAAACGTCACATTCCAGGCTGTCACCCTGACCGCAGGGAAGGGTCTTACCTTGACAACAAGAAGTCGGCGACAGATTCTTCGTCGCTTCGCTCCTCAGAATGACAGTTTTAAGGCAGGGCCAGTCGATGCGGGAAATTGCGTCAGGCTTTTGTCAGAGCCGCGACCTCACCGAACGGGAAAGTGCGGGAGTCCGATACTACCCTAGAGGTTGAACTGGGGCTCCACGTAGTCCTTCTCTTTGACGTAAACTTGTACACGGTGGTGCTGCTGGTCACAGACGACTATTTGGCGGTCTGGGCCAACGTCCATGCCGGTGGGGTAGGCGAACCGCCACTCGAGCTCCATATTCCTGACCTTGTTGCGGGCCTTGAGGAAGTCCGGGTTGGCTTTCACGAACTGCTGGGCCCACTGGGACAGCCGCTGAGCATCACCCAGGAACGTAGTGATGTGGGAGCCATCGGGCGCGTAGACCTGTAGCCGGTGCGCTCCCCAGTCCGCCACATACACATCGCCCTCCTCGTCCACGGCCACGCCGCTGGGGGCTACAAGCTCTCCCTGTCCGCTACCGGGAACACCGAAAGACGTGAGATATCGGCCGTTCTCTGCGAATTTCTGGACCCTGGCGTTTCGCCAGTCGGCCACATACACATGGCCCTCACCGTCCGTGGCGATCCCCCAGGGATTGTCCAGATCACCCGGATTTTGCCCTCCGCTAGCGCAAGCCGCGAGGAACCGCCCATCCTTGCTGAACTTCTGGACTCGGTTGTTGCCCGTGTCGGACACCCAGAGATCGTCGCCGGCATCAAAGGCCAGGCCCCAGGGGTTGAGCAGCTCCCCCTCCCCAGATCCCGACCTTCCCCAGCTGCCGAGGTAGTCCCCGCCGTCGCTGAAGACCGACACCCGGTTGAGCCATTCGTCCGCGACGTACACTCGGCCTTGACGGTCCAGCGCCAGGGAGGTTGGGCGGGTGAACTGCCCTTGGTCTTCTCCGAAGCTCCCGAAATCCAGGAGGACCCGTTGACCGCTCTGATCCTGACCCAAGGAGCACTTGGTGACCCGGGCCGAGGGAGCTGCGTCATAGTTGGCGCTGATTACGTAAGCTATGCCATCCGCAGCCACGGCCACGTCCATGGGGCTCCAGAAGCCCTCCCCAGCCAGGGCCAGTCTGCCGACACTGTGACTATAGGTGTAGGTCCGCTCTCTAACAGTTTGGGTAATCACGTCTCTATCCTCCGAATCCCGGCTGAGGCGGCGACATTGCGCCACCCAACGTGCATCAACAAGGCTGGTACTCCCTGGAGGAGGCTATCAGCCCCAGCATCTCGGTGACCCTGCGAGTAGACTGTTGGACTTCATCCTCTGTGCCCCACGACACGCTTCCAGCCTCGGTCGCGTGGGAAGCCAGCTCCTTCTGGGTCTGCGCCTGGAACTCCAGCGGACCCATCAGGTCGAGGCAGGCCTCGACCAGTTGATCGGGCGAGATGGCGCCCATGGCCCGCACCCTGTCCACCATGTCTCGGACCCCGGGGAGGGAGATGTCCGCCACCCGGTCCGCTACAAAGTTTATGCGCCTTACCAGGGCTCCGCTGTCTATCCACTCGGTGCCGGTGTGCCAGCCTTCGACGCTGGGGGGGTCCAACAACGACTGGCCCATGTGCCCGACCTCCATAGCCAGGTCCAATATCCCGGGCCTAGGCCTTCCCTTAAAGTCCCCCACCAGGTTCATGGTCCCGACTACCACCTCCGCGGGGCTCTTCACCCTGGTGAACCGGGCCTCTTTGAAGAAGTCCGAGTTGAACAGCACGCGAAGGGTGGGCCGGATTTCGTACCCCGAGCTTATCAAGGCGTCGCCCAGGATGTTGATGGCCACCGGGTCCCGGGGCGGGGTGTCCTGCCAGGCGGACACCTGGGGCTCATCCGCAACGAAAAAGTTGTAAAGGTGCCGGGCCATGAAACGGGCTGTAGATGGCTGTCGCACCACGATGTCGATGATTTCTTCCCCGTTAAAGCGGCCCCTATGGCCCAGGAACAGCTTCTCCCCGTCGTCGTGGTCCTCGTCGTCGTAATCGAAAGCCCAGACGTAGTTACCCGTCGGATTGTTGGGTAGCTTCGGCGCCATTGTCCAGCCGGTGAAAGCCCGTGCGCACTCGAACACGTCCTTCTCGGTGTAGTTGCCCACTCCCATAGAGAACAGCTCCAGGAGCTCCCGCCCCCAGTTCTCGTTGGGGCGTTCCTTGTGGTTCTCGTGGTTGTCGAGCCAGTAGATCATGGCCGGGTCGCGGGCCAGTTGGAGCAGGATGTCCCGGTAGTTGCCCAGAGCGAACCTGCGAAAGGTCGAGATCTGGGCGAGCATCTGCCGGGAACCGTTTATCTTGGCGTTGCCCGTGGCGAATAGCTGGTGCCAGAATAGGGTCATCTTCTCCTGCAAAGGTCGCTGCGTGTTGACCATCTGCCAGACCCAGTTGGCCTGGGCGGGGAAGACCTGCGCCCCCGGCGCTATGGTCTGGGGATCGTAGCGAAAGAGGAGCGCCTCGTCATTCGGGGGAATGCCGCGCTCCTCTGGGGACAATAGCTCTTCCACCGTGGATTCATACCCTGCGGCCACCCTCCTCTCGAGCTCAGCTCTGGGAACCCCAAATCCCGCCCGCCGCATCAGGTGGGCCATTAGCGCGATGTCGTCCTTGGAGCTCATATATCCCTCCCTCTGAAGGAGTTCGTAAACACCGGGTCAGCAGTCATTTATTATAGTTCCTTCCGCCGCGCGTCCGCCAGAGCCCCTTCGTACGTTCGGCACTTTATCCAACACTCCGGCCGAGGTTCCCCTCCTTCAACACACCCAGGAGATGCCTGGCCAGGGGACAGTTCTTCGGCGAGCTTGCGGCGGGCTCTCAGACTCCCAACAACTGAGTTTCGGGAGTCCGCCCCTCAGGGACTCCCTTTCGTCATCAGCCTACCGCTTCGCCGGGGAAATTATAGCCGTAGCCCGGTGAGCCGTCAATGAAACTACTCGCACGGGAAATTGGCGTGTCTCCCTTCAGGGCCTGAAACGGCTTGGGCGGCTCTCACTTCCTTTCGGTGCCTTCCAGGCAACAGAGGAAGAAGAACGCTGATCTCCGGCCATCCTCCTGGCTACTAGTCTAGTGTCTCGTATATAGCATTACAATGCTGATATGAGGAGGTCCTCCCCGCGAACCCCGGTCTCACCCTCACCTCAATCCTCTCCCATAGGGAGAGGAGGCAGACCGGGGGGCCACGTCGAGCGCTGACGTATTGTAAACCCATTTGGCAGACACACGACTAGAAAGGCGTTTGGGCATCCACGGTGCCTAGAGACCGAGGGATATTTAGCGCCGGTCTTCCGGCTTGACCTGTACCGGCGATTTAAATAGTGTCGAAGAAAGCCAGCCTGCCAGTTCTGCATCGGCTGTTACTACGGATAGAACGCATTGGTGGCTGTGATCTGTATCATTGACACTCCACCGTCAGGCGATGTTATGATGTCGGTGAACTACGTACAAATACGTAAGGTCATTGGCTGAATGCTGGGGGGATTAAGTCAGGCCTATTCAAGTGGACCCCATCATCAGGACAGCGGTGAGGCTAAAATAAGAGAGTCTACCGCTGGGGTGTCTCGTAAACCTTCATCCGATTGTAAGGCTTGTGGATGTTCCAGTAAACACCTTTGTGGGCTCACTGCATGGAACACCTGACCCGGTGACCGATAGCCTAGGGCTTGATGGGGCCGCTCTTGGTTGTAGAAGGCCAGATAAGCCCCAATCCCTTTTCTGGCCTCAGTCCCATTTTGGTATGCCTTCAGGTACACCTCCTCGTACTTGATGCTGCGCCACAGCCGTTCCACGAAGACGTTGTCCATGCACCGGCCCCTGCCGTCCATGCTCACTTGAACGCCTTGCGCCAGCAGCATGCTGGTGAAGGCCTCGCTGGTGAACTGGCTGCCCTGGTCGGTGTTGAAGATCTGTGGCCGACCCTTGCTCAAGGCCTCTTCCAGAGCCGCAACACAGAAGTCTACCTCCAGGGTGTTGGACAGCCGCCAGGCCAGCACGTAGCGGCTGTGCCAGTCCATGATGGCCATCAAGTAGAGGAAACCCCGAGCCATGGGTATGTAGGTGATGTCGGTGGCCCACACCTGGTTGACCCGGTTGATTCCAGCCCCCTGAGCAAGTACATAGACCAGCCCTGGGTTTGGCTTGGTGGTGTTGGGACGCCGGAGATGGCCTCCAGGCCTATCACGCATCAGATCTCCCGCCATCCTGTCCGTGATTTCTGCGCCAGGCAGTCATCCTTCTGGAGGCGTTTGGGCAGGTCCACCGCTGGGGTGTGCCTCCTTGAGGGACAGTCGAGGGATATGACCAGGCCAGCACGTAGCGGCCAGATACAGCCTCAATGGTCTTCCAGGTACACCTCCATGACCTGCCACAGCCGCCGGCGATTTGAGGAATACCCCGAGCCAGTGGTCGGTGTTGAAGATCTGTGGCCGACCCTTCTCAAGGCCTCTTGATGCCTGGCCCAGGCCAGCACCTGGTTGACCCGGTTGATCTCCAGCCCCCTGAGCAAGTACGGATAGACCTTATGCCCTGGGTTTGGCTTGGTGGTGTTGGGACGCCGGTAGATGGCCTCCAGGCCTATCAGCTGCATCAGCCGGCGGACCCGCTTGCGGTTGACCTGGTGTCCGTGATTTCTGCGCCAGGCAGTCATCCTTCTGGAGCCGTAGAAAGGTGTCTTCAGGTACTGTTGGTCTATGAGGGCCATCAACTCCATGTCCTCGGCGCCGGCCTCGGTTGGCAGGTAGTACAACGAGGAGCGGCTGATACCCAGCAAGGCGCACTGGCGCACCAGAGACAGCTTCGGTTCTTCTCGGTCAATCATGGCCCGGCGTTGGGACCGGCTCACAACCCGAAGCTCCGTGACAAAAAATCCCGTTCCACCTTGAGCTGCCCAATCTGTTGGTAGAGCTGGGCAGTGAGGACCTCTTGGTCCTTCTCCTGGCGTCCAGCACCATTTTCAAAGAGGTGCGGCGCCCCCTGAGTCAAGGCCTTCTTCCAGGCATGGATCTGGCTCGGGTGGACTTCAAACCGGCTGGCCAGCTCTGCAATGGTGTGCTCCCCCTGGAGCGCGGCCAAAGCCACTTTGCCCTTGAAGACTGGGCTGTGCTTCTTACGTGTTTGCTTCATGTCCTGCTCCTTCTTTCCGTCCTATTTTAGGAGCGGGACTCTCTCTTAGCCACCTGTCCGAATTTTGGGGACCACCTCACAAGAGGGTATTCCTGATCGGACTTTCCCTTGTGACAATAATTTTGCTCACGGTTTCCGTTGCATCGGCTGCGCAGGGTCAGATCACCGAGGTGAATCCGTCTGGCATAGGCTTCTCCAACGGGGCCAGCGGCGGCAAGTCAACGGCGGCGCTTGCTCAAAGCCAAGCCAGCGTGTTGTCGACTTCGCTTGGTGGCACTATAGCACCACCGCCAGATGGGAACTAGGGCCTTCCGGGAAGCGGTCTTGCTGGTTCAGGTCTTCGGTAAAAACACAGGGCTTTAGCGCCTCCAGACATACCAGAGGTCGCGACATTCACCCGAGGGCGTCTACGCCGCCGTCATGTCCCGCCTTTCCTGCAACTCCTCCAAGCGGTAAGCCAGCCAGGCTGAAAGCTGGGACAGTCTAACCTAGTGCCCACCTTGAGCGCCTCTGAGCCTACCTTGTCGGGTCTGCCCACACCTCATACTCGGTTCCGGGAGGCTCCACTGACATGACACGCCGGGAGTTTGAGGCCCTTTTGGAGCACCCAGACCAGGCCGGTGCGTGGACTTTTCTTCGCATCCCCTTTGATGTCCAGGAGGCCTATGGGACCCGGGCCCGGGTCCCCGTAAAGGGCACCGTCAAAGGAGCGCGGTTCAGGAGCTCGCTGCTACCACAGGGCGATGGCCGCCATTTCCTGGTGGTGAACAAGGCTATTCAGAAGGAGGCTGGGGCCTCTGTGGGGGACACGGTCCGTGTCGTGTTGGAGCTTGACAGGGCGCCCAGAACGGTATCCGTACCGGAAGCGCTCAAGCAGGCCCTGGACGGAAACCCTGCGGCCAGGGAGAATTTCGAGAGCATGCCCTACTCCCACCAGAAGGAATACGTGGACTGGATCGAGTCGGCGAAGCTGGAAGACACAAGGGCCCGGCGGGTCGATAAGGCGATGGGCATGATCGCCCATCGCAGGCGGCTCAAGGGCAGCCCGAGATCGTAACGTAACCCCAGGCCAGGATTGGGAAGACTTCTGGGCCACCAGGAGTCTCTGGCGGAGCGCGTCCGCAGCGTCAGACCTCGGCATGTCTCTAGGCGCGGACTCCAGGAAGATCGCTCAGTCTGCTGCAGCAGGAGAGGTTCGATGAAAGCTCTTAAGCTCAATAGGCCCGTGGCATTTATCGATGTGGAGACTACTGGCCTTAGCCCCTCCTACGACCGGATAATAGAATTGACCGCTCTCAAGGTTCACCCTGACGGAACCGAGGAGCTAAAGAGTCAGAGGATGAATCCTGGGATGCAGATTCCTGCAGAGGCTACCGCCATTCACGGTATCACCAACGAGGACGTGGCCGACAAACCCGAGTTTCGACAATATGCCCGTAGCCTGAAGGACTTCTTTGACGACTGTGATATAGGAGGGTTCGGAGTTAAGAGGTTTGACCTCCCTATTCTGGAAGCAGAATTCAAGAGAGCAGGAGTGGAGTTTTCCAGTGAGGGCCGTTTCATTCTCGATGCGCTAGTAATCTACCATAAGCTTGAACCTCGTGACTTGTTCGCAGCCTACAGGAAGTATTGTGGCAAGGAGTTAGAGGGAGCTCACGGCTCAGGTGTCGACGTCAAAGCGGCGTCAGAAGTTCTGGATTGCCAGTTGGAGCAGCATCCTGACCTACCCAGGGAGGTGGCTGAGCTAGACGCTTTCTGCAACCCACGAGATCCGAACTGGATTGACAGCGAGGGTAAATTCGTGTGGTGTGAAGGAGAAGCTGCTCTCAACTTCGGGCAATACAAAGGAAGGTTGCTGAGGCAGGTGGTTGACGATGACCCGGAATATATACAATGGGTCGCCTCCGCAGATTTCTCGACTGAAGTTAAGGGGATTGCGGCGGGCTCTATGAACGCCAAGTTCCCGCTAAACGAGGCTCATTCTACTTGCGACACGCCCTCGTTTCGGGAACCGGACGATGTACACCCCATCAATACTTGAATGCTGGCTCAGCAGGAGGGTTGTCTAGCGGAGCGTATACTCTGCGAGACTAAGTATGGGCGCGTCGAACTGGGCCAGGATGCGCAGAGATGTGGCTCTGGCGATGCCGGTACAAGGATGGTGCATGGGCTGAGGCAATTAATCCCAAACACACAAAGTACGCCTCGATCAAAAGAGCGTCAGGTACCGCTCGATCTCCCATGGGGTCACCTGACCGTGGTACTCCCGCCACTCGGCTTCTTTCAGTTTGACGAACTCCTCGTAGATGACCCCCAGGGAATCCTTTACTAGCTCGTCTCGTTTCAACTCAGCCAGCGACTCAGCCAATGTCTGGGGCAGGAGACCTATGCCACGGCGGCGGATTTCCTCTAGGCCTAGTTGGTACAGGTTCCCCAGGTTCGGCTCCCCGGGGTCTATCTTTCTTCGTATTCCGTCGAGTCCAGCCGTTGCATAGGCGGCGAGGGCGAGGTAAGGATTGCAAGCCGCTGACATAGTGCGATCTTCGAGATGGCCAGATCCAGCGGTACGAATCATCTGGGTCCTATTGTTGTTACCGTAAGAGACGAACGCGGGTGTCCACACAAAGTAAGACTTGGGGTCCATTAGAACGGGCCCTACTTGCAGCCGTTTGTAGCAGTTTACTGTGGGTGACATGACCGCGCACAATGCCGGAGCGTGGTCGAGGATCCCACCAATGAAATGATACGCCAGCTCGGACAGCCCTAGCCCCTTAGGGTCCTCCTCGTCAAGAAACAGGTTCTGCCCGGTAGCCTCGTCCGCCAAGTGGTAGTGAATGTGGCCTCCGCTGCCGACGCGGTCTGTGAAGGGCTTCGCCATATGTGTGGCGATAGCACCATATTTCTGGCCGTATTGACTAGTCAGCATCCTAAAGAAAGTATAACGGTCGGCTGTGGTCATAGCGTCGGAGTATACGAAGTTGATCTCATATTGGCCGTTGGCGTCTTCGTGGTCACATTGGTACAGCTCCCAACCGACGCGGCTCATGGCATCCATCACGTCGCGTAGATACTCCATCGCGTTTGAGGTGCCTTTGAAGTCGTAACACGGATTACGCAGGCTGTCCACGCCGGCCGGGTCCCATACGCCTATCGACCCATCCTCTTTCTTGGTGACGAGAAAATGCTCGGGCTCGATGCCGACGTTGAAGACGTATCCCTCACGCCGCAGGCAGGACAGGACCCTCTTTAGGTTTTGGCGGGGGCAAGACATGTACGGCTGGTCGTCGACGTACAGGTCGCTGGCAAAGCGTCCAATGCCTCGGGACCACGGAACCAGTGTGTAAGTATCAAGATCGATCCGTGCCATCATCTCCTGGGAGTGCGGGCCCTGCCCCATCCCAGGCAAAGCCTCGCCGGCAAACCCGGCGCCGTAATCTATCATCTCATCCAATCGGGCGACGGGCACCATTTTTACCTTAGGGGAGCCATTCAGGTCGACGAACTGGACAAGCAGGTACTGAACTTCGTCGTTCCTAATACGTATTCGAGTTTCTTCTCGTATGTCCATAACAGAGCGACCCCATCAATATGTAGATAATTCTGCTAGGGCCAGTAGTGCAGAATCGTCAAAGAGCCGTGGTGCAACTCATGCACTTGGGTAATGGAATCAAGGTACTGCGGTCTTGGTTAGTGGACTTGCTGACGTTGCCTGAGTATTCTCATCTGAAACTGGTTTTCGGCGTACTGCCTTGGGATCAATCCCCGCCCTCAGGGCTGCCAATACTCCGGCCGCTTCCCAGTAATTTTCAACGATTCGGAGTTGTCCAGGCGCCCATGGTAATGCTGTGAGGTCATTCCTCATCACATTCTCGTTTTCCCTCACGGCGATTACGGGGATTCCCTGTTCCAGCGCCGCGAATGTAGGCAAGCCCAAACACCGGTCTGGAATTACCAGACAGGAAATATCACGCGCTGTCAGTACGCTCGGCTCCACCATCGTCTCCTCATCGGTCACGATCTTCGGGCTTCTCTGAAGGCCCTTGAGGACACATTGAAAGAAACTGACTGAGATAACCTCGGCGGCCATTCTGGGGTCGACCACTCCGGTATCAATATCCAAAACAGCTTGCGACTCTAGCATTGGCGCGTGCGCCGATGGCACATTATACAGACTTGAAATGACATGGGAGAGCATCGATTCGACCCCGCCCCAAGGGTTGACCGTGCTGCCGTCGCCCCACCAATAGTCACCATAGTAGTGGAAAGGGGCAGAGACCACGGACGAAACAGCTATAGCATCAAATTCTTCGCGGTGGGCGTCCAGTAAATCAAACAGGTTATCGAAACCCTCTACGCTGCCAGCCGCCCTTCCAGAAGCTGTATACTCCGCGCTCATCAGCAGTGGGCGCTCCAACTCAACGATTCTAGTGCAGTTTAGTCCATAAGAGGAGCGGGCGGCGTTGACGGCATTGACCGCCATGCGGGTGAAGAACGGGTCAGAATGGGAGTCGATCAGGGCCAACACCCGGTTGGCACGTACTGGCTGCAATCCGATGGTACCCATCAGCAACCGGGATAGAATGCTCCCCTCCACGTAAAGAGCATTCGGAGGCATTTCGTTGATATCAGATGCGTTTACGACGTTGGGATGAATAATCAGGGTGTCGCAAAGGGGCGCCAGCAACTGAGCCACTGGGGTAGCATCACCTGCGTGTCCACCGATCGCAGCACCTATTCCGGTGGGGATCACCAGAGCAATGTTGAACCGACTGACGTCTTCTATCCGCCTCCTGCGAAACGCCAAGGCGAGGTCCCGGGGGAAACGGCGTGAGTCCTCGGTTTCCCGAAATGTCGTGACATCGCATTTGTAATTATCGTGGCTAGACTCGGTGACAACAAACCTCACCACTGCCGCATCATGAGCGACGCGCTCCTTGGTCTGTTGTGCCAACCATTCGAGGATGCTGCCTTCCCTAGGGGGACCAGGGAGATTAAGTTCAATCTCTGAAAGATCCATTGGAGTCGAACCCCCATCTTTGAGAATGTTCTTCTAATGTGAATTCCTTGACCAGGGTGAGAGTCCGGTCGGGCCTAAGCGAATAGATCGATGGCAACAGAAGACCGTTAAAATTGTGGGCCTTGACCAGATTATAGGCCCCGACACCAGTCACGACCAACTTCGATCCAACGCCAAGAGGCTTGGCGAAGGAGTACTCACCGAATACATCACCCGCTAAACACGTCGAACCGGCCAGGATGTAACTATAATCGCCTTCCTTGAAATCCAACAGAACATCAGGCCGCCATTGATATTCGAACACTTCTGGCAAATGGTTCACAGAGGTGTCTAGGACCGCTATCATTTTGCCTTCGAGCTCGATCATATCAATTATGCTTGAAACTAGGAAGCCGGCGTCTCTCACAAAAGCCGAGCCGGGCTCGATGAACACCTCAAGAGAATATCTCGACTTTAGCAACCATACCGCTTCATAAAATGCTTCGATGTTAACGCTGTATGCGTCGAACAAGTACCCGCCACCCAGGTTGATCCATTCCAAGCTCTTCAGGAGCCGACTTAGATCATTTTCAACCTTTTGAACCGTCGAAAGAAGCTCTTGAAAATCGGGGGAACCGTAGTTGTTATGGATGAGCAACCCGCTCAGTCCCGGTACACACTCGGCGCCATGGTCTAGCGATTCTCTCACTTTGCTTATGGATTCTCCTAGTTTGGAGTACGGCCGAGAAGGGTCATATCTCGAATCTCCGAGAAATGACAACTCGGGATTAACACGCAACCCAACCTTGACCTTTCCGGCCACCTCATCTCGATGACGCCATAATTGGGAAAACGAGTTGAATGAGATATAGTCGCAAAGCTCAGAAATCTGCCCTATCTCGCTGGGCCTCAAGCCAGGGGTTGTTAGATGTACCGTCCCTGCTGTCCGGAGCTCATTTCGGGCTATTTTTGATTCGAACAGGGAACTGGCGGAAAGCCCATGGACACTCGGAGCGATTAGTTTCAGGACACCCGGTAACGTAAGGGGTTTGAGGGCGTAAAGCAATACGCACCCTGCCTCGTCGGCAATCTTACGCATATGCTCGCATCTATGACGAATGTATTCCTCGTCGTAGACGAACGCTGGGGTATTAACTGATTCGAAGACTTCCGGAAGGACATCGCCGAGAGCTGGTTCAGATTCGAAGTTGCTTTTTACGCCGCCCATTTTTCGTGTGCTTTAGCCTCTCGCGCCTTGAGTCAGTCCTTACCCGTCTTCACCTTCGGTTGTGTCCGATTCAGGCAGGTACCCCTGCGGAAGGCGCCCTCGCGGCCTCGTTCTTGGACTGCAAGACCCGGACAAGTAGAGTAATCTAGTCGCCGGGACTAAAATCGGCGCGTGTCAGATCAACCAGTCAGTTCCGCTCAACCATGGACAAATGCTCAGCGGTGAAGCCCCATCGGGACGCGAACTCTTGTAAAGTAAATTGCTTTTTCAAAACAAGATCAGCATCGGGGGTCAATGCATATATAGACGGCAGATTTAGGCCGTTAAACGAATGAGCCTTTGTCAGAGTGTATGCGCCCATATCGATGAAGATGACCTGAGATCCTACTTCCAAAGGCTTCGTGAAGGAATATTCCCCGAAGAGGTCTCCGGCAAGGCAGGTAGAACCACATAGGATGTAGACAAAGGCCCCGTCTTCGGCGTCCCCAAATACATCCGGCCTGAATTGATATTCAAATATCTCAGGCATGTGGTTCACAGAGGTATCTAGCACCACGATCGATTTGTCGCCGCTTTGAAAGATATCGAGTACTGTGGATACAAGATAGCCCGCTTCTCGCACAATAGCCGCGCCTGGTTCGAGAAATACTTCTACACGGTACTTTGAACGCAACTTTCCGATAGCTTCATCAAGCTGTGTTTCATTAATACTGTCCTCATCGAACAAGTATCCCCCGCCCAAGTTTACCCATTCTAAACTTGGCAGCAATCCATCCAATTGGTTCTCAAGGTCGATCACAGTCGTCAGCAGTTCGCCGAAATCCAGCGAATCGCAATTGTTGTGAACGTGCAGGCCGGTTAGCCCATCCCAGGAAGTGGAATCCGCACATAATGCTTTCAGCATACTGTCTAGTGGTACGCCAAGCTTTGAATTCTTGGCGCAGGGGTCGTAGCGAGGGTCTTCGACGAATGACTGTTGAGGGTTCACCCTCAGTCCTTGTTTGACCCTACTGGGCAAACTTCCTTTATGAAGGCGCCACTGAGATAGCGAGTTGAACGAGATGTAGTTACAGATTTCAGAAAGAGTGCTAACCTCCTCTGGTCTTAGACTTGGAGTTGTCAAGTGAATGGTACCGAATGACGGTACCACGGAGCGCGCTAAACTCGCCTCAAATAGCGAGCTTGTGGAGAAACCATCGACGTACGGGGCTATGAGTCTTAGCACATCGGCGAACATGAGGGGCTTGAGCGAATAAAGCAGCTTAGCACCGGCTCGATTAGCCGCCCGCCGTATATGAGCGCTGCGCTCGGTGATCGCTTCTTCGTCATAGACGAAGGCAGGGGTATCTAGACCTTGGCAGCCACGTCGAAAGCACTCCATCATTGCCGGCGATAGATAATCCAAGTCGTTTAGTTCAACTTGCGCAGGCACCATTAACCTCTCACCTGAGGTGTCATGCTGGACGTCGGAGCTCGGCAGACTGGTAGCGGGAAAGCTGCTTCCGGCGGGGTAGTAGACACGACAAAGATACCCGCATCATAACCCGGTGTCAATCTTCTCTGGATGGACCACTCTTTGGAAGCAGTACAGCTACGGCAACAGAAAAGATATTGACCGCATCCGGCATCAGAAACTACAATAGTACATCCATTGCTCCTATCGTGTTGAATCGCCTCCGGAGGCGCGTCATGCTCAGGTCCCTATTTGGAAAGGACCGGAAGAAGCGCACATCGGACCTTAAGCCGCTTCCGTTGGATGACGGAATTCGGGGTGCGGTGGTTGGGGACCAATTAGCCATAGTGGGCTTGACAGAGGGGTTTGGCGATGTCTACCGCAATATAGAGCGGCGGGATAGCTTTGTTGTAGAGGGAATTAACCGTTACGAAAGCGACACTGGGGAGTGGTTTGAGCTCTTAGGTGTAGATGGAGAGAGACGGCTTTGGCTCGAGTGGGCGGATGAGGATGGCCTCTTCATCACGGCCACGACCGAGAAGAGGCCGATGGGTCTGTCCAGCGTGGGCCTTACAGAGAGCGACCTAATCCGCATGGACGAGGAACATTCTATCGATAATTCTTTCTCCCATGGGGGCAAACGGTACATTTACAAGAACAGCCAAGAGGTCCTCTGTTACGAGGATGACGAAGGTGATGGCGAAGGATTTTACCTTTGGGACTTTGTCAGCGAGGAGAGAAGCCGGTTATTATCGGTAGTCAAGTGGGAGGGAATGCCCTTCCAGGTTTTCATTAGCGAGATAGTTCCGCACGAAAACATCACTGTGCGAAAGGGTCGCAATCCAGGAAAAGGGGGCTAGGTAAGATTATGGGTGACGCATTTGTCGACACTCTGGAGACTATCCCACGTGGGCTCATATACGCCGCGTTGGGGTTGGGGATTTTGACGCTGGGCAAGATTCTGAGGGACCTCTTAACACCTTACCGTATCGATGAGCAGGTCACCAAGAAGAAGAATCTTGCCGTGTCCCTGCGGCTCTCAGGGTACCTTATCGGCATCATTTTGGTGTTCCTGGGCGCCCTATACCAACCCCTTTTGGTCTCGTCCGTGGACGGACTCGGGTTCAACCGTGAGTTCGGTGAGGATGTATTGGAGGTGTTCTTATACAGCCTGGCCGGAATCGCGGCGCTAAACGTGGTCAGAATTCTTGTAAACCGGCTGGTACTGTACAAATTCGACCTCGAAAAGGAGATACTAGAGGACCAGAATGTAGGGGCCGCCGCCGTAGAATTCGGCACCTACATCGCTACCGCGCTTTTGATCGCCGGGGCAGCCTCAGGTGAGGGTGGAGGACCCGACGTGGCCCTGGCGTTCTTTGGGTTAGGCTTGGTAGCGCTGATGCTTTTCGCGCTTTTTTATCAGATCACCACACCCTTCGATATCCATAAGGAGATCGAGGGCGACAACGCGGCTGTGGGTATCGCGCTGGGGGGTAACCTGATCGCCATGGGTCTTGTGACTTTCAAGGCGGTGTTCGGGAGTTTCGACGGCTGGAGTGAAGCTATAGCGGCATTTATCACCTTCGCGGTTGTCGGCTTCTTATTGCTGTTCGTGCTGCGGCTGATGATCGACTTCCTGCTGCTTCCCAAGGTGAAGATATCGAACGAGCTAGCCGCGGAGCGCAACGTGGGTGTGGCCTTTATCGAGAGCGCGGTGGTGATCAGCGCATCACTCATCCTTTTCTTCGCCATCTGACGACAGACTACTTTTTGCTGTCGCTTTATGGAGAATTTCTTGGCTTGAGAGAAGCTCTCGCTTCTCCTCTGCGCGCTCATCGATGTAGGTATATCCGCTCTCGATAATTCGTTCTATCAGGCCATCGTCCGCTCGCTGACGATTCATCAGCGGTTCCAAGATCTCGTCGTAGAATTTCATATCGTGGATCTGGCAACCCCAGGAAGGAATGAACTCATCTAAAGTGCCATCATAGAGGCGGAGTAAGAAGACTACACGGACCGGATCAAGTCCCTCGCTGATAAAGACCTGTACCCTCAAATCTTCCCCGTGGTCGGTGCCAAATTCCACCGCAAGGGCGTCTACGTCGTAGTCCACGTCTTTAAATATGTCGTAGCGGTCTATATACGATTCCGTTTCGGCTATCTGGCTTCCTATAAACCGCCTGCCGTGTCTGGTGATGTCAAAGTATCCTGTACCTTCAGATATAGAGAGGATCTGGTTTGCTCGGAGAGCTTCAGCGATAGGTAGCAATTGTTGCTCCATCTCTTGTGAGGGAGCGGCTGAGAGCTTGAAATCATGTTTGTCGATGAAATATAGCAGCGTCTGGGACTGTAGCCACTCCATCAGCTCACCCTTGTCGTCCCAATATCCTTCCTCTATCGCATGTTCCAGAGAAGGGTATTCCTGTGCCACTGCTAGGCTAAGGGTAGGACGGCCTGGGTCATCTTGCTTGGGGCAAGTCACCGTGAGCCATTCTGCCGTCAAATCGGACAGCTCGACCTCGGACCCATGATTCACAGTGAACCTGAGAGCGCAACGACGCGTCCTCCACTCACCAAAGACATCCACTAAAGCAGCGTAGATCTCGGGAAGGTCGGGATTCTCCCGCAGGTCGAACATATCTTCCACCTGGGACCGGCCACCCTCGTCCTCAGGGAAGACAGACTCAATGAGCTCACCAATACGAAGCCGGGCATATTCCGCCGGTAGGACCACTTCCAGGGCGTCTTCCGACCTCATACCCCGCAAGTGTATTTGAAGCTCGAAGGGGCCCTTGCGGATCTTGGGGTTACCCACTTCAGTCTTTCCAGGGTCCGCCAATCAAGGGCTCTGGTACCTTGGTGGAGGTCTTCGGGCCGATTCCAAGCGGCGGCGTCACCCGAGCTGCCGCTTTCTGCCTTTCAAGACCATCAGTGCACCACTCCCGCCTCTAAAACCCCCGGCACCTCTGGCTGTTCCGCCGCTGGACCGAAACGTCGTCCTGGAGTTCTTAAAGGTACCGCTTGATCTCTGGGTGGTCTTATAGGTCCTACGAGCGGAACTCTGATTTCCGGCCGCATCTCGATAGCTAGATCCGGCGAATTTCTTCTGATTGGTAAAGTACTTGCTGTTTTTCGACACCTGGCCGGTGTACCTCGAGGAATTCCTGTAGCTGGTCCGTTGGTTCCGTAACGTACCACCCCGAGTCGAAGGGCTGTGGTAAAAGTAGGGGCCTCTTGAAAAGGATGAAAGAAGGAGGTAGGTGAACAAGAAATCACCCCCGCCGAAACCCCGGCGGTAGTATCCGTTGGAGCCATGTCCCTGCAGAGTGTTTTGGTCTTGCTCTTTGACGATGGAGAAAAGGAGATCATCCTGGGCGTCATCTATCTCATTGTTGCCGTTGAGGTCTTCCCAACCTTCCAGGGTCAGGGCATCGCCATCCTGCCTTGCCCGGATGAATATGATGCCGTCGCCCTCGTAAATCTGGTTGACCAGGGTTTCAAATTCCGTTGCACTTTCGGAGCGCTTGAACGCTTCCTGGACATCATCCAGGTTAATTCTTCCCGCCGCGCCATCCGTAGCCGCCCACTCGTCGTAGGTTGGTTCAACGGCACAGGCAGCCATCAATGGCGCAGCAGCAATTATCCCACCGCTGAATAAAGCTGCTCCAAGTCTCGGTCGTCTTCTCGGCATTTCTCCCCTCCCTATCGGGTGTTGACGTTGTCAATCGCGTTGTGCTAATCGATGGATTTTGCGCCTCTGAGCGGCCGTCATACCAGAACCAAAGCGACGTCTTGCGCTAGATCAATTTCCAACGAGTGACCTTCCACCACCGGCTGAGCAGGGACGCCCCCGATGGGGAAGGTAAACAGCCTGGACAGGAACGAGCCGAGGACGCGCTGTCGGAACGATTTCCATTCCGTAGACGCCTGGCTGACAAACTCAGATAGGGCGGCCTGGTGGCCGCGGATGCCCTGCTGGATGCTAAACATTAGCTCCTGGAGTTCGAGGAAATGCTCTTTCCATAGCTCATCGCTGGTCCGCAGGAACAGAAGCTTCGCCAGTTCCGCGACTCCCTTTTGGCCGAATCGAGACTCCATCTCCTCGAGGTTAGCAACCAGCAAGTCACCTATGCTCTCGATAAGCTGGTCCGCGTCGAATCCTCTCAGTCCGGAGCAGTCGATGTGAAAGTCTTCTTGTAGCTCTTCGAGCATGCCGCCAAATCTGCGACCATAATCGCCGTAAATATCCCTAGGGAAGTGATAGTCTACTATATACCGCGCCTCTTCCCGAGCAAACTTCAAGCAGGCATCTCGGAACGCGGCACATTCCATCACGCCCTGGCGTGCGCGGTAATAGAAAAGAGTCCTAGAGTCTAGAACACTGACGTAGTCTTGAACTAGGCGACGCCGAGACTCACCATCCCCCTCCATGATCTTCTGGACCCCATCAAGTTGTCTGTCCACGCCCTGTCCTTCTAAATAGACCCGTCCGGCGCGGTCGACCTCCTTTCCACAAGACGGATATACGGCGCCGGCTGCCGAGTGGACAAAGAGATCGTCCTCCTGTGACAAGAAGAACCGGGAAAGGCCAAGCTCGCCTTGCCGCCCACTTCTTCCCCGGAGCTGAAGATCTATCCTCCTGGACTGATTCAGTTCGCTGCCGATCACGTACAACCCCAAACCAAAATCCAGAGAGATGCTTTCGCCTGCCGTATTCCCGTCTGCTCCGGGGGTCACCAGCAATTTTTCAAGGTTGTTACGTTTCTGCCGGGTGAGGGTGAAGGCGCCGCAGCCCGATAGCTCACCCCACAGGATGTCAGCCTCTTCTTTCGTATAGCAGTTGAGCGCGACGCAGCCGAAGCCCTCGGAAAGGAGCTGCCGGGCCAGGTCTCGGTACCTACCGGCGATAAGGTTGTACAAGTCTGGCTGTAGGACAATGTCGGTGCCCCTCCCAGCCATGTTGGTGGCGACGGTAACAGCACCAAAGTTGCCAGCCTCTTTAACGATCCGTGCCTCATCGTGGCAGCTCACAGCGTTGAGAACGTTATGTGGTACACCACGTTCGGTCAGCAGGTGGCTGATCTCTTCCGACTGTTCGATCGTCAAGGTTGCCACCAGGACGGGTCGTCCCACCTGCCAGCAGAATTGGACCTCATCTGCGAGTGCAGACAGCATGTCTTGCCGAGCAGCGTAGATTCTATGACCCAAGTCCACTCGCATTGACGGCTGGTTAGGCGGCACCACCTGGACGTCCAGCCCATACATCTGGAGAAACTCGTCCCTAGAGCTCAGAGCTGTGCCCGTCATCCCCGATACTTTCCCGTACTGTGACACAAATCCTTGAACCGAGATTTGCGCCAGTACCTCATACTCCGGACGCAAGGTAACGTTCTCCTTCGCTTCCAGGGCCGCGTGAAGACCTTGCTGGTACCGACTATCCGGGCGTGGTCTACCGGTAAACTTATCAATCAAGACGATTGAATCCTCGGTGACGAGATAGTCGACATCCTTTTTGAGGAGAAGGTGCCCGCGTAACATCTGGTACACCTGATTGCCTGAGTTGTATCGCCGGGAGAGTTGTCTTGCCAGCTTCGCTGTCGCTCTCCTGCGCTTAGCCAGGGGCATGTCTTTGCTCTGTGCGACAGAGGCGATTTCCCGTTCAATGGCCTGGGCGTCGAAAAATTGTCCCACGCATGTCTCAAGGAAATCCTGTCCTCTTTCTGTCAAAGTAACAAACCGGTTTTGCGGGTCGATCGCATAGAGCAAATCACGGGTCAACTCAGAGTCTGGATACTCAGATTCGTCCTGATCGATTAATGCACGCACCCTCTTATAGTAATGCGGATTATCGGTCAGCTGTCGCGTCAAGGTGCTGTTATCCGGCTGCGCCAGGAGCAACTTCGCAAGAAGCAAATGCAGCTCTGCCGATTTTCGATCGGCCACATCCACCTGTTCCGCCAGGCTGCGGGCGACCCTGGCTTGCCGACTGATTAGCTGTCGAACCGCATTCTTGACTCTGGCTATAGATCTCTTGGTACCTGTTGGCGCTCCTCCAATGATCAACGGAGTGTTTGCCTCATCGATGAGGGCATGGTCAGCTTCATCGATGATAGCAACCTCGAGTTTTCGCTGTACCTGCTCTTCACGGGAGCTCTTGAGATTGTCTCGCATAAAGTCGAATCCAAACTCACGTAAGGTTCCATATACTATTTGCTTCGTATAAGCGTCTCTCCTTTCCTCGTCACTCAAGTAGCTGAGCACTGCATCAACTGTGAGTTCCAAAGACTCGTAGACAGGCATGAGTAACTCGAGGTCTCTTGTGGCCAGGTAATCGTTGGCTGTAATGACATGAACCGATTTGCCCAATATGGCATGGAGGACCGCCGGAAAAGCCGCAGCGATGGTCTTCCCCTCCCCGGAGTTCAGCTCAACCACGTTTCCCTGGTACAGCAGGATCCCGGCTAGAAGTTGCTCGTCGGTCACACGAAACGCTGCTACACCTTTGGTGTCCTTCCTTTCTAGTGCTTGATAAAACTTCGCCGACAAAAGTATTCTTGACGAGTATTTCGATTTGCTTCTCTCAGCCACGTAGACGAGAGTCCTGACGATTTCCCGCTCGTCGCTGTCCAAATTCCATCTGTCGGGCAAAGCTGTGAGACTCCCGCCAAATACCTCGCATCCAAGGAGATCCTCGTTAATGCAGCTACTCGGCTGAATCCGATGACTATCAGATTGCGAAATCTGGGCCGCCATGTTCTGGTACTTTTGCAATCCCGGCTCGCTTACGGGCGACCCAAACATCCGCCACGCCCCCAGCCTCCTGTTGATAGCTTCGCTTATTAGCGCGCACACGGCCGGCTGTATCTGCTCAGACGGATCAGACCGCGCACATTCCTTGAGACTGTCCAGGGCGCCTATCAGGTCTCTATCCGAGTATTGAGTGAAGTCCTGGCTTCGAATCTTATCCACGGCGCCGGACCCTAACACCTTCCTAAGGGAAGAGGGACCGCCCCAAGCAACATCCTTTGTCACTTGCGTGATAGAAGGAAATCTCAGAAGGGGATTATCCCGGCGTTGATTGCGACTATCCAGGAAGGTAATCATAGATCTCACGGTGGGCATCTGACACTCAGTTCAATAAGGAGCGTAGCGATTCCCATGTGTGGCGGCTCGTACTAATATACAACAGCGCGTCATTCCGTGTCAGCGTTAGATTCCCGAAATTAAGATGTACACTCCCATCCCTTATCAGACCGATCAGGTTGATATCTTTGTCCAAAAGCTTCTTGGCGACATCGAGGTAACCCAGCGCGCCATCTCCAGCGTCTGCTATCTTGGTGCTCGCCAGCGTCCCCTCGATTTGATTGCTGGTCATGACCTGTGTCAGCAGGTTGACCCCTGGGTCCTGGGCCTCCTGCACGAGAAGATTGTTCGCAAGTCGCAATGTGTGTACCAAGGAAACATGATTCGGTCTCGCAAACAGCACCGAGTGCTCTTCGCTTAGACATTCAGCTACGATCCTGATTTCAGGGTTGAGATGTCCAACGATCGCGGCTGCGGAAGCAACCACGCTATCACTACTGGGGTCATCATAACCCGTGGCCAAGACGATGGCTTGTCTTGCTTGACTCACCCTGGCCCGCCGATAGGTATCCTCTTCAAGGGGTGACCCCCGTACGAAAAGTACGTCGGGTAGCGTTAAGGGAAGCGAGGCGATCTGGTCCGTTACGATGACTATATCATCCCTCCGGTGCTGGGGATCGTATCGGAATTCCTCTGCGATCTGACGGACCCTTGGCTCATTAGGGAAGTTGATAATCAACAGGTGATTTCTTGCTTCAACGCTGCCCATACCTGACCTCTCCTTGTAATGAAGATCCTGTATCCAGTCGATGATCATACTCGCTGTAGCGGTAAGGGTAACGAGCCCCGTGAGCATAATGAAAAAGATGGTACCAAGCCTGGCCCCAAGTGAGACGGCGGAAAAGTCTCCGTATCCAATGGTGGTAATGGAAACGAAACTGTACCAGAAACCATCGAAAACGGTCACATCACGTCCGCCCAGGCGCTCGAAGAAGATAAAAGTCAGTGTATTCCCAGCTACGCTTGTCGCCACCATAGCCAGTGGCAGAAGAATACCCACTTTTCGCCTGCGTCGGGACATTCGAACTAAGCGCGTCAGCCAAAAGAATCTCACCGCTGCCTCCCCGGCCCGAACAAATGCTGGTCTAGCCAGCACCGGGGAACTCCTGGGGCTGGGGTGTGCTTTCTAAGGGTTTTCACTGAAGCCCTTATCTTCGGGTGTTTCCGGCGCCGTTTTTTCCGTGACTCAGCCGTATGACAAAAAGACCAGCCTCGTGGCCTAGACCCTCCCATTCGTTGTACCTCTTCAACAGCTGCTCTCTTGATTGCATGACTCTCTCGCTGGCCCGAGGTGCCTGCTCAACGAACTGTTGACCCAACCGTGAGTCCAACATCCACTCGCTACTCACCGCGTATTCGAGTCCGGCCTGATTGCAAACTTGGACGTACTCTTGCTTCTGCTCAGCGAAATCCCTAGCGCCCCTGAATACGATGGGGGTAACCAAGAAGTCCTCTGAGAGATATAAGCCCAGCTCATTTTCAAATACCTGGATCAGGTCTATATACTCGATCCAGCCTTCCATGGCGTGGAAAAACTTCTCCGGTATATCCTGAGACACCCTGTGGTAATACATATCCTCATAGCTATCGACCATCTTCACAGTCACCGGTTGCTTGTCTTCCTCTCCAAGCATGCGCCCGACACTAGCATCGGTAAGGAACAATAAGGGAATGTTTCCGTTTGTGGCGTCAACGAGAACCGTTGTGTCGTCTATGCTGTAAAGGAGTGCGGTATGCTGCCAGTAGCGCATATAACGTTTCGAAAATCTGAAATCAAATGTCTCAAGCAGGTTCCTGAGCTTGGTTTCCGGTATAGGCTCCTTAACGTCTACTCCAGCAAGGAGGTACTCCGAAGGGAGTCCATAATGATCTGTGATGAACTTCAGGGCCTGAACTTTTTCCGAACATACAGCGCCGGCGCCGCCCATGATATTAAGAACTGTCTCGTCACCTGTCTTGTAAGCCAGCTTCTGGCCCGTAAAACGAGAGTAGTTTTCGAAATCGCTCTCCCAGACCGCTCTCGCAAGGATTTGAACAAGCCTCAACTTGTCCTCTTTTGACTCTAGTTGAAGAATGGCTTCCGCTCCGGAGCGGCCGGACTCTCGTTCAAGAGTCGACATCACGAAGTCGGAGTACAGTTTATCGTGCCTCATCCACCTCCTTTTGTGAAATCCTACCCAATTGCGCTCATATAGGGCGTTCAGGCGGTCAATGGAGATGTTCATGACCAAAACCGGGGTGTCCTGTACTGTCACCCGCTCCATAACGGGGGTGCTATTCAGGTCAATCGTGGTCTGAGCCTGTCTGAAGATGACCCCGCCAAACATATCGCCTAGTTGACCATTATCGGCACTAAGATACACAAGATCTTGTAAAGCGGACAGGGTCTCTGCTGATTCGTGGGCTATTCTCCCCTCTTCCAGCAAGCGCTCAATGGGGGCATTCTTCAGGTACTTTTGGAGCAGGTCTTTGAGGGTCAGGGAGGCGTCTTGTTGTTCGATGCGGAGGAGACATTTCCTGTCTGTAAGTGAATCGGTGAATTGGAGCAAGCAGTTCTTGTTTTCTTCCATGTCAGCAGCTTGGTGGGAAGGAAATTCGTTCGTAAAATCAGGCCCGACAGTGCGGCTCCCTGATGGACCCGCGCATCTGGAGCTATGGTAATAGTCGAGTCTTGGAAGCGCAACCAATTCCTTAATGCTGTCTAGACTCTAACGCGTTTGACAGAGAGACAATTATATATGATATTAAGTTCCTATGGATGACAGCCTCTTTGATCCTACTTTCGGCGGACTGTAATAACCAGGCTAGAGGTGAACATGAGGGGCAACACAGAATCGAAGCGACGGCGTTCCCGGGTATCGTCGGTCGAGAGCTTTTCTGAAAAGGAGATAACTAAGCAGTTACGCAGAGATGCCATGAGGCATCCAGCCACGCTCATCCCCCTTGGGCTCTGTATTCTGTTCATCATCCTGGCTTTCACCGTCCTTGGACCGCTACTGGCTATTTTCCTGATAATCGGTTCAGGAGTGGCCGCTACGGGTGCTTTCTTCTGGCGCTACTCCATTCGTTACAACGAGGAGTATACAAAAAGAGCCCAGGAGTTGATGCAACAGCATGACCGCGAGACCCGTGATCGCGAACAGGGAGATCTGGAACAATCACGAGAGGACCTCCAGACTGGATTCTCGAGGGTCAACTCGGTTGAGGGACTCAAGGCCTTGCAGGAGTTGGTTCACGAATATGAGCAGCTACAACCTGTTCTCGGCCGCGGCAAAGAGACCGACCCACTTGCGATCGCCCACATTCCCGCGTTAGCCGAAGAAACTTACCGCCGTGGGCTGAGTGTCCTTGCGGGCTGTGTCGACTTGATGCGGGAAATTCACTCGCCCAACAATGAGAAGCTTGGAGAGGAGGCGGGCGAGCTTGAGAGGGAAATCGAGGCGCTGAAAAGCGATGAAACGCAGGCTGAACGGCTCAAGATACTGGAAACGACCCTTGCTTCGCACAAAGAACGCCTCGACTTGGTCAAGGAGCAACGGCTGCGTGTGGATGGGCTGTTGCAACAATCAGATAGCTGCGAGGCATCCCTCCACCGAACTCGAATCGAGCTGGCCGCGCTCAAAGCGGACAATGTTGACGCGAGTGTCAATTCGGTGACTCAAGCACTCCAAAAGACCATAACTCAAGCAAAGGAGGTCCAGGAGGAGCTAAAGAAACTGGGCTACTGAGCCGTCCGAGCGGCAGGCGAAGCCATTCCAGCCAGTATACAAGAGTCATTTTAAGGAGGCGCGAGACCATGGTTACGGAAGAGAGACCCGATCAAGAGGAAGAAGGCGTCCAGGTGGCTCCTACAGAACCTCAGGATATGGTCGCCCCGGAGGCTGCGAAGACCGACGAACTTGTACCCCCCAAAGGAATTAGCGATGTAGACGACAAGCAGATGCAAACCAAGGCCCTAGCTCTAGTCAAGCAGTTGGAAGAGTCTACCGGCAGCCAGGAATTGGAAACGATTGACAGCATTGGCAGCGTTGGCATTCAGGCGCAAAGGAACGCCGGGACCGAGCTGGACCTTCTCAGGACCCGTATGGGGGATATGATGTCGCAGGAAGGGCCCGGCGGGGATATCGCCAAAGATATGACGAACTTACGTTTAGCCCTGAATCAGATCAGTCCCCATGAGCTGAGCCAGAAGACAGGTATCAGCAAGATACTGAGCGCAATACCGTTCGTGGGAAAGATCACTCCCAGGTTGAAGGTTCTGGAAAAGATCGCCATCCGATACGAGCCCGTTTCCAGACAAGTCGAAGAGATCGAAACAAAGCTCCGTGAAGGGCGGGCGATGCTCACCAGGGACAATATCGAGCTGAGAAAGCTGTATGAGCAAGTGGAGTCCCAACAGCTCCCCATACAGAAAAACGCATACCTGGGCGAGCTCATCATGCAGGAGCTGACCGGAGTTATGGAGCGGACCGATGACACCCTCCGGATCGAAAGAGTCCGGAACGTACTGCACGACGTGTCCATGCGAGTCCAGGACTTACGGACTATGGAGACGGTGCATACCCAGTTCTTCACGAGCATCGAGATGACGCGGCAGAACAATACGCGATTAGGGCAGTCGGTCGAGCGAACGCTGGCCCTGGGATCCAACGTGGTCATGGTCGGCCTCGCGATTCAGTCGGCCCTCACCCGCCAAAAGAGGGTCCAAGAAGCGACCATGCGGACGAGGGAGTTCTTGGGGAACCTAATAGCGGCCAACGCTGCCTCGATCAAGCAACACACTGCGGACATCGGCGATATCTACAACAATCCCGTGATTGCCATCGACAAGATAGAACAGGCTCACAACGATCTCATCGAAGCCATGGACATGGCAGACCGACTGAAGCAGGAAGGCATTGACTCCGCTCGCGAAAACATCGCGAAACTAAGGGAACTGTCCACTGCGATGCAGGAGAGGTCCCAGGGGCTCCGCGAACAGCGCGAGACCGAGCCACGCTCGATAGAGGCATAAGATACCACGTTATGTCCAAGATCAGACTAGGAGAACCAAATTTGCCTGAGGAAAAACACCCGGTGAACGTCCTGTTTACAAAAGTTGAGTACGCCAAGCTTGTACGAAAGGCTACGGAACTCACTCTGGACGAGGGCCGCCGGGTCTCCGTAGCCGAGTTGGTCAGGAGACTTGCGCTCTCAAACGACGGCGGACTGCAATTAGCGACAACGGGCACGGGGCTCAGAACCGGATCTGATTAAGGAGCGAAGGATTCAGAGGAGAAAAACACCTCGTAGTCCGGCCCCCCGGTTAGAGTTTAAGGAGCGCCGATGCCGTATATTCCTTTGAGGGTTTAAGTCTAACCCCCTCCCTTGTGTGCCGATAGAACGGTTTGGAGAGAGGAAGTTCGTCGATCTGGACATCGGACTCACGGGTGGAGATGTAGCTTGTGCCGCTCGTACTGAGTCCCGCTCACGACGCCCCTTTGGTCCTCATACAGTTCAATGGCCGAGGCATCGAGATCCTTAAAGCGAGTGAACGATGTTTCAGCGATGCGACAAACCAACTCCGTGAGCTAGCTGGTGCCGCTGTCGGGGTAGAGACTGGTAGCCGATCGAGCAGGGCGAGGCGCCTCTGATGGAAGCCGGGACAATCCCCCATAGAAGTTCTCCCGGCTCCAACCACACTTCCCACCTCATTGTCTCTGCCATTCAGTTCCCGGGATATTTCTCACCCTCGTATTTTCCGCGTCTGGTGTTGGCCTTCTCCAGCTTCCCACTCGCCCACTGGAAGAAGATCTGGTCCAACAACCCCCTGGAGCGTCTCAACAAGGAGATACGGCGCCGCACCGATGTGGTGGGCATCTTCCCTAACCGCCCAGCTGTCCGTCGCCTGGTCGGCGCCGTCCTAGCTGAGCAGCACGACGAGTGGGCCGTCGGCCGTCGATACATGACACAGGAGGTAACCACCTTCAACGAAGCTCTACCCAGAGCCGAACTCGCAGAGGCAGCGGCCTAGACGATATCAACAGGATGACGTACTCTTACACCACTCTATGGGACGTGACCGTTAGGTCCGGACGGCAACACATACGGTGGGATTACATCGAATAGCCGGAAGGTAAGTAAATGTCCGTAAACTGGCTTTTGAAAGCTACTGCCCGTGTGCTCGACTTGGTATCTGTAGGGCAAAGGCAGCCGCAGGGCAAGAACCATCAACCCGACGGTGTCGAGTTGATGAACGCTCCCTACCCGGCCAATTGGATCAAGGAGCGGCTTGGAGACTGGGCTTCAGAGGATGGTATGTTCGTGGGATCTGTAGTCCCAGAGGGATTTGAAGCCTACGCACGAGTCTTTCACCCGGCCAAACTCTGGAAAGCTGACCGAAGTTGGGAACAGGTGAGGTGGTCCACTGTGGCGTCGTGGAACGGGAAAGTCGTTCATCCACAGATGCAGTTCTGTCGAATCGCAAACCTTGACTTACACTTACACGAAAAACCTTCGTGGGGCCACATCCCGTTCTATGGGATGCTACCCGAGGACGAGTGCCAGGTTCTGATCAGTGTCCTCAAAGGGTTCACTTCCACACCCGGACGCTGCTATTTCTCCCTTTGGCACGGCTACGGATTCCTTGATGACCGCTACTTCAAGAGGGTAGCTAAGTTGAAAGTTCCACGCAGGGAGGAGTACTTGGTCTTTTGTGGCCCTTTAAACAGCATCATGTCGTTTTACAAGCATGTTGGGGGAAGATGGGGGCAATCGCCAAATATCTGGTGGCCGGAGGACAGGGCTTGGTGTGTGGCAACCGACATTGACCTGTACGACACCTACGCTGGTGGGACCGAAGAGTGCATCGAGGCGATCATGAGCAACCCGGACCTGGAGGCACTGCCCACCACTCTAGAGGCTCGACTCGATCTAGGTGGAGACACCATCAATGCCAGGGACGTGTAAGGGAAAGGACATGACGGAGCTGGATATTAGCCGATATTTCCCAGATGGAATCCAGTGCTTTCATAAACACACCATCCTGAGACAGTCCAGACTATAAGATCGCCTGCTGAAGTTGTCAACTGCCACCAACCGCGCTAATATCACTTCATCTAGAGAAACAGGGTCTCCAAACCACTGGGAAAGGCTCTAAACGGATTATTCAGACCGAACCTCACGCTGCAAGTCGCGCACCTTGCTCAGGGCAGCCTCGATATGATCACGATTCCCTAACAGACACATGCTCCTATCCAGGATTGAAACGAAGTCTCCCTATCCGCTCCAGCATTTCATCGAACATCTCCCTGGTCACCATCACCTCGGCAAGCTGGAACACAAGCCTCCTCGCATGACGCACCAGTCGCCCGCCTATCTTGATGAGTCTCGTCTGAATACTTGTCAGGGACCAGCTCTTTATCGCTTCTGGCAGAGCCAGCCTTCTGAAGAAGTTGCCCAGATTGTATGCCAGGATGAATAGCCACAGCCTCACCTGATTAGCCACGAACTTATGGCACGAGAGCCGAGTCCAATTGAGGGCGTATTTCCCCTCTTTAATCCACTGCTCTGCTGTGCCTCTGCCATTGTAGAAGCTGACTAGTCCCTTCGTTGGATAGCTCAGGTTGGTTACGATGAAGCCTACTCTTGGGAACAGTTCTCCCTGATGCCACTCCACCTTGGCCACTACTCTTCGAGGAACATTCCAACTCTGGGCCTGATAAACGAAGTCGTGATACGAGACGATGGGCTTTTGAGAGGGCCACTCGGTAGGCCGTACCAACAGGTGAGCTATTTCCTTCTGAAGCACTTCGTTCGCCGGAAGCCTTATGGCGTAGCCGATATGCCTTGTCTCCAGGTACTCGTAAATCTCAGGCTTGGCAAAAGCAGCGTCTGCTCGAAACAGCAGCCTCACCGCCAGCTTCAGGTAGCGCTCGACGATGGGATTGATGAACTCCTTCCAGCCATCGGCGCTGTGGACGTTGCCTGGTCTGAGAACCGCCCCTTCGCAATCTCCAAACTGGTTGAAGCAGAACAAGGGGTGATAGCACATGCATCCAAAGTGGCCGTTGTAGGCTGCTTCCTCCTGCTCGCCATGCACCGGACTCTCCGAACTGTCGATGTCCAGGATGATACGCCTGTGTACGGTCTTGGCTAATGCACGTTTTATCCATTCGACATTCAGCCGCTCAATGCCCTTGAGGTTTTCCTTTTGTGTCAGCAACTCCGTCTCGAACCTACCCATCTCGCTGGTGCTGGCCGCGTTCCTGTCAGGGCCTTTCCAGCCTACCACTACTCTCAGGGCTGGGTCTTGGGAAAGGCGGTCGGCATCATTGGTGTCGTCGTATCCAGCGAGGCGGCTGTAGACTGACTGTCTCAGCAGTGGGATTAGCTGATGCAGGATGTTTTTGCCCGTTCGACTCTCTTTGAGGAATTCGTCGGCAGAGTCGGTCAGGCTTAGGGCGTCATCAAGCTCTCTGCACGCCAGCAGTCCTGCGTCTGAGGTGATGGTAGCACCGCGAAACTCCACGCGAACTTTGGAGTCAAAGTCGAGCTTGAGAGGGGTCTTTTCGTCGTCACCCATAAGGTGCCTCCAACACGATTACGTAATCAGAAGCCAGAACCTATATTCATGGGTGTATTATAATGTATAGACTCCCATTATATCCGTTTAGTAATCAGAATATTCATAGTAATCACAGGAACGCCAATCACCACTTGGGTCTATCTGGGAAATCCAGGTTAAGGATTTCTTCGCTCATCTCAGGGGCGTAGCTTTCCCAAGAACACGCCACGAATAGTTTGGGAAGGATGTCGCCCCGCTCGTCGAGCCATCGCCAATAGGACCCAAGGCCCGGCGCCTCCCCACTCCCGCTGTCTGCCGAGCGGCCGAAAAGCAGGACGCAGTTAAAAGAGTCCTGATGCTCCAGCTCCGGTGCCATGTCCTCCGGCCGCTCCACACGCAGTGGTCCGCTACCCCTGAGGAGAATGCCGCGCCGCTTCATGGTCGCGTACAGGCGGTCACAGAAGTCGGACTCCCAACCTCCGGAATTGGCGGACGCGTCTACAATCAGGATAGCCGGCTTGCCGGCGACGGACGCCGAGCTCCACAGCATCGATCAGACCCCTCCTCTCCTAGCCGCGTGCTGGAACCCTCTTTCGACCATCCCCCCTGGCCCCCTTCCCTTCGACAGGCTCAGGACATGCCTGGCCAGGAAGGGGGAGAAAAACTTATACCTGAGGGACACCCCTTCGGCTGGCTCAGGGCAGGCTCTCAGACTCCCGGCCCTTCGGCAGGCTCAGGACAGGCAAAGGGGCTTCGCCCCTCTGCACACCCCTTTCTTCCGTAGCCTCCTAGGGCTGGCGCTGAGTGACCCAAAGCTGTACGAGGGTCTTCCCGACGACCACCGGCCTCACCTGGTCAAAGCTTTGCTCAGCAGGTTGGCTTCGTTCTCATCGAGAAAATACTCAAGGGCTGTAGTCGCCCCCAGCTTTTTCAGGGTGATAACGAGGCGCAATCGGCCGTCGTCGGTCCTCTCCAGTTCCAGCGTCTTTGGCTCCCGCGAAGTTTGAAAAAGGCTCTCCATAAATAACACCTAAGCCCGAATCCACCGAAGGACACCGATGGACGGCGTGAGGAAAGCGGAAGGGGGGGGTGAGGGAGCTACAGGGGAAATAGCCTGGGTTCCATTTGGGGTAGGGAGGTCGGCGGACGGTCTTCATCGCCGCACAGGGGCCTCTATGGCCGTCTGCGGGAGCTGCGATGCGCGGGATGGCGAGAGAATACGCAGCAGGGAACTCTCTCGGACCGGGCTGGCGCGAGTCTGCGGGGATCTTCGGTTGTCCGGTGGGTGGGTCGGTCGCCGACGGTGCCGTCAGGCCGGGAGTGGAATGGCTCGCAGCCGGGCCAAGGCGCGGCTGAACTTCTCAGCCCAAGGCCAGCGATCCGGAAGATGCAGGGTCAACCGGCGTGCCGAGCGAGTGAGCCGTCCGGCCAGGGAGAAGAACCGCCGCCGGAGGGTCTTGGTGGTGGCTATCCGCTCTCCCAGACCGATCCGCGCCGTCCAGCGGGCCAGGTTGTGGGCCATCGTCTGGACGGCCAGCCAGGCGCCGTTGGCGGCGAAGCGGCCCGAGGGGAGATGGTTCAGCCCGACGCCGTACTTGAGGTCGCGTATGGCATTCTCGATCTCGGCGTGGCGGCGATGGTCAGCCTCCAGTTCGAGCAACTCCCCGTCCCGGTCGGTGATGAAGCCGTGATAGCTGTATTTGGCGAAGAGGGCCAGTTGGGAACCGGGCGTCGGCTTCACCCGCCGGACGATGAGCCGTACCGGCGCGGCGTCCGCCTCGGCCTGGAAGGGGGTGCAGGTGGTCTCGGCCACATCGGCGGCACCGTCCATCCAGTAAGGAATCGGCGTCCAGGCATCTTCGGGTATCGCCTCGATGAGATTGTGCAGGCTTTTGTGCTGGCGGATGGTGATGGAGTAACGGACATCCATCTTGCGGCAGACGGATACCACGCCATGAGTGTAGAACCCGCTGTCGGCCCGTAGCGTGAGTCGTCCGTTGGCCCCGGCGTAGCGCACCCGTCCCACCGTCTCCCGCAGGAAGTGGGCGGCGCCGCGAGCGGTGTTGGCCCGGCCCTCGCGCAGGCGGGCCATCAGCACGTCGCCGGTGCCGGCGGCGACGGCCAACAGCGGGTGATAGCCCCGCTTGCCGGTATAGCCGTGGTGGCGTGCGCCCTCCTTGGCCAGTCCGTAGGTCTCGCAGATGGTGGAGTCCATGTCAATGGTCAGGGGCCCGTCGCCGGGTCCCGCCCCGGCCTGCCAAGCCCGGGCCAGCAACTCGCGGCTCACCCGGTCGAGTTGACGGACGTGGCCCCACCGGAAGCTGCGCAGGAAGGTGCCCAGGGTGGATGGCGCCTTGACCGTGCCGCCCAGGGTGCAGGCCGTCCCCCCGGTGCGCAACACATCGGCGTCGTCAATGCAGTCGCCCCCAGCCAGCGCAGACGCCACCAGCGTCATCATCTTGTCGCTCGTGTTCGCCCGCCCCGGGGCATCGCCCAGGTCGAGGCGCTGCCGGACGAGCTCGGGCAGGCCGAGGTGCCGCGCCAGGGTGGCCGGAAGGAGCAGCCCGGCATTGGCCACCAAGCGGCGGTCGTCGAAGGTGATTTGGATCCGGTCGGGGTGGTTGCGTGGCAGCATCTATTGGGTGCTCCTTTTCCGGGGTCGGTTTTTTGCTACAAAACCATTATCCCAGAAGCACAGGAGCACCTTCTTGCCGCTTCAGGACGCTAACCCGACGCCCTCCTTCGGTGGATTCGGGCTTAGGGTTAATCTACCCCTCTGAAGGAGCCTCTACCACCCCCAACCTCTTCGGTTTTCTAGGCCTCAATAAGTAGAGTCCCAGGAAGTGGTGTAACAAGAGTAGAGGGTCTGGATGAAGAGAGACCACCACGTCATCCTTAGCGGGCAAAGACGAGCCTGAGAAAGGAGGACAACGGTGGTCAAGGAAAGGATGGACCTGCTTGAGCTAATGCGCAAGAGGGGAGTCGACGGTGACGTGGACTTTCTACGAGAGGCACTGAGAGTGCTGGTCGAGGAGATCATGGAGGCTGATGTGTCATCGAGGACCGGTGCTGGGTATGGAGAACGCAACCCTGAGCGGGTGACCCAGCGCAACGGGTACCGGTCTCGAGCATGGGACACTCGCGTAGGGACCATGGAGTTGCAGATACCCAAGCTGAGGGAGGGGAGCTACTTTCCGAGCCTGCTGGAGCCACGGCGTCGCAGCGAGCGAGCTCTGCTGGCGGTGATCCAGCAGGCGTATGTGGAGGGTGTATCGACGAGGCGAGTGGATGATCTGGTCAAGGCTCTTGGGTGCGAGGGTATCTCAAAGAGCCAAGTGTCGCGTATCTGCCAGGAGCTGGACGGGGTGGTGGAGAGCTTCCTGGGTCGGCCGCTGGACGGCGGATCATATCCCTACCTGTGGCTGGACGCACTAACCCAGAAGGTCAGAGAGGCCGGTAGGATAGTCAACGTCAGCGTGGTGGTGGCGACGGCGGTCAATAGCGAGGGCAAGCGTGAGATCGTTGGGATGGACGTGGGTACCAGTGAAGACGGCGCCTTCTGGTTAGCCTTCCTGCGCTCACTGGTCGCCAGGGGCCTCGGCGGGGTGGAACTGGTGGTATCGGACGCTCATCAGGGACTCAGGGATGCCATCGCAACTGTCTTCGGTGGGGCCAGTTGGCAGCGGTGCCGCACCCACTTCATGACCAACCTGCTCACTCGGGTCCCCAGGAGCGCTCAGCCCTGGGTGGCCACCATGGTACGCACCATCTACCAGCAGCCGTCCCCTCAGGAAGTGCATGCCCAACTCGAGCGGGTGATTGCTCAGCTCCAGGACCCGTTCCCACAGGTCGCCTCTCGACTGGACGAGGCTGGACCCGACGTCCTGGCCTTCTCCAGCTTCCCACTCGCCCACTGGAAGAAGATCTGGTCCAACAACCCCCTGGAGCGTCTCAACAAGGAGATACGGCGCCGCACCGATGTGGTGGGCATCTTCCCTAACCGCCCAGCTGTCCGTCGCATGGTCGGCGCCGTCCTAGCTGAGCAGCACGACGAGTGGGCCGTCGGCCGTCGATACATGACACAGGAGGTAACCACCTCCAACGAAGCTCTACCCAGAGCCGAACTCGCAGAGGCAGCGGCCTAGACAATATCAACCGGATGACGTACTCTTACACCACTCTATGGGACGTGACTTGGCGCCGCGATTCGACATGATACCCACTACCTGTGAGTGGCGATCGCAGCGCTATCCCGCACCGGCCGCAGAAGCTGGCCTGAAGCGAGTTCTCCGACCCGCAGCTCGCGCAGTACACTGCCTGCGGTCCTTCCCCAGATTGAACTTCCAGAGGAACCCCGCAGTTAACGCAGGCTCGCGCGTCTTGCGAGTTTTCGGTGCCACAGGTAGGGCACGCGGGCATACCTCGCACTCCTTTGAGGTGGCTTCAGAAAGACGCTGCTTTGCCCCTCACCACGTGCCCGTTGAGGGGCATAAGCACAGGTGTCCTATTTTTCACCACGTAGGTGCCAGCCATCTTATCGTGCCAGCCCTGCTTCTGGCCGTCGAACGCTACCCAGATGTAGCCCAACAGGAACACTATGCCGGACACGAACTTACCGATAACTTCCCTTACTACGGCTCTTCCAACCCCAGGCACCTCGCCCTCCCAGGTTACCACCTTGATCCCGACCGCCTGCTTTCCAAGCGTCTGGCCCCGCAGCCCCAACTGGACGACGTACAGGATTAAGATCAGCAACTCGAGGAACGCGGCGAAACCCCCGAAGATCAAGGTGAGGATTACGAGTGCCGCGAACAGAGTGATCCAATCTATAACCCCAGCAGCAAACCGAATCCAGAACCCCATGTGCGCTCGAGGGACGTCGGCTTGGGCGGGTTCAGGTCCCGCGGCAGGTCCTGCTGGGACACGCATCCCAGCGCCGCAGCTGCCGCAGAATCTCGCGCCGACGGGGTTTTCGGTCCCACACGCGGTACAGTAGCTGACCGACCCAGCACTCTCAGCCCGTGTCTCCAGGGGAACTCCACAGCTACCGCAAAACTGCGTTCCCTCCGAGTTTTCAGATCCACAGGTTACACACTTCAATCTATAGAACTCCTCATTGCACGGCGAACCCTGCGCGCGCAATTTTGGCCCGCCTTTCGCTCCGCTTGACAAAGGGCGATATTGCACATTAGCGGTAGTTTACTCTCGCGACGTGTGCGGCACAACTTGGCCAATGTTGATACGCCGATGCTGGTGCCCCAACTACCGCCATCGTTCGCCTGCTATAATGTGGCCAGTACGACGGTGGTCGATGGCGGGTCAGCCCTGGAGGCACGTATATCATGGAGGCAGCATCAAAGTATCAAGTCCATTGTGAGCGGGTCTGCTGGCATTGCAACGCGGCGGATCTCCATTTTGAGTGTACTGACGAGCTTACTCCACCCAAGGGTCTTGTCGGCCAGGACCGGGCCCTCAAGGCGATAGAGTTCGGCTTTGAAGTGGATAAACGCGGGTACAATCTGTTCGTCAGCGGGCTTACCGGCACCGGCAAGGCCTCAGCCATAAAGAGGCACCTCCAGCTGATTATAGACGAGCGCAAGGCCCAGGGAGTCCAGTCGCCCATATACGACTGGTGCTATGTTCACCATTTCTCCGACCCAGACAAGCCGCAAGTGCTAACACTGCCTTCCGGACAAGGTAAGCTGCTGAGTAGGACGCTGGAGGAGCTCCTGAGTCCAGTCGCCCATATACGACTGGTGCTATGTTCACCATTTCTCCGACCCAGACAAGCCGCAAGTGCTAACACTGCCTTCCGGACAAGGTAAGCTGCTGAGTAGGACGCTGGAGGAGCTCCTGAAGAATCTGCAGGAAGAGATGCCCAAGCTGTTCAGCGGAGAGGAATACGAGCCCCAGAGAAAGCAGCTAGAGGAAGACGGCCGGGCTGGCTATCAGAAAATGCTACAAGGGCTGGAACAGGAGGTGAGGGCGGAGAACTTTGGACTCCAACTCTCTCAGGCCGGGATAAACCTGTACCCCCTGTCGAGTGAAGGCGCCCCGATCTCTCCCGAGGAGTACATGAAGCTGGATGAGGAGGAGCGGAGGGCCATAGAGGACGGACGCGCAGGCCTGTTTCAGCAGGTTCAGGACACGATGGAGCGCCTCAAGGCTATCGAGAAAGAGACCGTGGACAAAGTAAAAGGCCTGGGCAGGGAGATCGGGGGCAGGAAGCTCTCGGAGCTGTTCATCGAGCCGGTAGCGCGGTGGGGAGATGGGCCCCAGGTCGTCACCTATCTTGCGTCTCTGAAAGAGTATGCCCTCAACAACCTGAACCTGTTCGCTGGCGATGCCAGCCAGCAGGCGGGCGCCCTGACTCTCGGAGGCCAGCAGTTCCCCGGTACCTCCCAACGGAACCCGCTCCTGCCATTTGAGGTAAGCGTACTCGTGGACAACTCCGACACGCAAACGGCCCCCATCATCATCGAGTCCAACCCCAACTGGGGAAATCTGTTCGGGAGAATCGAGCGGCGAGCGTTCATGGGGGCGTATTTTAGCGACCACACCATGCTCAGGGCCGGTTCCGTTCACGCCGCCAACGGCGGCTATCTGGTGCTCAACATCAGAGACGTGCTCATGAACCCCGGAGTATGGGAGGGACTCAAGCGAACCATCCGGGACAAAGAGGCCAGCCTGGAGGACCCAACCGTCCAGGTCGGGCTTCATGGCTCCCCAGGGCCTGAGGCCGCAGGCAATACCCTGGAGCGCAAAGGTAATCGTAACGGGAGACGAGCTCCTCTACCGGCAACTATCCACCTACGACCAGGAGGATTTCAGGGAAATGTTCAAGGTAAAGGCCGAGTTCGACTCCGAGCTCGACCTCACGCCGGAGAGCGTCAAAGACTACTGTGCTTTCATCTGCGGAACCTGCCAGAACGAGGGGCTCCTCCACTGCGACAGGAGCGGAGTCGCCAAGATCGTCCAATACGGCGCCAGACTCGTGGCCGACCAGACAAAGCTCTCCTCGCGCTTCGGCCAAATCCAGGACCTCCTCATCGAGTCGGACTACTGGGCCCGCAAAGATGGCAACCCACTTATCACCGAATCCCACGTCAACAGGGCCCTTAGCGAAAGGATCTACCGGCTGAATCTGGTGGAGGAAAAAATACGGAGACTCATCTCCGAAGGTGCGCTGATGGTTGACATGGGAGGGGAGGTGGTGGGGCAGGTCAACGGCCTAGTAGTGTACGACCTGGGCGACTTCAGCTTCGGGAGGCCGGCCCGCATTACCGCGAAGACCTTCGCGGGAAGGAGCGGGGTAATCAACATCGAGCGAGAGGCCCAGCTGAGCGGCAGAATCCATGACAAAGGGGTGCTGATCCTCAGCGGATATCTGGGCTCCAAGTTTGCCCAAAACAAGCCCCTTTCCCTCTCCGCCAGCCTCTCCTTCGAGCAGTCCTACGAAGGAGTGGAAGGAGACAGCGCCTCCTCGACCGAGCTTTACGCTATTCTGTCCAGCCTGTCGGAGCTCCCTTTGAAGCAAGGGATTGCGGTCACAGGGTCGGTGAACCAAAAAGGTGAAATCCAGCCCATAGGGGGTGTGAACCAGAAGGTCGAGGGATTTTTCGACATCTGCCGTCTCACAGGACTAACCGGAGAGCAAGGAGTAATCGTGCCCCATCAGAACGTCAGGAACCTTATGATTAGAGATGACGTTGTGGAGGCCGTCAAGGATGGAGAGTTCCACATATATGCGGCCAGGAGCATAGACGAAGGGATTGAAATCCTCACCGGCACCCCCGCGGGAGAGCTCCAGGCGAATGGGTCATACCCCGAAGGGACGGTAAATCACCTGGTGGACCGCCGGCTCCAGGAGCTGGCCAGCTCTCTAAGGGGCTTTTACTCAGAAGTGCTCGGGGACGGAACGAGATGAGGACACTACAAGCGCCTTAGCCCGGGATACTCGCGGACGTCTAGCAACCACCCCACCCGCTGGACTAGCGCGGCGACTTCTTCCACCTCAAGCAGATTAATGAGCTCCAGAACTTTGCCGCAAGGGTTTTCGAGCTTTCCCGGCAGCTCGGATAGGGCCTGCAGTAAACTCTCGGGAATGGACTCCCCGGATAGTTCCCAGACGACGGTCCTCACCTTGGTCTGATAATGAAAAGTGAGGCCGTGGTCGATACCCCAGATCTTCCCATCCGCCCCCAGTATGAAATGGGAGGCCTTGCGGTCGGCATTGTTAGCAGCAAGATCGAAGCACGCGATCATGCTCACGGCGTCGGCGTAAGACTCCCTAATGGCGAAGTAGTTGACGCGAGGGTCGTGGTCCACCATTAGCTGCAAAGAGCCGATGCCGTAGGGACCTCCCCGGATGATGGTCGGGGGGATGAATCGCCACCCCAGAATCTCGCTTAGGAGGTAAGCGGCGCATTCCCGTTTGTACAAGGTCCCGTCAGGAAAGTCCCACAACGGCACCTCTCCCCGTCTCGGCTTGTATACTGCGTTACAGGCCGCCGACCCGTTACGAACCTGAACAAGGAAGGTGTAGTTGGAGCCGATGGGGGATAGAACGGGCTTATCGATATCGCCGTCCCGGAGAAGCTGGAGAGATTCTTCCTGAGTGGCCAATTGCGTCTCGAACCGACGACAGCCTCAAGCCTGGAGGGGGCCGTGGCCATTGGACCGGGGGCACATATGTCCTTCCGGGTTAATAGGTTGCCCGCAGAGCTGGCATGGGGGCCTTCCAGCCGCGCATACCTTCAGTGCCTCCTTCGCGAGCTCTTCCCCCTCGCTCATGGTGAGCCAGAAGCTCAGGGTGGCGGGGGCCCCTTCTGCTTCTTCAACGTCGTGGCCTATCAGCAGAAAGCAGTTGCTTGAGCTGTCACGCCCAAGCACCAGTTTCCCCACCTTGAAGTCCAGGCTGGTAATCGCACCGTCCCACTGGGGCTCCGGCGACTCGCTGCTTCTGGCCCTGACATCAGTGGAGAGGGAGGTGATAATCTCGTGTATATGGATAGCGAGCTGGGAGAGCTGCTCCTTCTCCAACCACAGCCTTGCCGTTGCGGCGCCGGACTCCAAGTTAAGCCGGAATGTCCTCTTTCCAGGAACACCTATTGCTTCCGCGCCGATGCGCTCCAGAGCGCCGAACCGGTATCTAGCGTCGCCTACGTCCATACCGTACCATGATATTATTCGGGCATATTAAATACAAGCCTAGCCGAAGGCACGCCTGTGCGAGCCAGCGGTCTCTGCACAAGTTATGAACTCGAGTAACGCCGCTTTCCCGTCCTCTGTCGCTCTTCGGCCTCGCTGGATAGCCGGCCCCACCTCTGCTGGGTCCTCTACCCGCTCGGCGTAGCCCCCCAACGCCCTGGCCACTTCCGCATAGTTGCCACTCACGTCCCTGGTCCCGTAAAGGTCGTGGGACAGGGCCATACTTGTCGTCTCTATAGCCATGGTCTGGTTGTTGGAGACCATGGCCAGAATAGGCAGGCCACATCTCACCGCCGTCTCGAAGTCGAGGCCCACCATGCCAAAGGCCGCATCTCCCATCCAATGGACCGCCAGCTTGTCCGGCGACGCAAGCTTCGCCCCGATAGCGAGACCCAGCCCGGTGCCCAAGCCGTGGGACTTGCCCCACCCGATATAGCTCCGGGGCACGGTTGCACTATAGAAGGGGACCATCTGGTCCCGGGGGCTGCCAGAGTCGTGGGTCACAATGGCATCAGCCGGGTCCACTGTCCTCGTAAGCTCCCAGATGATTCGATAAGGGGTTATGGGCGCCTCGTCGGAGGTTAGCTTGGGCATCCACTCCCCCAGCCACGCATCCTTTACGGACCGAATCTGCTGGGCCGTTGAGCCGTCGTCGGGCCGGCTCTTTGCCCCCAGTCTGTCTTTGACCGCCTCGATGAGCTGACCAAGAACCAGCTTGGCATCTCCGAGAATGGGATAATCCACGTAGTAGTCCTTATTGATGTCCCGCGGGTCGCCGGTCGCCTGGATCATCACCTTCTTTGGAGGGATCGTGGTAGTCATGGGGTGGCGGGTGAGGCTAGAGCCGATGCCGAAGATCACATCGGCGTTGGTCAAGAAGTGAACGACGGGACCGGTCATCGTTGGGGCGCCCGTGCCGATGGACAACGGATGGTCCTCTGGAAAGGCGCTCTTGCCCATAAGCGTGGTCATCACCGGCGCCTGCAGTAGCTCGGCCAGCTGCACAAGCTCCTCGGTGGCTTCGGCGTAGAGCACACCCTGCCCAGCATGGATCAAGGCACTCTTGGCCGCGACGAGGACTCCGGCCACCTCATCGATGTCCCTCGGGTTGGCGCCGGCCCTGGTGGGCTTTACCGGCCGGTAGTCCAAGGCCGACTCGTCCACCTCCTCTAGAGCAACGTCTGCGGGAATCTCTACCATTACAGGGCCCAGCCGGCCCATCTTCAGCTGGTTGAAGGCGCGGCGCATGATCTCACTTACGCGCTCCGCCCTGTTAACCACCTCTACAGACCTGGTCACCGAGGCATAAGAACGAACAGAGTTGAAGTGGGGCTCGATTCCCGCTCGCTCCCGTGAGTGGCCGAGGGGAAGCACAAGCACAGGCGCCGAATCCGAGTACGCCGTCGCTATGCCGGAGTAGGCATTTTCCGCTCCCGGCCCGTACTGCATCGCGAACACCCCAGGGGGCCGACCATTGGAGATACGGGCAAAACCATCGGCGATGCCGACGCCCACGCGCTCCTGCCGGCAGACTATGGGCCTTATGCCCACTCCCGCGGCAGCCTCGATCATCGGGGTAGTTGGGTAGCAAGGGAGATATTTGATCCCCTCCCGCTTCAGAATCTCCGCAATGGCGTCAACCACTCTCATGTGCCGTTATCCCCCTTTCGTTCCCCGGTGCACTCTGGACTTACACCGCGCACGGTGCACCCCCTCCCCTCATCGTCCGCTCCTCCGGTCATCTTCCGCCACTCCACCCATGGTGCACCCACCCCGCTCGTGGTGAGGACCGGCAAAGGGGCTTCGCCCCTCTGCATCCCTTTCTTCACCAGCCTCCTAGCCGAACACCCACCTGTTGGAGCATTGTGTCTCCTGGGATGTGATGAACTCCAGCAGAGCCGCCTTGCCATCTTCGGTAGCCTTGCGGGCCCGCACGATGGCTGGGCCGATCTCGGTCGGGTTCTCCACACGCTCAGCGTAGCCGCCCATGGCCCTGGCCATATCCGCGTAGTTTCCGCCGATGTCGCGGCTGCGGTATAGCTCGTGAGACAGGGCCATAGTGCCTGTCTCGGCTGCCATGCCGGAGTTGTTGGACACAATCGCCAAGATTGGGAGGTCACAGCGGACCGCCGTCTCGAAATCCAACCCCACCATGCCAAATGCGGCGTCCCCCATCCAGTGGACAGCCAGCTTATCCGGGGCTGCCAGCTTCGCTCCTATGGTAAGTCCCAGCCCAGTGCCCAGGCCGTGGGACTTGCCCCAGCCGAGATAGCTTCTCGGCGCCCCGGCGCGATAAAAAGGGACCATCTGGTCCCTTGGACCGCCCGAGTCGTGGGTCACGATGGCTTCCGAAGGATCGACGGTGTGGTTGAGTTCCCAGATCACGCGATAGGGATTGATGGGCACATCGTCAGAGGTGAGCTTGGGCATCCACTCTCCCAGCCACCGGTCCCATTCCGCCTTGATCTCCCCGACCAGGGCGTCGTTGGGGGGCCTGCCCTTGCCCCCGAGACGGTCCTTGACGGCCTCGATAATCTGGCCCAACACCAGTTTGGCGTCGCCGATTATGGGGTAATCGATGTCGTAGTCCTTGTCGATATCTCCGGGATCATTGGTAGCCTGAATCATGACTTTTCCCGGTGGAACAGGGGTGGTCAGCGCATGGCGGGTGAAGCTGGTGCCGATGCCACACACAAGATCGGCCTTGCCCAGAAAGTGGACGACGGGGCCGGTCATGGACAGAGCGCCGGTGCCTATGGAGAGAGGATGGTTCTCGGGGAAGGAGCTCTTGCCCGCCAGCGTGGTCATTAGGGGCGCCTGCACCAGCTCAGCGAGCTGCATCAGCTCATCCGTCGCCCCGGCGTATAGCACCCCCTGTCCGGCGAAGATCACGGGGGAAGTCGCCTCAAGTAGCGCCTTGGTCGCCTCATCCACGTCCGTCGGATTGCCCGCCGCCCGCGACTCCTTCACGAGCCGGTAGTCGAGGTCGGCCTCATCCATCTCCTCCAGGGCCACGTCAGTCGGGATCTCAACCATTACCGGCCCGGGCCGCCCCATTTTCAGCTTGCTGAAGGCGCGGCGCATGATCTGCGACAGGCGTTTCTTGTCATTGATCACCTCTACGGACTTGGTCACTGACCCGAAGACCCGTAGGGCGTCGAAGTGGGGCGATATCCCCGCCTTCTCTTTCGGATGCCCCGTGGGTAGGAGGAGCATTGGCACAGAGTCCGTGTAGGCCGTCGCGACCCCCGAGAAGGCGTTTTCCGCACCTGGCCCGTACTGCATGGAGAACACGCCCACCGGACGTCCATTGGACACCCGCGTGTAGCCGTCCCCGATGCCAACCCCGACACGCTCCTGCCGGCAGATGATCGGCCTCATTCCCAACTTGGCGGCGGCCTCGTGCATGGGATTGGTGGGATAGCAGGGAAAATACTGTACCCCTTCCTTTTTCAGTATTTCCGCGATGGCATCAACGACTCTCACGGTTGAAACCTCCTCATAGTTACCTGAGCAATAGTCAGCTCGATTGCGGGCGAGTAGATTCAGCCCCGCCCGTAAAATCCAGCCCGTACATTCTACTGTCTCTCTTTGGCGCCGACAAGTAGAGACCTGGGAGAAAGTAAATCCAAAATGCCCCCATCTTTTCGGTGTGCGAAGCCATTTGTGCACATACAGAGGCACACGATTGACGTTGCGGCGGTGTTCCTGTTACAAAAGTAAGGCAATCATCGGTGGCGAGCCCCGGAGCGGCGCCCTCGGCCGGGCTGAGGGCGCCGCCCGTCCCTAACAAAGCCAGATGGGAACTCAAGCATCGGCAGAAGTAATAGTGGTAGGCGGCGGCGCCGTCGGCAGCGCCGTCGCGTATTACATTGCCTTGCAAGGGGCGCGGGTCCTGCTTCTGGACCAGGAGGGCATCGGCGCGGGAGCATCGGCCCACGCCACAGGGTCCATCAACATGCTGGGCTCTGAGTTTGCCCCCGGGGCCACCTTTCAGATGGGCCTGGAGTCATATCTTGCCATCCGGGACCTTGTTCCAGAGCTGGAGGAGGAGACCGGGATGGACCTTCTCTTCCAGAGGCGGCCATCCCTTCGCCTCGCCCTGGAGGAAGACGAGGAGCACATCATCCGGGAAATGATGGAGTGGCAAAAGGAGCTGATCCCCCTGAGCTGGATCGACGGCGACGAGGTACGTCGGATTGAGCCCCGGCTGAGTCCGTCCATCCGAGGCGCCGTCTACGAGCAGGAGTCCATTCAGCTGGATGCTCACCGGCTGACGGTGGCGATGGCGCGGGCGGCGGAGCTTCACGGAGCCCAGGTCGGCATGAGCCGGGCGACTGGGCTGATAACGGAGCAGGGCCGCGTGAGAGGAGTCCACTGCGCGGAGGGGGACTACTCCTGCGACACCGTAGTTCTCGCAATGGGCCCCTGGAGCGGGGACAGCTCCGCCTGGCTCGACTTCCCCGTTCCCATACGCTCCCTCAAGGGAGAACGACTTCTGATGACATATGACGGGGCTCCGCTGCCGGTGCTCATCACGTCTCCCAGGCGGGGCCACATGATCAGCCGCCGGGACGGATTCCTCAGCGTGGGCAGCACCGGGGGCCGGGACTACGACCGGGCAGAGGCGTTCCTCGGCATCGAGTCCGACCAACAGCCCACAGAGGAAGCGCGGCTTGATCTCCAACAACGCGCCATCGACGTGTTCCCAGACGTCGAGCATGCCCAGATTGTGCAGCAGCTGGCGGGGTCCAGGCCCATGACACCGGACCGCATGCCCCTGATAGGCCCGGTGCCGGGATGGGACGGGGTATTGCTCGCCACCGGACACGGGACCAAGGGAGTGCACCTGGCGCCGATCACCGGGAAGATCATTGCCGGTTGGGCTCTCCGCGGGGGGCCAGGCGTATCCTTCGAGCTGGACCACTGCCTACCCGCGCGTTTCGCAGGCCTTGGCCTCAACGATTCCCAGTCCACCGGACGCTCAGCGGATGAGTAGGGGCGACGCATGGAGCCTGTCTCAGAAGTTCCTTCTCCCCTGGCGGGAGAAGGTCAGGATGAGGGGGTGCCGACGACAGTCGGCAGCTCGCTATCCAGAAATGACGGTTACGGGCCTATGAGAGGATCACCCTCACCTTAATCCTCTCCCATCAAAGGGAGAGGAAAGAGATCAGCGCTCCGTCATGGTAGTTATGTGACGGACTCCATGCGTCGCCCCTAGGGCACGATTGAGCTTGACCCGAGCGTGTAGGAGGAGGCGGTTTCCACCACCCGCCCTTCTTCCTTGAGCTTGGCCAGGTGGGTAAGGACGTTCCTTTCCGCCGCCGGCCAGAGCCCTCGCCTGAGATTGGGTGGGTAGACGCAGCTCATTATGTCCGCCAGGCTGGAGTGGCCCTTTCCCAAAGCCTCTATCACGTCCTGTTCCCGCTGGAGTCTATGGCGGATGTAGCCCTCCACACGGCGTGTCCCATCGGTCAGCACCGGCCCATGGCCCGGGCAGATGATCCTAGGGCGATACCTTGCGAGTAATTCCAGCGAGTTGAAGTATTCGTGCAGGCTGCGCACCGTGGTGGAAGACGCCCCCAGAATCGTGTCGCCGGTGAACATGACCCGCTCCCCCGGTATGTAGTAGCAAACGTGGTCGTCGGCGTGTCCCGGCGTGAAGAGGGCCCTCAGATTCACGCCTCCCCAGGTGGGTACCGCCTCTTTGGATCTAAGTGGGACCACCGCCTCCCGGCCCAGGATACGCCCCAGTGTCTCCGAGAGCTTGGGATGGCAACGCACGGGGCACCTCATCGCCTCTTGGAGCCTATCCACTCCACCTATGTGGTCTCCGTGGCCGTGGCTGATGAGTAGAGCGCTTATGGTGGGGCTCCCCAACTCACGATGGAATTCCAGTATCCTCCTCGTCCAGTCTCTGTAGTGCTCCCCTGCATCTATTACGAGCATCTCCTCTGAGGGCTCGCCCACGAAGTAGATGTTGGTCCCGCCCGGGTGCATGGGAGAGATATTAGGGTCTTCATCTATGTGAAACCTGTACACATGGGGCGCGACCTGCACGGCAACAGTCCTTTCCAAGCGAGGTTGTATCTACGTACGACCCGATTGTACCCTAGTGTCATTGCGTGTCAAGGGATTGTTCGGCCGACACACTCGGCGAGGCATTGTTACGAAACATCCCTCACCCCGGCCGACGGAAATAGCCACCGCCGATTGGGTCTATAATGTGGACAATGTGGAAGGGCGCTGATAAGCCGCCCTTACAGCAACGCTCAGCACTTCGACTGAGGGCCGTATGAGGGGTCAAAAAGTCAAGTTCAGTGTCCGCATCCATCAGGGTGGGGTTAGCTACGACTCTCTAAAACGGATCTGGACCGAGGCCGACCGCTTGGGATACCATTCGGCAACCCTCTACGACCTGCTGAACGTAGCTACGCTGGAGTGCTGGACGACGCTGACATCCCTGGCGGCCGTCACCGAAAGGATCAGGCTCACTCCCCTGGTGCTGGCCAACCTGTACCGGCACCCCGCACTCCTTGCCAAGATGGCCTCTACCCTGGACGTAATCAGTGGCGGGAGACTGGAGTTGGGAATCGGCGCGGGTGGGGGAGAGGGGGACCACCTGGCCCTGGGGATACCGTTCCCACCGACGCCCGTCCGCGTGGGCATGCTGGAAGAGGCAGTCGACATCATCAAGAGGTTGTGGGGTGGAGGAGAGATCGACTTCAAGGGGCACCATTACACTGTGAATAGGGCCATCAACGACCCTCCCCCAGTCCAGAGGCCCCACCCTCCCATACTCATCGGGGGCCACGGAGAAACGCACCTCATGAGGGCGACAGCAAAGTACGCCGACATATGCAACATCGGCTTCGAGATGAGCGTCCAGGAGCACAAGGCAAAGCTAGAGGTGCTGGAGCGGCATTGCCGGAAACTTGGGCGCGACCCCGCTGAGATAGAGGTCAGCCACAACACACGGGTCATGATCGCTGAGACCGAGGCCGAGTTCGACAGACTGGTCGCACGGATGGCGGGCCGCTCAGGAGCGACTTCGGGCGCCTATAGAGCGTCCCTCTCTGGGGCCATCGCCGGGACCCCCGAGCGTTGCGTGGAGCATCTCCGCCGATACGTCGAAAACGGCATCACCTATTTCTTTCTTCTGTTCCCGGACCCGATCTCTTCGGAGAGCCTAAGCCTGTTCGCCACCGAGGTCATGCCACACTTCTCGATGACGCCATCATAGCTCTAGTCGCTTTGCATCGCGGACCCCAGTACAAGCAGCCAAGACGAAGATAGGTTAGGAGAGGCGCCCGTTTGGTTATGCGGCCATCGACGTTGATCGTTCCGATGGCATCCCTATTGCTAGTGGTTTTGGCCGCATGCGGAGGAGAGCCCAAGCCGACTCCCTCTCCCTCTCCCACAGCCACGCCTGCACCCAGTCCGACCTCCTCTCCCACAGCCACGTCTGCGCCCAGTCCGACCCCCGCTCCCACCACCACACCGGCACCAAAGCTAATCACTTTGGGTCCCCAAGAAAACCCGGCCGGGTTCCTCCAGGCTCTGCCAGCCAGCGAGAGGGAGTGTCTGGAACAGACCGTTGGCCCCGAGAAGCTAGAGGAGTTCATAGCAAGCGCGGAGCCGGCAAAGGAGACCCTTCGGACGTGTCTGAGTGAGGAGACCATCCGGAGTGTAACTCTGGGGAGGAGGGCCACTGAGGCGGAACAGGAGGCATGTCTTGTTGAGGCGATCGGGGAGCAGGCAGGCCGGCCGGGAGGTGTTTAGTGGGCAGCGGCCTCCGTCCTCCGACGAGCTTGGTGCCTTCGCTGGCTGTGGAATAACGACACCGCTGTCGGCGTTACAGGAATTCGATATGTTGCCCGAAGCCTCAGCCCCCTCGGGACTTGGCACTGTCGCCTGGACCTACGGTCTCTAGGAGAGCTCGGCTTTATTCGCTAGTCGTGTGTCTGCCAAATGGGTTTACAATACGTCAGCGCTCGACGTGGCCCCCCGGTCTGCCTCCTCTCCCTATGGGAGAGGAGGCAGACCGGGGTTCGCGGGGAGGACCTCCTCATATCAGCATTGTAATGCTATATACGAGACACTAGACTAGATTACCTTCAGAGATCGCCGGACACGGGATAAGAGCGCGGTTCGACCGAAGCGGCCCCAACCGCTTCGACACCACATACGGAGAGGATCCACAGACGCATGAGCATGTGCTGTGGGCGACCGTCCAAGACCTCGACGAAGGGGACTTCTTTCCGCCCGATACCAACGCCGGCCAACTCGTCGCCTTATTTGCCCAGGGATTCGATTGGGAGGTGTTGGCAGCGGGACGGGAGGGTGACCTCGCTTGGGTGCAGTTCAAGACCACCGCTGTAGGGTGTCAGCGCAATTGGACACTATTGAGGCCTAGAAAACCGAAGAGGTTGGGGGTGGTAGAGGCTCCTTCAGAGGGGTAGATTAACCCTAAGTGAAAGGAGTCATTGATGACCCAGGTAGAGGATCAGGCCAGCCAAGCTGAGGAGCGAAGCCAGGAGACACGAAGCTTCGTGCGTCAGGTCCGTGCAGCGACCCGCCGTAAGTATACCCCTGAAGAGAAGATCCGCATCGTCTTGGAGGGGTTCAGACGGGAGACTACCGTTAATGACCTGTGCCGACGGGAAGGAATCAAACCCCACTCCTACTACGCCTGGACGAAGGGGTTCATGGAAGCTGGGAAGGAGAGGTTGACTCGGGACAGTGTGCGTGATGCGACCCGGCAAGAGATAGAGCAGCTCAAGCGGGAGAACAGAGAACTGAAGCAGCTGGTGGGTGAGTTGTCCCTGGAGTTGCACCGCTTCAAAAAAACAGCTCTGCCGCCCCTACACGACAACGGCACCGTCGCATGAGCGTAGTGGAACAATCGAAGGTCGTGGCTGAGGTGGAGCGACATGGTAGAGGGAAGAACAGGCGACTCAGGGAGCTTGGCATTTCCAGGAGCACGTATTATTGGTGGAGGTGGAGGCACCGGCAGGGTAGTTGGGAGGGTACGGAAGGAACTGAGAGGCCCTGGAATCGCCTGCGTCCAGAAGAGGAGGCAGTAGTGCTGGCGGCAGCCCGTGGGATGCCGACCTGGCGAAGCCGGCAGTTGGCGGCTTGGCTCACCGACCACAGAGGCCTATCGGTCTCCGCCTCCACAGTCTATCGTATTCTGAGACGGGAGGGTCTGGTGAAACGGATCGAATACCAGTTGGCAGCGAGCAAAGAGTACCAGCACAAGACCACAGGGCCCCACCAGCTGTGGGCCACCGATGCCTCCTACTTCCGTGTAGTGGGATGGGGCTACTACTACCTCGTGACGGTGATGGACGACTCCTCCCGGTTCATCTTGGCCTGGAAGGTGCAACGGGACATGACGGCCAACTCCCTCATAGAGGTGGTCCAGGAAGCTGTTGACTCTACTGGTATGACTGATGTACCTCTGGAGGATCGGACCAAGCTCCTCTCAGATAATGGCTCAGGTTATGTATCGCGGGCCTTCCGCGAGTACATGCGGGTGGTGGGCATTCGCCACGTCCTGGCAGCACCCTATCACCCTCAGACCAACGGGAAGCTGGAGAGATATCACCGAACCCTGAAAGACGACATTAACCAGGTGCCATACGAGGTGGTGGAAGACCTGGAGGCGGCCATCCGGGACTTCGTCGAGTTCTACAACTACCGAAGATATCATCAGGCGCTCAGGGTTGTAACTCCGGCTGACGTGCTGGAAGGCCGTCTGGAGGCAATTCTAGCCCAGAGGAAGGAGGTACAGCGAGAGACTTTTGACCGGCGGAGGCGGTACAATCAGGAGGTCAGAGAAACCCTCAAACCAGGAGCTTCTTCACCCCAATCTCTCGGACCCAGAACTGTCCAAAACCGCTGACACCCAACACTCCTTCACAGGCCACAAGAGTGAGAGTGAGCGCCAGTGCCAGTCCGAGCGGTACAGCTATACGCATTTTCATCGCGTGGGTTCCCTTCCTGCGATTGAGTTTCATCATCTACGTTGCCTGCGGGACCGAAAGCGCCCTCACCCAGACCCTCTCCAGAGAAGGGAAGGGCTAGCCAAGTGTATGAACCCCCGAGCCCTACAGAGCGGGTTGTAGTTCTGGAGCCCGCTGACTTGGGCTTGAAGGTCCGGCTACATCCCGAGTCCCCCAGATGATTAGCCAGACGCCGGTGAGGGCCAACCACAGCAGGGCTAGCATTAGTCCGATCATTCCCACAACCCAGAAGACTCCTGCTGCGGAGCTGAGAGACATCGTGGCCATCGTCAGAGAGCTGACTATACCTGCCCAGCCCAGCCAGCGGGGCGCGACCCCGGTTCGTACGAATAGGGAGCTAAATGCGATCAAGGCAAGGTGGAACGGCAAAAACAAGGCGAGAAAAAGGGCTGACTCGTTCATGAATGCGAGGGGCTGGGCGCTGCTGGTGATGCTAGCCTTCTCGGAGGCATTGAATACGTCGTTAAATTCCACGGCCATTCGGTCCAAAGCGATCCCAGAGATGCCAGAGACCACCCATAGTACGCCCGCGAACAGGAATCCCAGGGCGCCAAAAACGGCCAACGCTCTGTGGTGAGAGCTCAACGACAGGTAGAGAGCTCCCGCCAGCAACACACTGAGCATGCTGGCAGCCATCGTGGAAGCCAAGCCTATACGCAATTGCGTCGGCGAATCGGCGATTTTGTTGAAAACCTCACGGAACTCCGTGTCATAAGTGTCTACCGCATCGACAACGGTTATGGAAAAGATAATGACCGGGATGAAGACGATCAAAAGCACACCGGTAACTCGGTTGACACCTATGTTGGACAGCATGGACGACCTCCTCGGTCTTGCTGTTGACGGCAGGCGGACGGCCGTCTGGGCCGAATTGTAGTCCTAAGGAGGTCTGTTGAAATGAGCCCAGGGGCCTATTTCGGATAAGCAAAAAGGCCCACGGGATTCCGTGGGCCTCTAGTCTCGTGAAAGGGCTACCCTGGGGTTATTGACTAATTGGATACGTGGGAGTGGCGGCTGCCGGGTTATAATCCGGCGGCCTCGAGAGCGGCATCCAGCTTTGGAGGACTGTATCCTACCACCCTCTGGTCCTTGATCAGCGTCACCGGTGTGCTCCGGTGTCCCAAACCCAGGAGGTAGTCCCGGGCTTCCGCGTCTCTCGAAATATTGTGGTCTACGTACTCATATCCCTTGCGTGAAAGGTACACTTTCACCATATGGCAGGGACCTCAACCGTCTGAGGTAAATACTGTTATCTCCCTAATCTCGGGCACGATAGTCTCCAATTCGGTTTGGCATTTACTTATTCTCTTTCTTCTTGTCGGCTATTGATTTATAGTCCTGGTCGAACAGCCCTTCTCCTAGCTTTACTGCCTCGTCTATGGTCTGGGCGTAGTCCTCGCCCTGCTCGTATTTGCGAAGAAACTCTTCGCTCACGAAAAACATTCAAATACAGAACCCGTCGCGCTCGATGTCCTCATGGTGGCGGTCGCAGGGGCAGATCTTTTTGCGATCCTCCACCGGATCGCCGCTGAGGGGCATTCAAGGACAGTAACGGTAGCCGTATTTCACCTCGTTCTCGGCCAAGCCGCTCTGTACCAACTCCACCACTTCGGTGTCGGGGAAGAACACGTAGGGGCTGCGCTCCACGTATTTCTCCGAGAAACGCTTAGCCCCCTGGACCGCCTCCTCCATGGTGATCTGCCGTTTCATCAGTGGTCTACTTTACCCATCACTAACTTAGATGCCCTCTAGTCTGTTGGAGGTTCAGGCCTTCCCGGCGGCCGCGCCCGTGCGCATGCGCTCGTGCATCTCGCAGGTCATTCGCGTGAACTGCCCTGCCTTGGACTGCAGATGGTCGACCAAGCCAGGCACGGCATCCTTGAACTGAGAGAACGTCTTCGATTTGGCAACCTCGATGGTAAGCAGGGCGGCTGTGCCGCAGTCGCAGCGGACCGAGAAGAAGACCTTATGAAAATCCTGGTTTCCGGAAAAGTTGAGCTTGAACCCTTTGAGGAGGGTTAGTCCTGCTTCACCGGTGGTGGCTTCTCGCAACACGCCTTGAATCTCTTGGAGGCTCACCGGGGGTTCCGGGCGGACTTCTGCCAGCGGACCATCGGCCAATGTTGGGTCTCTCACGAGTACGAGTATAGAGATATGCTCAGCGCCTGTCAACGAGACCGACTCAGCTACAACGTTGCGCATCGCCGGTGCGCACCTATGGAGCAGGAGGCAGGTCTACGTTACCCTGGGAGGACGCGCCTGAAGATCGCGTTCCCCTCGCGGCGCCACATAGAGCGCAGTGTATCGCTGGCGTCCAACAGCCCCTGGAGGTTCTTGTATCGCGAGTCGCTTAGTTTAGCGGTCCCAAGCACCCTTGCGGCTTCAGCTGCCGCCTTGGAGCCGGCAATCGGACTGCCGGGTATCTTGGCCCAAACCGCGTCGATCTCCGCGTCCCAGGAGTCCCCCACCGAATCCTCCTCCCGTCCCCCGTTTCCCATCCTCTGGCTCTGGCTCAGTTCCCTTTGCCCGTCTCCTTTCAGGTGGCTCTGGCCTAGCTCCACCATTACATCTCCGCGGCCGCGAGGGCGGAGCAGCTTGACGAGCGGTGAAAAGGCGGCCAGAAATTGGGTGAAAGACTTGTATTCCAGGGTGCGAAAATCGAAGCTGGGGTCCATTCGCAAAATGGTATTGTGGAGTTTGGCTGCAAGTACCTGCCCCTGCTCGTCGACCGATGCCTCTATGGCACGCTGCAGCAGGGACCTGGCGTCCTGCTTTAGGGCGGCTTGGGCAGTCGCCGCGGGCTTTCCGTCCTCCAGGAAGATGTACCTGTCGCACGAACGGACCAGCCCCGGCGACACCACTCCCCGGCGGCCCGCGCCGATGACAGTCTTACCTGCGGATCTCAGGGCACTTACCAGGGGGATGAAATCGGTGTCCGAGGAGACGATGACGAAGGTGTCGATAGGGGACCTGTGAAGCAAGTCAATGGCGTCTATCGCCAGGCAGATATCGCTGGCGTTCTTCCCGGAGCCGGAACTGCGAAAGTAGTGCCTTGCCTCGATGCCCATCTCCAGCATTTGGTCCCCTTTGGAGGCTGCCTTCGACCAGTCGGCGTAGGCGCGTTTTATTATGACCCGGCCTAGGTCCGAAAGCTGGTCGAACAGGGAGTGGACGGAGGAGTCTAGCCCCACGTTCTCGTAATCGATTAAGACTCCGATCTGACTCTCGGCCAAGTCGCCACCTCCTATCGGTTCGTCGCCTCGCAGTCAGCGACCGCATCTGGGGAGTATTGCATGCCGAAAGCCCAAACTTTCGGCGATGTCTCTCTGGCTACTTACTGTCAGCCCGTTATCTATTATAAACCAGCGGGGGAGCTCCGGCATACAGACCCGCGAGCGAATTCTGTCGGCGTGGGCGCCAGCGTGTTGCCTCGAGCGCAGCAAAACCCGGCGGTTCCCGTGCCCAAATCCACTGTAATTCTACGTGAGCCATTGCTAATCTGATTGGCATGGTACCGATGAGCCCTGAACTCTCCCGTTTCAGCTGGAGGACCCTATGTGGATAGAGCCGATAATCGCGGTTTCCATCTTTGGAGCTTCGTTGATCATAGCTCTGGTGCTCAACAAGCTGCTCTTCCCCCTTGTGCTGAGGATCACCCGACGCACTCGTAGCGACGTGGACGCCAAACTGGTGGGCGCGATTCGCTTGCCCCTGACGCTGGTCCTTGTGGTGCTAGGCGCCTACCTGGCGCTTACCTTGCCGTTGGACCTAAGCCCGGAGCAACAGAGCATCGTGAACTCCGTGGGAGGCTTGCTGGTAATCTTGGTGGTGGTGGTTGGCGTGGCGTCGCTTATCTCGTATGTGGCAGAGTGGTACACAAAGAACGTGGCGCCACGTACGGAGTCGACCCTCGACCAGCGGCTGGTACCGCTGTTTCGAAGAGTAGCGGTGGGTTTGGTCTATGGGCTGGGGGCGGTGTTGACGCTGGACCAGTTGGGCATCAATATCGGCCCGCTGATTGCTGGATTGGGATTAGGCGGGCTGGCGGTGGCCCTGGCGATCCAGCCCACATTGGCGAACTTGTTTGCCGGCACCTACGTGATGACCGAGGGGGTTGTCAACTCTGGTGACTACATAGAGCTACAGGGGGGAGTTGGGGGCTACGTGGTGGACGTGGGCTGGCGGAGCACTCGCATCCGCACTTGGGGTAACAACCTGGTAATAATACCAAACTCCAAATTCGCTGAGACGATCATCACCAACTACCAGCAACCTTATCCAATGGTGAACGTTTACTTGACCTGTGGGGTGAGCTACGACAGCGATCTGTACCAGGTTGAGAAGGTCTGCCAGGAAGTGATGGACCATGTGCTGAAGACCAACGACAGCGCGGTGAAGGAGTACGGCTCGTATTTCGGCTTCGATAACTTCGGCGACTCGAACATCAATTTCTGGCTTTTCCTTCAGGCCAAGGACCGCTTGGCCAGCTTCCTCGTCCGGTCCGACCTGGTGCAACGGCTGCACCGGCGATTCCAGGAAGAAGGGATCTTAATTAACTACCCAGTCAGGAGCCTTAAGTTTCCCAAGGAGTGGGGGCCGGAAGAACTGGTGCGCTCGGGAATCGGACCTCAGCAGGGGCTGTCGGCCGGCCTTGCTGAGGGAGGGGACGCCGGCGGCAAAAGGACGGAACCTTGACCTACGACCTCTGCGAGCCATCCGGGTCGATCGGCCCGGGATCAAGTCATCGCGTTGACCGCTGCCTCTCTCGAATCGTTGCCACCAACACGGGCAATATCTCGCCAGAGGAACCGCAAAGCACCAGATCCGCCGCGGGGGTCAGGGAAGTCTCGTATGGATTGATCTCGACAAGGGCGGCGCCCCGGCTCTTGGCGGCCATGGGTAGGCTGGCGGCGGGGTGGACTGTGCCCGAGGTACCTATCATGAGCATGCAATCACACCTCTCCGCCTGATCCACGCATACCGCCAGCACGTCTGGAGGTATGGGCTCGCCAAACATGACCGTGTCTATCTTCAAGGTGCCGCCGCACTCAGGACAGCGGGGAGGTATGTCTAGAACAGGGAATCCCTCGCGGGGCAGCCGTATGCCGCAATTGAGGCAACGCAGCATGGTGCGGTTGCCGTGAATCTCAGCGACTGACAGGCTCCCGGCCCTTGTGTGCAGGTTGTCTACATTCTGGGTAATGAGACACTTCAGCAGACCCATCTTCTCCAGCTCCGCCAGGGCGTAGTGGCCTGGGTTCGGCTCCGCCGCGTCCACGGCGATCTTTAGCTCATGGGTCGGATTCCCGGGCTCATCCTCACTCCTGATGCGCTCTTCCCACCACGCTCGGGGGTCGCGGATAAAGCCTTGATAGCTAAGGGAAGTGGGCTCTCCGTAGCGGGTCTAGAGACCTCCAGGACCTCTAAACGGGGGTATCCCGCTCTCAACCGACATTCCCGCGCCGGCGAAACCTACCAGGTGGTGAGAGGTAAGGACCAAGTCGGAAGCCTTCTGAATGGCTTCATCCAGGTCTTTGGAGATTTCGCCCATGACGTTTCCTTCCTCCTTCCCGTGTGGATCGCCGCTCAATCCGATGTGAGGTGAGAGGGCAGTCAGTCTCCGGATCCGGCGAAGTTGGCCGGAGGCGTGACCCTGGTGACGCTTCCGCCGTCCACCTCGTAAAACGCGGCGTCCGAGATGGACCTGTTCCTTAAAGCATCAAGATCGGTGGTAGTGATGATCAATTGGTGGTACTGGCTGGCCTTCTCCAGCAAGTGATCCCTGCGGAAAGAGTCGAGCTCCGAGAGAACGTCGTCCAGCAGCAGTATTGGCCTTTCGTTGCGATGGGAGGCCAGATAAGCGGCTTCGGCCAGCCTCAGAGTTAAGGCGACGGTCCTCGCCTGGCCCCTAGAGGCGTAGGTCCCCATATTCGCCTTATTGGCGAAAAGCCTGAAATCGTCCCGGTGAGGTCCAACTGCCGTTGACCCATGGCGCAGCTCCCGGCTCCTGGAAGTGACCAGGGCTGCTTCGAATGCCCGCCTCGTATCGTCGAGGCTTCCGACCCCAGAAGGTTCCGGTACGCTGGGTCGATATTCAACCACCAGGTCCTCTGTCCCCCCTGTGAGCTCGCTGTGTCTCTCTCGACAGAGTTCCGCCAGGCGGGCCATGGTCTCATGGCGCTGATTGACGATCCATGATCCCTCTTTCACGAGCTCATCGTCCCAGAAGGTAAGCTCGTCTTCTTGTGCCCGCCTCTCCTGCAGTAGCCTGAGGAGGCGGTTCCTTTGCTGGAGCACCCGTTGGTATCGCTGGAGTGACCTGAGATAGGGGGGATCTACCTGGGACATCAGTATGTCCAGATAGCGCCGGCGAAGGGAGGGAGGACCCTGCACGAGGTCGATGTCTTCGGCGGTAAAAATGACCGCGTTGAGCGTCCCGACTAGCTCCGCTGCGGAGCGCTTAACTCTGCTCACCCTTATCTGTTTGCGTACCCCGAAGGGGTGGTCCCTTCCCGAAAGGGAAGTCGAGGGCGTATCCGCGGCGGGCACGCATTGGTAGCCCACATACACCTTAAGCTTCTCATCTCGCTTCTCAATAGTGCCGCCCACTAGGGCATTGCCCTCAGCCTTGGCGGCATGCCAGTTGACTACCTCATATTCGCTTTCCGCGCGAAACGAGCGGGCGATCGCCAACAGGTATATGGCTTCCAGGAGGCTGGTCTTGCCCTGGGCGTTCTGGCCGTAGACGGCCACTACGCCGGGGGGCAGGTCCAGCTCCAATTGGAGGAAATTCCGAAAATTGGTGAGGCTGAGGTGCGACAGGTACAACCTTGACTCCGCGCCGCTAAAGATGCTAACCGTGATTCGGCAGGCTCAAGATGAGCGAATCCCTCCCCGTTCGTGGTGAGCTCGTCGAACCACCAACGAACTGTCTACATTTTCATCTGACTGTAGAGCCCCACCGGAGACTGAAGGCTCAGGATGGTGGAGAGCGCCCGCCGCCGTTTCAGGGCCGGGCGGGCGTGGAGAGACTGCCTATTGGGAAGCCTTCATGGCATCGATCTGCTCGTCGAGAGTACGCACTCCGGCGTAGTCGCTGCTGGACAGTTTATAGCACCTGTCAAGATAGAGCTGCGCAAGCTGTGCGCCCTTGGAGGACGAGTCCATGACCGCTTGAAGGAGACTGGGGATAGAGTAGTTGTCGGGCAAATATCGACCCAGCACCCGAGTTTCCTCCTCGACCTCGGCGCCCGTCCGATGGTCGTTGCCCTCGATGGCGAAGCGCAGCTTGCCCACGAGGCCAGACAGTTCCGCCAGTCTGTCCCTCTCATTCATCATGCTGTAGAGCACCTCGTTGACCGTGGAGGTGTCAGCTTCGTTCTCTTGAACGGCGTCCGCGATAACCGGCCGTACGCGGTCTGACCACAGCTGAGCGTAGTACTTTACGACCTCTCCTGCGGCCTGCATCATTTCTGGCATATCGTAGGAGAACATTGTGCCCGCGTAAAGCAGGTCGTCGTCTCTCACTTCCGCAAGTCGGTCTAGCTCCTGGTAGCTGCCGATTTCCTCGGGCACCGGAGGCAGTGAGAACGCCGACATGTCCCCCAGTGGCTCGCTTCCCAGGTGGGAAGCGAGGAATGGGGGAACGTACTTGGTGAAGTCCAAGGAGACGGGGAGCACTATTATGTAGGTGGCGTACACCTTATCCGGCTCCGAGCGTGTCCGAAAGTAGGCCAGGGCATGGCCCCTTGGCTTCTGAGGGTCTCCTCTCTCAAAGCTGACATCCATGGCGCCGGCCCTTTCAAATGTAGAGCTTCCGGGAACATTATAGTGGATAGCTTATACTTCGGCTATACCAGGGCGCGTGGAGGTGGTTTCAGGGATGGCCCGATCGATCTGGTAGGACCCTGACTTTCGTGGTGGGTGGTGTTTGTCGCTGGAAGCAGAGAAAGGCGTAGCGGTAGCGCAGTCGTTGCCCCGACGTGGGTACAAGTGCGCTTAGCCGGACTCTCCGGGCTCGCCGAAACGCTGGTTCATCTCGCGCAGGAAGTTTTCCACTTCGGGCGAAAGAGTTTCGGATTGAGACGCAGCTTCCTCCTGCCCTGAGACCTGGGCGTCATACCGGGACTCCATCCACTCGATCAGGGACTGTAATTCGGGATTACGGCTCACGGTCTTGTCCAGCTCTTGGTATTGACGCTCCCCTTGTTCCTTGTCGGCTAGGTCCTCGGGTATGTCGTATATCGAAGAAAGCACCTCTAGCAGCCGCGCCGCTCCTGCGTAGTCCTGCTCGATCTGGATGTATTGGGGCAGGTGCACCATGAAATTCATGGTCTCAACTGCCGGATCGAGCCCGGCCACACCTTCGGAGATGAGGTTCAATATGGAGGTAGGTCCCTGGTATTTGCTTTGCTGTCTGAGCAGGTTTCCGGCGTCCCCTTTTTGGGCAACTCCCCCTGTGTCACCCGTGACCAGGATGGGTTTCGTATGGGGTACAGCGTCATACATGGCCCCAAGCCTTGCGTGACGACTGATTGCCGAGTATTTGAGCACATCCAAAACCGAGTCCGCGTAGTCTTCGGCCAAGGCGTGGGGCTCGCGCAGGTGGCAGAATATCAAGTCGGGTCCATCTTCTGTCTGCACATAATTGATGACGCTATTGGGAATGTCGATCTCCCGTCGTCCTTCCACCAAACGGATGGTCGGGCGGTACCGGGTAAAGTCGAAAAAGTTCCCCGGCCTCGCCAGCCTGCCCAGCTCTTTGGCGCCGAAGTGACGCTCCAGCCTCTCCAAGGTGATGGACACGACGCTTCCGACGTCCACCCATGGCTGTATCATAGTGAATACGTGGGGATGCTGTAGCTGAGGGACCGGCTCGTGTATCTCAAAGGCGCCTATTCTCATGTACCTATCTTGGCAGATGTGCGCCAGTTTTTTCAAGGGGCTATGGGGCGGGTCCGCCACAATGGGGCGAGGCATGGAGCCCGTCTCATAACTACCATGAGGCAGCGCTGGTCACCCTCCTCTCCCTTGGATGGGAGAGGATTAAGGTGAGGGTGATCCTCTCATCGGCCCGTAACCGTCATTTCTAGATAGCGAGCTGCTGACTTTCGTCGGTACCCCTCATCCTAACCTTCTCCCGCCAGGGGAGAAGGGACTTCTGAGACAGGCTCCATGCGTCGCCCCTACGTGATATCCTGGCGGCCTGCCGCTTGGTTTCGGGATCGAGAGCAAAGGGGGGACCGCCTCGCTCAGGCCGCTAGCCCGCGATCCGAGGCCTAACCTCTTTGGCGAACCGCTCCATGTCCTCCAGGACCCGGTCCAACTCGCTGCTTTCGAAGGCGAAGACAAAGTGCCCCACTCCCACCTCTCGATAGCGGGCGATGTCCGACGCTATCTGTTCGGGTGCGCCCGTCAGAGTGCGCCGTGGTACGTCGTCGGGTGGGCGGAAGTCCAGGTTCGTGCTGAAGGCGACTTCCACCGCCTCCCTTGGCCGGTTGGCTGCCTCGGTCATGTCCCGCAAACGCCTGATGAGACCGGCCATCTCCTCGGGCTCCAGCTGAGCTGGCGGCCGCAATCCGATGGGAATCCAGCCGTCGCCCAACGTGGCAGCTCTCTTGATGGCGGCGTGAGTGTGACCGCCTATCCAGATGGGTGGGTGGGGTCTTTGGGCCGGCTTGGGGGAGAACTTGAACCCGGAGAACTGGTAGTGCGCCCCTTGGAACTGGGGGTCATCAGCGGTCCAGAGCTCCTTGAAGATGCGGATGTGCTCATCGGTGACCGCTCCCCTCTGCTTGAAGGTGTCCCGCCCCAGTGCCGCGAACTCCTCTTGCATCCAGCCCGCTCCTACCCCCAGAATGACTCGACCCTCAGACAGGTAGTCCAGAGTGGAGATTATTTTCGCGGTGAATATAGGCTCACGATAAGGGAGAATGAGGACATGGGTGCCCAGCTTGATGTGGTGAGTCGAGGCAGCCAGATAAGACAATAGGGCGAGGGGCTCGCAGTAAGGCTGCTCGGGATCGAATGGTGCTATACCACTGAGGGCGTAGGGATATGTGGAGGCGATTTGGGTGGGGAGAACGATGTGGTCTCCCACCCACAGGTGGTCGAAGCCCAGCTCCTCGGCGTGCGTGGCGACAATACGGAGGGTCTGCGGTGTGGCGAGCGTCCCTCTATGAGGAATGGAGCATCCGAATGTCAGTGGCATTGTCACTGTCAGGCCTCCTTAGCGGTCTTATGCCGGTTGCGGTATTTCATGCTATCCCGGGCCTCACCTCAGTGGCGAACCGCTCCATATTCTCCAGGACCTGCTCCAGTTCGTCCCCCTGGAAGCTGAAGACGAAGTGCTCTACTCCCACCTGCTGGTAGAGAACAATGTCCGCTCCTATCGCCTCGGCGGAGCCCGTCAAGGTGCGCCTCGCGTCGCCTGAAGAGGGATCGAAGGAGATCGTCGCGCTGAACACGACATCCACAACCTCCCGTGGCCGCCCGGCCGACTCGGAGATGTCCCTCAACCGGTCGACGAGGTTCGCCATCTCCTCGGGCTCCAGCCCAGCCGGGGGACGCAGGCCTACGGGCAGCCAGCCGTCCCCTAATGTCGCGGCCCTCTTGATGGCGGCGGCGGAATGACTCCTACCCAGATGGGTGGGTGGGGTTTCTGGACGGGTTTGGGGGAGAACTTGAACCCGGAAAACTGCGAGAACCGACCCTGGAACTGGGGGTCGTCGTGCGTCCACAGCTCCTTATAGATGCGAATATGTTCATCCGTCACCGCCCCCCGCTGCTTGAAAGTGTCGAGCCCCAGCGCCAGGAACTCCTCTTCCATCCAGCCGACGCCCACACCCAGTATGACGCGCCCTCCTGACAGGTAGTCCAGGGTGGAGATTATTTTCGCCGTGAATATTGGCTCCCGATAGGGCAGAATGAGCACAAAGGTCCCCAGCTTGATATTTCTGGGTGCAGCCAGCGAGGTGGCTCAGCATTGTCAGAGCCTCGCAGAAGGGCCGTTCGTCGCCGAACGCTCCAGAGGCTGAATAGGGATAAGGGCTAGTTATCTGAACGGGCCGAACGAGGTGGTCTCCCACCCACAAGTGGTCGAATCCCAGCTCCTCCGCCCGTCTCGCCAGTGTACGCAACGCGTCCGGTGTGGCCAGGGCCCCCTCGTGGGGAAGTGTGCATCCGACGGTCATGCTTCCTCTTCTCTCCTCTCACGCCTATTCATGTATCCGGGCGGCCGTCCAACCCCGGCTCACCAGGCGACGGCGTGGCCATCCCGGCGAGGGTCCGCCGCGCCGAAGAGGACGCCTGTTTCGGGGTCTAACTGGATCATCATCTCGCTTCCGATCCCGCCCCAGTCAGGCAGGACGTGCAGAGCGTGGCCCCGGTGTTCTAGCCCTTGCCTAACCGCTGCCGGAAAGCGGCCTTCCAGGTGCATCTCGTCGTTGCAGGTGTGGGGTATGGTGGACTCGGTACGGTCCTGAAGGTGCCTCCATCGGGGTGCTTCGACAGCTTCAGCGACTGTCATCCCGAAGTCCAGGACATGGGTAAGGACCTGCAAATTGGTCTGGACCTGAGTGTCGGCTCCCGGGGTGCCGCACACGAGGAAGAGCTCCCCTGCCGCCGCGGCATTGGAACAGGTGGGACGAAAGACCATCACCGGGTTCATTGTATGACGCACCCGCTTGCCGGGCGCCAGGCAGTTGACGTGTTCCGGGTCCAGGTGCCAGTAGGACATCCGGTTGTTGAGAAGTATGCCGGTGTCTCCCGCGACGAGGCTGGAGCCGAAAGCGGTCTGGAGGCTTTGGAGCTGGCAGACGGCGTTGCCCCAGCGATCGACGACGCAGAAGCACGTGGTATCCCCGCCCTCCGGAGATACTCCGACCCGTAGGCCCGCACCGCGACGCCCGTGGCCGGACTGCTGATGGCGCCACGGGTCGCCTTCCACGACGTTCACCGCGGCCCGGGCTGGGTCGACCAGCGAGGCGCGCTCTCTTGCGTACTCCTTAGACAGGAGGCCCGATATGGGCACGTCAACGTGTTCCGGGTCCGCGACGTAGGCCTCCCTGTCGGCGAAGGCCAGCTTCTTTGCTTCCACCATGCTGTGGATGCTCTCAGGCGTGTTGCACCCCAAGGAGCGGAGGTCCAATGTCTCTATCATGTTTAGCTCTTGCAGCAACACGTGCCCGCTGGAGTTGGGTGGCGCTTCGTACGCGGTGTAGCCGCGGTAGGTCGTGGAGATGGGGTCCTGCCATAGACCTCGGTGCCGAGCGAGGTCATCCAGCGCTAGCGCACCGCCTTGTGCCTGGCTGAATTCCGAGATGGCTCTTGCGATCTCCCCGTGATAGAAGGTGTCTCTCCCTTCGGCCGCGATTTTCTGGAAGGTGCGGGCCAGGTCCGTCTGGTAGAGTATATCTCCTGCCCTGAGCGGACGCCCATCTCGAGTGAATATCGCTCTGGAAGTGGGAAAACTCCGGAGCAGCGGGTCAGACGCGATCCCATGGGCCAGAACGTGGCTTACGGGGAACCCGTTGGCGGCTAGGTGAATGGCCGGATCGAGAACGTCTGAGAATTTCAGTAAGCCGTACCTATCGTGGGCGCTTACCCAGCCTTCCAGCAGCCCCGGGACCGAGACCGAGTCGACGCCTTCCATGGGGATTCCGCCGGGCAGGTAGCGCTCTGGGGTGGCAGCCATGGGTGCGGCGCCAGTGGCGTTTACGACCCTCACCTCGCTCCGCTCTTTCCAGTAAATCATGATGTATCCGTCGCCGCCGATGCCGGACATTGAGGGTTCCACCACGTTGAGGGCTGCGCCGATGGCCACAGCCGCGTCCACCGCGTTACCCCCTTTTTGTAAAACGGCGATGCCCGCCTGAGATGCCAGTGGGTGTCCCGAACAAACCATGCCGTTGAGTCTCATGATAACTGGACGGTGGGAACCGTATTTAACTCCGTGGGGTGAGTCCGGCATGGGTCCCTCCAGGCTGGTACTTGAGGCGAAGGTGAGCCGGCCAGGTAGCTGGTAGGCCAGCCGCCTGATTAGCTGAACTGCCGGGCCTCAGTGGAGCCTTCCATTCGGAAAGCTCATTATACACTAGTCTCCCGCCGCTGCCCCCATAGAACGAGCCTCCGCCGGGACGCCCCTCTCGTACAACTGCCTCAGCTGGACTATGGAGAAGCTGCCGGCTATCACTGCTACGAAGGCGACCCCGCCAACCGCCAGCACCATGGACGCGGCGACCCCGTTGATGCTGGCGACGGACCCATTGATCATGTTAAAGCTGGCCATAAATCCCTGGACGTGCCAGCCATAAACCCCTATCAGACGGCCCCGGATCGCGTCGGGCGCTATGGTCTGCACCATGGCGTGGCTCAGGGCCATGAAGCCCGCCTGGGACATCCCCATAGCCGCCGCCGATAGCATAGCCAGGGGCAGGTTGGTAGACAACGCCAGCGCCAATGGGGTGACGCCGCTCAGGACCCCAAGCCAGAGGAACAGGTGGCCCCTGGTCCGCTCGCTTTCGATCCCCGCGAGGACTAGGGCTGTGACCAGGGCGGCGACTCCGAATCCCACCATCAGGTAGCTTGCGCCACCCAGGATTCCGGCGTCGCCTTCCAGCCCCAGTTTGTCCCGGGAGATTACGGGAAACAGCGACTCGAATGACATGGTCAGAGCGCAGTGGGCGATTACTACGAGGGCTATGGGAAGGATCAATGGGTGACGGTACATGTAGCGAAGTCCTGCCGCCGCGTTTCGAAAGATCACCGTCATCCCGCCTCCCGGCTCTACTACTCCAGTTGATTCCGTGCGCATCGACAGCACCAAGCCCAGGCCCGCGGCATAAAGGGCGGCGCAAAGGAAAAACACCCAGTTCTGATGTCCCGTAGTCCATAGCACCACCAGGATCAGGAAAGGACCGACGAAGCGTGAGCCCTGCTGGGTCGCCTGGAAAAGGGAGACCGCATTCAGAATGCGCTCTTTAGGCACGGTGTTGATCATTAGGGCCTGGGCGGGAGGCATCTGTGATGCTCTCGCCGAGCCGTTGAGAACCGCCAGTCCCAAGATGTGCCACTCGTTTATATTGCCGGTCGCAACAAAGACTGCCAGCAGGATGTTGTGGCCCAGGTTAACCATGTAGGCACCGGCGAGGACATGGCGCCGGTTAAAGCGGTCCGCTAGGTAACCGGCGATGGGGGCAAAGAGGACCGCGGGGATCATCGCGGCGAAGGTCACCAGGCCTGTCCAGGCGGCGGAGTCGGTTTCCTCCAACACCAGGGCCGCACGGGCGACTATCAGAGCCCAGGCTGCCGACTGGGAACAGATGGAAGCCATCCATAGCTTGCGATACTCAGGATACCGCAGGGAGGCGATATACCGGGACCCGAAGGAGGTCCCGGCGTGATCGAAATCCGCCACTTACCAACTCCTCGGTCCTCCGCGTCGGTCACCGAGGAGGTCCGGGTCGGTGGTATTGTAAAGGTGAGTATACGAGATGGTCAACCGCCGCTGATACTGGCCGAACTCCCTTGCTTGACACCCCCGTTATTTTGCCGTCCAATACAAGCGTCCCCAAAGCCATGGCCGGGCGCCGTCCGATCCGGAGGTGTCTGTTGCGCTGAGTGACTTTTGGGGCGCGTGGGCGAGCTCTAGGAGGCTGATGAAGAGAGAGTGCGGGAGGGCGAAGCCCCCTTGCCGGTCCTCCCCAGGCGGATGAGAGCCTGCCCTGAGCCAGCCGAAGGGGTGTCCCTCAGATATAAGTTTCTCCCCCTTCCTCGCCAGGCTGACCTGAGTCTGTCGAAGGGAAGGGGGTCAGGGGGATGGTCGAAAGAGTTGTTCAGCACCCAGTCCAGTACCTTGTCAACAAGATTTCGATAGCATGTCATTATGAGGGAGCGTAGCGACCGAAGAATCTCGGGAGGAGATACCCACACGGCCACACCAGATTCTTCGCCTGCGGCTCAGAATGACACTTTCGTAGCAAGGACATTTATCTCAGATTTAACTTGACCGAGTCCTGGTGCCGGAGGTGAAGTCGTGGCAGTTCCAGTGGAGATCTTAGAGGAGATGGTCCGCATGTACAGGGGACTTGAGCTATCAGATGAGGAGATCGACAAAGTCCAGGCGAATTTAGAGTTCTATTTGGATGAGATGGAAAAGCTGGAGGAGCTGTACCTCTCCAGCGTGTTCTCTGCTCGCCTCCTCAGCGCCGGGGAGGGAGGTCAACCCTGATGGGCACCCCGGAGCTTCTGAAGCTGACCATATCGGAACTGGCGCCCAAGATCCGCTCCCGGGAGGTGTCCCCGGTAGAGGTGACGGAGGCCGCCCTGGCGCAGGCCGACCGGCTCAACTCCAGCCTTAATTCCTTCATCACTCTGCTGGGTGACATGGCCATGGTCCGGGCTAGAGAAGAGGAGGCGGACCTGGCCCGTGGTGTCTATAAGGGTCCACTCCAAGGGGTACCTATCGGGATAAAGGACAACCTGGCCACCAAGGGCATTAGCACGACCCTGGCTACCAAGGTGCTCTTGGATAACGTGCCGGAGGAGGATGCTCACGCGGTTAGGTTGGCCGTCTCCAAAGGGGCAATAGTTATAGGCAAAGAGAACATGGAGGCGTTCGCCGCGGGCGCCACATCGTCTAACTCTTATTTTGGGGCGGTACATAATCCGTGGGCGCTGGACCACATTCCCGGAGGCTCCAGCGGCGGAGGGGGCGCCAACGTAGCCGCTTGCGTGACGTTCGCTTCTTTGGGCACGGACGTGGGAGGATCGGTGCGTCTTCCAGGCTCGTTGTGTGGAGTGGTGGGACTGAAGCAGACCTTCGGGCTCGTGAGCCAGAGGGGCATCCTGGTGACCAGCTTCAACGGTGACCACGTCGGCCCGTTGACCCGTTCGGTGAGGGACAGTGCGCTTGTGCTACAGGCCATTGCTGGCCACGACCCGCTGGACCCCAGCACGGTTCCGGTACAGGTGCCTGACTACAGCGCCGCTCTGGAAAAGGATCTTCGGGGCACCAGGGTTGGGATTCCAGCTAATTACTTTTTCGAAGAAGTAGACGAAGAGGTAGAGGCGGCAGTCCGACAGGCCGTCGCGGAGCTGGAGGGGCTGGGGGCAGAGGTTAGAGAAGTGTCGATACCCACCATGCGGTACGCGGGAGCGATACGGATCGCGTCGATGGCCGATAGCGTGGTAACCCACGAGCCCTACATCAAGAGCCGTCGCAGGGACTACGGGCATGATGTTCTCTACCGCGCCCTGGCGGGGCAATTCGTAACGGCTCGAGACTACGTGAAGGTGCTGAAAGTGCAGCGTCTGATGAAGGAGGAGTTCGCCAGCGTACTTCAGGAAGTGGACCTCCTGGTGACCCCCACCGCCCGCGTACCCGCGATTCGCATCGGCGCCACGTCCGTTACAGTGGGAGGCACCGAGCATGAGATGGCGAGTGGAGCAGGGACCTCCGTTATCGCCGGGAACACCTTTCCAATTAACGCCACAGGGCTGCCCGCCATCACAGTGCCCTGTGGATTCACCCAATCGGGCCTTCCTATCGGGCTGCAGCTCATAGGACGACCATTCGAAGAGGAGCTGTTGTTCCGCGCGGCCCATCAGTACGAGGCAGTTTCGCCCGCCCGTGGCAGAAGGCCTCCGCTGGTAGAGGGTCTGGGGGAAGCCGCCAAGTAGTGATTCTAGCTCGGCCCGTGATTGGCGGGGGCTTTGAGGCGTATTGCCACGGTTCTCGAGATCAGGTAACTTGTATCGATATTGGGGCCCCCTTTGGTAGCGCATATATTTGGTGGAGGTTTCGATAAGTGATGAAGGCTGCTCAACTTGTGGGACCCAAGCAGTTCGTATTCCTGGATGAGGAGATGCCACGGGCAGAGGACGGGGAGTGTCTTATCAAACTGGAACGGGTGTCGATCTGTGGAAGCGACATCAGGCACGGCTACGGTCCGATCTATGAGGAGGAGAAGTACCCGTGGGAGGTGGGTCGGCCGTGCCACGAGTGCGCCGGTGTGGTGGTCGAAAGCCGGACCGATGAGTTCCGGGAAGGGCAGAGGGTCATCGTGATGCCGGTCATGGGCAAGGGCGGCCTGGTAGAGTACATGACCTCCAAACCGGGCCGCATGATCGCCCTACCGGACCACGGAGACCTGGCCGAGTGGGTCATGTGCCAACCCTCTGCCACTGTACTCTACTCCTGCCAGAAGATGGGCAACGTGTCGGGCAAGCGGATCCTGGTGGTGGGACAGGGCGCCATCGGGCTCTCGTTCACCATGATTACCTCCCGGCAGGGCGCGGCGCAGGTCATTGCCGTGGACCCGCTGGACTACCGTCTGGAGTACTCGAGAAAGTTCGGGGCCACCCACACGATAAATCCCGATAAGCAGGACTTGGCGGAGGCGGTCAACGATATCACCGGCGGCATGGGTCCGGATATCACGGTGGAGGCCGCGGGTTACCCGGAGACCCTCGACACCGCTTTGCGGATGGTCCGGCCTTTTGGTACGGTCATCCTATTCGGCATCCCGTCAGAGGACATGGTCCCTGTAGATATCAAGCTGTTGATGGATAAGCAGGCCACAATCATCCCCACGGTGGCGATGCGGGCAGCGAATCTAACCACTCCTCTCAAGGACATGGTGGCGCTTCGGGAGAGGGGATGGGTCGATCCCGCGGCCATGGTGACCCACCGGGTTGAGTTCAATGCCGCCGACGTGAAACGGGCCTATGATATGTACGAGAACCACTCCGACAATATCATCAAGGTAGTGATCAGCGTATAAGGGTACCCATATGAGAATGTCATTGCCGTGAAAGTGTCATTCTGGGCCGTAGGCGAAGAATCTGGCGTGGGGCTGGTGAGACGCCCCACATCCTCCAGTCCATTCGCCAGCGGCTCAGGGTGACATGGGTCGGATTCACACAGCGAGTCAGCTAGTACTTCTTGCCGCCCGCTTCCCACCTCGCCCTCAGCGTGATCCACAATGAAACGAGGATCAGGCGGATGTCCAGCCAGAGGCTCTGGCTGTAGGCGTAGATTGCGTCGTACTGATATTTGAGCTGCCTGGGTACATCCCTGGGTGCGAAGATCTGAGCGATCCCCGTCAGTCCGGGCCGCAGCTTGGACCTGGCTTCAAAGCCAGGGATGGCCTCGTCGGGCACGCCTGCATCGTCCTCCTGGACCTGAATCTCGTCGATGGGCAGTGCCCGCGGCCCCACCCAGCTCATGTCTCCCCTCGCGATGTTCAGCAATTGGGGCATCTCGTCCAGGCTGGTGGCTCGCAACAGGCGGCCGACCCTGGTGACCCGTGGGTCGTTCTCCTGGGCCTGGATGTGCCCGAACTTCTCCACCGCGTTAGGGACCATGGTCCGGAATTTGAATACGCGGATGGTACTCCTGTTCTTGCCCCACCGCTCCTGAGTGAACAGTATGGGTCCCCTGTCTTCCAGCTTGATGGCTATGGTGAATATCAGCCACAGGGGCGAGGCGATGATCAGGCCGATGGCTGCGAGGACGATATCAATCGTTCGCTTGTAGAGATAGCCCTTTCCCGAGACTTCCCAGTCGTATCCAGCTGAGCCGTCCGGAGGGCCGACCGCGTCAGGCCGTCTGCCGTAAACCCACTTGGGGACGTCGGGGCCGGCCTCAGTCCGGGCATCGCCTGTCTGTGTCGCGGGCTCTCCCGAGGCGTCTTTTTCTGGCTTCACAGTCCCACCCTCACAGCTTGACCACAGTCGGCTTCGGGCCCAAGGGGCTCGTGGCGTCCGTGGTGTCTATAACCAGCTTGCTGTAAAGCGTAATAGCTTCAGCCCCACGTAGCCCAGACCCACTATCCCAATCCGAGCCGTACGGCCGGATATGTTCTCCGGCAGCTTCACTTTAATGTTTCTCTCGAACGCGAGAGAAGGAAAATCTTCTCTCGATCCAACATCAATTCCCTCTCGACAACAAAGTGTTTCGATACTTCTCCGGTCAGCTCGTCGAACGATTCTACGAACCCGATGGGGTTTTCCGGGATGTAAAGAGTGAGAAAGAGATATCTCGTAAACGTGGAGACGGTTTGCAAGACCTCGCGCCAATTCTTCAGATAGGACAGGATCTCGGCAGAGACGGCGAGGTCGAAGGATTCATCGGCCAACGATGATAAATCGTCTGTGGGCATCTGGCGAAAATCTATATCTGGATATTTGGCGTTTGCCTTGTCGATAGCGGCTTTCGAGATGTCGGTGCCCATGACGTAGTTGTTCGATTTCTTCAGCATGTGAGTGAAGGCGCCTTTGCCGCACCCGATATCAAGGATACGGTCAAAGTTAAACATCCCTAGCATGGCTAAAGAAATGCCTCTGCTGATTGTGTTCAGATTCTCCTGAAACCAGCTGTCGTAGCCCTCAACCTCCTCTTGCTGGTACATCTCTTCGAACTTACCTACGAACTCTCGCTCAGGAGCGTTAAACACGTATTTGTGGTACGGACGTTCCATCTTTGATCTTGCTCACTTAATGGGGAATCGTTTTCCCCTTGAGACCGCAGTCGGACTTTGTGGTGTGTTGCTGTGTGCGATTATATCAGAAACCAAAAGCTCGCCATTAGAGCTTTGACACAAGTGGTCCCGTTCCCTATGATACTTAACCAGAGAGGATGCAGGCGGAGGCTTCGCGATGGCCATAATCCCATCCCTACGGGAGCAATACGAAAGTCTAGATAGGAGGATATCGGCCCTCGGCGAAGAGGCGATAGATACCGTGTGCCTGCTGGCCTTTGACTATGAGTATACCGAGCAACCTTCTCAGGTAACGATCGATACCGACGAGTTTACCGCCCTGTGTCCCTGGACCGGCCTTCCGGACTATGGCACTCTCACAATTACGTACACCCCTTCAGACCGGTGCGTCGAGCTGAAATCGTTGAAATACTACCTGCTCTCGTACAGAGACGTAGGTATCGTGCAGGAACACGCCGCCAATCACATACTCAAAGACCTGGTGGCCCTGTGCGACCCCCGATATATGAAAGTGGTCCTCGACTATAAGGTACGTGGTGGGCTGCATACCTCAGTCTCGGCGGAGCATGGGTCTCTCCCTGGGCATAGCCCGAAAGGGGAGTAAGCTGTGGGCGGGACGTACCAAGTCAGAATCGAGATCGCGTTTGCCAGCGGTCACCGCTTGCTGGAGCATGGCGGCAGGTGTGTACATCCCCACGGGCATACCTATACCGCGGAAATATGGATGGCCTCAGAAGCTCTGAACCATCTGGGTTTCGTCGTTGACTTCACGGAGATCAAACAAAAGGTCCACGCATGGATCGACGAACACTGGGACCATGCGTTTCTTGTGAATGGGAAAGATGGGGAGCTCCTTGGGGCTCTGAACTCGGTGAAAGGAAGCCGAATCTTCGTCTTTCCAGACGAAAACCCGTCGGCTGAGGTGATGGCCAGGGAGCTTTACGGGAAGGCCCAGGAGCTGTGCGGGATCAGGCCTCATAAGGTCAGAGTATGGGAGTCTCCAACTCAGTACGCCGAATTCTGCCCCGTCTAGAGTGAGACGCAGTTCGAGCCGATCAGCCGGCCGGCGAGGCAGCTTGCCCTTGGATATTCGTATAGGTGCTAGATGCAGACCATCGGTGTAACCCTCCTTTCAGGGGGCCTTGACTCCACGACGGTTACCACCTATGCCAAGGACCGCGTTCAGAGTCTCACAGCGCTTACCTTCCACTACGGACAGACACACAACAAAGAGGTGGAGTGCGCCAGGGAGATAGCGGGAAGGTTGGGCATAGTCCACCAGCTCGTGGATATATCCGGATTCGGGAAAGTGGCCTGGTATTCCTCGCTGACCAATCCCGAGAGGTTCCCGCTGCCCAAGGATCGGGACCTCCAACGCTCCGCCCCTTCTGAAGGCGATCAACCCGCCATCAGTATCCCTATTACGTATGTCCCGCTGCGGAACACTTTCTTCTTGACGCTCGCCGGAGCGTTATTGGAGAGTCTGGCTCTTCATTCCATTGAACAGGGTGACGTGGACCCTGAGCAGCTGGAGGCCTATATCTTTATTGCTCCAAACGCTATCGACTACAGCGGCTACCCTGACTGCAGGCCGGAGTACTACCAAAAGGTGGCTGACGCCCTGATGTACGGCAGCAAGCTGTGGACCCAGTACCGGGTACCCTTCAGGATCGAGACTCCCATCATTCACCTGTCCAAGGCGGAGATAGTCAAGATGGGGATGAGGCTCGGGGCGCCTCTCGAAAATACCTGGAGCTGTTACCAGGCGGGCGACATCCCCTGCGGTCGCTGCGATAGCTGCGTCCTTCGAGCGAAGGGTTTTGCCGAGGCGGGACGCCCGGACCCGCTGCTTACACGTCTGGAAGGGACGACTCGGTGAACGAGCCTTCGAAAGGGCTCAAGCCGACGCTGAAGGTCAGCCGTCGGCCCAACGGGGAGCCAGAGATATTTCATTCCCTACAGGGAGAGGGCGCCTCGATAGGGACTCCTTCGGTCTTCCTCAGGCTGGCCCTTTGTAATCTCGCGTGCACCTGGTGCGATACCAAGTATACCTGGGACTGGCAGCACTACGATTATAAGGACGAGGTGGTGGAGCTTGCGGTTGGGCAGGTGGAGCAGACTATCCTAACGCACGGGTGCCGGCATCTGGTTATCACGGGAGGGGAACCACTACTTCAGCAGCGGGCCCTGGCCCCTCTGGTCTGGTCTCTGAAGCAGCGGGGATTCTCCTTCGAAGTGGAGACAAACGGCGCCATCGCTCCGGACTCCGATCTGGAGGGTGACATAGACCAGTGGAACGTTTCGCCGAAACTTTCCAACTCAGGGAACGCCTCAGAGCGCCGCGAAATTCCTGACGTGTTCGATCATTACGCGGGCCTCGATAACGCCTACTACAAATTCGTAATCGTACAGCCATCGGACCTGGACGAAGTCCGGACTGTGGTTGATAAATACCGAATTCCCAGGGACAGAGTCCTGCTGATGCCCGAGGGAAGGAGCCCAGAGGCTGTCCAGGAGAGAGGTCGCTGGCTGAGCCGGATCTGCATCGAGGAGGGATTCAGGTTCACCCCTCGCCTGCATATCCTCCTATGGGGTGACAAGAGAGGTACGTAGCAAGCGGAGTGGAACCGGCGGATCAGGTCAGCCAGGAGGCCCGATGAGTATGTCGTCGCCCTCCATCCGGACCGGATAGACGGTAAGGGATTCGTCGGCAGGGGGGCTCAGAATCTCGCCCGTCTTGACGTTGAAGACACTCCCATGGACGGGACATTCAACTTCTACTCCGCTCAGTTGCCCCATCGACAGGGATGCGAAGGCGTGAGTGCAGGTGTCGTCCACCGCGACGTATTCTCCTCCAACATTGGCCAGAAGAACCTCTGCGCCCCTGACGCTCACTGCTTTGCACTGTCCCGGCGACAGATCGCTGGCTTTGGCCACCTTGACGAAATCTTCGGGCATCATCCTCTCCTTCTCGGGGGGTTTCGCTTCTCAGGTTGTTTGATCCCGCTTGCCCGCCGTATCCAAAGTTCCCGGCTTTTCGTAAACCTTGTCCGATGAACGGGCTAGACAGCGAGCAGCGCGTCATATTATAGAGCATAAGGTGCTTCCGGAACAGGGTACCGAGGGCGCCAGTCGTCCCGTGCCTCTGACGGAAGGGTGAAATTATTGACGGGCTGCCAGTGTTGACTCCAACTTGGCCTGCTCAATATACTCTTGGCACGCGGCAGAGTGCTCGGGGTGGGAGGTGGATGGTGAAGCCAAACGGAATCGGCCTCCTGGTGATCGGACTGAGCAATGAGGTGCATTGCTCTTTTATGTCGGCTGCCCAAGAGCTGGAAGATCTTCGATGGATCGTGAGGGTCCTGTCCTTTGAAGGGGCGACGGAGGTCTCCCGATTGAGAGCACCAGACGTGATGCTCGTGGATATCCCCGAGCAGGAGACGGTACAGCGACAGTTCTCGAGCTTTTTAGCCAACGTCTCTCCCCGGCCCGGGGTAGTGGCCCTCACTTCCGGAGATATGGGCGCTGAGTCGTTGCGCAGGGCCATCTTGATGGGGGCAGCCGCGTTGATAGGAGAAGACATGCCCCCGGAGTTCATCATCAGCACCATTGGCAGGGTCTTCAATGGTGAGCAGCCAATAGAGCACGCTGTGAATACTGACAGCGAGCTTGGGGAGCAGCTACTCAAGTCCTTCAGAGAAGCTGCTCCCTCGTCGTATGTTGCGACTCCTTCTCCATTGACCGACCGCGCCTTGGAGGTCCTTTTTTATGTAGCACGGGGGTCTTCTAACAAGGAATTAGCCAGCCAGCTGGGTGTCAAGGAGCAGACCGTGAAGAACGCCATCTCGGCTATTCTTCGGAAGCTGGATGCCAGTGACAGGACCCATGCCGTGACGATTGCGTTGCGCAATCGCTGGATAACGCTCGACTAACCGGAAGTGATTTTAGACGAAACGCTCCGTAATCTCTCCACTACGCCGGAGGCGATGGGGCAGCTAATCCATAGAAGCTCCACATCACTTTCGGAGAAGCCGCGTGTGCCATCCCTCCGTCCCACGAGGACCAGCCCTGTGACGACCCCCAGTAGATGTAGAGGGACACAAAGCTTGTAAGTGGGTTCGTTGCCTATGGGCCTGAGATCGGGCCAGGAGAACGCACCGCCTTCCATAGAGATAATGGACTGCCCCTCGCCTCTGAGAAGTCCCTCCATGTGCTCAACCTGGCTCCTCCCTGGGGCCTGGGGCGCGCCGTCAAATCCCTCGGCGCACAACAACTCCAGGCGCCCGTTGTTCAATATGAAAAGGGCAGCCTGATCCGCACCCGTGGCCTCGAGTACCTTACGCATGAAGGCCTGGCCGAATCCCGCTAGGTCCTCATTGCTCAGCAACCCCAGGCTTAGCTCTATGATCGGTTTGAACGCGTCCTGGCGGTGCCTCTCTCTGGCCAACGATTGCCTCGCCAGAGCGTCCCGCACGGACTGAAGCAACTGGTCTGGATAGAATGGCTTTATGATGAAGCCCTGGGCGCCCGCGTCCATACACTCGATGACGCGGTTCATGCTGCCGTAGCCTGTCAAGACGAGCGCGGCGGCCTGGGAGTGGGATTTCCGAGCTTCCCTCAACAGCTGGCGGCCGTCCATCTTGGGCATGTTAAGGTCCACCAGCAGCAGGTCGTAGTCCCTCTGGCTTAGTCTAACCAGAGCCTCTTCGCCCGACGCCACATTATCCACGTGGTAGTTCGCTTCGGTGAGCCAGCGGGTTATAGCCGTCCGGACAACTCGCTCGTTTTCGACCAGAAGAAGGCTTTCCTGTGCCATCTCATCCACCGCGTCGCCGCTGGGCGGCAAAGGGGATCGACGTTGCCGTTACACTTAACATAAGACGCTAAGGGAATACCACGAGATTCAGAGGATCGGTGTGCTGGCGAGCCCCCTCATCTCCCTGGAGACCATCGCTACCTTGTCAACGGTATACTCGATGTCCTCGGAAGTGATGTGGCGGTGAGTGACTAGCCGGAACCTATGGCCTCCCGGATAGGACGCCCGGACTCCCTCCAGGGACAGTTTTCCGGTGAATTCCTGGACAGAGCCCAGTTCATGGTCAACGTCCACAAATACGATGTTCGTCTGGAACCGCTCGGGGTCCACGGAGATGCCGGGAATGTCGCCCAGTCCCCGGGCCAGTTGGCGGGTGTGAGCGTGATCGTCTGCCAGCCTGTCTATCATGGACTCGAGAGCTAGGATTCCTGCTGCTGCCAGGACCCCAACCTGCCTCATTCCGCCCCCCAACATCTTCCGCCACTTCCTGGCGCGGTCGACGAACTCCCTCGAGCCGCAGAGCAATGAGCCGGCTGGAGCGCTGAGCCCTTTGGATACGCAGAAGGACACGTCGTCAGCCGGCTTAGCGAGTTCAGCTGCGGGCATCTCCAGGCACACGGCCGCGTTGAAAATGCGGGCTCCATCCAGATGAACGGCCGCTCCATTGGCGTGAGCTACATCCGCGATGGCTTGCGTTTCCTCTAGTGTGATGACGCCGCCGTTGCAACGATTATGGGTGTTCTCGATGCAGATCAGGGATGTCGGAGGAAAATGAAGGCCCCCCCGGGGCCTGATGGCCGCGGCTACTTCGGCTGGGTCCAGTCTTCCCTGGTCGTCGTTGGGTACTAGACGCACCTGAACCCCTGCCAGGGTCGCGACGCCCCCGACTTCGTTCCAGAACATATGAGCCTCGCTCCCCATGATGACCTCATCACCGCGACTGCAATGAGTGAGGGCCGCCACCAGATTTCCCATCGTTCCGCTGGCGGTGAATAGGGATGCTTCCTTCCCCAGAAGGGTGGCAGCCATCTCCTCGAGGCGGTTGGCGGTAGGGTCCTCGCCACTCACGTCGTCGCCCACCTCCGCCTCCGCCATAGCCTTCCGCATGGCCTCGGTGGGCTGGGTGACCGTGTCGCTGCGCAGGTCGACGACCCTGCGCGCTTGATCACTCATGGCATAACCCTCTCTGTCGTGCCGGTGGCCGCGTGCTGCGCCCCGAGCTTCCAGAAATATTCTAACAGGAGTCCTTGCCAAACACTACCACGGCTCCTAATATGGAAGGAGATTGGGTATGCGCCAGAGCTCTATCGCGTTCAAAAGCAGGGGAGTGACGTTGGAGGGAGTCGTTGCCTCCGCTCCTGGGATCTCAGGCGCGTCTCCAGGCGTAGTGGTCTGCCATCCTCATCCTCTCTTCGGAGGGGACATGGACAACGGTGTCGTAACGGCCCTATGCAGAGCTCTCGCGGAGGAATCCATCGTCACCCTTCGATTTAACTACCGGGGAGTGGGCAAAAGTGAGGGACAGTTCACTAAGGGTGAGGAAGAGAGGGAGGATACGCACGCCGCCCTTGAGCTCATTCGCAACTGGGCTGGGGTCAAAAGGGGAAGAGTGGGGCTGGCGGGCTACTCCTTCGGGGCGTCGGTGATCCTCTCCGATCTCTCCAGATACAAAGGTGTCAGATCGATGGTGCTTATCTCGCCCCCGCTGGCGTCCCTGGAAAACAAGGCGGTTGTGAGGGACAAGAGGCCCAAGCGGTTCATCGTGGGAGACCGGGACCGGCTGGTGCCATATCCGTCCCTGGAAGAAAAAGTCGGGGCTCTGGCAACCACGGCGGAGTTGCGGATTGTGGAAGGGGCGGACCACTCGTGGCGCGGTCATGAGGCAGAGGCCGCGCGGTCCGCGGTGGAATTCTTTATAGGTACCCTACTCGGATAGCGGCACATGGTCGACCTTCAAAAGGAAACACACGTAGCACAAAGCGCCTGGACTTCCTGGTATCGGGATCCAATCCTTTTGCTGGCTCTAAGCGTCGTCTTCAGTTTGGATCAGATCACCAAGGCCGTCGTGCGGCACAGCCTGGTGCTAGGCGATTCCGTTCCGAGGGATGGTTTCTTCCGAATCGTCCATACTTTCAACACGGGCAGTGCCTTTGGCCTTTTCCCAGACCAGACCCTCTTTTTGATCCTTGCCTCCTTCGTTGGGATAGGTATCCTATTGCTGGTGTATCGCAACCATCCCTTTGCTTCCTTTCCAATCAAGCTCAGTCTGGGAATGCAGGTCGGTGGGGCATTGGGAAACCTGGTGGATAGAATCCGCACGGGAGAAGTAACCGATTTCATTGACGTGGGCTTCTGGCCAGTCTTCAACGTAGCCGATTCCGCCATAGTCGTGGGGATCGTCATCCTATCGGTCATGCTCCTCTTCATGGGAAAGGAGAGCAAGGAGCCAGTCCTCCAAGGGGCTGCTTCCGCTGGCCGTAGTGGAGATGGCGCTGTCTTCCAGCGGTTAGGTGACTTCGGGGCGACGGCGGGTCAGGCGTCCGTTGATGGAAGGGATGTACTGGAGCCCTTCGTGGACCTGCCTTGCGTGGTGTGCGATTCGGTCATGAAGCAGATCCCAGGAGGGTGGGGCTGTCGTGTCTGCGGGGTCAAGAAATTGGTGGAAGACGGAGAGTCGTGGTAACCAGGAGGGAGTTCCTGGTGGAGCATGGCGAGCAGCGCTTGGACCTCTATCTTGTGAGAAAGGGGCCGGGCCTGAGCCGCTCGCAGATACGAAGGCTTCTGGACGAGGGGTACATTCAGCTCAATGGGGAGGTACCCAAACCGAGCCAAAAGATTCAGCCGGGGGACATGATCACGCTTATCGTACCGCCCCCTCGGCCGTTGGAACTGGCGGCCGAAGCCATGCCTCTCAATATTGTTTTCCAAGACGATGCTCTGATAGTCGTAGACAAACCCGCAGGCCTGACGGTCCATCCCTCCCCCGGGCATCCCTCTCATACCCTGGTGAACGCCCTGCTTGCCCTGTGCCCCGACCTGAAGGGCATAGGGGGGACACTGCGTCCGGGGATTGTCCATAGGCTGGACAAGAATACGTCGGGTTTAATGGTGGTGGCGAAAAGCTCTCTGGCTCATCAGGAGCTCTCCACGCAACTAAAAGAGCGATCTGTCCGCAAGGGCTATCTGGCCCTTGCCTGGGGGTTGGTGAAGCCCTCCCAGGCCACTATCGAGGCCCCAATTGGGCGGGACCCTCGCAACCGGAAGCGCATGGCAGTCGTACAGGGCGGCCGTCAGGCGTTGACTCGATACAAGGTAGTGCAATACCGAGCTAATCATTCCCTGGCCGAAGTGTTCCCCGAAACAGGCCGGACACATCAGATCAGGGTGCACCTTGCCTCCATCGGCCACCCCCTGGTAGGCGACGCCCTGTACGGGGGTCGCTCCAGGGATAGGGGTACCCTCCCTCTGGCTCCGGACCGCCATTTCCTCCATGCCTACCTTCTGGGGTTCCGCCATCCGGTCACAGCCAGGTACCTGGAGTTCAACTCACCGCTTCCAGAAGACCTGCGCCAGACCATGGAGACATTACAGTAGTGTCTGGCCAAGACGCCGAAGTCCGCGTAAGGTACGCCCCCAGTCCGACCGGTAGACCCCATGTGGGCAATCTTCGCACCGCTCTGTTCAACTGGCTTTTCGCCCGACGGCACGGAGGCAAATTCGTCGTGCGGGTAGAGGATACGGACAGAGACCGATACGTTGAAGGTGCGGTGGATACCATCCTGGAATCACTGAGGTGGCTAGGGCTCGACTGGGACGAAGGGCCAGGCGAGGATGGGCCCTACGGGCCTTACGTTCAGTCTGGCAGGCTGGAGCTTTACCAGCGCAGCGCCCAGCAGCTCATCGATGACGGATATGCCTATCCCTGCTACTGCTCCAAGGACCGGCTTGATGAGATGCGGCAGCATCAAAAAAGGCAGAAACTACAGCTGGGATACGACCGGCGGTGCAGGAATCTGTCCAGCCGGGAACGTGGGGAGTTCGAGGCCCAGGACATGAAGCCCGCAGTCCGTTTCATGATGCCCCTTTCTGGTCAGTCCTTCGTTACCGACTTGATTCGTGGGGAGGTCGTTTGGCAGAACGACTCCCTGGACGACTTCGTCATAATGAAGTCCGATGGTTACCCCACCTACCATCTGGCCAACGTAGTGGACGACCACCTTATGGGAATAACCCATGTCCTCCGGGCGGAAGAGTGGCTGCCGAGCACTCCGCGTCACCTCAGGATTTACGAGGCCCTCGGTTATGATCCCCCTCTCTTCGCACATCTGCCAATGATCCTTGGACCGGACCGCACAAAGCTGTCCAAGCGCCATGGTGCCAGCCCGATCCTGGCCTATCGGAAGGAAGGATACCTTGCGGAAGCGGTAGTTAATTACATGGTCCTTTTAGGATGGTCCCTGGATGACAAGACCGACATCATGTCCAGAGACCTGCTGATCGAACACTTCTCCCTGGACCGTATCGGCAAGGCGGGTGCCATCTTCGACAAGGACAAGCTGCTGTGGATGAATGGAGTCTACATACGGCAGTTGGCCGAGGACCAGTTGGCCGAGAGAATGCTGCCATTCCTGAAGCGCAATCTGTCCGGTAGATCGGACGGGGTAGACGGCGCCTACGTCAGGGGCATCGCGTCCCTGCTTCGGGAACGGCTCAAGACGCTAGGGGAATCGGCAGACATGAGCGACTATTTCTTCACAGAGGAGCTGGTCTATGACCAGGAACTGCTGGTCCAGAAGGGGATGGATAGAGACTCCACTCTCCAGGCGCTGAACCGCGCCCTGGATGTCCTGGTTGGGTTGGAGCCCTTCGATGCTGCTTCGCTTGAGGAGGTCCTGAGGTCCACAGGAGCGGGGCTTGGGCTCTCGGGAAGGCAATACTTTGGGGCGCTGCGTGTGGCCACCACCGGAAGGGCGGCGGCGCCGCCCCTCTTCGAGACCATGGAGGTGCTGGGCAAAGAACGATGCCTGGCCCGAATCCACTCGGCCGCAGATAGGCTGGGTGCCGGGGGCTAGGCCCGGAAATCCACTTGCGCTCCACATATGCCTGTGTTATATTGCCTACGAAACTTCGGTCCAAATTCGCCAAAACATGCTTGACGACTACTTCCGGCAATACGGGCTAATCGCAATATTCGCCGTCGTCGCCTTTGTCGTGCCCTCCAGCATGTTGTTGCTCTCCTGGCTGGCTTCTCGCGTACGCATCCGCCCCCAGAAACCCGATCCGGTCAAGCTAGACATATACGAGTGTGGAATGGAGACCATCGGGGGTAAGTGGGGACAGTTTAATTTTCGCTACTATATGTACGCCCTGCTCTTCGTGATATTCGATGTGCAGGTCGTATTCATTTACCCCTGGGCCGTCAGGCTCAACAGCATGAAATTGTTCGCTCTCGTCGAGATGATGGGATTCATCGCCATCCTTCTGGTGGGGTGGGTCTACGCCTGGCGCAAGCAAGACCTGGAGTGGAAGTAAGCTATGGCGCCTGAGATCACAGAGGGCGATGGTCCACTATACTCCCGGACATGGGATATTGACCGGGACGAGGGGCAGGTGGTTGAGACGATGCGGCAGACCCACCTGGACGCCTTTGCCGAGTCGGTGATCGAGGTGCCTCAGGACCTGGAGCGGAACATAATGGTCACCTCGGTGGACGCGTTGCTCAACTGGGGGCGCAAGTCGGCGTTGTGGCCAGTGGCTTTCGGGTTAGCTTGCTGCGCCTTCGAGATGATGGCGACGGCCATGGGAAGGTTCGACATAGCCCGGTTCGGGATGGAGGCCTTCCGAGCAACCCCTCGCCAGGCAGACTTGATGATCGTGGCGGGAACGGTGACGTGGAAAATGGCCCCTGCAATCCGGCGAATCTACGACCAGATGGGAGAGCCCAAGTGGGTCATCTCCATGGGGGTCTGCGCTACCAGCGGCGGTCCTTATTACTCCAGCTACAGCGTGGTCCCGGGTGTCAACCATATCGTGCCAGTAGACGTGTATGTACCGGGCTGCCCACCGCGCCCGGACGCTTTACTGTACGGCATCATGCAGCTACACGAGAAGATCAAGCGGTACAGCCTCCGTGGTGAGGTGGCGGGAAGCTGATGACCAGGGTCCTGGAGGGCGGACAGGTTGCCGACTCCCTTCAAGAGCACCACCCCGGAGTGGTAGATCACTGGACACAGTCCGAGGTCTGGGTCACGCCCGAGAGCATCCTGGAGGTAGTGAAGTTCCTGAAAGGGGCGCCCGGCCTGGACCTAACCTACCTCAACGCCATATCGGCAGTGGACTATGTAGACCATTTTGAGCTGGTCTATCACCTCACCTCCTTCGAGCATAACCACTCCACCGTCATCAAGGCCAGGGTGTACGGCCGCGAGGAACCCTCCATACCATCGATCGTGAGCGTGTGGCAAGGGGCCGATTTACAGGAGCGGGAGATCTGGGACCTGATGGGTATACGGTTCCTGGAGCACCCCAATCTCAAGCGGATCATGCTGTGGGAGGGATTTCAGGGGCACCCTCTACGCAAGGACTTCCAGGACGTGGTGGAGTACTAAAGCGCGATGGCTATCAAGACCGAGCCCATTACGGTAAACATAGGCCCTCAGCATCCCAGTACACACGGTGTATTCAGGCTCAGAGTCACCTTCGACGGCGAGGTCATTCTGGACGTCGAGCCCGTTTTCGGGTACCTGCACCGGGGCTCGGAGAAACTGGCGGAGGAGCGTAACTACGTCCAAGTAATTACGCTAACCGACAGGTTGGACTACGTGGCCTCCATGACCAATAACCAGGCCTACTGTTTGGCCGTAGAGAAGCTTATGGGAATCGAGGTGCCCGAAAGGGGCAAGTATCTCAGAGTAATGGCCGCCGAGCTACAGCGTATCGCGAGCCACCTGGTCGCCATTGGATTTTTCCTCCAGGACCTGGGCGCCCTGGGCACGCCCCTGATGTACTGTTTCAGGGAACGGGAGAGGATTCTGGATCTCTTTGAGATGCTCTGCGGCGCCCGAGTTACGGTCAGCTACATGAGGCCGGGGGGAGTATTCTTCGATACTCCAGAAGACTACTGGCCCGCGCTCAGACAGTTTCTCCGCGAAATGCCGGGCTATATCGGTGAGCTGGAACGCCTCCTTGTGGAGAACGAGATCATCCTCGTGAGGACCAAGGGCGTCGGCCTGTTGTCGCTGGAGAGAGCCTTGGAGTGCTCGGTCAGCGGGCCTATGCTCAGGGCCAGCGGCCTCGATTGGGACTGGCGCAAGGCGGACCCCTACGACGCCTACGACCGCGTCGAGTTCGATGTGCCCGTTGGGAGCAACGGCGATAATCTGGACCGGTTCTGGCTGCGGATGCAGGAGATGCACCAGAGCCTGCGGATAATAGAACAGTGTGTGGAGCAGATCCCCGACGGGCCCGTGCGTGCCGAGCTCCCCCTGGTGCTCCGGCCTCCCGCTGGAGCGGAAGCATATGGCCGGGTGGAGTCTCCGAAGGGAGAGCTGGGGTTTTATCTGGTCAGCGACGGCGGCATAGCCCCTTACCGCTGCAAGATACGTTCTCCTTCATTGTTGAACCTTACGGTGACGCGAGACCTCCTGGTGGGCTGGAAGCTGGCCGATATGATCGTCAGCCTGGGAAGCATTGACATCAACATGGGAGAGGTCGATCGATGAAGTGCGTGATCGAGGACGGCGCTCTCCTCTACGATAGCGTCCTCTTTCGGCACATCTATAATCTACTTGGCGAGGTGTTGCCCCATCGCCTGTGCGCCCTGGACTACTTTCTCTCCGGCTTAGCCATAATGTTGATCCTGGTAAACGGTATCCTCCTGGGAGCAGCCGTCTTCGTCTGGGCCGAGAGGCGGTTATTGGGCAGGTTCCACAACCGGCGCGGGCCCAATCGCTGGGGTCCCTTTGGGCTCCTCCAGCCCATCGCGGACCTTGTGAAGCTACTGAGTAAGGAAGACATAATCCCTCGAGAAGCGGACAGGCTGGCCTTCACGCTGGTGCCGATAGTCATGGTGATGCCCCTGATAATGATCCTGGCGGTGGTCCCCTTTGCGCGAAACACTTTCCTGGCGGACCTGAACGTGGGCGTCCTCTACGTGCTCGCCGTAACGTCGATCAGTACTCTGGGGATCTTTATGGCCGGTTGGTCCTCGGGCAACAGATACGCCATGTTCGGGGCCATGCGAGGCGTCGCCATGCTGATCAGCTACGAGATACCCACGGTTCTTTCGCTAGTAGGGGTAGTCTTGATCGCAGGTTCGATGAGCCTCACAGACGTGGTCAATGCCCAGACCATACCGTTTCTTCTGGTCCAGCCCCTGGGCATCATCGTGTTTTTCCTTGGGATATCGGCGGAGCTCAACCGGACCCCCTTTGATATCGTGGAGGCCGAGTCGGAAATCGTCGCCGGTTACCACACGGAGTACAGTGGGATCAAGTTTGCTCTGATCCAGATGGCCGAGTTCGGCGGGGTACTCGCCGCATCCGCCATCATCTCGACTTTATTCCTGGGTGGCTGGTCCGGCCCATTCCTTTCCGGCCAGCTCGGCGCCTTGTGGTTCCTCCTGAAGGTGGCGTTCTTCGCATTCCTGTTCATCTGGATACGGGCCACTTTCCCAAGGCTTCGAGTCGACCAGATCATGGCATTCGCTTGGAAATTCCTCTTTCCACTGAGCCTGATAAACCTGTTCGCCACGACGCTCGAGGTGTATTTCCTTGGGGATGCGGACGGAGCGCTGACCAGGGGGGACTTGGGGATCATGTTCGCGATCAACATGGTGGTGGCCTTCGCGGCCATATATACTTTCGGCCGTGCAATAAGAGAGGATGTAAGGCCTCCCGCGAGGACGGCAGAGGTAGTGCCACCCGGAGCGTACGCGTCAGGGGTGTTAACTCACGGTCGGGGGGAGGCCAGATAGAATGTACGGGTTGGGGCTAGCCAAGGGACTGGCGGTGACGATGAAGAATCTGTTCCGCAGCCCCTTTACTACACAGTATCCGGAGGAGAGGCTCCCACAGCATCCCCGTTTCAGGGGTGAAGAATTCGTCTGGTACGAGGAGCGTTGTACCGGTTGCGCCTCATGTGCCAAGTACTGTCCCCTGGGCATCATTCGAATCGTCACCGCCCCCAGTGGCTCCGCTCCCAGAGAAGGGGACAAGTACAATCTGGAAGTGTTCGACATCGACATCGGCAGGTGCATGTTCTGCGGTCTCTGTGTGGAGGCCTGCCCCTACGACGCCTTGTTTATGGGAAGCGGGTTCGAGAGGGGTACATATGAGCGCAAGAATCTGGTTATTACCATAGATGAGCTTCGCCAGTCGGAGAAGCGCCCGAGCACATGGTTCCGACCGCAACTTGAAGGTGGTGGGTATAATCCCCACGACGGAAGGCCTGCCTCCTGGCGGGAAGTGGGACGGGAAAACTGGAAGTGGCACGGGGACGAGAAGGCCGGCGCTAGGTTTCGCCCCGAGGCTCAGCAGGGAGAATCTATCAACCCAGGCAAAGGCGAGTAGTCGGCTACCGATGGACTTCGAGGATGTAATCTTCTGGGTCCTGGCGCTCGGTACGGTGGCACCCGCATTAGGTGTCGTGCTAATACGGGACATTTTCCGAGCGGCGCTTCTGTTGGTGGTGGTCTTTTTAGCGGTGGCCGGGTTGTTCGTCATGATGAACGCCGAGTTCCTGGCCGTGGTTCAGGTGCTCATCTATGCCGGGGCCATCGCCATCCTCATCATCTTCGCCATAATGCTTACCCGCGATGTGCAGCAGGGTAACCTTCCCAACCGCCTTCAGCCGGCGGCTGTGCTGTTCCCGGCCCTGTTGTTGGCTGCCCTTGTGTTCGTCGCATTGGACACCGAGTGGAGGCTGCTCTCGGACCAGCCGCAGCAGCTGCAGGAGGACGTGGCTCTGGTGCAGGCGAACACATTCACCGGGGTACCGGACAGGATAGAGAAGCTGAAAGAAGATATAGGTGAAGCTAAGCAACTGGCCGGGGAACAACGACTGGCAGGTCAGCTGACTGAGGCGCAGCGATCAGAGCAAGAGATAATCGCCGCTGAAAGAGAGATCGTCCGGTTGAAGCGGATCGGAGAGCGGTCCGGGATCGGTGACCTGCTGGTCAAGGATTTTGCCCTCCCCCTGGAGATGGCAGCGGTGTTGCTCCTCGCCGCGGTAATTGGCGGCCTAGTACTGGTACGGGAGCGGTAGGCGTGGACCTGGAGCGATTTCTCACACTGTCTGCCGTGCTGTTCTGCGTGGGCCTATACGGTGCGCTGGCCCGGCGGAATGTCATCACCGTGCTCATGTCTGTCGAGCTTATGTTCAATGCCGTCAACATAGCTCTGGTGGCGTTCGCCAAATACACCTTGCCCGCAGGCGCCGAGGAGCACCTGGGCCGGTTGCTGACGGGCCAGATATTCGCCATCTTTATTATCACCGTGGCTGCGGCGGAGGTAGCGCTGGGCCTGGGCATCGTTATGGCCCTCTACCGGAGCCGGCAAACAGTGGACTTGAGCCAGGCTACGTTGCTAAGGAACTAGGCCGACGCCGCGTGACATCCCCTTTTGGTAGACTCCGGAGGGCCAACCGTCGAACTGATTGTCGCGCGCCAGACCAAGGTCCCTAAACGACTACCTGGGGGTAAATGGGCGAGGATATGTGGGTAGAGATCAAAAAAGCGCCGAATCTCATTACCGCGGAGATGTGGAAAGAGGTCTTCGAAGGGGAAGGCCTTCCGACGCGTATATTGCCCGAAGGAGACATTCTGGCCTGGGGGGAGCGTGTTCCCTTTCGGATAATGGTGCCCCGTGGCCGAGAACACGTGGCAGAGGAGATACTGAGGAAACTGTAAGATGATCCCGGAAGAAGCTGTCTGGACTATATTCTTCCTACCTCTTGCCGCCTTTTTGCTTATTGCCCTCGTCGTGAGGCCCTTCTTCAACGCGTTCCGCGAGCAGAGCGCTCTCATTACCGTAGTCGCCATCGCGGCTTCCCTGGCTCTATCGGTTTGGGCTCTTGTCTCGGTAATCGACAGACATGGTCCGCTCGCGTTCTCATCCTACGAGTGGGTAACGGTCGGGGATCTCACCATCCAGGTGGGCCTGTTGGTGGACTCTCTGACGGCCATCATGCTGGTAGTGATCACGGGTGTGAGCCTGCTGGTCCAGGTCTACTCGGTGGGCTACATGAAGGACGACCCCGGCTACGCCCGGTACTTCGCGATAATGTGCCTGTTCACCGCTTCTATGGTGGGCCTCGTAATATCCAGCAACCTGGTACAGCTGTACGTCTTCTGGGAGCTGGTTGGCGTGTGCTCCTACCTGCTCATTGGGTTTTGGTTCAACCGTCCGGCCGCCGCGGCCGCCGCGAAGAAGGCCTTTATCGTTACCCGGATCGGCGACTTTGGGTTCCTGGTGGCGATACTCTACCTCTTTTTCAAAGGATCCAGCCTGGAGATAGGCGACATAAACGAGGCCGCCCGATTAGGTGTCTTTGGGGGCATGGCCGGGACCTGGCTGGCGCTGGGCATCTTCGCCGGGGCTGCCGGGAAGTCGGCCCAGTTCCCACTGCATGTGTGGCTCCCCGACGCAATGGAGGGTCCGACCCCGGTTAGCGCCCTCATACATGCGGCCACCATGGTGGCGGCGGGAGTATTCCTCGTGGCTCGCTTCTTTCCCGTCTTTGAGGCTTCTGCCGATGCCATGCATACCGTGGCACTGATAGGGGCCTTTACCGCCCTGTTTGCGGCTACTATGGGGCTGGTGATGAACGACATAAAACGCGTGATGGCCTACTCCACCATCAGCCAGCTAGGGTTTATGATGGCGGCTCTGGGAGTGGGCGCATACGGAGCGGCGATATTCCATCTATTCACCCACGCCTTCTTCAAGGCACTTCTATTCATGGGTGCGGGCAGCGTCAATCACGCCGCCGGCACCTTCGACATGCGCTACATGGGGGGCCTGAGGCGGCCTATGCCCTGGACATACATCACTGTGCTGATAGGAGCCCTCAGTTTGGCCGGCATATTCCCTCTCTCCGGATTCTGGAGCAAGGACGAGATTCTTCTCCACGCCTGGCGAGGCGATTCTCTGATAGATGGAGTGGTGTTCTGGCTCCTCATGATGGGGGTCTTTCTGACGGCGGTGTATGCTTTCCGAATGGTCTACATGACGTTCCACGGAAGTTACCGGGGAGGAGCTGACGCGGAACTGGAAGAGCGGGCCGCTGGTAGTCCCGCGGGGGCGGCACATGGCTTACTCCTGGGCGAGTCTCCACCAGCGATGATCCTGCCGATGCTTGTCCTGGGGATAGCCTCAGTGGTTTTAGGCTATCTGGTCAATCCACTGGGGTTTGGAGGCGGGTTCGCTGGGATAGACCCTCATTGGATCACCCACTTCCTTGATCCTCGGGAGGCGGAGGCGTTCAGCTTCCCACTGGCGTCCATCTCAGTTGTCGTCGCCGCGTTGGGTATCGGGGTCGCGACGATGGTCTACCTCTGGCCCAAGGTGTCCTTGAGTACAGTGGGCCGCCCCTTCAGGGGGATTCACCGGATGTTTTCCGAGAAGTACTATATGGATCAGCTTTACGAACGGCAGATCGTGTTGCGAGGGGTGTACGGGGGTTTGGCTGGAACGTTGGACTGGTTTGATCGGAAGATCGTTGATAATGTCGCAGAGTTCGTGGGGTGGGTCTCTCGTACCACAGGCCGGGGGATCAGCCTCATACAAACGGGTCAAGTTCAGGGATATGGGGTGGCTATTTCCCTGGGAGTGGCGCTGATCGTGGGGGCATATCTTATATGGGGATAGACCGTTAACGTGGAATTCAACGGTTTACTCACGGCGGTTGTCTTCCTGCCTCTGGCGGGAGCTCTGCTTATCGCGCTGCTGGTGAAGGGCGATCAGCGAATTCGCATCTTCGCTGCGTTGGTGACCCTGGCGAACCTGGGTCTGTCCATCGTGGTGTTCGCTCTGTTCGACTCCGGTGACGGCGTCCGTGGGTTCCAACTGGAAGACAGGGTCGGCTGGATAGGTAAGGGGTCGTTCTTCAACAACCAGACCTTCGAAGCCAGCTACCACCTGGGGGTCGACGGCCTCAGTGCACCACTTGTGCTGCTTACGGGACTCCTCGGCTTCTGCGGCGTGCTTGCCTCCTGGAGCATTCCCACAAGGGTGAAGGAGTACTTCGTCTGGTTCCTGGTGTTGCAGACGGCCGTGATGGGCGTTTTTACTGCCCTCGATTTCCTCCTATTCTTCCTGTTCTGGGAGCTCGAGCTTATCCCGATGTTCCTGCTTATATCCATTTGGGGCACGGGCCGCAAAGAGTATTCGGCCATGAAGTTCCTTATATTCACTATTACAGGCAGTGCCTTCATGTTGGTATCTATCGTGACCCTGTTCCTCACTCCTGGGGTGGGCACCTTCGACATGACGGAGCTAGCGGCATCGGGCATCGATGCCACCAAGGTTATCATCCCCATCAACGTGATATTCTGGTTCTTCGTGGCCGGATTTGTCATAAAGCTGCCCATCTGGCCGGTCCACACCTGGCTCCCAGACGCCCACACCGACGCCCCGACGGCGGTGAGCGTGATGCTGGCGGGCGTCCTCCTGAAAATGGGTGGATACGGGCTCATCCGGATATGCGTGGGGATGTTCCACGATCTTGACAACCGTGAGGCTTTTGGGTGGACGCTAGCGGTCCTGGCAGTGATCAGCGTGCTGTATGGCGCCCTGGTGACGCTGCGTCAGACGGACCTGAAGCGTCTCATCGCATACAGCAGCGTCAGCCACATGGGGCTTGTGTTACTGGGAGTGGCGGTGGGTATAAGTGGCCTGGCCGGATCTAGGGAAGCCCTGACCGGAGCCAGCATGCAGATGTTTGCCCACGGCACCATAACTGGACTCTTATTCTTGATTGTGGGGATCGTCTATGAAAAGGCGCATACCAGGTACATACCGGACCTGGGCGGCCTCGCCGGGCGCATGCCATTGCTGGCAGCGGCGTTCCTGATCGCGGGCCTGGCCTCCTTGGGTCTTCCCGGCTTCAGTGGCTTTGTAGCCGAGATCCTTGTGTTCCTCGGCTCGTTCAAGGCTTTTCCATGGCCGACAGCTTTGGCTGCCTTCGGGATAGTGCTGGCCGCCGGCTACATCCTGTGGATGATAGAGCGGGTGATGTTCGGGACCGCAAGGGAGAGATTTGCGGACATAAGTGACGCCAACGTGATCCAGGCCATCCCCGTGGGGCTCCTCGTAATCAGCATCGCTGTCATAGGAATTTATCCCGCATTTCTGACGGATGTATTTGACGCCGGAATGAAACAGGTGCTGGGAGGTTTTAGCCGGTGAGTCCCGGAGACGTACGGTGGTTATCTCCCGAGATCGCCATGGTGGGGCTCGCGTTACTGGTTATCGGGCTGGACCTGGTGGTGAAGCGAAAGGGGTTCCTGGCCGCGGTGTCCGGGGTGGGCCTGCTGGTCCCGTTCGGTCTGAGTATCTGGCTGTGGATCGACGTTGACGGAAGGGACGCCGGTGAGCTGACCCATATCTCGAGAACCCTTACCGTGGACCAGTTTGCCCTGTTCTTCAAGTTTCTTGTGATCGGAGTGGTGGGGCTCTTGGTTATGGCTTCCGTGGACTACGTGGCCAAGCTTGAGCGATATCAAGGGGAATACTATGCTCTGATCCTATTCTCAGCAACCGGCATGATGCTTTTAGCGGGCGCCAGCGAGCTGATCTCCATATATGTGTCTCTGGAGCTTACGGCTCTTCCCCTGGCGGCGCTGTCGGCGTTCTTGATGACCCCGCGGTCCAGTGAGGCGGGAATGAAGTTTCTGATCCTGAGCGCGGTCAGCTCCGCGCTGCTTCTATACGGGATGGCCCTGGTGTTCGGCTTTACCGGAAGCACCTATTTGTCGGACATAGCGGCTCAGGCGGGCCGGCTGGCGGGTCCAGGCATGACCTTTGGGAACAATTATGCCTTCCTCCTTGGGGTTGTGCTCATAGTCGCGGGGTTCGGGTTCAAGATATCGTCGGTACCTTTCCAGATGTGGGTGCCGGATGTCTACGAAGGCGCCCCGACCCCCATTACGGCCTATCTGTCCGTCGCGAGCAAAGCCGCGGGGTTCGCCATATTATTGAGGGTCTTTTATACCGGCTTCGATGCTTTTGAACTGGACTGGGGGATACTATTTGCCTCCCTGGCCGCGGCCTCCATGATCGTTGGCAACCTGGTGGCGATAGCCCAGAGCAATATCAAGCGTCTACTGGGGTATAGTACCATCGCCCATGCGGGGTACCTGTTGGTGGGTCTTGCGGCCATAGCAGCCTGGTCCGAGGAGCTGACGGGAGGGCCTACCATTGGCCCCAGCGCCGTACTGTTTTATCTGGGTGCATACGCGGTGACGAACCTTGCCGCCTTTTTCGCCATAATCGCGATCTCGAACAAGGTAGGCAGCGACGAGATAGCCGACTTCGCTGGAATCGCCCAGAGGGCTCCTTACCTAGCCTTCGCCCTCGCGTTGGCGTTGGTGGCGCTGATAGGTGTGCCTCCTACAGGCATCTTTATCGCCAAGCTATACATATTTAGCGCAGCCGTAAAGAGCGGTTTACTTTGGCTGGCAATCGTAGGGGTCGTGAACAGCGTCGTATCAGCCTACTACTATCTCAAAGTAGTTAGGGTGATGTACCTGGAGCCCGCTCCTTCGGAAGAAAAGGTCCCGTCCTCATACGTATTTAGAGTTGCGCTGGGGATCTCCGTCCTGGGTGTGTTGGGAGTCGGCATCTTGCCTGGGCCACTCCTTAGGCTGGCCGAAATCTCTGTAGGCAGCTTACCTCAGCTGGCCGGAATCGCAAGCGGGGTGCCGGCGCCCGGATAGGGCCGGCGCAAGCGGGGGAAGTGAAGTGAGCCCGACCAAAGGCCAGCTCCACTGAGATCGGACGCCGCACCCAAGTTGAGTTGACACTGCTAGGGAGCGATGCTAGACTGCCCGTTGCGCTTAAACCACTTGCCGGGGCGCCTTGCCTCACGCCTTTACTTTTAGAGGTATGGGCTCATGCCCAGGAAGACCTGCACTGAGTGACGATGAACAGCTCGACCGGCAAAATCGGCATCATCTATAAATTTGACCAGTCTGAAGCCGAGGAGCTGTCTCGGGCGGTGATAGAGCGGTTTGACCTGCAGGAAAAGACCTGGCTCTGCTCCACAGCGGACGTGGGCCCAAATATCCCCGAAGCCAAGGGGACCGACCTCATCATTACCTTTGGGGGTGACGGCACCATCATCCGTGCCGCGAAGGTCTCGGTGCCCAACGAGATACCCATCCTGGGAGTCAATATGGGCCGATTGGGTTTCATGACCGAGCTGAGGGCGGACGAGGTCTTGGACAAGTTGTCTCAATATCTGGAGGGCGCCGCCTGGATCGAGGAGCGCTCGATGCTGCGGGTAGACATACTATCTGGACGGAAACAGGAAAGTCTGGAGGCTTCATCAGACGGAGATGGTCCGGCCTACCATGCCCTTAATGACGCCGTCGTGGGCAGGGGCGCTACGTCACGGGTCGTAAGAATAAGCGCTTTCATAGATGGCGCCCACCTGACCGACTTTCGGGCGGACGCGGTGATGGTCTCCACCGCCACGGGCAGCACAGGGTACAATCTATCCGTGGGTGGACCCATACTATCTCCCCAGGCCGAGGATATTATACTCAAGTCGGTGGCGCCCCATGTCGGTATGGCGCCGGCTCTCGTGCTGCCCTCCTCGTCAGTGATTGATCTCGTGGTGGAGACCGACCACCAGGCGATGCTCAGTGTGGATGGTTTCGTGGACATAGAGCTCGCAAACGGCGCCCGTGTCAAAGTTGAAAGGAGCCCATTAAGCGCTAGATTTCTTCGAGCCAGCCCGCCCCCGGAGTTCTATTCCACCCTCACTCGGCGTCTGGGCTTCGGGGGAGGACAGAGCACTACGAGGGCGATCCAATACTAGCGCATGGACCAGTGGTTCGACGAACTCACCAAGAGCGGATGAGATTCCGCTCACCCTAACGCGGATGTTTCCGCTCATGCTGAAACGGATAAGATTGCGCTCAGCCTGAAACGAGTGAGAGTGCGCTCAACCTGAAACGAGAGAGATTGCGCTCAACCTAAAGGGGCTATATTCCGCTCATCCTGAGCCCGTGGAAGGACTAGAGACCTACTTTTGAAAACCGGTTCTGTACATCGCTAATGGCCATGTCAGAGAAAGAGCCCACAATAGAAAGCCGGCTTGCCTACGAGGGGAAGATAGTCAATCTCCGGGTCGATAAAGTAAGGCTATCCAGAGGGGGCACCGGCACAAGGGAGATCGTCGAGCACAGCGACTGTGTCTGTATGGTGCCGCTGGACGACCAACGGAACGTCGTACTTGTACGGCAGTATAGAAAATCCATCGAAGAAAGTCTCCTTGAAGTGCCGGCCGGAGGTGTAGAGACGGACGAGGTCTCCGAGGATGCCGTGCTCAGGGAGCTTCAGGAGGAGACTGGATATACGGCAGACCACCTACGGCATCTATCCAGCTTCTGGACGACTCCCGGATTTTGCACTGAACTCATGCACAGTTACCTCGCGACGGGCCTCCGGCCTAGCGTGCTTGAGGGTGACGAAGACGAGGACATCCAGGTGGTTAAAGTGCCTCTGGACAGTGTTCGCGACATGATTAAGAGAGGCGAGATAAGGGACGCCAAGAGCATCGCGTCCCTGCTGATGGTGCTGGGTATGTATGATCCACAGGATGCTGGGTTATAATGGCGCAGCCATCATTCATGGAGTCCGATCGCGGCCGAATCCGCGAAACAAGCGTGATACTTGATCCTGGACTACCTCGGAGGAGACGAGAGTGCTAGAGCATGATGTGCTGGTGATCGGTGCGGGCCTGGCGGGGATGCGTGCCGCCCTGGCGGCCCACGAGAACGGGGCCAACACGGGCATGATAAGCAAGGTCCACCCCGTTCGCAGCCACTCCAACGCCGCCCAAGGGGGCATAAACGCTGCCCTGGTGGACCGAGGAGACAGCTGGGAAGAGCACGCCTACGATACGGTGAAGGGTAGTGATTACCTCGGCGACCAGGATGCCATCGAGCTGATGTGCAGGGTGGCGGGCGAAGAATTGATCTCACTTGAGCACATGGGTGTGATCTTCAATCGGGACGACGAGGGGCGCTTGGGCACCAGAGCCTTCGGCGGGCAGCGTCGTGCCAGGACCTTTTTCGTAGCGGACTTTACGGGCCAGGCGATGCTTCATGTGCTGCATGAGCAGCTGACCAAGTCGGAGATCAAAAGCTACGAGGAGTGGTTCGTGACCTCCCTCGTCATCGAGGATGGCGAATGCTGCGGAGTCTTGGCCATTGATATTCGCACCGGCCGGATCTACGCGATACGGGCCAAAACGGTGATCTTGTGTACCGGAGGGCTCGGGCGGATCTTCGAGCCCAGCACCAATGCCTTGATCGTTACGGGCGACGGCATGGCACTGGCATATAACGCAGGAGTCCCCCTCATGGACATGGAGATGGTCCAGTACCACCCTACCACCTTAAAGGGAAGCGGAGTGCTGATCACGGAAGGCGCCAGAGGAGAGGGGGCCTACCTTCTCAACAAGAACGGTGAGAGGTTCATGGAGAAATACGCTCCGAATATGATGGAGCTGGCGTCCAGGGATGTGGTGTCGCGGGCTGAGACCGTCGAGATAGCCGAAGGCAACGGCATTGACGGATGCGTGCACCTCGACTGCCGCCACCTTGGAGAAAAGCTGATAAAGGAGAAGCTCTCCCAGATATACGACATCGGCCTTGATCTGGTAGGTGTCGACATAACAAAAGACCTGATACCAGTGCAGCCGGGCATGCACTATCAGATGGGCGGTATCAAGACCGACGTGGATGGGCTGACCAAGGTGCCCGGGGTCTATGCGGCTGGGGAGTGTGCGTGCGTTAGCGTACATGGAGGCAACCGACTGGGTGCTAACTCCCTGCTGGATACAGTGGTCTTCGGACACCGGGCCGGAAACCATGCCGCTGAGGTTTCCAAGGGGGCGGAGTACAGGTCCATTAACGTGGATGCCCTGGTGAAGAACGAGGAGGAGAGAATCAGAGCCATGCAGGCCCGGGACGCCAACGGAGACCGGGTAGCCAGGATTCGCTTGGACATGGGGACCGCCATGAACCAGCACCTGGGGGTATTCCGGGACGAGCGGGGCATGAGCGAGGCGCTGAGCGGCATCAGGAGCTTGAAGGAACGCTATGGCAAGGTTCCCGTAGAGGACAAGGGCCGCATATTCAACACGGACCTGATCTTCGCACTAGAGCTTGGCTTCATGCTGGACTGCGCCGAAGCTATAGGGGTCAGTGCCCTCGAGCGCAAGGACAGCCGTGGGGCGCACACTCTGAGGGATCACCCCGGGCGGGACGACGAGAACTGGATGAAGCACGTACTGGTGACACAGACCGAGGGGGGGCCGGAGATTTCGCATATGCCCGTGGTGATTACCCAATGGGCGCCCGAGGAGAGGAAATACTGATGGAAGTCACGGTGAAGGTGAAACGGTTCGATCGCGAAGGGGAAGACCCCGCTCCTTACTGGGCCGATTACAACATAGAGGTGGACCGTTTCACCACGGTCCTCGATACCCTCATCAAGGTCAGGGAAGATATAGATGGCAGCCTGGCCCTGCGCTGCTCCTGCCGCAGCGCGATATGTGGCTCATGCGCAATGCGCATTAACGGCCACGCTTCGCTGGCCTGCAAGATAAGGGTCTCTGACATCTCGTCGGGGGAAGAGCCGGTTACAGTGGAGCCGGCGGGGGTCATGCCCGTCATCAAGGACCTCGTCGTGGACATGACCCCCTTCTGGGACAAAGTGAAAGCCGTGGAACCCTGGCTGCAACCTCAGGGTCCAGAGCCGGAGGGTGAGTATATCGCTCCAAATGAGGACATGTTGCACCTGGCAGGGGTCATGGACTGCATCATGTGTGGCGCCTGTGTCTCGGACTGCACGGTGCTGGAGGTGGACCCCAATTTCCTGGGACCGGCCGCCCTGGCCAAGGCCTACCGCTTCGTCGCGGACCCTCGTGACTCGGAAGACAAGTCCCGTCTCAAGGCTCTGAGCGAGTACGCTGGTATCTGGGACTGCACCAGGTGCTACGAGTGTGTCCAGGTATGCCCCAAGGGAGTGGCTCCGATGGACAGGATCATGTCCCTCCGTGATAAGGCCATGCGAGCGGGGCACGACAAGAAGATTGGCGCCCGGCACACTGACGCCTTCGTGGAGCTTGTCGGCCATAGCGGCTGGCTGGACGAGCTAAGGTTGCCAGTCAAGACCGTGGGTATGTTCAACATGCCGGCCCTGCTCAACTTCCTGCCCGTGGGGCTGCGGGCCCTTAAAAAAGGGAAAATGCCTCCTATATTCCACAAGATGCTGCCTAACGTGGAAAACGTGAGGAGGCTCTTCAAGAGGTTGGAGCCGGAAGACTAAAACGCCCTGTAGGGGCGAGGCATGCTTCGCCCCACCGAGACCAAGATCAGAAGGGTAGGACAAGAATGATAAAGTATGCTTTCTTTCCCGGGTGTGTGTCCAGGGGTGGGTGCCCAGAGCTCTATCCCGCAGCGATGAAGGTCTGCCAGAAGCTGGAGATCGAGCTGGAGGAGATGACTGGAGCGTCCTGCACGGGCGCCGGCGTTCTCCAGGAAAAAAACCAGTTCCTGGGTGACGTGCTGAATGCCCGCACCTTTGCCATGGCGGAGCAGATGGGATTGCCCATAATGACCATATGCAGTACCTGCCAGGGGGTAATGAGCCAGGCCAACAAACGTCTCAAAGATGATGCGGAATATCTGGCCCGGGTCAACTCGAATCTGGCTGAAGAGGGACTGGAGTACAAAGGAACTGCCGTGCCGAAACACCTCCTCTGGATCATCCTTGAGGACGTGGGGCTCGAGAAGCTACGGGACTACGTCACCACCCCCCTTACCCACCTGCGCGTGGCGCCCTTCTATGGCTGCTACATTATACGGCCTTCGGATGCCCTGGGTTTCGATGAGAACCCCGAGCGGCAGACGTCCCTTGAGACGGTCATCGCCACTTTGGGGGGGCAGGTCGTGGATTTCCCCGGTAAGAGCCGGTGCTGTGGATTCCCCATTCTGACTATCAATGAACGCAACTCGGTGGCGATGGTAGGCAAGCACACCTCCGAGGCGGCCGACCTCGGAGCGGACGCCATGGTGACCCCGTGTCCCCTCTGTCACCTGAATCTGGATGGGTATCAGCCCAAAGCCATGAGCCAGACGCAACGTAGGATCGACTTGCCCATCCTTCACCTGCCCCAGCTGATCGGCCTGGCAATCGGGCTGGACCCCAGGGACCTTGGGCTCCAGCGTCATATTATCTCCGCCAGGGGAGTCGTGGAGAAGGCGGGGGCCCGGACCTAGCCGTTCACTTCAATGGAAGGGGTGGCTGTCACCACTTGCCCGATGATTGGCTCGTTCCGTTGGTAGGGCGCCAGAGCGGAAGGGAATGCCCGTGGACCATTACCTTAACCTGGTGATAGTAGATTCCTGAGACAGAGGGGTCGCGGTTAGTTCAGATTCGGGGGCATCAGCTTTACGTCTAACACCGACTCGCACCACCGTGCTACCGCAAGCAGCTTCGCCTCGCTGAAAGGTGGCCCCTCCAGCTGCACCCCGATGGGGAGTCCTAGCTCGCTCAGCCCGGAAGGGATCGTAATAGTCGGGAGGCCGGCGGTCGTCCATGGGGCCTGGAAAGACGGATCGCCAGTGGTACTGAGGTCTTTGGGCGCGGGCGCGGGAGTAGATGGGGTCAAAAGGGCGTCAACCTTAGACGCCATAGCTGCCATCTCGATTCGATAACGGCGTCGCATCCTCTGGGCCTGCATGTACCTGACGCCGGGGATCAGGAACCCTGCCTCGATCGTCCTTCGTAGGAAAGGACCGTAATCGTCGGGGCGTTCCTTGAAGAACTCCTCGTGGAAGGCCGCGCATTCGACATCCATGACGATGCGCTGGAGGGCCGGGGCATTGGCGAAACTTTCCGGCAGCTTCACTTCTTCTATAGTGGCGCCCGCCTTACTCAGCCTCTGGGCGACATCCTCTGTGACCTTGCGCGTCTCCTCGTCGCAGACCTGTAGAAAGTGGTCCTTTATCAGCCCGATTCTAGGTGGGATCTGCTGGTTATCCAAGGCCGCTCGGTAGTCGGGGACGGGCTCGGTGGATGAGCTGGGGTCGTTAGGGTCGTACCCGGCCATAGCGCCCAGCAAAATGGCCGAATCCTCAACCGACCGTACCAGGATACCCACGGTGTCCAGGGACCAACTCACGGGGATCACGCCGTAGCGGCTGATTCTGCCGTAGGTGGCTTTCAAGCCTACAATGCCGTTATAGGAAGCGGGCCTGCAGGTAGAGCCCCCGGTCTGTGTACCCAGGGCGGCGGGGGAGGTGCGCGAGGCTACAGACACGGCCGATCCGCTGCTGGAGCCGCCAGGGGTGTGTTCCGGGTTCCAGGGGTTGCGGGTTGGTGAAGGGTCGCCGGTGGCGAACTCGGTTGTGACGACTTTGCCCATGTTGATGGCGCCGGCTGCCTTGAGACGGGCCACGGATGTGGCATCGTAGCTGGGAACGAAATCGGCGTATATCTTCGACCCCGCCGTCGTCTTCATTCCACCGGTGTAGAAGATATCCTTGAATGCGACAGGTACGCCGTGCAATGGTCCCATGGGGCCGCTCTTCTCAAGCTCGAGGTCCCGCTGCAGAGCTGCATCCAGGAACTCTTCCCGGTCGAGGGTTACCCAGGCCCTCAGCGCGGGCTCCAACCTCTCCTTGCGTTCCAGAAGGGATTCCGCCAGCGCCACCGAACTGAGCTCCCTATTACGAATCTTTTCGGCGGCCTCTGCTGCGGTCAACTCAAAGGGCTCTGCCATGACTCCTCCTTTTCATGCCCCCGTGTTCCCTCCCAGGCCGTTCCCAGACGGGAGCGGTCGAGTTATTGTCGGCTAACCCGTTGTCTACCAGAAAAAGGCCGGCTCCTCTTCCTTGTCGGGCAGGTTCTGGGCCACCCGTTCCAAGAAGCCCGCTACCTGGTCCAGTCCCGCGCTGATCTCCTGTGCCCTTTTCTCTCCCCACAATGCTCCGGCTTTCTTCGCCAACTCCCGGGAGAGCTCGTCCTTAGAAAGGCCCACATCCAGTCCTACCATCTCACGACCTCAACGATCCGCTTTATTCCGCCAGTCACTCACCCGGCGCAGCTTCGGTTATATCTACACTCTCGATGACGATCGCATCTATCGGCCTGTCCTGACCGTCCTTGGGGACATTAGAGATTGAGTCCAAGACGGCCTGCCCCTCGATGAGCCGGCCGAATATAGTGTGTTTCCCGTTCAGCCACGTGGTAGGTGCGAGGGTCACGAAAAACTGGCTGCCGTTGGTGTTGGGCCCCGAGTTGGCCATGGCCAGGACTCCGGGGCGGTCGAACACGAGGGACGGTACGAATTCGTCCGCGAAGGAATAACCTGGACCTCCTGTCCCTGTGCCGGTGGGGTCTCCGCCCTGGATCATGAAGTTCTTGATCACACGGTGGAAGGGTACTCCATCGTAGAACCCCTCCCGGGCAAGAAAGACTAGGTTGTTAACGGTATTCGGCGCTTCTTTGGGGAACAGCTCGATTACGAGCGGTCCCGCACTGGTATTGATGGTGGCCGTGTACTGATTCCCGGAATCTATCGTCATAGGCGGCGGCTGTGAGTATTGGGCCAAGCTGGAACTCCTTTGGCGTGCCCGAGCCACGGCAGGCCCTCCTGGGACCAGGGGTTTGGTCGGCCTGCATATTATAGACCAAGAGGCTTCGCAAGTCACCTAATATGTGGGTTCCACGGCCACTGGAGGGCCGGAAACTACTACCGACCTGGCAGGGGCGGACTATGGTTGCGGGGTTGACCAGACAACAGCCGGGCGACTACACTGCGGACTGTGGATGAGGCTCTGGCGAGAGACCACACCTGCTGTGCGGAGGAAGCATAATGAACTGCCCACGATGTAGCGCCCAATTGAAGGTGCAGACCTTCAAGGGAGTCGATGTCGATAGATGCCCTACCTGTGAAGGCATGTGGCTGGACCACGGCGAGCTGGACCAGCTGGAAGACACAGTGATGGATGATGACCACGCTAAGGGGACCATGTTCTTCCGGGCGGAAGGCAGCGACCTGCAGTGCCCCAAATGTAACGCCCCCATGAAGTGGTTCAGATACCGTCACTACAACCTGGAGCTGGACTTCTGCGAGGCCGAACACGGCTTCTGGCTGGACAAAGGAGAGGAGAAACGCGTCCTTGAGATCATGGAGCAGCGGATTAAAGACCTCAAGAGATCGGCCAGCGCGGAGGTAGAATGGGGCAAGTTTCTCTCCAACATCAACTCCAAGTCCTTCATGGCCAAGCTGAAGGGTCTGTTCAAGGGCTAACAGGCCTGATGCGGTGTGAGCAGGGCACGTGGGCAGGCTAATTGGCACACCCATCTGACCGTAGAGTGGCGATGGAGGTGCACTGCCCCGATTGCAAGACATCTCTCACCTCTCCCACAGAGAGGATGATGGCCGATAGGGTCATAGAGTACCGGTGCCCCGCCTGCGAGTACCAGATTCCCCTCCTAGCTCCGGGCAACCCGTGGACCCAGGCGTGTCCCCAGTGCTCCGCGGGGCCAGAGGCTGCTATGACGACAGTGGGCGTTGACAAGAGCGGGCTGTTAAGTTTCCTTTACTGCGGTGTCTGTAGGTGCCTGCTAGGGCGGTATTGGGGTATATTACAGCTATAGGGGCTCGGCCTGCCTGAGGTCCTTGGGCCAGACGATGACCTTCTTATTTCCCTGCCACTGGACTATCACCACTGAATGACCGGCCTGGCGGCCCGTGACAGGCTCCAGCTTGAAACGCCCGTAGAAGGTGGTGAAGTCCAAGCGGCCAGCGGTTTCCCGAAGCGCCGCATTGTCCACCGTTCCGGCCTCTTCCATGCACCTCTGGGCGACTAGGCCCGCGGCGTACGCTTGGACCATGGCGTAATCCAGGGACCCAGCCTTTGAGCCGAGTGGGTCCAGGGACACATCCTGGAGATCCCTGAGCCTCCTGAGGACCTCCGCTCCGGATGGGCCGTAATCGGCTCGGTAAGTCGCGCCCGGCTCCCACTGGGTAGGGCCCAGGAATCCCGTGGCTGAGCTTCCCAGTGACTCGCCGAACTCACTAATGCCCGCGGCGACAAGGGCGGTCGCCTTGGCCCGGACCCTCTTCTCTACCAATTGACTTGCCAGCTCCAGGTCTTCCTGAATCCGGCCCACCCCAAGAATGATGTCCGGCCTGGCATCCTCAATCTCCCGCAGGAAGGGGGAGAAGTCGGACGTATCCGAAGGGTACTGCCTGACGAGGACTATCTCGAAACCACTCTCGGCAGCGTGGCACTCCACTCCCGACGCGACGGCTGGCGGGAAGGAGCCCCTGGCCGCCCGGAGTATCGCGACGGTTCGTGCCTTTGGGTCCATCTCTCTCACGAGATCAAGGACGCCGGTCAGGTATCGGCTCGCGGGGGTCAGAATACCGACAACCCAGCGGTGCCCCTGGGCATATATCCGGTCCGATGCGCCCCCGTGGTTCCACAATACGCGACCGTATCTCTCGGCAACTGGAGCCACGGCCAGGGTGAGGACGCTGGAATAGGGTCCAAGGAGCAACTGGACACCATCATCGACAATGAGTTTTTCGGCCAACGTCGCCGCAACTCGGGCCCTACTCTGGTCGTCGTAATGTCTCAGACGGAGAGGAAGGGGTCGTGATCGAGCGCGGAGCTTGAGGCCACCGTGTCTGTTTACATCCTCGATCCAGGCAGTAACGCCCTTGAGGGCTTGAGTTCCCTGGCTAGAGAACTGGCCCGTCAAAGATGCGACCATTCCGACGGTCACCCGGTCGCGTTGCATGCATGCAGCTTGTGACCGGCCCATACGGCCGGAGCTAGCTGTCCTGAGCCGGCCGGAAGATCCCGAAAGAGCTGGTGTAGCCGTGGAGAAAAGTGGTCCCGCCTACCGGGCCGATTTCCCCGTTGCAGAAGAACCCGCCCAAGGGTACCTCGCCGATCTTGTCCTGGAAGAGGTCTGTGTCGTGGTCTGGACGGCCGTACAGGTTCTCTCCACGGCCGAGACATGAAAAGAGCAGAGCACCGCGGCCTTGGGTTGCCTGGTTCTCGTCGACGTACCTTGTGAGCAGGGCCGACAGGTCGTCTGCGGAAGTCCAAGCGTCCCTGAGATGGAACTGGACGCGTTGTCCTTCCCTGAGGTTCTCGCCGATTGCCATGCTCCCCGAGCGACCATCCATACCGATGACATTCCGGATCAGGAAGTCCCCTTGCCGAGGCTCATCGTTGAAGTCGTCCATGACCATGCCCAAGAACAGGGAATGCTGCATGAGCTCCTGGTCCCGTTCCTTCGACGAGGTAAATAGCTCCCGCAAGACCTCCAGAGGGGGTCGCTGGTCCAGCTCCAGCAGCATGTTTTGTTGACTCTTGGTGATACACATCAGATCGCCGACGGGTCGGCATCCCTGAGCCACGATCGTGTCCACGGCGACGTTACCGTCCATGGCGATTCCAATGGCTCCAGATTGATGGACGATGTCTCCTAGGAAGAGGGCGTTCTCGCCGCCCCGCTGGCCGCCGCTGGCCATCCCGCCCACCTTGGTACTTCGGCTGAAGCCGTAATCCAACCCCAGAAGAAAGTTCTGGGCCGGAAAGCTGAAGGGGTCCACCAGCAGAAGGAAGGCGGGGTCGTTTTCGGCAGGGAGGCCGAGTGTCTTCGGCCATTCCTCAGGGCTGGCGTCCAGGTCAGGTAGGTCGCCGCCCTGGAGGTGGAACGGGTGCAACTCAACGCCCGGTAGGTCAGCCACGGTAAGGGAGAACCCCGGCCGGTGCTCTATCTCGCGGCCCGCACCGATCACTCCCCCCGCCGAGCACCCGAACAGGAGGGTCCGTCCGAGCTTGTCCCGAATCATCGCCGGCAGATCCCCGTATTGGGCGGCGAAGTGGGCGGAGAGAAAAATCACCGCGAGGTCAGGGGGGCCTTCCCAATCCTGGTCTCGTATTGAGGAAACACATTCGTCCACCGCTTCCTCAAGAGTCTGCCGGTCGGAAACTGCAGACGCCCATTTCATATTGAACTCCTCCGTCGGCGGCGGATTACCGAGTCCGATCCCGTACACTCAGCCCACAGTATATCAGATGCTCGGGTCCTCGGCACCTCGTTCCGGCGAACCCCAGGTATACTTAATCGCTGCGAGGGCTGGTAAACCAGCGCTCGATAAGGCACAATAGTGTCGGCGGGCCGGCCTGGTTGTGCCGTCTGGGCAGGCCCCAGAGCGTCCAGGGAGAAACAGTATGGCCAATCGTCTGGCGGGCGAGACGAGCCCGTACCTCCTCCAGCATGCCAACAACCCCGTGGACTGGTATCCATGGGGAGAGGAGGCGCTCCAGAGGGCGCAGGCCGAGGATAAACCTATTTTACTGAGTGTTGGTTACTCAGCCTGCCACTGGTGCCACGTCATGGAGCGAGAGTCCTTCGAAAACGAAGAGATCGCCGGCATCATGAATGAGCACTTCATCAGCATCAAGGTGGACCGGGAAGAGCGGCCGGACCTGGACAGTATCTATATGAGCGCCGTACAGGCCTTGACGGGCAGCGGAGGATGGCCGATGACGGTCTTCCTTACTCCCGACGGGAAGCCGTTCTACGGTGGCACCTATTTCCCGCCCGACGACTCCCGAGGCATGCCGGGCTTCCCCCGAGTGCTGATGAGCATGGCCGATACCTACCGAAACCGACGGGGGGATGTGGTCCAGGCAACCCAGCAACTGGTGTCCCATTTACAGCATGCGTCCAAGGCGATCCGAAACCTGGACCCGTTGACCCCGGACATTCTTCATAAAGCGTTCCAGGTTCTGGGTCAAAACTATGATTACCAGGACGGCGGATTCGGCATGGCGCCCAAATTCCCCCAGCCGATGAGCTACGAGTTCACTCTGCGTTATCATCACCTTACCAAGAGCACTGGGGCGCTGGAGATGGTTGAAATGGCCGCCAGGAGGATGGCCGCGGGCGGCATTTACGACCAGATCGGAGGCGGCTTTCACCGGTATTCTACCGATCATATCTGGCTAGTGCCTCACTTCGAGAAGATGCTCTACGACAACGCTCTCTTGAGCCGCCTCTACCTGCACACGTACCAGGCGACTGGAAATCCCCTGTACAAGCGGATAGTCGAGGAGACCCTGGACTACGTGCTCAGGGAGATGACCGATCCGTCTGGAGGCTTTTACTCTACCCAGGATGCCGATAGCGAGGGAGAGGAAGGCAAGTACTTTGTGTGGACACCTGAAGAAATCGAAGAAGTCCTGGGCCCGGAGGAAGGCAGGTTAGTATCCGGGTACTTCGGAGTGACGGAAGCAGGCAACTTCGAAGGGAAGAATATCCTGAACGTACCCCAGGAGGCGGACTCGTTCGCGGCTGAGGCGGGTATCAGCCTAGAGGACCTCGAGGCGGCGGTCGAGCGTGCGAAGCCTAAACTTCTTGAGGAAAGGTATCGGCGCATCCCACCCGCCCGCGATGAGAAAATTCTCGCGGCGTGGAGTGGCATGATGATCCGAAGTTTCGCCGAGGCGGCCGCTGTGCTCCGCCGCCAAGACTATGAGGACGCGGCGATAGCCTGTGCTTCCTTCATTCTCGGCGAGATGCGTCGGGACGGCAGACTGCTGCGGACATACAAGGACGGAAGAGCCAGGTTGAAGGGCTATCTCGAAGACTACGCTTTCCTGACCGACGGCCTGGTAGCCCTCTATGAGGCGACATTTGAGCACCGCTGGCTGGATGAGGCACGGGCCCTGGCGAAGGACATGATCGATCTCTTCTGGGACGAGGGTGAGAGAGCCTTTTACGACACCGGTGAAGACCACGAAGCCCTGGTGGTCCGGCCCCGGGATTTCTTTGACAGCGCTACCCCCTGTGGCAGCTCCGTCGCTGTAGACGTGCTGCTGCATCTGTCGGTGCTTGCCGGGGAGAGCGACTATGGGACCCTGGGGTCCAGTGCCCTTCGCTCTATGCAGCAATACATGGCCCGGGCTCCCCTCGGTATGGGACACTGGCTCTGCGCCCTCGACTTCTACCTATCCACGCCCAAAGAGATAGCGATAGTGGGACCCCGGGCGGATCAAGGTACCAGGGCTCTCCTGGACGTAGCGCACGGGCGCTACCTGCCCAACAAAGTGGTTGCCGGCCACGATCCCGGACTGCCGCTTAACGGCTCAATGGCTTCCCCTCTGCTCGAGAACAAGAGCATGATCGATGGCCGCCCCACCGCGTATGTGTGTCACAACTATGCTTGTCAGCAGCCGGTTACTGAGCCAGAAGCCCTGGCGAGCCAGCTGGAAGTTTAGCGCCGGAAACAGGGACCACTTTCGCACACCGGATGGCGCGGTTAAGCCACCAGGAGTCCGATCCCCGTCGAGGAACGGGAATTAGCTGCACTGTATTGTGTGTCCGGACTCTGGTCCAGAGCCGGATTGTAGACTTACCATCCGAAAGGAGTAGGCATGGTAGATACGCAAGCTATCGAAGCTGCGACAGTCCAGTTTGCTAAGGTGCTCGAAGAGCAGCTTGAGCGAGTGGAGCGCCTCAAATCCGAAGAGGACTGGCTAGATTACGGCAAGATCACGCCCATCAAAATCGGCATGATCGGCGGCGATGGGATTGGCCCTTACATCGCCGCTGAGTCGCAACGTGTGCTGGAGTTTCTTCTGAAGGACGAGGTAGCCAGTGGAAAAGTTGAGTTCCGCGACATCGAAGGCCTGACCATCGAGAACCGCGCTGAGCAACTGAAAAGCATTCCGGATGATGTGTTGACCCAAATAAAGGAGTGCCACGTCACGTTGAAGGGGCCTACGCATACTCCTGAGAAGGGTGACGGTTGGCCGAACATAGAGTCCGCTAATGTGGCGATGCGCAAAGCGCTGGACCTCTTCGCCAACATACGCCCCGTGCGCATACCAAAGCAGGGCATAGACTGGACTTTCTTCCGGGAGAACACCGAGGACATGTACGCCGTCGGTAGCCAGGGAGTGCATGTGACTGAAGACATCGGGATCGATTTCAGGGTAATCACGTCCCAGGGGTCCGAGAGAATTATAGAGGCTGCCTTTGCTCATGCACAGCGGACCGGCAAAGATTCGGTGACCGTGGTGACCAAGGCCAATATCGTCAAGACGACCGATGGCAAATTCCTGGACGCTGCCAGGAAAGTCTCCTCCAGATATCCGAACCTAACGTGGGAAGGCTGGTATATTGACATAATGACCGCTGCGCTAATCAATCCGGCCCGGCAGAAGCAGTTCCAGGTTATTGTGCTTCCCAACCTCTACGGCGATATCCTCACGGATGAGGCGGCCCAGATCCAGGGGGGTGTCGGCACAGCAGGCAGCGCCAACGTGGGAAAGAAGTATGGGATGTTCGAGGCCATCCACGGCAGCGCACCACGCATGGTGAGAGAAGGCCGCGCCCAATACGCCGATCCAAGCTCTATGATGCGCGCTGGGGGGATGCTGCTGACTCACTTGGGTTTCGAGTCTCAAGGGAACAAGCTGCATAAGGCCCTCGATATATGTGGCCAATATGAACGAAAAATCGCCATCACCGGCAGAGACACTGGGGCAACGGGTAAGGAGCTCGGTGAATACATCATGGATACCATCAGTGATCCAAATGTAGAGGGTCGCTGGGAGGAGTTCGTCCACGCCTAAGAGGCCGCGGAAAAAAAGGGTGTGCAGAGGGTTTCAGCGCCCTGATAAGCGCAGAACTGGTTTGGGGTCGGGAATCAGACGAGAGTAGAGAGGACCGGAGAGTACATACATGCGTAAGAAGGTGACTGTAGTCGGTGCGGGGAACGTGGGCGCCACGACAGCGGAACGAATTCACGGGACAGGCTACGCGGACGTTGTGCTGGTGGATGTCATAGAGGACCTGCCACAAGGGAAGGCGCTGGACATGCTGGAGTCTGGGCCCGTTCTGGGCTCCGATGCACGGATTACCGGGAGCAACGGGTATGAAGAGTCGGCCAAATCTGACCTGGTCATCATCACCGCCGGCATCGCTCGCAAGCCAGGGATGAGCCGGGATGACCTGCTTAACACTAACGCCAGAATTATCGGAGAGGTCACGAGACAGGTGGTTGCCCGCTCGCCTGAATGCCTTCTGCTGGTAGTCACAAATCCGCTGGATGCCATGGTTCAGCATGCCTTTGAGGTTAGCGGCTTCCCTCGACACCGGGTGTTCGGGATGGCCGGTATTCTGGATACGTCACGGTTCCGAACTTTCATAGCTCAAGAGCTGGATGTATCGGTGGAGGACGTACAAGCCTATGTTCTGGGCAGCCACGGGGACGACATGGTGCCATTGGTGCGTTATACCACGGTTGGTGGTATACCAATCACGGAGCTGCTGCCACAGGAGACGATCGACCGTCTGGTACAGAGGACCCGCCAGGGTGGGGGTGAGATAGTCAGCTTGCTGAAGGCCGGCAGCGCCTACTACGCCCCTTCCGCCGCCATCGCCCAGATGGCCGAGGCAATATTACTGGACAAAAAGCGGATCCTGCCCTGCTCTGTCTATCTGGACGGCGAATATGGGATCAGGGGCTTGTATATCGGGGTTCCGGTCAAGCTGGGGGCCAACGGGATTGAGGAGATCATCGAGATCAAGCTTACGGAAGGGGAGCGGGCTGCTCTCGATAAATCCGCTGCCAGCGTCCGCGAGTTGGTGGAGGTCCTGCACAAGTCCGCCGCATCCTAGAGCAGAGTCCCTTCGCTCCGGCCTGGATTCTCCAGCCCCTGGTTGGCCCGAGCATAGGCCAGCTTGAAGATCTCGTATGGTTGAGCGCCCGTGAATAGCTGGTTGCCTATGAGGAAGGCCGGTATTCCTCGAATGCCCAGATTGATGGCCTCCTGGTACTGGGTGGTCACAGCTTCCGTGTAATAACCGGACGAGAGGCGATCCGACAACTCAGGCCAGTCCAAACCGCACTTTCCGGCAAGCTCCTCGTTCACTGCTAGATCGCCAAGGTCCTTACCATCTTCCCAGTATGCCTTATAGGCGGCAAGGTGAAAGGCGTCGAACTGGCCCTGCTGCTGGGCGTATTCAGTGGCCTCCAGGACGTACTTGGTATACGGCGTGAAGGTTGAGCGGCGCATAACCAGCCCCGCCTCCTGGGCAGAGGTCCTCAACGGCTCGTTTAGCTGACCGTCCGACTCGCCCGGCTTAGGCGTTCGAGGTGAGCCCTCTTTTGGAATGTCGGGCCGTAGAAAAAACGCCTTGCCCTCCACTGTGATGTCGTAGTCTTTCCTTAATCTGTCGATCCTGTCCAGGCCGATATAGCACCACGGTCAAATATAATCGTACCAGATGGTCGCATTCATTTCTCACCTGATTTATGCCGGTTTACGATTCCCAGTTTGGATACGCTCCTGCGAGATACTATTGATTAATTAGGGTATGATCTATCCACCTGTTCCTGAAGGCCGAATTCGTTGGATCGCCTGAACCTCGACGGTCCCCGGGTATGTCCCCGGGTCGCCTTCCACGGTGAAGAGGCCGTTGGGGTCTATGGTACCCACGGCGGGTCCTTCTTCTGGATTATTGATCTTCCACCGGAAAGTGACGTCCGGCACCAGTACTCCGCTCTTATCCCGTGCAACAGCCCGGAACTGGACTTTGTTTCCTCGGGCCACGGTAGCAGCCTCGGGCGTGATCTGCACGTTGTTGAGAACATCTCGTATGACCAGGGTAGCGCTGACCTCCGTTGTGAGAGGGCCGCCCTCGGTATCCAGTGTAACCCTTGCGCGGATAGCTCCTTCGTAAACCCCAGGGAAATCATGGGCAGTGACGTTTACAAACTGTGACACCTCACCGACTTCCGGGGGGCTCAACGACCAATCAACATTGGCGCCTGACAGGAACCGCACGTCGCCACCCAGAGTCACTATCGAGACACGGGTTGACTCTCCCGGCGACAGCACTATGCGCTCCGGGAAGATAGCGACTTTAAAGGCTTCCGCTGACTCCTGCGTAGTCGGCAAGGAAACGTCTATGATGGCGACTGTGGCGATGGCGGTCACGGTCTCATCGGCGCCCTGAATGCTTATCGTGACTCGTACGACGTCGGGGTATATGCCGGCCTCGTTACTTGCCTGGAACCGGCCGTTATTGGTGATTACCCCGGCCCTGTCATCCAGAACCTCCCAACGATGCTCAGTCGCTGTGATCTGATTACCCTTCTTGTCCAGAAGCAATGCGCTAAACCTGATGTCGTCACCGGGCGTGAGGCTTACGACTCTGGGGAGTACCGATGCAGATACTCTGTTGGCCGCGTCTGCCGGATCTGTCACTAGAACGTCCATGGTGGCGCTGATTGGTTCATCCCGTCCATCTTCTTCAGGGATCAGCGTGACACGGATCGCTTTGGGGAATGTACCTATGTTTGAGGACGCCACTAACCGGTTGTCCCGGGAGATGGACCCTGCCAGAGGCTCTATCATCTCCCATTTAAATTTCACGTCAGGGATGGCGAGCCCGTTAGCATCCAACGCCATGGCCGTAAGCCGGAAGGTCCCTTCCGGTTCAACCTCGGCCGCTTCCGGAAAGAGGACTATGCGCGCGGGTACTAGCTCACGGATGAACTCATCCACGGTAACACTCGCGGCCGCCTGGACCAACCCTGCTGCCATACCCGCCGGCGCCCGGGCTGTGACAACGAGTGAGTCACCGAAGGTGCCTTTGGTAAAACCAGCGCGGAAAACTCCCCTCGGTGTAATAGTCCCAACTTCGGGATCGATCGCCTGCCACTGAATTACGGCTCCTTCGATTTCCCTTCCCAGCTGGTCGAAAGCTAATCCGGAGAGCGTGATTGTCTCCCCCGGTGAAATGGTGATGTGGGCCGGGACGGGTCGGACCTGTGTCAGCCGTGGCGTGCCCCTATCCACGATTGTGATGTCCGCCGTGGCAGAAGCGGTCAGCACCTCTTCAGATTCATCGAAGGCGCGCTCGATCTGTGGTGTGGAGCGGCAGCCGGACCATGCTATGCTAAAAAGGCCCAGCAGGACGAGAAACAGGTATCTTGATATCACTTTATGCATCGGTCGCCGTTGGAGGCGAAGGGGCTTTCACTAGGACTACATCGACTAAATTGGAACATCCGTTACATTCAGTCTATTCCTAAAGGAATTTAATGACAAGACCGCGACCCGGGGTAATTGAAGCGGATCCTCTACGATACGGCGCCTCAGGGGCACGCCCAGCCCCTCCTCAGGCGTACGGCTCTAGGCTACCGGAGTACACGGAAGACAGCCACGTCGCCCCACTGTTCCTGCATCGCGTACCACTCTGTGTGGGCTTGAAACCCGTCCCAAAACAAATGTGAGTTCTCTAGCGGGTAATCGGGCACGCGCTTGACAAGGACGTACGTGGCGCCCAGGTCTACCAATAAGCTGTGTGATGTTTCTATATCCACGTTTGCGGTCCATCCCATGATCCGGAGCTGCCGAACCTGATTCACATTGGGAGCTCCCTCATCGTGCCACCCGTCCACCAAGAGGTGGCCCGTGGTGTACGGGACGAGGAACGTGTGCCAATTCCAGAGACCCACTGCGTAAACGCGGCCTTGTGTCTCGTCATCTGGTGGTGGCTCCCGGGCCAGCCAGCTCATAGCTTGCGCGACTGACTCATCTACCTGGTACGGGCTCATGTGGTCTCTTGCTTTCAAAGCGTCGATAATCGGAAATATCAGGATAACCATGGTGACCACGATCATCACACCCCACCGCGCGCGGTCGGCTCGATGTGACCAGGAGCGAGAGCCGAAGGCCAACGATGGCCAAATGTCTCTTAAAAAGCCAAACGTGCGTTCCACAAGGGCGGCGCCGAGCAATGTCATGAAAGGCACCATGAACAGATGGAAACGGGCGACATCGAGGGCGCTAAACGGGTAGACGCGGATAAGTGGGTTCAAATCGGAGCCCATACTGAACCACGCCAACACCAGCAGCGTGATGGCAACTCCGGCGAGGCGCTTACGCTCTATCAGCGTGTACACCGTCCCCCCAGTCGCGAGCACCAGTATTGTGATGCCCAGGTAAGATGGGTATACGAATCCACCGATAAGCGAGGAGTCGACGATGTTGGAGCTGTATGCGTTCAAGGTCGGGAGCCAGAGACCGGGAATCTCTCGTCGGAAAGCTACATCGAGGATGTGGATGGTGAAGGGAATCCCCCAGGGGGCGACGATCAGCGCCGTAACCGCCGTGAATAACGCTGAATGAGTGAGTACCTGTCTCCTGGAATATACGGCTGAGAGTGCGTGGTAGAGGAACCACCCAGCTATTCCCAGACCCAGCGAAATCCCGGTCATGTGGTGGGTCAGGATGCTGGCCGCCATGCATGCTCCTCCCCATGCGGATAGCCCACGGTTGCCTGTTCTAAGGGATCGTTCAAGCAGCATGAATCCCACAAGCCCGATGGGAAGGGCCAACATGGAAGTAAACCAGCCCCACAGAAAGATCGAGCTTAGAACCGGGTAGGCTAGAGTGGTCAGGACTCCGGCCAGGGCGGCGGTCCACCGACGCAGGCCCAGCTCAACCGCGAGCCAGTAGGTCGCCGTAGCCAGTCCCCCGTACGCCATGACCAGCAGGGCGACGGAGACCCCTATTAGGTCGATCCGTGTCACGAAGCTGATGACTCCAACTAGGCCGTAACCCAGGGGAGGATATGCCTGAAGGTACGGGAAGCCACCGTACCAATAGGGGTCCTGGAGCGGGTTCGCCAGGTCGCCAGAGAGGGCAAGCTTGGTGACCCAGCTCAGGTGCAGGAAGGTTGCAGTATCCACCCCGGATGGATAGTCTTGGCCAAAGGTTGGCCATATGATAATGATGCCCAGAACGCAAAACGCGAAGAATATCCCGAGTTGCGGGTAAGCCTTTACCAGGCTCTGAGTCAACAAGAGTCTGCCGATCGGGTGGTGGGATGTCCGGTGCAGCACCGCGCTGCTTCTGGCGGCGAGCTTGTCCAGCATGCGGATGTTTAGCCGGATACTATTCGGGGCTCGGATAAGATAGCGAAGCGACCAAGGCTCAGTACGCGGGCTTCCAGGATGCCTCGGCTTTGATGGTAACTGGTGACCAAGGGCAGCCATCCGTGGTCAGCGGTGTAGCGCGCGATCACCAGCCTGGATGGGTCTCCATAGGGTGTGCGAATAGGTAGCTCCAACACCCACGGTCGTTGCAAGTTCAGAGTGATGCGCTTGGCCCTGTGGTCGAATGCCTGCAGGTCGAACGCCTTAAGCATCTCCTGGTGTCTGGCCGACGAGGGAGCTTTGTCGAGGGGCAACGGCTCATAGACGACTTGTACCGTGCTATCTATAGAGCCGGCGTCGATGACAAGGAGTAATCCGTCCTTAGACTGTACCTCTGACTTGGGTACCGGAGGAAACCTTGGCACCGGCATTGCGAGCGGCGAAATCAGCCACGAGATCGCGAATTCCACCCTCGGTATGTCTACCTGCTTGACGTTGGCCGGATCGATTACGTTCGGAAGCTTGGCTTCAGGGCCGGGTGGCGGCGTAGGCCAGGGAACGTCCGCAAAGATTCCCCCGTCGTGGGCCAGCAGTATTAATGTGATTGAGACGACGATACCGGCAACTGCGAGGCCGGCCCTTCGTGTCCAACTATGAGTCATAACTAATATTCACGGAAATATGGTCGGGTATCTACCCAAAACAGTAGGCTGGTGTGGTGCCACCAATTTGGACAGTATATAAGGGTGCCTAAAGATTGGTCAACGTTCAAAAACTAGGCCACCTTGGACAACTCAGCTAGGCCCGGGACCGCTGTGCGCGCTTCACTCTACTGTGACGGATTTGGCGAGATTGCGGGGTTGGTCCACGTCGCAGCCACGGCGTAGGCCTATGTAATAGGCCAGGAGCTGCAACGGGACAACCGCCAAGAAAGGAGTAAGAACTTCAGAGCATTTGGGTATGTGCAATACCTCATCGACTTGCGGAGCAAGCTCCGTATTCCCGTCCGTAGCAACCGCGATAATAATTCCGTCCCTTGTCTTGGCTTCCTTGAGATTGCTCGAGATCTTGCTGTAAAGAGGGCCGTCGGGCGCAAGAACCACCACAGGCATGTTAATGTCAATCAGGGCTATGGGTCCGTGCTTCATCTCACCGGCCGGATATCCCTCGGCATGTATGTAGCTGATCTCCTTGAGCTTGAGGGCCCCTTCTAGAGCTAGCGGATGCATGATCCCCCTGCCCAAGTATAGGAAGTTTTCGTATCGGTAGAACTTCCGAGCTATCTGTTGATAAGGCAGATGGTCGTCTAGAACTGTACCGAGAAGATGGGGCAAACGGGCCAACTCCTCGGTCAGCTTACGCGAAAGAACGCCGTCTATATTTCCGCGAACGCGTCCAAGGTATATTGAAGTCAAGAAGAGGACGGCCAGGGAGGCTATGAAAGTCTTGGTGCTGGCTACCCCTATTTCAGGCCCCGATCGCATGTACAACGTCTCCTCAGCCAGCCGAGTGGCTTGACTGCCCTCCACGTTGCAAACGGTAATCAGCCGCCCTCCCCTCTCCCTAGCGGCGGCCATCGCCGCTAGGGTATCCGCCGTCTCTCCGGATTGACCTACGGAGATGACAAGGGTCTTGTCGTCCAGGTGAAAGTTTCTGTACCTGAACTCAGACGAGCTGTCTACCTCGGTAGGTAAACCAGTAAGCTCCTCGATGAAATGCTTGCCCACCATGGCGGCATGCAAACTGGTGCCGCATCCTATAAGGATCACCCTGTGAAGTTCCCGGATCTGGCTCTCTGAGATTGGGAACCCTTCCAGGGTCACCGTATTCTGGTCAAAGTTCACCCTCCCGCCTAAAGCGTTGGCCGCTACGCGGGGTTGCTCCATTATCTCCTTGAGCATAAAGTGCTTGTACCCTGACTTGTCTACCCAGCCGGTGTCCCCGGAGACGGGCTGCGTGCCTTTGTCCATTGTCTCGCCTTCAGGACTCAGATACTCGACCCCGTGTTCAGTGACAATGGCGGTCTCGCCATCATCTAGAAAGCTGACCCGATCCGCGAAGTGGGTCAGCGCGGGGAGGTCGCTGCTGACCATCGCCTCACCCGATCGATGGGCTACGACTACGCCTCCGCCGGCGTTTCCTATACGTCCGGCAAGGAGCATACGTTCGGAGGTTCCTACCTGGGCAGCCACGATAGCCTGGGAGCCCTGGAGCTGGGTCCTCATTCTGATGAAGGCTTCCACAAAGCTACATCCGTCCTTTAACGCTTCCTCTAGTAAATGGGGAATGACCTCTGTGTCTGTCTCCGATGTGAAGGTATGTCCTTTAGAGAGGAGGTCTTGCTTGAGTTGAAGGTAATTCTCTACGATGCCGTTGTGCACCACCGCCAGCTGATGGCGGCAGTCCGTATGAGGATGAGCATTGGCATCGGTCGGCTTTCCGTGGGTTGCCCATCGAGTGTGGCCTAGACCCAGCGTCCCCTTCGGAATTCCGCCTTTCCCCGGAGTGGAGAGGGCCTTGACCTTACCCGCTGACTTGTGGACCTGAAGCTGGCCTGAGGAGTCCAGGATGGCTATACCGGCACTGTCGTAGCCGCGGTACTCCAGGTGCTGAAGCCCTGTGAGAACCACCGGCCAGGCCTCACGGTGGCCCACATAGCCGACGATGCCGCACATGTTGGCGTCCTATCCAGGTATGGAGGTGCTCGCCTTCATAGGACCCTTCATCGGGCCGCCTATGGCAGAACTGGCGAGAAGCTTGTGGTTTAGGGAGAGAAGGAGAAGGGCCATTCGTTCGTTCCAGGGCAACACAAGGCTAGTGTATTGTCTGATATGTTCTAAGTCAAGGCTGCTGGAGCGTGAAACAATCCGTCTCGGGCTCTGCCACGTATAAATTTGATGCCAGGAGGCATCGCAAGCAATTTGTCGAGGCCGGCAGTGCGGATGGGTGGACTGGTGGGTATGAGAGACTTACCTTTGGGCGCCGGACTCGAAAACCACTCCTTATGGGGCGGCCGGCTTGGACAATTCATTCCGAAATCCGTTAATATAATACAAAGGGGAGGAGCCTCTTGAATCGTGGACATTAAAGCTATACGCCTCACTGGTATATCCTTGGCGGTTGCCGTGATGGGGTTACTGTGGGTTTTGGCTCCGGTTGCGCTGGCGGATGGGGAGGGCATTCAGGTAATCTCAGAGAGCGCTGAGAGCAATTTCCCCGACGACATCACCTTCAGCATAGCGGCAACCAGCCCCGATCCCATAACGGAGGTCCGCGTGTTCTTTAGGCCTGTAGGCGGCGAACGAAGCGGCTACGGGTACCTGGACTTTGAACCCGGAACGGTGGTGGAGGGGGAACACGTGATGGCCACCGGCTCCGGGAGCGGCCATAAACCCCCCGGTACAGTAGTGCGTTACTTCTTTGAGATTGTGGATGCGGCGGAAAGGGAGTTTCGCACTGAGGAAAAGGAGTTTCTGTACTTGGACGAGTCCCTTGAGTGGAAGGAGATTTCAGAAGGGATATTGACCGTTTACTACTACGGCGACTTCGTCGAAAAGCGCGCGAGAACCGTTCTGGATGCCGCAAGGCTGACCATGGAGAATATGGGCCGGCTGCTTGGTATAATACCCACGGAGCCCATAAAGATCGTCTCTTACAGCAACTACAGAGACATGTCCAGAGGACTCCCTTTTCGTTCGCAGGCGGTGAGGGAAGGCTTGCAGACCCAGGGTCAGGCCTGGCCCTCGGAAAGGGTCCTGATGGTCCTCAGTTCAGAGACAACGGTCACGGGTATCGCCTCCCACGAATTCACCCACATACTGGTAGCCGAAGGAGCCGGGCGTGGACATTCCTTGGTTCCAGCATGGCTCAACGAAGGCCTCGCCGAGTACGGCAACATTGACCAAACTCCGGCCTACGACAGGGCTCTCGCCTACGCCATCTTCACCAGACGAGTCAAGCCTTTATGGTACCAACAATCCCTCGGCGGTGAACCGGACGACATAGTCATCGGCTACGGTCAGGGCAAATCCGTGGTTGAATTTTTGATAAACGCTTACGGCCCGGGAAAGATGGCTGAGCTGATGCGGGCCTTCCATACAGCCACATCCGTCGACGGGGCGCTAGAGGTGGTATACGGCTTCGATCAGTACGGCCTGGATACCCTTTGGCGACGCTCGCTGGGCCTGGGTCCTCTACCGTCTCCACAAGAGCTGGAAAGACAACTGACTCCCACTCCAGGTCCAGCTCTGGCTGATGAGGAAGAAGAGCCGACGCCTGTGCCCACTCCGCTCGTGGAGGAGACTCCCGCTGGACCAGCCGCGGATGCGACCCCTGAGAGTCCTCCTGCGATAGACGAAGAGCGCAGGACGTCCCGTAGCTGTGGGGCGTCGCCCCATGGGAACAGCGATCTGCCGCTGGACGTAGCGATGTTGGCGTTGTTGGGAGGGCCTCTGTTCGTCCTGCGCCCCAGGTGGGGTGTCGGCGGGTACCGCCTCCTGCTGTCGCTGGTTCTAATGCGCCGGTTGCATGGCCGGCGTAAAGGCCCGCGATAGGCTACCTACCGGGTCCGTGGGTTGAAGGCGTCGTTCATGGCGTCCCCCAACAGATTGAAGCAGAAGACTAGCACCGTCACCGTGCCCACCGGGAACAAGAGCAGGTGCGGGTCGGTGCGCAGCACACCAATACTGCCGTTGTTGAAGATCATTCGTCCGAGGTCGGGTGTAGGCGGCTGTATGCCGATACCGAGCCAGCTCAGGATGATAGCAGCGAAGAAGATGCTTCCCATACTCATGGAAACCACCACAATCACTGGGCTGATGACATTAGGCAGAATGTGGTATAGCAGGATACGCGCTGTGGACGCCCCGGCGGCCTGGGCCGATTCGACATACTGGCTTTGTTTTATATAGAATACCTGGCCTCGTACCAGCCTGGCCATACCAACCCATGAGAAGGCGGCCAGGGCCCCGAACACGACTACGTAATCAACTATCCCCAGCCTTATGATCCAGTCGATTCCCGTAGCCTCTTGAAAGCTTCTGACCCACTCCACCATCCTGGGCCTGATAGTGGCCGCGATCAGGATGACCAGCAATATGTCGGGGAAGGCCAGGAATACCTCGCCTATCCTCATTATTATCGAGTCCACCATCTTCCCAAAGTAGCCAGAGATCAGCCCCATCGTGATTCCTAGGAACAGGCTGCCGGTGACCACCGCAGCGACGGTGATTACGACGGCAGTTCTGAGCCCATAGATCACCCTGGAGAACATATCCCTCCCGGCCCGATCGGTGCCGAAAGGGTGGCTGAGGGAAGGGGGTTGTTTGACGTTGTTGAGGTTCACTTCATTGTAGCGGTAAGGCGCGACCCAGGCTGCTAGGACACCCACAACGTAGAAGGTGACGATGATCAGCAGGCAGGCCATACCCACCTTCTTTCGCATTAGGCGGCGCAGGGACTGCGCCCAAAGGCTTCTGCCCTCCGCTTGGACCGTGAATATCGTTTTTTCGCTCTCGACAGCCATAGCTTTGCCTGCGCGCAACGGACCGGGGATACGGGCCCCGTTGCCGGCCCTACCTGGTTACAGTTATCAGTGACATGGTGCTGAAAACCATTTCGACTATCCCACTGACCCCCTTCCCTTCGGCAGGCTCAGGACGGGCCTGGCCAGGAAGAGGGAAGAATTGACATCTGAGGGACATCCCTTCGGCTAGCTCAGGGCAGGCTCTCAGACCTCCGGCAAAGGGGCTTCGCCCCTCCGCACTCCCTTCTTCTTCCGCAACATGCTAATAGCGTATTCTGGGGTCGATGAACCTGTAGCCGATGTCCACCACGAGATTGGCGAGAACAAAGCCGGTTGCGATGACGAGCACCAGTGCCATGATGACGGGATAGTCGCGCGCGAAGATGGACTCGATGGCCAGTAGTCCCATCCCTGGAATCCCGAAGTAAAACTCAATTATGAAGGAGCCTGATACCAGGGTGGCCATGGAGAGACCTACCAGTGTGAATATGGGTATGAGCGCGTTGCGCAGGATGTGCCGATAACGCACGACGTATTCCTCGAGCCCCTTTGCTCTGGCGGTACGCACATAGTCCTGTCCGATGACTTCCAACGTGGTGGCACGGGTGAGCCTGGTCAGTGCCGCTATGCCGGGCACTCCCAATACGACAGCCGGCAGGATGATTTGAGTGTCGAAGAAGCCACCCCAGCCGTGGGTGGGCAGAAGATCCAGCCAAAGGGCGAAGATGATGAGAAGCCCGGGAGCGGTTAGGAACACCGGCACGGACATGAGAAGCAGTGTGATGCTGACAGTCAGCGTATCCACCCAGGTGCCTTGCTTGAGGGCCGTAAAAAACCCGACGGGAATCCCTAGCCCCAGGGAGATGATCATGGCCGCGATTCCCAGCTGGGCAGAGACCCACATGCGCCTGGGCAGCAGCTCCGATACGTCTCTGCCCCGGTATTTGTAGCTTTCGCCCAGGTCTCCCCGGAAGACATCTTTGATATAGATTCCGTACTGGACGAGGAGTGGCTTGTCCAGGCCCTGTTGTTGCCGGATTCGCTCTACCGCCTCGGGATTATTGTGCTGACCCATGAGTATCTGCACCGGGTCTCCTGGGCCGAAGCGGGTGAGGGTGAAGGTTATGAACGTAACAGCCAGGAGAAGAATAGGGGCCCAGATGAGTCTTCTAACTACATAAACCCACATGGTAACCCTGTTCTATTGCATGCGTGATAGATAGCCGGGCTTCTTCAGTTCGAGCTTTGGCATTCCCGGGTGAAGAGCCTAATTCTCCGTCATGTAGACGAAACGTAGCTTTGGGATAATCAGCTGCGTAAGAAAGTAGTCGTTTACGTAGGGCTTGATCAAGACGTATTGCTCGCCGGCGTACCAAAGGGGAATCCAGGGTGCGTCTTCGATGATCATCTGCTCGATCTCGTGATACAGAGCGAACCTGACGGCTTCATCTTGTTCAACTCTGGCTTCCTCGAGCAGGCGGTTTACCTCGGGATTGTTGTAACCAGTGTGGTTGTTGCTGCTCTCACTGTGGAAAAGTATGTCAAGGAAATTCTCGGGATCGGGATAGTCGGCGATCCAACCGATGTCGAACATCTGGAAACGGCGCTTGACGAGGTCCTGAAGGTAGGTGCCGAACTCGGTCTGAAGTATCTCGACCTTGATCCCCAGGTTCTGGTCCCACATCTCCAGGATAATCTCCATGTCCAAGGTTAACTGGGTGCCGAAGCTACCGGCAGTCGTTAAGATTATGGGTGGCAGGTTCTCTAGATCGTCCCCATATTTGGATTCGCTCATTAGCAGGCGGGCCCTCTCCGGGTCGTAATCATAGCCCCTCAGGTTCGGGTTGTAGCCGGGAAAGGCCGGAGGCAGAATTCCCTTTGCCGGAACTACCAGGCCGGCCATAACGTCGCGAGATATGGCTTCCTTGTCGATGGCGTAGTTAAGGGCCTGTCTGACCTTTGGGTCGTCAAGGGGCGGGTCATTGACGTTCATGCCGATATAGCTGGTGCTGAAGGATGGCGGGGCCCGCTGCAGCTCGGTATTGAGTGGGTTATTGGGGTCGAGTATGAGGTCCAGGTCTGCCAGGCCCACCCCAGTTAGATGAATTTCGTCGTTCTCGTACATCAGCATTGCGGTACCACCGCTGAGGATGAACCGGACGCTCTCCAGGAAAGGCGGCCCCAGGTGGAAAAGCTCGTTCCTAGTCAGTATGAGGCGTTCGCCGGGCACGTACTCCGAGAGCTTGAAGGGACCCGTACCGTTGGGCGTGCGGAACCAGCGGCGGCCGCTTTCGACGTTCGCTTTGTCGAGGACAAAGGCGGTGGGATAAGTCAGCTTTGCCAGAAAGTAAGACTTGGACGCGTCGATAGTGATCGCCAGGGTGTGGTCGTCTATTACCCTAACCCCGGCGAGTTCGCTGGCGTCACCCTTGAGCCTTTCCTTGGCTCCCACGATGTCTCCGAGATACTGGTCGACCACCGGCGCGGCAGTCTGCGGATCTGTAGCCCTCTCAAGGGACCATTTGAAGTCCTGGGCTGTCACGGGCTTACCGTCGTGGAATTTGGCGTTTTCTCGCAGGTGGAAAGTGTATGTTAAGCCGTCGTTGCTCACATCCCAACTCTCGGCAATGTCTCCGACTATGTTCAGGTCCGGGGCTATGGTCACGAGCCCGCCGAACACCTCGACTATAAATGTGGCGGATGTCGCGTCGGTGGTGAGGTGAGGATCCAGAGTCGGCGGGTCACCGAATACCCTGACCAGCGCTCCGCCATCTATTCGAGAGCCGGGCTCTTTTGGCTCGGAGTTCTGAGCCGTGGTATCGGGAGCAACCGTGGCGTCTGATGGAGTGGCCGTCGCTGGGTCCGCTTTGGTTTCCTCGGTTGTGGTCGCCGACCTACCCCCGCATGCGGCCATCAAGAGTAGTAATGCCATGGTAGCGGTGACGATCTTCCAACTCACTGTGTCTCCACCTTATCTATCTATTTAGCTCTGCATAAGGTCATGCTCTGGGTCACCCTCTCAAGGGACCCCGGCCCAAAAGCTGCGTTTACAGCCGACATACGTATATTCTAGACACTCCGCACCGTGCTTGCAATGCTGATGGGCTGTGCGGAAGTGCGTTTTCTGGTGTTGCCCGTCGGTGCGTATAGTTGTTGCTTGACACTCCCGGCGATATGACCCTATGCTAATTATAGGATGTGGCTCGCCGAATGGCCGTAACAGCAATAGAAAAAGCGTATTCGCTAATCGGGACCAAGCTGTACTCGTTAAGGACCTTCACCGTTGTAACCCTCTTGGTCTCCCTTTCCCTCGTCGCCTGCCGGGCCGAAAGCCGAACTGCCAGGGATACGAGAGTCGCTGACGCTGACCCCGCAGATGCCGGCCTCATATGGGAAGCATGGGACTTTGTTGCCAGTTCCTACGTCGGCGGGATTGAGCTGGATTCAGTGGAGACGACCGGCAGCATCATCGCAGGCTTGCTGGCTGCGGCCGAGGAGCCCGCGTACCCCTTCCTGACCGAGCTGGACGGCGTTAAAACTCGAGTACCGAGCCATGTTCCTAAAGAGCTTACCGATGCCTGGAAGGCGTGGTCGCTGATCAGGCAAAAGTGGCCCGAAATAGAGACCGATGCGCTTACGGATGCGGGGGTGGATGGACTCTTGAGGTCCCTGGGGGACGATACCGCAAGGCACCTGACCGCGGAAGCCTACGAGCGGGCCCAGGAAGGCCTGAGGGGCACCTACCAAGGGATAGGCGCCTTCATTGGGGTCCAGGCCGGTAACATGGTAGTGTCTCCCATGCGGGATAGCCCCGCCCAGAAGGCTGGGGTCGAAGAGGGTGATGTCTTGCTGGCGGTGAACGGTGTGTCGGTGGTGGGTAAGACTTTCCAGGAAGCTGTGGAGCCCGTGCGCGGTCTGGCTGGCACGAAAGTTGTCCTGCTCATAGGGAGAGAGGGCGAGGAAGAGCCGTTGGAGATCACCGTGATAAGGGGAGACATAGATATGGTCTCCGTGGACCGCTTGTTGCTGCCAGGCGCCATCGGCAATATCTACATCGCGAATTTCCAGGACAACACTCCAGACGAGTTGTTGAACGTTGTGGAGGAGCTTCAGCAGGTGGATATGCTGGCCTTGATTCTCGACCTGAGAAGCAACTCTGGAGGGTCCATCGAGGCGGCCCAGAAGATAGCTAGCCAGTTTCTGTCCGACGGCCTGTTCATGTACGAGATCGACAAGGACGGTAGCCGGAGGGATTGGTTGATTGAGGCAGGCGGTGTAGCTACGTCCGGTCTTCCCATGGTGGTATTGGTCAATGAGTTCACCGGCGCCGCCGCGGAGGCGCTGGCTGGAGCTTTGCAGGACGCCGAACGCGCCGAGATTATGGGTGCCAGGACCGCTGGCAGAGGCTCGGCGCACGAGTTTAAGCTACTGAGCGATGGGTCTGCGATCTATCTGCCCGTATCCTATTGGTACACCCCTTCGAGCAGACGAATCCAGGGGTCCGGTATCGAGCCAGATATCAGCGTTGAACTGACTGAAGAAGACAGAGTCCAAGGAGTGGACTCCCAGCTAGGGGAAGCTTACCGGCACTTGAACGAGCAGTTGCCTCACTTCAGGTAAGCTGGGGGTAGTCAGCCGCGGATCTCTTCCGTCTCAGGCTCCTGCTCCTCCGCCTCGCGACAACTCAGGCAGACATAGCTATCGCCTTCCTCGGCGGCGACCTCCAACGCTACGTTGCGCCTTCTCCCGCAGATAGAGCAGGTTACTGATTGCAGAGCGTCATTATCTCCGTTGGCCTGTTGGCCCTGCCCGCGGAATCCCCTATAACCTGGGTCCAGGCCCTTCATCGAGAGAAAATGGTCTCGATCTTTGCGCCTGCTCAAGCTCCACCTCCGTCCACCCGGGCTGTTTACTGGCAGACACGCCCTTTGGGGACGATTTACGCCGTCCTGATACCTATTGCGACGGGTCTCGTGACTCGCAGCCTACGCCCGGCGAAGTTAGATGGCTATTCTATTTTTACTGTGGCCCCGGCGCCCTCTAGCGTAGCCTTTATCTTTTCGGCTTCTTCCTTGGCTACTGCCTCCTTGACCCGGGCGGGCGCGCCCTCTACAAGCTCTTTGGCTTCTCTCAGGCCCAGCGTGGTTACTTCCCTGACTGCCTTGATGACATTGATTTTATTGGCCCCGATGTCCTGGAGCAATACGGTAAATTCAAACTGTTCCTCTTCCGCCGGTGGGCCGGCGGCCCCGTCGCCAGCGGCCGCTGCCGCTGCCGGCGCCGCGGCTGCCACTGCTATCGGAGCCGCAGCGGAGATCCCAAACTCCGACTCCATGGCTTTCACCATATCCGCCAGGTCCATCACTGTCATCTGCTTTATGGCTTCTAGAATTTCGTCCTTATCCATGTATCCTCCTTTTGCTCGAAACTTAGCCGGACTGTTCTTGTGACTTTAGCTGCTCCGCTCTCTGCTGGAGCAGAATGGCCAACGAGGCTAGTGGACCATTTAATATGGTCTGAAGGCCGCGCAGCGGCGCTTGGAGCTGGCCAAGAAGCGCGACTATGGGTGACTGGGCCTGGCCCAGAAGCCGTGCTACCAGCTCATTTTTGGGAGGAAGATTGCACAACACGGTGATTTCAGCGGGGGTCATAGTGCGCTGCTCTAGCACTGCTCCTCTGATGGCCAAGACGGAGCGGTTTATCCGGATGTACTCTTCCACGGCCTTGGCGACGGCGATGGGATCATCGTAGCCGAAGGCGAGGGCGGTCGGTCCTTGCACGATATCCTTGATCTGCGGCCTGTCTGCCGAGTCGGCGCTCAAGTACGCAATCGTGTTCTTAACGACCATGTATTCGATGTTCTTGTCACGCATCTGCCGCCGTAGATCGGTCATTGCGTTGACATCAAGGCCGGTGTAATCGGTAGCGAGGGCGATGGTGCACCGGGAGAACTTCTCCCTTAGCTCCTCAACCATCTCCCTTTTCCTCTGAGTTGGCATTGCTCCCCCCTTTAACGAAATTCCCTGCGCCGCAGGCGCAGGGAACACTCATGGCTTCCTATTCAACCTCCCGGTAACCCTCAGGGCTCTGCGGAACCCCCGCGTATATGCGAATTGCTGGGGCTCCCTGAGCAGTGGGCCAGCCGGGATGGCTCCCTTGTCGCCTCGGCGGGCGTTCTATTTAACCTCTAAGACCGAGGACCCGCTGTCTTTGGCATTCTTGTGTTTAAGCTACCTCGCTACATCCCTCCCTGAAACCTTGTCTTGTGCCACTGTTACCGATCCAGGCCTGAGGTCCAGTCCGGAATCGCCTCTGAAAGCGTTGCTATACATCAGGCTGCATTGCCATGAGGCTCTGGAGATTCAGCCTCAAGCTTGGGCTCATGCTGGCGCTGAGATAGGCGGACCTGACAAAGGAGCCCTTAATCGCGGCCGGCCTGGACTTTACAACGGAGTCTATCAGCGAAGCTATATTGCCGAGCAGTTTCTCCGATGTGAAGCTCACTTTGCCCACTGGGCAGTGGATGATCGCCGTGCGGTCCATGCGGAATTCCAGGCGTCCCATTTTCGCTTCTTCTATGATTCGAGGCAGGTCCAGGGGTTGTACCATCGTGCCGGTTCTGGGGTTGGGCATCAACCCTCGCCTGCCCAATATCCGACCCAGACGGCCTATCTTGCTCATCACGTCAGGAATCGCGAGGCCCACGTCGAACTCGGTCCAGCCGCCTTCGATCTGCTTTATGAGATCGTCTTCGCCCACGTAGTCCGCTCCGGCCTGGCGCGCCGCCTCAGCTGCTTCCCCGTTCGCGAAGACCAGGACGCGAGTCTCTTTGCCCAGGCCATAGGGCAGCACAGTAACGCCTCTCACCATCTGGTCGGCATGGCGAGTGTCCGCTCCTGTCCTCAGGTGAAGCTCGACGCTCTCATCGAATTTGGCGGAAGAGATTTGCTTGAGAAGGACCACGGCTTCCTCGGGGGCGTAATCCTTATCCGTGTCCACCATTGCTTCCATCTCCCGAAACCGCCTGCTTTGTTTGACCATGCCTATTCCTCTACGATTTCTATGCCCATGCTTCGGGCTGTACCTTCTATTATCGACATCGCCTTGTCAAGGGAAGGTGCGTTGAGGTCCTTCCCCTTCAACTCCGCGATCTCCCGTATGGAAGTTCTCTTGACCTGGGCCACGAAACTGCGCCCAGCTTCCGAATGCCCTTTCTCTATGCCGGCGGCCTTACGTAGCAGCTCGGACGCCGGCGGTGTCTTGTTTATGAAAGTGAAGGACCTGTCCTCGAACACGGTGATTTGAGCTGGTATTATGGTGCCCACCTGAGCTGCCGTACGCTCGTTGTACTCTTTGACAAAGGCCATTATGTTGACACCGTGCTGCCCGAGGGCCGGGCCAACGGGTGGCGCGGGTGTAGCCTTGCCCGCTTGCAACTGTAGTTTGATGATGGCCCGTACCTTTTTAGCCAAGACCGCTCCTAAATTCTTTCTACCTGGAGGAAGTCCAGCTCCACCGGTGTTTCTCTGCCGAAGAAGGAGACCATGACTCGAATCTTGCCCTTGCCGGCGTCTATCTCGCTCACAGTGCCCATGAAGTCAGAGAAAGGCCCGGCGGATATCCTGACCGTCTGCCCCCTCTGGAATCCTATGGTCACCTTGGGCGGACCCGAATCGATCTGCTTCAGTATGGCGTCGACCTCTTTGTCCTCCAGTGGCACCGGCTTGGGCCTCTTTCCCCGCTCATCCTCCGATGATACGAAACCGGTGACGCCGGGAGTGTTGCGCACTACTGACCAGCTTACGTCGTCCAGGCTCATATGGACCAGAATATACCCTGGGAAGACCTTTTTGCGCTCTGGCCTGCGCTTCCCGTCCTTGAGGACGATTTCTTCCTCAGTGGGCACTACTACCTGGAATATCTTGTCCTGCATGTCCAGGCTCTGTATGCGCAGCGTCAAATTTTTTTCAACCCGCTCTTCCTGGCCAGAGTAGGTGTGGATTATGTACCACCGGGCTTGGTCCGTGCGGGTCTTAGCAGGCATGTCCCTCTCCCTAATTTAAGACGCTGGAAAGTCTGCTCCCTGCGTGGGATTAGCGAATAATGTATCTTCCGAAAGTCTGGCCAAGTAGGAAGTCCAGACCAGCGAAAATGAATCCTGCCACGGCAGACAGCAGAATGACTATGTAGGTCAGACGCACGGTTTCTTCCCTGGAAGGCCAGACCGCCTTCCTTAGCTCGGCGAGGGTGTCCTGAAAAAATTGTATAGGGCTGCCGCGCCGAATGGTGGCGGGGGAAACTATCCTGGGACCAGCCCGCTTGGCGGAAGGTCTCGCCACTCTAACGTACCTCTCGGTGGCTCGTATGGCCCCGGCAACGAGGGCAGAACTTGCGCAGCTCCAGACGCTGAGTGTCGTTCCGCCGGTTCTTGTCGGTGGTGTAGTTTCTCTCCCGACAGTCGGTGCATGCCATCGTAATAATTATACGCGCCCCAGCGCCTTTCTTGGCCATGACCTAGTCCTGTACTTTCGTGACCACCCCAGCGCCAACAGTCCGGCCCCCCTCCCGTATGGCGAACCGGAGACCCTCTTCCAGCGCGATGGGATAGATGAGATTTATCTTCATGTTGATGTTATCGCCGGGCATCACCATCTCCACTCCCTCGGGGAGTTGGATCTCACCTGTGATATCCGACGTCCTGATGTAGAACTGGGGCTTGTAGCCGTTGAAGAAGGGAGTGTGGCGGCCGCCTTCGTCTCTACTGAGGACATACACCTCGGCGTCAGCGTTGGCGTGAGGTTGAATCGTCCCTGGTCGCGCAAGCACTTGACCCCGCTCCACCTCCTCTCGCTCAACACCCCTGAGAAGCACTCCCACCGCATCACCGGCCTCGGTGGAATCCAGGGTCTTGTGAAACATCTCCAGCCCGGTGGCCACCGTCTTCTTCACTTCCCCGAAACCGACGATCTCCACGTCATCTCCCGAGTTCAGCAAGCCGCGCTCGACCCGGCCGGTCACTACAGTGCCCCTGCCCTTTATGCCGAAAACGTCCTCGATGGGCATGAGGAAGGGGCGGTCTGTGATGCGCGTGGGGAGGGGAATGTACTCGTCTACTGCGTCCATCAGCTCCAGGATTTTGCCGCACCACTCGCACTCTCGCTTGCCACAGCCACACTCAAGGGCTTTCAAGGCGCTGACGTGAATTATGGGGGTGTCGTCACCCGGAAATTCGTATAGATTGAGAAGGTCCCTGACCTCGAGCTCCACCAGCTCCAGCAGTTCGGGATCCTCCATGGCGTCCACCTTGTTAAGGGCCACCAATATTCGAGGGACCTCCACCTGACGTCCCAAGAGTATGTGCTCCCGGGTCTGGGGCATGGGTCCGTCCGGTGCACTCACCACCAGGATGGCGCCATCCATCTGGGCTGCTCCGGTGATCATGTTCTTTATGTAGTCTGCGTGGCCGGGACAGTCCACGTGGGCGTAGTGGCGTTTCTCCGTCTCGTACTCGATGTGGGCTATGGCGATCGTCAGCCCTCGCGCCTTCTCCTCGGGAGCGTTGTCTATCGACTCAAAAGCGCGGAAGGACGTGCTTGTCCCATGCGCATTAAGGACACGGGTTATGGCTGAGGTAAGCGTGGTCTTACCGTGGTCGACGTGACCTATAGTTCCAACGTTTACGTGCGGCTTGCTCCGATCGAATTTCTGTTTCGCCATTTAGCTTCCTCCGTTAGTGATGCGCATCCGCGTTTCCTATGGAGCCCACAGGCGGGATTGAACCGCCGACCCCGTTCTTACCAAGAACGTGCTCTACCGCTGAGCTATGTGGGCCCGTAGATTTCTAATTCGATATGGTGGAGGGGGTAGGATTCGAACCTACGAAGCCCTTCCGAGCGCCAGATTTACAGTCTGGTGGTTTAAACCACTCACCCACCCCTCCGGGCCCGTTTCAGTGTAACACACTCCGTAGCTGGAGCCAATATCCGACCCATTCGGATATCGCAGAAAATGGCTTCCTGACGGGCCCAGATAGCCCCAGAGGGGACTCGAACCCACCAACCTACCGATTACAAATCGGTTGCGCTACCATTGCGCCACTGGGGCGTCTTACGTCGCCTGTTTCTACTCTATACCACAACGTGGCCCCGTCGCAAAGGGGCCACGCTCTCTACCACTCGATCAGTAAGTATATGAAGAGCATGTAAAAAAGTCAATACAAATGAGCGTGAGATGCCGTGAGCGTAGGCCCCCTAAACGCCTTCTTCAGACATATTGAATCCCGGTTCGTTGCTACAAAGTTGCTTGACATGCTTGCATAGGACGTGTTAAGTTAAGTTGTTAAAGGCTGCGATGGAGACGAGTAGGCGGGCTTAGGCGCCTAGCGAGTCTGGAATGGTGTGAGCAGACACGCCGAACCCGGTGAAGATCCCTCCGGAGCTGTCAGCCGAACCCCTGGATGTGGCGAACCTCAGACGGGGCAGTAGGTTGGGCCGGGCTCATCGCCCGTTACCAACGATGGGGCATGTTAGTGCCCTGCTTGAGAGGCCTCTCGATATGTGAGGGGAATTAGGGTGGTACCGCGGGAACGTTATAATCCCGTCCCTAAATGGGGACGGGATTATTTTTTGCCCCGCGGCGCACCTGGGTTTCCGGAATAGGGTCTCCCGCAGGGAAATAAGTTAGGTTTCTGGAGGCCGTGATGAAACTCAACGGTGCAGACATTATCTGTGAGGCCCTTCTACGTGAAGGCGTGGACGTGGTCTTTGGCCACCCTGGGGGCGCCATATTGCCTCTCTATAACGCGCTTCATAAATACTCTCAAATACGCCACGTCCTGGTTCGTCACGAACAGTGTGCTGCTCATGGAGCCGATGGTTACGCTCGGGCCACCGGTAAGGTAGGGGTCTGTATAGCCACGTCAGGCCCTGGGGCGACTAACCTTATTACAGGGATCATGGGGGCCAAGGCCGACTCGGTGCCAATGGTAGCGATCACCGGACAGGTCAGTCGCTCTGCCATGGGTACGGAGGCTTTCCAGGAAGCCGATACCTGCGCCATGACGGCTCCCTGTACCAAGAAAAACTACCTGGTCATGTCAGCCGACGACCTGGCGCCCACGATATACGAGGCATTCCGGCTGGCCCAGGATGGCCGTCCCGGTCCTACGCTGGTAGATGTCCCAAGGGACGTGCAGCAGGAGATAGCAGAGTTCAATTATTTGGAGGTTCCCCAGGCGACTCAGCCAAGACTCCTTGCGGAGACCGCGGCTGACTTGCCCAAGGCAGCTGGACTAATCAACCGAGCAGAAAGGCCCCTTATCATCGCAGGTCACGGAGTCCTGGCGTCCCATGCCTCGGATGATCTCAGGACGCTGTCGGAGAAGACGGGGATACCTGTCATCAATACCCTCTTGGGGCTCAGCTCCTTTCCTAGGAATCATCCTCTCAGCCTTGGTATGCTCGGCATGCACGGTATGTACTGGGCCAACATAGCGGTGCAAAACTCGGACTTGATTATCGGGCTGGGTATGCGTTTCGATGACCGCATCACTGGACGGCCTGGAAGCTTCGCCCCCAACGCTGAGATCGTTCACGTGGACATCGAGGCCTCTCAGATCGGTCGCAATATCCCAACGGGGGTTGGACTTGTGGGCGATCTGAAACCGGTCCTTAAGGCGCTGTTGCCGCTGGTTCACCACGTGGAGAGGCCCGGATGGTTGGAGCAGATAGACGTGCTGAGGAGGGAGCACCCGTCCCTAGAGATACCCCAGGGAACGGGCCTGCTCGCACAACATGTCCTTGAGGACTTGAACCGGCTGATCCAGGAAGGGGATGAGGTAATCGCGGTAACCGGCGTGGGCCAGCACCAGATGTGGGCCGCCCAGTACCTTTTCTTTGATAGGGCCAACTCATTCATATCCTCTGGGGGTCTTGGGGCCATGGGGTATGAGATTCCAGCGGCCATGGGAGCGCAGATCGGCCGTCCGGAAGCTACCGTGTGGAGCATCGCGGGGGACGGGGGTTTTCAGATGACCCTTCAGGACCTGGCCACCATAGTCGAAGAGAAGCTACCGGTTAAGATCGCCCTGTTCAATAACGGGAACTTGGGTATGGTGCGGCAATGGCAGGAGCTTTTCTACGAGAAGCACTACAAGGCAATACCGATTCCGGGTCCGGATTACGTGAAATTGGCCGATGCCTATGGTTTCCCGGCCTTAAGGGTCACCACGAAAGAGGGGGTTATGCCAGCCCTGCGGGCTGCACAACAGCACCAGGGCCCATTTCTCATAGACTTCGTCCTCGACCCCCAAGAGAACGTCTATCCAATGGTGCCTACTGGAGCCTCGCTGGGCGAAACCGTGGAGGACCCTAGGATAAGGGTCGGCCCGAGGAGCTAACCCCCAGATACTGACCCGGTAGATATGTCTACCGCGTCCTTGAGATAGGGAGGACACGGCCCCCCGCTAGACGACCCGAAGACCGTCTAGTGGGATCGCGGCATACCGCCGCGCCGAGTGCTATGACCCCTCCAACTTGCGAGACGACCTACTCCGTTGCACTGACCAGAGGCCCCTCGAATACCCCTCATTATTATTAACATAGTAAAAATTTGAGTCAAAACAACTCAACATAACATCTCTGCCAAGAACGTATGAGATGCTTTTGATGAGGCAGCCATCCTGCGCAAGTTGCCCCCTAATTGTCCCCTATTCCACACCTCCCGGCGATTCCATCGTACGCCAGGTTGAAAGCTGTTTAAACAAAAATTGAACAAAAGTTAAGATAAAGTCATCGAATTTTGCCTTGACAACCTACTCCCTTTTGCCCATTCTTGGGGGGTAATGGTGCGTTCACGTTCTGTTCACATAAAGAGGCGGCGAGCAGAGGGCGACGGAGAGAAGGGCGTGAGCACTGCCGGCCTAAGAGCGGTTTAATCTTTTTCAATACCGTTCCTCGATTTCGAATGGTAACTGTATCAGGAGGTGATGCGTGCGGATGTCATCGGTGAGAATACTGAGCGACGGAATCATCAAATTCGATGGCGGAACAATGTTTGGGCAGATACCCAAAGTTCAATGGGAGAACCAAGTACCCAACGACAGGCGTAACCGGATCACCCTGGGGCTTAACTGCCTGTTAATTCAAATATGTGGCAAAACTGTGCTGGTCGACGCCGGAGTCGGCTCAAAAGAGATCAATGGGGAGAAGGAGACCTTCGGTCTGGTTCCCAGCCGGCTCATCAAAGGGCTCAGGAACCTGGGGATTTCACCGAAGGAAATCGATGCGGTGATCCTTACCCATCTGCATTTCGACCATAGCGGCGGTTGCACCAGGCTCGATCGAATGGGAGATATCGTACCCACATTCCCGAAGGCAAAATATTACGTCCAGAAGGAGTGTTGGGAAGACGCCCGTACCCCCAACGAAAGGTGCCAAGAGATACATATGGAAGAGGATTTCTATCCCATTGCGGACTCTGGACAGCTGGAGCTTCTGGACGGGGACGCGGAGATATTTCCGGGCTTGGCTGTTAGAGTCACCGACGGCCACGCGAAGGGCCATCAGGTGGTCATGATAAACCACGGCGGGGAGCGAATCGGCTACCTGGGAGACCTGGTGCCGACGCGCCACCACCTGGACCTGGCGACTATTTCAGCATTCGACCAGTTTCCTCATCAGACTCTGGAGATGAAGAGGGATTTCCTTTCGCAGGCGGAGAAGGAGGGCTGGCTGCTCATCTTCTCCCACGCCAATGATCAAAAAGCGGGCTACCTTGAGCGGAGGAACGGAAGCAGCTACCTTCGGCCCGTGGAGATTTAAGGTCCGTCCCGCCCAGCGGCGACACGGGTCCGGTTATTGATGTGGATGGGTGGGCCGGTGCCCCGATGGATCTCGGGGTGCCAGCCCACCCATCTCTTGTGCAGTCCAACCTACATCGTTTCGACCAGTAGGGATCCCGCTACGTCTTCGATGAGCCTGGCTTTGGTTATCCAGTTGAGCAGCGGACGCTCGTCCCAGGTGTGTACCTTGAGATAGTTGTCCGTCAAGCCCAGGTGTATCGGACTTTGGTTCCGAATCTCTACCCTCTCCCATAGCACTTGCCTTACGCTTCCGATGGCCCTCCTGCGAAATTCGGAGGATTGCTTCCGCTCCAAGCGCAACAAACGCTCCATCCGTTTCCTTTTAACCGCTCCATCGACAGAGGGTCTCATGTACGCCGCGCTGGTGCCCGGTCTCACCGAGTAAGGGAAGACGTGCATCGAGGCGAACTCCATCTTGCTGACCATCCCCAAAGTCTCCTGGAATTGCTGGTCCTCCTCTCCAGGGAAGCCCACTATGACATCGGCGGTGATGGACGCGCCGGGTACTCTGGCGCGAATCTTGTCAACAACTTCCTCGTATCCTGCTGCGGTGTAGCGGCGGCGCATCCTGTTGAGGATTTCGTCGCTGCCACTCTGCAATGGCATGTGAAAGTGGGGGCATAATCGGGGGTCTTCCCATAGCTCAAGCAGCTCGGCCGTAATCTCCTGGGGCTGCAGGGAAGACACCCGCAACCTGGGCAACCCTGACTCCCGGAGCAGGAGCTCCAAAAGGTCTCGCAGATTCACATCCGCAAGCTCGTATCCGTAGGTACCCAGTTGGGTGCCCGTTAGCACCACCTCTTTGTAACCCTCTTCTGCGAGCTGCTGCAGCTGAGCAACCAGATGTTCTGGAGGTATGCTCCGCTCCCGTCCCCGCATCTTGGGCACGATGCAATAGGCGCAAACCTGATTGCACCCCTCCTGAATTTTTACCATTGCCCTGGTGCGTGTCGGAATATTGGCTATTGAGAATAGCGGCGGATCTTCCCCGGTGGCGCATGGGGTCACCGGGTCACCCCGCGCCGACGTCACCATCTCTACCAGCCGGTGCTTATCCGTATTGCCCGCTACGAGGGTGACGCCTTGAACGCGGGCAAGCTCCTTGGAGGCTCGCTGGGCATAGCAGCCTGTAGCGACCACCATCGATCCCGGATGTTTTCGGTGAGCGGAGCGTAGCGCCTGGCGGGCCTTGCTGTCCGCGACGTGCGTTACTGTGCAGGTGTTCACGATGTGAATGTCGGCCGGTTCTGCGGGGTCCACTACCCTGTACCCGGCTTGGGCGAACTGGCGGGCCAAAGTCTCACTGTCGGCCTGGTTCAGCTTGCAGCCATGCGTCCGTATGGCGACCGTGCCCAACTCATCTGGGGTGGCGGCCATATTTCCGGGCGTCATGACGAAACGCCGCCTCTCGCCAGATCTAGTAATTCCCGGACTCCGGGCGCTATATATTCCATGTGCGAGTGCAGCTGTTCCAGAGTGAAACCGTAGCCAGATGAGTCGACGAACAGGAAGCGCGCCACCGGATAAACCGCTGAGAACGCAGGTGGATTTGTCCAGCCTGTGGCGAGAGCCTCAGCGTAATTCCAAACATTGGCTTCTGACCTCAGGTTCAAGCCCCTGCTCGAGGCCACGGCTTTCAGCGCGTCCATCAAGCTGTGCAAGAGATGACGGCCGCTAACTTCCGGCTGTCCCTGCTGGAGGGCTGTCTCTGCGGCTTGGAGAGAGATGAGGGCGTCGTTGGTATGTTGCTCTACGGTACTGGCCACCATCAGTGAAACTCCTGGATACGTAACTCTCGTATTGCCCCGGCTTTCATACCTCCGCGGCTAGCCGGCTCAATGCCAGAGGACTCGTGTGAGTTGGCCGTTATATTCTAGCGTTAATCGTCGTCCAGTCCAAGGGCTAGGACCGGTGTCTAGGCATAGTGGGTGGCGGAGGGCAAGGGGTCCATCGGATCGAGCAGAGATACGCGGTAGCTTCCCGTTACGGGCACCAGCCCGAAGTTCTAGAAGGGGAATCTGGAGGGGGATGCGCCTTTTCGATTTCGGGCTGTCTCGCGCCACAACCGGTATCGGTACTTGGTGATTGCTATCAACAGAGCGGTATGAGATTTCAACCCGTGGTACTTAGCCTGGAATTTAGCACCTGCCCGGGCCCGCGAGGACCTAGCGGCGGATAAGGCACGCGAGACCGGGGCGTTCGCGCGCAGGAGTCCTTCGTAGAGTAAGTAAGAGGCCAGAGCGACGGCCCCACCCCCGGCCGCGTCCAAGATGTAGTGGTTGCCGGTTAGAGTGATGGCGAAGAAAGTCACGGTCGGATACAGAATTCCAAAGACCTTTAGAGCCTTGTTGCGGGTCCTGAACATCAGTAGACCAAAAAGGATTGTCCAGCCGAAGTGGAGGCTGGGCATCGCGGCGTAGACATTGTAATAAATCGCGACGGCCATTTCCCGGCCGCCATACCAGGAGGCGAGGCCCCCTAGGTGTCGAATTGTGTCCACAGATCCGTATTCGGGTAGGAAGCGCGGAGGCGCCAGCGGAAACCAAGCGAAGAGAATAAGGGCGAATACAAAGCTCAACAGGAACACGTTCCTGTAGTAGATGTATCTGGGCCGGTCTCTCAAGTAGGCCGCGACCCCAATGACTATCATGATCGGAGCGAAGGTTATAATGTAGGCCCAGTTTAGGAAGACAACCAGCCCCTTCGCATTCTCTAGAGCCCAACGCTGCCATTGGGGCTCGGCGAAGATGCCGGTCGCTAATTCGAAGGCGATTAGCTGCCGGGCATGGTCAAAGGCAATGCTCTCAATATCCGAAATGAGGAATCTCCGGACGACCATGTAGGTGAAATAGGCGCCCGCGATAATCAGGACCTCACGGACGTGCCTGAGGGCGCTCAACCGGTTGCCCGTGCCCGGCGTTGGACTACCCGCCCTAGTGGCCATCAGCCCTATCACCGGCCCGAGCTTTCGCGGGGGTATCCATTGGCACAGGCTGCCTCGGTTTGTGGCCGTTCTGGGCAATCGGGATGACCCGGCCGCGGCTTTTCGCAGCCTTACTCCCCAGGTAGACGCTACACTCCAGACAGCCTACGCTGGTCTTTGGTACGTAGCCCTCTTTGAACAGGCCGCGGGCTGTCTGATAATGGTCGTTGTTCCAGATCTCGCGAATCGACTGAGTACTTACGTTACCAAAGTCATCGGCTGCGTCGGTCAGATAGCAGCACGGAGCGTAGCCCCCGTCCCAGTTCACGACGGCGCTACGCCATAGCCGCCAGCAACGAGTACCATCTTCCTCGTAGGGCTTGTCGAAGGGCTGGTCCCTACGAAAACCCTCCGTCGCCACGGGGAGCCACCGCTCAGCGACCTCAGGGTCTTGCTCTCCGTGAGGGAAGTCCACCTTCTTGAAGATCACGCCGTCTACACCGAGCTCTTTGGCCATCCGTCGGGCCTCCGGAATCTGGTGCTCGTTCTGGCGCATCACGATGTACTGCCATTCGAGATACGGGGTCTTGGACCGCAACTCACGTTTCTTCTCGACTAGGAGCTTGATGTTATCCAGGACGCGGTCCAGGTGGCCTGCCACCCGGTACACCTCGTAGACATCCTGAGTCACTCCATCCAATGAGATGATAAGTGTGTCGAGGCCGGACCGGATGAGTGACTCGGCCATTTCAGGCGTTAGAGGCTTGTTGAGGTTCGAGCTGATTATGGTCGCCAGGTTCGCCTCGTGGGCATAAGCCACGTACTTGTCGATCTCTTTGTTAAGGAAGGGCTCGCCCCAGCTATAAAGGCTCAGCCAAATGCAGTGGTCCTTTATCTGGTCTATGGTCCTCTGGAAGAGACCGAAGTGCATTACACCCTTCTGTCGATTAACTGTCCCCAGTCCTGTATGACAGAGGGGGCATTTAAGCTGGCAGATGTTGGTCGTATCTATTTCCCACTCGTATGGGTGGCCCGAGCTCTTGGTACGGCCAAGCCTGAGCTCTAATTCGACCCGCACGAAGTTGAACAGCTTCGTCCATGTCCCGTGGCGTAGCGCGATTCCCAGCCGCTGGCTGGCCCGTCCACCCGCCAAAGCTCCGATGGCTGAACCGTTTACCTGTAGCGTGCTCTCAAGAAGCCACAGGAATCTGGCCACAATCGGCACTAGAATGCTCACTTGGCGAGTACCTCTTCTCGAATGATAACACGGTTGTGCGGGTCTAAATCTTCGAGCGGTTCACAGTTTACTCACAAGACCCTACTATGTCAATTGGGGACGGGCTCTGACTTCTCTGATTTTTGACGTGCCATCGCCAATTTACCTTGTAGCTGCGTACGGCTATAATGGACCAAACTCGTCGGGGGTATGTAATGGGGTCCAGCGGACTCAAGTTGACCCACATGAACCACGCTCTTACGGTCGTGAAGGACCTGAAACGGGGAATGGAATTCTACTGCGATTTTCTTGGCTTAAAGCGGATTCAGAGCCAGGTGGACAATCCCAACATCGTGTGGCTTCAGCTACCCAGTGGGGTGATGCTGCACCTGCTGGAGACCCAGGATGCTCCAGTCCGCCCACCGAATATCCACAACGCTTTCGAGGTAGAGGACTTCGACGCTGCCAGGAAGGCGGTAGAGGATAAGGGTCTGGAGGTCGAAGGGCCCGGTGTACGGCATGACGGACAAAGGTACCTGTATATCCGGGACCCCGATGGCAACCGCGTGGAACTTTGCACAGCTTCGGGATTCTAGCCGGCATTAGCGTCTTCCGCTTCCTTCCGTTCCCTTTGGTCGGGGCGCATCAGAAGAGCCGCTGGGATGGCGATCAGGGCAACGACCGCCGCGACTCGGAAGAATTTGTTGAATAAGGATAGACCGGCGTCCATAAGGGCGGTGTTGTAGGTATCTAGCCTGGTCTGGAACGCATCGGCCGCCTCTCCTTCCTGGGGCAGGGGCAGCTCCAGCCCTGCCGTAAGGATCTGGAACTGCTCAACACCCCATGCTGCCAGGGCTGCCAGGCCCAGGGCCATCCCGATCATCCGGGAAACAATGACCAGAGAGGCGACCGTCGCCCGATAGTCCTCGCCTGCCGAACTCAGAGCTCTGGTCATGATCGGCGCATTGTTAAGGCCGAATCCGAACCCCGCGATGACCAGGTGCAGGGTCAACCACGGCTCCGCGATGTCCAGCTCCCAGGTGCTAACGAGGAACAGGCCGAGGGCGCTGAGCCCCAAGCCGGCGATTGTGACCGGACGGACGCCGATACCCGCCAGCAATAGTCCGCCTATCACCGCGCCCACTGGGATGGCCGCGGTCATTCTCAAGAGCCACCAGGCCCCGGTCAGAGGGTCTTTGCCCATTACGGTGTCTGCCATTAGTGGTATTGTGACTATAGCGATGATCAGCGATACTCCCTCCAGAAGTTGTGTCAGGTTGGCGGTCAGGAATGCCCTGGAGTGGAGGAGAGAGCGGGCCAGCAGAGGTTGTAAGGTCCGCCCTTCGAGGAAGATGAAGGATGCCGCGATTCCTAGCGCGGGCACCCCTAAGATGAACGGCGCCGGTGAAGACACGCTGAACAGTCCCTCACGAGAGAGGGCCAGCGAAAGCAGGATGAGCGTAATTGTCAGGAGGGCGCCGCCCCTGTAGTCCACGCGTACTCCTGTCTGGCGCTGGTTGGGCAGCCACATGAGAGCGATAAACAAAACGGCGCTTTGGGGCACGTTGAGCCAGAAGATCCAGCGCCAGCTGAGCCACTCGATTATCGCTCCGCCGTAGGCCGGCCCCAGCATGGAACCCGCTTCAGCAGCCGCGACCACAAGGCCGATGCCTATGCCACGCTGATGCCTGGGAAGAACCGCACTGGCGATGGCCATGCTGATGGGAACCGTAGCGCCGCCGCCTATGGCTTGGACCACCCGCGCTCCGACAATCCACCCGAGGTTGGTCGAGACTGCCACAAGGGAGGTGCCGATGACGAATACTATCAAGGAGGCTTGATAGACTCGAGCGTACCCGTGCACGTCCGCCAGACGACCCATAAGAGGCATGACAGAGGTGTAGCCCAGGAGGTAGGCAGTGACTATCCATGCGGCCCGGTCTATCTCGGCCACCGGTATCTTGATATCGAACATGATGTTGGGTAGGGCAGTCACCACGACCGTCTGATCCAGAGCGGTGGTAAAAACCCCGAAGCACACTAAGCCGAGTATCACGGGGGTGGGCAGGCGTCTTGATGATCTCATTCTTCTCTCACTGACTGGGGTCGAGTTGCCGCCAACTGAGAGGGCTGGAGGTTCTCAATGGCGACCCAACCGACAGGAGGAATGGTGAGGGCCTAGGGCAGAGAGATGTCTACGGGCTGATCGAAGTTGTATAGAGTAAGAAGTCTTACCACCTGTGGGTCGTCCCTGGAGAGTACCTGGCCCTCTATTCGTGCCTTTCGCAGCAGGTTGTGTTCCAGGCCAATCCACAGATCGAGTCCGACCTCGAACCCGGGTTCGGCCGTGGGTATGAGTGAGGACAGGCCTTCCGAGGGTACATTACCTCGGACCCGCCACGACTCCACACCATCCACTTCCTCCGTGCCGGTGATCCTGGGGTCCTCCAGTGAATCGATGATATCGCCCAATGTCCGCCCCAGGTCGGCGAAGTTGAACGGAAGAACGTCCGGCTGCACTGGATTCCACTTTTTCCGGTTGATGAAGTCGGTCATGAAAGTCTGGTCCCCCGAGGACACGACCCTGATCTCTATGAAACCCTTCAAATCCTCGGAAAACGCCACCGATCCTTCGACTCTGATACTGTACCTGTCCGGCATGTCCACCTGACCTTCCACCAAGTTGAACACCACCAGGGGAGTGGGAATAAGAACCGTGGAGGAGTCGCCTTCATGGGTCAGGCTGAACTCTGCCGTGTCGAGGGCTATCATTCTCTTGGCCGATCTCTCGATGATTTCCCGAGGCGATGCGGTGGGAGTCGGCTGTGGGGTGGAGGTCGCCGCCGGCGCCGAGGCGCATCCCAAAATCCATACGTGCGCCAGCACAAGCAGGCCGGAAATTAACGAGAGCCTCCAAGGCGTGACTGGACCAGTCTTCACGAGGTGCGCCCCCTCGGCGGTCCTATCTGTTCAGCTTGTCTTAGCTCACGAATAGGGGGGTGGAACTGGTCTCGGCAGCCGGGTTCACCACTCCCGGGAGGGGCGTTCAGCCGTAGCGCGTAGTTCAGCGGATGATCGACCCTTGTTCCTATTTCCATGACCAGGAAGCGAAGCGGCTCGTCGCGATCTCCCTAGGTACGGTGCTTTCCTTTATGTCCATGACGTACACCTTAAACGCTTCGGGGGTCGAGCCATTCTGGCTGAGTCCGGTCCCGCCGAGTATCCCGCTAAAGGTTATTTGGGAGCTGTCCGGAGACCACACTGAGTGGGAGTAGGCATACTGATCGAAGAAGAAGAGGAGGGTCAAGAATTCGGGCGAGGGCAAGAAATCTACCAGCTCTATTGGTTCCCCTCCGGCCCTGTCCACGTATTTCCAGGTCAATGGCCGGCGGGTTTCATCGTAGGCAACGTAAACGATCTTGTCTCCGTCTGGAGACCAGAAAAACGAGACGAATTTCTCGTTCAGCAACGTCCTTTGAGCAGTACCATCGCTACTAACCACAGTAAGCTTATCAAAGATGGGAGGGCCCGACCTGGGGGGGGGGGGGGGGCTTCGGCCACTGCTACCTCGTCCCTCGTAGGAGACCAATGGAACGCCGACGTTTCCTCGATCTTCAGGATGGGCTTGGCCCCTGGCACCCGAGGCTCGGTTTCAGCCAGGTAAATGGCGTTCCCATCTCCACTGGCGGCGGCATATACCATCTGGCTCCCGTCTCGGTACAAAGCGGGTGCGTTGAATGACAGGTTTGTTTGTGTGAGTTGTCGTGGCAGCTCGAGGCCTTCACCAGACCTTGCGGCGAACAGCAGATCGCCTCTTCGGTGGAGGAGGATTCCGTTGCCGTCGCGAGCCCAGCTGAAGTAAAGTGGGCCCTGGCCGGCCACGAACACCGGCGCCCATTCTGATTTGCTAGAGCTGAGGTACAGAGCTAGCTCCCTCGGCGTTGACGCAATGAAGGTCAGATGTTCGCTGTCCGGAGACCAGTACAGGTAGTGCGGAGCGCCTTGGGCTATAGGGAAGGTATTCGGGTCGTTTTCGTAGACCCTCGTGGTCCTTCCAGTGGAAACGTCTATTACTTCCACTGAGAATAGCGTCTCGGCCTCGCCTAGCAGGGTGCGCGACACAGCCAGTTTAGTGCCGTCTGGTGACCATGTGGGCCAGGAGTAAAACACGCGGTTATCGAGCCCCTGAGCCAGGATGATCCCTCCAGATGATCCAACCCGAAGGTCGGTGGTCGTGAGCCTCTGTGAATCGGTGCCGTCAGGATTTATGGTGAATACGTTACCGTCGGAGCCTGTGTAGGCGATTCGGTTCACTGCCATACCCCTTTCCTTCTGGGGAGACTTGGACGTGGCTGTAGGTGTGGACTGGTCGGCGACCGGCTGGGGAAACTCTGGCGTAGCAGTAGGAGTAGGCTGGGCAGCGTCCGACTGGGCAGACTTTGGTGTAGCAGTAGGAGTAGGCTGGGTGGTGTCCGACTGGGCCGACTTGGACGTAGCCGTAGGGGCGGACTGGGTGGCGTCTGACGGGGTGCCGCCGGCCCGATCGGCTGCTCGTTGCCTCTCTCCGCAGGCCGGCATAGCCACCAGGACACCTGCGATCACCAAGAGCAGCGTCGAGAACCGAATAAACGATCTCTTGAGACTGATCAAGTCCGACCTCGGTGCTTAGATAGTGTGCCGGCCCAGTCTGTCCGATCTCAGACTAGCCGGAGCGCCAGGTTAAGACCGGCCGCCGTGAGGGCCAACCCAGAGATGCGAGAAACCCACACGGTATGTGCCAGCCTTTCCAGCAGTATCACAACCGCGAGACCCGCCATCCACATCAAATTCATGATGCCAAGAGGGAGCATAACCAGCATCAATGCCCAACAGCATCCGAGACAGTACCATCCCTGGTTGATTCCCATGTGGAAAGCCCCCGCGTACCCTTCTTGCCAGTCATGCATCACGAAGCTCATGGGATTGCGGCAGTGCGAAAGGCACCGATCTTTCCACGGAGTGAGCTGATATAGGCCTGCCCCTATGACAACTAGCGCGCCGACGAGCGCTGCCCCGGTTTGGACGGACGGAAACTGGCCCGCGAGGGTTTCTAGTCCTAATTTGCTTAAATAACCGGGCACTCCGGATAGGCTCCATAGCACCACGTATCCCGCTACAAAAACCCAAATGGGAACATACGTATGGCTCGTGGCGCGGCGGCGGCGAGATACGTTCGAAAATGTAATCGCCATGGGGAGGAAGGCGGGTAACATCATGGCCGCCATCATTATGGCCCACATGGGCAAGAACAGCGACAGATCGCGCCAAAGGGGACGATCCTGAGTGGCCATGGCCAGCGGGTCAATGCCGGTCATGGTCATGGTCCTGGACCTGAAATAAATATCTGTCCAGGCGAATGCCGCCAGGCCCAGTAGGCACAGGACCAAGATGAGAGTCCCCCATCTCTGGATTGCGAATCCTGGCGGCGCTGGGGTGTCGATCCGGTACATCGTCGTCTGGATATTATATCATAAGGGCGGCAGCCGAATGACGCGCCCATTCCGGGCTCCGCGTTCGCCGCCTCACACGGTACCTACGACTCCATCACATGGCAGTGGCGGCGCGGTCTAGAGCAGCCCGTCGATCTTCCCCGCCAGGCGGAAGTCTCGCCGGGTTAGCCCTCCCGCGCTGTGAGTGGTTATCGACATGGTGACCCGGTCATAGCTGATGGCAATATCCGGGTGGTGGTCGATATCTTCGGCGGCATCGGCTACACGGTTGACGAAGGCCATAGCTTCTTTGAAAGAAGGGAGGCTGAAGTCCCGCCGGATCCGTCGGCCTTCCTGACGCCAGCCCTCAAGCTGCTTCAACCGGTCGTCTATCTCTTCTTGATCTAGTAACGGTGGCATTCTGGAACTAACACGCTCTGCATACTCGGTAGCTTAATGGGTGTGACACTCTAGCTCAGCCGGGGACACGGACTAGTCCTGTAGAGTTCCCGCGCCAAGACCCGCTCGTTTATGGGCCTGGGCGTTATGGATATAGTTAGCGGTAGGCGCCTCCAGCCTCTTCCGGCTCTCCGGGCTGAGTGCCTTGACCTTTCCAGGCACTCCCACAACCAGGGATTGGTCCGGTATATTGGCGTTTGCGAGGACCACGGCTCCGGCCCCTATCAGGCAGTAGCTTCCCACTGCGGCTCCTTCCAGAACTACCGCATTCACTCCGACGAGGACGTTGTTGCCTATCTTGCCACCGTGTATCACCGCGCCATGGGTTACAGAAACATTGTCGCCGATGTCCAGGAAGTCGTCGGTGTGGATAACGCAGTTGTCCTGAATGACGGAGTTCTTGCCTATGATAATGGACCCGTAGTCGCCCCGAACGACCGCCCCGGGCCACACACTTGAGTTCTCCCCGATCTCCACGTCTCCGACTATATAGCAAGCCTCGCTGATAAACGCCGACGGGTGAATCCTGGGCGACTTGCCGTCAAACGTGCGAATCAATGATACCTCCTGTCCGGGAGGCCGCAGTCCCTCCTGCGTAGCCCCAGTCGACTGCTACATTCTACCATTGCCGGCCGGAGCCGTGAATCCTGATAACCGTGTCGATCATAGTCTATCTCGGCGCGGTCGGCCTGGGTCCGGTCGCACGAGTGGCCGCATTCAGCGCCCTTCAACCTTCCGTGATCTTCTTATTCCCCTAGCATTGGCGAGCCGATTCCCGCCAAGGTTCGGGCACTGGATTGTGAGAAGTACCATCAAGCCTCAGCTCGCCGGCATTGCGGTGGTTACGACGGGCGTCGTGTTTGTGACCATTGGTTGACGCGACGCACCCAATCTAACGCCTCTGCCACACGGCTCCCGAGTACAGCGTAGAACACAGTCGCGGGGGTCCTTGCGCCGCCAGTGCTCATTCGCTCAGCCACTCAATGGGCTGTGTTATTATGGGGCGCGATCAACGGAGATTAAATGAATGGTTCGGCAGTAAGAGTCTTTGCCCATTTGGATCCCACTGTCAATTCTTTCGCCCGCGTTGTCGGCAGCGATCAGTATCTTCGACAAATATTTCGTCGACCGCTATTCCTTATACGTCTACCTCTTTTGGATCGGTGCATTCGAGGTGCTGATGGGGTCGACGTTCACCGGAATCGCTAACTCGGGAGGTCTAGAGTCTCGGACCCTCTGGGGCGGGATACTCACGGGATGTTGGGTGTCAGCGGTTTTGGACAGTTCTGGGTCCGAGAGATTGGGGTGAAGAAGCTCCTGGTTTGAGGGTTTCTCTGACCTCCTGATTGTACCGCCTCCGCCGGTCAAAAGTCTCTCGCTGTACCTCCTTCCTCTGGGCTAGAATTGTCTCCAGACGGCCTTCCAGCACGTCAGCCGGAGTTACAACCCTGAGCGCCTGATGATATCTTCGGTAGTTGTAGAACTCGACGAAGTCCCGGATGGCCGCCTCCAGGTCTTCCACCACCTCGTATGGCACCTGGTTAATGTCGTCTTTCAGGGTTCGGTGATATCTCTCCAGCGTCCCGTTGGTCTGAGGGTGATAGGGTGCTGCCAGGACGTGGCGAATGCCCACCACCCGCATGTACTCGCGGAAGGCCCGCGATACATAACCTGAGCCATTATCTGAGAGGAGCTTGGTCCGATCCTCCAGAGGTACATCAGTCATACCAGTAGAGTCAACAGCTTCCTGGACCACCTCTATGAGGGAGTTGGCCGTCATGTCCCGTTGCACCTTCCAGGCCAAGATGAACCGGGAGTAGTCGTCCATCACCGTCACGAGGTAGTAGTAGCCCCATCCCACTACACGGAAGTAGGAGGCATCGGTGGCCCACAGCTGGTGGGGCCCTGTGGTCTTGTGCTGGTACTCTTTGCTCGCTGCCAACTGGTATTCGATCCGTTTCACCAGACCCTCCCGTCTCAGAATACGATAGACTGTGGAGGCGGAGACCGATAGGCCTCTGTGGTCGGTGAGCGAAGCCGCCAACTGCCGGCTTCGCCAGGTCGGCATCCCACGGGCTGCCGCCAGCACTACTGCCTCCTCTTCTGGACGCAGGCGATTCCAGGGCCTCTCAGTTCCTTCCGTACCCTCCCAACTACCCTGCCGGTGCCTCCACCTCCACCAATAATACGTGCTCCTGGAAATGCCAAGCTCCCTGAGTCGCCTGTTCTTCCCTCTACCATGTCGCTCCACCTCAGCCACGACCTTCGATTGTTCCACTACGCTCATGCGACGGTGCCGTTGTCGTGTAGGGGCGGCAGAGCTGTTTTTTTGAAGCGGTGCAACTCCAGGGACAACTCACCCACCAGCTGCTTCAGTTCTCTGTTCTCCCGCTTGAGCTGCTCTATCTCTTGCCGGGTCGCATCACGCACACTGTCCCGAGTCAACCTCTCCTTCCCAGCTTCCATGAACCCCTTCGTCCAGGCGTAGTAGGAGTGGGGTTTGATTCCTTCCCGTCGGCACAGGTCATTAACGGTAGTCTCCCGTCTGAACCCCTCCAAGACGATGCGGATCTTCTCTTCAGGGGTATACTTACGGCGGGTCGCTGCACGGACCTGACGCACGAAGCTTCGTGTCTCCTGGCTTCGCTCCTCAGCTTGGCTGGCCTGATCCTCTACCTGGGTCATCAATGACTCCTTTCACTAAGCCCGAATCCACCGAAGGACGGCCTTGGGGACAGTCCTTGAAGAAGCCATCGGGTGCTCCTCTGAATCTGGGATAATGGTTTTGGAACAGAAACCAGCCCGGAAACAAGGAGCACCCAATAGATGCTGCCACAGAACAAACCCGACCGTATCCGCATCCTCTTTGACGACCATCGCCTGGTGGCCAATGCCGGCCTGCTCCTGCCGGCCACCCTAGCCCGGCACCTGGGCCTGCGGGAACTCGTCGACCATCACCTTGACCTCGGCGGAGCGCCGGGACGGGCGAACACTGGGGACAAGATGCTGACGCTGGTCGCTTCCGCGCTGGCAGGCGGCGACTGCATCGACGACGCCGATGCGCTGCGCGCTGGTGGGACGGTCGGTGTTCTAGGCTGCGTGGTCAAGGCGCCATCCACCCTGGGGACCTTCCTGCGCAGCTTCCGGTGGGGGCATGTCCGTCAACTCGACCGCGTGAGCCGCCAGTTGTTGGCCCGGGCCTGGGCCGCTGGGGCCGGACCCGGCGACTCGCCCCTGACCATCGACCTGGACTCGACCATCTGCGAGACCTATGGACTGGACAAGGAGGGAGCGCGCCACCACGGCTATACCGGCGCCCGCGGCTATCACCCGCTGCTGGCCATTGCCGCCGGCACCGGCGAGGTGCTGATGTCCCGGCTGCGCGAGGGCCGGGCCAACACCGCCCGTGGCGCCGCCCACTTCCTGCGTGAGACGGTGGGGCGGGTGCGCTACGGCGGGGCTAGGGGACAACTCACGGTGCGGGCCGACAGCGGCTTCTACGCCCACACTGTCGTTGCCGCCTGCCGGGAAATGGATGTCCGCTTCTCTATCACCATCCGCCAGCGCGCCAGCCTGCGGGACCTGATCGAGGCGATACCAGAGGAGGACTGGACTCCCATTCCCTACTGGATGGACGGCGCCGCCGATGTCGCCGAGACGACTTACACCCCGTTCCAGACCAAGCCGGACGCCGCGCCGGTGCGGCTCATTGTCCGGCGGGTGAAGCCGACGCCCGGTTCCCAGCTCGCCCTCTTCGCCAGATACAGCTATCACGCCTTCATCACCGACCGCGATGGGGAGACGCTGGAACTGGAGGCCGATCATCGCCGCCACGCCGAGGTCGAGAACGCCATACGCGACCTCAAGTACGGCGTCGGGCTGAACCACATGCCGTCGGGGCGCTTCGCCGCCAACGGCGCCTGGCTGGCGGTCCAGGTGATGGCGCATAACCTGGCCCGCTGGACAGCCCGCATCGGCCTGGGTCAGCAGATCGTGACCACCAAGACCCTCAGGCGGCGGGTCTTCGCTCTGGTGGGACGGATCACCCGCTCGGCGCGCCGCCTCACTTTGCATCTCCCCCGGCGCTGGCCTTGGGAAACCCAGTTCAGTCGCGCCTTGGCCCGGCTGCAAGCCATTCCATTCCCGGCCTGACGGCCAGCCTGCAACTGACCCAACGTCCCCGCAATCTCGCGCCACCCCGGTCGCGAGAGTCCCCTGCTGCGTATCCTCTCGCCATCCCGCGCATCGCAACTCCCGCATAGGGCCTTAGGGGCCCTGTGCGGCGCCTGAAGACCCTCCGCCGGCCTCCCATCTACCCCAAGACCCCAGGCCATCTCCCCTGTAGCTCCCTCACCCACCCCCTTCCGCTGTCCTCACGCCGTCCATCCGTGTCCTTCGGTGGATTCGGGCTTAGGGTTAATCTACCCCTCTGAAGGAGCCTCTACCACCCCCAACCTCTTCGGTTTTCTAGGCCTCAATAGTGTCCAATTGCGCTGACACCCTACACTCACGGGAGTAGTTACTGATGCTTCGCTGATACTCATGCTGCTTGCCCTGCAGCGCGGCCAGGTGGCGCGAGTCATCCCCATCTGGTACCTGGCTCCTCTTATGGTAGCGCCCATGGCGGCGACCTTTCTGGGGGAGCGTCTGACTCCTTTGGGCGCGATTGCCATTGTGATGGCCGTTGGTGGAGCCGTGCTGGTCACATGGCAAAAGAGTGAAAAGGGAGGGACCTTCGGGAACCCTGTCGTGTTTCCACTGGCGGCGTCCGGGGCCGTCATGCTGGCCGTGTCATTTATCATGAGCAAATATTTCTTGGAAGAGGGTGGCTATTGGCGCTTTGTCGGAGCATTTCGGCTCGGTGTTGCGCTCCCTATAGTCGCGGTCGGACTATTGCCAGAGGTTAGGAAGAAGGCTTTGGCCGCGGTCCGTGATAGGAAGTTCCTCAGACCTTTTATCGGACTTCAGATGCTCGTGTCCTGGACCTTCATTGTGAGATTCGCTGCGATTAGCACAGGACCCGTCTCTTTGGTGGCTGGCGTCAGCTCCATGCAGCCTATTTTTGTGTTCTTGCTCGCTTTTGGTCTGGCGACAATGTTTCCCGCCAACTTCGGAGATTGGATTACCAAACGTACGATCTATACTCAGGTGGCAGGTATCCTCGCCATCTCTGCCGCGGTGGTCATCATGTCGACGCAATAAGAGGCCGCGATCATGGCTACTCCCAGCGAGTTAGGGGACACTGCGGGTACCGAGGCGACGCTGGACACCCTGTGCCGGCGGGTCGTCGTGTGTTATATTGTTGCCCCGTGGATATGGGCGGGGACCGCGCCGGCAGACCCTGACTCGGGGGCTGCGTCAGAGGTCGCCGACATCGACTCGAAGGGGGGAAGACGACGTGACAACGCCATTGTCTATCGACCGAGACCGTACCGCAGTCCTTGTCCTTCACGTCCAGAACATCGTAGTGAGCGGGGAGACCTCCGGCCTCAAGTCGGGCCAACCCGAGCTCCTAGAGAGAATATCGTCTGTTCTGAACGGAGCGCGTGCGGCAGGGGTGCTGGTGATCTACCTGGTCGTACAGTTCCGTCCGGGCTACCCGGAAGTATCCGCCTCAAGCGGTCCTACGTTCACCTCCCTCAAGAGGACTAATCGCCTGTTAGAAGGAACGGAAGAAGCCCAGGTCCATCCAAAGGTGGCGCCACAGGCTGGGGATCTAGTGGTGGTCGGGCGCCGGACGGGCGCTTTCACCAACACTGAAATGGAAGGCCTGCTTAAGGCGAGAGGCATCACAGATCTGGTTCTCACAGGGATAAACACCAGCGGAACTGTGTTGACCACAGTGAGGTGGGCCGCGGACATCGATTACGGACTGGTGGTACTGGAGGATTGCTGTGCCGATTCCGATGAGGAAGTCCACAGGGTCCTCACTCAGAAAGTGTTCCCCAAGCACGCCCACGTAGCGACTTCCAAGGACTTCCTCAGCGCGATTAGTTGAGCTTGATGCCTCCATTCAGGAGATAGCCGCGATCAGTCAGATTAGCGGGGTGCGGAAGAAAGGGAGTGCAGAGGGCGAAGCCCCTTTGCCGGTCGGCCTTAGGCGGATGAGGGTGTCCCTCAGATGTAAATTCTTCCCCCCTCATGGCCAGGCCAGTCCTGAGCCTGCTGAAGGGAAGGGTTTTTCAGTACCCTGCTAGGAGCGCGGACCGCACGTTTGTTGACAAACGTCACAATTTTGGTAAAATAGCCTGAACCTTGTTGGGCTGATTGCTCCCTCGTCAAGAGGGTGGTCACCTCGAAGCGGCCGGACATCCAGGGATCAAAGTTTCCTAGCAAGGTCTCTCAACTGGTGAGGAAACGGGCTGATGTGGTAGTGGCCATACCATTCCCGATGCGACGTGGAAGGGACGCACAGCGCAGCAAGGGGATCACCGGACAGTCCGGCAAGTTGAAAGTGGGGAAATGCAGGATCCAAAAGAGTCCCGTCATCGCATCCTACTAGCCCATGAGCAAACCCGTAAAGCCGTGGCTAACCTTCTCCACGCTCAGGTGCAGAGCCGGCTGCTGGTACTCGAATACTGGCTGAAAGATTGCCAGGAACTCATAAAAGACAGCAACCCGGATGTGCTTGCCCGCCTTCAGAACGCTCGAAATATCCTCGGCGAGATTATCGAGCAAGACCTCCGATACATCATCCGACATCTCTATCCTTCCATTATCCGAATAGGTCTTCCCAGCGCTCTCAATTCCCTGGCCGAGAGGTTCCACGGGGTATTCGAGGTTGAGATAGATATAGACGAGGCTGTGTCCGAGATTGAAGGGTCCATGCCTTCGGGACTCAGCGTCGACCTCCGATTATCCCTGTACAGAGTGGTGGAGGAGGCGCTTACCAACGTCGCGAAACACTCCCAGGCCAGTAGAGTCAAGATAAGTCTGGGGTATTCTTCAGACACTGAGATCTATCTGACCATTCAGGACGACGGCTGCGGATTCGATCCATCTGACGCTTCTCCGGGTACCGGCCACCTGTCGATGGAAGACTATGTGGAGGATCTGAACGGGAAACTCCAAGTGGAGAGCGCGCCGGGCTCTGGCACCAGAGTAAAGGTGTGGGTCCCGTTACCGCAGGGCGTCCCGCAATTGGCGGAGGCCTAATCCGGAGACTGGAGCTGTCTCAGACGGGCGTTCTCCTGTCACGTTCCCCATGTGGGAGTCCAATTTCGACAGCATCACCACCTGCCATTTCGATCCGGGCCCGGGAGCGCCCGGCCCCGCCTGTCCTAACGGCGATCCCCGTCGGTCCGTGTGGCCCCTTCCAGCTTAAAGGCAGCACAAAGCCTGCCGCTAAGGTTATACTCTAAGCATGGTCGACTTCCTCCTTGTGCACGATATAGGCCAGGGCTCCTGGTGCTGGGGGAAGGTCTGGGGTCATCTCACTGCGCCAGTTAAGCACCCTCCAATTCTGCACGCCCGCAACCAAGTCGGGAAGGTAATAGCGATGGACCTCCCTCGCCAGGAAGCAGGCCCTCCGGAAGAGACGCCTGCGCTGACCATTCACGACTTCATCTCAGCCGTAACTGATCAGGTCAAGGCTCAGGGTTTGCGGGACCTGATATTGGTAGGGCACGGCTTGTCGGCTCCAATAATCCTTCAGGCCGCATCACAGCTGGACGAGCCGCCCAAGAGGATAGTGCTCTTCGCCGGCATCATACCCGACGGCGGTAGAAGTGCCATGGACGCGCTTCCACCCCTGAACAGGCTGGGCCTGAAGATGCTCTTCAGAATGGGCCGCACTTCAAGATACGAATTCAGGCTCCCCAAAGTGATCATCACCAACTACTACTGCAACGGCATGGACCCCTTTGAGGTTATACAAATTGTGGGGAGGTACAGGCCGATGCCGTTACAGCTTTTCCGTACCAAAATCGACCTCGGCGACCCCTCAGGTTTCTGTCCAGTCACATACGTGCCTCTAGGGCGGGACAGACTGCTGCGTCCAGATCTTCAGAAACGAATGGCGGACCGGCTGGGCGGAGTAGAGCTTGAGGAGGGATTGGACTCCTGCCATCAGGTGATGATAGAGCGTCCGAGGCAGGTGGCGGACATCCTCTTGAAATACTTATAACTCCGGGCACGACGTCTGGATGCGCTCAGTCACTTACGCCTCTGTTCCTTGCATTTAGCCAACGGCACTGACCCCTCACTCTACCGCTCTCCCGCCGGGCGATGGAGAGCAGGACGGTCGGGGGTGGTATAATTTCCTAGAATACGGGATGTGATCGGCGCCGAGTCAGGGCGTCGGACGTCCGATTAGAGGATCCTCATGGACGACCAGGAATTCCTCAGCAGGATAAAGGAAAAGATCGAGAGGCTATCCGGCACCGAGATACGCATTAATCTGGATGCCGTGGACCAAGACGCCAGCAGAGTAGACCTGGATGGTCACATACCGGAGGTTACTTTGGGCTCCAATGTCCTCCGATACTCGGGCTTCGTCAGGATGTGTATCGAATATGCGGTGGCCTCTATCCGAGAGAGGCGGAAGCTAGGGAACCTCTGAACAACTCGGCGCAAGCGTGGATGGGCAGAGTGGTTCCGTTCTTTGGAGACGTTCAGGCATCTTTGTGACGTTCCAGGTCGTGGTTGAGGCGTTCAGACCGTGTCTGTTGTGGCCTCGAAGCGGCTTTTCGGAGCCATCGCGGCTCCCCGGCCGTGATTTGCGCACTGCGCCCCTCTCATGCCGCCAGACGGCGCTCTGCCGTCATCAAGTTGGCCAGCCCCAGTAGCAATGCCAGCCGTTGCGCGTTCTTAGCCAACCCTCGGTAGCGCACCTTGGCGTAGCCAAAGCGCCGCTTCACGTACAGGAACGGATGCTCCACTTTCGCTCTGACCGACGCTTTGCGCTTCTCCGCCAACGCCTCGTAGCTGCCAGGCTCCAGGTGCCGTCGCCGGCCGGGCCTCATCGCCACTCGCCACTCCACATCCAACTCTCGATTCTCCAACCGCTTGTCCACTCCCTGATACCCCGCATCCCCCCACACTCGTTTCTCTCCACCGTGCAGCAATCGGTGCGCTTCTGTCACATCATGCACGTTAGCTGGCGTCGTAGTCATGCTGTGTACCACTCCCGTCTCAGCGTCAGCGCCTACGTGTACTTTCATCCCGAAGCGCCACTCGTTCCCCTTCTTCGTCTGGTGCATCTCAGGGTCTCGCTCACCCGCACGATTCTTCGTCGATGACGGCGCCTCTATGATGCTCGCGTCCACGATCATCCCCTCCCGAAGCCGCAGTCCCTGGGACTCCAGATGACGGTTGATCTCCTCGAACAGACTCTGCCCCAACTCATGCTCTTCCAGCAGATGGCGGAAGTTCAGAATCGTCGTCTCGTCCGGCAGCGGGCCCGACAGCTTCAACCCTACGAACCGTCTCACCGACTCGACCTCGTAGAGCATGTCCTCCATACCAGGATCGCTCAAGTTGTAGAACAACTGCACGCAGTGTATCCGCACCATCGCCGACAACTCATATGGTCGACGGCCTCGGCCCGCCTTGGGATAGAACGGACGGATGCGCTCTTCCATCTGTTCCCACGGGATCAGAGCATCCATGCGCTCCAGGAATATCTCCCGGCGGGTCTTGCGCTTCTTGCTCTCGTATTCCAAGTCCGCAAATGTTGGCTGGTCCATCAATTATCTCCCCGAACACAGTGCTATTCTCTATGCTACTATGCCCAGACTTGTTCAGAGTATCCCTAGCACGACGTAGGGGGCCAATCCATAGACCGCCTTGGCGAACATCACCGCGACGGTGGACCACTGACCTGAGTCCGCAAGTCCCCCACCATCGCCACTGAGGGCTTGAGCGAAGCGAGGATAAGGCTGCTGACCACGACGCTCAGGCCGACGATGAAGAACCCTGCGCCGCCTAGGAGGAGGAGCGACAGTACCTTCGCGCTCAGGAACTGCCAGCGGCTGACACCTCTGGTCAAGGCCGTCCGTAGCGTGCCCCAGCCGTACTCAACCCCCATCGCGGACGCCGCCAGGATCATGATGAGCAGAATTCCGAAGGAGTTGGCAACGCCGAGGCGATTGGAGAGACTGCTCGGAAGGACGAAACCCCCAAGGTAGAAGCCACGGCGCTTGGCGTACTGTTCAGCGGTCTGTTCGAGATCTTCTTCACAGCTCAGCTCACTCGCCCGTCTCTCCTCTACCGCCTCAAGGGCTCCCTGGCGGAACTCTTCCGGGATGAGTGCTAACTGGGAATCGACGTTGTCTTCTACTATATCGACGCATGTGATGCGGACCTCTCCGTTAGGTAGGTAGATGCCATAGAAGCCGCCTTCGTTGTCACTCTGCCCAAGGTCCTGGTACTGGGAGTAGCTGCCCCATACGCCGAGCTGGGTGAGGACGACAACGACGGCCAGGAGTATCCACGGCATCCACCGCTTGCGGACTTTGAACAACTCCCAGCGGGTGAGGCGTAGCACCTGGGCTATCACTCGGCGTCCTTCTTTTCGTCGCCCGTGATGTCCAGGAAGTACTGCTCCAACGACATCTCATCGGCCGCCATCTCCGTGACATAGACCTCAGACCGGCCTAGGGCCGTGCTCAGCTCGGACGACCGTTCGCCCGGGGCCTCTACTATCACCGACTCGCCCTTCATCTTTACTTCCCCGACCCACTCCAGCGCCGAGAGCACCTCGACGGCCTTCGCGTTGTCTGTGGTACGCAAGCGCACCCGCTCACCTGCTCGAGAATGCACCAGGTCGGCGACCTTGCCCTGGGCGATGAGCTTGCCCTTCGAGAGGATGGCCACGCTGTCGCACACCTGCTCGACCTCGTGCAGCAGGTGGCTCGACAGTAGCACCGTGCGCTCTCCCGTACCTCTGCCATGCCCGCAGGGTCCATGCCGTTGGTCGGCTCGTCCAGGAACAGGAGGTCGGGATCACCAAGGAGCGCGTAGGCCAACCCCAAGCGCTGCTTCATGCCCAGGGAGTAGGTGCGAAACTGGCTCTTCGCGCGGTCAGCGAGCCCCACCTTGTCAAGCAGGTTGTCCAGCTCCTGGCGATCACCCCTACCGGAGATGCCCTGGAAGTAGGCGAGGTTGTCTCGGCCCGACAGGTACGGATAGAAAGAAGGGGTCTCGACGATGGCGCCGACGCGATGGAGTGCATCCTGATGCGGTATACGACCACCGAACAGGCTGAAGCTGCCCGCTGTCGGCTTCACCAGCCCGAGCAGCATTCCCATGGTCGTCGTCTTGCCCGACCCGTTTGGCCCCAGAAGCCCGAAGACATGGCCTCGCGGCACCTCCAGCGAGAGGTCGTCCACGGCCAGGATGTCTCCGTATCGCTTAGTCAGCCCATCCGTCTGGACAACTGAATCACTGTTCATATCGTTCCTCCTTTCGGGCAGCATGTTTCAGTGCTGACCAGAGCCTCGGCACGATTGCGTCGCAGAAATCGGACAGGGTTAGAGGAGGGGGAAATCAACTGTCCCCGGAGCCGGATGTTGGCTCACGCCCCTCGACCACTCTAGAGCCATGCTACAGGGTGCCGGGACCTGTGCGGCCGTCAGGGATACGCCCGAAGGAGAAAGCCGGTAGGGGAACTACGAAGACCGGACCCTGTTTTCCCCAGGAAGAAGCGGCAGACCCAACGGCATCATCTCATTCCAGGGTGTCCCTGTCCATCAGATTTTATGTTCCGGAATGGTAAGATGATGGTCTATGGGCGCTTCCTAAAATGACAAAGACGCCTAGGTGAATGAAGTGGCTGTGAACATCACAAGGGTTGAGAGGATGAGGCGGTCTCTCCGCAAGATCGGTTACGTGATCGGCGGATTGGCCTTCGCCTACCTGCTGTTGGGTACATTTGCGCTCCTGGTACAGCGAGAGACATGGCCCATCGCATTCCTGAAGCTGGTGGCGGGCGGGTCGCTTGTGTGCGCATTCGGGGTAATCCTCTCCTATGTGCGGAAGCCGGAGGAGTGAGGTGGTCCCCAAAATTTGGACAGGTGGCTAAGAGAGAGTCCCGCTCCTAAAATAGGACGGAAAGAAGGAGCAGGACATGAAGTAAACACGTAAGAAGCACAGCCCAGTCTTCAAGGGCAAAGTGGCTTTGGCCGCGCTCCAGGGGGAGCACACCATTGCAGAGCTGGCCAGCCGGTTTGAAGTCCACCCGAGCCAGATCCATGCCTGGAAGAAGGCCTTGACTCAGGGGGCGCCGCACCTCTTTGAAAATGGTGCTGGACGCCAGGAGAAGGACCAAGAGGTCCTCACTGCCCAGCTCTACCAACAGATTGGGCAGCTCAAGGTGGAACGGGATTTTTTGTCACGGAGCTTCGGGTTGTGAGCCGGTCCCAACGCCGGGCCATGATTGACCGAGAAGAACCGAAGCTGTCTCTGGTGCGCCAGTGCGCCTTGCTGGGTATCAGCCGCTCCTCGTTGTACTACCTGCCAACCGAGGCCGGCGCCGAGGACATGGAGTTGATGGCCCTCATAGACCAACAGTACCTGAAGACACCTTTCTACGGCTCCAGAAGGATGACTGCCTGGCGCAGAAATCACGGACACCAGGTCAACCGCAAGCGGGTCCGCCGGCTGATGCAGCTGATAGGCCTGGAGGCCATCTACCGGCGTCCCAACACCAGCAAGCCAAACCCAGGGCATAAGGTCTATCCGTACTTGCTCAGGGGGCTGGAGATCAACCGGGTCAACCAGGTGTGGGCCACCGACATCACCTACATACCCATGGCTCGGGGTTTCCTCTACTTGATGGCCATCATGGACTGGCACAGCCGCTACGTGCTGGCCTGGCGGCTGTCCAACACCCTGGAGGTAGACTTCTGTGTTGCGGCTCTGGAAGAGGCCTTGAGCAAGGGTCGGCCACAGATCTTCAACACCGACCAGGGCAGCCAGTTCACCAGCGAGGCCTTCACCAGCATGCTGCTGGCGCAAGGCGTTCAAGTGAGCATGGACGGCAGGGGCCGGTGCATGGACAACGTCTTCGTGGAACGGCTGTGGCGCAGCATCAAGTACGAGGAGGTGTACCTGAAGGCATACCAAAATGGGACTGAGGCCAGAAAAGGGATTGGGGCTTATCTGGCCTTCTACAACCAAGAGCGGCCCCATCAAGCCCTGGGCTATCGGTCACCGGGTCAGGTGTTCCATGCAGTGAGCCCACAAAGGTGTTTACTGGAACATCCACAAGCCTTACAATCGGATGAAGGTTTACGAGACACCCCAGCGGTAGACTCTCTTATTTTAGCCTCACCGCTGTCCTGATGATGGGGTCCACTTGAGAGTTCTTCATCAAGAGGCTCAGGCCAAAGGGCAAGACCACAAACGCGCAGCTTCTGGCGTGAGATAGGATGGGAAAAACGGACACCAAAGTCGGATAAGATAGAGCGACGGAGGTGTCAGTATGAAAGGTGTCCCTCAAGGAAGATACACGAGGGAATTCCGCCAGGAAGCAGTGAAGCTGGTAACGGAAGAGAGGCTATCATTGCCGGAGGCAGCCCGCCGGTTGTCCCTGGCGCCATCGACGTTAGGGTACTGGGTGAAGGCACAAAGGGCCGGCAAACTGGGAGATGTCGGCAAGACGTACAGGCCCTTGACTGAAGTAGAGATGGATTTGGCCCGGACTAAGAAGGAACTGGCGGAAGTGAAGATGGAGCGGGACATACTAAAAAAAGCGGCCGCGTACTTTGCCAAGGAGTCGCTGCCCGGTACGCGGCGATGAATGAGTTGCGGCTCAAGTATCCAGTCCGGATGATGCGACGGATTATGAATGTATCGGCCAGCGGCTACTATGCGTGGGTGGACCGGCCGCTGTCCAAGCGGGCACAGGAGGAAGTGCGGCTGGAGCTGGAGATAATGGCGGCCCACCAGCGGAATAGACAGACCTATGGCCCGGAACGGTTACAGCGCGATCTGGCGGAGCATGGCGTTCGGGTGGGTGTTTGCCGGATCAAGCGGATCCGGCAAAAGCTCGGCATACGCTGTAAACAGAAGAGGAGATTCAAGACTACCACTAACTCCGCGCACAGACTGCCAGTTGCGGATAACTTGTTGGGCCAGCAGTTCAAGGTCAGTCAGCCCAACGCCGTGTGGGTGAGTGACATCACCTATATACCGACTGATGAAGGCTGGCTATACCTGGCGGGCCACAAGGACCTGTTCACCGGAGAGCTCGTGGGCTATGCCATGGGAGAGCGGATGACCAGGAATCTGGTTAGTCAGTCTCTATTCCGGGCGCTGAGAGCCAAACGCCCCGCGAGGGGACTGATGCATCACTCTGACCGGGGCTCTCAGTATTGCTCCCAGGAGTACAGAAATCTTATGGAGCGCTCTGGCCTGAGATCATCCATGAGCGGGAAAGGGAACTGTTTTGATAATGCGCCGATGGAGAGCTTCTGGGGAACACTCAAGCAGGAGCTAGTCCATCACCGTCATTATCGAAGTAGACAGGAAGCAATTCGAGATATTACAGAATATATCGAGATCTTCTATAACAGGCAGCGCCGCCAGGCCAGGCTGGGATTCCTGTCACCTGCGGCCTTTCAACAAAGATTCTATGCAGGATTACTCGCAGCTTGAAAGGTTTGGTGTCCACTATTGCCATCCGACCCCAAACTACAGATAGCGAAAGTCCTTCGATTCCTCCAGGGCAGAGATGGTCAAAACAGGGCGGACTTCTATGGCAGGCTCTCGAACTTCGGCACGCACGCATCCCCGGTGCGATCGGGGCTGAGGATGAAGATTAGCGAGCCAGACGTTCGAGTATATCTCTCAATCAATCACCGCGAGTTGCCCCAGCGCCTAGCGGACCTCGCTGCCACTGCCAGATATGTCATGGGCATTCCATTTGAAACCTGGCCTGAATTGATGGCGCGCAATGCTTCTCTGGTTACTCGTCATCTTGAGCTAGAGAGTGAATATACGACAATCTTCATGTCATAGCCGACGCGCCGATGACCCGATCCTGATTGCTTAGCGATCCAGGAGCACAATCTGGACCTGACTTATTTCTCGCCGAAAACCGAGAAGCGCGGAAGCGACATCGAGGGACGGGGCCTCTTTGCGAAGGAGCCCATTTCCAAGGGGGAGATTGTTGTCGTAAAAGGCGGCTGCGTGATGACCAGGGCACAGAGGGACGAAGTCGAAGAGAGGCTGGGTCCTGCCGAGATCCAGGTTACGGAGGACCTTTTCATAGGGCCCGCTACCCAAGATGAGCGCGAGGGCGGCATGATGCACCTGAACCACTCATGCGAGCCCAATTTGGGCGTTCAGGGGCAGGTTGTGTTCGTCGCGCTACGGGATATCGAGAAGAACGAAGAGCTGACCTTCGACTACGCCATGACTGACGACGAGCCTTACGAAATGGAGTGCAGGTGCCGGGCGCCGGGCTGCAGGAAGGTTATAACGGGACAGGACTGGATGAGAATTGAGGTACAGGCCAAGTACGACGGCTACTTCTCGTGGTTCATACAACGAAGGATCAACGCTCAGCGACCATCCCGGTGAGACTCCACTCCCACAAAGAGCGGCGGCGCCCCGCCCTTGTCGGCACATAGTCCAGGCCGGAGGCTCCCTGGTCCCTCGACAGCAGGTTAATTGGTGCTGTCGACTACAGCGCGTCGCTTATGAAACCGCTACGTAGCGCAGTCCCGTCAGGACGGAAGCCATTGGGCATGGCAATGCGTCGCTAAAGGAAGTACCGAGATGTTCAAAGAGATCGGAGACATTAACGTCCGTTACGAGGTCTCGGGCGAAGGAGACCCCTTGATCCTCATACATGGGGCTCAGATGCGCCTGGAGTGCTGGGAGCAAATGGTCCCGGAGTTATCCAAGGAGTTCAAGGTATGGAGATACGATGTCAGGGGGCACGGTCAGACGAAGCGGCCGCCCGGAACAGAGCTGTCCCACGACCTGTGGGCCGATGACCTCGCCAGGTTCATGGATGCCTTCGGCATCGAGAAAGCCCCCGTGGCAGGATGGTCTATGGGCGGAGCGATAGGGCTAGACTTCGCGGTGCGCCACCCGAGCAGGCTTACCCATCTGATACTGATCGGGGCAGGAAGTCCTCTGATGCCCCGTACCGACCGCTCGGGCTTCGATAGGAGACGCGAGATGAAAGAGGCCGGCGCCTCGGGCGAGGAGATCATGGACGAGACCTTCGAGTTCACTATGAAGGCCTTCAGCCCCGAGTCCTTAAAGGAAAGGCCTGCAGGCGTCCAAAGAGTGAAGGAGCTCCTGGCAGCCCACTATTCCTTGCCCATCGAAGAGATGTCGATACCCTCCAGGGCCCGGGCCGACATAGGCTCCGAGCTCGGCGATATCCAATGCCCGACTCTTATCCTGGTCGGAGACTACGACCCACGCACTCCCGTCGCCGAATCTGAGAGCCTGAGCGCGGCCATCCCTAACTCTTATATGAAGATCATCCCCAACTGCGGCCACAACTATGCTTTCGAGCAGCCCGAAATCACCACCCAGGCCCTGATGACATTTGTAAAGGCTTTTTAGCGGGGGATTTCCCTTAGGGGCTGCTGGAGAAGCTGGAGTATATTGCCGTCGGGGTCTAGCAAGGTGGCGACCCAACCACCCCAATCCTCTCTCTCCGGCGGGCGAATGAACTCGACTCCCTGGTCGGTCAGGCGGCGGTGCTCTTCGTGGATGCCGGAGACCCCCAGGCTTATCATTATGCGGTAGGGATCGCCGGCCTGGCCTTTGACCCGGTCATGCAACCCCAGATTGAGGCGCACGTCACCGAAGACGAAGTTAACGAAGTCGCCGTGGTGCCGGTGCAGCTTCAGCCCCAACGTATCCTTGTAGAAGGTTACCAGTCTCTCCAAGTCTTCGGTCCATATCGTAACGCCCGCTACACTTTCGATCATTCCATCCGCTCCTAGCAAGGTCTAATAAGGGCGACGCATGCGTCGCCCCTACCTGTTTTCTCACGGCGGCCGGTCTCACCGCCAGTGGGGTCACGGTCCCGCCAGCTCACGCACCTTAGCGCCGACATCCGACGCGGTCACCAGAGCTTCACCTACCAGGACAGCGTGGACTCCCAGCTTGCCGAGCCCGAGGACGTCCTCCCTGGAGGCGATGCCGCTTTCGCCGACGATAACCTTGCCTCTGGGTATGCGCCCAGCCAGTTGCCGAGTAACCGCCAAGTCGGTGCGGAACGTGCGCAGGTCCCGGTTGTTGATCCCGATGATCTCCACTCCCGCGTCAAGAGCTGCCTTCAGCTCTTCCTGGGTGTGAACCTCCACCAGACACTGCATCCAGAAGCGGCGGCTGAGTGAGAGGAGTTCAGCCAGCTCCCGTGGTGTGAGGATCGCGACGATAAGCAATATGGCATCCGCACCGTATGCCCTCGACTCATATACCTGATATGGATCGAAGATGAAGTCCTTGCGTAACACAGGAGTGCCGCCTGGCTGGATCGCCTGATTCACCGCCGCCAGGTGGCCCAGGGTACCTTCGAAGCGCGGGTCTGTGAGCACCGATACAGCTGCGGCCCCGTTCTCGACGTAGGTGCTGGCCAGCTTGACCGGGTCGAAGTCGGGGCACAGAAGACCTCTGGATGGTGACGCCTTCTTGATCTCGCCTATGAGCCTCACCCGGTCCCCTAGAAGGGCGCCCGACAAATTCAGAGGCCCCGGCTGCTTCCCAATCCCCTCCTCCAGCGCCTCCAGAGGCACCTCCGACTTTTGGCGCGCCAGTTCGCCGCGCTTGGCGGCTACGATGTCATCCAGAATGGTGGTCATGCTCAAGACTATGCTTGGCCCAGCTCCTGGCTCAACTCCACCAGCCCATCCACCTTTCGCAAGGCCTCGCCACTATTGATAGCATCCCGGGCAAGGGCGATGCCTTCTTGCAGGTCCTGGGCCTTTCCGCCCACCATTATCACGGCGGCACTGTTGAGCAGGACCACGTCCCTCACCGGACCGGCCTCACCCTCGAATATGCGTCGGAGGGTCGCGGCGTTTTCATCGGGGCTGCCTCCCTTGATTTGCTCGGCTGAAACACGCGGCAGGTCCAGCTCCTGGGGAGCGACGGCGTAGGGCTTGACAGCGGCACTTCCGTGGACCTCCCACACTAGGTTCTTCCCTCCCAGGGTGAACTCGTCCAGGCCGTCCTCGCCATGTACCACCAAGGAGTGCTGTGAGCCCAGGATGCGAAGCACCTCGGCCATCTTATCCCCGAGGGTGGCGTCAGCTACTCCAAGCACCTGGCACTGGGCCCCTGCGGGATTGGTCAGCGGGCCCAGGATGTTGAACACCGTACGGATGCCCATCTCCCTGCGAACCGGGGCTGCGTGGCGCATGGCTGGGTGGAAGGTCTGGGCGAACATGAAGCCGATGCCCACTTCTTCGATGCAGCGTTTTACTCCCTCCGGCCCCAGGTCTATCTTGACCCCCAGAGCCTCGAGAACGTCGGCGCTGCCACAGGAGCCAGAGGCCGCCCGATTCCCATGCTTGGCGACCTTGAGTCCCGACGCGGCGGCCACGAACGCGGCGGCGGTGGACACGTTGAAGCTACCCTTTCCGTCGCCTCCAGTTCCGGCTGTGTCCACGAGCGTGCCATCCACATGGACCCTCAGGGCTTTCTCCCTCATCACCGAGGCCATCCCTGCAATCTCTTGGGCCGTCTCTCCCTTCAGGCGCAACGCGGTGAGAAATGCCCCCAACTGGGCAGGGGTCACCTCTCCCTCCATGATCTCACGCATGGCGTCGGACGCCTCGTCCCGGGTGAGGGAGACGCCGGAAACCAGCGCTTCGATAGCTTCTTTTATCATGGAATCCTCTCTTAGGGATGGGGACGTGGCCGAAAGCTATCGCGGTGACGCAGCAGGGTCGGCGTAGGGGCGAGGCATGCCTCGCCCCTACGGATTCGTCTACGAAGGAGTGCCATCAACGTATGAGATGCGCATTCTGGGCTCCCGGCTAGCCAGTCCACAGAAACTTGTCAGGAATGACATGGATAACGGCCATCTCTTCGTCTTCCATGGAGTTGGCCCAGTCCGTGCCCTCGTCGGGGCCAAGATGGCGGATGGACAACCTGCGGCGTAGCTCCTGGGCGGACTGATTATCCTTGGCCACCTCGGCCCGGCCCAGGACAGTGAGGGACTTTATCTGGCGAGAGGTATCCGTGATCCAGAAAGCCACATTGGGTTTCCGGTCGATGTTGCGCACTTTCACGGCTCCAGCGTAGGTGGCGCAGGTGAAGTTGTTGCCGTCGTATTCATACCACACGGGGAAACCTGCGGTCTGCCGCTCGGGTAAACGGTGGCCAGTATAGCCAGGTAGGTGTGTTGCGCAAACTCGAGGACTCGCTTGGATGTCATGGTCATCATGTCGCCGCTTCCTGTCACCGTCCCACTATTCTAGCATATGCCTGGAACGATTTCCCGATGCCTACGGTGAGACGAGCGGACCCTCGCACCTGCGCAAGCTACCCTATGCGGCGGTGGTCCGAGCCTGCTCCACCCTGTCCAGGAAGTTCCGCAGCAGGTCCTTACCCACTGTGGTCATGATGGACTCCGGATGGAACTGCACCCCTTCTATCGGATAGACCTTGTGACGAAGGCCCATGATTATGCCATTGTCAGTCCACGCGCTCACTTCGAGGCAGTCAGGGAGGCCTTGAGGATGGACCGCCAGGGAGTGATAGCGGATGGCCTCGAAGGGTTCTGGGAGGCCCCGAAAGACGCCCCGGCCGTCGTGGTGGATCATTGAGGTCTTGCCGTGCATGATCTCCTCTGCCCGCCCCACGGCGCCGTCGTAGGCATAGCCTATGCACTGGTGCCCGAGGCAGACCCCGAGGGTAGGTGTTCTTGGGCCGAATCGGAGGATGACATCATTGGAGATGCCGGCTTCCCTGGGGGTGCAGGGGCCGGGCGAGATCACGATGCCCTCCGGGGACATAGCTTCTATGTCCTCCAGGGTCAGCGTGTCGTTCCGGAAAACAGCTACCTCAGCGTCGAGCTCCGACAGGTACTGATACAGGTTGTAGGTGAAGCTGTCGTAGTTATCTATTAGGAGAATCATGTCGCCAGTTCCACGAATTCCAGCCAGTTGTTGTCGGGGTCCAGGGCATCGACGACCCTTCCTATTACCTTTCCTTCCCGGGTCGAGGGTTGGGGAGAGCTACAAAAGCGCAGCCCCTTCTGAGACATGGTGGCATAGAAGTCATCTATGTTCTCGATGTAAAAGCCCAGGTGGGAGGCGCCCAGGTCGTTGCGGTTGACGCTCGGCTCGCCGCTGGGAGGAACGATGTACTGCACAAGCTCCAGGCTATGGCCGTTGCCCAGGTTCAGGAAAGCTGTCAGGACATGGGTGTCTTTGAACCCCAGCCTCTTTTCGACGACTTCGCCCGAGTGCTCTCCTCGGCGCTGCAGCTTGAGCCCCATAACCTCAGTGTAGAACCCGATGGAGCTCTCGACGTCCCGAACTACGAATCCCGTGTGGAACGTTGACCCAAGCATGTGTCTCCTTTCCCATCCACGTTATTCCAGCCCCTCCGCCTTCTCGATGGCCCGCAGCAGGGCACCGGCCTTGTCCAAAGTCTCCTGGTACTCGTCCTCAGGCGTACTGTCGGCCACCACTCCACCACCGGCCTGGACGTAGGCCACACCATCCTTGATTACGCTGGTGCGCAGTGTGATCGCTGTATCGACGTTTCCCGAGAAGCTGAAGTAGCCCACTGCTCCTCCATAGGTTCCGCGTTTTTCCCCCTCGAGCTCGGATATAATCTCCATGGCGCGGATTTTAGGAGCGCCGGACAAGGTCCCCGCGGGGAAACAGGCCCTCATCGCGTCGTAAGCGTCAAGCTCCGGCCTAAGCTCTCCCGACACGTGGGATACCAGGTGCATGACCCGGGAGTAGCGCTCCACCCCCATGAGTTCGGTGACCTCCACTGTGCCCGACCGGCTCACCCTTCCCACGTCGTTACGGGCCAGGTCCACCAGCATGATGTGCTCGGCCCGCTGCTTCTCGCTGTCTCTCAGCTCCCGCTCCAGAACCGCATCCTCCTCGGGTGTAGCACCCCTGGGCCGCGTCCCCGCGACGGGATGGGTCACCACCTTGCCGTCCTCCACCCTGACTAGGGTCTCTATAGAGGCGCCCACGATGTGGAAATCGTCCAGGTGGAGGTAGTACATGTAAGGCGAGGGGTTGATCGACCTCAAAGCTCGGTATATCTGGAAGGGATGCGCGTCGGTCCTTCTCGCCAGACGCTGAGACGGCACCACCTGTATTATGTCCCCGGCGTAGATGTACTCTATCGCCCTTTGCACGGCCGCCTCATACTCCCGCTGGGTGAAATTTGAGGTCACGTCGGTCGCCTCCTCCGTCTCGGCACCGCTATGTACTGCCATGGGAAGTTCCAGAGGTGTGGCAAGCCGCTCCACCAGCCGGTCGATCTTCGCCGCGGCCTCAGCGTACGCCCGATCCACGTCCCCGTCCAGGTGGGCGTGGCTGACGACTTTTATCGTGTGCTTGAGGTGGTCGAATACGAGCATCGTGTCGGTGAATGTGAACACGGATTCAGGCAGCTCCAGAGGGTCGTTCGGTGGCTCGGGCACCCGCGGCTCGAAGTACCGCACTACATCGTAGGACAGATAGCCTACGGCGCCCCCGTGGAATATGGGCAGGCCCGGTATCGGGATGAGCTGATACTTGTCCATCTCTGCCTTTATAGGCACCAGCGGGTCCACGGCGCCATGCGGCTGGCCGGCTCCGGTCTTGAGTACGGTATAGGGTTCGGTGCCGATAAAGCTGTAGCGGGCCAGCCGTTCGCCTCCTTCTACACTCTCCAACAGGAAAGAGTAGGGAGGCCTGGCGACCTTCAGGTAGGCCGACACGGGGGTCTCCAGATCGGCGTCTATCTCACGGTACACGGGAATCAGGTTCCCCGAACCCGCCAGCTTCTTCACTTCTTCAAGATTGGGGTAGTACATATCTAAAAACAAAAATCCCCGTCCACAAGGGACGGGGATAATTTCCCGTGGTGCCACCCTAATTGCCCAAGCATGCGATAATTCCCCAGCCTGCCTGCCGGGCGTCTCTAACGGCCTAGGAGGCTATTGCGGTGTCCTCCCTTGCCGCGGACCTTTAACGTCTTCCACACGGCTCGGCCTACTCTTCCCTTCGCTGGAGAATTTCAACCTGCGGCTCTGAGGCCCATTCGGCTCCCGCGCTGGCGCCGGCTTCCACCATGCCCGGCTCGCTGGGACCCGCTTTTGGAGCGTACTAGCCCTCTTCGAAGCCTTTGTCTATATGTCTGTTGAAGTGAAGTATAGAACTCGTATCGAACAGGTGTCAAGCTGGCGACGGCCCCCTTATCCCCCCGCCGGTCCGCCCCAGAGGCCTGGCTCAGTCATCTTCACTGGGTCCAGAAGTTCGTCAAGCTGGTCATCAGCCAGGGAGGTCATTCTGCTGGCAGCTTCCCTGATGGTGGCGCCGGTGGCGGCCGCTTCCTTAGCGATCTCCGCGGCTTTGTCATACCCGACGGCCGGGGTCAGCGCCGTGCCCAGCATAAGGCCCTTCTCCACCATCGAGGGCCCCGTTTCCGTGGCCTTGAGCCCCTTGATACACTGCTCGGCCAGGTTATCCGCGGAAGTAGCCAATAGGGAGATGGACTGAAGGAGGTTATAGGCCGCGACTGGCATCATGGTATTCAGCTCGAAGTATCCGCCCTGGCCAGCCAGAGCGATCGTGGCGTCGTTGCCCACCACCTGGGCCGCCACCTGAATCACCGACTCGGCGATGACCGGGTTGATTTTGCTTGGCATGATGGAGCTGCCCGGCTGGACCTCCGGCAGGACCAGTTCCCCGATTCCGGCCCTGGGGCCGCATCCCATCCAGCGGATATCGTTGGCGATCTTGTGGAGGCTGACGGCCAGCGTGCGTAGCGCTCCGCTGGCCTCCACCACACCGTCCAAGGCGTTCTGGGCCTGGAAATGGTTGTCCGTCTCCCGGAGGTCGACTCCCGTCATCTCCGAAAGGAGATGGCACACCCGGCGCGCGAACTCTGGGTGAGTGTTGACTCCGGTGCCCACCGCCGTGCCGCCCAGGGCCACCTGGGACAGCTCTTCTTGAGCGTGGCCCAGCCGGCGAATGCCGTTCTCCACCTGGCCGGCGAAGCCCTTGAACTCCTGACCCAGTCTCACGGGCGTGGCGTCCTGGAGATGCGTGCGTCCGGTCTTGACGATGGGCCAGAACTCGGCACTCTTCTTTTCCAGCGCCTCTTGCAGCGTTTCAAGGGCAGGAATGAGACTCTCTTTAATGAGCGTCATGGCGGAGAGGTGGATGGCCGTCGGGATTACGTCGTTGGAGGACTGGCCCAAGTTCACATGATCATTGGGATGCACAAGGCGGGAGCCCCGCTGCCCACCCATGATCTCAATCGCCCGGTTGGCAATCACCTCATTGGCGTTAGTGTTGGTGGAGGTGCCTGAGCCCGTCTGGAAAACGTCCACTACGAACTGGTCGTCGAACTTGCCTCCGGACACCTCTCCGGCCGCCTCCTCTATGGCTTTGCCGATTCCACCCTCCACCAGGCCCAGGCCGTGGTTAACCCTGGCCGCAGCCAGTTTTATCAGAGCCAAGGCTCGGATGAAGCTGGACGGGAAACGCAGGTCGCTGATGGGGAAATTAAGCTGGGCCCTTCTGGTGGACGCACCATAATAAGCATCGGCAGGCACTTCCATGGGCCCCATGGAGTCCCGCTCTGTCCTTACTTCCGGCGGTGTGGACATGGCCGCAAACCTCCAAAGAAAGTTATCAGAGTTGCTCCCAATCCTGGCGACTGATACCCGCTTGACGCAAGACCCGGACAAGCAATTCCCTTCCGATAGTGCCTGAGTGGGGGTTTGGAATGAAAACTCTCCTCGTTCCCATAATCATGAACTGGTGGCGGCGACCGGAGAACGGCCCAGCGAACCCAGCCCGTCGGAAGGCCGAGACCAGTTCTCGCCTGGTAACCGGGCCAAAGGCGGGCATCACGCAGGCTCTTTGATCTTGAGCTCAAGCCCATCTATAACCGGGATCGGCAGTCCTTTCGAAACGCTTAGTAACAGCCATTCTTCCAGCACTTCTTCCAGAAGGTTTCGACACTCTTCCAATTGAGGAGCGTTCGCGTATACTCCATCGAGTCCGGGAATCTCCCCGAAATATGTCCCATCATCGGACAGGATTTCGTACTTCGCCCGCTTCATTGCGGCAGCTATATATTCCCGTATCACAGTATCTTCCCCCCTGATCTCAAGCAGTACGTGCCGCCCCAGTCTACCATCCGTGCTCCAGCTTGTCGGTGAGGACGTACACTAGGCTTGCAATGGGGACCCGTATCTGCTGCATGGAGTCCCGCTCGCGGATGGTCACCGCCTTGTCCTCCAAGGTCTGGAAGTCGATGGTGACGCAGTAGGGGGTGCCTATCTCATCCTGGCGGCGATAGCGGCGGCCGATGCTCTGGGCGTCGTCGTACTGGCTGGTGAAGCGCTGCCTGACCAGGGCTTGCACCTCCCTGGCCGTTGGCGTGAGCTTGGCATTTCGGCTCAGGGGCAGCACGGCCACTTTTATGGGAGCGACGTGGCGGTGGAACCGAAGGACCACGCGGGTCTCGTCCTTGCTCGACGAGGTATCCGGCTCCTCGTCGTAGGCGTCCACCAGGAAAGCCAGGGCCGCCCGGTCCACACCGCCCGACGGCTCGATGACGTAGGGGTAATATCGCTCGCGAGTTTCCTCATCGAAGTAGGTCAGGTCTTGACCGCTGGCCTCGCCATGAACCCTGAGGTCGAAGTCTGTGCGGTTGGCGATCCCCTCCAGCTCGGCCCAGCCCCAGGGGAAACGGTACTCGATGTCGTAGCAGTCCTTGGCGTAGTGGGCCAGCTCGTCCTCGCCGTGTCTCCGCAGCCGGAGGTTTTCTTTGCGGACGCCGTACCCCGTGTACCAGGAGAACCGCTCCTCCACCCAGGCGTCGAGCCACTCCTGGTCGGTACCGAGCTTCACGAAGTACTCTATCTCCATCTGCTCGAACTCTCGAGTGCGGAAGGTGGAGTTGCCCGGGGTGATCTCATTGCGGAAGGCCTTCCCTATCTGGGCGATGCCGAAGGGCACCTTGCGCCGGGAAGCCACCATCACGTTGGCGAAGTTGACGAAGATACCCTGGGCCGTCTCCGGGCGCAGGTAGACCTGGCTCGCAGTTTCCTCCACGGGCCCCATGAAGGTCTTGAACATGAGGTTGAAGCTGCGAGGCTCCGTTAGCTCGCCACTGCACTCGGGGCACGCTGAGGGATCCTGGAGATCATCGCTCCGGAACCGCCGGTGGCAGCTCTTGCACTCAACCAGCGGGTCCGAGAAGCTCTCCACGTGGCCGCTGGTTACCCATACATCGGGATGCATCAGTATAGCTGCGTCCAGGCCCACCATATCTTCTCGCCTCTGGACCACCGAGCGCCACCACACATCCTTTACGTTGCGCTTCAGCTCCGCCCCCAGAGGGCCGTAGTCCCAGGTGGCGTTGAGGCCCCCGTAGATCTCGCTGCTCTGGAAAATAAACCCCCTCCGCTTGGAGAGGGAGAGGATTTTGTCCATGTCGACCGTCTCGAGAGTCCGTGTCAATGTGCCTCCTGCCAACGGGATCTTCGATACAAGGCTAAAGGTAGGTTAGCAATTCGTATGGCCGATGTAAAGGATTGCCTTCCCCTTTCCGTTGATATAGAATCGCCTCCGCCAGATGCTTGGGCTGTGGGAAAGAGGTAGAGGGGGAGCCTAGGTGATTGAAGGTGCGCTAGAGGGAGTGCGGGTCCTCGACCTGAGTCACGATATTGCGGGCTCCTTCTGCGCCAGGCTGTTGGGGGACTATGGCGCCGACGTGGTTAAGCTGGAGCCCCATGCGGGCGCCGCTCTGAGGCGCATGGGTCCTTTCTACAAAGACGACCCTCATCCAGAGAAGAGCCTCCTATTCTTCGTCCTCAACCTGAACAAAATGGGCGCCACCCTGGACATCGGGAGCCCGACCGGGAGAAAGATTTTCAAGGAACTGGTCCAGGACGCCGACGTCGTCGTGGAGACCTTCAAGCCGGGCTACCTGAGCGGCCTGGGGCTGGATGACGGAGCTCTTGAGGAGATAAATCCTCGCCTGGTGATGACGTCCATCACCCCCTTCGGCCAAGAGGGCCCCTACAGCCGGTACGAGGGAGAGGAGATCGTCAGCTACGCCATGGGCGCCGTCATGGGCATCAGCGGCACCCAGGACCGGGAGCCCCTGAAGCACGGCGGATTCCAGGCCCAATACGAGGCCGGCCTGAACGGCGCGGCCGCGACATCGATCGCCATGTTTCACGCGGACATGACCGATGAAGGCCAACACCTGGATATATCGACGGTTGAATGCGTCAGCTCAACTATGATCGCCAGCCAGAGCTTGTACGCCTTTACCGGCGGAATACAGACCCGCCGAGTACCGGAAGGCGCCATGTTCGGGAACCCCATGCCTTGCAGGGACGGATGGGTGATAGGCCAGACGGGCGGCTCGGCAAGCTGGACGGACATGGCGGCCTTTTACCAGCGGCCTGAGCTCCTTCATCCAGATATTGTTGCCGGCGCCCAGCGGGCCGAGTACGGGGAAGAGGTCGACGCCATTCTGCTTGACGCCATAAAAGACAGAGGCAAGTGGGAGCTGTTCGAGAGCGCGTCCGAAATGCGGCTGATTCTCGGCCTGGTACAGACCCCCGAAGACCTGGCGAACTGCCCTCAGCTGAAGGCCAGGGAGTTCTATCGAGAGATAGAGCACCCCGTCATGGGCAGGCTCTCGGTTCCGGCGGTGCTTTTCAACTATAGCCTTACCCCATATCAGTTGAGGCGGCCCGCCCCTCTCCTTGGCCAGCACAACGTCGAGGTCTACTGCGACCGCCTGGGCTACACCAGAAAAGAGCTGGTACGCATGAGTCAGCTGGAGATTATATAACGGACCAGTGGAATGGGGAGTGCAGAGGGGCTCGCCCCTTTGCCGGTAACCCCAAGGACCTGCCGAAGGGATGTAATAAAATGGCAAAGTTGCCACTAGAAGGTATCCGGGTCCTAGACTCCACATATGTCATCGGACTACCCTACGCGGGCGCCCTCCTGGCCGACATGGGGGCCGAGGTCATCAAGATCGAGGGGCCGGGACGGCCTGACCCCACTCGCACGGGAGGCTTCCATGGCTCCTTCCCCGAAAACGAGGTGAGGGACGACTGGTGGAACCGGGCGTCGATCTACAACCTGTTGAACAGAGGCAAAAGATCACTAACCCTGGATTTCACAGACTCCAGGGCCCGGGACGTGTTTCGTGAGCTAGTAGGCATCAGCGACGTGGTACTGGAAAACTTCACCCAGAGGGTTATGGCGGGTTGGGGGCTCGACTACCCGAGCCTCAAGAAGACCCGGCCCGACATCATAATGTTGTCCAATACGGGATACGGGCACGGGGATGGACCATATTCCGATTATCCCGCCCAGGGAACCGCCCTGGAGGGGACCCATGGCCTCTGCTGGATAACCGGCTACCCGGACGGCCCACCGTCCAGTGCGGGAGCGTCCTACGTGGACTTCGTCGCTACCTGGACGTGTCTCTTCGCCGTTGGCGCCGCCCTCCGATACCGCAACCGCACCGGTAGGGGCCAATGGATAGACCTGGCGATGTATCAGGCCGGGACCATGTTCACCTCCGAGTACCTGATGGACTACCAGGTTAACGGGCGCTTGGGAAAGAGAATCGGCAACCGCCACCCCTACCGCGCTCCCCAGGGGTGCTATAGAGCCGCCGGGGCCGATCAATGGGCAGTCCTTTCGGTGGGCGGCGATGAGCAGTGGCGGGCCCTGTGCCGGCTCATGGGCAAGCCCGGCCTGGCTCAGGACCCAAGGTTCGACAATCTCCCAGGCCGGTTAACGAACCACGACCAGCTGGACATCATCATCAATCGGTGGACCGAGAAGCATGACAAATACAGCTTAATGGAGATGCTCCAGTCGGAAGGCATACCCGCCGGCCCAGTGCTCAGCGGGAAGGACACCCACGCGGACCCCCATCTTCGAGCCAGGGGATTCCTGGAGAAGGTCACGTATCCCCGGGAAAGGGGCATCGGGACCAGGCCGTTAATCGGGCGGCCCTACGGATTCTCCCGGACCCCTCTCGGGATACAGGGCCCCGCGCCGGCCCTGGGGGAGCACAACCGCGCCGTGCTCGTTGAGCTGCTAGGGATGACCGCGGGGGAGTACCAGGCACTGGAACGGGATGGCGTGATGGCTGCAGCGCCCGCCGCCGGCGAGCCGGTGATTCCGAGGCCCATCCCCGAACAGGTAGAGAAACGCCTCCTGGCCGGCTGGGACCCCGACTACAAGAAGCGGCTGGGGATTTCTTGACACCACCATGGCCCTCAAGTAACCTGAAATCAGCAGCCGTCTGACGTGAACGTCCGCCTGGCTTGCCATCGTGGGAATAGATTTCGCTCATCTCATCCTGAGCTCGGCGAAGGGCGAGCGGAGCCAGCGTGACAGCGACCAAGCCTATCCATCATCTCTAACCTTGCGGCGCATCTTCTGACACGGGCCCGTAGCTCAGCGGCAGAGCAGCCGGCTCATAACCGGCGGGTCCCAGGTTCGATTCCTGGCGGGCCCACCATGACGTACCGAATTCATAACTCGCCCGTTCAGGGCGATCTCTGCGGCGTCCGCTCCCCCCATTGGGCTATCGTCCGGCGTGGGTATAGAGTAGACGATGGCGGCCCTGCCGGGCTTGACCACGACCTCCTTGACGAAGGAGCCGACGAAGGCTTTGGTTTCGGTCAGCTCGCTGGTCTTGAGGAACTCGCTCATCTCGGCGGCGAAGGTGGCGATGGTGTCGGCGCTGTCGAGGAACTGCCGCCTCTCTTTCAGCAGCGCCCTCGCCTCCTCTGCGGCGATCTCCAGCTTCTCCTTGCGCTCCCGGTGCTCCTTGATGCGGTCCGAGGCGTCGGCCATCTCGGTGTCGGTCGTCTCGATGTGGTTCCAGATGCGGGCCAGCCGCTTCTTCACGTCCTCAAGCTCCTCCTCGATGGTCTGAAGCCTCTCCCGCTGGTCGCGGGCCACCCCGTCCATCTCCTCGTCCAGCAGCTTCACCAGGTCTCGGATGTTGGACTCGGTGAGAACGTTCTCCCTGATCTCGTTGACGATGAGCTTCTCGAAGCTCTTGGCGTTGAGCCTGGGGGTCTTGCAGGTTCCCTTGCCCCGCTTGAGCAGGGAGTGGCAGATGTAGTAGGTGTACTTGCCGCTCTTGGCCTCGGCTGCGGTCATGGCCTTGCCGCAGGTCTCGCACTTGGCGATGCCGCTGAGCAGGTAGGGGCTGGAGGCGCGGCGGGGGTTCACCTTCTTGGGGGCGCGGGAGCCGAGCAACCTCCTGGCCTTCTGGAAGTCCCGCTTGGAGACGATGGCGGGGTGTGCGTCCTCGACGCGCACGGGGGGAGCGCCGTCCTTGGCGTTGGCTCCCCAGACCACGGTGCCGGTGTAGGCTTCGTGGGAGAGCATGGTGTGGATGGTGGTCTTAAGCCACTTCTTGCCGTTGGTGGTTGGGATGCCCTCGGCGTTGAGGGTCTTGGTCACGTCGAGGATGCTCTTGCCCTGTAGCACCATGTCGAAGACCCGTCTGACCACGGCGTCGGCGGGCGGGTTCAGCTCAAGCTTGGGGCGTTTCGCGGCCCCATCCTGGACGTGGACCCGCTTGTAGCCATAGGGGGCGTAGGTGGTCATCCAGAACCCTCTCGACGCGGCCTCCCGCATCCCCCGGACAACCTCCTGGGCGAGATTTTCCGAGTAAAATTCGTCCACGCTCTCGATGATGGCCTCAAGGAGCTTGCCCGTGGGGGTGTCGTCGGCCTGCTCGGTGATGGAGACCACTCGGACGCCTCTGCGTCTCAGCATGGACTTGAAGGCGACGGCGTGCTCGCGCTTGCGGGTGAATCGGGAGAATTTCCAGACGAGAATCTCCTTGAAGGGAGCCTCGGGCTTGGCGGCCTCGTTCAGCATCTTCTGGAACTCGGGCCTGTCGGCGATGCGGCCGCTCTCGGCCTCGTCTACGTACTCGCGGGCGACCAGGTAGTCGTGCTTCTCGGCGTAGTCCCTGAGCGCCCTAAGCTGGGCGGCGATGGACAGGTCCACGTCCTGGCGGTCGCTGGACACTCTTGCGTAGAGGGCCACTGGCGTCAGATCGAGGCGGTCATTCATCAGTCTCTCCTCCTTGTGTTTCACTCTGTCCTGTCCGGCGGGAGCGCAGCCGTTCCAGCCGCTCCCGTCTGCGCCACTCCCGCTCCTCCATGAAGATGCGGATGGCCTCGCGGAGCAGCTCGCTCACGGTGCGGTCCTCCTCCTTGACCACCTGCCGCAGCTGCTGGGCCATCTCCGGCGGTAGGGAGAAGGTGATGGTGTCCGTGTTCCTGGGCTTGGTGGGCATGGCGTGCTTCTCTCGCCTGTTATTATAGCACAGCGTCTTACTCTTATCATCTCCCACCCGTAGCCCTGCCGTCAAGGGAGCGCGGGCGAGAATCGGGCCGGAAGCCGGTCCTGGGCCTGCGACATTGAAGGCCTGATTGGGCATATCGGCATCTCGTCCCACAGCCTCGACGTTCTCGAACGGGCGATCAGGTCCGGGGAGCTGGATGCGGTGATGCTGGAGTACTCCGCGTTCTACCGGGAGACCGGGGCGCTCATCAAACTGGCGCGCGAGAGGGACGTGGGGGTCGTCGTCATGAGGCCGCTGGGCGGCTCGGGCAGGATGAGCGGCGTCAGGGCGCACATGCGGACCGCTGGCCGTGAGGCGAGCCTTACGTCGGCGCTGCTGCTGAGGTACGTGCTGTCCAACGGCGACGTCTCGGCAGCCGTACCGGGGGCGCGTTACCCGTCCAGGGTCAGAGACAACGTCGAGGTCGCCCTGGCCTACGAGCCTCTCGACGAGGGGGAGAGGAGGGCGTGCGAGGCGGCGACCGGCCTGCTCTCATAGCTTGCAGGCGTACGCCTCGGCGAGCCAGCCGATGGCCTGGTCGTCGACGTCCTCGAGCCGGTCCAGCACGAGGGTGTGCATCACCCACCGCCCGGCGTCTACGGTCCGCTTCAACCGGGGGTCCGCGTCCCTGCGCCTGAGCATGAAGCCCACGCGCATTGAGTGCGCTCCCAGGGCGATCTCGGCGAACCGGGCGCCGGCAGCCAGGGCGATAGCTCCCTTGACCGCGTCCGTCCGCACCGGCCCCGTCTCCTGTTCGAGACGGCCGACCATTTTGTCCAAGGCTTGGCGCATCCACGGCGGGCGGCCCTGGAAGTGGCTGTCGACGCTGACCACAACGCAGGAGTGCCACTGGTTCCGGTGGCGGAACTCCCTGCCACACTCCGGGCATCGCCATAGGGGTCTGGGCTCTCTACCGGTCATGGCCTGATTCTAACCTAAGAAACTATCTCAGAATACTAACCCACAAATGGATTGACCGGTTTCTAGGACGATTCGTATGGTTTCTCCAAAGCATCGGGAGGAACCGTATTGGGAAACAGGAAACGCTAGGAACCATCTGGGAAGTACCGGACGAGCTTTGGGAACGCATAGATGAAGCTGCATGGGAGCAAGCAATTTCAGGCCAGGACTACGGGAGGAGCGAGGTCCCTCGCAAAAGAGCCGGCTCCGGCGAGAGTTCCTGAAAGGGAAGTCGGGAAGCGGTTGGCCGCAGCTAAGTTGCAGCCACATTCCAGCTACGTGAAGGCAAGTTCATCCGGGGGCCGTCCGGGGCTGTGCAGGTCGTCCAGGGGCCGTCTGAAGCCGTCAAATGCCGCTCCGGGAGCCGGATGTGCTGTCATACCCGTGTACAGGGATTTGCGTCAGTTCCCAAGAGGGAAGTCGGGGGTCGTTTTGAACGTGAAACAGGCGGGAAAGAAGGGAAGTGGAGCCAATCCTGCGAGCACTTTGGCGAAAGGGTTGGTTCCGGAAAAGTGGCAGCAGTTCCCCAAAGGGAAGTCACACGGAGAACGGGGTGATGAGGGCCGGTGGCGGTCGCAGCGCAGCCGCATCGGAGCAAGCAGTTCGGAGGCCCGTTCAGGCCGCGTGAGGCCGGCTGAATCCCCCTACAGGATGTACGTGCCCGGGCTCGTGCAGAGGCCCCCCTTGCAGGGCCTGATATATGGCGGCCCGGTTGTGGTGTGATACCCGTGTACAGGGATTTGAGTCCGGTGGACGGGTTGTAATCGAGGTCGTGGGCAAGCTTATACAGGTTTGGAACGCCCCCCTACAGGAGGTAGCCTGCGAGCACTTTGTCTCCGGGGTTCCTTCCACGGGGTTTGGACAACGCCCCCTGTGAAAGTTGCGGAAGTGCAATCGGGAAAAGCGGGTGCGAGTGGACAGTGCGCCCTACGAAAGTTGTAGAAGTGCAATCGAGGAGGTCAGGGCGATGAACGGAGCGGAGTTGTACCCAGGGTCGAGCCGGAGCCTGGACAGCCTACGGCATATGCGGCTGTTGGCGCTGCTGCGCGACATGATTGACGACGGGGGCAAGGTGAAGGCGGCGAAGGCGTTGGGCGTCAACTACCGAACCGTGTCGAAGGCGGTCGGGTCAGGCACGCTGACCGACCGGGTCGATGCGTTGGTGGAGCGAGTGTCTGCTTTGGAGCGGGAGCTGCGCGGCGGCCTCGAAGCCGTCGTGGGAGAGGTCAAGGCGTTCAGGGAGGAGCACGCAAGGTCGATGCGGCACGTGGAGCGGCGGCTGGTGCGGCTGGAAGCGGGAGGGCACGGGTCCGTGACGCCCTCTCCGACCGGAGTAGAGACTGAGCCGACGAAGCGAAGGTACGTTCGCCCAAGGACGTATCCCCAGCTGGTGACCCTGGAGGCCGAACCCGACGAGGACCTGGTGTACGGCGATGCGGCGCCGGTGATCGTCGAGTGGCGGAGGGTGCGGGCCGAGTTCCTCAAGACCGGCGCCACGCTGGACAGGACGGAGGTTCAGGAGCCAATGTTGGAGATGGAGATCGCCCTCGTCGGGGAGCACGAGTTGACGCTGCCTCCGGCCTCGTTCCCCTGGGACGAGTTCGACCGGCGGGATAAGGTCTGGGAGCTGACGCAGGACCTCAAGCGGGTGCGGGCGGAGCGCAACCGGGCGTTGCTGCGGCGGTGGCTGCGCCGCGTCCTCACCTTCGGACTGTGGAGGAAGTAGGCGCGGGCCGCTGGCTGGCACATGGGAGCTAAGTCGGAGCGAGCAATTTGGGCGTAGGGGGCCGATTTGCCCGTCCGGGGCCTTCCCTTCGGTCGGTTGTTCGGGCGATAATTGACTCAGTTTCTGGCTTTTCCCAGCGTTTCCCGCCTAGAAACCTGGAGGATTCCCGTCCCCCGAATCCGGGACCGGCTGCATAGGATCGAGCCTTGCTCTCCGAACAGCCACCCAGGGGTCGAACCGGAAGGATTGAGCCTCGCTCTCCCGATGGCCGCCCCGGAGGACACATTCGCAGCGGTTGGAGCGTCTCTCGCTTCGGCCCCTCGGACACCCTGGTTGGAGTGCGCCCTGCACACTGGCCGGTTCCTCACGTCTGCGGCATAGTTCCTGTGGAACTGGTCGCAGCTTCACCACGCGCCGGTCTGCGATTGCGTTGTAGGCTGGCCGCTTCCCCCTGACGCAGCATCCCAGGACGTTACCGACGTAGCTCCCTGGGTCTCGCTGCGTCGCTCACCGGGCCGT
>CBDDDW010000029.1:0-461142 GCA_965226805.1 Dehalococcoidia bacterium
ACTGACCAATGTAAGCAAGTCCTACGGCGATATCGTGGTCTACCGAGGCATGGACCTGATGATTTTCGCGCGGCGACCGTGTTGCACTAGTCGGACCGAACGGCGAGTGGGTAGGGACGGCGCCGCCGATGGCCGGACTGCTCCGGCTGGTTTGCGCCATCCCCCCGCCGAACCGGACTTGCGACTTTCACCGCATCCGGCTCTCCATCAGATGAGTCAGACCCGTGGTCGGGAACGTCTGCTTTTCCGCCATCTTCGTCGGGTTCATACATCCCTTCTCCGGCGTAGTTCGCTTCGTTCCACACTCATCTGACTGCCCCCCTTCGCCATGTGCCGGCTTTCCCGACCTCGGACTACTACGAGGGCTCTGCCACACGTCCGACATTGGCCGAAGGCTGGCCTACTCCGTTGCAGGAGAGCCGACGAGCTTCCCAAGTTCGCCTAGGTTGCGGTCTTCGCGCCGTCTTAGGTCCTGCCCTCTACGCCTGGCACGACTCGTTGCCGCGCTCGCCATCGGAGGATGCCGGTCAAAGGAGGTACGGCAGCCCTGCCTTACCAAGACTATCTCTGCTTCCAGAGGCAGAGACTCCGATGACTCCACCTCGCCCTACCGTAAGCCGGGTGGTGGTGGTGCGACGCTTCAAATCAGCAGTTTCTTTCGTGACCGTAACGACACTCTGGCTAGCAGCGCGCGGCTCAGTAGGGTGAACGCCGCCACATTGTCGGGAAGGCTTCAGACACGGTTCTGCCTCTGGCCCCCGTGCCTGCTCCCCTAGCCACCGGCCCACTCCTGGCCGGGTTCCACGTCTGGAACGTTCAATCCACGCGCTTCTTGGCGCACCCGAGAAGACCACCATGTTGAAGATACTTGCAGGAGTCGTTCCGGGGTTGATGGAGGGGGAAAGAAAGACCGGCCACAACGTCGTCACTATCTATTACGCCCAGCACGTGCTTGAACTCCTCAACCCGAACAATACACTCATTGAGGAATTGCAGCAGTCCGCGCCGATGGAGTCGGAGCAGAATCTGCGCACGACCCTCGGCGGCTTTCTGTTCAGCGGCGACGATGTGCGCAAGCCTATTTCCGTACTGTCCGGCGGTGAAAAGGCCCGGGTGTGCCTGGCTAAGCTGCTCCTTCAGCCAACCAATCTGCTCCTCATGGATGAGCCGACCAATCACCTTGACATCGCTTCCAGGGAAATTCTCGCAGACGCCCCTTGGCGATTATCACGGCACTATCTGTTTCATTACCCACGACCGCACTCTAATACGTCAGGTTGCAAACAAGATTGTAGAGATAGACGGCGGTCGGCCCAGGGTTTTCCCCGGAGACTACGACAGTTATCTCTACCGAAAGCAGACTGAGACCGATAAGAGGAGCGCCAAGGCAAGGGCCAATGGAACGGCCGGAGGTGCTGCAGAACGAGGACAGGCTATGAGCCGCTCCGGTCAGCCGACCGGCGCCGGGGAGCGGCAGCGCCGGTCGCTTACAAAAGAGGCCCGCAGACTCACGATGCAGATAGAGAACATAAATGTCTCCCTGGTTGACCACGAGACCCGCATTGCGGAGTTGGAGGCCATGTTCTCCAGCCCCGACCTGTTTGACGAGCCCACTCAGATTGTCTCCTCAGGAGAGCAATACCGTGTGCTCAAAGAGGAGGTGCAGTCCCTCTGGGATGAGTGGGAGAGGTTGGCGTTGGAGGCTGAGAACGTCGACAGCAAGCTGACGGCCCTGAAGGCCGGCTAGACCCGTGCAAGGGTGTCAACGCCAGGTGAAAATGCCCGGTGCGTACACCACGTCGCTGTTTGGGGAAATGAACAACGTCTCACTCTAACGGGCGCTAACAAGATTTCCCCACCCATCCCTTCGCTATACGTGGTCCCATCCTACCGCCCGGAGCTTAGACCTGGCTATCAAGAGCCGGATGACGCGGTTGAAGTCGAAGTCCGCATCTCGGGCATCATCGACGCTGTACCTCATGATCAGGCGAGGAAGATCCGCTCTCTCCGCCGAGGTCATGCACTTCAAACCCCGCGTCCGGCCAGGTTGGCTTGGACGGAGCCCCCGCTAACGCCGAGCTGAACGACTCCAACCTCACTATATCGAGACTTCCCATCGGAAAGTTCGCAGTTGAGCCTGATGCTCCTATAGATGTCAAGGAGTGCTGTGGGATAGGGCTGAGTTCCGTAGGACGGAGAAGACCTCGCGAGCGACATAGCGTTTGAGGCAGCGGATCACCTCAGCCTTGCTCATTCCCTCGGTGGTGCGACGACGCAGGTATGCCTGGGTCCGCTCAATGATGACGAAGTCTGACGACAACAATGCGATGGAGTGCCGAGTTGGCCTGGCGGTGGCCGCCGCGGTTTGAGCCGATGCCTGTTGGTCTTGCCGGAGGAAGCAGGGATGGGATTGACACCGCACAGGGAGGCGAAGGCAGCCTCGGAGTGGAGGCGGTCATGGTTACTCCCGGCAGCAATGAGGAGGGTCGCCGCCGTGTCTGGTCCTATGCCGAAGCCATCCACCAGGGCTGGGGCTGCCGTCCGGTGTGAGTCGTTGGATCTCGGCCTCCAGGTCCTTTATCTCATTACCGAGTTGACGGTAGCGACGGGCAAGGGAGCGAAGAGCATACTTGGCCGCCGCGGTGGGACCCTCCATACGACCAGGCCGGAAGCTCTTGGACCGGGTGACAAGGGCAGCAGCGGTGAGGCCAGTGAGGTGCCCACGAAGCCGGGCCGGGGCCGTGACAACCAGGGCCTTCATCTGGTTGATTGCCTGGGTGCGAGCCTTGACGGCCGAGTCCTTGGTGCTCTTGAACATACGGATCATTTCGACCTTCACCCTCACCTGACTTGGGAGTGGCATCGGCTACTCCGGCAAGCACGGCACGCGCTGCCATCTCCGCATCAGTGGGATCGCTCTTCCCCTTCCGATAGCGGGTTGACCCGGTCCGGGCCGGTTGACCTCCACTACGGTATGGCCCCTACTGGTCAGGAATCGGGCGACTCCGGCACCGTAGGAACCGGTGCCTTCAATCCCGAAGGCATGAATCTCTCCCAGGCCACGGGACCACCGTTCGAGCTCCCCATACCCATGGGTGGTCGCCACTGTGTGAAGCTCCCCCAGGCGGACCCCCTGACGGTCAATGGCCACCGCCACATGCTCATCCTGGTGGGTGTCGACTCCGACGACCAGCTCAACACCACGACTACCTTTATGACCGACGACTCCTGTCATTTCTACCTCCCGGAGGATTGCGCGCCGGCCAGGTGAGCGGACAAGACTGCGATGGGGGCGTGGGGCCAGGCTCCTATAAGGTCACTGCTCGCCTTGCCGAGGGCACTTCTGGCGCCACCTCGAATCGAGTCGACAGATCAGGGCTGAAGGCATGATGCCAGTCCTCAGAAAGGGTCAGGCCCGAGCCGAGGTGGCCCGGGATTCATCATCGCAGTCTCAGAAGTCTGAGCTGGTAATGGGTATGTCGTTGGGTGTACCTTCGAAGCGACACCAGTTGGGGAGATGCTGATATGCCGCTTCGACCGATGGGCCGAGAGCAGATGTGGATGTTGCCGCCGACGCTTGACGAACTGTTGCCGCTGGACCATCCGGCGCGGTTCGTGGCCGAGTTCGTTGACGCTTTGGACCGGGAGGACTGGGGGGAGCTTGAGGTGGAGATAGACGGGGAGGTGCTGGGAGCGCCAGCCTACCATCCACGTGCGCTGTTGAGCGTGTGGCTGTACGGTTTCATGACCGGGGTACGCTCGTGCCGGAAGCTGGAGGCGGCCTGCCGGGACCAGATACCGTACCTGTGGCTGACCGGGTGGCAGCATCCGGACCACAACACCCTGTGGAGGTTCTACAGAGGGCATCGGCAGGCCATGAGGAAGCTGTTCGAGCGTACGGTTCGTACGGCGGTGACGATGAAGTTGGTGGACCTGGCGGTTCAGGCGGTGGATGGTACGAAGGTGGTCGCCAACGCCTCGCTGAACAGGAGCTACGACGCCGAGGGACTGCGAGGGCTCTTGGAGCGGCTGGAGAGTGCGATAACGGACCTTGAGGCACAGAACGAAGCGGGAGAGGATGCCTCTGCCATCCATCTGCCTCGGGAGTTGGCTGACAAGGAGGTCTTGAGAGAGCAGGTGAGGCAGGCGATGGACGATCTCACGAGTCAAAAGCGCCACAAGCGCATCAACCTGACCGACCCAGACGCCAGGCTGATGAAGGGCAGGCAAGGCATCGTGGCTGGCTACAACGCCCAGGCTATGGTCTCACCCACAGAGACGGATGGGGGAGCGACCGGCATGTTGGTCACCGCCGTGGACGTGGTGGATGCGGCCAATGACAATGCCCTGCTGGTTCCGATGCTGGAGCAGGCCGAGGAGACTACGGGGACGAAGTCGCAGATGACGTTGGCCGATGCCGGATACTTCGCCGCGAGTCACTTTGGAAGAATGCGCCCGTCGAGATCAGCAGGTGGTAGTGTCGGAGTCGCGGCAACGGTTCCTCAAAGACCCATATCACAAGGACCAATTCACCTACAACGAGCCGAGCGACAGCTTTACGTGTCCGCAGGGACAGACGCTCAAGTTCATTCGTATCCAACATACGAATGGAGTCCCCGTTGCGTCTGTACCGGGCCTCTGAGGCCGTCTGCCAGGTGTGCCCAGCCTTCGGAGTCTGTACGAGGGCCAAAGAGATTGGGCGAAGCCTGGCGATAGGTCCGCATGACGCTGTGCTACGCCGTCATCGTGCCTGGATGTCCACCTCAGCAGCTAGAGAGGCAGTACAAGCTGAGAAAGCAACTGGTCGAGCCAGTCTTCGGAATCATCAAGGAACAACAGGGGGCACGGAGGTTCCTTCTGCGCGGCCTCGTTAACGTGGCGGCCGAGTGGACTATGCTTGCCACAGCCTTCAACTTGCGCACTCTCTGGCGGGTGTGGCGCTCCAGCCCCTTCATCGGTCTATTTAATGGCCCGGAGCCTTGTCCCGTCTCCTGACCTGCAGTGATGACAGCAGCTGACCCATCGCTCCGTCGCCTGTCCTACCCGCTCAAGCCAAGGCCTTTCAGCGAACCCTCTGACTTCTATCTGCTCCCCCTATCCGCAATTTCCACTTCTGGGACAGGCTCAGTACACAATAGACGCGAAAACCTCAGGTGCTCGTGGGCGGTGGACGTGAAGCCGGCACGTGGCGGCTAGTGACGTCTTCGGCAAGTGGCGTCGTGAGTCTATTATAAGTCGTTCGAACCTTGCGGCGTGGGTACATTTTGACCGTGGACAGCGCCATCAGCGAGATGTGGCTTGGCCGCCTGTAAGGCGCGAAAACCGGGCGTCCCACCATCTTGGCAGACTTGAAAGGTGTAGAGACGGCGAGTTCGCCCTGCCGTCTCTGGACCGATGGGCGAAGGTGTACGGCAGCGCGGATTTTTCGGCATGTGGTCTCAATCTAAAGTCACGGTAGTTTGAAGAAGGACATGCTCGCCGACGCTGTCGCCCCTGCCGGATGTTCCGTCGGTTATACTATGCTGCGACATCGGCATCCGTGGGAAGCCTCGGCCATTCTCGCATCTTCCCAGTTCCCTTTTCCGAGATCGCCTCACGGCGAAGGAGGGTCGAAGATGAAGCCCTCTGTAACCCTCCAGGATGTCCAGCGGGCCCGGAACGCTATCGCTCATCTGGCGCTCAGAACGCCTATGTTGCCCGCGCGCTCTCTGGGCGATTTGGCGGGGTGTGAACTCCTCCTGAAGGCCGAGAACCTACAGAGAGCGGGCTCCTTCAAGGTCAGGGGCGCCGCCAACAAGATCGCTGCCTTGAGTCCAGACCAGGGGGCCAGGGGTGTAATTGCCGCAAGCGCCGGCAACCACGCCCAAGGAGTCGCCTTGGCGGCCTCCAATCTTGACATACCCTGCACCATCGTAATGCCCACGGGCGCTTCCCTCCCCAAGGTGGAGGCTACCCGAGGCTACGGCGCAACGGTGATCCTCCAAGGTGATGACTTCGACCAGGCCCAGAGACACGCTCGGCGCGTCATGCGGGAAAACGGCATGACCTTCATCCCCGCCTTCGACGACCCGGCGATTGTAGCAGGGCAGGGGACAATTGGCCTGGAGATACTTGAACAGGCGGAGAACCTGGACACGGTTGTAGTGCCCGTGGGAGGGGGAGGATTGATATCGGGCATCGGCCTGGCCATAAAGGAGACTTCGCCCGGAGTCAGGGTGATAGGAGTGCAGGCTGGGGCATCCACCGCTGTTGTCGACTCGTACAAGGCCAACCGGCGCATCACCGTTAAGGGGCAAGCCACTGTGGCCGATGGCATTGCCGTGGGAACGCCGGGCAGGATCACCCTTCCCCTGGTTTCACGTTACGTCGACGATATGGTCGTAGTAGAGGAAGACGAGATCACTCAGGCCATGATGCTGCTCCTGGAGAGAAGCAAGCTGCTGGTGGAGGGGGCCGGTGCGGTCGGACTTGCTGCCGTGTTGGGAGGCAGGATCCAGGTAGCTGGCGAGAGGGTGGCAGTAGTGCTTAGCGGCGGCAACGTGGACGCGCACCTGATTGCGCGGGTGGTGGAGCACGGCATGGCCCACGCAGGCCGCTACCTCGTGCTGCGGGTGACGTTGGAGGACCGTCCCGGTCAGCTGAACCGTCTGCTAAACATCGTATCCAGCTCCGAAGCGAATGTGCTGGACATAGGCCATCTCAGGCATGCCCCATCGGTGCACATGGGCCAAGTAGAGATCCAGCTTACTCTCGAGACTAGGAACTATGCCCACACCGTGGAGGTGCGGGAACGGCTGCGCAACGCGGGGTACGCGCCCTATGAGAGCGAGTGGTCCAGTTAATATGACATAGTGGACCAGAAAGGGGGAAGGCGGTGTCAGGGAAGCAGCGCAGCGTTGAAGAGATCATAGGGAAGCTTCGGGAGGCGGAGGTGGCCATGGGTCAGGGGGAGAGCGTGGCCCAGGTGAGTCGTCGCATTGGTGTGTCGACCAACACGTTCTACCGGTGGAGGCAGGAGTACGGGGGACTCAGGATAGGCCAGGCGAGGCGGTTAAGGGAGATGGAGTCGGAGAGAACGATGAGCGGTGGGCCATGGACTTCATGAGCGAAGAGCTGTTCGACGGACGGCGGATCCGTATCTTAACGTTAGTGGACCACTCTACCAGTGAGAGTCCGGCCATCGAGGTGGATGGCAGCCTGGGAGGACAGCGTGTGGTGGAGGTGCTGGCGGGCCTAGCGCTGCAAGGCAGAAAACCAAAGACCATAGCCATGGACAACGGCCCAGAGTTCACCTCCAAACGACTGGACCAGTGGGCGTACCTAAACGGCGTGGAGTTGGACTTCAGCCGGCCAGGCAAACCTACGGACAACGCCATGTTCGAGGCCTTCAACGCCAGGCCTCGTGAGGAATGTCTCAACGAAAGTTGGTTCTTGTCCTTGGAGGATGCTAGAGAGAAAATCGAGGGGTGGCGCCGGTACTACAATGGGGAACGTCCCCACGGTGCCTTGGGAAACCTTGCCCAGGAGGCCTTTGCCCTGGTGGTCCCAGCAGGGGTTCAATGACCCGCGAGACTAATACTATGAGTGGTACAAAGAATGTCGCTGTTCAGGGGAAATGTCCGTTTAAGCGTCCAGCATAAATGTCACTCGGTTAGGGTGCCATGGTATCAGATGTTGACGTCGCGGGGCCCACCCAGGGTCGCCGCGTCGGAGGACCCTCGGTGTCCAGGTATTTCCTCACGGTGGCTCTGTGGATTCCCAACTCCCGCTCGATCGCTCTAAGCGACATCCCCTTGCGCCTGGCTTTCTGAATCGCCTTCCATCTCTCCCTCTCAAGGAACGTCGGCTTGCGCGGAGAGGCGGCTTTGGGCTTACCGGCGGCGGCCACGCTGCCGGTGTTGTCCCCTTGATCCTTCTCGTTCTCCGCCCCTGAGTCCTGGGAATTGAGAGTCGCGGTCCAGCGTTCGCCCAAGCCGTGGGCGCCGGAGGGCGCGACAGGACAAGTTGCGGAACGCTCGTGGCCGTTTCGGAGGAATACCGGGCTGGGCGGCGCCTCCTGGGCAGCGAGGATGCGCCCTTCATGCCGCACCGACAGCCGGCCGTCCAGTCCTTCCATGACCTCCACGGCCGCCCCGGCATAGCTGGGGCGTTCCGGACCTGGCAGCAACTGGAGGGTGTGCAGCTGGAACCTCACCGTGTTGTCCCTGGCCACCCTCCTGCGGTGCTTGAAGCACAGGACCTGTTCCAGGCACAGCTCCGGGCTGAGAGGCCGGAATGCAGGCTCAGGGTGTTGCGGGGGAACCCGGAAGCGCCAGTTGAAGCGTGGCAGGAACTGGTCCAGCACCCTGTTGGCTTCCCCGATGCCGCTCGCTCCGGCCAGACGGAGTTCAGTTACCAGCCGGTCCTGGAACGTTCCCGCCGTTCGCTCCACGCGGCCCTTGGCCTGGGGCGACAGGGCGAAAATCATCTGAATCCCCAGTTCCTCCATGGCCCGGCTGAACTGGGTTGGCATCCCGGGGAGGCCGGAGCCGGGCGTGTGCCTGAAGACCCCGTGCCGGTCGGTGTAGAGGGCAACGGGTAGGCCGAGATGCTGCACCAGACTCTGGATCAGCAGGAAGTAGCTATGGGCGTCCTCCTGCTCGCAGAAGAGGGCGTCGACCACCGTACCGGTGGCATCGTCCACTGCGATCAGCAGCGTGAACGGCGGCGCCTGGTCCCCCAACCACGGGTGATGACTGCCGTCCATCTGGATCAGCATGCCCTCCCGAGGCATGCGCTGGCGGCGCACCCGGTGCTTTGGTAGACGCCTTCGCCGCGGACTACTGAGACCGGCGTTGACCAGGATGCGCCGCAGGGTGGTCCTGCCGATGTCGATGCCCTCGCGCTCGCTAAGCAACTCGCTGAGATGGGTGTGGTTGGCCCCTTCGTACCTGGTGCGAGCCAAACGAACTACGCAGGCCACCACGGCATCGGGCGTTGCGTTGGCTGGCCTGCGGCCCCGGTGACCGTGAGCAACGGCGGCGGCGCCCCGTTCCCGGTAAGCCGCCAGGATGCGCCTGGTGTGGCGAGTGGTGACACCCATCAGCGTGGCTGCCTGGTCCAGTGTCATGTGTTCAGCGAGCAAACTGTTCAGAACCTGAAGTCTTGCCTGTTCTTTTTGAGTCAATGTCACATTCTCCATGGGGTGAATGTGACATTTCTGCTGGCCAGTTAGCGAGGACCTTTTCGATGAACGTCAACATAAAGAATGGGGCAGGACCATACCAGTTTATACCTGAGGCATACACGTACTGTACTGCGAACTTGTATCTTTGGCTATATGAGAGAATTCGCTTACCGGGCTGTTCCGAGTGCGGCAGACCGACCGAACTTTGGTCATGGTAGACCGAGGCGGCCTGAGGGAACCGGTCTCCGAGTTGATCGATCACCCTGTCGACTTGGGCGTGCACCTCCTCGGGGGAAGGTTGCTGGTAGACGGTGCGTACCATGGTGGCCACCCACGGCTGGGCCCGCCTGGGCACCCGTGTAAGCAGATTGGTCATGAAGTGGGTGCGGCATCGCTGCCAGCTGGCCCCGGCAAAGACCGTGGCGATCGCCTCCCTGAGCCCACGGTGAGCGTCGGAGGTCACCAACTCCACCCCGCTCAGGCCACGATCGGCTACCGAGCGCAGGAAGGCCAGCCAGAAGGCGCCGTCCTCACTGGTGCCCACGTCCATACCGGCGATCTCCCGCCTGCCCTCTGCGTTGACGGCGGTGGCCACCACCACACTCACATTTACTATCCTGCCGGCCTCCTTGACCTTCTGGGTCAGTGCGTCCAGCCACAGGTACCGGTACGGCCCGCCGTCCAGGGGTCGATCAAGAAAGCTGTCGACCACCCCGTCGAGCTCGGAGCAGATACGCGACACCTGGCTCTTTGAGATGCCCTCACATCCCAGAGCCTTGACCAGGTCGTCCACACGCCTTGTAGACACGCCCTCCACGTAGGCCTGCTGGATCACAGCCAGCAGAGCTCGCTCACTGCGCCCCCGCGGCTCCAGCAGGCTCGGGAAGTAGCTGCCCTCCCTGAGCTTGGGAATGCGCAACTCCATCGTCCCCACACGCGTATCCCACGCCCGGGACCGGTACCCGTTGCGCTGGGTCACCCGCTCAGGGCTCCGTTCTCCATACTCAGCACCAATCCTGGCAGACACCTCCGCATCCATGATCCCTTCTACCAGGACCCTCAGAGCCTCCCGCAGGAAGTCCACGTCTCCGTCTGATCCCCTCTCGCGCAATAGCCCAAGCAGGTCCATCCTTTCCTTGACCACCGTTGTCCTCCTTTCTCGAGCTTAGTGTTTGCCCGCTAAGGATGACGCGGTGGTCTCTCTTTCTCCAGACCCCCTTCTTACACCACTTCCTGGGACTCTACTCCAGCGGCCCAGGCCCGGGCCAACAACTGGCGGCTCACGCGGTCGAGTTGACGGACATGCCCCCACCGGAAGCTGCGCAGGAAGGTCCCCAGGGTGGATGGCGCCTTGACCACGCAGCCTAGAACACCGACCGTCCCACCAGCGCGCAGCGCATCGGCGTCGTCGATGCAGTCGCCGCCAGCCAGCGCGGAAGCGACCAGCTTCAGCATCTTGTCCCCAGTGTTCGCCCGTCCCGGCGCTCCGCCGAGGTCAAGGTGATGGTCGACGAGTTCCCGCAGGCCCAGGTGCCGGGCGAGGGTGGCCGGCAAGAGCAGGCCGGCATTGGCCACCAGGCGATGGTCGTCAAAGAGGATGCGGATACGGTCGGGTTTGTTCTGTGGCAGCATCTATTGGGTGCTCCTTGTTTCCGGGCGGGTTTCTCTTCCAAAACCATTATCCCAGATTCAGAGGAGCACCCTCTAGCTTCTTCAAGGGCTGTCCCCAAGACCGTCCTTCGGTGGATTCGGGCTTAGAAGGAGGCCTGTACGTAGGTGCATACAAGGATTAGGTGGTCCGATCCTAATGCTGTCTAATGATTGGAACTGATAACTTCGATTTGGTGGAGCCGGAGGCGCCTGGTGGTTCGGCAACTCGAACCCACCACAGATGGGAGTCCTTCCCTTAAACCTGGATTTCCCAGATAGACCCAAGTGGTGATTGGCGTTCCTGTGATTACTATGAATATTCTGATTACTAAACGGATATAATGGGAGTCTATACATTATAATACACCCATGAATATAGGTTCTGGCTTCTGATTACGTAATCGTGTTGGAGGCACCTTATGGGTGACGACGAAAAGACCCCTCTCAAGCTCGACTTTGACTCCAAAGTTCGCGTGGAGTTTCGCGGTGCTACCATCACCTCAGACGCAGGACTGCTGGCGTGCAGAGAGCTTGATGACGCCCTAAGCCTGACCGACTCTGCCGACGAATTCCTCAAAGAGAGTCGAACGGGCAAAAACATCCTGCATCAGCTAATCCCACTGCTGAGACAGTCAGTCTACAGCCGCCTCGCTGGATACGACGACACCAATGATGCCGACCGCCTTTCCCAAGACCCAGCCCTGAGAGTAGTGGTAGGCTGGAAAGGCCCTGACAGGAACGCGGCCAGCACCAGCGAGATGGGTAGGTTCGAGACGGAGTTGCTGACACAAAAGGAAAACCTCAAGGGCATTGAGCGGCTGAATGTCGAATGGATAAAACGTGCATTAGCCAAGACCGTACACAGGCGTATCATCCTGGACATCGACAGTTCGGAGAGTCCGGTGCATGGCGAGCAGGAGGAAGCAGCCTACAACGGCCACTTTGGATGCATGTGCTATCACCCCTTGTTCTGCTTCAACCAGTTTGGAGATTGCGAAGGGGCGGTTCTCAGACCAGGCAACGTCCACAGCGCCGATGGCTGGAAGGAGTTCATCAATCCCATCGTCGAGCGCTACCTGAAGCTGGCGGTGAGGCTGCTGTTTCGAGCAGACGCTGCTTTTGCCAAGCCTGAGATTTACGAGTACCTGGAGACAAGGCATATCGGCTACGCCATAAGGCTTCCGGCGAACGAAGTGCTTCAGAAGGAAATAGCTCACCTGTTGGTACGGCCTACCGAGTGGCCCTCTCAAAAGCCCATCGTCTCGTATCACGACTTCGTTTATCAGGCCCAGAGTTGGAATGTTCCTCGAAGAGTAGTGGCCAAGGTGGAGTGGCATCAGGGAGAACTGTTCCCAAGAGTAGGCTTCATCGTAACCAACCTGAGCTATCCAACGAAGGGACTAGTCAGCTTCTACAATGGCAGAGGCACAGCAGAGCAGTGGATTAAAGAGGGGAAATACGCCCTCAATTGGACTCGGCTCTCGTGCCATAAGTTCGTGGCTAATCAGGTGAGGCTGTGGCTATTCATCCTGGCATACAATCTGGGCAACTTCTTCAGAAGGCTGGCTCTGCCAGAAGCGATAAAGAGCTGGTCCCTGACAAGTATTCAGACGAGACTCATCAAGATAGGCGGGCGACTGGTGCGTCATGCGAGGAGGCTTGTGTTCCAGCTTGCCGAGGTGATGGTGACCAGGGAGATGTTCGATGAAATGCTGGAGCGGATAGGGAGACTTCGTTTCAATCCTGGATAGGAGCATGTGTCTGTTAGGGAATCGTGATCATATCGAGGCTGCCCTGAGCAAGGTGCGCGACTTGCAGCGTGAGGTTCGGTCTGAATAATCCGTTTAGAGCCTTTCCCAGTGGTTTGGAGACCCTGTTTCTCTAGATGAAGTGATATTAGCGCGGTTGGTGGCAGTTGACAACTTCAGCAGGCGATCTTATAGTCTGGACTGTCTCAGGATGGTGTGTTTATGAAAGCACTGGATTCCATCTGGGAAATATCGGCTCACACCAGCACGAGGACTCCCACGAGTCTGCGTTTCGGAAGTGAGTGTGTCGACGTCGTTTCACTACGACAATGTCCCCTGCCCATGAAGCCACAAGTGCCCTGACGGCCTGGGAGTCGGCGTCGTTCATAATCGCCGAGACGATTGAGGCCACGTTGTCGGTACCCTGATACCCCGAATATGGCCCCCGATCCCAAATGACAGATTCCAAGTTGTACTTAAAGTCGCTCAAGCCAGAATACCACTCGTTGGATACAGCGTAGTAGCGCCGGCACGGCTTGCATCTCCACACAAAGCTATGGTCGAGTTCTACTTCATAGCTATAGACCTTGTCGTCTGAGCCCACATACCGGTCCGTGACGCGCTTGGCAACCTCTCCACACCACGGACAGGCGGCGTCTTCGCTATCCGCCCATATCGTGCTTGCGACTATGGTAGCTAGGACAGCAAGGACCTTGCTTTCAATCTGGTCCATGCCTTGACGCCGAGAAAGATATTTCCGAATGTCGGGGTCCGAGTTGGTGAATCCCTTTTTGCGGGCGTTGCAGGTCCTGCACGTCGCCTGAAGGTTATCGACATCATTGGTGCCGCCAGCTGAAACTGGAACCTTGTGGTCTATTGTCAAAGGTTCAGTCAGCAGATTCGCCGAGCAGTAAACGCACCTGTGGCCGTCTCGCTCCAACACCTGCTTGCGCTTCGCAGCTGACACGTAGCGCATCTGTTGTTTGCGCATCTGGTTGGCCTCGTAATCTCGTAGTCGCTGTTCCGCGTAAGCCCTGCCCTGAGAACCCGCTGGATAGCAAGCAGGTCTCAGATAGGAGCGGTTCGCCAAGATGTTGTTGACGGTGGTCACACTGACGCCGTACTCGGAGGCCAAGCCACCTACATTAACATGCGTCTCGCCAACACTTGCGGTCAGTCCCCGGATCTCGGCCGCTTCCTCGTCTCTCAAGATACGGCCCATTATTCGCCTCGCTCAGTATACTGCGCTATCTTCTCCGCCACGGTCTCATGATCTGCCCTCGATAGTTGTACCACCTGCCATGTTACACCGACAAGGACGGAGAGCGGTCACGTCGCCGTTAGGCCCCAGTTCCGCAGGATGCTGGACGAGGCAGGCAGGCCAGACCCACCTTCCATGAGAACCTCATCCGGCAGACACAATAGCAACGGAAAACTCAGGTACTCGTGGGCGGTCGACTTGCCAGCAGCCCGGTAGATGAAGCGGACCCACAAATGGGTGGGCCACCTCCTTCCCGACGGCCGGTTCGACCCTGCTCAGGTGGGTCAATCCCGTCTGAATCGATTATGGATGAATCGCCGGAGGAACCCCCACACACCGCCAGGCCGTCGGTCCGAATCTCGTCCGGGCTCTGGAAAGCTCCGAGCCCACTGTATACGGTTGCGGCGAATCCAGTAGTGAGACCGGCATGGGAGACTCCGGTTCCCTATCGACGGGTAGAGGGAGATGGACTTGCCGTCGAACGTCAGCTCCCACGCTTCGGGATTGAGGGGAGTCACCACTTTGTTTCTGCATCCGCAACAGCACATGTGTATGACGACGGTGTAGCGCATCGAGACGTAAGCCACGCCGTCATCCAATTCGTCCGGGAGATGATCAGTGAATTCATGCCGGATGGAGTTGACCCGAGCCACGTGGTTAATCCTCGTTCGCTAGGGAGTTGCCGGTAATCTGGTAATAGATCGAATGCTCTTTCCCAAGGTCAGCATAGAACCCGAGGAACTTCTTCCACTTGATTACTGCGAGGGCTGCGTTCAATGCGTTGAGATCGGCGACCTGTACGTTACTGGAATAGACGCCTTGGTCGTCCCCACCTGTGAGTGGGAGAATTGACCTAATCCGGTCGCGGGACTGGTCCGTACTCAGCATCACTCTTAGTGTCCCGAACAACGAAGCATCCTGCTCGTTAATGCCCATCCCAACGTCGATAAAGGGCACCCCACATTCTCCCAGCTTCTCCGTCACGAACTTCCTGGAATCGCCACCCTCAATCGCCACGAATACGAAGTCCATGGATTCCAGATCGTCACAGTTAGACTCATCAACGTATTCGTGGATGACAATGTTTCGGTGCATCGCGGAATAGATGTCCCTAAAGTAGGACGTCTTCCGAGGAATGCCTCTCAAGGTCTCGATGGACGGTGCGCCCGGTGCACGGAAAGCGTTGTGCTGGCCGAACTTGTCGCCGTCGAACAGATGGATTTCCTTCACCGGAGTCTTGGCCACTAGGTCGAGTATGTATGATCCTGTGCCTCCTAACCCTACGATGGCCACCGATCCGATCTCTAATTTCCTGGTTGCCGCGACGATTTGGGCGCGACTCGACGCGGTATCGATGTAATTGAATGGGGAACCGTCATCTTGGGTCTCAAAGACCGCGAAGGTCTTGGCAGTAACGCTGGCATCGACCATCTTAGCGTACTTGGAGATGAATCCTTCGTATGTGGTCATCTTATGGTAATAGTCGGAATATCCGCCCAGGCGTTTCCTGGAGAACAGGTAGTCTGTGACTAGCCCGTTGTCCAACTCTTGACGATGGCCCGCCACAAGGCTCGCCTCAAGCGATTGTCCATTCTGGTCACAGGGTATACTCCCCATGAACCATACGGTATGCGAGTCTGGCTTCGTCGTGACATCACCCGCAAGTGCCAGGGTTGAGATAAGAACTCCATGTCTTATGTTGCCGTTTTCGGCGACATACGGAACATGTTTCAGAAGGATGTAGCCGCCCCGCACCTCGATCTCGTATCCCTCGTCTTCAAGCTGTCTGAGGTCGGGACTAAGATTTATCGGTGTACGTGACATTGAATACCGTCCCGTCCTGAATTTTCACCCCCTTGTCCGGATAGAGCCTTCCCTCCAGCGGCCTACCGAGAGCGTTTTCGTAAAACACCTCATATTCGATGTACGGTCCGGACGGTAACCCACCCCCTTCCGACGCCAGCCCCACCACCTGATCAAAGGAGATCTCCCCGTCTGGCGACAGGTCATCCGTATGGACGACCTTCTCCTGCATGTTTATGACTATGTCGATGGTGCCCTTATCTTCAATGACCATATCCACTCCTTGTTGCATTTTCCACTACATATTGTAAATATATCTCACTCAGACACTATATATAGTAATTCATCCGGTCGCGTGTGTCAATGGACGCTCTGATTAGAAGACCTCTCCAAGAGCCTCACGTCCGCCAGGACACTGGTGACATGTGGCTGGGCGGTCTCTGATCCAATTCTCGCAGGAGGGAAAACTCAGGCTTGTGATTGCATGATTCGTCAGGTGCTGCAGAGTACCCGGAAGCTGCTATTATACATCTCATTCAGGTAAAGCTGCGTACAGCCAAGCAGCTCTGATAGCGGGACAGTCAGCTGGGCAGCCGAGAGACCCGGTTGCGCGATCACAACCGTTACTCGTGCGTCAAGAAGCCTAGCGCCCTCGAGGATTGACATCAGCAGTGGTGCAGCCTCGAAAGTCCCTCGGAATTGACGCCGTCGAACTGGTAGTCGGTGTCGGCTTCGAGCTCCACGACATACCAGTCGACGTCCTCGTAGCTAGTGTGCTTGCCCGTCACGCCGGCGCCGTCGACGATCAGGAGCCCCCTGGTGGTGGTGTCGGCGGGCAGGTCGCCGTCCGCCGGTTCGCTGGCGGGCTCGTCGGTATCCCACTCGGGCGAGCCGAGCACCGCCAACTTGACAACCCGCGGCACCGCTCCCCACGCACTGCTCGCGCCGCTGGTGTATCTCGCGTTATCAATGCCCCAGCCATCGACCGGCGGCGGGACTTGGTCCTCGTCTGGGGAGCTCGTGGTGCTGAGGTACAGAAGCTCCGCCAAGACCTTGAATACGACCCAGTACCTGGCCCCGCCGCGAAGAACCGTGCCCGGCGGGGCTGAGAGGGTGTAGTCCGTGAGCGCTAGGGTGCTGGCGAAGTCGGCCGGCAGGGTGACGGTGTGCAAAAGGGGACCGGGGAGGCCGCCGTCGTCCCCGTGCAGGCCGGCGCGCACTTGCGGAGGCTGGATCGTGGTTTCGCCAAAACCCTCTAACGTAGCTGCAGAGACCCGGATGCCCTGGAAGCGGTAGCCGAAGCCGGCGAGGCCCGGGCCGGCCACAAGAGCCTGTGCTGTCCTGTTGGGGTGAGACACATCCGCACTTGCCGCACTCGTTTGCCCAAGGTTCGAGACGAGGGTCGCATCGCTGGTCTGCTGCGATGTGATGAGCTCCTCTTCTTCAGGTTCGGACGCCGGCACCGTCGCCGTGACCGTGTTGGACAGGGGGCTGAGGCCCGCGGCGTTGCGCGCCTTCACGGCGTAGGTGTGGGTCTGGCCCGGGGGCGGCGACGTGTCCGTGTAGCTGGTCCCGCTCGACCCCGTGTCCTCCTCGATGACGACAAGGGAGCCGGCGTTCGGGCCGCGCAGGACCTGGTAGCCGGTGATCGAGTCGTCCGACGGGTCCAGCCACGCCAGCATGACGTGGCCCTCGGGGGTCACCGCGGTGCCCACAATGTTGGGCGCCGCGGGCGCGGAAGGAACGTCCGGCGGCTGGCTCATCACCCGGCCCCGCACCTCCTCCGTCCACGGCCCGCTCCAGGGCTTGTCCTTGTGTGCCCCGTCGTTATACCGGGCCCGCACCTGTACCTTGAACTCGGCCCCCGGCGACAGCCCGCTCAGGGTCAGCGAGGTCGCGTCGCCGGCCGGGTATTCGTTGCCCCGGTCGGTCTCGTTGTCGTCCTTCCAGGAGAGATAGTCGGACTCGGCCGGCGCCCATCTGAGGCGGTAGTCGGTGGGCGCCGGGCTGGGCGTGTCCCAGGACACCGTCAGGGTCCCCGTCGTGTCGCTGCTCAGGGTCAGACCGTTTATGGCCCCCTCGGCCTCCTGGGCTTGGGCAACAGCGAAGACGCCCCCGAAGGTGGCGGCGGCCAGCAGCAGGACCACAAACGTCAGCCTACGCACCGGCAGGGAGCTCCCCGCGCGTCTCCAAACGCCAGACATGCGGTGGAATACGCCGGACGCTTGGACAGTTGGAGTCGCGGACTTCTTCATCATCATTTACTCTCCTCAACCTTCGAATATGACGGGCGTCGGCCCTGCGTGGCCGGTGTTGAACTGTTGGCGTTGCACGGGGCTCGTCAATTACGGCCAGCGTTCTCAATCTTTATGCGCACTACGACATCTAAGCCTATGGCCCCCACAAGAGGCTGGACAAGGTTCGCTTGCAACGTCTTGCATAGGGAATTTGGATGCAACGTTTAGTAGGCAACATCTTGGCGGGGGGGGGGGGGGGGGGGTACTTGTGCATGTATTCGGTGATTCGTATGCGCCTTCTTTTGATGGTGTTTATGTAGCTATTTTGCGTGTGCTATTGATGAGGGCGTTTAGCATGTTTGATTGAGGTACTAATGCCTACACATGTTGGGGTACATTTCAGTCTCGACAACGTGGCGCCGTCGCGGTACGTTTGGGGGTGCGGCATGCAACGGCACTCACCCTACTAGTGAGAGGGGTCCACCGATAGTGATGCCAGAGGACGGTTTGGGCGGAGCGCAGCCGATTCCCGCAGCATCGCAACGCGGGTTGCGCTGGGGGGCGAGGGGCCCGGCCATGCTCGGCGCTGAGCTGCGCAGGCGGGTCCTCCGGGCCGTCCGGGCCGACCCGGACGTGATGCTGTTCGCCGCGAGGGTCTCGGTCTGGGCGCGCTGGCTTTTGTTGCTCGTCTTCGTGGTCCAACTGGCCTATCGGCCGGAGCTCTGGTACGCCGCCGACAAGGAGTACCTGCTCCTGAGCGTGCCGCTGATCGCGTTCAACGGGTTCGTCCACTACCGGCTCCGCAGGGACCGGGCGGTGACGTGGCGCTGGCTCCTCTTCCTCAGCGGAATGGATATCGCGCTGATCACCGCCGCCGTCATCATCGGCGGCGACTTCCACCTCTTCAGCTACGTGACCTACTATCCCGCCCTGGCGCTGTTCGCGGTCGTCTTCGCGTCCCTGTGGCTCGGCCTCGCCTGGGCGACGATGGCTGCGGCCATCTATGCCGTCGTCAGCCTGACGGTGGGCCCGGCCTCGACTTCGACGCCGGTCAGGAGAAGGCCCTGCTCGCCAGGGTGGTGGCCATGTATGCGGTGATCGCATCCGTCAGCCTCATCGCCCGGTTCGAACAGGTGAGACGACAGGAGTCCGCGGAGCGGGAGAGGGAGCTGCTCCGGGAGCAGCATCGAGCTCTCCCAGGCCATCCACGACACGGCCGCACAGACCGCGTACATGATCGGCATGGGGATACGCAAGGCCATGAGGCTGGCCGACGGCTCGAAGAGGAGCTGACCGCCACGCTGGCCGCGACCGCATCGCTGTCCAAGGCGGCCATCTGGGAGTTGCGGCGTCCCATCGACGAGGGGCATCTCTTCGAAGGGAGGGAGTTGGGCCGGGTGCTCTGGTCGCACACCGAGACATTCGAGAGGGTCGCGTCGGTTCCCGCAGAGATGCTGCAGTCCGGGACCGAGCCCCCGCTTGCCGTGGAGACAAGAGCCCGCCTCTTCTCCATCGCCCACAACGCGCTCACCAACGCATTCCTGCACGCCCGGGCCGGCAGGGTCGAGGTCCGGCTGGACTTCGAGGCCGACTGCATCCGGCTGTCCGTCTCGGACGACGGGGTCGGCCTTCCCGATGACTACGCCGAGCGCGGCCGGGGATTCAGGGGTATGAGGGCGGACGCCGAGCGGCTGGGCGGCAGGCTCATCGTGGAGACGGGCGGAGGCAATGGGGGAACGACCGTGACCTGCGAGACACCCTACAGATAGTTGTTGAGAGGAGACCAAGATGTCGTCGACGAAACGGATCAAGGTGATGCTGGCGGACGACCACCCCATCATGAGGGACGGCCTGCGGGACGCCCTGGAGGGTGAGGGGGACTTCGAGGTCGTCGGATCGGCGCGAGACGGGGTTGAGGCGGTGAGGATGGCGCAGAGCGTTGAGCCCGAGGTCATCGTCATGGACGTGATGATGCCGCACAAGGACGGTGTCGACGCCTGCCGGGAGATCATGGAGCTGCTGCCGGACACGCGGGTGCTGATGCTGACGGCCTCGACCACGGAGGATGCGGTCGTGGAGGCAATCGCCGCCGGCGCGACGGGCTACCTGCAGAAGGACTCGGGGCCGGAGGAGCTGGCGGAGGCGATTCGGGAGGTGGCCCAGGGCCGCCTGCGCATACCGGACAAGTCCATACGGCGGGTCTTCGCGATGATCCGCGGCCAGCGGGGGCTCACCGCAAGCCGGGCCCTGAAAGCGCTGACCGACCGGGAGCGGGAGATCCTGCAGATGTTTGCCGGCGGCAAGTCCTACGCCCAGATCGCCGAGGCCAATGGCAACAAGGTTGTTACCGTCAGGAACTCGATCTACCGCATTCAGAACAAGCTGGGCGTCGATACGAAACAGGAGATGGTGGTCTGGGCCGTGAAGAACGGCCTGCTGGAGGGCGTGGAGGGGGATGGTTGACGCTGCCTTGCTTCAGTCAGCGGGGGACAGACCGGCGCGGCAGGGCCAGTCCCAATGGAGAAAGATTCCCCTTCGGGCCGTCGGTCGGCGGCGCGTGGGTGTTGAACCACGGTCATCTGCTCCTCCGTGTCGGCTATCGGATGCCGGAGGCGACCGTCAAGGTAAGGGAAACCTCTTATCAGGTGAAGGGCATGCCTATCCCTGAACCCACACTGGCCCAGTGGAGCCATCATCGATCCGCGAAGGCGTCGAAGCAGGCGCACGTATCCATACGCAAAGCGCTCGTCGCTCACAATAGGCCGTCGGAGGTCTGCTACGAGGTCTTCCTCCAGGGCTCCTATAAGAACGGCACCAATCTTCGCCGAGACAGTGACGTCGATGTGGTCGTCCGATTGGACCACAACCTCAAACCTAGCGTAGCCGCCCTCAGCGGAGATCAGCTGCAAGAGAGCGCTTCGCACGAGGCGGCCTATAGACATTGGCAGTCATTTCGGCGCCACGCGCTGAGGGTTATGAGGGACCGGTATGAGGACGCCGCGACCAGTGGTCGAAAGACCCTGAAGCTGGCGAAGGGCGAACTTCAGGCGGACGCCGACCTCGTGATCACACTGAGTTGCAAGAAGGGCATTGGGTTCTATCTTCCCGATGAGCGGCGTTGGGTCGTGAGCTATCCCCAGCAGCACCATGAGCGAGGATTGATTAAGGACGAGGCCACCAGCAGGCGGTTCAAGAGGACCATCCGCATGTTCAAGGCGGCCCGGAACCAGCTGGTCAGCAGGCGAGTGCTCACCAAGGAGGACGCTCCCTCCTACTTCATCGAGTGTCTGCTCTACAACGTTCCCGACGGTCTCTTCGCACCGAAGCTGGCGCCGACGTACTCCGGCATCTTGACCTGGCTGAAGACCGCGAAGCTCAGGACTTCCGGTGCCAGAACGGTCAGGTGCGCCTGTTCGGCAGACAGCGGGAACAGTGGACCGTGGAGAAAGCGCGGGCGTTCGTCGAGGCAATGCGGGAGATGTGGAGAGCGTGGGGTTGAGCATGAAAGCCGATGCCGACCGGGTCTCATTCCGTGGCGAGGGTGCCTAGCGCACGAGGACGTACTGACTCCAAACGACAGCGGCCAGGAGAATCCAGCATGAAACGCGCTGAACGTCGATGGGCGGCACACGAGGCCGAGCAAGAGACAGTGAGCTTCCTGACCGGGGGCCTTCTGAACTAGAGCCCAGAGTCGAGTTCCTGAACACAAACGTGGGGGAAATTCGGGGCCAATCTTGTCTTGCTTGTGTTGCTTTGCTCTATTGAGTATGATGTCTTCGGGCTCTAAGAGCATAGGGCTGATCAAGAAGGGTTGTACGGCATGACCAGCGAAAGAATGTTCACGGTGCCAGAAGTGGCACGCTTCTTTGGGATCACGCCCCAAGCCGTCCGCCAGCGAATCGTAGAGGGACGTCTTCAGGCATCCAAGGTGCGGGTGAAGGGTATCGCTCGGGAATACCGCATCAGCGGAGGGGCGATTCAGGAGCACTACGACCTAAGCGACGCTGACATGAGACGGCTCGCCATCGAGACGGTTCGTTACAGGGTGGGATTCATGGGATGGGGGCTCGGGCTGCCCTTTCCAGATTACCAACCAGAGCACGCCACCTACGACAGGGCGGTGGCTGAAGCCAAAAGGGTGTTGGCAGTCCTCCCGCGCTTCAGAGAAGAGAACGCAGAAATAGAACACTGGCTGCCGGTCAGTTTCCCAAAGGAGCCCGATAAAGCCATTGTCTACGCCGACCCATTTGATTGTGCAAGATTCGGGATGGACTTTGAACACGCTACTGTTGTGATCATGGATGGTGTGGAGCCTGCGTGATGACTCTAGGTGCCAACGCCAACGTTGCAGCTATTCTCGCCGACCTCGGCGGTGGCCTTGTTCCATTCCATGCGGATTCACCAAGAGCGAACATCGTATGTTGTTGGAGGAAAGCGTGAATGAGAAGGACGTGATTGCAGCTACTCGACCGTCGTCATCGGGAGCGCGTTTTCTTAAGTGCGCGCTCCAAGTGAACCCACACCACTACGCAGGGACCTTTCGCGGCCGGGAAAGTGACGGCAATCCGATAGATTACGCGAAGGCCATCGTTGCGAAGGCGGCGGAGCTTGAAGTGTCGGTGCTTGCCATCACTGATCACAACAGCGTCAGTTCCGTCATGGAGTTCCGATATGCCGCTGAGGATCGCGAGATCACGATTTTCCCTGGATTTGAAATTTCCTCCTCCGAAGGCATCCACATACTATGCATTTACCCGCCAGACACTATTGAGGAAAGGCTTGAAAGGTTCCTTGGCGAGTTCGGGATACGCAGTCCCGAACCCTCTTCTGATCTGTCTAGAGAGTCGTTCGAACAGGTTCTCCAGAAAGTCCGAGAACAAGGGGGCATCTCCGTAGCCGCGCACGTAACTGGCGACAAGGGACTGTTCGAGGTTCTTGATGGACAGGCGAGAATTCGTGCATGGCGGAGTGAGAACTTGCTTGCGGTCCAGATTCCAGGACCAGTCAGCGATTTGCCGAATAGTGTGCGGCCAATAGTGGAGAACAAGAATCCTGACTACTGCCGTACCCATGCTGTAGGCGAAGAGCAGGCTGTGGCCGCGGTCAACGCCAAGGACGTTGCAAAGCCCCAGGACTTAGATGACCCGTCGGCAACCTGCTGGATCAAGATGTCCGAAGCTACCATCGAAGGTCTACGCCAAGCCTTCCTGGATCCAGACTCAAGGATAAGGTTCAACAGTGATCCTGAACTTGAAGAACATGCAGAGCTCTGGAGCCTTTCGTGGGAAGGAGGATTCCTGGACGGGGCTGCCATTCACTTCAATCCGAATCTGAACGTGCTGGTCGGCGGGCGTGGTGCCGGGAAGTCGACAGTCATAGAGAGTCTGCGATACGTCCTCAACCTGGAACCCATCGGTGAGGATGCGCATAAGGCTCATACTGGGATGGTGCGTAATGTGATTCGCAGCGGAACCAAGATCACCCTTCGTGCGCGGGCCTATCGTCCCGCAAAACGTGAGTATGTGATTGAGCGGACTGTCCCGAATCCACCTGTGGTGCGTGAAGAGAACGGGCAGATCTCCAAACTGCTTCCGCGTGACGTTCTTCCTCGCATTGAAATTTATGGACAGCATGAAATCTCGGAGCTTGCCAAGAGTGCCGAAAAGCGCACACTACTGCTCGACCGCTTCGTCCAGCACGATGAATCGCTGAATCGACGCAAGGATAGTGTACGCCGCAGCTTGGAACAGACGAGAAGGTCAATCGCGGATGCCCGCTCCGAACTCCGGCAGATCGATGACCAAATGGCGATGCTGCCTGGCCTGGAAGAAACCCTAGTTCGCTACCAAGAAGCCGGACTTGAGGACCGACTGCGGGAACAGAGTCTTCTTGTTCGCGAAGAGCGCCTGCTCGATTCAATTCCCGAGCGAGTTTCGGCTTTCCGAGAATGCTTGGATACGCTACGGCAGGAGGTACCAATCGACCGGGCCTTTCTGTCGCCAAAGTCCCTTGAAGAACTGCCGGGCAAGGAGATCTTGGCTAGTGCCAATCCTGTCCTCGAACAGCTGAGCCGTAAGATCGAGGAGGCGGCGACCCTGATTGAGGACGCGCTTAAGCGGGCGGATGAAGGAATGGAGGGTGTCCGAAGTCGCTGGTCCGTGCGGCGGCACGAGGTCGAAGCCCAGTACCAGAAGATACTTCGTGAATTGCAGAAATCAGCCGTAGATGGAGAGGAATTCATACGTCTCCGGCGCGAAATCGAGGGTCTCCGTCCGCTACGCGAACGCCGGACTCTGCTGGAAAGGCTGGAAAAGGAACACTCCGACCGGCGGCTTGCATTGCTGGCCGAATGGGAGGAGGTCAAGGCAGCCGAGTTCCGACTCCTAGATCGTGCCGCTACGGGCGTGAGCAGAACACTGCGCGACCGAGTACAGGTAAAAGTGACAGCAGCCGGTATTCGGGAGTCCCTCTTCGACGTGCTCAGAGATGAGATTGGCGGCCGCCTTTCTGAAGCAATCGATCAACTCAAGAAGGTGCCGGACCTCTCATTGCCTCACTTTGTTAAGTGTTGCAGGGATGGCCCGAAGTGGGTTCAAGACGCCTATTCGATTCCACCAACTCAAGCAGAACGCCTGAGTAAGGCGACGCCGGAGGCCTTGATGCGCATTGAAGAGTTGGAACTCTCTCCCACAACAGCGATCCAGCTCAATACGGCTACTGCCGGCGACCCTCCGATTTGGCAGGCGCTTGAAGATCTCTCTACGGGACAAAAGGCGACCGCCGTACTATTGCTGCTCCTCCTAGAGTCTGACGCTCCTTTGATTGTTGATCAGCCTGAGGACGACCTCGATAACCGTTTCATAACTGAAGGCGTAGTGCCCAGGATGCGCGACGAAAAACGGCGGCGACAGTTTATCTTCTCCACCCACAACGCCAACATCCCGGTGCTGGGTGACGCCGAGTTGATCCTTGGACTTACCGCCTCGGGTGACGCAGAAAACAAAGGAAACGCCGTAATCAGGCCGGAGCACGTGGGTTCCATTGATGGTCGCCAGGTGCGTGAACTCGTTGAAGAGATACTGGAAGGGGGCAAGGATGCCTTCGAAACTAGAAGACTGAAGTATGGGTTTTGAGGGACTGGAATGAATCGATCTCAGCTCTTGGAACTGCTACTGAATGGTGAGAACTCTGGGTTGGAGTTCAAGCGTGACGACATACAACCACAGAGGCTTGCTGGAGAGATCGTGGCCCTGCTGAATTTGGAGGGCGGCCACATTTTGCTTGGGATTGAAGATGATGCAACCGCTTCGGGGCTTACGCGAGAGCCGAAAGAGGCCGAAGAATGGGTTATGCAAATAGCACGAGACCACATCCAACCTGCTGTGATCCCGTATTGGGAGACCCTAGAATGGGGCGAGGGTATTGTTATCGGTGTTGTCTCCCTGCCTGCTGATGCACCTGACAAGCCATATAAGGTGAAGAGCGGTTCTTCCTGGGTCACGCGAATCCGTGTAGGAACGACAACTCGGGACGCATCTAGAGAAGAGGAAGAACGCCTATACCAACAGTCTGGCCGGTTGAGGTACGGGCTAAAGCCAGTACTCGGAACGACGCCACGGGATTTGGACGTTCGACGCCTTAGGGACTATTTCGTTCGAGTGCGAGGCGAGAACAGCTTTCCCTTCGACGATGCAGACAAGTTCGAAAGATTGCTTTTCAACCTGGAGCTAGTCACCACGTCAGCCGGATACACTTCGGCGACAGTAGATGGACTGCTACTGTTTGGCGAAAACCTTGATCGCTTCCTTCCTCAATCTGGCATCAGAGCGATTTGCTACCAAGGAACCGAACCCGACTATGCCGTTCGTGCAGAGGAAATTATACGTGGGCCTCTCACACCCTTGGGCGGTAGAAGCGACTTAACGGTCGAACCTGGAGTCGTGGACCGGGCCTGGGATTTCGTGCGGCGCAACACAGCCTCCTCAGCGTGGCTTGAGGGTGCACAGCGGCATGAACGCAGGGAGTATCCAGAAGAAGTTCTGCGCGAAGTTCTGGTTAATGCATTGGTCCACCGCGACTATAGCATCGCCGGGACCGACGTCATGCTGTCAATATTTTCCGACCGCTTAGAGATTCAGAGCCCAGGTCGCTTGCCCAATACAGTTACTGTTGAGGGTATGAGGTCAGGCATGCGCTACGCCCGGAATCAGACACTTGTCAATGTCATGAGGGATTACGGCTACGTTGACGCCCGCGGCATGGGGATCAGGAACAAAGTCATTCCACTTATGCACGTCAACAATGGAACAGAGCCTGAATTCATCGAAGAGGAAAACCGATTCACCGTGCGGCTTTGGAAGGGAGCCACCCCGTGATGCCCACGGGCAGTTGGACGTGGGCGTTGATCAAGAGTCTGATCGTCTCCATGTCCCCATAACGTCTCAAAAGGCCTCCCTAATTCCTTCGATGTGAGCCCCCTAGCTTCACCTGGAAGATCGTACCACCTACCATGCGTCACGAGGGTATCGTGAAGGGAATTAGACTAGGGAACTCAAGTGGACCCCATCATCAGGACAGCGGTGAGGCTAAAATAAGAGAGTCTACCGCTGGGGTGTCTCGTAAACCTTCATCCGATTGTAAGGCTTGTGGATGTTCCAGTAAACACCTTTGTGGGCTCACTGCATGGAACACCTGACCCGGTGACCGATAGCCCAGGGCTTGATGGGGCCGCTCTTGGTTGTAGAAGGCCAGATAAGCCCCAATCCCTTTTCTGGCCTCAGTCCCATTTTGGTATGCCTTCAGGTACACCTCCTCGTACTTGATGCTGCGCCACAGCCGTTCCACGAAGACGTTGTCCATGCACCGGCCCCTGCCGTCCATGCTCACTTGAACGCCTTGCGCCAGCAGCATGCTGGTGAAGGCCTCGCTGGTGAACTGGCTGCCCTGGTCGGTGTTGAAGATCTGTGGCCGACCCTTGCTCAAGGCCTCTTCCAGAGCCGCAACACAGAAGTCTACCTCCAGGGTGTTGGACAGCCGCCAGGCCAGCACGTAGCGGCTGTGCCAGTCCATGATGGCCATCAAGTAGAGGAAACCCCGAGCCATGGGTATGTAGGTGATGTCGGTGGCCCACACCTGGTTGACCCGGTTGATCTCCAGCCCCCTGAGCAAGTACGGATAGACCTTATGCCCTGGGTTTGGCTTGGTGGTGTTGGGACGCCGGTAGATGGCCTCCAGGCCTATCAGCTGCATCAGCCGGCGGACCCGCTTGCGGTTGACCTGGTGTCCGTGATTTCTGCGCCAGGCAGTCATCCTTCTGGAGCCGTAGAAAGGTGTCTTCAGGTACTGTTGGTCTATGAGGGCCATCAACTCCATGTCCTCGGCGCCGGCCTCGGTTGGCAGGTAGTACAACGAGGAGCGGCTGATACCCAGCAAGGCGCACTGGCGCACCAGAGACAGCTTCGGTTCTTCTCGGTCAATCATGGCCCGGCGTTGGGACCGGCTCACAACCCGAAGCTCCGTGACAAAAAATCCCGTTCCACCTTGAGCTGCCCAATCTGTTGGTAGAGCTGGGCAGTGAGGACCTCTTGGTCCTTCTCCTGGCGTCCAGCACCATTTTCAAAGAGGTGCGGCGCCCCCTGAGTCAAGGCCTTCTTCCAGGCATGGATCTGGCTCGGGTGGACTTCAAACCGGCTGGCCAGCTCTGCAATGGTGTGCTCCCCCTGGAGCGCGGCCAAAGCCACTTTGCCCTTGAAGACTGGGCTGTGCTTCTTACGTGTTTGCTTCATGTCCTGCTCCTTCTTTCCGTCCTATTTTAGGAGCGGGACTCTCTCTTAGCCACCTGTCCGAATTTTGGGGACCACCTCAGTCTGCTGCCCACACCTGGTTGACTCTATCGATCTCAAGGCCTCTGAGCAGGTAGGGATACACCTTGTGTCCTGAATCCGGCATGGTGGTCCTCGGTCGGCGGTAGATGGCCTCGATGCCCATCCGTCGCATCAGCCTCTGAACCCGCTTCCTGTTGACCTGGTGTCCCTGACCCCTGAGCCAGACGGCCATCTTCCTTGAGCCGTAGAAGGGCGTCAGCAGATACTGCTTGTCAACCAGTCCCATCAACTCCAACTCGTACTCGTCAGCCTGGACGGGGCTGTAGTAGGCTGACGACCGGCTGATATCCAGCAGCTCACACTGCCTGACCACAGACAACTCATGGTGGCCCCGGTCAATCATAGCTCGCCTTTCATGGCGACTCATGGACCGGACCTCCCTGACAAAAAATCCCGCTCCACCGTCAGTTGACCTATCTGCTGGTAGAGCTTGGCTACCAACTCCTCTTGGCCCTTGCCTTGCTGTCCATGCCCGGGCCTGAACAGCTGCGGCGCACTCTCGACCAGTTGCTTCTTCCAGGTATGGATCAGCGTCGGATGAATCTCAAACCGGCTGGCAAGCTCCGAGATGGTCTGATCTCCTCGAAGAGCTGCCAAGGCTACCTTGGCCTTGAACGCCCTACCGTGCTTCCTGCGTGATTGCTTCATCTCATGCTCCTTTCGCCTACGTCTTTCTAGGAGCCTGACTGTAGCTTAACCACCTGTCTAGTTTTTGGGGTCCACCTCAGACATCACCTACATCCCGATGGTCCATGGGTTCATGTACCTGGTGTGCGTCATGGACTGGCACAGCCGGTACGTGCTGTCGTGGAGGCTGTCCAACACACTGGAAGCCGACTCCTGCGTTGATGCATTGGAGGAGGCGTTGAGCAGGGACCTGCCTGGGGTATTCAACACGGACCAAGGGAGTCAGTTCACCTCTGAAGCCTTCACCTCGGTACTGGTGGCTCATGGAGTGAGGATCAGCATGGACTCAGTAGGCAGCTACATGGACAATGTGTTCGTGGAGCGGCTGTGGAGGAGCGTGAAGTACGAGGAGGTGTATCTGAAGGCGTACGAGAGTGTGGCAGAGGCCAGGGCCGGAATTGGAGCTTACCTGAGATTCTACAACAGCGAGCGCCCTCACCAGACCCTCGACTACAGAACTCCGGCCCAGGTGTTCGAGGAAGGAACCAGGTACACCAGTCTGAGGTGAGCCTCACCCCGGAACTGGTGCCCGCCTGACAATGGATTGGTGTGCTATACTCTAGCTTAACAAGCCTCGATTCCTGTCCAAAGGATTGGGTCCACTTCAGAGCCTGTCGCTCCGCCTTTGTATGAGCGATTAAATGTCCGGTTCTACGCCGAGGGGGAAACTTCAGGCTGGGACCAGCTGGGAGTTCCACTGGAAAACGGCGCCGCCATCATATATACGAGTCGCAATCATGGTTCAGTCGTAGTGACTACCGAATGTATCCAACAGGTTTTGATAAGGCTCCCAACCGTGGTAGAACGATACAGCAAGAAAAGAGGGGCAACCGATAACGAGAAAAGAATAGAGCGAGTAAGCAAAAAGATTGCGGAGCTGCAATCGTGTCAGGACGATCCAAGACAGTTGTTGGCGATACTTGAGAAGACTTGGAAAATCCCAAAGCTCGGCGATACAACTGACTTAGAATCCACAGTAGTCGGACTTCACAATCGAAGAAAAACGGGCCAAAGCTGTTCCAACCACTACATCTGTTTGGACATTCTCCATCCTCACAAGTGAACTGGCGCTGTAAAGCCTACAGATAACCAAAGTCTAGCTTCTCAACGGATTGCGACGTGTAGTAATGGGGGCGGTCAAAGGTTGGCTGCGCGAGCATGGGCGGCATTGCCGCCGCCCATGCGGTCCTGTCATAATCGTGGGGTGGTGGGCCGGGCCTTGGGGGAGCCTCACAGTCCCCCCAGCCACATCTCGAAGATTGCTCCACCTACTATCCACTTAGGCCCACCAGACGGGACTAAATCAAGTATGTGGGCGACTTTAAGGCAGACCTTACCAAGGCCGACCCCTCACTAGAGAGCTTCTGCTCCAACCTGGGCGCACTCCTCGTCTTGCTCGCGGTTCGCCCCTCCGATGCCGCAGGCTCCCTCTACAACACCATTTCGCACGATTGGAACCGCTCCCTGCCCTATCGCGAGATGCCCTCCCTCCATTTCTGCTATGTACCTCACGAGAGCGGTATCAGCGTGTTCCTCCAGAAGGCCACCGGACCTCCCGAAACAAGCGGACGCGACGGCCTTCCCCTGGCATCCATAGCCGGCGGCCCAGTTAGCGCCATCCATGCGGCTGAAGCCCATCAGCCGACCCCCTGCGTCACACACCGCCACGCATATCTTGATGTTGAGTGCCCCAGCCTTTGCCACAGCTGCTTCGAGGATCCGGCTTACCTCTGCTCTGGTTAAAACCATCTGATGCCCTCCTTTCAGTTTGTTTTCTTAGAGAGCTTCTGCTCCAGCCTGGGCACACTCATCGTCCTGCTGGCTCGTGCCTACGCCACACGCCCTGCGACGACGCCGTTTCGGATAATAGGTACGGCGCCTTGGACCAGGATCGCGTGTCCCCTTAGGCCGGGGTGGCGCCCGAAGCGATCCCCGGGCTCCTCATTCGCCTCCACCCTCGCCTACAGGTTGAACTGAGGTTCTACGTAATCCTTCTCTTTGACGTAAATCTGTAGGCGGTGCCGCTGCTGGTCCGCCACGATGATATGGCTCTTGTCATCGATCCTCACCGCCACTGGGTAGCAGAACCGCCGCTCGGGATCGTGGTTCTTGGCGTGGCGGCGTGCCTTTGCGTGGTCGGGGCTCGCGTCCATGAACATCTGTGCCCATTTGGAAAGCTGTCCGGCGTCACCGCTAAAGCTGGTAATATAACGGCCGTCTGCTTGATAGGCGTGGACCTTGCTGGCGCTCCAGTCCACGACGTACACGTCGCCCTCATCGTCGACGGCTAAACCGCTAGGCCTGTCCAGCTCTCCTTCGCCACTTCCGGGAGCGCCGAAGCTCATCAGGTATCGCCCATCGGGATTGAACTTCTGTACTCGGCTGTTCCGCCAGTCGGCAACGTATACATCGCCCTGATCATCGAAGGCGATCCCCCAGGGCATATCGAACTCGCCATCACCTCTGCCCGCACCACCCCAGCCGCCCAGGAACCTGCCATCCTTCGTAAACCGCTGGACTAGGTTCTTATCTCTATCTACCATCCATAAATTGTCATCTTTGTCGAAGGCGAGACCTGACGGACGGCTCAACTCCCCCTCTCCCGCTCCCGGAGTCCCCCACTTGCGCAGAAACCCGCCGTCCTTATCGAATACCGAGATCCGGTTGAGCCACTCGTCGGCCACATAAACGTTCTCATCCCTGTCAACGGCAATCGCGGTGACCTCCATAAACTGCCCGTCTTCGGCTCCCAGGGAGCCGAAGTCCAGAAGGAACTCTTCCTCTATAGTCAATTTGGTGACTCTAGCCGAAGTTGGGGTGTAGCCATCGCCGCGATTGAGTACATAGATGTTCTCTCGCGAAACCACGGCCAGGTCCGCAGGAAACCGGAATCCGGGCCCGGGCTGGTTGCTGAGCCGGCCGATGGAGTGGCTATAAGTGTAGGTCCGCCCTGATACAGTTCGTGTGAGCATCGCTAGCCTCTGGGACCGAAATATATCTCCCCGGTTGTCCTGGGGAGCGGGGATTCACTGGCCCGATGCGGACTAGCCGGACTGATATTCCCTGGAGGCCGCAATCAGGCCCAGCATGTCTGCAACCCGCCTGGCGGAGCCTGCGGAGGTCTCCTCCGTGTTCCAATCTACCTCGCCCATCTGCACCGCGGAGGTCATAAGCTCCTGGCGGGTCTCCTCGTTAACTTCAACGGGTCCAACAAGATCGAGACAACTATCCACAAGCTGCTCTGGAGAGATGGTTCCCTGGGTCCTCACTCTTCCGACGATGTCTTGGACGCCCGGCATGCTGAGGTCCGAGACCCGGTCGGCAACGAAGTTAATGCGCTCCACAAGGGCGCCGCTATCTATCCACTCAGCTCCCGTGTGCCAGCCTTCAACACTGGGTGGGTCCAGAAGTGCCTGCCCCATATAGGTGAGCTCCAGTGCCAGATCCATGAGGCCCGGCTTGGGAGTCCCCTTGAAGTCGCCCACCAGGTTCATGGTACCCACAACCACCTCCGCGGGACTTCTCACCTTCAAGAATCGGGCTTCTTTGAAAAAGTCGGAGTTCAAGATGACGCGCAAGGTGGAGCGTATGTCATAGCCTGAGCTTACGAAGGTATCTCCTATGATATTGATGGCTACGGGATCGCGTGGCGACGTAGTCTGCCAGGCGGGAACCTGTGCCTCATCGGCCACGAAAAAATTGTACAAGTGTCGCGCCATGAACCTGGCTGTCGCCGGCTGGCGCACGATAATCTCGATTATGTCCTCGCCGTTGAACCTGCCCCGCTGGCCCAGGAACACCTTCTCCCCGTCGTCATGGTCCGTCGGATCGTACTCGAACTCCCAGCTATGCATGCCGTAAGGGAGACGAGGAAGCTTGCGGCTGATGGTCCAGCCGGTGAAGGCCCGAGAGCACTCGAAGACGTCATTCTCGGTGTAGTTGCCCACCCCCATGGAGAAGAGCTCCAGGAGCTCCCTTCCCCAGTTCTCGTTGGGCGCGTCCTTGTGGTTCTCATTGTTGTCCAACCAGTAGATCATGGCCGGATTCTTGGCCAGTTCCATCAGCAAGGCCCAGTAGCTGCCCATACCATAGGCACGAAACATCTTTATCTGGGCAAGTATTTCGTTGGAGTTGCTTACTTTAGATTCTCCCGTCGCGAAGAGATGGTGCCAGAAGAGGGCCATCTTCTCCTCCAGCGGGCGCTGAGTATTGATCATTTGCCAGGCGTAGTTGGCCTGTGCCGGTAAGGGATTATCTCCCGGTATCATGGCAGACGGCAAGTGCCGGAACAGCAGATTCTCGTCCGCCGGAGGAAGCCCGTACTCCTCGGGGTTCAGCAGCTCTTCGACAGTCTCTTCGTATCCCTTGGCGACGCGCTCTTCCAGCTCCGAGCGCGGGGCTCCAAATCCTGCGCGTCGCATCAGGTGGGACATCAATGCTATGCCGTCTTTGTACGCCATCCGGCTCCCTCCACGCTCTGCGCAGCGGCTTTTAGGAACCCTGGTGCCGGAACTTACGCTGCTACGGCGCGGCGGTCACATATTCTAGGTGAGTGACACTCCCTATTATGGTACCAGGAAACACGTATTCTGCCACGACATTCGGATCTACGACCAACTCGGTGAAGATCCAGAACAGGGGTATGTTGAAGTAGTTGTCGAACCATATGTCCCCGACTTGCCGCAAGATCGCTGCACGCGCGTCAGGGTCGATCGTCTCCACAAGCTGCAAGTACAGCTGGTCCACCCTGGTGTCCTCGTAGGTCCAGCCGCCGTCCACGCTGTAGCCATGGAACCTGACCATCACTTCCTGGGAGATGGGGCCAGTCCAGTTGGGCCAAAGGAAATTGTGGCCCTCCTTGGCACGGTAGGTAGCCCTGTATACCGAGCGGTCCACTTCCTGGAAGTCGGGGCGCAGGCCTACGGCTGAGAAGTCGGCTGCTATGGCCTCTGCAATATTCGGCAACTCCGGTATTCCAGCCAGTGGTGCCACATACATCACAAAGTCTGGCCCACCGCCGGCGTAACCTGCCTCCGCCAGGAGCTCCCTAGCGCGCTGCGGATTGTATCCATATTTGTCCTCGAACCTATCATCCCATGCCGGGTTGAATCCTGGCGAGTTAGTAGGAAGGCTTGGGTGGAAGGCTGTAACCCTCAGGGGCTCTGCCTTACCAGGGAGGAGCGCGTCCATGATCTCCTGGCGGTTTATGGCCATGTTCATGGCCTGGCGGACGCGGATGTCGGTCATCGGGTCGGAGGTGTCCAGCTTATCGGTATCCACGAAGTAGAGCCCCACAAAGTGGTACATCAGCTCCACCGCTGGGGCGCCGCTCCGCAGGATATCCATGCCCGCGGCCCGGGCCGGTTCCAGGAGGTCCGTTGTGAGGTTGGTGATATGGGCTTCTCCCGTCAACAGAAGGGCCAGCCGGGTGGAAGCCTCACGGGTCTGAAGAAACTGTATCTCTCTGAACGGAGCGGGGGCCCCTCGCCAATGGTTGTCTACCCTCTCGTACAGGGCATGTTGCCCGATCAGGCGCTCTACGAACCTGTAGGGGCCTGTACCTACGAGCTTGTCGAGGTACCCGTCCAAACCTTCGGCATCCCAGAAGGCCTTGCTGAGTATGGCCGTCTCGGACTCTTCTGAGAGGGTGCCTATGAAAGTAGGCGCCGGCTGGAGAAGCCGAATGGTAACCCTGTGGTCGCCCTCCATCTCGAACTGCCCCGCTATAGCAGAGCTATCGGGGCCCGACCCGATGCGCCCCTCATAAAACTGCCTGTCAGCGAACGTGGAGTCCTCGCGGGTTATTGTCCATATGGTGTGTATGAGGTCCTGGGCGGTGAACTCTCCTCTCCCGTCGTGGAACTGGACCCCCTCCCTTAGATCAAAGGTCCAAGACCTAGCGTCGGGGGCCATTGACCAGGAGGTGGCCAGTTGGGGAATGATTGAGCCGTCGAACCGGTCGATGGCTGACAAGAACTCGAGGGCAGGCCGTTTGTCCAAAAGGTCCGGCCTGGACCCTAACCACGGAACATTGGTGTCGAAGCCCGTGGGCGCCAGGGCTACCACAAGTCTTTCCACCTGGGGCTCCGTCGGAGTAGTTGGGGTCGCTGTTGGCCTTGGCGTGGCGGTGGGCCTCGGCGTCGCCGTCGGCCTGGGGGTCGCTGTTGGGGTGGGGGTGGGTGGCACAGGGGTGGCAGTGGGCAATGGGGTCTCGCCCGGGCGTGGCCCCTGAGGTCCCTGCTGCCCCTGAGGTCCCGCTGGCCCCTGAGATCCCGCGGGCCCAGCAGCACCCGTATCTCCCTTAGGTCCCGCGGGGCCTGAAGCCCCCTGAGACCCCGTATCTCCCTTGGGTCCCGCGGAACCTTCACAGGCCGCTGCCAGCAGAAGCAATGCCAGAAGGGCCCCAGCCATTAGCCAGTACTTTAAACCGAAGTTGCTCAGACGCGTAAACATTGGCCCCCTCGCTATTCGTTATTCGCCTTTAGTCGGCCATTGTAGGTCAGTATACAGCCCGTACGTAAAGCCTGTCAACGGGATTGCACCACCCCCGCGCTCCCAGCCCGGGCCCAAAACCAGACCGCGTCGGCATCACTTATCCCGACCTGGATTCAATCAGCGCCGAGAGGTGAATTGTGCTACCTCCGAGGTGCCAGAGAGGAGATCAACCGAACTACTTCCTCAGTCGATTTTATGACCGCATCTTTGTAGCTCATGCTGATGATAGAGTACTCCTGGAGCTCGGGAGCGTATGTAGCGGTAGCGTCTTCCACGATGATGGTGCCGTAGTCGTGCTCCGCAGCGCTTCGGGTAGAGGACTCCACGCACCCGTTGGTGGAGACGCCTGTGATGATGAGGTTCTCGATCCCCATGTTGCGCAGCAGCCGGTCGATGTTGGTGGAGTTGAAGATGCTAGAGGTCGACTTGTCGACGACCAGCTCGTCACCCTCGGGAGCCACCTCGGGCAGGAACTCCGCGTCTATCGTGTCCCGGGGCGTCGTCAGCCCAAACGCCTTCTGGCGTCGTGAGCTGTCTCTGCCGTCCCGGCACTGGGCGGCCACGCGGGTGTGCACCACCTCCAGCCCAGCCTTACGGGCCGCCCCGAGGAGACGCTGGATGTTGGGGACCACCAGCTCGCTCACCCGCCGCCAGTAATAGTCCATGAACTCGCTGAAGCCCAGCCCTTTCGCTCTGGCGCCCAGGCCATAGTCCGGGTGGGCGTCCATATACTGCATGTCGATGACGAGCAGGGCGGTATTGGCCATGGTGACCCTGGGCTCGGGCAGCCCACCCACGAGAGCGGTCAGTATCGAGCGAAGTTCCTGGCTAGATACGGGCTTAGCTATGGTTCCACTCATTTCTCTCCTCCCCTTGGAGCGCCAGACTTGGGCCTCCCGGTCGTTTCTCTCGTAGTCTAGATAGCCCGCTGTGCCTGGCCAAGGGTGCGGTATCCCGGCCCTCTGTCGTAGGCGTCAGTAACCGAGCGCGTATCTCTTCGTTAGGCGGCGTTACCGCTCGAGCGCCAGGAGGGAAGTCAGCTCCGTGATCGAGTTCATGCTATCTACTTCCCGGATCATGTCGAACATCTTTTTCACACTGCCGCTATCGCCCAGGATCGGCGTAGCGCAGTTCCGGAACTTTCCCCAGGTGTCATCCCACGTGGTGGGGTTGCCCACGGTGCCTTTTTGGTATTCCACCCTCACGCTGAAAGTACCTCTGCCGGTCTTGATGGAAACCGTTGACGGCCAACCATAGGACGTGTATCCCCCTTCATCCACGTTCAGACGTGTTTTGTCCACAAGCGACCATAAGCGTTTGTCGGCAAAACGCTCCTCTCCGAAGTGTTCTACCGATACGTCCCCGTCGACGATCGCCGCGGCGACGCACCACGGATGACTGAACCTTGTATCGTGAGGGGACTGTGGCCGGTGGCGCTCCGCGTCCTCCTTGTATAAGACCGGACTGATGGAGGCCTCGACATCGAGGACTTCATCTGGCTGGATACTGTGTTCACGCACCAGTTGAACAGCCGCGTCAATTAGTGTTTGCCTTCCTCCCCCTACGGGATACGTCTTCACCGCCCAGTTGGCCAGCAACTTCCACTCTTCTCCCACCCCACTCCCGATGGTCTCCACATTGTACTCTCCCTCCAAACCATGGAGGAAGGTATCCAGCACTCCGTACTGCTCCTCGAGGATTTCAGGGCACGCGGTAAACCCCTTCTGAATCAGCAAGCCCGCCAATATCCCGGCCCTAGCGGCATTCGCGCCACTTATGAGTTTCGCCATGTATCCCTTGTTCGCGAATTGGGCTCCGTTCTGGTGCACGGCAAGACCGAACGCCATTTGCGTCTGTAGTTTATCGAGGCCGAGAAGACTTGAGACCCCAGCAGCGGACCCGAAGGACCCGAATAAACCGGTCGTGTGGAATCCCCGGAAATACGTAGCCGGGTTCAGGCCCCAAGCAAGGCGAGCGCCGACTTCCACCCCCAAAATATAGGCCAGCAGCACTTCCCTTCCCGATGATCCTTGAGCCTCACCGACGGCGAGAACGGCAGGCAGCACGGCAGTTGAGCCCAGGTAGCTGCCGCCGGGCCCCAGCATGTTGTCCCAGTCCATAGCGTGGATCATCGCTCCATTGGCCATTGCCGCATTATCCGGAGCTACTTTCGTGGGGCTACTCACGATGGTGGACTGTGCCGGACCCCCGAGGGCGCCCGCTACCTGTGCCACTATCCTGCTGGGGGTCTCGCGCGATCCTATGAGTGCTACCGCGATCGTATCCGCGAATCGCTGCTTGGCTATATCAATCACCTCATCTGGGACAGTCTCCAGGCGCGCTGAGGTGACCAGACCCGCCAGACTCTCCATAGTGCCGTATCCCACTTTTGCCATTTTCACCTTCTTCAAGCAGTCAGGCCACTCATCTCCATGGAACAGCCTGCGCCCTGCCTGCCTTCGGCCTAGCCGCCATGATTCAGGATGATGTTCGACCACTCGTCCAAATGCGCGGTCCATCCCGGCGGGATCACAGTCGTGGAGTTGTCTTCCTCGACAAGCAGTGGTCCGTGGGCTCTGGTCCCCTGTAGATCGTGGCGACCGGTGACATCCGTACTCAGCCAGCCAGCCTCGGGCCCAAAGTAGGCCTTCCTGGTCTGAGCCGCCGGGATCTCAGAAGACTGTTTTAGCGTAAGCTGCTCGGGAACCCTGTCCGTTCGCGACAGCCCTCTCGCGACACATCTCACCGCTGAGACGGCGACTTCCTCGCCATGGGTGCGGTAGCCGTAGGTCCTTTCGTGTTCCAATTCAAAGTCTTCTCCAAGCTTGGTCACACCAGTCACGTCTACAGGTTCCGGCCCGTGGGAGCTATTCAAGTGCAGGGGAATACTGATCGTATGCTCCTGCCCGCCATAGTGAGCATCAGCTAGGAAATCCATAGCCATATCCGCCTTGCTGTACCCGTCTTTGGAAAGGAGACCGCGAGCTTCATCGGCGAGGGCCACAACCACTCGGTTCCAGTCCTCAGGCTTGGGCGCCCGCGCTGAGGCATAAAGGGTCCGTATCAGATGATACTCCACATCCGCAAATATGAGACCCAGCGCACTGAACAGGCCAGGCAACGGTGGGATTATTACGGTAGAAATCCGTAACTCGCTCGCGAGGTCCGCAGCATGCACAGGACCCATCCCACCGAATGCGAACAGGGGAAACAGACTGGGGTTCCGACCTCGCTCGATCGAGACCGCGGAGATGGCTCTCACGAGGTTGGAATTGCTTATCCGTCTGATGCCCCACGCGGCATCCGTCATGTCGAGGCCGCTACGAGTCGAGATTCCTTCTGTGATTGCCTTCTGGGCGAGTTCGGGGTCCAGCTTGAGGGTACCACCTGCAAGGTAGTTGGGGTTAGTCAAGCCCAGAAACACGTTTGCGTCTGTAGCAGTCGGTTGGGTGCCGCCATTGCCGTAGCATGCAGGTCCGGGATTTGCCCCGGCGCTGGATGGCCCCACCTTCAGTGCACCAGCCTCGTCTAGCCAGGCAATGCTTCCGCCACCAGCTCCCACCTCGGCCAGATCGATGGAGGGCATGCGTAGCAGATAGCCAGTCCCTTTCAAGAGTCTAAACCCGCCCAAACTCACTTCGCCGCCGACTTCGTACTCGGGACTTCTCGATATCTCACCTTTCTCGATGAGTGAAGCCTTCGCCGTGGTGCCGCCCATATCTAGCGTGAGGGCATCGGGCAGCCCCATGCGAGCCGCCAATCGCTGGGCCGCCACCACGCCTGCGGCCGGGCCGGATTCGACGACAGACGCGGGGTACTCCCTGGCCCGACTCGAGGGGATTCGACCGCCCTGTGACTGCATGACAGATAAGGGCGCATCTATCCCTATCGATTCCAGGTCACCCTCCATGTGCTGGATGTACCTGTCCACGATGGGCTGCACATACGCGTTTATGACAGTAGTACTGGTTCGCTCGTACTCTTTGATCTCGGGCAATACCTTGCTCGATACGGACACATACATATCCGGCGCGTGTTGCCTGACCAGCTCGTACACCCTCTCCTCATGAGCGCTATTGACATAGGCATTTATGACGCAAATCGCAACCGACTCGACTCCGTGGTCTTTAAGCTGAGCGATGGCGTCCAGCACCGATGCCTCGTCCAAGGGTTCTTCCTCTTGGCCTAACGCGTTAATGCGCTCGGGGACCTCAAATCTTAATCGCCTGGGGACCAGGGTGGGGGGCTTCGTCAGGGCGATCTCATATAAGCGCGGCTGCCGGAGGCGCCTCACCTCCAAGACATCCCGGAAACCCTTCGTAGTTATCAGCCCCGTGACCGCGCCCGACCGGGTGATGATCGCATTGGTGGCAACCGTTGCGCCGTGTATAAACTCACTTACCTCGCTTCCATCAATAGAGGCATCCCGAAGCAGTTCGGTGACGCTGCGCTTGATCGCCACCGCAAAGTCAGGGGGCGAGGATAGGACCTTTCCGTAGTAACAGGACCCGTCGTTCCGTAATGCTATTACGTCCGTGAACGTTCCTCCCACGTCTACACCCAACCGCACACTTCTCACGCTACTACCTTCTCGTCGAGCCTTTTTCACTTGATGTCATACCTCTTCCCGCTAGGGTATTCTACCACTCTGTGGATACGTCTACGTTTGGAGCGCCGTCATCCGGAAAACAGTTGGGGACTTTACTCGAGACGCCTGGGAGCAGCGGGTCATGGTCGAAGTTGGCTTGGCCGTTTTACGCGGGTCGGTGTGGCGATGGCGCGGAGCCGGACGCTGAATTACCCGGCATCAGCCTCCGCTGAGCTCCCCGCAGCCGCACGAGCCATGGATTCTCTGAGTCTCGCCGTGGCATCCCAGTCGATAGCCGGGCGCCTGTCGTCAATAACGACCCCATACACCTGTTTTGCCCTCGAGACCGATATTTTTCCTTCGACAACATCGTCCAGCACTGCCCTGGGATCGCGGGCCAGAGGGCTTCCCCAACCACCACCCCCCGGCCACTCACCGCGCAGCAAATCGCCTTTGTTCAAGTTCAGGAGAACTTTCGAAGTCATTCGCTGCCAGTCCTCATCACCGGTCCGCTTGACGAGGACCGCCGAGGGGCGCGGAGGCTCGCCTCCATGAAGCCCGTATGGAGGCCTCGTTTGCCTGTCAGAACGGACCTGGACCGTGACGTCATCGGCGAGGTAGCGAAACTCGCGAAACATGCCCGTCCCGCCGCGGAACTTGCCGGCTCCCTCTGAATCGGGAAGCAGCCCGTAGGATTCTATCTTGATGGGAAACTCTCTCTCGACGATCTCCACCGGCACATTTGCCGAGTTTGTCAGGCCCGCGTTCTGGCCGTCCACTCCGTCTCGGTCAGGATATGCTCCCGAAGCGATTTCATTGCCAAAGTCCATATAGACCCACCGGCTGCGCTGGGCTGAGTCTTCGCTTTCATAATACCCGGACATCGCGCAACCCCACTCCGAGCCGCCGGGGCAGGCTGGGACTACATCCGGAACCATTTGACCGATGGCCCCCCACAGGGCATGGTTCAGCCTTCGCATCACCAGCGCCCGCGCGGCAACCGGAGCCGGCGAGATTGGGTTTAGTATGGACCCATACGGGGCACTTACATTGACCGGCCGGAACATCCCCGATGTATTCGGAATGTTGCTAACGAAGGCGCTTAGAAGTGTCTTGACCCCAGCGTAGGTTATGGCCTTCACACTGTTCAGCGGTAGGTTTATCGACCCCTTGACTTGTCTTGAGCTGCCGGTAAAGTCGATGTCAAGGGTATCGGACTCCTTCCGCACAGTGGCCGAGATAGGCAGCGGCCCGTTACCGAACCCATCATCATCGATATAATCCGTAAAGGAAGCGGTGCCGTCTGGAAGTCGCCTGATGGCTCCTCTCGTGAGTTCTTCTGTGTAGTCCAGAAGCTCCTCCATTTGTGTCTTGACCGCGTCGGCGCCCATCTCGTCAATTAACGTTACGAATTCTCTCTCCCCAAACCGCAGAGCCGCCAGGGTGGCCTCGATGTCCCCCATCACTTGGTCCGAGATGCGAACATTCCTCTCGATCAGCTCGAGAAGGCTACGATTCGGCCGACCACTCTCGTATAGTTTCATGGGAGGAATGCGGAAACCTTCCTGGTAGATCTCTGTATTATCCGTGGCGTTGCCGCCTGGGACACGTCCGCCAATATCCGGCAGATGTGTCATCACGCACATGAAAGCCAGAATCTCACCTTTGACGAATACCGGCTTGAACGTGAAAACGTCGGGGAGATGGCTACCCCCTTGGTAAGGATCATTGTTGACGAGGATATCCCCCGGATGGATGTCTTCCCCGAAACGCCCCAGGCACGCTTGCAACGCAGGGGTCATCCCTCCTACATGGACAGGCATGCAAAACCCTTGTCCCGTCAGTTCGCCAACGGAATCATGGATACCGACCGAGAAGTCCAGGCCGATCCTGACCACGTTGGACCGGGCTGTTCTCGCTACTGTGAGAGCCATGCCATCGGAAATGCGCTCCAACGCGTTTTGCATTACTGTCAAAGCGACGGGATCGCGCCCAGGCATCCTCACCTCCAGGGCCTGAATTCCTTTTAGATTAGAATGGTACTTTTGGGTTCCGCTGCAATATACGCTCGCATATTGGGACTGTCAAGATCGTGTACTCGCCCAGTAAGAGTGGGTGACGGTGGTCAGGATCGCCAGAAATACGGAATACTACCAAGCCATCCACACAACTTTTTATAGTGGGCTTCGGCTTGGGGAGCTACTCGCCCTCCGATGGTGTGGTATTGACCTGGACACGCCCACTGCCTCGGTGAGCCGCACCAAAGGGGAGGACTGGTGTTCGTAGCCACGGCGATGGTAAAATCGGGTGCACCCAAAGGACTTCTTTTTGGACGGTGCTAGCCCATCCACGATCAGCCCCATAAATCCTAGACGCGTGGGTTGGCCTGAAAGGCGTGCGCATGATTATTCCAGAGGCCTAAGACTTTGGCCCTAAAGAATCCGATCGTCTTTAACACTACTTTCGACACCTACACCGCAACCGAAATCATCGGGGAGGGAGGGTCTGCGAGAGTATTCAAGGCTGTCGATGACTCCGGACATACCTGCGCGATCAAATTGCTTGAACCTTCTAAGGCTACGAAGGAAAAGGTCAACGATTCAAGAACGAGTGTCTGTTCTGCGTCAATAATCAGCACCCTAACATCGTGACGGTCATCGACCACGGCATTTATATAGACAACGAGAAGACCTCCCCGTTCTACGTGATGCCGCTATATCGTCAATCACTCAGAACATTGCTTGCGGACGGCGTCCCAGCCGCTGCAGTTTTAGGCTATTTCGGCCACCTGTCGGATGGTGTTGAAGCTGCCCATCTGCAGAAAGTCGTACATCGCGACCTGAAACCCGAGAATGTCCTTTACGACCATGTGTCTGATCGCCTCTTACTCGCAGATTTTGGCATTGCGAGCTTCACAGAAGATGAACTCTACACAGCCGTTGAGACTAAGGACCATACTCGCCTCGCCAATTTCAAATACGCAGCGCCCGAGCAGAAAGACCGTGGTCAGGAAGTGGACCATCGGGCGGATATTTTCGCCTTAGGACTTATCTTAAACGAGATGTTCACCGGCGAGGTGCCGCAAGGCACCGCCTATAAGAGCATTGGAACCGTGGCACCAGAGTACGAGTACCTGGATAAGCTGGTGGAGCAGATGATTCGTCAGGCACCGCAGCATCGGCCGTCTGATATCCAAGAGGTCAAGAACCAGCTCATAGCCCACGGGAATGAGTTCATAACGCGCCAACGAATTAGCGAACTCGCAAACACTGTAGTCCCCGTCGGTGAACTAGATGATGCGCTCATCGTTGATCCACCGCGCCTAGTCGACTTTGATTGGGATCATGGACAATTGACCCTAATCTTGAATCGGCCCGTCAATAGCAAGTGGGTGTCGGCACTTCATAACATGGGAAACTATTCATTTTGTTGGCGGCTTCTACCCTAGTCGGTTCTCATTCACAGGGAACAAGACAACTGTACAGACGCCGGAGCACATGATCCAGCAGATTATCGATAATTTCAAGAGTTGGCTGCCTAAGGCGAACGCGGTGTACACCGAAACGCTTACACCGAAACGCTTGAACGGGAAATGCGCAAGGCCGAAGAGATTATGCGACAACAGCTCCAACAGGAACTTGAAGCTCAAGAAGCCCGTCAAAGGGTCCTAAAGAGTGCGAGAATCTAAGGGGTGAGAACCGCAGGGCAGCTGGGCTAATTGGTCGATAGAGAAACCCATCGTATGTTCCGGTGGCTGGCAGAACTAGGAGCGGGAGGAAAAGGATGCCAGACGTTGTCATAGAGAATCCCGTACTGAACCCCCCCTACGGGGAGCCGAATCGCCACTTCAAGTTTTCTGAGGATGGGATCACCGACGAGATCGTTATTGAGCGGCGGAGTAGCGCCTACTTCATTCCCATTGCGCCGCCGAAAAAGAGGGATAAGCAGCTAACGTTTGACACAGAATGGACGTAGGACCGAATCGAAGAGAACGTCTTCATCAACCAGATTCGAGCCAGGGTATCGATCTGGCGTCAGGGAGGCTATCAGGGAGTTACGAAGACCACACGCCGCCTCCTGGAGTACTGGCGTGACCCCGAGCGGGAGCGGAAACTCTTCTTCTGCCAGGTCGAAGCCCTTGAGACAGCTATCTACATCACCGAGGTGGCCAGTAAGTACGGCGATACATGGATCGAAAATAACCTGAGGCAGTCCAACGAGGACGCCAATCCCCTTCTCTACAGGATCGCCTTCAAGATGGCTACCGGCAGCGGCAAGACGGTAGTCATGGACATGCTGATCGCGTGGCAGACCCTCAACAAGCTGGCCAACCCCCAGGACGCCCGGTACTCTGATGCCTTCCTCATCGTGACGCCAGGCATCACCATCCGAGACCGGCTCCGCGTGCTATTGCCCAACGATCCCGGCAACTACTACGCCGAGAGAGACGTCCTACCGCCTGAGCATTGTAGGGTGTCAGCGCAATTGGACACTATTGAGGCCTAGAAAACCGAAGAGGTTGGGGGTGGTAGAGGCTCCTTCAGAGGGGTAGATTAACCCTAAGTGAAAGGAGTCATTGATGACCCAGGTAGAGGATCAGGCCAGCCAAGCTGAGGAGCGAAGCCAGGAGACACGAAGCTTCGTGCGTCAGGTCCGTGCAGCGACCCGCCGTAAGTATACCCCTGAAGAGAAGATCCGCATCGTCTTGGAGGGGTTCAGACGGGAGACTACCGTTAATGACCTGTGCCGACGGGAAGGAATCAAACCCCACTCCTACTACGCCTGGACGAAGGGGTTCATGGAAGCTGGGAAGGAGAGGTTGACTCGGGACAGTGTGCGTGATGCGACCCGGCAAGAGATAGAGCAGCTCAAGCGGGAGAACAGAGAACTGAAGCAGCTGGTGGGTGAGTTGTCCCTGGAGTTGCACCGCTTCAAAAAAACAGCTCTGCCGCCCCTACACGACAACGGCACCGTCGCATGAGCGTAGTGGAACAATCGAAGGTCGTGGCTGAGGTGGAGCGACATGGTAGAGGGAAGAACAGGCGACTCAGGGAGCTTGGCATTTCCAGGAGCACGTATTATTGGTGGAGGTGGAGGCACCGGCAGGGTAGTTGGGAGGGTACGGAAGGAACTGAGAGGCCCTGGAATCGCCTGCGTCCAGAAGAGGAGGCAGTAGTGCTGGCGGCAGCCCGTGGGATGCCGACCTGGCGAAGCCGGCAGTTGGCGGCTTCGCTCACCGACCACAGAGGCCTATCGGTCTCCGCCTCCACAGTCTATCGTATTCTGAGACGGGAGGGTCTGGTGAAACGGATCGAATACCAGTTGGCAGCGAGCAAAGAGTACCAGCACAAGACCACAGGGCCCCACCAGCTGTGGGCCACCGATGCCTCCTACTTCCGTGTAGTGGGATGGGGCTACTACTACCTCGTGACGGTGATGGACGACTACTCCCGGTTCATCTTGGCCTGGAAGGTGCAACGGGACATGACGGCCAACTCCCTCATAGAGGTGGTCCAGGAAGCTGTTGACTCTACTGGTATGACTGATGTACCTCTGGAGGATCGGACCAAGCTCCTCTCAGATAATGGCTCAGGTTATGTATCGCGGGCCTTCCGCGAGTACATGCGGGTGGTGGGCATTCGCCACGTCCTGGCAGCACCCTATCACCCTCAGACCAACGGGAAGCTGGAGAGATATCACCGAACCCTGAAAGACGACATTAACCAGGTGCCATACGAGGTGGTGGAAGACCTGGAGGCGGCCATCCGGGACTTCGTCGAGTTCTACAACTACCGAAGATATCATCAGGCGCTCAGGGTTGTAACTCCGGCTGACGTGCTGGAAGGCCGTCTGGAGACAATTCTAGCCCAGAGGAAGGAGGTACAGCGAGAGACTTTTGACCGGCGGAGGCGGTACAATCAGGAGGTCAGAGAAACCCTCAAACCAGGAGCTTCTTCACCCCAATCTCTCGGACCCAGAACTGTCCAAAACCGCTGACACCCAACAAACGTCAATCTTACGCTGGCCATCCCGACGGAAGAGTTTGTCTCGATTGAAACACCGACATCAACTCATCCGAGTGTACCTTCCCAAACGGCCCGACTATCGTTACCGTCAACGTGCAGGTGGACGACGGGGACGGCGGCATCACTCCCGGCGATGTCACAGTAACGGTGAACAGGACCGAGGCCTCCTTCACCCACACGCCAGAAACGGGTGAGGAAGGCGTTCCAGTACGCTTCGATGCGACTGGATCCATCCCGGCCTTAGGTGACCTGACCTACTCCTGGGACTTCGGTGACGGGAATGTCGCTGCCTTCGACTCCGGGGACCACATCTATGCAGATAACGATGCCTATGAAGTCAGGCTCGTGGTCACCGATGACGCGGGGGGAGGCACCGCGGACCAGATCCAAACCATCAACATAAACAACCTGCCCCCCGTGATCACCAGCGTTAACGCCAATCCCCTCGAGATCAATGAAGGGGAACCCAGCACCATCACGGTCACCGCTGTTGACGTGGCCGCCGACACTCCTACTCTGGAGTACCGTTTCGACTGTAACAACGACCAAGTCTTTGAGGTGGTGCAGATCGGTGACAACTCGACCGTCTGTACTTTTCCCGAAGGATCGATACATCAGGTCAATGTCGAGGTGGAGGATAAGGACTTCGGGACCGACACTGACACCGTAACCGTGACTGTCGGCAACGTGGCTCCTATAATCACTCTCGTGTTCGCCAGCCCCGTGCCCGCAGATGAGGGACAGGAGATCTTCCTGACAGCCACCTTCCGGGACCTGGGCGCTTTGGACACCCACACCGCCAGCGTCGACTGGGGCGACGGTACCGACCCCGAGGATGTCCCCGTTGGGGAGACCCACTTCATCGCCGACATAGACGCATCGCAAGAGGTTCCGCCCGTCTCCGGCGTACTGGCCAGGGCCACCGGCTCTTTCACGATCAACTCGGGCCAGACTGAATTGGAGTATCTTATCGAACTGGACACCGGCGACGGCGAGTTGACCGGTACGATTACAGCCGCCCACTTCCACAGAGCCCCGGCGGGAGTGGACGGGGATCCTGTGCGGACAATATCAGAGGTGGAGCTTAACGATAACGGCTTCACGGCAGGGACCTGGAGCGCCGCCGACGGCCAGCCCTTCACGGCTGCCATGGTCTCCGAGCTAATGGCGGGTAATCTCTACATCAACATTCACACTACAGACAATTCCGGCGGTGAGATACGCGGACAGATCCTCCTGGTTCCCGGTTCGCTCTCGGTAGGCACCCTCTCCAGATCCCACATCTATGTCGACGACGAAAACAGCCCCTATACGGTGATTGTCAGTGTTACAGACAACAGTGACGGCGCGGTGGGCACCGGTTCGCTGCCCGTGACTGTGAACAACCTGCCGCCCATATTCATCGGCGATGGCGTCACTGCTACCCCTGCGGTAGTCGATGAGGGCGGAACCAGCACCATCACGGTTGAGGCTACCGACGTGCCAGCGGACGTACCGGACCTGCGCTACTCCTTTGACTGCGACAACGATGGTTTCCCCGACGTGGGTCCGCAGGAGAGTAACAGTGCCGTATGCACCTTCCCAGACGGGCTGGACCCAGCTGTTCCGAACACTGTAACGGTAGAGGTAGACGACGGTGATCTGGGCGGGGCCCCGATCCCTCAACGAACCGTCGATGTATTGGTGAACAACGTAGACCCCGTGATCATCGGCGTGACCGCCAATCCCAGCCTCCTTCAGGCGGGCTTTGGAACAAGCGTGATCATCATCGACGCATTCGATGTGGCACCGGATCTTCTCGATCTGGACTACTTCTTTGACTGTGATGGAGACGGTGCCTTCGAAGTAGTCCAGCGCGATGACGACTCCTTAGGATGCGTGTTCACTCAAGATGATGTGGGCATCAACACAGTCAACGTTAAAGTGCAGGACCAGGACGGTGGGGAATCTACCGTAGCCTCGACTACAGTAATCGTCGGCGCGGCGGTAAACCTCGTCCTCTCCCCAGACCCGTTGGCCCTGGGAATCGACCTGGATGGGGAGGGGTTGCACCTTACCGGGGACATGACGCTAACTGTGGAGCCGAACGAAACGCCCGTCGCCGACATCTTCGTGGTTATTAACCACGGCTGGCGGATACGCGTTGCCTCTATTGACTCCATCGGCGGCGTTAATTGCTCTGCTGTAGACCCGGATGGGACAGGCGAAGGGACGATAACCTGCGTGGGCTCGGGGGACGGCGCTACAGGCGACTTCGTCCTGGCGACGATCCAATTCACCGCTTTTGCTGTCGGACGTGCTGCGGTTGTATTTGATCTGGACGTCACAGAAATCACAAGCGCCCTGGGGGGAGATGACTCTGTGTTAGCCCGAATCCACCGAAGGACACCGATGGACGGCGTGAGGAAAGCGGAAGGGGGGGGTGAGGGAGCTACAGGGGAAATAGCCTGGGTTCCATTTGGGGTAGGGAGGTCGGCGGACGGTCTTCATCGCCGCACAGGGGCCTCTATGGCCGTCTGCGGGAGCTGCGATGCGCGGGATGGCGAGAGAATACGCAGCAGGGAACTCTCTCGGACCGGGCTGGCGCGAGTCTGCGGGGATCTTCGGTTGTCTGGTGGGTGGGTCGGTCGCCGACGGTGCCGTCAGGCCGGGAGTGGAATGGCTCGCAGCCGGGCCAAGGCGCGGCTGAACTTCTCAGCCCAAGGCCAGCGATCCGGAAGATGCAGGGTCAACCGGCGTGCCGAGCGAGTGAGCCGTCCGGCCAGGGAGAAGAACCGCCGCCGGAGGGTCTTGGTGGTGGCTATCCGCTCTCCCAGACCGATCCGCGCCGTCCAGCGGGCCAGGTTGTGGGCCATCGTCTGGACGGCCAGCCAGGCGCCGTTGGCGGCGAAGCGGCCCGAGGGGAGATGGTTCAGCCCGACGCCGTACTTGAGGTCGCGTATGGCATTCTCGATCTCGGCGTGGCGGCGATGGTCAGCCTCCAGTTCGAGCAACTCCCCGTCCCGGTCGGTGATGAAGCCGTGATAGCTGTATTTGGCGAAGAGGGCCAGTTGGGAACCGGGCGTCGGCTTCACCCGCCGGACGATGAGCCGTACCGGCGCGGCGTCCGCCTCGGCCTGGAAGGGGGTGCAGGTGGTCTCGGCCACATCGGCGGCACCGTCCATCCAGTAAGGAATCGGCGTCCAGGCATCTTCGGGTATCGCCTCGATGAGATTGTGCAGGCTTTTGTGCTGGCGGATGGTGATGGAGTAACGGACATCCATCTTGCGGCAGACGGATACCACGCCATGAGTGTAGAACCCGCTGTCGGCCCGTAGCGTGAGTCGTCCGTTGGCCCCGGCGTAGCGCACCCGTCCCACCGTCTCCCGCAGGAAGTGGGCGGCGCCGCGAGCGGTGTTGGCCCGGCCCTCGCGCAGGCGGGCCATCAGCACGTCGCCGGTGCCGGCGGCGACGGCCAACAGCGGGTGATAGCCCCGCTTGCCGGTATAGCCGTGGTGGCGTGCGCCCTCCTTGGCCAGTCCGTAGGTCTCGCAGATGGTGGAGTCCATGTCAATGGTCAGGGGCCCGTCGCCGGGTCCCGCCCCGGCCTGCCAAGCCCGGGCCAGCAACTCGCGGCTCACCCGGTCGAGTTGACGGACGTGGCCCCACCGGAAGCTGCGCAGGAAGGTGCCCAGGGTGGATGGCGCCTTGACCGTGCCGCCCAGGGTGCAGGCCGTCCCCCCGGTGCGCAACACATCGGCGTCGTCAATGCAGTCGCCCCCAGCCAGCGCAGACGCCACCAGCGTCATCATCTTGTCGCTCGTGTTCGCCCGCCCCGGGGCATCGCCCAGGTCGAGGCGCTGCCGGACGAGCTCGGGCAGGCCGAGGTGCCGCGCCAGGGTGGCCGGAAGGAGCAGCCCGGCATTGGCCACCAAGCGGCGGTCGTCGAAGGTGATTTGGATCCGGTCGGGGTGGTTGCGTGGCAGCATCTATTGGGTGCTCCTTTTCCGGGGTCGGTTCTTTGCTACAAAACCATTATCCCAGAAGCACAGGAGCACCTTCTTGCCGCTTCAGGACGCTAACCCGACGCCCTCCTTCGGTGGATTCGGGGTTAGGTAGCACTGACGACTCCCGGGTAAAGGTGGAGGGGATCGTGGATGTGGTGCTGGAGGTGGACCTTCAAGCAGTGCCGCTTGGCAGCGACAACGTGAGGTTCGACGTAGGACTGGGCCAGGATGGCGCTCCCGTGCGCTTCTTCCCGGAGATTACCGGCGATCAAGCCGGCCAGACTTTCATCGTTACCCTGCCTGGTGTGCGCACCGATGTCTACGAAATCGGCATAACGGCGGTCCGCGACGGAGGCTTGAGGGACACCCTGGTCAACCTCCGCATCGACGTGGATATAGACCGCGCCCCCGACGACGCGGCGGACCCGCTGATCGTAGACATGGGAGTCCTCCTGGAGGGCAACGCCATCGACGATGATGACATCATCAACGCCCTGGACCTGAGCCTGCTGGCGTCGGTCATCCGAGATGGACGGTTTGAGGCCCGGGTTGACTTCGACCGGAGCGGCGTTGTGGACGCGGGAGACCTTGATCTCCTCTGCGGACCCTCGTGGGACTCCTCAAACGGCGTCCCGCCATGCGCCAATTACCTGGAGTCGTCACCGGTGGTGCTAAACCAGCCGGAGCTGCCTTAGACCCATACCTCCGTCAAGGTAGAATGCCAGGATGGCCCGGTTCAAGTCACCGGGCCATCCTCTATTGACGACGCCGAGGTCCTACCTATAACCCCACCGGGGCTCTCCGGCTAACCGCTGGCACTCCTGCCCATCCCGAGCCCGTCGAACCATCAGCGCGCCAGTCAATGCGCCCATATTGCCGATCGGAACCCCTTGCCAGGCCGCCCAAAATATTGGATACTATACTCATAGAAGAAGTCCCTTGGTGGTTAGAGCGGGGTGGACCCACCCGTTCCCTTCTCGAACACGGTAGTGAAACGCCCCAGCGCTGACGATACTGCTCTGGCAACGGAGTGGGAAAATAGGCCACTGCCGGGGGGCTTTTTCTTTTGTGGCCCACCGTCGGCCAGCTAAGATGCACCACGTGCCGCGCCGTGCCCCAAAGCTGGGGCGAGGCGGGTTTATTCGTGAGTCTACCCCCCGTTGGGACTCCCGGCATCGGTTTGTTAAAATATTCACATGCGGCCCATAAACCCTTGTATGCCGACGAAATGTACCTTTACATTCATTGGCGCAAGGTCATATAATGGGAATAGTAGATACGGTTCCCCGAAAGTTGCACTCCTAGAATCCAACCCGGCGACTCTTCAACTGTTTGGACGGCGGGGACTCCGAGAGGGATCAGCGACCGTTAAGGAAGGCCGGACGGCCCGGAGGCTTAGAAGGGTTCTCCACAGGGGTGACTGATCCCCCCATCATGCCTACCGATATAGGGGGTACGAAAAGATGGGCAGTAGATTCGAGAAATTCTCCGAAAGGGCGCGCCGAGTCCTGTCTCTCGCTCAGGAAGAGGCCCAGCGCTTCAACCACGACTACATTGGAACGGAGCATATTCTCCTGGGTCTGGTGCGGGAGACGGATGGGGTAGCAGCCCGGGTTCTTTCCAACCTCGGTGTGGATCTAAATAAGGTCCGATCGGCCGTCGAGTTTATCATCGGCCGAGGCGATAGGCCGGCACAGGGAGAGATCGGTCTCACCCCAAGGGCCAAGAAAGTTGTGGAGCTGGCGGTGGATGAGGCCCGCCGGATGAGTCATACCTATATAGGCACCGAGCACCTGCTTATAGGCCTGCTACGGGAGGGCGAAGGTGTGGCGGCGGGCGTGCTGGAGAGCTTGGGCGTCACGCTGGATAAGATACGCTCCGAGACTCACCGGATTCTGAGCCAGAGCACCCCCTCGACCTCCGGGCACAGCAGTCGGACGTCGGCCACCCGTACTCCCACCCTGGACCAGCTGGGGATAGACCTGACGGCGGCGGCGAGGGCCAACAAGCTGGACCCAGTCATCGGCCGCGAACAGGAGATACAGCGGGTCATCCAGATCCTCAGCCGGCGAACAAAGAATAACCCTGTACTCATGGGTGAACCCGGCGTTGGCAAGACGGCGATTGTGGAAGCCCTGGCGCAAAGGATTGCCGGCGGAGACATCCCAGAGACCCTACAGGGCAAGCGCCTCGTGACGCTGGACATGGGTGCCCTGGTAGCCGGCACTAAGTACAGGGGTGAGTTCGAAGAGCGTCTGAAGAAGGTCATCGAGGAGATCAAGAGCTCGGCCAATTGCGTCCTGTTCATAGATGAGATGCATACCATCGTCGGCGCCGGCGCGGCCGAAGGAGCGGTGGACGCCGCTAACATACTCAAACCTTCCTTAGCCAGAGGCGAGCTTCAGTGCATCGGCGCCACGACCAACGACGACTACCGAAAGCACGTGGAGCGAGACCCAGCCCTGGAACGTCGCTTCCAGCCCATTCTCGTGCCTGAGCCCACAATCGAGGAGGCCACCGACATCCTCATGGGGATAAAGAGCCGCTACGAAGAGCACCATCGGCTGGAGATATCAGACGAGGCGGTCAGCTCCGCCGCACACCTATCGGCGCGATTCATCGCCGACCGCTACCTGCCCGACAAGGCGATAGACCTGATCGACGAGGCCGGCTCACGCGTGCGCCTCAGGAACAGTACCGCACCCCTTTCAGTCAAAGAGGTGATGAAGGTACTGGAGAACGTGCGCAAGGAGAAGGATGACGCCATAGCAGCCCAGCAGTACGAGTACGCCGCGGAACTGAGGGAGCGGGAGCTGCGGATGGTCGAGAAGATGGAGGGCCTCGAAAAGGAATGGCACGACGACCAGAGCACGGAAGTCCCGACTGTCACCAGCGAGGATGTCGCCGAGGTGGTCAGCATGTGGACTGGGATTCCAGTGACCCGGCTGGCCATGGAAGAGACCGAGCGCCTGCTTAAAATGGAGGAGGAGATCCACAAACGCATCGTAGGGCAGGATGAGGCGATCGTAGGGGTGTCCAAGGCAGTACGGCGTGCCAGAACCGGCCTGAAGGACCAGAGACGTCCGATCGGCGCCTTCTTGTTCCTGGGTCCCACTGGAGTTGGAAAGACCGAGCTGGTGCGAGGACTGGCCGAATTCATGTTCGGCAGTGAAGACAACATGCTGCGCCTGGACATGTCCGAGTTCCAGGAGAGGCATACTGTGGCCAGGCTCATCGGAGCGCCTCCCGGCTACATAGGGTACGAAGAAGGCGGCCAGCTTACCGAGACCGTGCGCCGCAAGTCCTATTGCACCATCCTGCTGGATGAGATCGAGAAGGCCCACCCCGAGGTGTTCAACATACTGTTGCAGATATTCGACGATGGGCATCTCAGCGACTCCAAGGGTCGGAGGGTCGACTTCCGCAACTCGATAATCGTGATGACGAGCAACCTGGGCTCCGACCTCATCAAGCGAGAGACGGCCCTTGGCTTCTCTGTCAAGTCAGAAGAGGCGCAGTCGGAAAAACAGGCCTACGAGCGCATGAAAGAAAAGGTGATGAACGAGGTCAAGCGGTTCTTCCGCCCCGAGTTCCTGAACCGCATAGACGCGACCGTAGTCTTCCACGCCCTGTCGCGGGAGCACATCCTGTCCATTGTCGACCTCATGCTCGACCAGGTGCGGCAAGAGCTCGGCGAGAAGAACATCAGCCTAGAGGCGACCGACGCGGCAAAAGAGTACTTGGCCGAGAAAGGCTACGACCCCAACTTCGGTGCCAGACCTCTTCGCAGGCTGATCCAAGATGTCGTAGAGGACAAGCTGTCGGAGGATCTGCTGGGCGGCAAGATCAGCAGTGGTGACGTGGCTATCCTGGACGTGGAGGACGGAGAGACAATCATCCGGGTAAAAGAGGTCGCCGCTTTAACCTCCGTTTAGTGGGGCTATTTAAAGACTTGCGTATAACAGGAGGCTCCGGGCCACTCGGAGCCTCCTTGTGCTGGACCGGGCGTCAATTTTCCCAGCCCGTCAGGCCGCGTATAGATGGGGACTACGAAATTACCAAGAGATAAAACCAGGAGAGTCTACTACTGCCCGGGATGCGGGTATGAAAATCCCAAGTGGATGGGATTTTGCCCATCATGCGGCGACCAGACACCCCTGGCGGAACGGCCCCAAGCCCCTCGTGCCGCTCATCACGCCTGGCTCTCCACGGAACCGCCCCAACCCCAAGAGCTCTCCAGTATTCCCTCCGATGATGGGGACCGCCTGCTACTGGGTTTCGGAGAGCTGAACAACGTCCTTGGGGGAGGCGTGGTACCAGGCTCCGTGGTCCTCATGGCCGGAGAACCCGGTGTGGGGAAATCGACCCTCCTCCTTCAAGCCGCCGGGCGGGTCGCCGCGGATGGCGGCAAGGTGTTGTACGTTACCGGTGAAGAATCCCCTCGCCAGATCAGACTACGTGCCCTGCGGATCGGCTCTTCCGGGGAGGGGGTCTACCTTTTGCCGGAGACGGACGTGGCCCAGATCACCGAGCAGCTAGAGCGTTTCCAGCCCACTCTCGCCATCGTTGACTCGATTCAAACGCTCTACGCTCAGGAAATCCCTTCAGGCCCTGGCAGTGTCGCGCAGGTGAGGGAGTGCGCCCTCCGGCTGATGCGCTGGGCCAAGGCTAGGGCCGCTCCGGTCCTGATAGCGGGCCACGTTACCAAGGACGGCACCCTGGCGGGTCCCCGGGTGCTGGAGCACATGGTAGACGTGGTGCTATATCTGGAAGGGGAAGAGCTGAACGCATACCGCATTCTGAGGGGGACCAAGAACCGGTTCGGCTCCACCAACGAGGTGGCGATCTTCCAGATGGGCAGCAACGGCTTGGAAGAAGTCACAGACCCGTCCAGAGTTCTCCTTTCCCAGCACCGGGAAGGAGCCGTCGGCTCGGCGATAGTACCTGTCCTGGAGGGAAGCCGGCCTCTAATGGTGGAGATCCAAGCGCTGACTTCCCCTTCCTTCTTGGCCGTGCCTAGACGCGTGGCCAACGGCGTGGACTACAACCGGCTCCTTATGCTCGTAGCTGTATTGAGCCGGAGGACAGGGCTTGGCCTCTCGAATCAGGACATAATTGTAAACGTCGTGGGGGGCCTGAGAATACGTGAGCCGGCCGCCGACCTAGCAATTGCTCTGGCCATCGCGTCCAGTTTTCGGAATACTCCGGTCGCCCCGCGTACGACCGCGGTGGGAGAGGTAGGCCTGAGCGGAGAGTTGCGAGCTGTACCCCAGCTCCAGCGCCGACTCAGCGAGGCCACCCGGCTGGGGTTCGGCAAGTGCGTCCTTCCCCCATCAGCTAGAGACGACAACGGAGGAGTTGAGGAGATAGAGGCAGTTTACGCATCCACCCTCGCCCGGGCATTGCGGGAATGTCTGCCCAAGCGCGGGGCCGACGCCACCGCTGACCCAATGGACGACGAGATCGAGAAAGAAGAGCTCTAGCCGCCAGACACTTTCGGGGCAGCGCGCGGTATAACCCACCAGCCCACACCTGCCTTACAGGCTATGAAAACTACGCTTTTACCTCTGCTGCTGCTCATTGCTGTGGTTGTTGCCTGCGGCGACGGAAGCCCGACGCCCACGCCGACGCCTCCCGCGAGCCCAGCGGGCGACCTCCCTGGGACACCCGACGGGGTCCCTGTTCCTGGGGTAACTCCGACAGGCACCAGCACGCAGGCTCCGACGGCCACGCCGGAGATAACTCCAACCGCGACCCCAACCGAGTCGTCAATCCGGAGGACGGCATCGCCTGGGCCCACACCCACTCACGCCCCCACGCTTCCGCCTACACTCAGCCCCACACCCCCACTGCCGGTCGCCAGCCCTGTGCGGGTGGCATCCCCCACCCCTATCGCTACACCCACGAAGAGGGCCACCGAGTCTCCTCCTCCAGCCGATACGCCAACACCAACGGCGACACCAACCGCTTCCCCAACTCCAGCTCGAGTTCCCACCGAAACCCCTATCACGCCGACGACCGTCCCCACTCCCACTGCCACGCCTACGCCTATTCCCACAGCCACAGCCCCACCCTCTGAAACGCAAACCCCAGAGCCTACCCTGGCTGAGACAACTCCAACTCCGTCTAACACGCCGCCGCCTTCTCCTTCCTCAACTCCGACCCCTACAGCGACCCCGACGCCCAGTCCGACGCCTACACAGCGGTTCATCCCACCGCCCGCCACGCCCACACCCACACCTCCACCAACAGCCACTCCGACACCTCCTCCAACGCCCACTCCCACCCGGCTGCCACCCCGACTCACGGCCTGGACGCTGGAACTTCAAATACTCCCAGAGCCAGCCAGGGCCGCTGTTGGCCCCGCCCAACTGTATCTGGGAGTCACGGGGGACTGCCCTGTGTCGCCGGCGTACGGCTGCCGTGGCCCCGTCTTCCCACCCTCCCCTGAGAACGTCGACACGTTCCAGGTTCACGTGTTGTGCAGCCCTCCTGAGGACGGGTTCTGTCAGCAGTTCCCTCACCTGTCCACCAGCTGGCTGTCCCCGTATGAACCACTGCAAACTTGGGTGGTAGAAGTGGCCCATTCCGACGTGCTTGAGAACATCACGTTCCAGTGGGCGATACCTGACGTACCTAGCGGTGTCTCCCTTTGGTTGCTGGACACGGCCAGGGACACTGAGACCAATATATTAGACCCGTTTTCGCCCGAGCATTAAGTACCCATGGACTTTGATGGCACCACGTCCTTCGTGATATGTGGCTACCTCACCGGTCAGGCACAGCGCGAAGAATGCCTGCCGTGAGCGCCCTGAGCGGCCCTTGATAGAGCCACCCAATCAGGCCAACCCCCGGGTGCGACGGACTGTGTCCACCCTCCCAGAATGGGGGGTGAGGTGAGGGCCGTCGAAAGCATGAATTTTCGGACGGTAATGTAACATATGGCATAATAGCAAGCATCGAACTACTAAATGTACTATAATAGTACTAACAATTAGCAGTAGAGTCCCAGGAAGTGGTGTAACAAGAGTAGAGGGTCTGGATGAAGAGAGACCACCACGTCATCCTTAGCGGGCAAAGACGAGCCTGAGAAAGGAGGACAACGGTGGTCAAGGAAAGGATGGACCTGCTTGAGCTAATGCGCAAGAGGGGAGTCGACGGTGACGTGGACTTTCTACGAGAGGCACTGAGAGTGCTGGTCGAGGAGATCATGGAGGCTGATGTGTCATCGAGGACCGGTGCTGGGTATGGAGAACGCAACCCTGAGCGGGTGACCCAGCGCAACGGGTACCGGTCTCGAGCATGGGACACTCGCGTAGGGACCATGGAGTTGCAGATACCCAAGCTGAGGGAGGGGAGCTACTTTCCGAGCCTGCTGGAGCCACGGCGTCGCAGCGAGCGAGCTCTGCTGGCGGTGATCCAGCAGGCGTATGTGGAGGGTGTATCGACGAGGCGAGTGGATGATCTGGTCAAGGCTCTTGGGTGCGAGGGTATCTCAAAGAGCCAAGTGTCGCGTATCTGCCAGGAGCTGGACGGGGTGGTGGAGAGCTTCCTGGGTCGGCCGCTGGACGGCGGATCATATCCCTACCTGTGGCTGGACGCACTAACCCAGAAGGTCAGAGAGGCCGGTAGGATAGTCAACGTCAGCGTGGTGGTGGCGACGGCGGTCAATAGCGAGGGCAAGCGTGAGATCGTTGGGATGGACGTGGGTACCAGTGAAGACGGCGCCTTCTGGTTAGCCTTCCTGCGCTCACTGGTCGCCAGGGGCCTCGGCGGGGTGGAACTGGTGGTATCGGACGCTCATCAGGGACTCAGGGATGCCATCGCAACTGTCTTCGGTGGGGCCAGTTGGCAGCGGTGCCGCACCCACTTCATGACCAACCTGCTCACTCGGGTCCCCAGGAGCGCTCAGCCCTGGGTGGCCACCATGGTACGCACCATCTACCAGCAGCCGTCCCCTCAGGAAGTGCATGCCCAACTCGAGCGGGTGATTGCTCAGCTCCAGGACCCGTTCCCACAGGTCGCCTCTCGACTGGACGAGGCTGGACCCGACGTCCTGGCCTTCTCCAGCTTCCCACTCGCCCACTGGAAGAAGATCTGGTCCAACAACCCCCTGGAGCGTCTCAACAAGGAGATACGGCGCCGCACCGATGTGGTGGGCATCTTCCCTAACCGCCCAGCTGTCCGTCGCATGGTCGGCGCCGTCCTAGCTGAGCAGCACGACGAGTGGGCCGTCGGCCGTCGATACATGACACAGGAGGTAACCACCTCCAACGAAGCTCTACCCAGAGCCGAACTCGCAGAGGCAGCGGCCTAGACAATATCAACAGGATGACGTACTCTTACACCACTCTATGGGACGTGACCCAATTAGCGGGGCAGGATGTGGAGATGAAGGACGACTATACAGCTAAGGATATCCAGGTCCTTGAGGGGCTTGAGGCGGTACGGCGGCGCCCGGGGATGTACATCGGGAGCACCGACCAGCGGGGCCTCCATCACCTGATTTATGAGGTGGTGGACAACAGTGTTGACGAGGCGATGGCCAGCTATTGCACCAGCGTTCAGATAGTGATCAACGACGAAGGCAGAGTCACGGTCACAGACGACGGCAGAGGAATCCCCGTTGACATCCACCCAACCACCCAAAAGTCGGCTCTAGAGACAGTCATGACCACCCTTCACGCCGGCGCGAAGTTTGGAAGTGGGGCGTACAAGGTCTCCGGCGGTCTCCACGGAGTGGGCGCCTCAGTCGTGAACGGCCTCTCTTCACATATGCGGGTGCAGGTCAGGCGAAACGGCACCGTCCACAGTCAAGAATACGAAAAAGGCATTCCCATTACCGATGTTGTGGAGGCTCAGGCGCCGGAGGACGCGCCCCATGGTTCAGGCACTAACATTAGCTTTATTCCGGACTCCACGATCTTCCCCGAGTTGGACTATGACTTCGAGGCGATAACCAGCCATTTTAAGGAAGTCGCCTACCTGAACAAGGGCCTGGAGATAAGCTTTCTCAGCCACTGGCACGCGGAACAGCGTGATGGTGACAGCGAACGCACCTTCTACTTTGATGGCGGCCTGTCGAGCCTGGTCCAGAACGTCAACCGGCATCGGAAGGTGCTTCAGGACAAGCCCTTCTATATGCTCAGGGACATAGAGGGCACCATCGTGGAAGCCGCCATTCAGTACAACGACGGATACAACGAGTCGGTCCTCTCCTTCGCCAACTGCATAAATACCGAGGAAGGCGGGACTCACATCACCGGCTTCCGCTCCGCCGTCACCCGAGTCATCAACGATTACGGGCGGAAACAGAAGCTTCTTCGGGATGACCAACCCAACCTTTCAGGAGAGGACGTAAGGGAAGGGCTGACTGCGGTAATCAGCGTCAAGCTCACCGATCCCCAGTTCGAGGGCCAAACGAAAACGAAACTGGGCAATACGGAAGTCAAAAGCATAGTCGAATCGTCGGTGGGCGAAGCTCTGACCGTGTACCTGGAGGAGCACCCCAACGAAGGGCGCCGGATAGTCGAGAATTGCGCCACCGCTCAGAAGGCAAGAGAAGCCGCCAGGAAAGCCAGGGATCTGGTAATTCGCAAGAACGCCCTGGACGGCTCGTCTCTGCCCGGCAAGCTGGCAGACTGCTCCGAACGCAACCCGGCCTTATCGGAGGTGTACATCGTCGAGGGAGAGTCCGCCGGGGGCTCGGCAAAGATGGGGCGGGACCGCCGCTTCCAGGCCATCCTGCCGATAAAGGGGAAGATCCTGAACGTAGAGCGGGTCCTCCGGCAACCGGACAAGATTCTGGGTCACGAGGAGATCCGGGCTATGATCGCCGCCCTGGGGACTGGAGAGGGCGAGGAGTTCAACCTCCCAAAGCTACGCTATCACAAGGTCATAATCATGACCGATGCCGACGTTGACGGCTCCCACATCCGCACCCTCCTCCTAACCTTCTTCTACCGTAGAATGCTCAACCTTATCGAGGCCGGTCATCTCTACATCGCCCAGCCGCCTCTGTACCGGGTCCAGGCAGGCAAGAAGATCGAATACGCCTTCACCGAAGAGCACAAGGATAGACTCATCCAGTCCATTGACGGGAAACGCAGCGTGCAGGTGCAGCGATACAAGGGCCTGGGTGAGATGAACCCCGACCAGCTATGGTCGACTACTATGGACCCGGAAACCCGAATCATGTTTCAAGTATCCATAGTCGATGTCATCGAGGCTGACGATGTCTTCACCTCGCTCATGGGAGACGAGGTAGCCCCCAGGAAATCCTTCATCCAGGCCCACGCCCGCAGCGTCAAGGAGCTGGACGTCTAGATGCCGGGAAGATCTCCTTCAGCGCCGGAAACGAAGCTCGATCCGGAGGCGGAGGGGATCTCAATCGACCCCAACGCCCTGCGGCCTAAACCGGCCTGAGGAAGCCTCATGACAGAGCCATCTGTATTACAGACGGGGGGACCTCCTGTTTCCTGACAAACCTCAAGAGCTTGCCGACCTGGCGGCCTTGATCTCTCCCGACGCGAGGCTGGACCCGGTACGGTTCTGGGACATGGCGGCCATACTGGTGCAGCCGAGGAGGACCCAGGGGTTTTGCCATATGGTGCTGTCCAGGGAGACGGTGGGATCCCTACGCAACAAGGAGATCAACGCGGGGACGACCACCGGGCAGTGGGAGATGTTTGGGCTGGCGCATCCCAGGGGTATTCGCATGGACCCGGGGGACCCCTCCCAGGTATACATAACCCTGGAAGCCACTTTCCGGCACCGGTATTTCGAGCACACCACCCATCTATACAACATCCAGCGGCTCAAACGGGCTCAGGGGCTGACGGCTAGGGTAGAGATACCCTTCGTGGGTTACTATGCCCTTCCCGGCTGGGACAGAAGCGAGCCCTAGGCGCTCTTCGTCCGCGCTACGACAGAGCCGCGCGCCCGGCCTCAAGACGTCACCACCACCTGCCCGTCGGGAGTCGCCTCCAAGAGCGATAGGAAGTCGTAGCCTCTCCTCCGGAGTTCGCCGCCACCACCCTGGTGCCGGTCGAGGATGGCGATCACCTTCGCCACTGTGCAGCTGGCCGCCTCGGCCGCCTCTATCGCCTGGAACAAGGCGGAGCCGGTAGTACACACGTCATCCACAATGGCAACTCGTGCCCCGCGGGCTAGCGGCCCTTCTACGATCTGCCCCGTGCCGTGAGACTTGGCCTCTTTGCGGACGATGAAAGCGGGGATTGGGCTGCCCTCGAGGAAGCTGTTCAGCGCCACCGCCGCCACGATGGGATCCGCGCCTAGCGTAGGCCCCCCTATCGCCTGGCACCCTACTGCCTTCACGATGGGCAGGATGGCTTTGCCGATAAGGTAGGCACCTTCCGGGTCCAGGCTCAATAGCCGTCCATCAAAATAATAGCTGCTCTTCCGCCCTGAGGACAGCGTGAAGTCACCATACTTGAGGGCGCCTCGCTCTTCTGCGAGTTGAAGAAGACGTCCCACGGCGTTCACCGTTCACCTCCGGCGCCGTCCCGGTAGAGGCCGTGGCCGTGGATATAGTGGTCCACCGCATCGGGCACCTGATAGCGAACCGACAGGCCCAGCGCCACACGCTGTCGTATCGCCGTGCCGCTGATGTCAACCCGCGGCCCCTCCAGGAGCACGACTTTTTCGGTCGATCCGGGCCGGATCTCATCCAGGAAGCTCAGGTCCTGGCCGTCGTGCCCTGGCCTTGGAGCGGCCACGAGGGAGCACAGCTCAAGCACTGTTGCCGGCTCCTTCCAACGCCCCACTTCCTTTAGGGAATCTATCCCCAGGATAAAGTATATCTCCTCTCCCTGGGATATCTCTTCGCGGAGGCCGCGTAGGGTATCCAAAGTATAGGTGGGACCCGGGCGGTCAACCTCCATAGCTGAGGCTCGAAAGCAAGGATTCGAGTCAACCGCGAGGCGGACCATATTCATCCGGTGGTGGGCCTCCGTGATTGATGCATCTCCTTTCATCCACGGCTGCCCCGTGGGTATGAAGATCACTTCCTCCAATCCCACGCTAACCCGCGCCTGCTCGGCGATAAGGAGGTGCCCAATGTGGATCGGGTCAAAGGTGCCGCCGAACACCCCGATCCCCAAGCTAGAACCACTCCAGGTCTACACCGGCTATACGGACCGTGTCACCGGGCTGGACTCCTTGTTCCTCCAGCGCAGAAACGATGCCGAGCTGGTTCATCTGCCGCCATATCTGGACCATGGCCTTCCAGTCTTTGAGGTTCGCCCGCGGGACCAGCCTCTCCACTCTCGGAGCATGTATGACAAACGCATCGCCTTGCTTTGACACACGGAATTGAGGTTCTGCCGCTGCCTTGCTCCTACGACGCCCTGTGTCTGTCGTTATGTCGACCGCTTCCTGCTCCTTCGGTAGGGAGTCCAGCCTCTCGAGAACTTTGCTCAGGAGCGCGTCCACCCCCTCCCCAGTCGCGGCAGAGATAAAGAAGACCGTTGCTCCGGCTCGCTCGAGTCGGGCCCGCACCGAGGTCTTCTTATCCCTTACCTCCGGCAAATCCATCTTGTTGAGTACAACGATCTGCGGTTTCCCGGCCAGAGCCGTCCCATAGTGCTCCAGCTCAGTATTGATGCGGCGCCAGTCCGCTACTGGGTCGTCTGATAGACCATCCAGCAGGTGAAGCAGCAGCCGGGCCCGCTCCGAGTGTCTCAGGAACTCATGGCCCAACCCTACTCCTTTATGCGCGCCCTCGACTAGCCCGGGTACCTCCATTATCACGAAAGTCCTATGTCGCACCGATACAACCCCCAACACAGGGTCAGTTGTGGTGAAGGGATATTCAGCGACCTTGGGCCGTGCGGCAGAGCTCCGAGAAATGAGAGTCGACTTACCGGCATTTGGCTGTCCCACGATGCCCACATCGGCTAGCAGCTTTAGCTCCAGAAGCAACCTGGCCTCCTCCCCCGCAGCCCCGCTTTCCGCTAGAACCGGCTCTTGGTTCACAGACGAGACGAACCGAGCGTTCCCACCCCCGCCATCCCCACCCCGCGCTACCAAAACCGGATCAACTTGGGTGATATCCGCAACCAACTCCTTACCGTTGCCGTCATCCCCTGTGATCTCCCATACTACCGTCCCCATAGGAACAGGGATACTTATGTCCTCTCCGTTGGCGCCTCGTCTCTTCCTACCCCCACCATGGCCACCTCGCTTGGCACGCCACCTACTTTGGTAATGCAGGTGGAGCAGCGTGTTTAGAGAGGGATCTCCATACATGAACACGGCGCCACCGTTTCCTCCGTCACCCCCGTCCGGGCCGCCTCTCGGCACGAACTTCTCTCTGCGGAAACTGATGCAGCCATCTCCGCCATTACCGCCCTTCACAAATATCTTTACCAAGTCGATCATCTGTTAGTTATTATGACTCCATTAATCTGGAGCTGTTTATAAGGTAATATCCGTAATAAGGGTGTTGATAGTGTTGATAGTGTGCTAGAGCGGCCCGTACCGTTTGTGTGGATTACGGTACCTATTCTAGCATGGGTTTCGTTTAGAAGTTCAGAAAATCGTTGACAGTCCAATTCAGCCATTAATGAGTTTAGGGTGGTGGCACCAGCCCTGAGCGGCAGTTTATCCACGGCGGCAGAGGGGTTTTCCACAGTGGCGTGGCAGTTATCCACAAAAAGCCTGGTGTGATTGACTGGCTCGGGCTAGTAATCAGGAACTCTAAAAGGGGCTGCTCACTCGGTGAGCAAGGACTCCTTAAGAGACAGCACTTCCTGGCGGAGCTGAGGGTCCACGTTTATTTGATAGTTGACCTTGCCGACCGCGTTGATGACCGTCGAGTGGTCACGGTCTCCCATCAAACGCCCGATTTCCGTATCCCCCATGCCGAGCTCTTCGTGCATGAGGTACATCGCCACGTGCCGGGCCCGCACGAATCTCTTCTTGCGGGTCGCTCCAATGAGGTCTTCCCGGGTGACCCTGAACTTGTCGGCGACCTCGGCGATTATCTTACCTGGTTCTATAGATCGGCGAGCCCGGTCGGGCATGAGATCGGCGATGGCTTTGGCGGCCACGTCCAGCGTAACGGGGCTGTCAGCCAGACGGGCGAGCGCAGCGACCCCATTTAGGCTGCCCTCCAGCTCGCGGACGTTCTTCTGGACCTTCTTGGCCACGAACTCGATGATCTGATCGTCAAGGATCAACCGCATCTGGTCCGCCTTGGAGCGCAGGATGGCCATCCGAGTCTCCAGGTCTGGAGGCTGGATATCGGCAATCAGGCCCCACTGGAACCGGGAGCTGAGCCGGTCTTCCAGCAAGGACAGCGCCTTCGGAGGGCGGTCCGAGGTCAGGACGACAAGCTTGTTGGACGAATGGAGGTCGTTGAAGGTATGGAAAAAGACCTCCTGGGTCTGCTCTTTGCCGCTGATGAACTGAATGTCGTCTATCAGGAGCATGTCCAGGCTCCTGTACTTACCACGGAACTCCTCGGTGGTCCTGTTCCTTATGGCCGAGATGAACTCGTTGGTGAACTGCTCACAGGTAACGTAGAGGAAGTGCAGCCTGCGGGCAACGGAGGTGTGGGCGATCGCATGGAGGAGGTGCGTCTTGCCCAGCCCAACGTCGGAGTACAGGAAAAGTGGACTGTAGGCCTGCCCCTGGGCCTCGGCCGCGGCGCGTGCCGCGCTGTATGAAAGCCGGTTAGACGGACCCACCACGAAGGTGTCAAAAGTATACTTCGCATTCAGATTTTGGCCGCGGTGAGATTCAGACGCCAGAGGCCGCCGGCCGTCCATGTCCGGTGAGCCGCCCTTGCTAAAATGGGCCGTGGCCCTCCCTACCTGGAACTGCACGTCTATGGGATGACCTGTCACCTTCTGAGCAGTGGCCTGAATGAGGTGATACATGCGCCGCTCCAGCCACTCCACCGCGAAGGGTGTGGGGACTTCCACCGTCAGGAGGTGATCTGTGAAGAAGAGGCCCTCGGTATCTTTTAGCCAGGTCTCATAGGCGGGCCTCGTTACCTGAAGCTGGAGGTCCCCGAGTACGGCTCTCCAGGTATCTAGAGCGGGCGCGTCAGCCATGTTTGTCCCCTCCCCTATGCAAATCGAAGTGACTCGATTTGCCAATCCAGTGCCCGGGAGTGCGCTGTATCCGGGAGCACACTAGTCAACGAGATATGCCCATTGGAACCTTGCAGATCGAACTTTGGATGCCCTGGGCCCGCCAACAGCGGAAAACCGAGCCGTAGCGTTCTTGTCGGCCGCGTGCTAAGAAGAGGTTTGTCCCGAGGATGTTTCCGGCGAAAGAAAACGGCTTGCGCAAGAATACCAGGGGTTAGGAAGATTTGCAAGGGGGGACTGCCACAATTTTCCACGAATTGTTCTAAGCACGGCGGTTCTAGTAATTTCCTTAAACTAGTGTTGTAAATTCATCAGTACAAATGTTGTCCTGTGACGTGTTTCGTAACGGTCGGCGGCCAACCCAAGGCGCTATGTTATAATACCGCAAGGCTTCAGTTTTCCAAATCGCCGCCCCCAGATAAAGACCGGTATCGAATCCTAACGTGGAGCATGCCCGCATGCGAACAGTATTCATGGGGACCCCCTCCTTCTCGATTCCGGTCCTGGAAGCACTCCTCTCCATGGGCACAAAAGTGGTGGGTATCTATACCCCGTCGGACAAGCCCAGCGGCCGAGGCCGCAAGCTTGAGCCGCCCCCGGTGAAGAGATTCGGTCTAGAACATGGCATCACGGTGCTCCAGCCCCAATCCCTGCGCAGGGCCGAAGTCCAGAGTGAGCTGGTCTCCCTGGCGCCCGACCTCGTGGTCGTGGTCGCGTACGGCAAGCTTCTCCCACCCGAAGTCCTGAAGATCCCCCGCTTCGGCTGTGTGAACCTGCATCCATCCCTCCTCCCGCGGTACCGGGGGCCGTCTCCCGTGGCCACCGCGATTCTCGATGGGGAGCCCCGTACCGGGATGAGCGTCATGCTCATGGACGAGGGAATGGACACTGGGCCTGTCCTGGCCCAAAGGTCGATCCAGATCAGCGCCGACGCTACCACCGAAGGCCTGACTCCGCTCCTGTTCCAGATGGGAGCCCAGCTGGTGAAGGAGGTCCTACCGCTCTGGGTAAACGGTGAGCTGAGCCCGGAGCCTCAGAACCAGGGCATGGCCACGATCACCAAAAAGCTGGAGAGGGCTGACGGAGAGGCCAGGTGGCAGCTATCGGCTCAGGAGCTGGAGAGACGGCTGAGGGCCTTCACTCCCTGGCCAGGCCTTTACAGCCATTGGAGGGGCAAGATGGTGAAGATCCTGTCGGCTGCCCTCGCCGGCGACGTGTCGTCGGGAGAAGCCGGGCATGTAGTGCCCCTGGGCCCTGATCGGGGCGGCGCCTTCGGAATAGTGACGGGCGGAGGCGTCCTGGGAATCAGGAGCCTCCAACTTGAGGGAAGACGACCTGTCACCTCAGAGGAGTTTCTCAGGGGTTACGGCGACTTCATGGGATCAAAGCTGCCAAGCTAAGCGCCACATAGAAACCAGGAGCTTGTCAACAAGGTTAGGACAGGTCAGGCCCACTGAGGATGAAGGGCCGGACGTTGTCACTCTGAGCACCGTGAAGGATCTTTACCGTCGTCGCTTCAGACTCTTCGCTCGCGGCTCAGAGTGACACTTCCGTAAAAAGCAGCCTTATCAGATCAGCAGTCGACTGAGTACTAGGACTCTTCCTGCTCCCCTGGGGTTCCCTCGGGAGTCGCGGCCTCGACTTCATCCTCCGCGACAACCCGAGCCACCTCGATACGTGCCACCATCTCGTCGGGGTCAGTCAGGAGGACCGCGTCCGCGGGCAAGCTAATATCCCTGACTCTGATCGCGCTGTTGGGCTCAGTCATGGTGGATAGGTCCACCTCGAGTACCTGTGGCATATCCAGGGGAAGGGCCTCGACCGTAACGGCGTACCTCATCTGTCCTACGGTTCCTCCGGCAGCCCGGGCGCCGGGGGAGTCACCTACCAGGCGTACAGGCACTTCCGCAGAGACTCGCTGGGTGGCCACGGCCCGCAGGAGGTCCACGTGGTAAAGGTCGCCCCTGACGGGGTCCCACTGGAGCTCTCGCACGAAGGCCAAGTGCTCGTCGGGTTCACCCTCCACCGTGATGGCGATGGGGATGTTCCTACCCGCTTGGCCCAGGGCTTTGAGCAGCTCCGGCCCCTGGCACTGGAGGGACCGTGAGGCCATCCCGGGCCCATAGAGATGGACAGGGATGACGCCAGCCTTCCGCAGGTTCTTCACTTTCTTCCCGAGGACGTCCCGTGTCTGCAGTTCTAGCGCGATCCCGTCTGCCACAGCTCTCCCTCTATGATAGCGTTCCTAGTAGTGTGGGCCTAATGATAGCAGGTATTTTGCTGAAAGGGAACTCGGATAGCGGTTGAGTCATGCCAAAAATCACCTCACCTCACCTCACCTCACCTCAGGCTAAGGGATGACAAGTAGAGGAGCCGCCAACGGGCTCTTGGCAGACATGGAGATAATTAGCCCGGCGCCCACCGGGGGCATAGTCAACAAAACCAGGCGACTTTGTTGAATTCGTCGCGGTGCGGTGCTATAATCAACCCAATCAGGCCCCTTTTGGAGGTGGTGTGATGAGGGTGCCGATGAAAGTTGATTATGGTGTGCGGGCTCTAGTGGAACTCGCGTCGCATTACGGAGATGGTCCAGTACAGGCGGCGGAGATCGCCTCAAGGCAGCGCATACCCGAGCCTTATCTCGACCAGCTCCTCACGACTTTGCACAAGTCCGGTTTTATCAGAAGCCGTAGGGGGCCAACGGGCGGTCACGCGCTGGCCAAGGACCCCACCGACATCAACCTGGGCATGGTGATGTCGACTCTCGAGGGCGATGGTCACTTGCTAGATTGTCTAGAGGAGCCCAATGAGTGTGTCCTTTCCCATACCTGTGCCCAGCGGGAGGTTTGGAGGTCCGTCGAAGAGGTGGTGCAGGACCTTCTCAAGTCTATCACGGTAGCCGACCTGTCGCAGCGCCAGAATAATATGGCAGGCCGGGGGATGTACCAAATCTAGTGATGACGAGTGGGCGCTATTGGGCTAGGGTCCGTCTAGGATTGACGCTCACCTGGTCCGTCGGCAAACTGGTTATTGAAATGCCAAAAAGTCCGTCAGCTGGACAGTTGTGCATGTGTACTTGCCCCCCGCCGTAGGGGGCAGGTTGATACTCGCTGAGATTGAACCTGCACCCCTGGCTGAGCATCTAATCAAGGGGCGCAGGTGATTTGTTTAGAGGAATAGGAGAGGAACACAATGACGCAGGTTCTTTCAATGACCCCCGAGCAGGTAAAGAGATACAGCAGACACATCATAATGCCCCAGGTCGGCAGCAGCGGGCAGCGTAAGCTGCTGCAGTCCAGCGTCCTCATCATCGGAGCGGGCGGACTGGGCTCTCCTGCGGCGGTATATCTGGCGCTGGCCGGTGTAGGGACAATCGGCGTTGTGGATTTCGACGTGGTCGATATTTCCAACCTTCAGCGGCAAATCCTTCATCATACCAACGATGTCGGCCGCCCCAAAGTACTGTCGGCGATGGAGACCATCAAGGAGTACAATCCGGATACCAATGTGGTGCTCCATGAGGAGTGGCTTACGTCGGAAAACGCACTGGATATAATCCCTCGCTACGACGTTATAGTGAGTGGCGCCGACAACTTTGCGTCGCGTTACCTGATAAACGATGCATGTTACCTGGCGGGCAAGCCGTTAGTGGACGGCAGCATCCTCATTTTTGACGGCCAGGCTACCGTCTACCTGCCTGGCCAGGGCTGCTACAGGTGTCTGTTTCCCACTCCGCCTCCACCGGGAATGGTGCCGAACTGTGCCGAGGCCGGGGTCTTGGGCGCCCTTACGGGACTGGTGGGCAGCATACAGGCCGTCGAGACGCTGAAGCTGCTGCTGGGCATAGGAGAGAGTCTTGCATCGCGCCTGCTGGTCATAGATGCGCTGAGCATGGACTTTCGCCAGATGAGGATACCGCGGAATCCCAATTGTCCCCTTTGCGGTGACGTTCCCACAGTGACAGAGCTGATAGACTACGAGGCCTTCTGCGGCGTCGCAGCGGTCTAAGACGGCCATTGACCCAACCCCCCGACTCATCTAAGGAGGCAGGTGCAGCATTTGGCTCGGACACAAACACCCCCCCTCGCGCGTGGGACCAAAGGGCCCAAGACCCTGTTGCAGACGATAGGGAACACCCCTCTAGTGGAGATCCACAACATGGATCTCAAGAGTGGGGTCAGGGTCTTCGCCAAACTCGAAGGGCAAAACCCAACCGGCAGCCTTAAAGACCGTATCGCGAAACAGATGCTGGAAAAGGCTGAGCGCGAGGGTGAGCTCAAGCCCGGCAGGGTGATACTGGAGCCCACTAGCGGAAATACCGGGATATCCCTGGCTCTGGTGGGAGGGCTCAAAGGGTACCGTGTGAAAGTCGTTATGCCCGAAAATGTTAGCCCGGAGCGGTCGCAGATCCTTCAGGCCTATGGGGCGGAGATTGTCTACTCCGATGGTACCAAAGGGACTAACGGCTCGATTGAGCTAGCCCACAAAATACTTGAATCCGGCGATGAAGACTACTACATGCCCTACCAATACGGGAATAGCGCCAATCCTGGCGCCCACTACGAGACTACCGGCGCTGAGATCGTCGAGGACCTCCCTGACATCGATATGTTTGTGGCGGGCCTGGGCACCCGGGGCACACTCATGGGAGTGGGAGGAAGGCTCAAAGAGCACAACCCAGACGTCAAAGTGGTGGCCGTGGCCCCTGAGCCCGGCGATTACATCCAGGCGCTTCGCAGCCTTGAGGAAGGCTTCATTCCGCCGATCCTGGACCAGTCGCTGTTGGATGCACGGATACTTGTAAACAGCAACGATGCATTCCACATGACCAAGGAGCTCCTCAAGAGAGAAGGGATCTTCGCAGGCGTATCTTCCGGCTCTGTAGTGTTCGGCGCCCTGAAGATGGCCCAGCGCATGGACAAAGGAAACCTCGTGTGTCTGCTAGCCGACGGGGGGTGGAAGTACCTCAGTACGAATCTCTGGATCAAGGACTACGGGGAGATGGGGGAGGAGGCGACTGGTAAGATATGGTGGTAAGAGCCATGGGAAGGGTATGGCATCTTCAAAGACCTGATGTGGGAGTCCCGGAGAGTCCCACCAGGGATATCGGGGGGCTGTGATGGAAGTGGTCCTGAGCGCGCCCAGGGGCTTTTGCGCGGGGGTGGTGCGGGCCATCGAGGTAGTGGAGCTGTGCCTCAACAGGTTCGGCCCACCGGTGTACGTAAAACACGAGATCGTGCATAACCCCTATGTTGTGGCCAGCCTTGAGAGAAAAGGGGCCATTACCGTGGAAGAAGTGGAAGAGATACCCTCCGGGTCGGTTGTGGTCTTCTCCGCTCACGGATCCCCACCCAAGGACTTCGAGAAAGCGGAAGAGAGGCATCTGAATGTTATAGATGCGACCTGTCCGCTGGTGACGAGGGTCCATAACGAGGCCAAGAAATATAACCGGGAGGGCAGAAGGACCCTCCTCGTGGGCCACAGGGGCCACCAGGAGGTCCGAGGGACCATGGGCCAAGCCCCAATGGATCTGGTGGACCAGCGGGAAGGTGTGAACCTTCCGGAATGGGACAGGAGCACCCCCGTGGCTGTCCTGACCCAGACCACTCTTTCGGTAGAGGATACAGCCCACGCCGTAGAGGAGATCAAGCGCGCCTTTCCAGACGCCATCACCAGGGCGGACATATGTTACGCCACCACCAATCGCCAGGATGCGGCCAAGGAGCTTGCTCGCAAGGTGGACGTGGTGCTGGTCATCGGGGCCCAGAACAGCTCTAACTGCAACCGCCTACGTGAGGTGGCCGAGGCGCAGGGCGTTCCCGCTTACCTCATAAACGGTCCTGAGGATCTGGACGCCAGCTGGGTCGAGGGCGCCCGCCGGGTCGGTATAACCTCGGGAGCATCGACGCCGGAGGTGTTAGTGGACGAGGTCGTGAGCGCCCTTCGCCCCGACGACGTGACCACTCTCTCGGGGATCGAGGAGAACGTAGCTTTCGTGCTCCCCAGGGAATTGCGCTAAGCCTCCCCGCAGCCCCTCGGATACCCCTTGCCTGCTTCCTTTGCGCTTCCCCTTGCCTTTTGTTCCTGATCGGGTATACTCAGGGCGAAACATTGCAGCATGGGGGTAAGGTAAATGTCGACGATGAAATATGAAGAAGCCAAGCGCATAGTCGACGCGGGTTTTGCCGCGGCGTCCAAGGCCGGTATCAACGTTGCCATAGCAGTGCTCGACGAGCGGGGGGACATCGTGCTCCACACGCGGATGGACGGGTGCAGGTGGTGGTGGACGGATGCCTGCGTGTCAAAGGCGATGGCATCAGCGATCTTCGGGCAGCCTAGCGGAGCCCTACCCCAAATCGCCGGTCGGCCCATGGGCGATGCCCTGGTAGTGATGCACGGTGGCAAGGTCGCATTCGTCCAGGGCGCCCTTCCCGTAACGCGGGACGGCCAGCTTATCGGAGCGGTGGGGGTAGGCGGAGGGACCGGTGAGCAGGACGAGGAAGTGGCCAGGGTTGGCATCGCGGCGATGTAGAGTCACGTTCTCGGTGTCAGGCCTCGTCGTCCCTCTCGTCCAGCTCCCTGAGGAACCGCTCGACTTCTGGTGAAAGGGGCGGCGGCTCCTCGGCGGAAGCCTGGTTGGCGTCGTATTGGGCCTCTAGCCGTTCCAGCACCGACTTCAGCTCGGAGTTGCGTTCGACGGCGGCCGTAAGCTCCTCGTATTGTCTTTGGCCTCGCTCTTCGTCCGCTAGATGAAACGGGAGCCCGTAAATCCTGCATAGCAGATCCATCAGCCGTGCAGCCCCTGCATAGTCTTCTTCCAGTTCGATGTACTGGGGAAGATGTACCACAATGGTCATGTGCTCTATCCCCAGCTTCGGCGCCTCCTGGCCGATCAACGAGGTGATACTGGTTGGGCCCTGGTAGTTGCTGGCCTGGAGCCTGATCCTTCTCCCCTCTTCCTCCGCCTCTTCCCCACCGGCGATGCCTGACACGAGCAGGGGCCTGGTGTGAGGTACCACGTCGTACATCCCGCCTATCATGCAGTAGCGTTTCACACCGAAGGTCTTCAGAAGCTCGAGGATCGAGTCCACGTAATCTTCCCCGAAGGCATGGGGCTCCCTGAGGTTGAAAAACAGGAAATCGGGCTTCTCCTCCCGGTGGGCATAGCTGATCGTGCTGTTCGGTATGCTCATCTCCCGCCGGCCGTCAACCAGTCGAGACCTGGGCCTGTACCGGGTAAAGTCGAAGAAATTGCCCGGCCTCGCCAGTCGTCCGAGCTCCTCTGCCCCGAAATGCCGCTCCAAGCGGGACATCACGAGAGTGCCTACCCGTCCGACGTTGACCCACGGGCGAAGGATAACCACGGCATGGGGATCTTGGGGTTGGATGTCGGGCTCTTTTATCTCGAACGCGCCTACTCGCATATATTTATCTTGACACGCATATCGGGTTTTTGCAAGTCGGGGCCCTGCGTATAGACCCGTACGAGAGCCTGGTCATAGGTCCTCCCACATCTGGCCGAACCGCTCTTTGTGGGTGGTTTCCGCTAGCGGCTTCCTCCTCTTGCCTCCGGACTTCGCCGCCTCTGTGGGATAGCCATAGGGCATCACTGTTATGAACTCCATGTCTTGGGGGATTCCCAGAAGCTCTTTAGCCTTCTCCTTGTCCCAGCCGCCCACAAAGGAGGTGCCCACCCCTTCGCTCCAGGCCACCAGCAGCATGTTCTAGATCACTCTGCCTGCCTCGAACTGGGGCATCCTGGCGTTCTCCATCACTATCGCGACGGCGAGAGGAGCCTCTGCGATGTAGGCGCCGCTGGAAGTGAGGGAGCTTAGCCGCTGCAGAGCCAGGGGGTCTCGGATAACGATAAAGTGCCAGGGTTGGCGGTTCCTCTGGCTGGGGGCCCACCGGCAGGCCCTCAGAATCTTCTTTACGACTGGCTCTGGGATGGGGTCCGAAGTAAAGCTTTTCACGGCCACCCGGCTCCTGATGCACCTGTAGACATCCATAGCTATCACCTCCTCTGTGCCGCGGTCGTCACTTTTAGCATATCACGATGGCTCTACGCCAGATCTGGGGGCAATCGTTCTAGAGGGGGCATGCTCGAAACTCCCGTCCAAGATTGCGGTGATGGCCGACGCTTCTCAACTCAACTTGTCACGTGTAGCGGATTGGAGTAAAGTATGTGTCAGCTTTGTAGTACGGTGCCAGGAGGAATAGTTATGGAAGAGTGGCGGATTATGGTGGCCAAGCTGACCATGCTCCTTGCAACTGCGTGCGGAGTCATCGGGCTTATCGTTGGATTGGCCGACAAGACCTGGAAACTGGGCGTCGAGGGTTGGTTTACAGGTGGCACACTGCTGGCGGTCCTGTCGATCGTCATGCTGGCGGACCAATACTTCGAGTCCCGGAAAAAGGAACAGGCCAAGGCCAAGGGAAGCTAGCTGCAAACGTTTACCCGGCTCCTATGGCTGGCAACCGGCAGCAGCATCGGAGACACGGGCGACCTACTAGTGTTTCTGAACCTCCCCCCTTCGGGTGCGGAGAACAGAAGGTACGTGGCCCTCGTGAAACGTAGTGGACATTGACCGACAGAGGGGGAGCGTGGATCCTGTTCGCTGGAGCTTGAAAGGCGACTACTTCGAGAACTGTAACTGCGAAGTGCTGTGTCCCTGCATCGTGCGCGGAGGGTCTGCGGTTCCCACGGAGGGCCATTGCGACGTGGGCTTCGCGTTCCACATCGACCAGGGGAGCTTTGACGACATATCCCTCTCAGGGCTCAACTTCGTAGTGATTGCCTACACCCCGGGCGTGATGGCCCATGGCAACTGGTCCACGGGAGTATACATAGACGAGCAGGCGGGCGGCCAGCAACGGGATGCGTTGGCCCGAATCCTATCGGGCCAGGTGGGAGGTCCGGCTGAGCGCTGGATGCGTCTTACGTCGGTAGACCTCGGGATAAAATACGTGCCCATCAGCTACACAGCCGAAGGCCACGTCCGCAGCGTCAATATTCCGGGCATCATGGACTTCAGCGTGGAGGGCATCCTGGCCGGCCGGCAACAGACCGAGCCAATGAGACTGGAAAACACAGCCCACCCGATAAACTCATCCCTGGCCCTGGCCAAAGGGACCGTCAGCACCTTCACTGACCACGGGATGACCTGGGACAACTCTGGTAGGAACGGACATTATTCCACATTCGAGTGGAGATGGCCTTGATGATCCTCCTGAGCCTCCGCCCAGACCCGTCTTAGCGATAGGCACACTCCTATCGCTTTTTAGTTGCGCCCCGTAACTCTGGTTGCGGCCGATTTCTCCGGATATCCTCCGCTACGGTGCGCACCCCTCAACCCCACTGCCCTCACGTGCGCAAGCTCACAGTAAATCTGTGTCACACTTCACTGATTAGCAGCGCGTGTACCTGTTTAATAGATATAGATGAGTAAGTTGGCTACGGCTTCTAGGGGCTGTCAGAGGGTTGGAATGGGTAGCATTTTCTGTTTTCTAAAGGGCTGTACCAAGTGCACCGGGGATTTGGTGTTTGACGATGGAGATTGGAGGTGCTGGCAGTGCGGGCAATACTACTACACCAACGGCGTCGCCTCTCCGGAGGAGCTCAAAGATGAGGTCGCGCAAGACCAGGACGGATCCAGTGCATTGGGCTCACCCTCGGACCAATCCGTTGGGGAGATAGGCCGTCAAGAGCGCCCGAAGAGAGGGCGCCGCAGAGGATACGGCGCCCGATATGCGAGGAACATCGACGCTGTGATCCGTGCGAAACAGGTGAGCGATGAGAGGTGGTGGGCTCGCAATCGGGAAATCATCGGTTACCTGGACCAGGGCTTGTCAGTGAGAGAGGTTGCCGAGCGGTCCAACCGGGGAGACCGGCAGATACGCGTGGTTAGGGAGAGGCTGTACGACCTTCGGGCGGCATCGGCAGGGTCGGATGTGGCTAGGTAACGAAGCTCTCCGGGGCTCCTGAATGCCGTAGAGTTACCTCACGCGTCAGAGCCTTGCCTGGGTAGCAGTACCACTCTAAGGAACTCTAATTCGAGTCTCAATATAGGGGCCATCGTGGGCGACTCCAGCGAGCGGAGCAACCTTAGATGGCCCCCTAGCTTGGACAGTAGATCCGCTTTGGCCTCCTCTTTGGTCTTAGAAAAGCCGTGCAGCTTGTTCAGCACCTTTTCGAAAGCCCAGTGGGCGTCAAAGGAATCGGCCACGATGATCGGGATGTCTCTGGCAAGAGTCCACTCGGAGTCGGAAGGTTCGTCCCCTGGTCTCAGGCAGTCGATAGCTACCGGTTGAACCTCGCTGTGGGTGAGGTGCTCGGTGGCCCGCCTGGGGCGGCTCACGTCATGTCTACGCCAGGCCCACTCCGCTGGGGAAGATGAAGCGGTGGAGGACGTCTCGGGGTCGGCGGTCACAGTTTCCCATCCTCTATTTCCCAGGCCTCCAGCACCTGTCGAGGCAGCGCTATAGGGCCTACCGCGTTCTCGTACTCACGCACGTGCTTCCTGGTGAGAAGGCAGATAGCCTTGAGCAGTTGGGGGCTGACTTTGATCTTAGCCCTGAGTACGGGCTCCCTATCTTCCTGGAGCTCACCAAAGAAAAGAACACTGCTGTAGAGACCGCTCACGATGTGCAGCGAGTCGGAGTAAAAGCTGATGGTGGCCTCGGGGGAAGTGGCATAGTACTCTTCGGGGCTGTACTCTCCGGGTGGCTGAAGCGGAGGGGGTTCTGTCGCCATGCTACCTCCAGCGAAGGGTGGATGTGTCTTCCAGAAGTCCCGAGCTCTATGCACCGGGCTCCAAAGACCCGTGTAGCGCGGCTAGACAAAGTAAAGGTGGAGAGTTAGCGTGCGGTTAGCGGGACGCGCGTACTATCCATTCCCCGCGCATACTCGGCTCGTCAGGTACACATGGTACCATGAAGGGCGCTAAACCTCCAACCTCTTCGTGACCTCCTCGCGGCCGAGGTGGTAGTCGCCAACGGCGATGGCGTTCCACTCCGGGGTGGTCTTTCCCTCTCCCAGGAGCCCCCACCGGGTCATCACCGCGTAGACCAGCTCTTGCTTTGCCCCATTAGCGCGGCCTACGAGGGCGCACCTGATCTCCCGGACGGAATAGCAGTGGATGGGCAGGTTGTGGTGCCGCGCCCATTGCTCGAGACTTTGCTTGAGGAGCTCCATGCCTTCCTGCTGGTGCGGCAACTGAAGTTGGGGTGGCTTCCCATAGGCCACCTCGTTCGGCTGCCACCTGAACGCCGTCTTATCGAGCTCCCCTTCTATGGCTTTTATCCGGTGCTTGATATCCGGACGGTGAGACCGATCGTAGGCTACGATTACGCCAGTCTCCACCAGTTGCCATTGGGAGTGAGCTGGGCAGCTGGCTGTCCTATGTGCCGGGGAGTCTTGACCACTTGTGGGCACGTCACGGGAAGGCGCGGTGGAGGACGAAGTAGGCGACCCTCCCTCGGCTGGTCCGCCCGGCCCCTCGTTCAGGAAGACTGCCCAACCTGCGGTGTGGGTACTGGGGTCGATGGCTAACAGAACAACCACTACCTAAGCCCTCTTTCCCGGGTCCGAGTGCTTTCGTTTCAGCCCCGATCCAACCCAGGTCGACTGTTCCGCGTCGCTATTTTATACGCCCGGCTCCCCTTGTTTGGACTCATCCTGAAAGCCCTGTTTTTGTGGCCCCTGTCGATCCTCGAAGGCGAGAGCGACAGCGTGCGTTCGGACGCCACCCGGTCGGCGACTGGGCGGAGACCACAAAGCAGCGATATAGTGATATCTACCACACTGTAAACAATGCCAGTCGCCGTCGTCGATGGACAGATCGCCGCCGCAGATTGTGCAACCTTTTAGCCGAAACCTCTCCAAGTTAGCGGCCCCACATGAGGCAAGATTCACCTTCAGGAGATGCTAACAGAACTATTGTGCTAGGTCAAGGGAGGCGTGCCACTGCCCGCGAACTCGTGGGAATTTCGGAGATGCTGTCCAGGAATCCTGGGAAGTGAGGCGGTGGGGATGAGGTTGAGCCCTTGAAATGCGGAGCTGGTACCCGGTTAACTTAAATTAGATACAAATGTCATTCTGAGCGAAGCGAAGAATCTGGGGTGGCCGTGGGACCCCCTCCCCAGATTCTTCGGTCGCTGAGCTCCCTCAGAATCGTCCATGCCGGTTGCCTCCGGCGCCCTAAAGGATGAAAATGCCGGCACCTCTGTCACCCTGAGCGGAGCGAAGGGTCTGGAGGCGGTGGGGCGTCTCACCATCCCCACACCAGATTCTTCGCCTGCGGCTCAGAACGACACTTTCGTGGGAATGACATGCTGTCGATCTTGTTGACTATGTACCAGGGTCTGGCCGCTGGCGACGGGGCCTATGCCGCCTCGGCCAGAAGATCCAGGGATTTATATCCGGATCCGGTGTTCAGCAGGACTATGGTTTCGTCGGGGCCGAGAATCTCCGCTTGGACCAGCCTCTTAAGGCCTGCCAACGTGGCGGCCCCTTCCGGGCAAGGAAAAACACCCTCGAGAGATGCCATCTCCCTTATGGAGGCCAGCATCTCGGCGTCGGACACTGCAACTGCGCTGCCGCCGGTGTCCCTGATAGCCCTGAGGATGATGTAGTCGGCGAAAGGGTGGGGCACGCGCAGACCACCCGCTATGGTATGGGCGTCGGGCCAGGTTTCCGCGACGTCCGACCCCTCGTGAACGGCTTTAACTATGGGCTGGCAGCCTTCGGGCTGAACCGCCAAGAACTTAGGCAGCCGACCTTCCACCCACCCGAGCTCCAAGAGCTCGTAGAAACCCTTCCACATTCCTACGATCCCTGTGCCGCCGCCAGTGGGATACACAATGGCGTCCGGCATTCGCCAGCCTAGCTGAAAGGCTAACTCCAAGCCCATTGTCTTTTTCCCTTCGGCTCGGTAGGGCTCCTGTAGGGTGGAAAGATCGAAAAGCCCGTTCCTCTGGGCCGCTTCATTGGAGAGGCGGCCCGCGTCTCCTATCAGGCCGTCCACCAGGGTCAGGCGGCTGCCCATGGCGGTCGACTCCAGCTTGTTCGCTTCGGGAGCGTCCTTGGGCATGAAAACGTGGGCCTCCAGCCCACCCCTGGCCGCGTAGGCCGCCATCGCACCAGCCGCGTTCCCAGCCGAGGGCATGGAGAAACGCGACAGCCCGAGCTCCCGGGCCTTGGATACAGCCGCCGAGATGCCACGAGCTTTAAAGGTGCCCGTAGGATTGAGCCCTTCGTCCTTGATGTAGAGACTTTTCAGCCCCAGCTTTTTGCCCAGGTTCGGGGCGTCGAGAAGGGGAGTACCCCCTTCTCCGAGGCTAATCACATGCTCTCGGTTGAGCACCGGCAGCAGCTCTGAGAAGCGCCACATGTTGGGCGGCCGGTCCTGGAGCTCCCCTCGGTCCACCTCCCGCTTCAGTCGAGGCAGGTCGTACCGGGCAAACAGCACCTTGCCACACTGCAGGCACGTCCTCATAACCTTGGTATGGGAGTAGGTCTGGCTGCAATAGGTGCATTCCAGATGATCGAGGTAGCTGTACACCTCTCTGACCTCCTCCCCGTGTCGCTTGTGCGCGTGGCCGACATATTATATCATCCGTGTAGGAACGACTAGGGGAAGTTTCTCCCCCTTCCTGGCCAGGCATGTCCTGAGTCTATCGAAGGGAAGGGGGCCAGGGGATCGTCGAAAGAGTTCTTCAGCACCCTGATGGAAGAGGAGAGCACATGTCTTCGATAGTGGAGGAGTATATCCGGAAACATCCCGGTTCCGCAGGCCGCTACCAGGAGGCAAGGGAGGTTTTCCCTGCCGGCGTCACTCATGACACTCGCTACGTCACGCCGTTCCCCATCTACGTAACCCATGCCCGAGGTCCCCTCAAATGGGACGTTGACGGCAACGAATACATCGACTATGTGAGCGGGCATGGCGCCCTTCTGCTGGGTCACTCTCACCCCGAGATCGTCACAGCCGTGGCCGACCAGGTGGCCCGGGGCACCCATCTGGGCGCCAGTACCGACGCGGAGCTACGCTGGGCCCGGGCTATAAAGGTGCTAGTGCCTTCGGTAGAGAAGCTCCGTTTTCTGAGCTCGGGCACCGAAGCGACCATGATGGCCCTTCGGCTGGCCAGAAGCTACACCGGGAAGAACAAGGTTATAAAGTTCGAAGAGCACTTCCATGGGTGGCACGATTATGCCGTTGCCGCTGGAAGCAGGCGCGTGCCGGGCGTTCCCGAGACGACCGCCCAGTCGGTAATCGTCCTCCCGGCTGGAGATATGCCCGCCGTTGAAAACGTCCTCGCCCGGGACGATGATGTGGCCGCCGTCATATTGGAGCCCACCGGCGCCCACTTCGGCAACCTGCCCCTCCCGGTCCCCCAGTACCTGCACGATCTCCGTGAAGTCACAAGCCAATACGGTGTCTTGCTGATAATGGACGAAGTGGTCACGGGGTTCAGGCTGTCGACCGGCGGGGCCCAGGTCCGGTTCGGCGTCGAGCCGGACCTGACGACGATGGCCAAGATCGTCGCCGGCGGCCTGCCGGGGGGTGTCGTCGGGGGCAAAGCCGGGGTCGTCGACATGATCGCGCACCGCAATGACCCCCAGTGGGACAGCCAGGAGCGGATAGCCCACCCAGGCACCTTCAATGCCAACCCGATGTCCGCGGTGGCCGGGGCGACCTGCCTGGAGATGGTGGCGAGCCAGCCGATTAACCGCCGGGCCGACGAGATGGCGGCCCGGCTCAAGATAGGCCTCAACGGGGTGTTCTCCAAGATGGAGGTGGCGGGCCACGCCTACGGCATGGCCTCCTTGATTCACCTGAGCTTCGCGGATTGCGACTGCGACCGGGAAGTCTGCACCATGTCTTACCACAAAATCCACGAAGCCGCCGCTCGCGGCGCCGCCATGCACCTCAAACGGGCCATGATAAACTCCGGTGTGGACATGATGGCGAGGGGTTCGCTCATCGTCTCGGCCAGCCACAGCGAGGAGGACGTCGACAACACCTTAGAGGCCTTCGAGGAGAGCCTGGCGGCCATGCGCGGAGACGGCGTCGTTTGAGGTGGCGAAGGGTCTCAAGAGGCGCCGGGTCAACCCGCCTGGAGGGAATCGCAACCGGGCAAGTCTGATCGATTACCATGCGCATCGCCACGGAGCGGCTTGTCCTTCGAGAGTTCGTAGCTGATGACTGGCCCGATGTGCTGGCCTATCAACGCGACCCCCGCTACCTCCGCTTCTACCCCTGGGACGACCGCACTGAGGCTGAGGTGCGGAGTTTCGTGCAGATGTTTCTCGACCAACAGGCAGACCGGCCGCGCCGCGAATTCCAGCTGGCGATAACTTTGTCGGAGAGTGGGCGGCTGATCGGCAACTGCGGGCTGCGGCTAAAACCTGAGAATGACTGGGAAGCCGACATCGGCTACGAGCTGGCGCCGGAGCATTGGGGCCGGGGCTATGCCACGGAGGCTGCTCTGGCTATCGTTGACTTCGGGTTCAGGGAGCTGAGGCTGCACCGCGTCTCGTCTTGGTGCGTCGCCGACAACACCGCCTCGGCGAAGGTGCTGGAGAGGGTCGGGCTGAGACTCGAAGGCCGGCTTCGAGAGAATGAGTACTTCAAGGGGCGCTGGTGGGACACGCTGGGTGTACGGACGGTTGGCAACTGAGTGGAGAAAAGCGCCCTAGAGTTCTCACTGCCCCCATATCTGGATATTCGTTGACACTCTCAACGCGCCGATGGTATATTGATCTCGTTCCCAAGTTGTGTCGAATTCCGTCGGCCCGAGTTGCCTGGCCCAGGAGGAGTCGCTGATGCCACTGGACTTTGACTTCCGCTGGGCGGCCGTGATCCTGTCGGGTGTCGTGGGCTTCCTGGCGATTGGTCTGATGTTCGCCGCTTCCATGTTCATATCCTCGCGGCGTCATTCGGCTGTGAAGCTGACTCCCTACGAGTGCGGCATCCCACCGGCCCCCTTCCAGTGGTCCCAGATCAATGTTCGTTACTACATATTCGGCATACTATTCCTGATATTCGACGTGGAGGCGGTGTTCCTCTTTCCTTGGGCCGTGATTTTCGTCGGCAATAAGGTGGCCTTCTACGCGATGATGATGTTCCTGGCAGTGCTGGGCTTCGCAATACTTTATGCCTGGCGAAAGGGGGTCCTGGAGTGGTCGAAATAAGCATGGGGCAGGGCAATACGCCCGCTCCCAGCATGTTCGACAGGGCCATGCCGGGAGTGATAACCGCCAAGGCGGAGGAGCTATTCGCCATGGCGAGGAAATCCTCCCTCTGGACCCTGACATTTGGGCTGGCGTGTTGCGCCATCGAGATGATGTCCACCTACATGGCCCACCACGACCTCGACCGGTTCGGTGTGGTCACCTGGCCTTCCCCACGGCAATCGGATGTGATGATCGTGGCTGGGACAGTGGTGAAGAAGATGGCCGAACCCATACGGCTGCTGTATGAGCAGATGCCGGAACCCAAGTGGGTCATAGCTATGGGTAGCTGCGCCACCAACGGAGGCCCCTATTATCGTTCGTACTCGGTGGTGATGGGTGTTGACCATGTTATCCCAGTAGACGTCTACGTGCCGGGATGCCCCCCCAGGCCCGAGGTCCTCATGCAGGGGATCCTCAAGCTTCAAGAGAAAATCATGCAGGATTCCAGGCGCGGTGGCCGAAAGGCGTAACCCCTCGCAGCATAGCCCGGAGGTGGGGAGCGCCCTTGATGATGAGACACAGGCGTTACGGGAGCTCCTACAGGACACCCTCAACGATTTTCAACCCGAGTTCGGTGCCACGCTGGACATTCCCCAGATCACCGTCCGAGCCGAGAACGTCCCGGATGTCTGTAGAATCGTCAAGGATGAACCCGGCCTTTCCTTTAAGCTCCTGCTGTGTCTTGCCGGAGCCGACTACCCCGAGCATTTCCAGGTAGTCTATATTCTGCTGTCCCTCGAACATGAGCATAAGCTGGTCATAAAGGCCAATGTGGCACATGATGATCCCCATGTGCCTACGGTGACCCAAGTGTGGCGTGCCGCCGACTGGTATGAGCGAGAGGCCCACGACCTTTTCGGAATCGTGTTTGATGGACACCCCAACCTTAAACCGTTGATACTGTACGAGGGCTTCGAGGGCTATCCAGGCAGGAAGGAGCATCCCTTTCACGACTACCAGGAGTACTAGGGTGGAGAAGATTACTCTTCGGGCAAGGGTGGTAGAAGAGGAGGACGGCTTCCTGGCGACCATAGACAACCTCAGTCCCAAAGGAAGAGGTGTGACGGACCAAGAGGCTCAGGACGAGCTGGTGGAGAAATTCCGGTCGTGGGTGCAAAGCTGCGAGGGCCAGGGCAACCTGGAGACGGTCCTATCGCAGGCGGGATACGAGGGCGTGGACGAGAACACTGAGCTGGAGCTGGAGTTCGTGGAATGAAAAGGGCAGTGGAATCGACAGAGCAGGTCAGGTAGCAGGATATGGCCGAGGCCGGGAACCCCAACATGGCGGTTGAAACCGAACCCATCGAGATGATGGTAAACATGGGCCCCCAGCACCCCTCGACCCATGGGGTGTTCCGAATCGTGTTGCATCTTGATGGAGAAAAGGTGGTATCTGCGGAGCCCCACATCGGCTATCTCCACCGGGGATCGGAGAAGCTGTGCGAAGGCGAGCAATACGCCCAGATTATCACCCTCTTCGACCGGTTGGACTACATCTCCAACTTCAACAACGAGCTGGCGTTTTGCATGGCGGTGGAGAAGCTCATGGGGGTGGAAGTGCCCGAGCGGGCCGAGTACGTGAGGGTTATACTCTGCGAGCTGAACCGCATCGCCAGCCATCTCCTTTTCGCCGGCACATTTGGGCTTGACGCCGGGGCCATGACGCCTGTTATGTTCACCTTCAGGGGCAGGGAGCGCATACAGGCCGTGTTCGAGGCCATCAGCGGAGCCCGGATGATGCACAATTACTTTCGCGTCGGAGGGATAAAAGAAGACCTTCCCCAGAACGTCGATGAGCTTATGGCAAATCTCCTCCCTGAGCTCCGCAACGACATAGAGGAGACCGACAAGCTCCTCACCTACAACGAGGTCTTCATCAGCAGGACCAAGGGTGTCGGGGCCATAGATGCGGAGACGGCGATAGATTACGGCCTCACGGGACCGTGCCTTCGGGCATGTGGAGTCCGGTACGACGTCAGGAAGGCAGAGCCCTACTCGGTATACGACCGGCTAGAATTTGAGATACCGGTAGGGCTAGACGGGGATTCCTGGGAACGTTACTACGTCCGAATCCAGGAGATGTACCAATCCCTGAGCATTATAGAGCAGGCTTTAGACCAGATGCCCTCCGGGCCGGTGTCTACCCTTGGAAGGCGCCTGATCCGGCCCCCAAAGGGAGACGTGTACGTCAGGGCCGAGAACCCCCGTGGCGAGATAGGCGTCTACCTTGTCAGCGATGGGTCCGACAAGCCCTACAGATTAAAGGTGAGGCCGCCGTCGTTCTGTAACCTCGGTGCCCTCAAGCATTTAGTCACGGGCGCATGGGTGGCCGACGCCGTTATCATCCTCGGCTCCCTGGATATAGTCTTGGGCGAGGTAGACCGGTGAGCGTCCTTGACTTCCTGAAGATCATAATCGGGCTGCTGGTCCTGTTCACGGTCTTGTCCATAGTAGTTCTTTCCCTAACCTGGCTGGAACGCAAGTTCCTAGGGCGTCTCCAGAGGCGCCTGGGGCCTACCCGCACGGGCCCAATGGGGCTGCTTCAGCCGTTGGCAGACGGCCTGAAACTCGTTCTGAAGGAGGACCTGATCCCTTCCTGGGCCGACCGGACCGTTTTCTGGGTGGCGCCCTTGATAGTCCTGGTACCTTCTTTCATGATCTGGGTCACGATACCCGCCGCCGAGAACCTGGTGATGAGAAACCTGGACATGGGGCTTCTCTACATAATCGCCTTTTCCGTGGTCACCATATTAGGGTTGGTACTCGCTGGATGGGGGTCGGCCAACAAGTATGGGACGCTGGGAGGACTGCGGTCCGCGGCCCAGTTGGTCAGCTACGAGATACCGGTGATCATGGTCGTCATTGCGGTGGGCATGCTAGCCCAGTCTCTGGACCTGAACGTCATCACGATGAGTCAGGTCCCTGCGGTGCATGACAAAGTGGCTGAGGTCAACTCGATAGACATCCCCTTCGCGGTCCTCCAGCCGCTGGGCTTGGTGATATTCCTCGTCGCCGGACTGGCGGAGCTGGGCAGGACGCCCTTCGACATATACTTCGCCGAGTCGGAGATAGTTGGCGGCCCCTTCGTGGAGTACAGCGGAGCCCACTGGTCGGTGTTCTTCATGGCTGAGTACATGAACACCTTCGCCATTGCCGCCCTCACTTCCTTGCTGTTTCTGGGCGGATGGTATGGCCCCTGGCTCCCCGCCTGGCTGTGGTTTCTGGTCAAGACGTACTTTGTCGTGCTCATCATTTTCTGGATACGTGGCACCTTCCCGAGGCTCCGGATAGATCAGCTCATGGCCTTCGCCTGGCAGGTGGTTGTGCCCCTCTCCTTTGCAAACGTAGTGATCACAGCAATATACATGTACTACGGATGGCCCTGGTGGAGCCTGAGTTTGATGTCCCTGGTCCTGGCCAGCGGGATAGGATACCTGGTCTACAGGCACCTGGCCGCTCCAGCCAAGAAAGTGGCGGAGGTATACAGACGCCGGCAGCTGGCGACCCAAGCCGCTATCCGTGCCGGGGTGGAGGCAGACTAGCGTGTTAGGTGGAATAAAGGGAATGGTGGTGACCCTAGTCTCCACTATCAAAGGCCTCAGGAACCCTGTGACTGTGCAGTATCCCGGGGACCACTTGCCCGTTCAGCCGCGCTATATGGGATTCCCGGCTCTGACGTGGGACTACAAAGTAGACGAGCCTTACTGCACGTCCTGCATGGTGTGTATCAGACAATGTCCCACCCAGTGCATGAGCGCAACAATGATCGACAACCCTCTCCACGCCGAGGGTAAAAGCTCCAGGAAAAAGATTGTAGAGACCTTCGAGATAAACCTGAACCGCTGCATCCTCTGCGGGATATGTGTGGAGGTGTGCAACTTCGACGCCATCGTCATGAGCCACGAACACGAGATGAGCACTTACGAGCGCAACGGCGATCGAGTCGATCTAATCCCCCTGCTGGAGATGGGCAAGCGATACCAGAGCGAGACCGGCTGGGTGCCGCCCTCCGAGCTGGCCAAAGGTGAGAACGAGGAGAAGAAGGCAGAGGAGACATCAGCGTAGCATGTCCGAGCCCCTGTTCGTCATAGCGGCGTTCCTTACTCTCGGCGGAGGGATTGGTGTAGTCGCTTCAAGAAACGTGGTACATGCGGCCCTCTTCCTTCTCGTGTCGTTGGTTGCCGTAGCCGGGCTCTACCTGCTGGTGTTCGCCGAGTTCCTGGCCCTGGTGCAGGTACTGATATACGGTGGGGCGATAATAATCGTCCTTCTCTTCGCCATCATGCTGACCAGGAGCCGGGAGTATCCCCACATCTCCGACAACCCCCAGTGGCCCCTGGCGATTGTAGCCGGGTTAGGGGTGTTCGGGGTGCTGGCGGCCGCCTTCTTGTGGAAGAGGCCTCCGGACTCGGAACCCGAGGGGCCCACGCTCACTGCTCTGGGAAACTCTCTGTTCACGGATTGGGCCGTACCCTTTGAGTTGGCTTCGCTGGTGTTGCTGGTGGCCCTCATCGGAGCGATAATTCTCGCTAGGGAAGGGGGGAGAGAGTAATGAACCTTGAAGCCTTTCAGCTGGTGAGTGCCGCCCTGTTCTGCATCGGCATCTACGGCGTGCTGGCCCGGCGCAGCTCCGTGCTTATTCTTATGTCCATAGAGCTGATGCTGAACGCCGTTAATATAAACCTGATAGCCACCGCCGCTCACCTGTACCATGAGGCCTTCACCGGGCAGATAATCGCTATTTTTGTGATAACCGTGGCGGCGGCAGAGGTAGGGCTCGCCCTGGCCATAATCCTGAGACTGTTCCGCGCTCGCGGGACCGTAAACGTGGACGAAGTGGACTTGATGAAATGGTGAAGTAGGTGGAGTTAGCAGAGTTAGCCTGGCTCATTCCGGCGTTCAGCTTCATCGCGTTTTTTCTAATCGTCCTATTCGGCAGATTCCTCCCAGGTAAAGGCTCCTTCATCGCGGTTCTGGCCGTCGCGGGCGGCTTCGCCATGTTCTGGGTCGTCCTGGCGGGGTTCCTCGACGCCGACTGCCCCGACAGCATTATCGCGCAGAAGACCTGCTCCTTCAGCCAGGACTGGTTCACGGCAGCGGATGTCTCCCTGGTCTGGGGGATTATCGTTGACCCCCTGGCTATCATCATGCTGGGGCTGGTCACCCTTGTGGGTCTCCTGATCCAGGTCTATTCCCTGGGATACATGAAGGGGGACCCCCGCTTCGGCTGGTACTTCGCCGTCCACGCCCTCTTCATCGCCTCCATGCTGGCCCTGGTCCTGGCGGACAATTTCCTGCTGCTTTACGTCGTCTGGGAGCTGGTGGGCATCTGCTCCTACCTCCTCATCGGCTTCTGGTATGAGAGGAGGTCCGCCGCGGAGGCGGCCAAGAAGGCGTTCATTACCACCAGAATTGGAGACGTCGGCCTGCTTGTCGGCATCCTGCTGCTGGGCCGAGAGGTAGGCGATCTCAGGCCAGAGCTCTTCGAGCTACCCAAAGCCACCTTCGACTTCGACATGTCCCACGCCTTTGAGGCCGTAAGCAGCGGGGCCATCGGCGAGGGGACAGTAACCGCGGTAGCCATCCTCATCTTCCTGGGGGCTATGGGGAAGTCAGCCCAGTTCCCCTTCCATGTCTGGCTGCCCGACGCCATGGAGGGCCCCACTCCCGTAAGCGCGCTGATCCACGCGGCCACCATGGTGGTGGCGGGGGTATACCTGGTTGCCCGGACGTTCCCGATCTTTGTGGCGGCGCCAGACGTCCTGGTGGCTGTCGCAGTGATCGGCCTCGTCACCACCCTCATCGGCGCCACCATGGCCCTTGTCATGACGGACCTGAAGCGCGTCCTGGCCTATTCCACCATAAGCCATCTGGGCCTGATGATGCTCTCCTTAGGGGCTTTCGGGTATACCGCCGCCATCTTCCATCTCGTAGCCCACGGAGTCTCCAAGGCCCTCCTGTTCCTCGGCGCCGGCAGCGTCATGCACGGGATGAATGGGGAGACCGACATCAGGAAAATGGGCGGCTTACGGCGGGCCATGCCGGTCACGGCTGCAACCTTCACGATAGGGGCGTTATCCCTGGCCGGAATACCCCTCTTCGCCGGCTTCTGGAGCAAGGACGAGGTGCTCCTCGCCGTGTTGGATGAGAGAGCCTACCTTCTCGCCTTTGCCCTCATAGGGGCCTTCTTGAGCGCCATGTACATGGCCCGTGTGGTGTACCTAGTCTTCTATGGCGAGCTCAGGAAGGAGAACCAGCACGTGCACGAGTCACCCGCGCTCATGCTGGCGCCCATGGGGGTGCTGGCCGTTTTGTCGGTGATCGTCGGGTTCATCTCCATCCGGATTACCGACGTGGGTGGAATAGGGACTTTCCTGTTCTTCGGACATCCCCACGATTTCGAGTTCAACATCGGCCTTGGACTGGGGTCCATAGCTCTCGCGGTTGGGGCTTTTGTCGTGGCCTGGTACATATACATACGACCGCGGATCCCTCTCGAAAAATGGAAGATCCGCTTCGCCGGACCTCTGAAAGTAGTGAGCAACAAGTATTATCTTGATGACGCATACCAGTGGGGAGTAGACCGCGTCGTGATGGCTTTCTCGCGGTTGATCGCGCTGTTCGACCGGCTCGTGATTAACGACGCCGCGGTGAACCGTACCGGCGAGTCGGTTCGCCGCTCGGGTCTGATTCTCCGGTACCATGTGACGGGGAAGATGTACAACTACGTCCTGGGCATGGCAGTTGGGGCGGTGTTGGTAGCGATATTCTGGTGGGTGCTTTCTGCGAATGCTTGATGGTTCGACGGGCTCACCATGAGCGGCGCTGACGGGGTCACCATGAGCAGCGCTGACGGGGTCACCATGAGCGGTGCTGACGGGGTCTGGAGGGCCCAGAGGCCCTCACCCCGGCCCGCGGCTACCCCTTTCCCCTGGGGAGAGGGGTCCGGCGGTGAGGGCGCTTTCCAGCAATGACAAAGGCTAGGAGGGTATAGGAAGCGTGGCTCTGTTCCTCACGGTCCTGTCTCCCCTCGCTGGAGCGGGGCTGCTCGCCTTCTTCCCCCGTCGAATGGGGCGGGAGGTCAAGCTCTTCTCGACCCTTGTGGCGGGCGCCACCCTCATCTTGAGTGTCGTAATCTTCGCCCTTTACGACTTCGACAAAGGTGGCTACCAGTTCACCGAATCCTTCAAGTGGCTGGAAGATCCCCTGAACATCTCTCTCGGCGTGGGGCTGGACGGCATCTCGGCGCCCATGGTGCTGCTCACGGGCATTGTGTTGTTCGCCGCCGTCCTGATGTCATGGAATATCCAGTATCGCCCCAAGGACTTCTTCGTGCTTCTCCTGGTGCTGGTCGCAGGTGTAAATGGGGTCTTCGTGACCACGGACCTCTTCTTCCTGTTCTTCTTCTACGAGCTGGCGGTCTTGCCAATGTACCTGCTCATAGGGGTATGGGGTAGCAGTTCCGATTTCGGAACCTTCCTCCGCACCAAGGAGTACGGCGCAATGAAGCTGGTGCTGTACCTGGTTGCGGGGAGCGTCCTGGTCTGGGTGTCGATCCTCGGCGTGTACTGGGCGGCCAGCCAGGCAGGCACACCGACCTTCTCCCTTGAAGCCCTTGGGGCCCTCACGGATGAAGAGATTAACGGCAGCTTCCGGCACTTCCAGACGCTCTTTTTCCCTCTGTTCATGGTGGGGTTTGGGATCCTGGCCGGCCTCTGGCCCTTCCACACCTGGTCCCCCGACGGCCATGTGGCGGCCCCCACGGCTGTGAGCATGCTCCACGCAGGGGTGCTCATGAAGCTTGGGGCTTATGGAATCATACGAGTAGGTATGGTCCTCCTCCCCGAGGGGGCGGAGACCTGGATGCCGGTGCTCATCGCCCTGGGCACCGTGAACGTGCTCTACGGCGCCATGTCGGCGATGGCACAGCAGGACCTGAAATATGTAATCGGCTACTCCAGTGTCAGCCACATGGGATACGTGTTAATGGGCATCGCTACCCTGCACCCGTTGGGGGTGGGGGGTGCGGTGCTGCAGATGTTCTCCCACGGTATCATGACAGCCCTCTTTTTCGCCCTGGTCGGGATTATCTATGACCGCGCCCACGTCCGAGACATCGGCGTGCTGGAGGGCCTATCCAAGCGCATGGGGGTGACGGCCTCCTTCTTCGCCGTGGCCGGGCTTGCCTCCCTCGGGCTGCCGGGGCTGAGCGGCTTTATAGCGGAGTTCCTCGTTTTCGCGGGAGCCTTCAAGACCTATCTGCCCCTGGCGGTACTGGCCGTGGTCGGCGCCGCCATCACGGCTGTCTACATCCTGCGCCTCCTGGCGAAGGTGTTCTTCGGCCCCCTGGGCCCCCAGTGGGAGCACCTGGCAGACGCGAACCGGCTTGAAATGGGCGCCACGGGCATGCTTGTCTTCGTTCTCCTGTTCGTAGGGGTGTGGCCCTCGCCGCTGATGGACGTGATTAACGCCGGTGTGAAAGGACTTCCCGGCGTGAGCTAGAGTCTCATCTTTAAGTAACTAACATGCCGAGTTCACTTACATCCGATCTTCACCTGCTGCTGCCCGAGTTCCTTCTGGCGGCCCTGGCCCTTGCCGTGTTCGCCGTGGACCTGGTGCTGCCCGCCCGCAAGAAGGACCTCCTGGCCTGGTTAAGTGTGGCCGGGCTCGTGGGGCTCCTAGCGCTATCTTTAACCTTGCTATGGGGTGAGGACAAATCACTGTATGGAGGCCTGGTCTATGTAGATGCCTACTCCCTGTTCTTCATGTCCTTCTTCTTAGTTCTAGGGATCTTTGTCATCTTGAGCTCGATGGGCTACCTGAGCAAGTACCTCAGCAGTCCGGGAGAATACTATGGGATAGTCCTCCTCTCCCTGCTGGCAATGAGTGTCATGGCCGCCTCGGCAGAGCTGCTCACGGCGTACATAGCCCTTGAGCTCATGAGCTTCAGCTTCTATGTCTTGGTCGCCTATGCCAGGGATAACCCCAAGTCCAACGAGGCGGGAATCAAGTACATCCTCATAGGGGCCTTCTCCTCGGCCATCCTACTTTTTGGCGTCAGCATGCTCTACAGCACCGTAGGTGTCACCCGCTTCGCAGACATAAGCATTGCTCTTGCGAGCGCCGGAGACGTGAGCCCGGCCCTGTGGGTGGGCCTCGGCCTGATCCTCGTTGGGTTGGGGTTCAAAGTGGCTGCGGTGCCTTTCCACATGTGGGCCCCGGACGTCTACGAAGGCGCCCCGCTGCCGGTTACGGCATATCTGTCCGTCGGGTCAAAGGTCGCCGCCTTCGCCCTTTTGCTCAGGCTTTTCGCCGAGGCGTTGATGCCGGCGATAGACGACTGGCAAATAATCGTGGCCGTCCTGGCCGCCGTGACCATGAGCGTGGGCAACCTGGTGGCCATCGCCCAACACAATATAAAGAGGCTCCTGGCTTACTCCAGCATCGGGCAGGTGGGCTACCTGCTGGTGGGGATCGCGGCCCTGTCGCCCCTGGCGTCCAACGGGGTGATGTTGCACCTGGTGGGCTACGCCGTCACCAACATGACCGTCTTCGTAGGGATCATCGCCTTTTTCAACATGACGGGCAAAGAGGAGATCGCCGACTTCGCCGGCTTGGCAGACCGGCATCCATTTATAGCGGCCGCCATCGCCATGGGGATGTTCTCCCTGGCGGGACTGCCTATCTTCGCGGGCTTCACGACCAAGTTCTATCTGTTCGCCGCCGCCGCCAAGGAGGGTTTGCTCTGGCTGGCCGCGGTGGCGATCCTGAATAGCCTCATATCGCTGTATTACTACCTTGTGGTGATCAGGCACATGTATATCCAGCCTGCTCCGGAGATGGAGCTGGAGCCCCAGCCCGAGCCGGCGTTGGCCCACAACCCCGGACCTCCTCCTGACGCTGACGCTCCCGTTCCCTCCCCCGAACCCTCCCCAACCGAGGCGCCGGTAGGCCGAGGGCCTTCGCCCGCGCGCCTCATTATCGGCGTTCTCGCGTTGATGGTCCTTGGGACCATCTTCGTGGGGGTCTATCCCTTCCCCGTTGTGGAGGTAATCGAGGCCGCCACGGGAGCACTGCCTCTAGAGTAGCGGCGCTCCAGTCTCCTGAATCAGAAAACACAAACCAAAACGGGCCCTTCGAGATATGCAACGCGAGCGGGCGAGGAGCGCTCCCGCTCGTGGTGAGCTTGTCGAACCATTGATAACGGAATGAACCAGGCCGCGTCCGACCTGGTTAGCTACCCCAGCCCTGATTTGATATAATGCCCACGTTCGATCTTTCCCCGATTGCTCTATCCGGCACGTAAATTGTCGTGGGTGGATGGTCCGACCGGCCGGGGTATTTAGCTAAAGGGTAGACATGATCATCTCCGTTATTGGCGGCAGCCAGCCCTCTCCCGAAGCAGAAGAGCTGGCCGAGCAGGTGGGCAGGGAGCTGGCGAAGAGTGGGGCCACCGTCGTTTGTGGCGGCCTCTCAGGCGTGATGGAAGCCGTCTGCAAGGGCGCTAAAACGGCCGGAGGGACGACGATAGGCATCTTGCCGGACATAGACCCGGATAGGGTCAATCAATGGGTGGACATACCCATTTGCACGGGCATGGGTTACGCGAGGAACGTGATCGTCGTCTACACGGGAAGGGCCGTGATTGCCGTGGATGGCGCCTACGGAACCCTCTCGGAGATAGGCCACGCCCTGGGGGTCGGCATCCCAGTTGTCGGCCTCGATACGTGGACCGTTTCCAGGAACGGGTACGTGGACGAGCGCATCATCGTAGCTCAGGACCCGGTGGACGCGGTAGAGAAGGCGCTTCAGGCGGCGGAGGAGCGGGACCGTTCCGCTTCCGCTCAGACGGCTTAGCCTCCGCAGGGCTTAGCCTCCGCAGGGCTGAGCCCGGCCTTCTAGGTCCCTCCATATCGGAGCGTAAGAGTCCTCGATGACTAAGTGTGCCGGGCCTGATGGGTATTTTCTAGCATAGGATTCCAGCGTAGCCAAAAGGCAGAAACCCCATGACCCTTATCGAGAGCATTCACGCCAGGGAGGTCCTGGACTCACGTGGCAATCCCACGGTCGAGGCTGAAGTGCGCCTCTCCGACGGCGCCACCGGTCGGGCCATGGTCCCCTCGGGGGCCAGCACCGGTAGGTACGAAGCGGTGGAGCTCAGGGACGGCGACAACGGCCGGTTTGGCGGCAAGGGAGTGCTGAAGGCTGTCGATAACATACGCCGGGTGATCGCCCCGGCGCTGAAGGGCAGCCCCCCCTTCGACCAGGCCAAGACTGATGACGACCTAATAAGGCTCGATGGCACTCCCGACAAGTCCAATCTGGGAGCCAACGCCGTCCTGGGGGTGTCGATGGCCGTGGCCCGGGCGGCAGCGGCCTCGAAAGGGGTCCCCCTGTACAGCTATCTTTCCACAGAGGGCAGCTATACGCTCCCGGTGCCCATGTTTAACATCCTGAACGGGGGCAGGCACGCCCTGGGGTCCACCGACTTTCAGGAGTTCATGGTAGCGCCGATCGGGGCCGGCTCCTTCGCCCAGGCCCTCCGGGCGGGCGCGGAAATCTATCACGCCCTTGGCGGCATCCTCCGAGATAGGGGACTCAGCTCCACCGTCGGGGATGAGGGCGGATTCGCGCCGTCTCTGCCGTCCAACAGGGATGCTCTGGAGGTTGTCATTGCCGCCATAGAGCGGGCGGGCTACCAGCCGGGGTCCGACTGTGTGGTGACACTTGACACGGCCGCGTCCGAGTTCTTCCATGATGGGACCTATCACCTGGCCCGGGAAGGGGTCACGCTAAGCTCCGCAGAGCTGGTGGACTACTACGCCCGATGGGTCGGAGAGTACCCCATCCTGAGTATCGAAGACGGCCTGGCAGAGGACGACTGGGATGGGTGGCAGGCACTCGCGAGGCGGATCGGCGAGAAGGTCCAGCTCGTGGGGGACGACCTGTACACCACCAACGTACAGCGCATACGCCGAGGCCTCGAGCTCAAGGCGAGCAACGCCGTGTTGATAAAGCCCAACCAGATCGGCACGGTCACGGAGACCTTGGAGGCGGTGTCCATGGCCAGGGACGCGAGCTGGGGGACCGTGATGAGCCACCGGTCCGGCGAGACCGAGGACAGCACCATCGCCGACCTGGCGGTCGCCTGGAAAACGGGCCAGATCAAGGCCGGTGCCCCATGCCGCTCGGAGAGGCTGGCCAAATACAACCGTCTGCTCAGGATCGAGGAGGAGCTTGGGGACCGGGCCCGCTACGCCGGCAGAGAAGCCTACGCGCACATCGGGATGTGAAGTGATACCTAATGGGAGGAAAGGTTGCAACCCTAGAGGACATACAGCGCTGTTTCGCTCCTCTTCTGGAGACCAGCGCGGCTCTGCGCGCCATCGTCTACGGCTCCTACGCCCGCGGAGACGCCGATGAGTACAGCGATAATGACCAGGTCATTATCAAGGAGACGGACCTCCGGTTTCTAGACCGGTTCACGGACTTCGAGCGTCTGTCCCAGCTGACTCCCAAGACGTTGGAGCTCCTTGTCTACACGCCTGGGGAGCTCGCGGATATGCTGGAAAAGGGACCCCATTACGAGCTGTTTAGTGATGAGGACGCGCAGCAGGCCCTGGCGGGTGGAGAGGGCTTTATCAGTGAAATTCGTAATATAATTAGGGAGACCCCCAGGTAAGCTGCGAGACTCAGTTGGGAGTTTCGAAATAGCTAAGGAACGGAGGTGGATATGGCGACGCGAGTAGGGATAAACGGGTTCGGCAGAATAGGCCGCCAGGTGACCAGAGCCATAGGCGAGCGGTACCCCCAAAAGCTGGAAGTGGCCGCGGTGAACGATCTCACGGACGCCAAAACCAACGCCCACCTCTTCAAGTACGACACCAACTATGGTATCTATCCGGGGACCGTTGAGGCCAGGAACGGAGGACTGGCCATCGACGGCAAGGACGTGAAGGTCTTCTCCGAGCGCGACCCGGCCAACATCCCCTGGGCTGAGCTGGGGATAGAGCTGGTGGTCGAGTCCACGGGACTGTTCACCGACGGGGAAAAAGCGGCGGCCCATATGAAGGGGGGCGCCAAGAAGGTAATCATATCCGCACCTGCCAAGGGCGAGGATATAACCCTGGTGCTGGGAGTTAACGACAACAAGTACGATTCCGCTCGGCACAAGATCATCTCCAACGCCTCCTGCACCACCAACTGCTTCGCGACCATGGTCAAGGTGCTGCATGACTCCTTCGGCATCCAGCATGGCCTCATGTCCACGATCCACTCCTACACCAATGACCAGAAGATCTTGGACCAGGTCCACGAAGACCTGCGTCGGGCACGGGCGGCCGCCGCCAACATAATCCCCACCAGCACCGGCGCCGCCAAGGCCGTGGGCCTGGTGGTGCCCGAGCTCAGCGGCAAGCTCCATGGAATGGCGTTCCGGGTCCCCACCACTACGGGATCCATCACCGACTTCGTCGCGACCCTTTCAAGGGACGTGACGGCGGAAGAGGTCAACGGGGCCTTCAAGGAGGCGGCCCAGGGCTCTCTGAAAGGCATCCTTCAGTATTGCGACGAGCCCCTCGTCAGCTCGGACTTCAAGGGCAACCCACATAGTTGCATCTTCGACGCCCTTTCGACAATGGTCATGGAGGGGAATATGGTCAAAGTGCTGGGGTGGTACGACAACGAATGGGGCTACTCCTGCCGCACCGCCGACCTCTGCGCCTTTATGGTGGACAAGGGGATATAGCATAGGTCTGGGTCAACAGCTCTCGACTCTACTGAAGGGGAAGGCGTAGATGCCTTCCCCTTCGTTATTAATCGAACCTTTTTCCGTTTACTGTCGTATAGAGGGTTGCTAGAATAACTACGTGGGTACTCTGTCCGAGGTATGAATGGACTGGCCTAGAATCAATGCCCTCACCGGGGCGCTACTCCCCAGGCTGCTGTTGCCCCTCATACTCGCGGTAGCGCTGGCACTTCGTCTTTATGGGATCGGCTGGGACGGCGGGTACGGTTTCCACCCCGACGAGCGGTCCATATACATGCGGGCCGACTGCATGTTCCGGGTGCTCGCGGAAACACCCGACTACGCCGATTGTATAACCGGGGGAGGCGCCCCGTATAAGGACTACCCGGACACCGAGCCCGGCATTCCCAGCTTCAGCGCCTTCTTCGATAACGACAGGAGCCCCCTCAATCCCCACTGGTTCCCCTTGGGTACCATCATCCTCTACCTCCTGGTCCTCCTCCGGTCGGTCATCGAGCTATTCATGGACCCTCACCCCCTGGTGCATATGGCCTACGCGGGCCGGACGGTCTCAGCCCTGGCCGACGTCGCGGGAATCTCTCTAATTTTTCTCTTGGGTAAGCGGATCTACGGGAGAGGGGCGGCACTCCTGGCGGCGACGCTGGTGGCGCTGGCAGTCATCCACATTCAGATCAGCCACTTCTACCGCCCGGAAACCATTCTCGTATTCCTTCTGCTGGCCTCCTTCTGGTTTATGCTCCGGGTGATCGAGAAACGGCGACTCCGGGACTCGTTGTTACTGGGGCTGACCGTAGGGCTTGTGTTCGCCGTGAAGGTCAGTGTCTTGCCCATTTTCTTACCCCTGGTGTTGACCTACGGCTTCTCTCTTTTCACGACTCCCGACGGCCAATCGCAAGCCCCTTCGTGGCTGGACAGGAGCCGTGTGATGATACACGCCAGCGCTGGGGCGATAGTTGCTGGGGCCATCTTCATACTCATTACTCCCTATTCGATGATAAACGTATTCGATTATGTGGGTTGGATCACGCGGGAGGCGGAGATCGCCCAGACAGCGGGCATCGTGCCCTATACAAAACAGTACATCGATTCCACACCCTTCCTGTACGAGCTCAAACAGACCTCTGTGTGGGGATTGGGGCTTCCGCTGGGCGTAGTGGCCTGGGGCGGGCTGCTGTTTACTCTCGTACTAAGTTTATTCAGGGTGGTGAGAGGCGCCCTGGTCCCCAGGGGGCAGATACTCTTCCTTGCGTGGGTCGTGCCTAACTTATTGCTTCTGGGACTCTTCGACGTCAAGTTCCTGCGATATATGTTCCCGGTTGTACCCTTCATGATTCTCATGGGATCGGGGATGCTGTTCTGGTTCCTGTCCCAGGCCAGGGTCCTGGCATCTTCAAAGCTCGTAGCCGGCTACGCCACGATTGGGATCAGGACTAACCTGGCAACCTACGCACCCCGCGTGGCCATCGGAGTAATTGCCTTCGTAGTGGTGGCTACCGGCTTCTACGCGCTGGCCTTCGAGAGGATATATTCAAGACCGCATCCGGCTATTCAGGCCTCCCGCTGGATAAACGAAAACCTCCCAGCCGGCACATTTCTTGTCAGCGACAACCATTGGGACGAGTGGATACCCGACACGTACCGGTACAGGGTATATCAAGTACCCATCTACGAAGGAGATTCTCCAGACAAGATCGAGAGCATCGCAGATAATCTAGCCCGGGCGGAGTACCTCGCTTTCTATAGCAACCGCACCTATGGCAACGTAGCGAGGATTCCCGAGGAGTACCCGCTTAGCTCCAGCTACTATCAACTCTTGTTCTCCGGCAAGCTTGGCTACACGCTGGACCAGGTGTTCACCTCCTACCCAAGCCTGCTGGGAGTGTCCTTTGTGGATGATCCCCTCGGCCGGGCGGGGATAGAAGAGCCGGACTCGCTGAAGGACTTCAGGCCGAAGGGCCTGTCCCTGAACCTGGGTTACGCGGACAACGACGTCATTACCTACGACCATCCTATGGTGCTGCTCTTCAAGAACGAAGCGAAGCTGCCCAGTCCGCGTATCTTCGACCTGGTTATGAGCGAGGCGGCGACGTTGGGAGGTGACGCGCCGGCTGGGGCCATCATGAGTCCGGAACGCCTCACTGCCCAGCGCGAGGGGGGCACCTGGTCCGAGATAATAGACCGGGACGGTTGGGCCAACAGGGTCCCCATCCTGGTGTGGTTGCTCCTTGTTGAGCTCATCTATCTGGCGGCGTTGCCCTTGGCGACTTTCCTGTTCCGTCCGTTGCCCGACAGAGGGATAGTTCTGGCGAGGGTCCTGGGAATCCTGGGGGTCTGCTATGTGGTCTGGATGTTGGCAAGCCTCGGCTGGATGGGCTTCTCCAGGACCTCGGTATTTGTGGCTATTCTTGCGATCGCGGCCCTCTCGGCGATGGTGCTGAGGGCCAGGTGGCTGGAATTCAAGAAGTTCCTCACGGCGAACTGGAGGCTCCTCGCGATCGGGGAGGTCCTGTTCCTCGTCGCCTTCCTTTCCTTCGTTGCGATCCGCTGGGCGAACCCAGACCTGTGGCATCCCTTCCGAGGCGGGGAGAAACCCATGGACTTCGCCTACCTTAACGCCGTTCTCCGCTCTACCTACATGCCGCCATACGATCCCTGGTTCGCCGGCGGATACCTTAATTACTACTACTGGGGCCAGTTCATCATCGCTACGCTGATCAAGGGAACGGGCATAGTGCCCGCGGTGGCCTATAACCTGGCGGTGCCATTGCTGTTCGCGTTGACGGTAACCGGGGCATACTCCCTGGCCTACAACGTGACTGCCGGACTAAGGCGTCTCGGATCGGCCGCAGGCGACCCTCTTTCTCACGAGGTGGACAAAGGCAGTGATGGTGGCGAACGTCCTCTCTCTAGAGTCCTCTCCCACCGGGCGGGAGAGGTCCCCGAAGAGACCCCTACCGGCGAGGCCCCTTCATCTCTCCCCGTGACTCCCGCCCGCCAAGGGGGGGAAGAGCATGGGGTGGCCTGGGGTCCTGTTATCGCGGGCCTCCTCGCGGGACTGTTCGTCGCGGTGATGGGAAACCTGGATGGGCTGGTCCAGCTAGTCGAGGGCGCGTGGAAAGACGTGGTCCGTGGGGAAGCCTTTCCCGCGTTCGACTTCTGGCGCAGCAGCCGGATGCTACCCAATCTGGAGGACGTGACCCCCTCGGCCCTTACCTTCTGGCTGCCGGAAAAATTTGGCCCGGACATCGGCTTCCACATCACCGAGTTTCCGTTCTTCAGCTTCCTTTTTGCGGACCTCCACGCCCACATGATAGTGATTCCATTTGCCATGCTTGCCATCGGGCTTGCCCTCAGCCTACTGGTCGGGATCGGTCAAGTGGGTGGCAGGCTGTGGCTCGCGGCCACTACCGCCGCCCTTGCGGTCGCCGTCGGGGCCCTCTGGGGAATCAATAGTTGGGACTACCCCACCTACCTGCTCCTGGCTCTGTTCATGATCGGTATTGGAGTCTACCTGAGGCCGGGGAGGCCCGGCGAAAGGTTAGGACTATTTCTGGGCGTTGCCCTTGGAACGGGGTTGTTAAGTTTCCTGGCCTTCCTCCCCTTCCACAACAACTATGATCCTTCCTCGACTGGAATCGAGGTCAGCAAATGGCAGACACCTCTGCACAACTACCTTGGGATACACGGCCTATTCTTATTCCTATCCGTGAGTTTTCTCATCTACTTGTCGTTCAGCCGGTTCAAGGAAGCTGGAGGCCGCTTGGCACAGTCAATGCTCGGCGGCCACCTGCTAAGGTTCTGGGATGCTCCCGCTCCCATTGCCACCGCCTGGGGCGCGTCGCTGGCATGGGCGATGGTCGCGGCGGCCATTGGCGCTCCCATCGTTATCTACCTGGCCGCCGCGGGCTATTGGACCGCGGCTCTCCTTATTATGATTCTCGCCCTCACTCTATGGGTCGCGCAGGGCATCCTCGCTCGCCGGGGGCCGGGCGCTGCCTATGCCTTGTTCCCACTGGTACTGATCGGCCTCGCTCTGCTCATGGAGATCGGGGTCGAGTTCATCAGGGTGAAAGACGATATCGGCAGGATGAACACTCTTTTCAAGTACTACCTCCAGGCATGGGTACTCTTCGGCATCGCATCGGCTTACGTACTATGGTATTTAGGGTCTAAAGGCATTTTCCGGCCGCGCGGAATGTCCCTGGGCCGGGGTGTGTGGCTGAGCCTCTTACTGGTCTTCGTCGCCTCCAGCTTCATCTACACCATCCTTGGGACGCGGGCGCGGCTGTCGGACAGGTTCGACACCGGGAACATGACCCTGAACGGGGCCGACTATATGAACACGGCGGTACATTGGGAGGAAGACCGCCTCATCACTCTACGCTGGGACTATGAGGGCATAAGGTGGCTTCAGGACAACGTGAAGGGGTCTCCCGTGGTGCTGGAGGCCCACAATACCCAGTACCGCTGGAGTTCGAGGATAGCCGACTACACGGGACTGCCCACGGTCCTGGGTTGGCCGTGGCACCAGATTCAGCAACGGAAGCCCCACGATTCCGCGGTGCAGAAGCGCATCTCAGACGTAAGGGAGATCTATTCCACACCCAGCGTGACGCGGGCGCTGGAAATCCTCAAGCTCTACGACGTCGAATACGTGGTCGTGGGGCAATTGGAACGCGCCTACTACCATCCTGGGCCATTGGAAAAATTCGACAGAATGGCCCGCGAAGGGATGGCCGAAGTCGTATACGAAAACGAGGGCCTGAAGATATACCAGGGTACGTGGTAGATAGAGGTCCCAAGAAGGGTGTCCCTCCGCTTCTGGCCTCCGATCTCCGGTTGCCGTTACCCCGGAGGGCGAATCAGGCGAATCCTGTGGTATAATTTTTGCTCAGGGGTTGGCCAACGCGTAGGTAAACATAGCTCGCCGGCCTCTTATGTGAGTGTATATGGGCATGCCAGTCGCCGCCAAGTCCGTCGGCGGTCTACCGGGCGAGGCGACCTAGGGCTAGGACTGGGAGCCCACGGCAACCAGAAAAGGAGAGCGATCGCCATGGCCTCTTCCCAGCCTCCACGGCTGCTTATTGGACGGCTGATGTCCAGCAGCGCTGGGACGATGCGCTCGATCTGGGGCGGGATCAAGTATGTCGGGCATCTGGTGGAACTCCTGCGACAGAAGCTGCGGGCGAACCGGGCAAGCAAGTGGCTCCGAGTCGCCGACTCTCACTTCGCTGGAAACCTACTCTCTGAAGCAGTCGCTGATTACAGCCAGGTGATTCAGCTCGATCCCCAGAACCCAGGCGCCCACTATGGTCGAGGTCGGACCCACCAAAGGCTGGGCGCGCGGCAGCAAGCCATCGAGGACTTCACCCAGTGTATCCGGCTCAGTCCCCAGCTAGCCCTACTTGCCGAAGCCTACTATGACCGCGGCAACGCCCTCAGGGAGCTCGGGCAGCCGGAGCAAGCACTGGACGATTACACCCAGGTCATACGCATAAATCCCCAGCATGCTATTGCTTACTATAACAGGGGGCTGTGCTACAACGAGCAAGGCCGAGTACGCCAGGCCCTCGACGATTACACACGGGCAATCCGGCATGCCCAGTCTCAGACTGAAACCCCGGAGACCGCCGACCCACAAGTGCAAAGAGTCCTGCTTTCCGCCTACATGGCTCGCGGCAACGCCTACTCGAGTCTGAACCAGGACCAGAGGGCGATCGAGGACTTCGACGAGGCCCTCCAGATGGACTCCCAGCTTGTCGAAGCCTTCTACCAAAGAGGTGTTATCTACCGAAAGCTGGGCGAACACCAGAGGGCGCTTGAGGACTTCGATGAAGCTATCCTGCTCGACACCGCGTCGGTCGACGCCTACCTGAACCGAGGACTGACCTATGCGGCGATGGGCAACGTGCAGCGCGCCATAGAGGACTTTAACGAGGCGGTGCAACGGGACCCTGAGCGGGCCCCAGCCTTTTATGGTAGGGGCAAAGGCTCTTATGAGATAGGTCACTACCAGGAAGCCGTCCAAGATTTCGATCACGTACTTCTGCTGGACCCCAGTCTAACCGAGACCTATCACCAACGCGGTATGACCCACCTAGCCCTTGGCCAGCTCGAGGCCGCGACCCAGGACCTGGAGCGCGCCATCGAGTTCGATCCGGAGAACGCCTCGATATACCACCAGCGGGGCAATGCCTATGTGGCGCTGGGTCAGTTCCAAAAAGCGGTTGGAGATTTCGACCTGGCACTGCGATTCAATCCGCGCCTGGAGCAGGCGTATCACGACCGGGGTAAGGCCTACGCGCAGCTGGGCCTCTCGCCTCAGCAGGCCATCGAAAACTATGCGGAGGCCCTCAGACTCAACCCGAACGACTCCAGCGCGTACTTCCAGAGGGGCAACGCCTACCGCATGATGAAGCAACCCCAGCAGGCGGTCGAGGAGTACGAGATAGCCATCCGGCTTAATCCGCAGAGCGCCGAGGCATACAACGGCCGGGGCAAGGCGTACAGCGATATGGGGCAGCAGCGCAGGGCCAATCAAGACTTCGACCAGGCTATCACGCTCAACCCCAACTATGCCGAGGGCCACTATAACCGGGCCAGGGCCTATCACGCTCTCAGCGAGCCTATCCGTGCCATCGACGATTATGCCCAAGCCATCTGGCTTGATGCCAACTACGCCGAGGCCCACAACGGCAGGGGCGCTGTCTACAACGACCTCAGACAGCCCGGGAGGGCCATCGAGGACTGGTGTGACCATGCCCTGAAGCTAAACGCCACACTGGTCGAAGCGTACTACAACCGGGGCAATGCCTATCGGGAGTTGGGCCAGCTGGAGCGGGCCATTGAAGATTACAACGAGGGGATCCGTTTAGAGCCAGAGAACGCCCTGTCCTACAACAGCCGGGGGTGGTCTATAGTATTCTGGGGAGGCACGAGGAGGCCATCAAGGACTTCGAGCAGGGGATTCGCTTCAACAGCCAGTTCGCCCAGGCATATAACAACAGCGGTTTCTCGTATAATCATTTGGGTCAGCCCCAGAAGGCGATCGAGCAGCTGGACGAGGCCATCCGGCTGGACCCGGAGTTCGCCCAAGCCTACACCAACCGCGCAGTTGCTCATATAGACTTGGGCCACCCGTTGAGGGCCATTGAAGACTTTGATCAGGCCATATGGATTGACCCCCAATACGCACGGGCCTATTTTTACCGGGGCACCACCTACTCAAATCTGGGACAGCCGGAACGGGCTATAGAGGACTTCAACGAGGCTGCCCGTCTAGACGCAATCGACCCCGTTGTGTACTACTCCCGGGGAGTGGCATACGCCAACATGGGCCAGACCAGGAAGGCTATCGAGGACTACGACCAGGCTATCAGGCTCAACCCCCGTATGGCCGAGGCATACTGCAACCGGGGCGGTGCCTACAGCGAGTTGGGGCAATCGAGCAGGGCTATCGAGGACTACGACGAGGCCGTCAGGCTCAATCCCGGCTACCCAGAGGCTTACGTCAGCCGGTCCTTGGCGCACACGGTCATGGACATGGATGCCTTCGCCATGAGGGATATCACCCGGGCGGTGGAGCTGGGGGTCGACCGTGCCGAGCTCGAACACTCTATCGAGCAGGTCCGACGGCGACGCGGCAGCCGGTCTGCGGTCACGTAGCGCGCCACCCTCTTACTGATATTATCCAGTGTGCCATGGGCTACCCTGGTGACGGCCACAACGGCCGATAGCTTGTTCCGTCCCACACCCCGTGTTCCGTCGAGCGTCGCCCGAAGTATTGGCCATCCAAAAGCTCGATACATGATTCCTCATCTCTGACGAGAGTGCTGTTATTCACACATGGTGTTACTAGCTGAAAATATCCCGGCACGACTCGACTCCGAACCGGGTAGTTGCGACCAACCCTTGAAGAAGGATAGATATGGCGAGGCCTGAGCTTCACTTCGGAGCCGTCATCGGGCTGGGTATCGAAGAGACGGCGGCGGAGGCCCGGTGGCTCGAAGAGCTTGGATACGAGTACGTGAGCATGGGGGAGCATTTCATGCGCGGCGACCCCCCGGGCGAGTCCAGTGCGGCGCTGCCCATCCTAGCCGTAGCCGCCGGGGCCACCACCCGGATCAGGCTTCTCTCGGGGGTGGTGTTGCTCCCATTCTATCACCCGACGATCCTGGCAAAGCTCACCACTACGCTGGACATCGCCTCAGGTGGACGCCTTATCCTTGGGGTAGGCGTGGGTGGGGAGTTCCCCGTGGAGTTCGAGGCCGCTGGCATCTCGGTCAGGCAGCGGGGCAGCAGGTCGGATGAATGCCTGGATGCCCTCAAACGGTTATGGACACAGGAGAGTGCCGACTTCCAGGGACGTCACTTCCGATTCCAGGGCGTGACCATAACGCCGCCGCCCACCCAGCAGCCCCATCCCCCAATCTGGGTGGCAGGCAGGCGGGACGCGGCAATGAACCGGGCCGTGCGGTTCGGCGATGGGTGGTTCCCGTACCTCTACAGTCCGAAGAGATACGGGGACAGCGTGAAGAAAATCAACTTAATGGCCGACGAGCGGGGGCGCGACCTCTCGGATTTTCAATGGGCCAATTTTCAGTTCATCTCGATCCGGGACACCGAGGAGGAGGCGGCGCAGGTGGCCGCCCGCGCCATAGGCTCCAGGTACCTCTACTACGGAGATTTGATGAGGATCGTACGGTCCCACTGTGTCCTCGGCCCGGTAGAGAACTGCATCAGGCGTATCGAAGAGTATGTCGAAGCCGGTGTTACCCATTTTATCTTCAACTGGGCGTGCCCTCTGGAAGACCGACCCAGGCACGCAGAGACAGTAGCCAGTGAGATTATCCCATATTTCCGGGCTAACCGGCGTGGCTAGAGTATAAGGAAGGTCGAAGGCGACCGAGGGAGGCTGATGAAGAAAGGGAGTGCAGAGGGGCGAAGCCCCTTTGCCGGTCCGCCTCACGCGGATGAGGCTGTCCTTCAGATGTAGTAAATTCTTCCCCCTTCCTGGCCAGGCCCGTCCTGAGTCTATGGAAGGGAAGCAGGTCAGGCGGATGGTCGGAAGGGTTTTTCAGCACCCTGCTAAGGGAACGGTTCGGTGCAAGTCTATAGCTCGACTACGTTGACGTGAAGATGCCTGCCTGATAGAGTCTATGTTATAATAGCTTGGCAGTCTCCATGGAGGGACTGCGCAACGATGTGTGGCTCCAGGAGGATTAAGTTGCCACGATATGATTACGAATGCGGCGGATGCGGGAAGGTATTCGAGCTAAGGCAGAGCTTCGACGCGGAGCCTTATGGGGATTGCCCAAGCTGTGGCGGCGCGTCCCGGCGCAAGTTTCACGCTGTTCCGATCATATACAAGGGGTCGGGCTTCTATACGACAGATTACAAGCACAGCAACTATAGCTCCAGCGATAAGTCCGAGAAGGCGAAGGAGACGGAGAAAGAGAAGGAAAGTACCGAAGCCGGCAGCAGTAACGGCACGTCCAAGAGCGAGAAAAAAGGACACGGCGCCAAGGAGAAAAGCGATACCGCGAAGGTAGCCGCCGGCAGCTCAGGGGATAGCTAGCACCTTCATAGTAGAGGAAGCAGGAATTGCGGGCTCTCATCCAGCGAGTGGCTAGAGCCTCCGTATCAGTGGACGGGGTGGAGGTGGGCAGAACGGGCAAGGGTTTGGTCGTTCTGCTGGGGGTGACCACACAGGACGGAGAAGAGGATGTCCGCTACCTGGCGGAGAAGATAGTAATCCTAAGGATATTTCCCGACGACGATAACCGATTCAATCGCTCCGCCCTGGATACTGGGGCGGAGCTTTTAGTTATCAGCCAGTTCACCCTGTACGCGGACACCCGCAAGGGCCGCCGCCCGGACTTCACCCAGGCCGCCAAACCTGACGAGGCGGAACGCCTGTATCTCATGGCTGTGGATGCGTTGAGGGAATCGGGCCTTAGCGTGGAGACAGGGCGTTTCCGAGAGCACATGCTGGTGGACATTCAGAACGACGGCCCCGTGACCCTGATGATCGACAGCGCCGACAGGTTCCGTCCCAGGCGGGGATAGAGGGCCGAAGGGCCCTTGTGGGCTAGACCTTCAGGTCCAGGCTGATGTCCAAGGCCTTGGCAGAGTGCGTGAGGGCGCCTACGGAAATGAGGTCAACCCCCGTCTCGGCGACGGCCCTCACGTTCTCCAAGTCGATGCCGCCCGAAGCCTCGAGCACTGCTCTCCCGTCGACGATGGCGACGGCGCGTCTCATCTCGTCCACCGGCATGTTGTCCAGCAAGATGATATGGGCCCCGGCCTCCAGCGCCTCTTCCAGCTCCGCCAGGTTTGTCACCTCCACCTCTATCTTGAGGGTGTGAGGTGCTCCCTTCTGAGCCAGCCTCACGCCCTCCTTCAGGCTGAGTCCTCGAGACGCGAGGGCGGCAATGTGATTATCCTTGATCAGAATGCCGTCCGCCAGGTTCAGCCGGTGGTTGGCGCCCCCTCCCATCCTCACGGCGTACTTGTCCAGGTATCGCAGGCCGGGCACAGTCTTGCGGGTGTCGACTATCCTGGCCTTGTACCCCTCTACTGCCTTCACGTAGAGGGCGGTGTCGGTGGCGATGCCACTCATGCGCTGGAGGAAGTTGAGGGCCACTCGTTCTCCCCGGAGGATGCTTGAGACGCTGCCCTCTACGCGGGCGGCCGTCTCGCCCGGAGTCAGCACGGCGCCGTCGACGAGTAGGGCCCTCGTTCGTAGCTCGGGGTCTACCCGGCGGAACACTGCCAGGCACACCTCTATTCCAGCCAGAACGCCATAGGACTTCGCCCGTATGTCGCCCACCCCCCGCGTTTCGATAGGGATCAGGCTGGCGGTGGTAGGGTCGTTGAAGGCCAGGTCCTCGGTGAGGGCCTGGCCTATGAGGTGCTGCACGTCTGGGGTCAGGTGGATCACTGGATCTCTGCTAGGTCCTGGCTTCGGAGGGCTCCTCCTCCAGGCTCAGGGGGAAGCGGCCTACCAAGATATTGTCGCCGGTGGGCCACTGGTCCCTTGGTAGCTCGTAGTAGACCTCGTTGCCGTTGCCGTCGGGGTCGCGGAAGTAGACACCGAGGGAGACCCCGTGATCGCCTGTCCTGAGGCCCTCCACCCGCCTCTCCTTGAGCCTCTTGTGGATCTCCTTCAGGTCCTCAAAGGTTTCCATCCGCCACGCAATGTGGTTGAGGCCCACCTGGTTCTCTTCGGGGCCAGGGGCGTCGGGGCCCGCCTGCATCACAGCCAACTCGTGGGAGGTTTCTTCGTCTGCCGACATGAAGACGGCCCGGCCCGGCCTGCGCTCGGTGACGTGGAGACCAAGTATATCGACATAGAACTTCTCGGAGCGCTCCACGTCTCGCACGTACAGGTTCGCGTGCCCCAGACCCTTTGGTTTGTATCCCATTTCGCGCCTCCCGTTTGCGCTCTCTCCCTGCACCGGCGGGCAGCTTCGAAGTCAGTGTGCTATACCCAGGGAAGATACCTCGCTCGTTATCCGGAGCAGACTGGCGGGAGCGAGTCGGCGGGCGATCTCTCTGGCCGCCAGTCTACGCTAGCTGCAGCATCCTCTCCAGGGCGATACGCGAATACCGCCTGGTCTCCTCAGTCACCGCGATCTCGTTCACGACCTCTCCCTGCAGCAGTCCATCGAGTACCCAGTACAGGTATGCAGGGTGGATCCGGTACATGGTCGAGCAGGGGCATATTATGGGATCGAGGCAGAAGATGGTCTTGTCAGGATTCTCTTTAGCCAGGCGGTTCACCAGGCTTATCTCGGTCCCAACCGCCCACTTGCTGCCGCTGGGTGACTCAGTTATCACCTTGCGTATAACTTCGGTGGAGCCGTCCATGTCAGCGGCCTCCACGACCTCCATGATGCACTCGGGATGAGCGATCACTCTAATGTCGGGGTAACGGGCCCTGGCGTTTTCGATCTGCTTCACGGTGAAGCGAGTGTGAACGGAGCAGTGCCCCTGCCAGAGTATCAGTTTGGCCTGCTGAAGCTTCTCGGGCGTATGCCCCCCCAGGGGTTTGAATGGGTTCCACACCACCATGTCGTCCACGGTGAGGCCCAGCTTCAGGCCCGAGTTGCGGCCCAGGTGCTGGTCCGGCAGGAACAGTACGCGGTCCCCTCGTTCGAATGCCCACTCGAGTGCCTTTGGCGCGTTGGAGGAGGTGCATATGATGCCGCCGTGGCGCCCGCACAGCTCCTTTAGGCTGGCGATAGTGTTCATGTAGGCGACCGGCACGATACTGCCGTGGCCATCCAGCACTTCCGCGAGATCGTCCCAGGCGTCGAGCACGTCGTCCGTGGGCGCCATGTCGGCCATGGAACACCCCGCTGTGATATTTGGCAGAATGACCTTCTGGTGGGGTGCGCTGAGTATGCTGGCGGTCTCCGCCATGAAATGTACGCCGCAGAAGACTATGTAATCGGCCTCAGGGTGGGAAGCGGCGTTCTGGGAAAGCTTGAAAGAGTCTCCCGTGAAGTCAGCGTACTTGAACACCTCTTCCCTCTGGTAGTGGTGTCCCAGGACCGTCACCCTATCGCCCAGTTCGGCCCTCACATCGTGGATGCGCTGGTCGAGCTCTTCAGCGCTAAGATGGAGATATTCGGGGGGTATCCGCTGCCAGCGGATGTTGACCTTGATTTCCTCGGCCAGAGACTTGGCCGCGAGCTCGTCCTCAGTACGGCAGAAAGCCGAGTGCTCGATCTCGGTGATCGGGATGACGGGCGCTTTAGTCTTGGTGATCATGGTGAGACATTATCTCGTTCGCTCGCTCGCCCTGTAGCTATATATTAGCAGGTATACCCTGCAGTGACCAGGGGCTCGTTCTGGTTACCTTGACATTGACAAGCTCTCCCAACCGGTTGCTGTCGTCCTCGAAGAACACCAGCTTGTCGGTCCTGGTGCGCCCCTGCCATTTCCCCTTCTTGCGGCCGTCTACGAGGACCTCCAGGGTCTGCCCCATGAGGAGGGAGTTCTTCTGTGTCTGGATGCCTTCTTGTATCGCGTCTAGGGCCCTCAGGCGTTGCCCCTTCTCCTCCTGGGACACGTCGTCGGGCATCTTGCGGTCGGCGATAGTGCCCGGCCTCGAGGAATAGGCCGCCGAGTGGACCTTATCGAACTGTATGTCCTTGATGAGCTCCACGGTTCGCTCGTATTGCTCTTGAGTCTCTCCCGGGAATCCCACGATCACGTCGGTGCTGAGGGAGACCTGTGGTACAGTCGCGCGCATCTTGTCGATCAGCGCTCTGTACTCAGCTTCGCTGTATCGGCGCCTCATGTTGGCGAGCACCTCGTCGTCACCGGCTTGAATCGGCAGATTGATATGCTCGCACACCTTGTCCAGTCGAGCCACCGCCTCCAGTATGCGGTCGCTCATGAAGATGGGGTGGGAGGTAAGGAAGCGTATGCGTCGCAGGCCCTCTATTGGGTTCAGCTCGCCTAGCAGGTCCGCCAGGTCCCGCCTGTCCGGCAGGTCGAGGCCATAGGCGTCCACCGTCTGGCCCAGGAGGGTCACCTCCTTTGCTCCCCGGTCCACCAGCAGCTCTACCTCCCTCACCACTTCGGGGATGGGACGGCTTACCTGCCTGCCTCGGCGGTAGGGTATGATGCAGAAGGTACACATCAGGTCGCAGCCGTGGATGATGGGCACGTAGCAGCCGACCGAAGGCCTGGCGGGCGCGAGGTTACCCACGCACCCCTCCCAGTCCAGTTCCATACGCTGACCGAGCAGATCGAGTAACGGACCATACTGCTGGGGCCGCATGAAGGTATCCACGTAGGGGAATCGAGCCCGTAGATCGTCGGTTTTCGGCCCCACCATGCAGCCCATTAGCGCCAAGACCCGGTCCGGACTACTGACTTTGAGAGGCTTCATCAGCCCCAAGGCGCCAACCACCTTGTCCTCGGCGCTCTGGCGAACCACGCAGGAGTTCAACACGACAACGTCGGCGTCGCCCGGCCTGTCCACCGGCTTGAGGCCAAGCTGCTCCAGCGCACCGCCCAGTCTCTCTGAGTCGGCCTTGTTCATCTGGCAGCCGATGGTCCAAATGTGATAGCTGTTCATCGTCTCTGGCTATGGAAAGTGTGGCGGAGGGAATGGGATTCGAACCCATGAGCCCAATTTCTCGGGCTAAGCGCTTAGCAGGCGCCCGCACTAGGCCACTATGCGATCCCTCCGGCCTTATGTAATCCGAAGTGGAAGTTTAGCTCAGGTCAGCCACTTGCTCATCGAGGAGCCTGCCCCAACGGATTTGTTTGTCGTCCGCGTTAGACGGACCCCGCACGTCGGTTTGTTAAATGTATCAGAATCTGGTGGTTCTAGGCAAGACGCGATCAAACGGCGATGCTCTACATCGATCGCCGAGGGGTTCACCCGGGAGAGAGTCGTATGCCCGGCGACTTGGAGCGGTCGTGAACGCGCCCGATTCAGCTTTTCGAGCTGTGGCGAACAGGTCTCCGTTATGTTTAGCACGGTAACGGATTTCGCTATCCGGCAGCAGTCAATCGTGGTCTATAGTTGACTTGATTCGTACTTTGCCATATCATCACCTCTAGAAAGTTGCAGGGAGGACGAGAATATTGGACGAACTGGACGGAAGGATAATCAAACTTCTCCAGGCGGACGGACGCGCCTCCAATGCCATGATAGCCCGGGAAGTGGGTGTCAGCGAAGGCACTGTCAGAAGAAGGCTCCGTCACCTGATACAGAACGACGTCATCAAAGTGCTGGCCGTCCCCAATCTTGAGCAGATGGGGTACGGGACCGCCGCCCTTATCGGGCTTCAGACTGAGCCTGGGAAAGTGGACGAGGTGGCGGATGCCGCCGCGGCCCTCGAGGAAGTCCATTATGTCTCGATCACTACGGGAGCCTACGACATTTTCATCTGGGTGGGTCTCGAGTCCCCCGAAAAGCTCGGCATCTTCCTGAGGTCCAGCGTGGGGGTAATTCCGGGAGTCAGGCGGACGGAGACCTTCGTTAACCTGGCTATCAAGAAGCGTACCTATGGCCTTATCCTGTAGGAACGGCGGCCGCAGAAAGATGCCTCCCACGACGGGGTAGATGGCGAGGTGTCTGGCGTGCCTCTGATAGGAGGGCGTCCCGTCCTCGGTGGATACAGCCATGCCATGGTGAATGAGGCGTCCACATGCCTACCATCCGCGCCCGCAGCCTTAGACCCAATCGATTAACGCACGACCATCACTCCAATGGACCGCTGAGACTTCCGAACCCTCGAATCCCTTAGGCGTTGCCTCTTAGCCCGGGACACCGCCACCACAGGGCGAGGGCGAGTTTCCGAAAGAATTCGAACTCAAGGTGACCAGGAGGCCCGGCAGAATGAACACCATAAGGACTCGAACTCGTCGTCGCCAGGAGGCCTTAGGAGAATGAACGCCATCGATTCAACGCCCGAATTCGTAGGCGAGGTCTACGAGACCATGGAGCGTAACCTGGCCGTCGTCCGGCGCCGGCAGGGCAGACCCCTGAGTCTCGCCGAAAAGATCCTGCTTGGCCACCTGGACGACCCAGAAAACCAGGAGCTTGAGGCTGGGGAGAGCTATCTGCTGCTACGCCCCGACCGTGTTGCCCAGCAGGACGTGACGGGGCAGATGTCCATCCTTCAGTTCATGCAGGCCGGTCGCAAGCGTGTGGCCGTCCCCACCACCATCCACTGCGACCACCTGATCCAGGCTAGGGTGGAAGGGAAGGCGGACACGAGCGACGCCCTTGTTGAAAATAGCGAGGTGTATGATTTCCTTCAGTCCGCCGCTGCGAAATATGGCATGGGCTTCTGGAAGCCGGGTGCGGGAATCATCCACCAGGTGGTCCTAGAGAACTACGCATTCCCTGGAGGCTTGATGCTCGGGACCGACTCCCACACCCCCAACGCCGGTGGGCTGGGCATGCTGGCCTGCGGCGTGGGCGGTGCCGATGCGGCCGACGTGATGGTGGGCCTTCCATGGGAAGTCAAGTATCCGACCCGCATCGGGGTCCGCCTGACCGGTGAGATCGGTGGCTGGACGGCGCCCAAGGACGTGATCCTCTACCTGGCGGGTGTCCTGACGGTCAAAGGCGGCACCAACGCGATCATAGAGTATTTCGGCCCGGGCGCCCGGTCCATCAGCTGCACGGGCAGGGCGACTATCACCAATATGGGGGCGGAGCTTGGAGCGACATGCTCCGTATTTCCGTTCGACGAGCGCATGGACACATACCTCAGGGCCACGGGCCGGGGTAAGCTGGCTGATTTAGCTCATCGAAACCTACATCTGGTCCGAGCCGACGAGGAGGTGGAGGCCAACCCCGAGGACTACTTCGACAGGATCGTTGAGATCGACCTTACTCGTCTTGAGCCCCACGTAGTTGGGCCTCATACCCCCGACCTGGCCCGCCCTATTTCCGCGATGGCCAAAGAGGTCGAGGAAAAGGGGTACGTCGACCAGGTCTCCGACTCCCTCATCGGAAGCTGCACCAACTCCTCCTACGAGGACATGAGCCGGGCTGCCGACGTGGCTGAGCAGGCGAGGGACCACGGTATCAAGGTAACGGTCCCCCTCCTGGTGACGCCGGGCTCTGAGCAAATCCGTGCCACCATCCAGCGGGACGGCCAAATGGAGTCCCTGGAAGCCATAGGCGGGACGGTGCTCGCCAACGCATGCGGGCCATGCATCGGCCAGTGGAAGCGCCAGAGCGTGCCCGAAGGACAGCCCAACACCATCGTTAACTCCTTCAACCGCAATTTCCCGAGGCGCAACGATGGTCGGGCGGAGACCATGAGCTTCATTACTAGCCCGGAGATCGTCATCGCTTACGCTCTGAGTGGCCGGCTCTCCTTCAATCCGTTGACCGATACCCTGAAGGCTGCTGATGGCAGCTCCTTCAAACTTTCTCCTCCCAAAGCGGCGCCGGAGATACCGCCCGGTGGGTTCTTGAGAGGCGCGGATGTGTACGTTCCTCCCGTCGAGGACGGCGACGAGGTCGAAATGACGGTCGCCTCCGACAGCAACCGCCTCGAGCTATTGGAGCCCTTCTCCCCTTGGGACGGCAAGGATTTCGAGGAGGTCCCTGTTCTTCTCAAAGCTCAGGGTAAGTGCACCACCGACCACATCTCCCCCGCCGGACCCTGGCTGAGGTTCAGGGGACACCTGAACAACCTGAGCGACAACATGTTTCTGGGGGCGGTCAACGCCTTCACCGGTGAGTCCGGCACGGGGGTCAACCAGCTGACTGGGGAGCGGGGGGAAAGCCTGGCAAAGATAGCCAGGCACTACAAGGCCCAGGGGCTCGGGTGGGTCGCCGTGGGTGACGAGAACTACGGGGAGGGCAGCAGCCGGGAGCACGCGGCCATGTCCCCCCGGCTGCTGGGCGCTGCGGCCGTGATCGTCCGAAGCTTTGCCCGGATCCACGAGACCAACCTCAAGAAGCAGGGGCTGCTGGCCCTGACGTTCATGGACCCTGCGGACTACGACAAGGTGATGGAGACGGACAGGGTGAGCCTGGTCGGTCTCAAGGATCTGACGCCCGGCGTACCGGTCACGTGCCACCTGCACCATGCCGACGGGACCCAGGACACGATACAGCTAACACACACCTTGAACACTCCACAGATCGAGTGGTTCAAGGCGGGCGCGGCACTAAACCTCCTGCGAACCCAGTAGTTTTGAGTCGTCTGCCGCGATCGCTCTAAAGATAACCGCACGTTAAATGGCCCCGAACTTTACGATAGAGAACTTTATCGAGAACCGTTGGGCAGATGCGAAGGACGAACTGTCCAGACGCGACGCTTCTTTCGTTAGCACTGTAGAAGCCTACCGTTATCTCGGGGACCACGGATTCTCACTGCCCGACCAGTCGAAGATTCCCAAACCAAGCAAGCCGCTTGATGAGGCTTGGTATGCGCTGTTAGAAGCTACTTTCGACGTTGATCAGGCTCTTGAGAGACTAGGCTTCACCTCTTCTTTAATAGATCTCAACCCAACCGGTCGGATGGTGACATACAGCATTGATACGCTATATCAGGATGCTTACAGTCTATGCGAAAAAGTCAAGGTTCTTATTACGTATTCGTCCAGACTGTTCTTGGGGAGCCGACTGAAGGGAAAATATCGCCGTCTAATAGACACAAGGGTTCAGAATAAGGTACGAAACGTAAGGCGGGCTCTTGTGCATGGAGCAGACGATCCAAGCGTTGGAGACCCACGAGTTCGCGCAACGGCGATCACCCGATCCGGACTGGGATGGGAAATGGGAGTCGTGCTAGGGATACTCTGAACAAGTCTGGGCATAGTAGCATAGAGAATAGCACTGTGTTCGGGGAGATAATTGATGGACCAGCCAACATTTGCGGACTTGGAATACGAGAGCAAGAAGCGCAAGACCCGCCGGGAGATATTCCTGGAGCGCATGGATGCTCTGATCCCGTGGGAACAGATGGAAGAGCGCATCCGTCCGTTCTATCCCAAGGCGGGCCGAGGCCGTCGACCATATGAGTTGCCGGCGATGGTGCGGATACACTGCGTGCAGTTGTTCTACAACTTGAGCGATCCTGGTATGGAGGACATGCTCTACGAGGTCGAGTCGGTGAGACGGTTCGTAGGGTTGAAGCTGTCGGGCCCGCTGCCGGACGAGACGACGATTCTGAACTTCCGCCATCTGCTGGAAGAGCATGAGTTGGGGCAGAGTCTGTTCGAGGAGATCAACCGTCATCTGGAGTCCCAGGGACTGCGGCTTCGGGAGGGGATGATCGTGGACGCGAGCATCATAGAGGCGCCGTCATCGACGAAGAATCGTGCGGGTGAGCGAGACCCTGAGATGCACCAGACGAAGAAGGGGAACGAGTGGCGCTTCGGGATGAAAGTACACGTAGGCGCTGACGCTGAGACGGGAGTGGTACACAGCATGACTACGACGCCAGCTAACGTGCATGATGTGACAGAAGCGCACCGATTGCTGCACGGTGGAGAGAAACGAGTGTGGGGGGATGCGGGGTATCAGGGAGTGGACAAGCGGTTGGAGAATCGAGAGTTGGATGTGGAGTGGCGAGTGGCGATGAGGCCCGGCCGGCGACGGCACCTGGAGCCTGGCAGCTACGAGGCGTTGGCGGAGAAGCGCAAAGCGTCGGTCAGAGCGAAAGTGGAGCATCCGTTCCTGTACGTGAAGCGGCGCTTTGGCTACGCCAAGGTGCGCTACCGAGGGTTGGCTAAGAACGCGCAACGGCTGGCATTGCTACTGGGGCTGGCCAACTTGATGACGGCAGAGCGCCGTCTGGCGGCATGAGAGGGGCGCAGTGCGCAAATCAGGGCCGGGGAGCCGCGATGGCTCCGAAAAGCCGCTTCGAGGCCACAACAGACACGGTCTGAACGCCTCAACCACGACCTGGAACGTCACAAAGATGCCTGAACGTCTCCAAAGAACGGAACCACTCTGCCCATCCACGCTTGCGCCGAGTTGTTCAGAGGTTCCCTAGGTCCTGAGGTCAGGTGTCATATCCTTGAATCGTCCTGGGACCTTCCAAGGTCCACAAATGATTATCATCACATGCTAAAGGTGATCGCCGAGGGTGTCGTCCGCACGATCGGAGAAATCCTGGTCGACGTCGATCGAGACATAGGCATAGCGAAGGCCAGTCGGGAAGCTTGCCGATCAAGAGTGAGGCGGCTTCCCTGAGCGCCAGGCGCTCATCCCAGGCCGTCCAGGCACTCTTTCAGGGGCTTGTGGATGCAGGTGAAGATGGGGGTGTCCCGGAGGGTGTAGGGGCGGGCCGCCGACTCCCGTAGCTCCATCACCAGGTCCAGGAACTCGGAGGGGTCGTTGGTCTCGAAGCCCAGGACGAACTCCTGATCGTCCAGCCCGAAGGAGTAGCTGGTGCTGATCTTAACCGTGGGGTACCGGTGTCCGATCCGGAAGTGCTCCTCCATCATCCTCTGCCTCTCTTCCCCCGGAAGCTGGTACCAGTCGTGGGTCTTGACGAAGGGATATACGAACAAGTAGTCGCGGCCTATGGTTTTCAAGGTCTCGCCGGCGCCCTCCTGGCCGGCGTGCCTGTGTTTGTCGACGTAAGCAGAGCGCCGTGTCATGGCCAGGTAGGAGTGAGGAACAGTCAGGAACTTACCCAAGTCGGTGCGGTTCAGCTGCGCAGCCAGCCCGTCCAGAAGCTCCAGGGAGGGGCTGACCTTCCAGAGCAGGAAATCCGCGTCCCCCCTCGTGCCCATCAGGCTGTAGCTGTTGATGCTCATCCGGGCGGCCAGCTCGTCCACCACGGCGGCGAACTCGGCCTTGCCCTTGTCCCGGTCCGCCTGGGATAGCCAGCGCCAAAGGGGGTCCACCTTGAAGAAGGTATACTTGACGAACTGCCTTTTCCCGTCCTGAGCCATAAAGGCCGCTTCCTCGAGCAGGCTGATGGATCTCCGTGGCCATTATACCACCGGCTCCCCGGAGGGCCCCGTCATGATGCCCTCATCGCTGACCCGCTCGGTCTTTCGTGGGGGACCCGGAAGGAGAAGCTCGGACCCTCTTGATGCCGACTATATACTCAGGATAGGGTTGAATCAAATGAGATTCCCAGACGATCTTTTCTGCTTGTGTATGGCCCCCTGGACATAGGGGGCAGGCCCTTATAGCTTCGTTTCTAAACTGCGCCCGTCGAGAACCCGAACCCGAGATGGGCGCAGTTTATTTTTGTCAGGCGGCAAGAGAGATTTCAATGATGGAGGGCCGCGGTGGTTAAACAAGAGTTGGCGCAAGATACTGCCGGGGCCACACTGTTTCCCCAGTTCGAGTCCGAACTCTACGACATCTAGAAGCTAGCCTGCCTGCCTCGGTGTTTATCCCTTGAGCCAGCGCTTCACCCGATCCCATGGCGTCGGCTGCTCTTCGATCACGCGACCTCGCCAGCGCTTTTCGTAGGAAGCGCCCGGCCGGACAAAGAACAGAGCGTAGGCGATCACGAAGAGGATAAGTCCCGCGACCACCAGGGGCACCATTGTGCCCATTCCCATGGCGCCCAGGATCAAGGCCAGCAACAGCAGTCCTAAGCTGGCAAGCATTATCTTGCCGGCGGAGAGCTTGAAACCCCGTCCGCTGGAGGAGAGCTGGCCCAGAGAGTTGAGAGCGCTTCCCCGTTGCTTGCCCGCGGAACTCGGTCGATCCTTGGGCATCACCTCTTCGGCGCGCTTGAGGATCTCCTCGATTTCTTTCTGGTATTTGTCCGACATGACCCCTCCCACCGAGGTCTCTAAGATCGTACTTAGCATCGATGTTGGGGCGACCCCAGAACCGCCCACGTTATAGCCACGCTGGGGACACGTGGACGGACGTCGATACCTAGCTGGGAACAAATTCCCCTTTTACTATACAGGAAAAATAACCGTCAAGGGAAGGGGCGGCCCTCTTCCTCCCACAATCGCATAAGTCGCTCGGCCAGCTCCTTCTCCCGGCCTTCCTGTGAGGGCAGGTAATAGCGGCGGCCTTTCAGGGAAGGGGGCAGATAGTCCTGGAGTACGAAGTGGCCCTCATAATGGTGGGCGTACTTGTAGGACTTGCCGTAACCAATCCGCTCCATCAAGCCGGTGACGGCGTTCCGAAGGTGTAATGGCACAGGCTCGTTGCGGCTCTCCCGTACGTCCTGCATCGCCGTGTTCAGAGCCGCGTAGGCGGAGTTACTCTTGGGCGCTGCCGCGAGATATACGGTAGCTTCGGCCAGGGGGATTCGCCCCTCGGGCATGCCGATGAAGTGAACCGCCTGCTGGACCGCCACAGCCAGTGGCAGCGCCATTGGGTCGGCGAGGCCTATGTCCTCCGCAGCCAGGATCACAAGCCGTCTGGCTATGAACATGGGGTCTTCGCCCGCCTCTATCATCCTGCCCAGCCAGTAGATGGCCGCGTCGGGGGAAGAGCCACGGACCGACTTGATGAAGGCTGATATGGTGTCGTAGTGCTGGTCGCCCTCCTTGTCGTAGAGGACGGCACGCCTCTGGAGCGCGTCCTCTATGGTCTCCAGGTCTATCCGTACCGCTCCTGTGGCCTCATCAGGCGCCGTAGCGTAGGCGGCGGTCTCCAGGCCGTTTAGGGCCACTCTGGCGTCACCGTTGGAGAGGCCGACGAGGTGTGTCACGGCGTCGGCGCTCAGCTGGACGCTCAGCTCACCCAGGCCCCGCTCCTTGTCCACGATGGCGCGCTCGACGATGCTCTGGACCTGCTCGTCGCTGAGCTGGTGCAGCGTAAATACCCGGCAACGGGAAAGGAGAGGGGCGATGACCTCGAAGGAAGGGTTCTCGGTGGTGGCGCCGATGAGTGTGAAAGTGCCGTTCTCCACGTGGGGCAGTATCACGTCCTGCTGCGCCTTGTTGAAACGGTGAATCTCGTCGATGAAGAGGATGGTGCGCTGGCCGTAAAGATTCCGACGCTCCTTGGCTTGGTCCACGGTGCGGCGCAGGTCGGCGACGCCCGATGTAACGGCGCTGATGGGCTCGAAGTGGGAATCGGTGACTCCGGCTATCAGGTGGGCCAGGGTGGTCTTTCCGCTTCCGGGAGGTCCCCAGAAGATGGCGGAGGGCACCTGGTCCGCCTCAGTTGCTCTTCGGAGGACCTTGTCGGGGCCTATTATGTGCTCCTGGCCCACGAATTCCTCAAAGCTCTGGGGCCTCACCCTGGCCGCCAGGGGGGCCTCATGCTCCCTCCGGACCTTACTACCGTGCTCGAAAAGCGCCACGGCGAGACCTCCTTCCTGCCTGGCTCAAGTTTACACCAGCAGGTATTCCGTTGCCAGTTTCATCGCATTATGGTAACATCCGAGACAATTTCTGATTGTGGATACATCCTTCGGACCAGGCCGGTCGTTTGGTCCGGTAGTAGGCCCATCACCCTGAGCGGCGTTGATAACTTTGACCCACCGTAGGGGCGAGGCATGCCTCGCCCCTACGACTGACCAGACTTTGACTCCCAACACTTGGCCAAGAACCTCATCTCCCCTAGTAGGAGAGGATTGAGGTGAGGGGGTGCGGCCAGCATAGACTAACCCCTCCGCGTTGCCACGCCAGCTTGCGTAGTGCTATCATTCGGCATTGAATAGCCCTGGTGGTGGTGATATAGCTGGTGAGCGGCGTCGGACACTGCGCTTTAGGCCTGGTTCCCTGGAAGACCTCTGATGTGGTTTTCGGCATCGTTTTGGTGGTTGTGGGCTTCGCCATCACCGTGGTGCTGGCGGCGATGGCCAACCCCGGGGTGGCGCTGGGCCTGACGATCATCGGCGGCGTCGGAGGCGGGATAATCCTCCTAACCTCCTGGATTATCGGCCCAGTAAAGCACGGAGTGCCTGTGGGAACCCTGGGGCTGAGGCTGCCCGACCGCAGAGGCTCCTTCCATCTCCTCTGGCTACCCTTGCTCGTTGTGGGAACGAGCCTAGCCTTCACGGCCCTTTACACCTGGCTGCTTTCGTTGGTCGGCCCGGATAAGCTGCTGCCGCCGGAAGTCACCGAGGAGATAGCCCTGGAGGGGGCCGCAGTTGTCGGTACCTTCGCTGTCTTGGTCCTGTGGGGGCCTCTGGCCGAGGAGGTGTTCTTCAGGGGGTTCGTCCTGGGGGGACTCAGGGGCCGGCTGGGGTCTTCACGCGCGCTACTAGCTAGCGCCTTTGTATTTGCCCTGTTCCACGTGGACCCCAGGGTGATGGTGCCCATTTTCGTTACAGGGTTGCTCTTGGCGTGGCTATATCAGAGGACCGGTTCTGTATGGAGTTCCTTCACCGCTCACGCGGTCCAGAACGCCCTGGCCCTTTCCATCAGCGTATGGGCCTAAGTGAGACGACATACGCGTGTGATATACTGATGCGAAAGCTGGGCTGGATATGAACGGTCCGGTGGTCCCGGTGGTGGGAAGATGAGATCCTGAGGTAACCAGGCTTGACCCAAGACAGGATTGCCCAAAAATTCAAGCAGATCGAAGCCGAGGATCGGACCGGGATTATCTTGTTCTTGACGGCGGGCTTCCCGGACCTGGACGCCACGATGGAGCTAGTGCCCGCGCTGGCCAGTGCGGGAGCGGATTGCATCGAGCTGGGTGTTCCCTTCAGTGACCCGCTGGCGGACGGCCTCACCATCCAGGCATCCAGCTACCATGCCCTCCAGAACGGCGTCACTCTGGAGAGCTGCCTCAAAGCGGTGAGGGAGCTGAGGGCAAAGGTCCCCCAGACCCCCTGGTCTTGTTCGGATACTATAATCCGATCCTCAGCTACGGGCTGGCCGGTTTCGGAGAAGCTGCCCTGGCGGCAGGGGTGGACGGCGTGATAATCCCGGACCTACCCCCCGATGAGTCGGGCCCGCTGATGGAGGAGTGCTCGCCCCGTGGCATTCATGTCATACCTCTGCTGGCTCCCACCAGCACCGATGCGCGAATCCAGCTTGCTTGTAGGACTGCGTCGGGCTTCGTTTATTGCGTCAGCGTCACAGGCGTTACCGGCGCTCGAGAGGAGCTGCCGCCAGGAGCATTCAGGCTTCTGGAGAGGGTCCGCCGCCACACAGACCTTCCCCTGGCCGTAGGCTTTGGCATCTCTCGCAGAGAACACGTGGAGTCTGTGGGGACTCATGCCCAGGCCGTAGCTGTGGGGAGCGCGCTGGTAAATATTATTGCGGACTCCCCCCGGGAGGCCCTGGTGGATCGAGTGCGGCAGTACGTCCAGGAGCTTAGCGGCGCCGTTCCATCAATCAAGGGAGGACTTCCTCAGTGACGGTGTGCCGTGGCATTCGTGGCGCTACTACAGCGGATGACAACACCAGGGAGGCTATCTTCCACGCCACCAAGGAGCTATTTAGCCAGATTGCCGATGCCAACCAGATAGGCAAGGCCCAGGTCGCCGCCATCTTCTTCACGACTACCGATGATCTGAATGCCGCCTTTCCCGCTACGGCCATTCGCCAGATGGGCTGGGAGGACACGGCACTGCTATGTGGACATGAGATGGCGGTGCCCGCCGCGTTGGCAAGGTGCATCCGTATACTCATGCTGGTGAACACAGAGAAGGGGCCCAAGGAGCTGGAGCATATATATCTCAAGGGGGCCGTAAATCTGAGGAGTGACGAAGGCTAGCTGGGATCTGCACAAGAGAGTGGCGAACGGCTCCCGCTTCAGACCCACCAGCCTATGGTCCGAAACTAGTTGTCCAACGTAAGGGCCTCACGGCTGTTCATATCCGGGTATCCTGTACACTGATAGACGACCACTGGAAAGGGTAACAGAAACATGATCGTAGTAATGAGAAAGGACTCCGTCAAGGAAGATATTGAAGGGGTCGAGAGCCGAATCGAGAGCCATGGCCTCCGGCCCCATTCCCTGATAGGGGTAGAGCGCAGCGTGATAGGTGTGCTGGGCCAGACCTTCCCCGAGTTGAAGGATGAGCTGGGGCTGCTGCCCGGGGTACTGGAGGTGTTGATCGTCTCCAAGCCCTACAAGCTCTCCAGCCGGGAGTTCAAGGAGGAGGATACCATAGTCCGGGTAGGCGACGTAGCTATCGGCGGCGACGAGCTCGTGATCATGGCAGGCCCCTGCGCTGTAGAGGACGAAGAGCAGGTAATGGCTACGGCCCGGGCGGTCAAGTCAGCCGGAGCCAAGATTCTGCGTGGAGGGGCCTTCAAGCCCCGCTCCTCACCGTACAGCTTCAGGGGGATGGGTGTGCAGGGCCTTCAGCTGCTTGCCAAGGCCAGAGAAGAGACAGGACTGCCGATCGTTACAGAGGTCATGGCCCCCGAGGACGTGGGCTTGGTAGCCCAGTACGCCGACATTCTTCAGATAGGCACCAGAAACTCTCAGAACTTCAACCTCCTGGACGAGGTGGGGAAGATTAACAAACCCGTGTTGCTCAAGCGTGGCTTCGCCGCTTCCTACGAAGAATGGCTCCTTTCGGCGGAATATATCCTGTCCGGAGGCAACAGCCACGTAATTCTTTGTGAGCGGGGCATCAGGACTTTCGAGACTGGCACCCGCTTCACCTTAGACCTGTGTGCCATACCCGTAATCAAGAGCCTGAGCCACCTGCCTGTACTAGCCGACCCCAGCCACAGCACGGGAAAGTGGAACCTGGTCGCTCCTATGACTCTGGCGGCGGTAGCAGCGGGCGCCCACGGCATCATAGTGGACGTGCATCCCAACCCCGCAGTTGCCAAGTGTGACGGGGCACAAGCCCTCAATTTTGAAAACTTCGAAAAGATGATGGCGCAGGCGAAGGCCGTAGCTCAGGCGGTGGGGAAGGTCCCCGCCGGGACAACCGGGTGACGGGGCTGACCCCCTAGGCCACCTTCTGCCATCAGAGCTGAGCCGACAGGCTTACGGCCTATTCTCTTCCCGTCGCTGATCGTGCTCCAAGCATAAGTGTCGGTGATCCGCCGTCCTGCTTTTACTAAGAAAAGTGACATATGTTTGTTTGCAATCCTACCAGGTCGAGCGTATCCTGGTAGTGCGTGACACAGCTTTAGGGGGAGAACGCATCATGGAAAAGCAAGACTGGCTATTGCTGACCGACTTGAGCCGATTCAAATACAGAAAATCATGTTCAAGTTCTCGAAAGAAGCTGAAGTACCCAAGAATGAAACGTACGAATTCGTGCCGTACAACTGGGGGCCATGCAGCTTCGAAATATACAACGACCTCGCGTCTCTGCGTGATTCCGGATTGGTTCAGGCTGTTCCCACGGCCGGAGGGTGGAGCGCCTACAGACTGACGCCTGCTGGCCAAACGCGAGCAACCCAACTGCGTGGAAAAGCGAATCGCAAGTCGTTTCAGCAATTAGTTTCAATCCGTCAGTGGGTAGTCGAGCGTCCCTTTGAGGAGTTGCTAAGGGATGTCTATGATGAGTACCCAGATTATGCGACACAGAGCATGTTCGTAAAGAAGTGACACCATGCCAGAATCTAATACAGTTAGCATCGCCCTCATGTTCGAGGGCGGTGCCATTTTAGCCGCCGATTCCCAAGCGTCCGACCGTGAAGCGCAAGTTCGCTGGGAGGTGGAAAAGCCAGCTCAGATCGGCCAATTCCCATGCGTGGTGAGCATAAGCGGCTCAATGGGGATGGCCGATCGAGTCAAGGCTGACTTATTGGGCCGAAGCTGGCAAGCGACCACCTTCGCTAGGCGCGACAGAGTAAGAAGTTTGATAGATGCGTCGTACGTCAAGATTTACAAAGCAATCGAGGATCGGAATCGGCTTATCGACCTTTGGGGGGTGGCCGCTTTTTGGGCTGAGGGAAGTGTGCACATCCTAGAGCACGAACGTAGCGGAGATTGCTGCTTTCATCCCAGTTTTCACGCAATCGGGAGTGGGGCGAAGACAGCCTATGCGATTTTCCGCACTCTCGGAGGAAAAGACCTGGTGAAATTAGGGGAACAAAAGGGGGTTCAGGTCGCGCTAAGGATCCTACGAACCTGTGTAGGAACAGAAATTGCAGGCGTCAGTGATCCGTTTCACATGTGGCTGATAAGAAAGGACCAGGCACTAAAGCTCGGGGATGACCGTATCCAAGCTGAGCTACAGTATGTAGACGCGTGGGAAGCAAGAGACAGGAAGGCTTTCTTCGATGCCTAGGATTAACGTTGGACGGCTTTGTTAAGCAGGCTGGCCAAGTCAGGTTTGACGCTCACCAAGGGCTGTGCTACTATCGGCTCTGCCAGTAAATGGGCATAGCTGGCGCCCAGCCATGTGATGCCCTACCGGGCGCGGCCCTCGCAGTCAGCCGCCTACCGAGTAACCTACGGGAACACCCGCCGATACGAGTCTGATGTCGTACTATCAAGATCTATCCAACGCGTCGCCGCCGAGTGCCACGGCCATCACGATCGGGACCTTCGACGGCGTCCACCTGGGCCATCAAAGGCTGTTCCAGCGCCTCAACGAGGTGGCTGAAAGTCACGATCTGGTTTCCGCGGTAGTGACCTTTCGCAATAGCCCCCGGCTGGTGTTGAGCCTCGGGGCTAAAGTGCAGTATCTCCAGACCCTCGAAGAGAGGCTGGCCCTCGTCAAAGCTCATGGCGTAGGGCTGGTGGTGCCGATAGATTTCTCCAAAGCGCTGTCTGTGCTTCCTGCGCGTGAGTTCGTGTCACTGCTGTGCGAGCATTTGAAGATGAAGGGCATGGTAGTGGGAGCCGACTTCGCCCTCGGGCACAACCGCGAGGGAGATATAGTTACCCTCAAGGCGCTTGGTGAGGAGATGGAATTCTGGGTGGAGACGGTGGAGCACGTTCTGATGGGGCAAGGTGCCATCAGCAGCAACTCACTACGTAGAGCGATCATCCAGGGTGATGTGGAGAATGCAGGCAAGATGCTCGGCCGGTGGTATACTGTTTCCGGTGTGGTGGTGGAAGGGGACCGCCGAGGCGCCCCGTTGGGTTTTCCTACTGCCAACCTTGCTGTTCCCGACGCTCTCGCCATACCGGCCGACGGCATATACGCGACTTGGGCCATCGTTGACGGGACCCGGTATCAGGCGGCCACTTGTATTGGCGTGAGGCCCACCTTCGGCGGAGGCCGAAGGACCGTGGAAGCGTTCCTTCTTGACTTCCAGGGGGATCTTTACGGCCAGACCCTGACCCTTGAGTTCGCCGGCCGGTTGAGGGCTGAAGCGGCCTTCCCTTCCGTAGACGCGCTGGTCGAACAGATGAGGCTGGATGTGGAGCAGACGCGGGAAGTCCTCTCCAATGCCCCAGGTGCCTTCAAGGTCGAAGTGTGATCAGAGTTCTCCCTGGAGAGGTCGGCCCGTGCTGGATGAACGTACCCTGCACACGATAGCCCGGCGCGGGGTGAGCGAGATAATCGTGGAGAAGGAGTTCACAAGACTCCTCAAGGAAGGGAAGCCCCTACGTTTGAAGATGGGCTTCGACCCAAGCCGCCCCGACATCCACCTCGGCCACGTAGTGGGACTTCGCAAGCTGCGCCAGCTTCAGGAGTTGGGCCACAAGGTGATCCTGATTATAGGCGACTGGACGGCACAGATAGGCGACCCCACCGGTCAGTCGGCCACGCGCCCTATGCTCACACACGAAGAGGTTGTCGAGAACGCCGAGTCGTACATGCGCCAGTTCTTTAAAGTGGTGGACCGGGACCGCACTGACGCGGTCTGGCAGAGCGAGTGGTTCGGTAAATTCAACTTAGCAGACGTGATAGACCTTACCCGGAGGTTCACCGTAGCTCAGTTCCTGGAACGAGATGACTTCGCCCGGCGCTTCCAGGGCCACAAGCCCATCGCCGTCACAGAGCTTCTCTATCCGCTGCTCCAGGCCTACGACTCAGTGGCGGTAAATTCCGACGTGGAGTTTGGTGGCACCGACCAGATGTTTAACCTACTAGTTGGACGAGATCTCCAGGAGAAGATGGGCCAGGCACCTCAGCAATGCTTCCTGATGCCTATCCTGGTTGGCACCGACGGCGTGCAGAAGATGAGCAAAAGCTTCGATAATTACATTGGGGTTGATGAGAATCCTCACGACATGTATGGGAAAGTAATGTCCATCCAGGATGAGCTTGTGATGGACTACTTCGAGTACCTGACCGACGTTCCCGACGCGGAGCTAGGAGAGATGGGCCTGGGGCTGGAGGAGCGCTCTGTGAATCCCATGGAGCTAAAGAAACGCCTCGCCAGGGAGATTACCGGCCAGTTCCACGGGCCGGAGGCTGGGAGGAGTGCGGAGGAGCATTTCGAGCGGGTGGTCCAGCGTAGAGAGGTGCCTCAGGAAGAAGACCAGTACGTGGACATAGTGGTCCCGTCCCCTGCTCCCGCGACCACTGCCGAATTGGTCATAAAAGCCCTACGTATTAGCCGAAGCGAGGCCAAACGCCTTATCAACCAGGGTGCCGTGGAAACCGATGGCCGCAAGCTCAGACCTGATGAGCTGATACCACCCGGTCTGGTGCTGAGGGTTGGAAAGCGCTATTTTATTAGAACCATCGCTCCAGACGAGGGGGCAGTAAGCAAGGAGGAGACGTGAAATTTCCCAGGCAGAACCTGCGGACCCCGGGGCCCACTCCCTGTCCGGAAGAGGTGCTCGAGGCCGTCGGCAGCGCGATGATCAATCACCGGGGTCCCGAGTTCAAGGAGATTATCCTTGGCATCACCGACAAGCTGAAGCAGGTGTTCATGACCCAGGACCGCCTTTACATCCTGAGTGCTTCAGGCACGGGATCGATGGAGGCGGCGCTGGTGAACACCCTCTCGCCCGGCGACAAGGTGCTGGCGGTTAGCATGGGCTACTTCGGGGACCGGTTCGCCGATGTAGCCAGGACCTACGGCGCCGAAGTGATCAAGCTGGACGTGGAGTGGGGCCGGGCCGCCGATCCGGAGGACATCCGCCGAGCTCTAGGGTCCGATCCGGGCATAAAAGCCGTCCTGGTTACCCATAACGAGACCTCAACGGGCGTCACGAATGACCTGGAGTCCATCGCCAAGGTGGTGAAGGAGGGCTCGGACGCGCTCCTCATAGTGGACGCCATAAGCAGCCTGGGCTGTGTGCCCCTTCCAGTGGACCAGTGGCGCTGTGATGTGGTGTGTACAGCCTCCCAGAAGGGTCTGATGGTGCCGCCCGGCCTCTCGTTCATAAGCCTCAGCGAGAAAGCGTGGGAGGCCACAGAAACCGCAAAAATGCCGCGGTACTACTTCGACCTTCCGGCGGCCCAGCGGTACCTGGAGCGGGGCGAGACGCCCTTCACCCCAGTGGTGCCCCTCTTCTACGGCCTGGACGTGGCCCTGCGCATGATGTTGGAGGAGGGAATGGACAACGTCTTCGCTCGGCACGCCCACATAGCCGGCGTAACACGAGACGGCATGAAAGCCATAGGCCTCGAGCTTCTGGCGGACGAGGCCCACGCTTCCAACACGGTGACTTCGGTCAAAATACCGGAGGGAGTCGATGGAGGAAGACTGTCAGAGTTGCTGCGCACTGAGCATTCGGTAGTGGCTGCGGGTGGCCAGGGCCCTCTGCGGGGCAAGATATTCCGCATCGGCCACATGGGCAGGGTAACAGAAGGCGACATTCACGAGGTTGTTCAGGCCCTTGAAACGACCTTGCCCAAGGTAGGGTTCAAGCCTGCCCACGCCGCTGCCGGGTAGTGGGTCCCACCCCACTCTCCCGTTTCACGTTGAAAGCAGAAGGCCCCTCGCCCCTTGAGGGGAGGCGGCAAGGGCGGAGAGGGGAGCAAGGGTGGGGACATGACACGACGCGAATCTCCCTTTACAGGGGATGGTCAAAACGAGGGCGAGAGTATACACATGGCACGAATACTAATCGCGGACCCCATAGCTTCCGAAGGTGTAGAGCTCCTGAAGACCCAGGCGGACGTGGACGTCAAGAAAGGCCTGAAACCCCAGGAGCTCATCGACATCCTCGGCGACTACGATGCCTTGATCGTCCGGAGCGAGACCAAGGTAACTCCCGATGTGGTCCGTGCGGGGAAAAAGCTCCAGGTCATTGCGCGGGCCGGCATCGGGGTAGACAACATAGACCTGGATGCCGCCACCGGCGGAGGGATCGCCGTTGTAAACGCCCCCACTGGAAACACCATCGCTGCCGTCGAACACACGATGGCCCTCATGCTGGCCCTGGCTCGCAACGTGCCCCAGGCGAACCATTCTTTGAAGCAGAGCGAATGGAACCGGGGGGCCTTTATGGGCGTGGAGGTCCGCAACAAGACGTTGGGGATAGTGGGCCTCGGGCGAGTAGGTTCGGAGGTGGGGAAAAGAGCCCAGAGCTTCGCCATGCATCTATTGGCCTTTGACCCCTTCGTGTCCCCGGATTACGCCCGGATACTGGGGATAGAGCTGGTGACTCTGGAGGAGCTCCTGGCCCGATCCGACTTTGTTACCGTCCACACCCCTCTCACCGAGTCCACTCATCACCTGATCGGTGAGGCCGAGCTGGCGATCATGAAACCCAGCGCGCGCATCATCAACGTGGCTCGCGGCGAGCTCATCGATGAAAGTGCTCTCCTGAAGGCTCTCGACGGGGAGAAGCTTGCGGGAGCGGCGCTGGACGTTTTTTCCAAGGAGCCTCCAGGCGAGAGCCCCCTCGTAAAGCACCCACGCGTGATCGTGACTCCTCACCTCGGCGCCTCAACCCAAGAGGCCCAGAGGGAGGTGGCGGTCGAAGCGGCACAACAGGTGTTGGCCGTGCTCCGAGGAGAGCCGGCCCGCAACACGGTCAACGCGCCCTTCCTGGCTCCAGAGGTCCATGCGGTGGTGGCGCCCCACCTGCCCGTGGCCTCAATGCTGGGCAAGCTTCTTATGCGGCTGACGGAAGGGCAATTTGTAGGCGTGAATATCAGCTACCAGGGTGATATAGCCGAGCATGATACGGTCACTCTAAAGTCTGCGGTCTTGACTGGCTTGCTGGTATCCGTGAGCGGTGAACGAGTAAACCTGATCAACGCCCCCCTGCTGGCCCAAGAGCGGGGCTGGAAAGTTACGGAGCAGAAGAGCGTAATGGCAGAGGAGTACGGGAACCTGATCACCGTCACCCTCGAGACTACCACCGGCCACACCAGCCTGGCCGGTACGTCTATTCGGAACGAGGTACACATCGTGCGGGTGAACGACTACTGGCTCGACATGGCTCCCTCTGTTCCGTACCTGCTATTTATCGAGCATCGCGACCAGCCGGGCCTGATAGGCGCAGTGGGGACGATCACTGGAGAGAATGACATCAACATCAGCTTTATGCAGGTGGGGCGCATGACCCCCAGGGGTCATGCGATGATGATCATTGGGCTTGACGACCCCATTCCTCCTCCAATATTGGAGCAGATACGAGACCTCCACCAAATCGACGCGGCTCGACTCGTAAGGCTTTAGGGCGTCTCCGCCCATCTTGCCTGCCGGACCCAGGGGAGTAAGTTCCTCTTAATTCAGTACCGCCGAGCATAGCAAGCGAGCCGAGAGGGCCATAACGTCCGGTACACAGGAAGGCGAGGTTTAGGCGTTCCCCCGCAACACGTTAATCACGACCCCGGTGGGCAGCTTCGGATAGAAGAAGGTGGACTTGGGAGGAAGCCGTTGTCCATGGTCCATGATCCTCTCGAATAGGTCCAGGGGAAAAGACCTCAGGAAGAAACCCAACTGGTACTCGCCGGTCCTTACCAGCCTGGCCGCCTCCTCTCCTTCGTGAATGTACTCCAGGCACTGAGCGAGAGCGTCTCCCAGAATAGGCCTGAGCACCTGCTCTTCGAGTATCCAGGCCTCCGATTCCGCGACCGGCCCCCACGACTCCAGCCGGATATCGTTTTTCAGGGTGAGCAACTGGAGTGCCTCGCCCTCAGCTCCGTCCACTCCTTGGGGATCAAGGAGCCCCATGGCCGGCCCGGCCTTTCCTCGGAGGTCGATCTCAGTCAAGAACGCATCGAGTTCGGCGGCTTCTCCGGTAGAGTAAGGCTCAATGTCGAAAAATTGGCGTAGCCGCTCTCCCGCTTTCTTCAGGGTCGTAGCGTCGAGCCCCCTCAACACACGATCGTATGGGAGCACCAGCAGGCCTGGATCGTCAAAGTCTATCAAACCCATCATCACGAATTTCGACGGCTGATCGGACCCTATGCGGCCCGTTGCCGGACGGTCCCGAAAAGCCAGGGCCGTCTCATACCGGTGATGGCCGTCGGCTATATAGAGAGATTTGGGAGACATGACCTCGCTGATCTCGGCCAGGTCTCCGTCGGCATCGATTCTCCACAGCCGGTAGCCTTGCTCACCGGCGTCCGAGAATTCAACCATCGGTCTGCCGGTCATCGTATCCCGAAACACCTGGGACAGCCGGCGCTGTCGGTCCCGGTAGAGACACATGATGGGACTGAGGTTGACGTGGCAGGCTTCCATCAGCGCTAGCCGGTCCCGCTTATCTTCGGCCCGGGTGTACTCATGGGGCAGCACCACCCCACGCTCGTACTCCTCCAGCCTGACGCGGCACATCAGCTCCAGCCGGCTGAGCCCTGTGCCTCGATGCCGGAAAGTATGCTCGACGAGGTAAAAGGCCGGGCTGGTGTCGCGGAGAAAGACCCCCGTGTTTATCCAGCTTGCCAGGAGTGAGGCTGCCCGGGTATAGCGGTTGTCGTTGGTCGTATCGCTGGGCAGTGTCTCTCCAGCCTCGAGCCGGACGACGTTATAAGGGCTACGCTCGTAGAGGGTCCTCTGTAGCTCCAGCGGAATAGTGTCGAAGGGAGGGCATACAATGGGGGACAGATCCCCCACCATCTGCTGGTTGTATCGCAATCCCCTGAACGGACGGACCTCAGCCATGTAAGTTGTTCAGCCCAGGATCTCGCTGATCTGTACTTGGGGCGTGATGTCGGTGTAGTTGGGTACGTCACCCATGATCGCGTGCCCATGTTTCTTGAAGGCATTGTGCACGGCGTCAATCGATTCGAACACGAGATGCCCAATGTACAGATATGGGGCGGGTGAGTTTGGGTCTGAACCGCTGACGCCTTTGTCTAGCTCGGCTCGGACCAGCCCTTCGGACTCCAGCAGCCCCCCCACCATGGGGCGGTGCTTGTCCATGAAGTAAGAGGCGTCAAATTTCTTGCCGGGCTCGTTCGGATACAGTACTGATACCTTGATCATGGGTTCCTCCTTCATCAGGTGATTCACGCTTAGGCCGGGCTTGATCCCGAGGAGCACTGGGACTACGGCATGGTTTCACCACCGCTTGATATCGCGACGGACAAGTGCAAGTGTAATTGGGTGCTCTGGACGGTGTCAACGGGAAGGTTTAGGAGGTTGCGGATGAAAGGGGTGTGCAGAGGGGCGAAGCCCCTTTGCCGGTCCGCCTCAGGCGGATGAGAGCCTGCCCTGAGCCAGCCGAAGGGGTGTCCCTCAGATATAAGTTTCTCCCCCTTCCTGGCCAGGCATGCCCTGAGTCTATCGAAGGGAAGGGGGCCAGGGGGATGGTCGAAAGAGTTTTTCAGCAGCCTGTTCGGTCCGCAGAGGGCTAGTTGACTAAAGATACCGGCGAAAACTATCATGCGGAGTATGTCGGTTAAGGTGCTTGGAATCGAGACCTCCTGCGACGAGACGGCCGCCGCTGTTGTAGAGGATGGCCGGCTGTTGCTCTCCAACATCGTTGCTTCGCAGGTCGATCTTCACGCGCGCTATGGTGGCATAGTGCCGGAGGTGGCTTCCCGCCAGCACGTCATCCATATTGTCCCAACTGTCACCGAAGCAGTAGAGGCCGCGGGGATAGGTTTCCACGATCTTGATGCCGTCGCCGTAACCCATGGCCCTGGGCTCGCCGGCTCCCTACTGGTGGGGTTGAACTTCGCGAAGGGCCTCGCCTTCTCTCTTGGTATACCCCTGCTTGGCGTGAACCACCTGGAGGGCCATGTATACGCGGCCTGGCTGGCTTCGGATTCGGACCATGCGGGCAAGGACACGCCCGAGCAGGAGCCAGGCTTTCCCCTGGTTTGTCTGATAGCCTCAGGTGGCCACACCGACCTGGTCCTTATGGAGAAGCACGGCACGTACGAGCTGTTGGGGCGCACCAGAGACGACGCCGCGGGAGAAGCCTTCGACAAGGCGGCTCGTGTCCTTGGGCTGAGCTTCCCCGGCGGCCCGGAGATCCAGAGGGTGTCGGCGGGTGCCAAGGGAGGGGAATGGCTCCCCCGGGCATGGCTAAGGGACACCCACGATTTCAGCTTCAGCGGAGTGAAGACTGCCCTGCTCCACAAAGCTCAGGCCAGAGGCCTATACCCTGGCCCGAGTGAGGGTGGGGAAGAGGAGATGGCCCCAGACGTGGCGGAGCTGGCGTGGGCGTTTCAGGAGTCCATCGTGGACGTCCTGGTATCCAAGACGCTGAGCGCCGCGGATGAATGGGGCGCCAGAGGGCTAATTCTGGGAGGGGGCGTTACCGCCAACGCGCTGCTGCGGGAGAGGATGCTAGAGCAGGCGAGGTTGCCCACCATCATCCCCCCGCCGGTTCTCTGCACCGACAACGGGGCGATGATAGCCGCTTGTGGATATGTTCACCTTACGAGAGGCTCTGCGAGTCTCCTCGACTTGGACGTGGACCCGTCTCTGTCCCTGGGATAACAACCGGGCGAGCGGGACAGCGCCCTGCCGTATGAGCTACTGATAGCTTCTGGGAGTGGTCGAATAGGGCGGGTCCGCTGATTCATCCAGGAATTCCTCGTCGCCCCGAAGGAGACGATCCTTGCGGGGTTCTAGCTTCAGCTCGAAGAATCGGTTGACCAGTTTGTACACGTCGGCGCTGGCCCTATCGGTCCTGTAGGGGAAGTGAAGCTCCCAGCTCCCTCCCTGAAAGGTGATACTGCCCTCTTGTTCCCAGAAGAAATACTTGGAAATTAAGAGCAGCCCTACGAATAGGATCGTCGCTCCCAGGCTGAGCGCAATGGGGGTCCCATAGGATACCCGGTCGAGCAGGATGTACCCGACGACCAAGTAGGTTAGGATACCTGCAAGGATCAAGAACAGCCCCTGAGAGATGGTCTTGAGGCCCCTGGTATTGGCTTTGACCGACACGCCTTGGAGCTCATCCAAGGAGGCAAGCGTGGTCTCCGTATGCCCATCAGCCTCCACGAAGGAAATCACCCTTCGGTTGGTGAGAACAATCAGCTCGCCGGTAGGTGGCGTATCCATCACAGCGCCATCATCGGGGACAAATCGTTCCTCTACCCGCTCCCCCTCGTGGAGGCGAAGCTCCCGGACGGCATATTTGCGGAGTCCTTCCCCTTGTCGCATCCTGCCAACAGGGACATAACTGTTTCCCCCTGGTCGGGACACGGAAGTAGGACGCGGAGGTTCCCCGTCCAGAGCCGCGCGGCAATTGCCACAAACGCGTGCCTCGGGTGGGTTAGGACTCCTGCAAGCTGGACATTCCACGGGTAAGTTCACCAGTTTATTACGAATATAGTTAACTGCTAAAAATTAATCTTATCATAATGCGCTTGATTCTGCCCACCGCATTCTTGCACGCAGTCGAGAGTATTTGTTTGGCAGAGGGACCGTGCCACGCGACCCTGCATCCGCCCGAGTGCGCGGATAGGCGACCTGCCGGTAAGGGTAGCTTGCCGCGAGGGTGGGAACGGTGCAAAATAGAGCATAGGCTCATTGAGCCGCCGACAGAGAGAGGAGGGACCCGTGGTTAGGAGGTCCTTTGCGGGCACGACGAACGCTCCCGATTTCCCCTTGGGTGTGGACTGGCTGAACACGGACAGGCCTCTGAGCCTTCAAGACCTCAGGGGAAAGATGGTGATCCTGGACTTCTGGACCTACTGCTGAGTCAACTGCATGCACGTATTTCCGCATTTGCGGAAACTGGAACAGAAGTACGTGAATGAGCTGGCCGTGATAGGAGTCCATTCCGCCAAATTCACTTCAGAGAAAGACACCGACAACCTCCGCAAGGCGGTCTTGCGCTATGAGCTGGAACACCCAGTGATCAACGACAGCCAGTTCCAAGTGTGGCAGCAGTACGCCTGCCGGGCCTGGCCCACGCTGATCTTCATTGATCCTCAGGGAAAGATCATCGGCAAGCACGAGGGAGAGATCACCTTCGAGGACTTCGACCCCCTGTTCAGCCAGATGGTGGAGGAGTTCGACGAGCAGGGTGTGATCGACCGCCGGCACATGAGCTACAAGAGAGAGCAGGAGGAGGAGTCGGGACTCTCCTTTCCCGGTAAGGTGCTGGCCGACGAGGCCTCCGGAAGGCTCTTCATATCCGACTCGAACCATAACCGCATAGTCGTCGCCGGGCTCGACGGAGTGGTGCAACAGGTCTTCGGCTGCGGCGAAGCGGGCCTGGAGGATGGCGACTCTGGGACTGCCAGGTTCGATCACCCTCAGGGTATGGCCCTGGAAGGCGATGCCCTCTATGTGGCCGATACCGAGAGCCACGTCATCAGAAGGCTGGACCTGGGTGTCGGGACCGTCAAAACCGTTGCCGGCACAGGTCGGCAGGCGAGGGGATTCGGCGGGGGCGGCGACGCCCTGGACACGGACCTCAGCTCACCCTGGGACCTGGTGATCCACGGTAGCACGCTCTATATCGCCATGGCCGGTACCCACCAGCTATGGGCCCTCGACCTGGAGACGCAGCGTTCACGTCCCTACGCCGGCAACGGCCGGGAGTCCCCGGTAGACGGGCCGTTGCTCTCTGCATCCCTGGACCAGCCCACCGGTATTACCACCGACGGCCAGAAGCTCTACTTCGCGGACAGCGAGGCCAGCGCCATCCGGTCCGCCGACCTCGACGGCGACGGGCGAGTCAGCAGCATCGTGGGGTTCGACCTGTTTGTATTCGGCGATGTAGATGGGACAGGTAACTCGGTGCGCCTCCAGCACGCCCAGGGCATCTGCTTCTATGACGGTGTGCTCTACATTGCGGACACCTATAACAACAAGATCAAGCGTGTGTTTCCCCAAACCCGGAGCGTGATCACCCTGCTGGGTACGGGCGAGCCGGGCTACCAAGACGGCGAGGGCAGCCAGGCCCTCTTCCACGAGCCCAGCGGCGTGAGCATAGCCGCGGGCAAGCTCTACATCGCCGACACCAACAACCACGCCATCCGCGTGGCCGACCTGGACACCCTGGAGGTGAGCACCCTGGAGCTGAAGGGGCTGTAGGCGGGGGCTCGGAGCCGCGGTAAGGGGAGCCGGATGTCACGCACCGCAGGGCAGGGATCCTGCGCTTCGCTTGTTACAACCCTGCCTGCTTCGCCGCCTTCGCGAAGCCATCCACGGCGCCCTCGAGGACCCGGTCCTCGACGCAGTAGGAGATGCGGAAGTGGCCCGGCGAGCCGAAGCCCCTTCCCGGCACCACAAGAACGTTGTACCGCTGTAGCTCCTCTACAAAGGCCACCGCGTCTTCAATGGGCGACCTGGGGAACATGTAGAACGCGCCCTGTGGCTTGAAAAGGGAGTAGCCCATCTCGGTCAGCCGGTCGTAGAGGTAGCCCCTTTTTCGCTGGTAGTCCCCCACGTCCACGCTGACTCCCTGGAGGGCCCGGACGGCGTGTTGCATGAGCGCCGGAGCGTTTACGAACCCTAGGATGCGGTTGCAGAAGGTAAAGCCGTCCATTAGCTCCTCGCGGGCCCGGTAGGCCGGATTCACGGCGATGTGGCCAATCCGCTCGCCCGGCAGGGCCAGGTCCTTGGCGTGGGAGGTAACGACAACGGAGGCCTCGTAGCAGGGATACACCTGGGGGTAGGTGAGGCCGTCGTAGATGATGCGCCGGTAAGGTTCGTCGCTTATGAGGAATATCTCGGTCCCATACTCAGCGCTCTTGCGGCGGAGCAGCTCGCCCATGTCCTTGATCCGCTCCGCTGTGTAGACGGCCCCAGAGGGATTGTTGGGGGAGTTGATCAGCACGGCCCTGGTACGAGGCGTTATCAGTCCCTCTAGCGCCCCGAGGTCCGGCTGAAAGCCTTCGTCCGTGGGGGCGACCACTGCGACGCCTCCATGGTTGTCGGTGTAGTAGACATACTCCACGAAGTAAGGGGCGAAGAGCACCACCTCATCCCCGGGATTGAGGATGGTCTTCAGCACCACGTTGAGGCCTCCGGCGGCGCCGCAGGTCATGATGATGTCGCCCATGGTGAAGGGAATACCCGTCTCCGACCTGAGCCCCTGCGCAACCGCCTCGCGGGTCTCGGGGTAGCCTCCATTGGGCATGTAGCGGTGCATCCCCGTGGAGGGATTTTGGGCCAGCCTCCTGAGCTCCTGGTGGAACTCGGGTGGGGGCTCCACCACCGGGTTGCCCAGGGACAGGTCGAAGACCTTGTCCTCGCCGTGCTGCTGCCTGAGGGCGATGCCTGCCTCGAACATGCGCCGAATCCAGCCACCTTCTTCAGCGAAACGCTTTACTTTCTCTGATACCGCCATTTCATTCACCCCCACGCACGCATTTGGCCGCCTGCCCGCACGTCTGCCATAAGAATATAGGGCCAGAATTTATCCTAACCCCCGCCTGTGGGAGAAGGCTGGCTCCGCGCAGGTGATGAACTCCAGCAGGGCCGCACGACCGTCCTCAGTGGCCCTTCGAGCCCGGTTGATGGCGGGAGCCACCTCGGCAGAGTTCTGAACGCGCTCGGAGTAGCCCCCCATTGCCCGGGCCATCTCCGCGTAGTTGCCTCCTATGTTCCTGGTCCCGTAAAGCTCATGGGAGACGGCCATGTCACGGACCTCGGCAGCCATGATGGAGTTGTTGGAGACAAGGACCAGGATCGGCAGGTCGCACCTCACGGCCGTTTCGAAGTCGGTGGCCACCATGCCGAAGGCGGCATCCCCCATCCAGGCGACGGCCAGCTTGTCGGGCGCCGCCAGCTTGGCGCCCATGGCCAATCCCAATCCAGTACCCAGCCCGTAGGACTTGCCCCAGCCGATGTAGCTGCGGGGCCCCGTCGCCTGGTAGAAGGGTATCATCTGCTCTCGAGGGCTGCCCGAGTCGTGGGTAACTATGGCCTCGGCTGAGTCCACCGTTTGCGTCAGCTCCCAGATGACCCGATATGGGTTTATGGGGACCTCGTCGGAGGTGAGCTTGGGCATCCACTCCCTGAGCCACCTTTTCTTGACGATGGCGACCTCCTGAGCGATGGAGCCGTCGCCGGCCCTGCCCCGCGCGCCCAGGCGATCCGTGACCGCTTCGATGAGTTGCCTCAGGACCAGCCTAGCGTCCCCGATGACCGGGTAGTCTACAGGGTAGTCCTTATTGATGTCCCTGGAGTCATTAGTGACCTGGATCACAACCTTTCCGGGGGGGATGGGGGTGCTCATGTTGTGCCGGGTGAAGCTGGATCCGACACCGAGCACCACATCGGCTCGGCTCACGAAGTGGACCACAGCCTCGCCCATGCTGACAGATCCGGTGCCCAACGACAGGGGATGGCTCTCAGGGAAGGCGCTCTTGCCGGCCAGGGTAGTCATCACGGGAGCTTGCAGCAGCTCCGACAGATGTATCAGCTCCTCCGTCGCCTGAGCGTATAGGACTCCCTGGCCGGCGTGAATCACGGGGCGGCCGGCGCCTACGAGCACTGCGGCTGCCTCATCCACATCTCGGGGGTCGGCGGAGGTACACGTCCACTTAACCGGCCGGTATTCGGCTACAGAGGAACCCTCAACCTCTTCCAGAGCAACGTCCACTGGGACCTCCACCATTACGGGGCCAGGCCGGCCCATCTTCAGCTGACTGAAGGCGCGCCGCATGACCTGAGTGACGCGCTCGCGGGCGTTGACTACCTCCACAGACTTGGTAATGGGCGCGTAGATACGTGCAGAGCTAAAGTTGGGCGATACTCCCTCGCGCTCACTGGGATTGCCCAGGGGGAGCAGCAGGAGAGGCACCGAGTCGGAGTGTGCCGTGGCTACCCCCGCGAAGGAATACTCGGCGCCCGGGCCGAACTGCATGGTGAAGACACCAGGAGGCCGGCCATTGGAGACACGGCTGGAGCCATCGGCCATACCTACTCCAACACGCTCCTGTCGGCAGACGATTGGCCTGATTCCGGCCGCGGCGGCGGCCTCGATCATAGGGGTAGTGGGGTAACAGGGCAGGTATTCCACCCCTTCGAGCTTCAGTATGTTCGCAATAGCGTCGACTACCCGCATGTGTGGTCTCCGATCGGCTGCTTCCGTCAGCGATTGACAGCCGGTGGCAGCCGGCCTGTTGAGTGAGCTTCCGGAGCGGAGCGAGTTAGGCTTGACCTTACGAGACCGCTCAAAGTATTGTACCCTTACGGGCCGGATTTGAAAATTCACGCATCCGCCATTATTCTCCGGACTGCCTAGCGGCCCCCAGAGTGAGGTCCCAATTGTTTCTGGAGGTAAGTTTTGGCTAGAGTACACGTCTGGCTTTCCTGGGCAGCTCTCTCGTTGGTGACCGTGGGTGGAGTTCTGTGGGCCACGCTGGTCATCGCCGCGTCAGACCCACAGGCAGTGGTCCAGCCGCTGTCCCAGGGCCCGGCTCAAGGGACCTCCGCTCAGGGAGCTATCGCAGACACGGCTGTTGCCGCCTCGCTTGAGCCTCTGGCGGTACCGGAGGGTGGTGGGAGAGTGATCCCTACCGGCCGGATTCAGCTCGTCCAGGCCCCAGAAGGTACCCAGCCTCTATCTTCCCCTCCGCCCGGTTCTAACGAAGTAGACGACACCGCCCCGCAGGTTGGGGTTCAGCCCGAAGTTATATCCGCGAGCCTGGTGGCCAGCTTTGAGGGCCCACCGGATATACCGGACGTCTTCGGGTTCTTTAGTATACCTCCGGACCCTATCACAGCCGTCGGGCCCAATCACGTGATAGGGGCGGTCAATACCTCCTTCGAGATCTTCAGCAAATCTGGGGCCATGCAGGCGCGGATTGATGCTACCGTCTGGTTCGAGAATGTGTTGCCCGGCCTGGGTGACCCCCGTGACTCCCCCCTTGGCCGCGCCTTCGACCCCAAGATAATCTTCGACCACTTCGAGAACCGGTGGGTCTTGGTCTACCTGGCAGTAGACCGTGACCCGACTACTCAGTCGTGGATACTAGTCTCCGTTTCCGATGATGCCGACCCCCACGGTTCCTGGTGCAACTGGGCGCTTCGTGGGGACCTCAACGGCTCTACGCCCGCAGGCAACTGGGCCGATTACCAGGGGCTGGGTTTCGACGACCAGGCAGTGTATATCGTGCCGAATCAGTTTGGCTTTGGTGGCGGTTTCGACTACTCCAAGATACGCATCCTACCGAAGTCAACTCTCTACAACCCATCGTGTCCCGCTATCACGTGGACAGATATCTGGGACGTGAGGTTCCCAGGAGCAGGCTTCGACGATTTCGCTGCCGCCACGGTGAGGCCGGCGGTCACGTTCGGCACGCCTGGTGTCGAGTACCTGATGGCCAACAGCTACTTCCTACCTCCCTTTAATAACTTCATGGTCCTGTACACGCTAACCAACCCCTTGAATAACCCCACTCTCACCGCAGCGGTCGTGACCGTCGCACCCTACGAGCCACCTCCGAACGCGAATCAGCGAGGCGGCTCCGCTCCAGACCCGGAGTTGGACCCAAATTGCGCCAATCCCTGCCTCATTGATACGGGAGGCAATAGGATTCGTAACGTGGTGTACAGGGACGGATCCGTCTGGACCGCACATAGCGTTGCAGACACGGGCTCCCCTCAGTTGGCGCGGGCTCGCTATGTGCGCGTCGCCGCAGGTGGCCCAACTCTTCTCGAGGATGTGGCTTTCGGCTCTCCCGACTGCTGGTACTACTACCCTGCGCTCACGACAGACGCGGATAGTAACATGGTCATGGTGTTCAACCGCTCCTGCTCTGATAGCGCGGCCCAGCCCGAGTACGCCGGCATCCGCTACGCCACACGCATCGATGGCGCCACTCTTCAGCCCAGCGTGGAGCTGAAGGCGGGCGAGGCGAACTACGTGAAGACCTACGGTGGTTCGCGGAACCGCTGGGGCGATTATAGCGGCGCCGCCGTAGACCCCGCCGACCCCAGCAGCATATGGATTTTCGGTGAGTACGCTGCCTCCCCAGAGGACACCTGGGGCACCTGGTTCGGCCAGATCCAGTTCGCCGATTCGTCCCCGGTAGCCTCAGCACAGACCGTGACAACCACCGTGGACACGCCGGTGGCAATTACTCTCACGGGTTCCGATCCGGCTGGGGACCCGCTAACATTTATTATCACTTCCCTGCCAGGCACCGGGGATCTGTCTGAGGGGGCTACATCGATAAGCACGGTGCCACACGTCCTGACCGGTGAGGCCGTCACTTATACTCCCGACGCCGGCTTCACCGACGTCGACAGCTTTGGCTTCAGGGTTAACGACGGGGCGGCGGACAGCGACCCTGCGAGTGTCCGAATAATCGTGTTTCCTCCGGGAGCGGACCTCGTCGTAACCAAGATCGAAGACACGAACGACGGCGCGTGTGACGCCGATTGCTCCCTGCGGGAAGCGATTGCGGCGGCCGGCTCCGGTGATGCCGCATACATCCCGGGTGGGACGTATACCCTTACCCTCGGCTTGGAGCTTACCGTCAACAGGAGCCTGATCCTGACCGGCGCCGGGTCTGGCGACACCATCATCCAGGCGGCGGCCACCTCTGGCGATGCGACTTCCCGCGTCTTCAACGTAACCGGCGGCAGCGTTGCCATCTCAGGCGTAACCATCAGGCACGGTAAGACGACCGGTGATGGCGGCGGTATCTACAACAGCGGCACATTGACGCTGACGGACAGCACCGTCACAGGCAACGCCGCCTCTGGAGGGTTTTCCAGCGACGGGGGCGGCATTCTCAACCGGGGAACCGTCACTCTGAACGATAGCTGGGTCCGAGGCAACAGCGCGAGTGCGCAAGGCGGGGGCATCCGTAACGAGGGCGACCTTGTAGCAATCCGCACCACCATAGCGGACAATACCGCAGTGTTTGGGGGCTGGGTGTCAAACTGGAGCGCCGGGGCTGCGACGCTGACCCTTCTGGACAGCGCCGTCAGCGGTAACGGCGCCACCATCGGCGACGGTGGCGGCATCGACAATTACAACACGTTGACTGTGCTGAACAGCACAGTCGATGGAAACGTGGCTGACCAAAGGCGGCGGCGGTATTAGGAACATCGGCACCTTAACCTTTACCAACAGCACCGTGGCTGGAAATACCAGTAGCCATGGTGGTGGTATCTTGAACTTAGGCACGGCAGACCTGACCAGCAGCACCATCGGTAACAACAACGCCACCATCCAAGGCGGCGGCATCCGCAACGACGGCCCCATGACCCTCAGCAACATCACCGTCAGCGGCAATAGCGCCACTAACTCGGGTGGCGGCATCTTGAACTTAGGCACAGCAGATATAACCAACAGTACCATCAGCGGGAACAACGCCGGCGTCAGCCGCGGAGGCATCTTTAATTTCCACACGGTCACCCTCACGAACACCGCCATCGCGGGGAATGCAAGCCCCGGTTTCCCGGACTGCGACGGATTCACCTCCCTAGGTCACAACCTGATCGGCACGAGCGATGGCTGCAACTTTAGCCCCGCCACGGGCGACTTGGTGAATGTTGACCCCATGCTCGCCCCACTCCAGGATAACGGCGGACCTACCTTCACCCACGCCTTAATTGAGGGCAGCCCCGCCATCGACGTCGGCGATAATAGCGCGGCGCCAGACACGGACCAGCGCGGTGTGCCTCGTCCCCTGGACGGCGATGCCGATGGCACGGCTACCAGCGATATCGGAGCGTACGAGTTCGTGTCTCCGCTCGCTGCCCGCATCGACGCTGCGGTGACAGGCGACGAAGGGGCATCGATAACCTTCGATGGAATCCGGTCCACTCGAGGTCTACGCGCCATCGTGAGCTACGACTGGGACTTCGGCGACGGTCAGACGGCTACCTTCGTCTGGGGCGAGCACATTTACTCTGACGATGGCATCTACACCATAACCCTCACGGTGACGGATGACCTTGGGACAACCGCCACCGCTGCACACCAGATCAACATAAGCAACGTGGCCCCCACGATCACCAGCGTAACGACAGGCCCTGCGAATGAGGGCGTGCCCACGACGATCACCGTCACCGCTACCGACCCTGGCGTCAACGACCCGCTGCAGTACTTCTTCGACTGCGACGGCAACAACATATTCGAGATAGGCCCGCAGACAGGCGACAATACCGCCTCCTGCACCTTCCCCGACGGCCCGGCCAGCCCGACTGTCAACGTCCGGGTGGATGACGGGGAAGCCGGAGTGGCAAACGACAGCGTGGTCGTGACGGTGAACAACGTCGATCCCATCATCGTCAGCGTGACCGCCGAACCCGATATCCTGGACGCTCAAGGCGGCGTAAGCACCATCACGGTCGTTGCCACCGACGTACCGGCGGACACCCTCACCTACTCCTTCGACTGCGACGGCAACAACGTATTCGAGATAGGCCCTCAGGCTGCGGAGTTCGCCGACTGCAACTTCCCCGCGGGCACCAACACGGATACCGTCAATGTACGGGTGGAGGACGAGGACGGAGGCTTATCTACGGACTCGGAGCAAGTGCTGGTAGGGTTGGATCCCGATAACTGGATCGCCCAAATATTCGTTGAACAACTGGTGGGCCTCGGCGTCGACTTCGGGCCTCGTACCTTCGGAGTGCACCCGAGCTGTACATCGAGCTACGATCTGGGGTTCGCGGATGCTGTCCCTTGCGATGCAGGTCGAAGTGTCTTCTCCGACCCTGAATTCAAGTCCTTCTTCCACTACCCTCAGAACTCCGATTTGGCCCCGTCTCAAGATGAGACTAGACTGCTCACTAGCCGGATTGAGCCGGCTGACCCTGCCGAAAACGTCCTCCATTGGCGTTTCCGAGTTGAGCTGGAGAGGACTGCCGGGCGGGAAAACCAGGATGATGAGATTGTGCTCACCTGGGACATAAGCACTATTCCGCCCGAGTACCAGACGGCCCTGCTCATCGACCATAACACGCTACCGGCCAACCAAGTCATCAACATGGGCAGAGTCGGGGAGTATCGTTTTACAGCACCGGCCGGCGTAGAATCGTTTACCAGGGACCTCATAGTGGTCGTCACAAGACCGCAGGTGCAAGTGATCCCACTCGTACGGGACCTGAATGTTGTATCTCTGACACTCGAACCGCTGGACCGCAATAGAGCAGCAATCTTTAGGGTAAACGAGACTTTCTTCAGCGACCCGGACACAACGGCGTTCATTCGCGATGTGGCCATTTGGTTCACAAACCCCGACAGGGCCTTAGGCCAGCGGTCCGCTGGGATATTCCCCATAGACTTCCTGGAGGCGCCCTTCGTTCCGTTCTCGGGCGAGATAGTGCCGGGTCTGGGACACCTTGTAGACGTCGCTTTTAACGATGCCGTCGTGATAGTACCCGGTACTCCGTTGACCGAATTAGAAGACAATGCCAGGGGGCCCTAGCTCGAGGCCTATGCCCCGACCAATCGCGGAGCTCTACCTACTTCCCACCACTTCCCATGATCCCACTAATCCGATGGTGCTACAGCAGAGACTATTGAATGAGGCGACGCCACCGAAACAGCCCTGAAACGCGTTCGCCAAAATTGACAGTCTCTCCGCCGGTAACATAAAATTTGGTTGATATAGCTATGCCGTGCGCGGTATTCCACGTTCGCGCCGCTGTTATCGACGGCAGGAGAAGCAAGGATGTTACAGGCCCCGTGGCGAGTTGCCGGGCTCATTCGTTCCAAGAGGTTCCCGCTGCTCTGGTACTTCGTCGCCACGAGCTTCATCGCAATAGCGGCTGTCTCGGTCGCTCTGGCTTTCCTTTTGGACACACGCGATGAACGCCGGTTCATTGAGCGTGCTGAAGAGCAAAGCATCGACGAAGCGGACCACATACTTAAGCTGTTTTACTGGAACATAGTGCAAAATCTAGACCAAGCCGTCTTGGACAATCCGTCTACCCTCCTTATGGACGCCATCAAGCCGAAGCTGCCCGCGTTCACCCGGATGACTACCTTTGGTCTTAACATCGCCAAGTTCAGCGTCTTTGATCTCCAGGGAAACCTGGTCCACGCCACTTCCCCAGTCACCGGCAGTGAACAACAGGCCGCCCACCAAGCGATCCGTGGGGAGCTAGACTCGGATCTGGTGAGACAAGCCGAGTTAATCGACTTGGACGGGAAGCCTCGCACACTAGATGTGGTCCAAACTTACATTCCCATAAGGGACACGCCTCCCAGCTCCGGCGAATTAGGCAATGTGCTGGGCGTCCTGGGCATAGTCCAGGATGTTACCGACTCCTTGGCGCTGGCCGAGACCGACGCCTTCAGAGACGCCATCATCGTTGCGGCCGCTACCGGCGGCGTGCTCTTTCTGGTGCTGTTCTTGGTCATCTTCAGGGCGGATAGGATCATAGCGGGTGGAATCAAGCAGCTACAACGCCAGCAAGAACAGGTGGAGGAGGCGAACTCCCAACTAGAAGAGAGGAACCAAGCGCTGATTCACTCGGAAAGGGAACTCGCTGTTGCAAGGGACCAGGCGCTTGAAGCTACCCGCGCCAAGAGTGACTTCCTGGCCAATACGAGTCACGAGCTACGCACCCCCCTTAACGCTATCATCGGCTACAGCGAGATGCTCCAGGAGCAGGCGGAAGACTTGGGCCAGGATGATTTTACACCTGACCTCGAGAAGATCAACGCAGTCGGCAAGCATCTGCTACAGCTGATCAACGAGGTCCTGGACCTCTCCAAGATTGAAGCCGGCAAGATGGAGCTCTACCTGGAGAGCTTCAGCATACATGACATGGTAAACGGCGTAGTGGTCATCACTCATCCCCTTGTGGAGAAGAACGCCAATACCTTAGAGGTCACGTGTGACGAAAGCCTCGGCACCATGCGAGCCGACCTGACCAAAGTGAGGCAGGGCTTGTTAAACCTGCTCAGCAATGCCTGCAAATTCACCGAAAAGGGCATGATCTCGTTGAAAGTGGCTCGTAGCACGCAGAATGGTGTGGACTGGCTGAGTTTCCGTGTGGCCGACACGGGAATCGGGATGACCCCAGACCAGATGAGTACTCTGTTTGAGCCCTTCTCTCAGGCCAGTGCCTCAACGTCCAGCCAGTACGGTGGGACCGGGCTGGGACTCGGCATTAGCCCGAATCCACCGAAGGACACGGATGGACGGCGTGAGGACAGCGGAAGGGGGTGGGTGAGGGAGCTACAGGGGAGATGGCCTGGGTCTTGGGGTAGATGGGAGGCCGGCGGAGGGTCTTCAGTCGCCGCACAGGGCCCCTAAGGCCCTATGCGGGAGTTGCGATGCGCGGGATGGCGAGAGGATACGCAGCAGGGGACTCTCGCGACCGGGGTGGCGCGAGATTGCGGGGACGTTGGGTCAGTTGCAGGCTGGCCGTCAGGCCGGGAATGGAATGGCTTGCAGCCGGGCCAAGGCGCGACTGAACTGGGTTTCCCAAGGCCAGCGCCGGGGGAGATGCAAAGTGAGGCGGCGCGCCGAGCGGGTGATCCGTCCCACCAGAGCGAAGACCCGCCGCCTGAGGGTCTTGGTGGTCACGATCTGCTGACCCAGGCCGATGCGGGCTGTCCAGCGGGCCAGGTTATGCGCCATCACCTGGACCGCCAGCCAGGCGCCGTTGGCGGCGAAGCGCCCCGACGGCATGTGGTTCAGCCCGACGCCGTACTTGAGGTCGCGTATGGCGTTCTCGACCTCGGCGTGGCGGCGATGATCGGCCTCCAGTTCCAGCGTCTCCCCATCGCGGTCGGTGATGAAGGCGTGATAGCTGTATCTGGCGAAGAGGGCGAGCTGGGAACCGGGCGTCGGCTTCACCCGCCGGACAATGAGCCGCACCGGCGCGGCGTCCGGCTTGGTCTGGAACGGGGTGTAAGTCGTCTCGGCGACATCGGCGGCGCCGTCCATCCAGTAGGGAATGGGAGTCCAGTCCTCCTCTGGTATCGCCTCGATCAGGTCCCGCAGGCTGGCGCGCTGGCGGATGGTGATAGAGAAGCGGACATCCATTTCCCGGCAGGCGGCAACGACAGTGTGGGCGTAGAAGCCGCTGTCGGCCCGCACCGTGAGTTGTCCCCTGGCCCCGCCGTAGCGCACCCGCCCCACCGTCTCACGCAGGAAGTGGGCGGCGCCACGGGCGGTGTTGGCCCGGCCCTCGCGCAGCCGGGACATCAGCACCTCGCCGGTGCCGGCGGCAATGGCCAGCAGCGGGTGATAGCCGCGGGCGCCGGTATAGCCGTGGTGGCGCGCTCCCTCCTTGGCCAGTCCATAGGTCTCGCAGATGGTCGAGTCCAGGTCGATGGTCAGGGGCGAGTCGCCGGGTCCGGCCCCAGCGGCCCAGGCCCGGGCCAACAACTGGCGGCTCACGCGGTCGAGTTGACGGACATGCCCCCACCGGAAGCTGCGCAGGAAGGTCCCCAGGGTGGATGGCGCCTTGACCACGCAGCCTAGAACACCGACCGTCCCACCAGCGCGCAGCGCATCGGCGTCGTCGATGCAGTCGCCGCCTGCCAGCGCGGAAGCGACCAGCGTCAGCATCTTGTCCCCAGTGTTCGCCCGTCCCGGCGCTCCGCCGAGGTCAAGGTGATGGTCGACGAGTTCCCGCAGGCCCAGGTGCCGGGCTAGGGTGGCCGGCAGGAGCAGGCCGGCATTGGCCACCAGGCGATGGTCGTCAAAGAGGATGCGGATACGGTCGGGTTTGTTCTGTGGCAGCATCTATTGGGTGCTCCTTGTTTCCGGGCTGGTTTCTGTTCCAAAACCATTATCCCAGATTCAGAGGAGCACCCGATGGCTTCTTCAAGGACTGTCCCCAAGGCCGTCCTTCGGTGGATTCGGGCTTAGCCGCAGCTTCTTCCAGATGATGGGAGGGGACATCGCCGCGGAAAGCGAAGCTGGCAAGGGGTCCACTTTCACCATCAACCTGCCAGCAGAGGTAGTCGACCCCAGGTCCGAGGAGGAGCCAGACAAGGGGCCAGGCCTCGACTCCTTGCCAGAAGGGGCAGCCAGGGTACTGGTGATCGACGACGATCCTATGGCAAGGGACCTCATCCAGCGTACTTTGAGCAAAGAGGGATTCGGAGTTGAGCAAGCCTCGGGCGGACAGGAGGGACTACGGCTGGCGAGGGAACTGCGCCCCGACGCTATCACCCTCGACGCATTGATGCCTGGGATGGATGGTTGGGCCGTTCTGGCAGAGCTTAAAGGCGACCCCGACCTGGCGGATATCCCGGTGGTCATGGTCACGGTTGTGGACGACCAAAACCTGGGCTACATGCTTGGTGTATCGGAGTACCTGGTCAAGCCGGTGGACAGGGAGCGGCTCATCGCTATCTTGAACAGATACCGGAAAGATAACCAGCCATGTTCCATTCTGATAGTAGAGGACGATCCAGAGACTCGTCGGCTAGTGCGACGCATACTGGAGCGGGAGAACTGGTCGGTGGGCGAGGCTCAGAACGGACGTGTGGCACTGGAACGTGTGGAGAAGAGCCGGCCGGATTTGATTCTGTTGGACCTGATAATGCCGGAGATGGACGGATTTGAGTTCATAAACCAGCTTGTCGGACGTGAAGAGTGGCGCTCCATCCCCGTAGTGGTCATAACGGCTAAAGACCTTAACGCGGAGGACCGGCGGCGCTTGAATGGATATGTACAAGGGGTCATCGAGAAGGGTTCATATAGTCGGGAAGAGTTGGCCGAGAAAGTTCGCGACCTGGTGACAGGGTCTGTTCGTAAGGGGGTTCAGGCGAAGCCCGTCTCTTAGTGGTACATAATCTTCAATTTCCGCGAGGAGGATCCAGATGTCAAAGCTGCTGCTGGTTGAGGACAACGAAATGAACAGAGACATGTTGTCCCGCCGCCTTCAGCGAAGAGGCTACGAAGTCATAATTGCCGTCGATGGGGAGCAAGGCCTCAACATAGCCCAGTCCGAATCGCCCGACTTGATCCTGATGGACATGAGCTTGCCCTTGATAGACGGCTGGGAAGCCACGCGGAGGCTAAAAGGGGCGCCCGAAACACAGGCGATCCCCGTCCTTGCCCTGACAGCCCATGCCGTGTCGGGAGATCGGGAGAAGGCGCTGGAAGCGGGATGCGACGACTATGATACCAAACCGATTGATTTTGCCCGCCTCCTCGAGAAAATTGAAGCCTTACTCCAGAAGGAAGGGCCGGCATGACGGTCCGGCACGGCGGTGATCAAAATGCTGACCTCGCGAAGCGCAAGCTCATCGCCAACATCCGGCACGACCTGCGCACGCCGATCAACCACGTCATCGGCTATAGCGAGATGCTGCAAGAGCAAGCAGAGGATCTGGGTCATGAAAGGTTCATCCCGGACCTTCAGAGGATCCAGGCCTCGGGCCAGGAGTTGCTGGAGTTGATCACTGATATCCTCGACCCGGCCAAGATCAGAGCGGACAAGATCAGTCTGAGCAGGCTTCGTCACGAGCTCCGAGCGCCGATCACGACGATAATCGGCTATGGCGAGATGGTGCAGGAAGAGGCGGAAGAGCAGGGCCAGGAGGAGCTAATCCCGGACCTCCAGAGGATCTGCGCGGCGGCCAAAGGTCTGCTCGGTCTAATGAACGATCGCCTGGCGCTCTCCGACGTCGATTCCGATGAGGCCGCCGATGGGCTGGACGCTGACGGAGAGGCTGGGCTGAAGCCGCAGTTCTCGCCGGAAGGCCCGGTGGCCCAAGCCCAACCCACTGTAGCCGGTACGGTGCTTGTGGTGGACGACAACGAGCTGAACAGGGACCTGTTGTCCCGCCGGCTTAACCGCCACAGCCACGCTGTGGCGGTTAACGGCCTCCAGGCCTTGGAGATGGTCCGCGCTAACAACTTCGACCTGGTGCTCCTGGACGTGATGATGCCTGAGATGGACGGCTTCCAAGTGCTGGAGCACCTAAAAGCCGACGATTCCCTGCGCCATGTCCCAGTCATCATGCTCTCCGCCCTGGACGAGATGGAGAGCGTCGTCAGGTGCATCGAGATAGGGGCGGAGGACTTCCTCCCTCGCCCCTACAGCCCCGTGCTGCTCAACGCCAGAGTGGGAGCCTGTCTGGAGAAGAAACGGCTCCGGGACCAGGAAGTATTCTACCTTCAGCAGATCGAGCAGGAAAAGCAGCGGGCCGACGATCTGCTCCACGTGATTCTCCCTGAGGAGATTGTGGGCGAGTTGAAGGCCACCAACATGGTTCGGCCGAAGCGATACGAAGCCGTTGCCGTCCTCTTCTGCGACATTATGGGGTTTACCGCCTATTGCGACGGGCGCCAGCCGGAGGAGGTAATACCGGGGCTGCAGAGGCTGGTTGAAGCCTATGAGGATCTGGCCTCGCGTTACGACCTACAGAAGATCAAGACAATCGGGGACTCCTTTATGGCCGCTGCGGGGCTGTTGAACGCAGTTGAAAATCCGGTGCTCAACTGCGTAACGTGCGGTCTGGACATGATCGTGGCGGCCCGTGACACGCCGGCGAATTGGCAGGTCCGCGTGGGCGTCCACGTAGGGCCTGTCGTGGCGGGTGTGGTGGGACACAGGCAATACCTGTTTGACCTTTGGGGGGATACGGTCAACACCGCGTCTCGCCTGGAGGCCTACGGGGAGCCCGGCGCGGTAAACCTGAGCCGGGCCGCCTGGGAACACATCTCACACCAGTCCTTTGGGGAGTCCCTTGGGATGGTCCAGGTAAAAGGCAAAGGAGATCTGGAGATAATACAATTCAAGGGATTTCGGAAACCCTGACCTAGGTGTTTCTCCCCTAGCAGCCCGTCCGAGGATTATCTAACGGTGCTTGCGGGTCAGCGACAATGGATCGCGACAACTAATTTTGCCGGTTGCCCCGGCCGGACCCCAGATAGCTTTGCGAATAGCGCCGTGCTCACTACCTCGGCAAAAGTTCCTGATGCGTTGGGCTGGCCCATCGACCCGTGCTTTCCTGTGCAGATTGACCCCAAAGCGGAACAGTTTGAGCAGGTTGTGGCCTGCGCAGATCAGCGACCATTCGCCGTTCACCTTCTCCAGTCCCCGCAGCAGGAACTGCCGGAATCCCCGGCCCTGCTTGATCTGGCCGAATACCGGCTCCACAGTTTGCATCCGCAAAGCGTAGCGCTGCCGACCCCGCCTGGTCTGTAACTTCCGTCGCATCCGGTCCCTGGGAGACAGATGGCTGGGTATGCGACCTCGGGGCGCGGGTGGCACAACCCGGCCGTGGCGGGTCTGCTCCGGCGCGACGAACGGGTCCACGCCCAGAGCATAAAGCTCGTCGACTGCCTTCGCCGAGTAATAGCCAGCATCGGCGGATACTTCCCTGGGGACTGCACCGACGTTGTCGATGGTCTCCTCCATCATCGCCGCAGCCTGTTGCTTATCCGAAGTCTGGTTGGTGGCCCGCGCCGCCACGATCACCTGGTGAGCGCTGTCCACCACCGCCTGACAGTTGTACGCTTGCAGGAAGTCCTTTCCTCCAGGTGCGGGGATGATGCGCGACTCGGTATCGGTGAAGTTACGCTGGGCCTTGTCGTCGGGCACCCCCGGGTGCTTACGACCTTCGGCCTCGGCCTGTTCGGCAGCCGCCTGCGCCTCGGCTTCCAGCGCCGCCATGGCTTCCCGTATCTTCTCCAACCGACGCTCTCGAAAGGCCAACTCCTCCGGCAACTCATCTCCACGCTTGTCTTTGCCGTACCGCCGGTCTTCCTCATCATCCGCTGCCTGGGCCTGTCGCAACAACTCCGCTACCTCCGCCGCCAACTGCGCTGCCTTCTCCTTCATCCGTTGGTAACTCATCGCCTTATGCTTCGATGCGTTGGCCTTGACCTTCGTGCCGTCCAGCGCCACGTGCCCCAGCTTCACCAGCCCCGCCTGCTGGCACAACGCCAGTACCTGTACGAACAGGCCCGACAGCGCATCCAGATTATCCTTGCGAAAGTCGGAGATGGTCCGGAAGTCCGGTGTGTTGTTCGCCGCCAACACCCTGAAGGCGATGTCCTCGTGGAGACGCTGGGCGATGCGGCGTGAGGACGCCACCCCGACGCAGTAGCCGTAGAGCAACACCTTGACCATCATCCGTGGATGATACGGCGGCCCGCCACGCCGTTCCCGCTCGTAGCGAGCAGTGACCTCCGACATGTCCAACTGGTCCACCACGTCGGATATGAAGTAGGCCAGATGGTCGTCAGGCAGCCACTCCTGCAATGCCGCTGGCAACAACAACTGCTGGTCGGGTTCGTAGGGAAGGTAGGTCTTGCTCATCAACGACTCCCCGCTACTGCACTGGGCCCATCATACCCCCAAGCACTCGCCAACCGTGTTTCTCGGACGGGCTGCTAGCTGTGGGGTCTCTATCGGCTGGGCTTATAGAGCTCCGACTCTGGCGACAAATTGACTTGGGCCCCCACCTGCAATACCCTGGGGCGTGGAGCCGGCCTTAGACAGCCCGTCATCCTTGGTCCCCTACTGTTCTAGCCTTACTTGTGACCGCTTGCTCCGGGGGCACAACCGCACTTGCTCTGCCTTCAGCCTCCGGCGGGGCGTCCGTCAGATATGAGTTTCTCCCTCTTCCTGGCCAGGCCCGTCCTGAGCCTGCCGAAGGGAAGGGGGCCAGGGGGAGGTCGAAAGAGCTTTTCAGCACCCTGCTAGTATTATGAAGTCGGTACAATCAGGAGGTGCCCAGGTATGAACATCGGAGTCATCGGTGGCGGGAACATAGGAGGCACCCTTGGGAAGCTCTGGGCCGCAAAGGGGCACCAGATCATGTTCGGAATGCGGGAGCCGACAGGTGAAAAGGCGCAAGCCCTCCTGGCTTCCCATGGCAACATAAGGGTCGGGAGTGTTGCAGAGGCTGTGGCCCTTGGTGAAGTGGTCACAGTCGCCGTTCCATGGGCCGCCGTCGAAGAAGTCGTGTCGGAGGGCGGTGACTGGACCGGCAAGGTCGTGATCGACGCCAACAACCGGTTCGCCTCGGTCTCTGAGAGTGGGGCTTCCGCGGCAGAGGATCTCGCTCGTCTGGCGGCGGGTTCAAGGGTGGTCAAAGCTTTCAATACCATCGGCTTCGGGAGGCTGGGCAACCCTCGGTTCGATTCCCAGACGGCCAGCATGTTCATCTGCGGCGATGATCAAGACGCGAAGTCGATGGTCTCGGCACTCACAGCTGAGTTGGGCTTCGATGTCGTTGATGTCGGGTCTCTGGCCAACGCCAGGCTGCTGGAATCCCTTGCGGCACTGTGGGTTGAGCTGGCAGGCGGCGGTTACGGGAGGGATATCGCCTTCAAGTTGCTACGGGACTAGGCCATCAGCCGAGAGCTTCAACGGCGCACTCAGCGGCGAGCACCTCAGCCCGAGGAAGACATTCTATATTGCTGATGGTGGCAACGATAGGATTCGAACCTATGACCTAGGCCTTATGAAGACCCCGCTCTGCCGCTGAGCTACGTTGCCGCCTTGTATTGAAGCGCGGAAGACACCGGCTTACGCTATCGAGAACGGGCTTGCGTAGCGCGGGCCTCTATTGATCCGCCACCTAATATACCCAGGGTGAGCTTTGCGTGTCAACGGCACACCAGGGCCTGTCACCCGAGCAGGCTCCAAATGGCACAGGGCTCCAAACTAATCACCGGCCTTTCGGAGTCCGCCTCTGCCGGTGCGGGGTCTGGCCGGTTTGCTCTCCTTGATGTCCCTCAACGAGTCGCCAAGCGAGTTGAGGGACACTCTCGACCGAAGGCTGAGGTAGCCGGAGCAGGTCCGCCGCCCTCTCTACTCCTTGAGGGCCTCGATGGTGGCGGCGAAAACCTCTATCGTACTGTCGACGTCTTCGCCTGTATGGGCCAGCGACGGATAGAACTTGCCGGTCCAGCTCATCAGCAGGCCCCGCTCCAGCAGCCCGCTTTTGAACCGTGCCATCATCGCCTGGTCTGCCTTCAGGGTTGAGCGGTAATCGGTGATGGGCTGGTCGGTAAAATAGACTCCGAACACTGGGTCCTCTCCAGCCGACAGCATGGGGATCTCTGCCTCTCGGCATAGCTGCTCCAGGGCATCCCTGAGGCGCCGTCCCGTGGCGTGGAGACGCTGGTAAGTACCCTCCTTGCGTAGCTCTGCCAGAGTCGCCAGGCCAGCGGCACAGGCCACCGGGTTGCCGTTGAGGGTGCCTATCTGAGGCACGAAGCTTTCGGGGTCGGTTCGCGTTGGGTCATACATCGACATGATCTCATCGCGGCCGGCTACCGCTCCGAGCGGGTATCCGCCACCCACGATCTTTCCCAGGGCTGCCAGGTCAGGGGTCACACCGTAATACGCCTGAGCGCCGGAGTAACCCAGCCGGAAGCCGGTAACAACCTCGTCGAACACGAGGGGTATCTGGTAGTGGGCCGTGGCCTCTCGTATTGCCTGGAGGAAGCCGGTCTTCGGCAACAGAAGCCGCTGCACGGGCTCAATGATAACCGCCGCCAGCTCATCGTGGTGTTCGTCGATAAGTCCGGTGCTGGTCTCGATGTCGTTGTAAGGGGCTACCAGCACGGAGTCACGGACAGCCTGGGGCACACCGGGGGAGTTGGGCACGGGCTCCGGGAAGCCCTTGAGGGCGCTGAGTTCTGGCGTTACGCTCATGACGGCGTAGTCGCTGGTGCCGTGATATCCGCCCTCGAACTTCAGGATCTTGTCGCGCTTGCGGAAGCTTCGGGCGATCCGAAGGCATTGGAAACATGCATCCGTTCCGCTGGTGGTGAACCGTACTTTTTCGGCGCAGGGTACTGCCTTCACTATCTCCTCAGCCAGAAGCACTGCCTGTTCGCTGGTGGCGAAGAAGGTGCTGCCCTTTTGCGCGGCCTCTACAACCGCGGCCACCACGGCCGGATGGGCGTGGCCCAAGACCATTGGCCCAGAGCCCATCAGATAGTCTATGTACTCTTTACCGCTCACGTCCCATACCCTGGAGCCCCTCCCCTCTTTGATGATAAGAGGATGCTCCGGGTCTACGGTCATGTTTCCAGTGAACGAAGCCGGCAAGTATCTCACCGCCTTCTCTATTATCTCTGCATCTCTGAGGGCGTCCCCTGGCATAGTTACTCCTTCCTCAAGCGGTCGGTTTACGGGTTGCCTTCGGGCTCGACCGCCAGCTCCGGAATTTGATCGCCGTCGGTCAATCGGCTCTATGGTTATCCTAACAAAAATTACGGAATCGCACGAGGGCCGTCAAGATTGCCGGTTGGGAGCAGCGTCTTAGCAGCGGTCGGTCCAAAAACCCCAGCAATTGGGTGTGCCGTGGACATTGGTCCGGTTCGTTGGCACTCCTCTCAGTAATACCGAGTGCCCTTTGAGCTATGCGGTTCGGGAGCTGATGGAGCCTCGACCGCATTGGAACGGCACAAGACTCGAGAAAGCAGGCTGCGAGCCAACAGCGCGGCCTCCTAGCCCATTCCCGGCAGCTCAACGTTGGGTGGCCGTTTTGCAGATATTCACCCTCACAGTAACCGCGTTTCTAACTCGAAATATTCGGCGTGCCCATTTTTCTTCAAGCTTTCTTTAAAGTGCTGTCATAATATATAAGACGGGACGGCATACGGACTTCATGTAACGTGGGAAGGGATATGGACTTCGTTTTAGGTGGACTCGCGATGGGCAAATCGCGGATGTGGAGTCGCCCTGGGGCCAAACTGTATTTGAGAGAGCTAGTCGTGGTTTGTGGGCTGCTGGTTGCCCTGGCAGCTTGCTCGCAGGGGTCTCCCACCGTAGCGGGGTCACCAGCCTCTCTGACGCCAACACCGACATCAACGCCAGTGCCTACAGAAACGCCGACGCCAGCGCCAACACAAACGCCAACGCCAACGCTGACCGCAACACCAACGCCAGCGCTAACGCCAGCGCTAACGCCAACGCCAACGCCAATCTTATCGTCTGTTGATGCGCCCGGGCCAACCGCGTCGGCCTTGCCTGAGCTCAGGCGATCCGTTGGAGACCGACGAGGTAGCGGGTTTGTTCCCCTCGACAACCCGGCGTTCATCTCGCCAGATGAAGCCTCCTTTCTAGGCGACGAAGAGCTGGTCTTGGGGTATGAAAGTGAGGGAGAGGCACGCGCCTACCCGATCAGGATGATGCGGTTCCATCATATCGTCAACGACACCGTAAAGGGCGTGCCTGTCCTCATCACCTATTGAATCAAGTGCAGCTCGGGGGTCGGGTTCGATCCTCAAGTGGCCGGACAAACTCTCACCTTCGATCTTGCGGGTCTCTATCAGGGGGTGTTCCTGATGCTGGACCGGCAGACCGATACCATCTGGGCCCACCTGGACGGCAAGGCGATGAGGGGATCGATGGCCGGTGAGCGACTTCCTATTCTGCCCCTGCCTCAGATGACCTGGGGAGAATGGAAGGCCGAATATCCAGAAACCCTGGTTCTCGACCCGGACACGCCATTCAAGGACCGGTACACCTCTCCGGTGAGGATCGGAGTTCCAGGAAGAGATGAAGCACAGTACGGAGACGACCGGTTGCCCTCCAATGCGCTCGTCGTGGGAGTGGAGGTCCAGGGTGATTTTGTCGGCTTTCCCATCGATCAGGTACGTTCCGAAGGCGGGGTGGTAAACGCAGATGTAGGCGGAAGACCGGTTGTGGTGCTGTACGATGCCCAGGCCCAGACTGGCATCGCGTACCTACGGACCGTCGATAGCAGGGACCTGGTCTTCGAAAGCGAGGGCGCCGCGGACGCTCCCCTGACGGTGACGGACACAGAAACCGGGTCCCGATGGGATGTCCACGGGAAAGCTATCAGCGGGCCCCTCGCTGGCGCCTCCCTCACATTTGTTCCTTCACTGATCTCTGAGTGGTATGGATGGTCGGCGTACCACCCGGAGACCGGGCTCTACCTGGAGCCTCTTTCGTAACAGAAAAGTGGTGGGCCTAAGTGTACTGAACTGCGAACTTTTCGCTGGGAGGTCTCTATATAGCGAGTCGGTCAGGCGATCTCAGAGAGTCCTCATTACTTGGGAGCGGGTGCGGCGGACTGCGCGTCGTCCAGGAACCCGCCCGAATCATCGGCGGCGCGGAGGTCGTCGACGTCTGGAGTGTCTGGCGATCCGGGCTGCCCGCAGCATACGGTCTGCCGATGATGCTCAGGGAAGTGCCGGACCACATTCGCTTGGACAACGGACCGGAGTCTACGGCCAGGGTTGTGCGTGAGTGGGTTGATAGGGTGGGAGCCAGGACGCTGTACATCGAGCCCCGGTCACCGTGGGAGAACGGCTACATCGAGAGCTTCAGCGGCAAGCTGAGGGACGAGTTGCTGGATAGGGAGATCTTCTACACGTTGCTGGAGGTGAGGGTTCTGACGGAACGGTACTGGCGGGCCTACAACCAAGTCAGGCCCCACAGCTCCCCGGGCTCTAGCAGCTTGGTTATGGTCGGTATCGGAGCTCCCGAAGCCTCAAATCGCACGGGCCTGTCCACCAAGATACGGTTAAAGACCTCACGGCTAACGAAGTAGGATTGGATACCTTGGTCGCCATCAGACGTGCACTATGTAGCTGATGTCCGAGTACTTCTGGCGCAGCTCCTTCTCCATCTCGACGGTGATGACGGCGTGCTCATCCTTGGAGGTGAAAAATCCCTGGAAATCCTGATCTTTCACCCGGATGGACGGTCTGTCGTCAACCGCATCTTGATCGTAGGCGGGAACGTTTCGCAGGATGGTAGAACCCTTGCCCTCCGCCACTCCGGTGACCCCGTTGTGGTCCACCTTCCCTTGTACCACCTCGCTCCCGCCACAAGCTACCGATGTCAGAGACAGCACCATCGCCAACGTTACAACAAGTTTTGACACTGTGGCCCTCACCTTTCAGCCAAGATCCCGAGTCTAGATTTGACTTCAGCAGGGTATCAATAGGCAGCCACAGCGGCCGTAAAGTCGACCAACGGCAGCCACGGAACGAGAGTCATGTGGTAGGCCTGGCCCTCGTGCTGGAAGAAGTCACCAACATTGCGGGGAACGCTCGCCAGCAGCGTGGCTAGGGCATCCCCGTCCACCACCCTAGCCCGTTGCCGGCCCTTGTCGTCGGCCTCCAGCCAAGCTGGACCCAGCTTCCAGTCCAGCACAGTGACGTCCACAGCCTCGGCCATCGGACGGATGAAAAGAGTGGCCTTCGCGGGCACGTATGGCCGGGCGTCCGGGTGACTGTACTCCCTGAGCGTAGAGCGAATGGATTCTAGGGCCTGGAGGTCGCTACCGAAGTTCGCGTAGATCCTGACCTGGCGAGGCTCGGCGGAGGGGAGACGGACTCTCAGGACTGTATAGGAAGCGTCGGCGAGGCACATACCCGTGCCGTCGTCAAGGTTCTGGCACTGCTCGGAGTAGTTTTCCAGGCGCTCGAAGCCTAAGTCAAGTACCTGCTGTACCAGGGCCTCTACGTCATCCCCTGAAAGGCGCACTTCCATTACCCGCTGCTCGTCATATCGTCCACCCTCGTCCAGATATATTAGCGTCCCGTCTTCCAACAGGGTGAATGGGGGTACTCTTCCGAAGGGCGCAAAGCGCTCAGGGGTCGAGAAGGTAGGCTCGTAGTCGAATTGGATCAGGACGTCTGGGAGGTCGAACTGGTCTGTATCCGGTGCCGGAGTTGCTGTTGGTTGGGGCTCGGTGCTGCATGCCACGAATGCCGCTACCAGCAAGCCTATCAGAATACCCGCTGCCCACGGTGGTTTCGTACCTGGTCGCTCCTTCACGCTCATTGTCCGCCTCCTTACATCTACAGACGACGGGCGCACCGGGTTTGTTCCATTGACCTGCCCCCAATACCCCAATAGTCGTACCACAAATCATGAGACACTGATAGCGCTTGGAGCAGATCTTCCTAGGCATCTTCATCAATCTCTTCGACTGGTTCCAGAACGTGGCGGACTTCCTGCTGGTCTATAATATCGGCGTCTTCATGAGTGGTGGAGATGCAGAGGGCTTCGCCGGCCCCACTCAAGGGGATGCTCCAGGGGAGCTCCACGCCTTTCTGGTGCTTGCGGCCTACGTTCTGGTCTTGGGCGGACTGGCCTTCTACCTTTTCCACCGCCGTGATATCCCCGGCGCCAGCAGGTCGTAGGAACCCGTTAGGGAGTTGGGCCCTCGCTGGAGTTCGGACAGCCTGAACACATCGGTTGATGCCGTTTTGGCTGGAGTGCGCCTGCGCGATGCCCTTAGGAATAGCCTTCGACAAGCTCAGGACGAATGGGCCGGGGCCCTCTAGCCCTTTGCTACAGGGGAGATTGGGTTGGAGCAGCAAATTACTGGGTGAGGATCCTGCTTAGAAAGAGTTTGGTGCGGGACTCTCGCGGGCTGGTGAAGAACTCTTCAGAGGTTCCGACTTCGACTATCTCGCCCTCATCCATGAAGATCACGCGGTCGGCGACGTTCCTTGCGAAGCTCATCTCGTGGGTAACGCAGATCATGGTCATACCGGACGCAGCCAACTCGCCCATCACCTTGAGGACCTCGTTGATCATCTCCGGGTCGAGCGCGGAGGTGGGCTCGTCGAACATCATCAGCTTGGGGTTCATCGCGAGAGCGCGGGCGATGGCGACGCGCTGCTGCTGGCCGCCTGAGAGCTGGCCGGGGTATTTCTCCGCCTGTTCAGGTATACCTACGCGGCGCAGCAGTTGGAGCGCGAGCTCCTCCGCCTGCTTCTGCGGCATATGGCGGACCTTCTGCGGCGCGAGTGTTATGTTGCGCATGACGGTGAGGTGCGGGAAGAGGTTGAACTGCTGAAAGACCATCCCCGTGTCGGCCCGTATCTTGGCGAGAGTGCGGGCGTCGTCCGTCAGCTCGACGCCGTCAACGACGATCCGGCCGGAATCGTGTCGCTCGAGCTGATTTATGGTCCTGAGCAGGGTCGATTTGCCTGAGCCAGAAGGCCCGATGATGACGACGACCTCGCCCTTGATCACTGAGACGTCGACTTCTTTCAGAGCAGTGAAATCGCCGTAGCGTTTCACCACTTTCTCTAGGCGGAGTATCTCTTTGCCACTCTGCTTGGCCATGTGCCGGTCCTCTCTATAGCCTGGTCCGTTATCTGGTGCCCAGTCCTAATCGGGTTTCCGCCGCCCCGCCAAGCCGGGATAACAGATACGAAACCAGCCAGTATATGAGCCCTACCACAATATATATCTCGAAGAAGGCGCCCTCCGCTATGTCCGTCTGGCCCCCGAGGATTTGTTTCGCTTTTTCCAGTGTGTTGACGAGCGATATTGCGGCGAGTAGCGCTGTATCTTTCCATAGGGCGATGAAGCGCCCGATAATTGCCGGGATAACCGCCCTGATCGCTTGCGGCAGGATGATGAAGATGTACTTCTGCGCCGCGGAAAGACCTATCGCCTCAGACGCCTCATGCTGGCCACGCGGTATGGACTGGAGTCCGCCTCGCAAAACCTCAGCGATGTAGGCCCCGCCGAAGAAGGCAAAAACGATCATGACTCGATATACGAGGTCGATGTTGCTGAACGCTTCGCCGATAGGTCCGAACTCGTCATCGAGGAACGTGGCGAACAGTAGCCAGACGAGCAGCGGGGCAGCGCGCACGACCTCGATGTAGCCGACGGCGGAGAACCGTATAGTCCAGTACGGAGAGGTGCGGCCCAACGCCAGTCCGAGACCGATGAAGAAGGAGAAGAATCCCCCCACGGCAAACACCAGCAGGTCGAGGAATGCGCTCTCCCAGTGGCTGCTGGACACCCCCAACTGGAGCAAGACGATCATCGGGATGAGCAGGACCCACGCTGCGCCGATCGCCTGAAGCAGTATCGGATTGCTTCTCCATCTGGAGAGGCGCCTGCCCGCCCAGGCTCCTCCTATCAGGACCGCAAAGAGCCCAGCGAGTAGCAGCCAAGATGTACCGAACGGGATTGCGAGTCCCAGTGAGAGCGAGTAGAGCCAGCGGGGTGCCCAGCCACGCTCCCACACCAGTTCTCTGTGGACACCGCTCACGATTGCGGTCTGTCCCGCGGACTGTATCTCTTGGGTGTACTGTCCCTCCTGGATCTGCAGATCGGTCCCCAGGCCGAGTGTGAGAGTTATCACCGCCACCACACCGATCGCCACTATGTAGGGCCGCAATCTTTCGATCCAGACGCCACAGGTAAGGGCAACCAGAATTACGACGATGAAGAGAGATATCCATATCCGGAAGGTGTCCTCCGCAGGATAACTGCCGACGAAGAACAGCTTTCGGTTGATCGCGACGAGACCCCAGTTGGCCTGGAACAGAACGAACCTCAGCATCAGGAATCCGGCGATACCGCCAGCCGCTATGGTGGCTAAGCTGAGGACGGAGTTACGCCATGAATTGAACAGGTTTGTCCTTGCCCAGGTCAGACAGCTGGAGACGATGGAGCGATAAGCTGCAGATGTAGTCATCTGATCTGGACTTTTCGGTTAATCGCATTCATGATCAGCGAGATGATGAGGTTCGTGATGACGAAAACGAAGAATATGAACAGGTATGTCTGCAGGAGGTTCCCGGTGTTGTTGATGATCCTATTGGATATCAGGACTATCTCGCCGTAGGCTATGGCATGCGCAAGCGTCGAGTCCTTGTTGGCGTTTTGGTATTCGTTGTTCAAAGAAGGAATCATGATCCGCAGGGCCTGGGGCAGGATGATCAGCGAGAAGCGCTGGTACGTTGATAGTCCAAGAGATGCGGAGGCTTCGGTCTGGCCGTGGGGAACCGCCTGGAGCGAGCCACGCACGATCTCAGCGATGTAGGCGCTTAAGTAGAGGGTGAGCGACACCAGCGCGCTCAGATAACCCAACCCGAGCAGATTGCCACCGGTATACGAGAAGAACCCGGACGCCGATTGAGTCACGTCAGGAAGAGTTAGGCGCACCGGGAAGAGCAGTGCGGCGTATGCCACCGCTCCTATGAGCACAAAGACCGCTGTTCCCCACACATTGGGGCGCAGGCTCTCGCCCGTCTTGGCCTCCCTGCGGGCACGGCTCCTCCTCACGAGCCACGCGCCCGTGGCGGCGCCGAGCAACGCCACGGGCCACAGCCACCAGAGCGAATTGGAGGTCTCGAGCCAGGGGATGGCCAGCCCGCGGTTGCTGATGTAGAGGAGACCGCTCCACCCTGAGCGCTCCTCTATCTTGGGCAGGCTCCTGGACACCGCGAAGGCGAAGAAGAACATGATCAGCAGCAGGGGCAGGTTCCTGAACAGGTCGACGTAGAGCTTGCCCAGCCGGTTGACCATGGGATTGGAGGAGAGTCGGGCCACGCCAACGGCCAGGCCCAACATGGAGGAAAGGAAGATGGCAAAGACCACAACTGCTATAGTGTTGCCAGCACCTTTGAGCATCCCCAGCCATCTCGGGTCGCTCGCCTCTACGTCCAGGAACTGGAAGATCGAGCTGCGGTCCGGACTGCCGTAAGGCCCGAAGAGGAAGTCGAAATCGAAGAGGTTGATGGCTATGGAATAGCCGACGTAGCCCACAACGATCCCGGAAGCGGCACCGACGATTAGATTGACCGCGAGGTAGCGCGAGCGTCTCTTGAATCTGATGTCTTTCAGGCGCTGCATCATCGCCTAGCAATCACACGAAATCCAACGTATGGGCAGGGGTATGCCCGCCCATACGTTTCGTCCTTGTCAGAAAGCGCTCTTAGCGCATCGGCGGGGCGTAGATCAGTCCGCCGTCTAGATAGGAGGCGTTCAACGATCCGGCACGGGTGAGTCCTACCTGCTCGAGCGTAAGGCTGTAGACCTCACCGTAGTTGCCGACCTGATCGATCACGCTCTGCATGAAGGTGCTGGCGATCTTGTCGTGTCCGATGCCCAGGTTGGTAGGAGGGCCGCCGTCGAATCCCACTCCCAGGAGACGGGCCACTGTGTTGTTCGGCGGGTTCGCCGCCATCTGACCCATATTATCCGAGGTGACCCCCTGCTCTTCGGCGATGATCATGCCGTTTACTACCCAGCGCACCACATCTCCCCACTCCGAGTCGTAGTCGCGTACACTCGGACCGAGAGGTTCTTTGGAGAGCGTCTCGGGGAGCACGACGGCGTCGGTCCCGTCGGCCTTCAGGGTGAACTGGTGGGCGCCCAGCTGCGACTTGTCTGACGACCAAGCGTCGCACTGATCGCTGAGGAATGCCGCACGGATCACCGGGTTGGCCTGGAAGGTGAGCTCAGAGTAGGTGAGCCCCTGTTCGGAGAAGAAGTCGGAGACGGCACCTTGGGTGCTGGTGCCGTCCAGGATGCAGATAGTGGCCCCGTCGAGCTCCTTAGCGCTGGTCAGTTCTGAGCTGGCCTTCACCATGATGCCGGCGCCGTCGTAGAAGGTAGTGGGCGCGAAGGCGACGTTGAGGGCGGCGTCGCGGCTGGCTGTCCAAGTGGTTGTGCGGATGAGCACGTCGATCTCTTTTGCCGCGAGAAGCTCGAAGCGGTTGGCGGAGGTGGCTTCCTTGAACTCGACCTTGGTCCTGTCTCCGAAGACAGCCGCGGCCATCGCGTGGCAGTATTCAACGTCGTTACCTTGGGCCGTGCCGTCCGGGTTGAGCACGCCGAAGCCTGGGGTGTCAGCTTTGATGCCGCAGACGAGGTGTCCTCGATCGAGGATCTCATCAAGCGTGTTCTCTCGGGCCTCTCCTTCGTTGCCTCCACACGCAGCCATGGCTAGCAGCGCGACAACTATTACCATCCCAGCGGGTAAACGTACGTACCTGTCCATCTTGCCTCCTGACAACGACATCGGTTTTGGTTATTCGTCTCCTGATGGGTCACGTCCCGTAAAGTGGTGTAAGAGAGAGCGCCATCCTGTTGAACACATCTATGCCGCTGCCTTCTCTAGATCCGCCTCGGGATCGCGGCGGCTGCATCTACCACGTCGAGGTCGTCCAGGGAGAGGAAGCACCGTCCGCCCGGCATAAGCTCCCGGGCTAGGGTGCTCTTCCCCGTCTGACGGGCTCCGGTCACCACCACCGCAGGCATGACCCGGAGACGGTCCTGAAGGCTTGGCCCAACGAGGCGAGGGAGCTTAGCGTCCATCATGAGTACCATGATAGTCATTCACGGTATATTTTGCAATGGTATATTTTGCAATGGTGAGGCACCTTCCACAGTTTTCCTTGGGTTTATCCAGCCGCAGCGTCAGACAGCTGAGGAAACGGTGGTTGGCATCGGACACATGAAGGGGGACCTCGATTTGGTCTCTTCTCGTGCTCCCTATTCGTCATAGACTGAAGCGTTTCTGCCGACCACGTACTCTGATGGACAACAAAAAAAGACCTCACATATGGATAGGCCGGGGCAGCTATCGTCCTCAAACGGTAGCTGCCCCTGTTTTGCACAAGTCAGCGTCTAGTGCCGACCAACTCCTCCTCTCGCACTTCCTCGGGACCGACCGCCCACTCGAACAGCGACAGTGACGCTGGCTGGGGGGTCACGTCCCATAGAGTGGTGTAAGAGTACGTCATCCTGTTGATATTGTCTAGGCCGCTGCCTCTGCGAGTTCGGCTCTGGGTAGAGCTTCGTTGGAGGTGGTTACCTCCTGTGTCATGTATCGACGGCCGACGGCCCACTCGTCGTGCTGCTCAGCTAGGACGGCGCCGACCATGCGACGGACAGCTGGGCGGTTAGGGAAGATGCCCACCACATCGGTGCGGCGCCGTATCTCCTTGTTGAGACGCTCCAGGGGGTTGTTGGACCAGATCTTCTTCCAGTGGGCGAGTGGGAAGCTGGAGAAGGCTAGGACGTCGGGTCCAGCCTCGTCCAGTCGAGAGGCGACCTGTGGGAACGGGTCCTGGAGCTGAGCAATCACCCGCTCGAGTTGGGCATGCACTTCCTGAGGGGACGGCTGCTGGTAGATGGTGCGTACCATGGTGGCCACCCAGGGCTGAGCGCTCCTGGGGACCCGAGTGAGCAGGTTGGTCATGAAGTGGGTGCGGCACCGCTGCCAACTGGCCCCACCGAAGACAGTTGCGATGGCATCCCTGAGTCCCTGATGAGCGTCCGATACCACCAGTTCCACCCCGCCGAGGCCCCTGGCGACCAGTGAGCGCAGGAAGGCTAACCAGAAGGCGCCGTCTTCACTGGTACCCACGTCCATCCCAACGATCTCACGCTTGCCCTCGCTATTGACCGCCGTCGCCACCACCACGCTGACGTTGACTATCCTACCGGCCTCTCTGACCTTCTGGGTTAGTGCGTCCAGCCACAGGTAGGGATATGATCCGCCGTCCAGCGGCCGACCCAGGAAGCTCTCCACCACCCCGTCCAGCTCCTGGCAGATACGCGACACTTGGCTCTTTGAGATACCCTCGCACCCAAGAGCCTTGACCAGATCATCCACTCGCCTCGTCGATACACCCTCCACATACGCCTGCTGGATCACCGCCAGCAGAGCTCGCTCGCTGCGACGCCGTGGCTCCAGCAGGCTCGGAAAGTAGCTCCCCTCCCTCAGCTTGGGTATCTGCAACTCCATGGTCCCTACGCGAGTGTCCCATGCTCGAGACCGGTACCCGTTGCGCTGGGTCACCCGCTCAGGGTTGCGTTCTCCATACCCAGCACCGGTCCTCGATGACACATCAGCCTCCATGATCTCCTCGACCAGCACTCTCAGTGCCTCTCGTAGAAAGTCCACGTCACCGTCGACTCCCCTCTTGCGCATTAGCCCGAATCCACCGAAGGACACGGATGGACGGCGTGAGGACAGCGGAAGGGGGTGGGTGAGGGAGCTACAGGGGAGATGGCCTGGGGTCTTGGGGTAGATGGGAGGCCGGCGGAGGGTCTTCAGGCGCCGCACAGGGCCCCTAAGGCCCTATGCGGGAGTTGCGATGCGCGGGATGGCGAGAGGATACGCAGCAGGGGACTCTCGCGACCGGGGTGGCGCGAGATTGTGGGGACGTTGGGTCAGTTGCAGGCTGGCCGTCAGGCCGGGAATGGAATGGCTTGCAGCCGGGCCAAGGCGCGACTGAACTGGGTTTCCCAAGGCCAGCGCCGGGGGAGATGCAAAGTGAGGCGGCGCGCCGAGCGGGTGATCCGTCCCACCAGAGCGAAGACCCGCCGCCTGAGGGTCTTGGTGGTCACGATCTGCTGACCCAGGCCGATGCGGGCTGTCCAGCGGGCCAGGTTATGCGCCATCACCTGGACCGCCAGCCAGGCGCCGTTGGCGGCGAAGCGCCCCGACGGCATGTGGTTCAGCCCGACGCCGTACTTGAGGTCGCGTATGGCGTTCTCGACCTCGGCGTGGCGGCGATGATCGGCCTCCAGTTCCAGCGTCTCCCCATCGCGGTCGGTGATGAAGGCGTGGTAGCTGTATCTGGCGAAGAGGGCGAGCTGGGAACCGGGCGTCGGCTTCACCCGCCGGACAATGAGCCGCACCGGCGCGGCGTCCGGCTTGGTCTGGAACGGGGTGTAAGTCGTCTCGGCGACATCGGCGGCGCCGTCCATCCAGTAGGGAATGGGAGTCCAGTCCTCCTCTGGTATCGCCTCGATCAGGTCCCGCAGGCTGGCGCGCTGGCGGATGGTGATAGAGAAGCGGACATCCATTTCCCGGCAGGCGGCAACGACAGTGTGGGCGTAGAAGCCGCTGTCGGCCCGCACCGTGAGTTGTCCCCTGGCCCCGCCGTAGCGCACCCGCCCCACCGTCTCACGCAGGAAGTGGGCGGCGCCACGGGCGGTGTTGGCCCGGCCCTCGCGCAGCCGGGACATCAGCACCTCGCCGGTGCCGGCGGCAATGGCCAGCAGCGGGTGATAGCCGCGGGCGCCGGTATAGCCGTGGTGGCGCGCTCCCTCCTTGGCCAGTCCATAGGTCTCGCAGATGGTCGAGTCCAGGTCGATGGTCAGGGGCGAGTCGCCGGGTCCGGCCCCAGCGGCCCAGGCCCGGGCCAACAACTGGCGGCTCACGCGGTCGAGTTGACGGACATGCCCCCACCGGAAGCTGCGCAGGAAGGTCCCCAGGGTGGATGGCGCCTTGACCACGCAGCCTAGAACACCGACCGTCCCACCAGCGCGCAGCGCATCGGCGTCGTCGATGCAGTCGCCGCCTGCCAGCGCGGAAGCGACCAGCGTCAGCATCTTGTCCCCAGTGTTCGCCCGTCCCGGCGCTCCGCCGAGGTCAAGGTGATGGTCGACGAGTTCCCGCAGGCCCAGGTGCCGGGCTAGGGTGGCCGGCAGGAGCAGGCCGGCATTGGCCACCAGGCGATGGTCGTCAAAGAGGATGCGGATACGGTCGGGTTTGTTCTGTGGCAGCATCTATTGGGTGCTCCTTGTTTCCGGGCTGGTTTCTGTTCCAAAACCATTATCCCAGATTCAGAGGAGCACCCGATGGCTTCTTCAAGGACTGTCCCCAAGGCCGTCCTTCGGTGGATTCGGGATTAGCTCAAGCAGGTCCATCCTTTCCTTGACCACCGTTGTCCTCCTTTCTCAGGCTCGTCTTTGCCCGCTAAGGATGACGTGGTGGTCTCTCTTCATCCAGACCCTCTACTCTTGTTACACCACTTCCTGGGACTCTACTGGCTGGGGGCGCTGGCGCCGTTCCCACTGCATGGCACGTGTCGTCCCGAAAACGCGAAAACGCCCCAGATATCGACAGAAGGGGATTGCTCCTCCATTGAGGCCCCAGAACCGATCCGAACCATGGCGCACATTTCCACCCCGTCCGATCCCGGGGCGCCTCCCCGGGTTCCAGACCGAAATGCAAAAAGCCCCGATACATGCGGCCGCAGAGGGCAGGTGGCCGTCCTGGTGACAACCACCTGCCCTGTCGCTCCTAGCCGGGCCTGGCTATTCAAGGTCCGGCTAGGAGCGACAGCCTCAGCGTCTCGGGCTAGTCTTGGGCTGCCTCTTCCTCGGCTGTTGAGTCCTGCGTCGACCCTTGTTCACGGCTGCGCCGACGCCGAGCCGGGGAAGCGGGTCGCGCGTGAGCGGGATGTCTAGGAGCGTCTTCCCACTTGCTCTCGCCCTTTCCAGCATCAAGGGAACCTCCTGAGCCAGTTCGGATACACCTCGGTCGTCAAACGACTCGATATACGGGTCCGACGAGGGCTGCTGCACCCCGATAGTGGCCCTGCCTTCTCCGATGGACACGACGACCTTCAGGTCCTCTGGCGGACCGGCCTGTTGCTCAGCGACGTCCTACCCTTGCGGCCCCTTGTCGGTTTTGCTCTTGGCTTCTTGCCCGTCGGCCGGGTCGTCTGCCATATCGCCGAAGAGAGCCTCTTCGGCGTTCCGGGCATCTTCGCGGGATACTCCCGTTTCATTCTTATTAGGCATGACTTCTCTTCTCCTTGGTTCTTTCTCTGGCTACGTCCTGAGCTCGGGCCTTTAAACCTTATCCCCCCTCCAGGGCGTCAAATGGCCCTTCCCCGTCCTCGGAGTTCGACCCCATCACCCGCTCCACCGCCTCGGGGGTAGCGTAGGTTGGGGTGACGGTGCCCAGCTCCATGTCCAGATAGAGACCCATGAAAGGGCAGGTGCCCGCCACCATCCGCCGGACGATCTGTATTACCAGCGACGCCATCATCTGGTTGAGGGTAGGGTCCTGGTCGGTGAGGTCCAGGGCCGCGGCGCAGTCCACGTCCGGAGGGGTGTCCGGTAGAGTGGTCAGCAGGTCCGGGCGCTGGAGCGTTGGGGCGGGCAGCAGGTAGCAGGTCTCGTCAACGAAAGCCGGTTCGTCCCAGGACAAGTGGTCGGCCACATGTAGGGTAGGCCGCCGGCGAGTCACTCCGGTTACCCGGAGCACTTTTCCGTCGGCCCCCCTCCGAACCGGACGTGCGGCTTTCACCGCATCCGGCTCTCCAGTGGTTAGGTCTGCTTACGCGGGTTCCAACTGCCGCCGTGAACGGTCAGGTGACAGGGACGACAGACCACGAGGGTCTTGCGCCGTCGGGCTGCCATGACTTGTGCCCACTTTGGCTTTGACCGCTGGCCTTCGACGTTGAGGTCGCGGAGTGCGCGGACGTGGTGGACGTTGATGTCCTCCGTTGAACCGCATAGCTCGCATATGTCCGCTAAGAGCCTCTGAATCAGCTCGTTGCGTTCAAACCTGTTCCGTGTGGGCGTTTGGTCTACGAGGACAGCCTGCCGGTTCCGCTTCAGGGGTATGCCACCGAACCGTGCCACCAGTGGACGTTTCCCATTGTCCCGCTGTACTACGACCTGGAGGCATGCCCTTTCTCCATGCTCTGTCTGTACGGTGCTCTTGTAGCGCCGAAACATTTTGCGAGAGGTGGACTTGTGTTTGCCTGCGAGGGTCTTAGCCAGCGACCACTCCATGACCCATCGCAGCCTCCTGAATTGGGAGACGTTGTAGGCCGGAAGGTAGTACCGGACGACACCCCGGAACTCCGCTTGATACCGGCTTACGATGGTGTAATCATCATCGGCCAGCATTTCGTTGCGGTGTGTCGGTTTGCCGTTGCTCATGTAGGCTTGGCAGTGTTGCTCGATGACTTTGGCGGGAACTCGCAGCCCGATGTTGCCATTGATGCCGCGTCGACCGAGATGGTCGTGCTTGTCGTTGGCCTGTTGGTTCACGAGTTCATAGCCGAGGAACCGTGCCGCCTGGCTGGTGGCATGGGTTATGAGAGTCTTGTCCTTCGATAGCGCCAGCTTGAGCGTGTCGCGCAGGAACGTCTCCAGGGACTCCTTTATCTGCCCAGCTTCGGCTTTTGGCCCGATGAAGCCCAGCACGAAGTCGTCCGCGTAGCGAACGTATCGCAGCCGCCGGTATTCAGGGCCGTAGGGGTCACCGTAAGGCAGTTGCTGCATCTCTTTGCGCAGCTGTGCCGCCAGTTGGGGATTCCCCCTCTTCCTGTGATAAGCCAGACGGGTACTTAGCGCTCCCCAGGTGCGGTTACGCCTTCGCTTTGTGCCTCGGGTGTGGGCTGGTATGAGCACGTTCTCGACAAACTTGTCCAACCGGTCTAGTCGTGTGTCTGCCAAATGGGTTTACAATACGTCAGCGCTCGACGTGGCCCCCCGGTCTGCCTCCTCTCCCTATGGGAGAGGATTGAGGTGAGGGTGAGACCGGGGTTCGCGGGGAGGACCTCCTCATATCAGCATTGTAATGCTATATACGAGACACTAGACTAGGTAGATGTTGGAGAGGATGGGGCTGACCACGCCGCCTTGCGGGGTACCGCTCAACGTGTGGCCATACTTCCAGTCCTCCATGTAGCCTGCTTTCAGTAGGTACTTGAGCCGGTTGAGAAATCGGTTGTCGTGGAGCTTTTCGCCGAGTACCGACAGCATGACCTCGTGGTCAATGTTGTCAAAGCACCCTTTGATGTCGCCCTCGATGAACCAGCAGACACCGGTCCAGTTGTGTGCCACCTCGCTCAAGGCGGTGTGGCATCCCCGGTCGGGTCGGAAGCCGTGGGAGCGGTCGGAAAACTGCGGCTCATAGTAGGCTTCCAGAAGCATCCGGATGACCTCTTGCAGCAGTTTGTCCGTCCATGTTGGTAGGCCCAAGGCGCGGGTCTTGCCGTTAGGCTTGGGAATGTTGACCCGTCGCACCGGCGTCCACCGGAACCGCTCGTAGCGCAGGGCTTCGATGATGCGGTCGATCTTCGCCAGTGACATACCGTCCACGGTCTCTGCGGTGGTTCCCTTGGTCATCGCTCCCTGGTTTGAGTAGAGACGACCGTAGGCCCGCAGGTACAGGTTCCGGTTGTAAAGCAGCCGATAGATGTTCTCCAGCGGCAATCCTCGTTCTCCGCGTTCGCGTATGACGTTCAATACAGTTTCGGCGTTTTGCATTATGCATACCTCTCTGTTGTATTGCGTCGAAACCACCTGTCCTCCTTCGCCATGTGGACGGCTTTCCCGCCCTCGGACTACTACGAGGACTCCGTGACCATAGGGGTCTCCCCCCGTAGGCCATCCCGCGTTCCGTTGACTTTGGGGGTATGGTTCGGCTAGATTGATCTCACGATGAGAAGTAACATGAGGACTCTACTCATAGCCTTGGGTGTGGTGGTCGTGGTCATCCTTGCAGCAGTTTTGCTACTTTGGGTGTTTTATGACCTAACCTATGTATCCGGTGGCTGGTTTGTTGGGTGTCAGCGGTTTTGGACAGTTCTGGGTCCGAGAGATCGGGGTGAAGAAGCTCCTGGTTTGAGGGTTTCTCTGACCTCCTGATTGTACCGCCTCCGCCGGTCAAAAGTCTCTCGCTGTACCTCCTTCCTCTGGGCTAGAATTGTCTCCAGACGGCCTTCCAGCACGTCAGCCGGAGTTACAACCCTGAGCGCCTGATGATATCTTCGGTAGTTGTAGAACTCGACGAAGTCCCGGATGGCCGCCTCCAGGTCTTCCACCACCTCGTATGGCACCTGGTTAATGTCGTCTTTCAGGGTTCGGTGATATCTCTCCAGCTTCCCGTTGGTCTGAGGGTGATAGGGTGCTGCCAGGACGTGGCGAATGCCCACCACCCGCATGTACTCGCGGAAGGCCCGCGATACATAACCTGAGCCATTATCTGAGAGGAGCTTGGTCCGATCCTCCAGAGGTACATCAGTCATACCAGTAGAGTCAACAGCTTCCTGGACCACCTCTATGAGGGAGTTGGCCGTCATGTCCCGTTGCACCTTCCAGGCCAAGATGAACCGGGAGTAGTCGTCCATCACCGTCACGAGGTAGTAGTAGCCCCATCCCACTACACGGAAGTAGGAGGCATCGGTGGCCCACAGCTGGTGGGGCCCTGTGGTCTTGTGCTGGTACTCTTTGCTCGCTGCCAACTGGTATTCGATCCGTTTCACCAGACCCTCCCGTCTCAGAATACGATAGACTGTGGAGGCGGAGACCGATAGGCCTCTGTGGTCGGTGAGCGAAGCCGCCAACTGCCGGCTTCGCCAGGTCGGCATCCCACGGGCTGCCGCCAGCACTACTGCCTCCTCTTCTGGACGCAGGCGATTCCAGGGCCTCTCAGTTCCTTCCGTACCCTCCCAACTACCCTGCCGGTGCCTCCACCTCCACCAATAATACGTGCTCCTGGAAATGCCAAGCTCCCTGAGTCGCCTGTTCTTCCCTCTACCATGTCGCTCCACCTCAGCCACGACCTTCGATTGTTCCACTACGCTCATGCGACGGTGCCGTTGTCGTGTAGGGGCGGCAGAGCTGTTTTTTTGAAGCGGTGCAACTCCAGGGACAACTCACCCACCAGCTGCTTCAGTTCTCTGTTCTCCCGCTTGAGCTGCTCTATCTCTTGCCGGGTCGCATCACGCACACTGTCCCGAGTCAACCTCTCCTTCCCAGCTTCCATGAACCCCTTCGTCCAGGCGTAGTAGGAGTGGGGTTTGATTCCTTCCCGTCGGCACAGGTCATTAACGGTAGTCTCCCGTCTGAACCCCTCCAAGACGATGCGGATCTTCTCTTCAGGGGTATACTTACGGCGGGTCGCTGCACGGACCTGACGCACGAAGCTTCGTGTCTCCTGGCTTCGCTCCTCAGCTTGGCTGGCCTGATCCTCTACCTGGGTCATCAATGACTCCTTTCACTTAGGGTTAATCTACCCCTCTGAAGGAGCCTCTACCACCCCCAACCTCTTCGGTTTTCTAGGCCTCAATAGTGTCCAATTGCGCTGACACCCTACACTGCCATTCGCGAAGGCGACATTAAGCCCGAATCCACCGAAGGAGGGCGTCGGGTTAGCGTCCTGAAGCGGCAAGAAGGTGCTCCTGTGCTTCTGGGATAATGGTTTTGTAGCAAAGAACCGACCCCGGAAAAGGAGCACCCAATAGATGCTGCCACGCAACCACCCCGACCGGATCCAAATCACCTTCGACGACCGCCGCTTGGTGGCCAATGCCGGGCTGCTCCTTCCGGCCACCCTGGCGCGGCACCTCGGCCTGCCCGAGCTCGTCCGGCAGCGCCTCGACCTGGGCGATGCCCCGGGGCGGGCGAACACGAGCGACAAGATGATGACGCTGGTGGCGTCTGCGCTGGCTGGGGGCGACTGCATTGACGACGCCGATGTGTTGCGCACCGGGGGGACGGCCTGCACCCTGGGCGGCACGGTCAAGGCGCCATCCACCCTGGGCACCTTCCTGCGCAGCTTCCGGTGGGGCCACGTCCGTCAACTCGACCGGGTGAGCCGCGAGTTGCTGGCCCGGGCTTGGCAGGCCGGGGCGGGACCCGGCGACGGGCCCCTGACCATTGACATGGACTCCACCATCTGCGAGACCTACGGACTGGCCAAGGAGGGCGCACGCCACCACGGCTATACCGGCAAGCGGGGCTATCACCCGCTGTTGGCCGTCGCCGCCGGCACCGGCGACGTGCTGATGGCCCGCCTGCGCGAGGGCCGGGCCAACACCGCTCGCGGCGCCGCCCACTTCCTGCGGGAGACGGTGGGACGGGTGCGCTACGCCGGGGCCAACGGACGACTCACGCTACGGGCCGACAGCGGGTTCTACACTCATGGCGTGGTATCCGTCTGCCGCAAGATGGATGTCCGTTACTCCATCACCATCCGCCAGCACAAAAGCCTGCACAATCTCATCGAGGCGATACCCGAAGATGCCTGGACGCCGATTCCTTACTGGATGGACGGTGCCGCCGATGTGGCCGAGACCACCTGCACCCCCTTCCAGGCCGAGGCGGACGCCGCGCCGGTACGGCTCATCGTCCGGCGGGTGAAGCCGACGCCCGGTTCCCAACTGGCCCTCTTCGCCAAATACAGCTATCACGGCTTCATCACCGACCGGGACGGGGAGTTGCTCGAACTGGAGGCTGACCATCGCCGCCACGCCGAGATCGAGAATGCCATACGCGACCTCAAGTACGGCGTCGGGCTGAACCATCTCCCCTCGGGCCGCTTCGCCGCCAACGGCGCCTGGCTGGCCGTCCAGACGATGGCCCACAACCTGGCCCGCTGGACGGCGCGGATCGGTCTGGGAGAGCGGATAGCCACCACCAAGACCCTCCGGCGGCGGTTCTTCTCCCTGGCCGGACGGCTCACTCGCTCGGCACGCCGGTTGACCCTGCATCTTCCGGATCGCTGGCCTTGGGCTGAGAAGTTCAGCCGCGCCTTGGCCCGGCTGCGAGCCATTCCACTCCCGGCCTGACGGCACCGTCGGCGACCGACCCACCCACCGGACAACCGAAGATCCCCGCAGACTCGCGCCAGCCCGGTCCGAGAGAGTTCCCTGCTGCGTATTCTCTCGCCATCCCGCGCATCGCAGCTCCCGCAGACGGCCATAGAGGCCCCTGTGCGGCGATGAAGACCGTCCGCCGACCTCCCTACCCCAAATGGAACCCAGGCTATTTCCCCTGTAGCTCCCTCACCCCCCCCTTCCGCTTTCCTCACGCCGTCCATCGGTGTCCTTCGGTGGATTCGGGTTAAGGAAAGCTATGGATAGAGCTATGGCCATTGCAGGTTCTGGTCACCTATCGATAGGTGACTTTGGCACCTGGTTGGCTGAGACTCTTCCAGTGGTTCAGCAGATATTGGGGACACCTGAGGCGAATGATTTTAGGAGACTGGCCATGAGCCACAAAACAGACATGAACCGATTACATGGTGCAGCTGGTTGGCTGAGGGCACGGGCAGACCAAATCACTGAGGCAGACGTTGTTGCTAACGGCAATGCGGATGAGCCAATGGAACGGCAGACAGCACCAAGGCTTGATGTCAGCATGAGTGATAATCATGGATTGAGCAGGTTGACAGATCATGGTACTTACTTTGGGAAGATTGATAGTCCTGAACTCCAAGGTAAGCCTCTTGTACTCATGGTCAGTGCAAGTTTTAACGCCACAAAGCCTATGATTGCCGAGAAAATAGAACTTGAAATTGTGGGTAGCCGTCTCATACCGCTTAAGAGTTGGCGGGCCCAAGAAGTTTATGACCACGGAATGGATTACGAATTCGAATTACCAGATACGGTGTCGCCGGGGCCACATCCGATACGCCTAGTGGTCTATGCTAATAATAGAGAGTGGATATCAAATGAGAGAACCTGGGTTTTCCCTAGGCAGTGAGTTACTTGTATTCCAGATTGTCGGAGGAGAGTAACTTCAGGAGCGTGTCCCGAAAGAGCCAAGGATTGTCCCGATTGTTGAATCGCCACTCCAGTTCGTCCAGATAGGCATCTAGATGTTTGAGAGAGACCTTATGGAAGGAACCAACGATGGAGCGTTTGAGCAAGCTCCACACACCTTCAACGGTATTGGTGTGAACATCACCTCTGGCCCATTCCTCGATGCTGTGGTTGACGGTTTCGTGCCTCGTGTCGTGGTCTGCCAAGCCTCTGTAGGACGGCCAGTCGTCGGTGTAGATAGCCTCTGTATCGGGGGCCGTCACTTCGTTGACGAAGTTATGGAGAGTGTGGCGACCTCTATCAGGGACAACCTTAAGGGCGATCTTGCCGTCTCGCTGGACGGCTCCGACAACGACAGCCTTGTTTCCCTTATACCCATGGCCTTTGCCTCGGACCTTCCCGCCTATCCAGGTCTCGTCAACCTCGACGATACCCCTAAGAGGTATGGGGTAGGCTTCCCGCATGGCAGCCCTTATGCGGTGACAGAGGTACCAAGCCGTCTTGTAGGACACATCGATGGTTCGTTTCAACTGGTTGGCCGAGACCCCTTTCTTTGCCTCAATCATCAGGTAGGCAGCCATCAGCCACTTTTGCAATGGCAGATGGGTGTCGTGTAGCATGGTTCCAGAGGTAACGGAGAACTGGTAGCCACATGATTGATTACAGTCGAATTGGTTACGAGAGTATGAGCGCGAGATTCTGTCGCTGTCACAACGGGGACACACGACCTTATCAGGCCACCGGAGCCCTTCAAGATACTCTCGGCAGTGTTCCTCGCTGTGGAATCGCGCCACCAGTTTCATCAGATTCATTTGCTGTTTCATAGGAGACGTCCCAATGCCTAAACGGAAAGAGAAGAAGCCCGCAAAGGACTTGACCAAGGATGAGGCGATGGAGCGCCTGTTCCCCAAGCGGGTAGCCAAGAAGCTGCAAGAGGTAGCCCACGAGAGGGATAAGGACGAGGATTTCTCTGACATTGAACCATCACAAAAGTAGTATAACACAAGCTGATATCCGTGTCAAGTATATAATCCCCCTCGATTGGCCGTGGGCGAGATTCTAACCGTGAGCAAGGGTCTGGAGCGCCGGTGTCATGGCCTGCGGCAGGGGTTGACACACTCCAGAGCCGTAAGTATTCTACCGGTGTCGGTAGACTCCGGATGGTTGCCCTCTCGTGGGCGTCCGCCTCTTTTCCTTCGGCTCATCACAGAGCATAGCTCCGTGTGTACGTCCACAGAGTCGGATTCCGGGAACAGTATAGTGATGGAGGTGTAGCCGATGGCGCTACCGCCTTACCGAGTGGCCTATAGTCCCATCATCGACCGTCCAGCCATAAAATGGCCCAACGGCGCCCGTGTGGCCTTATGGGTGGCGCCCAACGTGGAGTTCTACGAGTACACCCCGGAATACGACGGCATTCGGGAAACTTGGCCTCGGGTACGGAACCAGCTGTACCCGGACGCGCGCGAGTACTCCTTCCGGGACTACGGCAACCGTGTGGGGTTTTGGCGTATGTTGGAGGTCATGGACAAGAACAACATCAGGTGCTGTGTGTCCCTCAATCTGGCGGTGATCGAGCACTTCCCGGAGATCCGGGACGCCATGGTGGAGCGAAACTGGGACTACATGAGCCACGGAATCTATAATACTCGGTTCGTTTACAGACTGGACGAATGGCAGGAACGGAGATGGCTCCAGGACAATATCGAGACATTGAAACGCCACACCGGGAAACAGCTCAAGGGTATGTTGGGGCCCGCCATCTCCGGAAACCCAGCCACGCCCGACCTCATGGCCGAGGCGGGCCTGATCTACCACACCGACTGGCTCCACGACGACCAGCCGGTACCCATCAAGGTAAAATCCGGGAAGCTGGTGTCTGTGCCCTACTCGATCGAACTGAATGATGTCTCCATCTTCGGACAGCATTACGAGGGCGAGTACTACGTGCAGATATGCAAAGATCAGTTCGATCTGCTCTACAAGGAGGGGGCGGAGAGTGGGCGCGTCATGTGCATCCCTCTGCATCCTTTCCTCATTGGCCAGCCCCACAGAGCCAAATACCTGGACGAAGTGCTCCAGTACATCATGTCCCACGACGGCGTATGGCAGACCACAGCCGACGAAATAGCCGAATATTACATAGCCAATTACTACGACGAGGCCGTGGCCCACGCCGAGAGCCTGGATAACTAGAAGATAGCGGAGCGGCCGGCTATATCCCCATGCCGCGCGTAGCATAAGGAGGCGATAAAGTGCCAGGAGAGCGCCGGTACGGAATGGACCATGAACATTACGACTGGTCTCCGATTGTCAAGAGAGGGAAACTTCAGTGGCCGGACGATGCGCGGGTTGCCGTATGTGTCATCGTAACCCTGGAGCATATGGAGTGGAGCCCTCCGCCGGATAGCCATACTACTGTGCTGGCAGGTAGCTTCTCCCCACTGCCGTGGCCCGACGTATTCCGCATGAGCCACCGGGAGTACGGACACCGGGTGGGCATCTTCCGGATTCTTGATTTGCTGGAGAAGCACGGCATCAAGCCGACCATCGCGATGGACGCCCTCACCGCCGAGAACTACCCCTACCTGCTGAACCACTGTATGAAAAGCGGCGCCGAGATTATCGGACACGGAATCTCCGTGAGCCGCATGATCACCAGCAAGATGTCGGAGCAGGAGGAGAGAGAGTATATTCAGGAATCGTTGGACTCCCTCAAACGGGCCACCGGCAAGGCCCCGGCCGGCTGGCTGGGGCCCGAGTACGGTGAGTCCGCTAGGACGCCCCAGCTGCTGGCCGAAGCCGGGGTCCGCTATGTGTGTGATTGGACCAACGACGAGCAGCCTTATGCGATGAAAAGCTCTAAAGGAGAGCTCTATGCCCTGCCCATCATGCTGGAGCTGGACGACGTCCAGGCCACCTTCGACCGGCGCATGAGGATCGAGCGCTATGCCAAGGTTATCAAAGAGTGCTTCGAGGGCCTGTACGACGATGGGGCACGGAACGGGCGGGTCATGGTTCTTCATCTCCACCCCTGGCTCATGGGCCAGCCCTTCCGTATCCGTCACCTGGACGACGCCCTCGGCCACATCATGGCCCGTGATGGAGTCTGGGCCGCTACAGGCACGGAAATCATCGACTGGTACAGAAGCCACCGGCCGGCCGTGTCGTTGTTCTACGATTATGTCAGTAGCTAACTGGTCAGCGAAAATGTCATCCCATGGAAGGAGTGACATTGACGCAGAAGGAGCAGACGAGACTTCAGGTGCTCAACAGCGTTCTGGCAGGTCAGGTGCCGGTATGTCAGGCGGCCGAGGTCCTGGGAGTGAGCGAACGCCACATGAGGCGTATTCTGGCGGCCTATAGGAAGGAGGGCGCCGCCGCACTCGCCCACGGGAATCGTGGCCGCCGACCGGCCAACACCACGACGGAGACCAAGATGACTTACGTGGTGCAGCTGGCCCGCACTCGCTACGCTGGAACGAACCATACGCATCTGACCGAGTTGTTGATGGAACGGGAGGGGATCGACCTGAGCCGCTCTACGGTGCGCCGCATCCTGGTCAGCGCCGGCGTGGACAGCCCCCGCCCCGCCGTCGGCCGCCCAGACACCGTGTCCGGCGCAAACGCATGGCCCAAGAAGGGATGCTGCTGCAGATAGATGGGAGCCACCATCGGTGGCTGGGGGAACAAGGACCCCGGTTCGTCCTGCTGTTGGCCGTGGACGACGCCACCGGCACTGTGCCTGGCGCTCTGTTCAGCCAGAAGGAGGACACCCGCGGCTACTTCCTTCTCATGGATGGGTTGATCCGGCAATGCGGGATACCGCTGGCCGTCTACAGCGACCGACACGCGGTCTTCAAGCATACTGGAGAGCCTCGCCAGAAGTCGGCCGGGCCAACCCAGTTCGCCCGCGCCATGGAGGAGCTGGGGATACGCCAGATATTCGCCGGGTCACCGCAGGCGAAGGGCCGGGTCGAGCGGACGGCGGGGACATTCCAGGACCGGCTGGTGACCGAGCTGCGCCTGGCGGGCGTCACCACCATCGACGAGGCCAATGAAGTCCTGCACCGCTTCCTGCCGCGCTTCAACGAGAAGTTCGGGGTTCCGGCAGAGCACTCAAGCGTTGCTTGCCGTCCTATGGAGTCATCGGTGGCCCTGGACCAGATACCCTGCTTCAAGCACCGCCGCAAGGTGGCCAGGGACAACACCGTCAAGTACAACTGGCGTACCTTGCAGCTGCTGCCTGGTAAGGAGCGGCCTAGCTACGCCGGAGCGCAGATGGAGGTCCATGAGGGCCTGGACGGTCAGCTCCTCGTGCAGTACCGGGGACGCACGATCCCCACACAGGAGGCGCCGCCGCGCCCTGGAGTTCTCCGTGCCTCCAATGGTCCTCTCCGATATGGCCCCGGCCTTGACCGTAGGGTCAACGGCGTGGGCAGCCACCCCAAGGAGAGCTTGGCATCCCTCGACGCCATCGAGGCCGACAGCGCCACATTGAACGGCGGCGGCAGAGTTCGCAAGCCTCCGGCATCGCCACGCAGGAAACCCACGCCGCGACAGAGGGTTCGGTGGAAGGCCGTGCACCAGGCTAAGCTTCGGGGCCTCTCCATTCGGGCAATCGCCAGGGAGTTGGGCATCCACAGGAACACGGTCCGCAAGTACGCCGAAGCCAAGAGCCCGCCCATGATGCGCACCAGGGGCAGGTCCCGCGTATCACAGTCCGATCGTATGACAGCGGCCTAGATGGACATTTCCCCTGACCACTTAGGCGGACATAATCGCTGGACATCGACACCGGCCGCTTGACGCTGGTAAGGGATTTGGACCCGTCAAAACGCATTTAGAGGAGTGTGGAGACTCCGAGGGATCACAGGATGGGACTCGAATCGCTTACACATACATTAGAGGGCAGCCAACTGATCCCAAAAACAGACGAAGACTGGTGCGAATGGCTCAGCGCCACGGCGACTCGACACTACACGCTGAACGACCCGCTCCTGGACTGGCTCGATCTCTACGGTAAAGGCCATGGGTTTCAGCGCGACGACGAGCTCGAAGGCTACGACCCGCGCACCGACTTCAGTCAGTTCATCATGCGCAAAGGCACCGAGTTCGAGACCTCCGTCCTTGGGCACCTCGGGACATTGGTCTCCATATACACCGTCGCGACCGGACCCGAGCGGAGCCGGGACTTGGGCGCCGCTGAGGAGACGTTCGACGCGATGCGACGTGGCGAACCCGTCATCTACCAGGCCGTCCTCCGTGATGCAGCCAACCGTACCTACGGGATGGCTGATTTACTCATCAGGAGCGACGAAGCGCACAGGCTCTTCCCCAACGCCATCACGCCAGAGGCAGCGCATGTGCCGGCGCCCGACCTTGGCGGCGAGCCTTGGCACTATCGTGTGGCAGACGTCAAGTTCACGACGTTGCGCTTCTATTCGGGCGGCGGGCTTAGCGACACAGAAGGTTCGGCGTGGGCTAACAAGGCGCAGGTCTACATCTACAACCGGGCGCTGGGACGGTTGCAGGGGTATCTTCCCCCGGAAGCCTACCTCCTTGGTCGAGGTTGGCAGCAGACCGTGAAGGGGCAAACCGCCCGCGGGAACAGTTGCTTAGAGCGACTGGGACCGGTATTGCTGGACTATGTCTCTGGGTCGAAGGGATCATTGGCTCTCGCGGTGGATGCGGCTAGCGCCTGGGTTCGTCGTGTTCGAACCGAGGGGGCCGGCTGGCAGGTCCTGCCTGAGCCTTCGGTCCCAGAGCTTAGACCCAACATGGGCGGTACGTCTGACCAGCCGTGGCACAGCGCGAAGCAAAGCATCGCTCTGGAGCTTCAGGACCTCACAATGCTTTGGCAAGTCGGTTTGAAGGGGCGCCGGGCGGCGAATGAGATAGGTGTCGTCCGCTGGTCCGACGCGGAGTGCGGTTCCACCGCAGTCGGAGTAACCGGACCTAAGCAGGGACCTACGTTGGATGCCATACTCGACGTCAACCGCTCGCCAGACGGACCGTCCGTGCGGCCTGCCAAGGTATGCGCCGCCGAGGCTGAGTGGCGCCGCGAGCCACCGCTCGAGTTCTATGTCGATTTCGAGACCGTGAGTGACCTGGACGATGACTTCGCTCGAATCCCAGAGAAGGGTGGCCAGCCTCTGATATTCATGATCGGCTGTGGACACATGGAGAAAGGGGAGTGGCAATGGTCATGTTTCACCGTTGATGCGCTGTCGGAGGATTGCGAGGCCCATGCGATTGACGGCTGGTTCGCTCATATGGAGACTGTGAGACAGCGACTCGACCCAGACGGTGAAGAGCCGAGGGTTTTCCACTGGTCCCACGCGGAGTTGACGACACTTGAGACCGCGTTCAACTCGGCGAAGAACCGGCATCCCGAGAAAGACTGGGGCAACCCCAGGTGGTTCGATTTCCTTACGCGGGTGGCAAAGGAAGAGCCGGTTGTCGTGAAAGGCGCATTCGGCTTTGGCCTGAAGACCGTGGCGAAGGCCATGTATACCCATGGTCACATCAAGACTGACTGGGAAGCCGGTCCTACGGATGGTCTCGGAGCAATGGTGGGAGCGTGGTCGTGCGCGGCGGAGGCATCCGAGCGTGGCTGTGGTTTGCCCGAGACCGAGCTGATGCAGGAAATCGCCGAGTACAACGAGGTGGACTGCAAAGTGATGATGGAGATTGTCCGTCACTTGCGCAGATCTCACTAGGGCCAACGCTGATTCGATGGGCCTTCGTTGCTGAATGCCTCGCGAATCAGGAGATGATCTGTCGTTCATCCCCCCCCCCCCCGGCACAGCATAACTTAGCATCAGAGTTCGCCTAAGTAATTCCTCACGGTATTCGCGGGTCACTTCCCAATCTCTGCGTCGGGCCGATCCTTGACCTGTTGTACGAACACACCGCCACGTTGACGAACAATGCCCAAGAGACCCCGACTCATACCAATGGGGGATGTGGGCATCGGCTGATCGGCCGATGGCCCGCTGCAAGACATTGGTGTAACCTGATTGTAAACAACTACTGCAAACGAAAAGGAGGGAAGCGGAATGGATGCCCAAGAGACCCCGACTCATACCAATGGGGGATGTGGGCATCGGCTGATCGGCCGATGGCCCGCTGCAAGACATTGGTGTAACCTGATTGTAAACAACTACTGCAAACGAAAAGGAGGGAAGCGGAATGGACGAGACACAGGACCTGATCAAGACAGTCTTGGAGGAGATAAGAGGGGTGCTTTCTGCCGAGAGGGTGGTGGGTGAGCCGATCGTTGTTGGCGGCAACACCATCATCCCCCTCGTCAGCGTCGGTTTCGGGTTCGGCGGGGGAAGCGGCACCGGCAAGGGAGGCAAGACCGAGAAGGAAACGGGCGAGGGTAAAGGTGGGGCCACCGGAGGAGGTGGCGGCGTAAAGCCCGTTGCCCTGATCATAGTCAACGAGGAAGGGGTCAGGGTTGAGACGATAAAAGGGGCTGTATCATCCGTGGCGGAGAGTGTCTCCGACCTGGTCACCAAGGTGATGGAGAAGCGGGCAGCCGGAAAGGGCGACGGGAAAGAAGAGGAAGGCAAGTAGGGGGCGTATAGACGATGCTGGCCATCTACATCGTGGCCGGTGTTGTCCTCTTCATCCTCTTTGTCCTCTCCATCCCGGTGGACATGGCCTTCGACGTTGGTGGGCCTGGAGCAGCGAGGTCGAGGCTGAGGGTGGGGTGGCTCTTCGGCCTGTTGGGGAAGGAGTTCGGCGGGAAAAGGAAGAAGCCCAAGGAACGAGCGCCGAAGAAGGAAAAGAAGAGGCGGAGTGCGATGTCTTTCCCCTCCCTTTTCCTGACCAAAGGACTCGCAAGAGGGCTTCTGAAGCTGTCCAGGCGAATCCTCAGCGGTGTAAGGGTGAGGCATCTGGACGCCCGTCTGGGACTAGCGCTGGACGACCCCGCGGATACAGGAATGCTCTACGCCGCGTTGTGGCCGGTACTCGTCCCCCTCACCGATAGCAGATCGGCCAACGTGCGAATGGAGCTCTCTTTCGAGGAGCCGGCCCTGGACCTCGCCGCACGTGGGCGGATCAGGGTGTTTCCCATACAAATGGTGTGGTCCGTGCTCCTGTTCGCCCTGTCGCCGGCCGGTCTCAGAGCGATCAAACGGATGGTGATGCGGCGTTGAAGATCGAGGAGGTCAAGGCCGGACAGCCTATCAGGGTCGGGGAGATGACGCTGGTCCCCATCGAGCGCACCTTCGTGAGCTGCGTAGGCATGGAAGGCGGCGCTGTGGTTCAAGGGTCTAAGAGCCTTGCGGGGATTGTGGTCGTCTCAGGCAAGAGCAAGTACGCCATAGACCTGACCGGGGAAGAGGTGCCGTTGGACCGCTACCTCGACCAAGTCCCGGAGTTGGCGCGGCTGCTGGACGGGCTCTAGCAGTAATTTGGCCACTCTCCACTGAGAAATTGCCAAGAGGCCAGGAGTGGAATATATCCAGTTGAGAATAGTTCGTGGCCTAACTTGATGGTGTGTTTGGCCCGAAAAGAAGTCTTTGTGAACAAATCGCCATGCCAACAGGCGTCAGACAGTTTCCAGACCTGGCCGCATGGCAAGTTACCTGCAAATCGCGGATTAGGGGATTGTGGCGCCGCCTAAGTATCCGTCCAAGTAACCTCAATTAGTGGAATAGGTTGTTCGAACCCCTTGGCCTCGAACTCGCCAAGTCTAGTAAATGGAATAACTTTTCCAAAACAAAGATCATGCACGACTTGCGCTACGAGAATTGTTCCGGGTTTGGCGTGGGTGCACAACCTGGCTGCGAGATTGACAGCAGCTCCATATAGGTCATTATCGTTACGAACGGGCTCTCCTGCACTGATCCCGATTCGAAGCCTCATGCCCTTATCTGGATTCTCTTCACTGTGTTTGACGATCAACTTTTGAATTGTGACTGCACATTCCACAGCACTTACGGCTGAAGCGAATGAGACCAGGAACCCGTCTCCTGTATGTTTGATTTCCCGTCCTGCATGAATGCGGAACGCGTCACGTGTTAGCGCATTATGGGTTCGGAGCAACTCCATGGACTTTTCATCTCCGAATTCACTGATCATCTGGGTAGAACCCTCGAGTCAAGTGGACCCCATCATCAGGACAGCGGTGAGGCTAAAATAAGAGAGTCTACCGCTGGGGTGTCTCGTAAACCTTCATCCGATTGTAAGGCTTGTGGATGTTCCAGTAAACACCTTTGTGGGCTCACTGCATGGAACACCTGACCCGGTGACCGATAGCCCAGGGCTTGATGTGGGGCCGCTCTTGGTTGTAGAAGGCCAGATAAGCCCCAATCCCTTTTCTGGCCTCAGTCCCATTTTGGTATGCCTTCAGGTACACCTCCTCGTACTTGATGCTGCGCCACAGCCGTTCCACGAAGACGTTGTCCATGCACCGGCCCCTGCCGTCCATGCTCACTTGAACGCCTTGCGCCAGCAGCATGCTGGTGAAGGCCTCGCTGGTGAACTGGCTGCCCTGGTCGGTGTTGAAGATCTGTGGCCGACCCTTGCTCAAGGCCTCTTCCAGAGCCGCAACACAGAAGTCTACCTCCAGGGTGTTGGACAGCCGCCAGGCCAGCACGTAGCGGCTGTGCCAGTCCATGATGGCCATCAAGTAGAGGAAACCCCGAGCCATGGGTATGTAGGTGATGTCGGTGGCCCACACCTGGTTGACCCGGTTGATCTCCAGCCCCCTGAGCAAGTACGGATAGACCTTATGCCCTGGGTTTGGCTTGGTGGTGTTGGGACGCCGGTAGATGGCCTCCAGGCCTATCAGCTGCATCAGCCGGCGGACCCGCTTGCGGTTGACCTGGTGTCCGTGATTTCTGCGCCAGGCAGTCATCCTTCTGGAGCCGTAGAAAGGTGTCTTCAGGTACTGTTGGTCTATGAGGGCCATCAACTCCATGTCCTCGGCGCCGGCCTCGGTTGGCAGGTAGTACAACGAGGAGCGGCTGATACCCAGCAAGGCGCACTGGCGCACCAGAGACAGCTTCGGTTCTTCTCGGTCAATCATGGCCCGGCGTTGGGACCGGCTCACAACCCGAAGCTCCGTGACAAAAAATCCCGTTCCACCTTGAGCTGCCCAATCTGTTGGTAGAGCTGGGCAGTGAGGACCTCTTGGTCCTTCTCCTGGCGTCCAGCACCATTTTCAAAGAGGTGCGGCGCCCCCTGAGTCAAGGCCTTCTTCCAGGCATGGATCTGGCTCGGGTGGACTTCAAACCGGCTGGCCAGCTCTGCAATGGTGTGCTCCCCCTGGAGCGCGGCCAAAGCCACTTTGCCCTTGAAGACTGGGCTGTGCTTCTTACGTGTTTGCTTCATGTCCTGCTCCTTCTTTCCGTCCTATTTTAGGAGCGGGACTCTCTCTTAGCCACCTGTCCGAATTTTGGGGACCACCTCACATCTGGGTAGAACCCTCGAGGTCGGTAAACATGATGGCTCGAAACGGGGAATCTATAGGTACTTCGCCTGCCGTAGGAGCAGGATCCTCTACTCTGCCCAAAAAGGCTTTGACGATGTCCTGATCTACTTCCATGATCTCATTATGAACGAACCCATGCGCCTCATTATGCACCTTGTGGACGGCGCTCATGTCAGGTGCCTTGACTAGGCAGAAAACGGAATCGCTCTCGTCGTCGTACCAATAGGTGATGAATTTGCAGTTGTACTTATCTTGAAGCTTTAGGTCCGCCGCGTGCCCTTCGGCGACGAGTTTTGGGGTGAGTTTTTCACCAGCATGTCTGTCCATGTATAGCGGCATTCCCTACGTCTCCTGAACAAGCCTCGCGAGGGCTGATTTGAGAATGGGGCCTTGGGGTTTCCTCCCAGAACGAGGAGCCAACTCCTGAAGATATCTTCGGTGGGCTAACGTTTGAGCTACCCTAATCCGCCAACTATGTAATCAGCCATGGTCGGCGCTCCCAGGTCCGCTCTCATGCGCGGCCAGCTTGTTCACAAACGTGTCCTTTCGGACAGCCCCCGAATAGGCTCATTTCTGTACCTGTCTGACGGTATCTCCCCTTTGGGGCCATCGCATCTTCAAGCGAGGGCTACAGCGTCTCCCAGTTGACCTGCTGCTCGAAGGCGTGGGCCGCCCGAAGCAGCGTTGCGTCGTCGAAGTGCTTGCCCACCAGCATCAGTCCCACCGGCAGGCCGTCGGACTTCCCACAGGGGATGCTTATGGCCGGATGCCCGGTCATGTCGAAAGAAGCGGTGTTGACGCCGTTGCCCGAGGCGCTGGCCATCATATCCTTGAAGCCCATCTCCGGGTCATATCTAATGGACTTTATCGCTGTGGTGGGCATAGCGAGCACGTCCGCTTGCTCCAGGGCCTTCTCGTAGCTGGCGCGAAGTACTCCCCGCAGGTTCTGCGCCTTGGCATACACACGCCCATGGTAGCGCTCGCTCAAATAGGTGCCGAGGATCAGCTGTAGCTTCACCGCGGGGGGAAAATCGTTCGCCTGGGCCTGGCGAGACTTACCCAGGGTTTCCGCAAGGCTGATGTTGTAGCGGCCCTGCCAGTGATACCCCATGCCGTTGCTGCGTATCGTCGCGGCGTACCCCTCGCTCATAAGGCCCATTATGATCCCTCGACACTCGAGATGGTCGGGGACCGACACATCCACCAGCTGGGCTCCCAGCCCTCGGTACACTTCCAGGGCTTTGCGCACCGAGGCGTCCACATCGGGCTCACTCTGTCTCCAGCCGAAACCCTCGGCCAGCACGCCGATGCGCATACCGTCGACGCCGGCGCCTAAGGATTCGGTGTAGGACTGCACGGGGACCTCCCCCTGCCGTGGGTCCAGGGGGTCCTTCCCGGCTATGGCGTCCAACGTCAGGGCGGCCTCTTCCACGGTGCGGGCCATGGGCCCGGCGTGGTCAAAGGTGTGGTCTATCCCCATGATTCCTGTATAGGGCACCAGCCCATGGGTAGGCTTGTGGCCGACCACACCGCACCAGGATGCGGGTATACGAATCGACCCGCCCTGGTCGCCGCCAATGGTGATGTCTATGTCGTCGTAATATAGGGCCGCGGCCGAGCCGGCTGAGGAACCGCCCGCCAGGAACTCCGGGTTGTGGGGATTGTACACTGGTCCCTGGGCGCCGGTGGCGCCGGTGCTGGAGAAGGCAAAATCGTCCAGGTTGAGCGTGGCCACTATCTCGGCGCCGGCGTCCAGCAGTCGGGTCACTATAGTGGCGTCGATGTCGGCCACGTATCCGTCCAACACCAGAGATCCACAGTGGAGAGGCATGCCTGCCACGCAGATGTTGTTTTTCAGACCGATTCTCTTGCCGGCCAGCTTCCCGGAGGGGGCGCCTTTCAACGTGCATCGCCGTACGATGGCGTTGAATGGATCGTCCTGTCGAGAGGGCCTGTATCCGGGGTCCCTGTTGGGGTACTTGAGGGGCTCAGAGGGCGAGGGCGTTCCCTCAAGGAGCTCATAGGCGCCGAACATGCCTCGAATAATATCCTGGAAGTCGGCAAGCTCCTCTTCGCTCAGCTCGAAGTAATTGGCTTCCGCCAGTTCCATTATGTCGTCTGCCGTGGGAATACGTAGTGCCATGATGCCGACACCCCCTAAAGAAGGTTGTTATGCGAAATTAGCCCCTAGGTCGGGGTTGCCCTAAAAAGTCACATCCCTGGGCTGTCACCCTGAGCGTAGCGAAGGGTCTTACCTTGCTAATAAGAAGCGAGGGATAGATTCTTCGTCGCCTCGCTCCTCAGAATGACAGTTTTGAGGCAAGGCCCCCTAGATCGGTGCTCGGGTACTAACCGGCGTGATGGCCTCCCGGCCGGCGATACTTATTTCTTCAGGATATGGATCGTCGTGACGTCGCCCGCACCAGAGCAATGGGCCAACCCCACCTTTGGGTCTCGTACCTGGCGTTCACCGGCTTCACCCCTCAGCTGGGTGACAATCTCGTGGATCATCCTGATCCCAGAGGCGCCAAATGGGTGGCCCATGCCCAGGAGTCCGCCGTCGGTATTGGTTGGAATGTCTCCACCGATCCCCGTCCGTCCCTGCTGGGTCGCCACCCATGCCTCTCCAGTGGGCAGAATGTCCATAGCCTCCAGCTGTTGTATCTCGCCGATGGTGGCCGCGTCGTGGACCTGGACGATATCGACATCCTCCGGTCCCAGGCCGGCCATTTCGTAAGCCCGCTGTGCGGTCGCCCCGGCCTTGTCTGGGTTCAGCGAAGGATGGTCGGCGCCTTTCCGGCTAAACACCCCGGTGCCGAGCTGTGCGGCGGCAATAGTTACATGGCGAGCGCTGATGGGTGCGAAGTTCTGCACGGCATCCCTGGCGCACAGCACCGCCGCAGAAGCCCCTTCGCTGGTCGGACAGCACTGATAGAGGGTCAGCGGATCGGCTATGGGTCGCGACTCCAACACGTCGGCCAGATTATAGGTCTTCTTGTAGTGAGAGTTGGGGTTGCTGGCGGCGTTATTGTGGGCCTTGACGGCCACCTGGGCTAGCGCCTCAACCGGAGCACCGAACTCTTCCATATACCGGCGGGCACGTAGCGCGTAACCGGCCATCATGTGGTCGCTGCCCAGCAGCCGGTCCGGGCTATCTTCCGCCGTCACCGTTACTGGACCCCTCGGCACCTTTTCGGCCCCAAAGGCCAGCGCCAGGTCGTAAAGCCCTGTGGCGATTCCCCAGTAGGCCTGCCAGAAAGCCGTGGAACCGCTGGAGCAGGCGTTCTCCACGTTCACGATCGGGATCCCGGTCAGCCCAATCTCCCGAAGGGAGGCCTCGCCCAGGGACATGCCGTGGTAGTATACATGGCCGAAATAGGCGATCTGGACATCCTTCCATCGGACCTCGGAGTCGTCCAGGGCGTCTACAACGGCTTCGCGACCAAGCTCTGGCAGGTCTTTCTCCGGGAACCTCCCAAAGGGGTGCAGCCCTACCCCCAGGACCACTACCTCTCTCTGCTGGCTAATCGCCATCTCGCCTCCCTAGCTCGACTCCGGCCGCCGCTTGCGCCATTTATACACTATCACGTCCCGACCCTCATCGTCTTCAGCGCCTACCACCAGTGCCAGCTCGAGCTCCATCCCCACCTTCAGCTGCTCGTAGGGACAGTCGATCACCTCGGACAGGACGTGAGGTCCCTCCGGGAGCTCCACCTGCCCGAGGACGTAGGGTACGTCGCCGGGCCAGCCGGCGGGAGGGACCCTCACGATGGTGTAGCTATACAGCGTCCCATGGTTGGTTAGCTCCACCGTGTCCAGCTCCCGTGAAGAGCAGTTCTGGCAGAATACCACGTGTCCGAAGAAATGCTCGCCGCAACGGCGACACATTGTACCCAGCAACACTCCCTCGGTCCCATGTTCGTCCAGGAGCTTCAGCCGTGTGGAGGCTACAGGGATGCGTTTTTCCGCACACATGGCCCGTAAACTACCTTCCGACCCATTCGCCCTACAACTTCTCTCGGTCGGTCAATGTAGCGCCTGTCATTTTAGATGGCTGACCTTTTCAGACTCGCGCCACTGGGTTGGAAGGGCATCCTCAATGGGCTGTGCTAGTCGTACCTGATCCGTGGGTCCAGGTAAGCGTAAAGGACATCAACAACGAGATTGGCTACGATGTAGACGCCGCAAAAGACGATCACTACCGCCTGAACTACCTGGTAGTCCCGGGCACGGACCGCATCCACGGCCAAGAGCCCCACACCGGGCCAGGTAAACACGGTTTCCACGGAAACCGCACCCACCATCGTGCCACCCAGGATGATACCGAAGTAGGTGAGGGGGGCGATCCCGGCGTTGCGAAGACAGTGTTTCCAGATAACCTTCCACTCGCTAACGCCCTTGATCCGAGCCAGCTTCACATACTCGCTGTCCAAGACGTCCAGCATGGAGGACCTGACCAGGCGCATCATCGCCGCAACCTGGAACCAACCTATGGCGATCGCCGGCATTATCCAGGTCTTCGGCCCGCCCCTTCCAGAGGTTGGGAGCAACTCCAATTCGACGGCGAATATCCACATCATGACGATGCCCAGCCAGTATGGGGGCAGAGACTGCCCCAGCAGCGCAAAGGACTTCCCAACGAAGTCCAATGGAGTGTCCTTCTTGACTGCCGAAAGTACACCCAGGGGCACGGAGATCAGGATAGACATACCAACGGCCAGCCCGGCCAGCTGGATGGTGGCGGGAAACCGCTCAAGTATCAGACCCATGGCGGTCTGACCCGGCCACTTCAAAGAGTCGCCGAAGTCTCCCCTGAATGCGTTTCCCATGAATTTGAAGTATTGGATGTGCAGCGGCTTGTCCAGACCCCAAGCCTTCTCGACCCGGTCGAAATCCTCCTGGGTCGCTTCTATGGGCAACATGACGTCCAGCGGGTTGCCGGTGATGCGTCCCAGACCGAATACGATTACGCTGATAGCCAACAGGGTGATCAGACCCTGGCCCATACGGATAACGATATAGCGCTGCATGAGGTTTTGTTCCTCTAGCCTTCCCCTACAGGGTGCCCGCTGTGGGAACGCCCGTGGGCGCTGTACGCAAGTGACGCCTAATAAGCAGTACGCCGGTGTCTAGGGTGTGGATTGTTCCGAGTCGTGATTGCCCACAGCAAGATTTTCGGCGTACCTTGGCTTGGGAAGAGCGAGGAAAATATAGCGGAACTAGGGTGGGGTTGTCAACGGGCAGCGCTGGAGGTTGGTCATTCCGGAGGCCGACGAGACCTGCCGGCGACGAACCGCTCGAGAAGGGCGTCTATGATGGGGACCTCGCCACCTATATATTTGCCTATAAGCCACCCAGCAAGGCAGAAGAGAGCTGCTATGAAGGCCTCTAGAGGGCCCAGCCCCACCAGGACTATCCCGATGATCAGGCCGAGGACAGCGCCTACTATCTTTGGATCGTGCATACTGCTCCCTATGGGCCTAGCAGCCGGGCAGTGTCACCTCGATCATACCTTACCCTCATGACGTCTATGCGAAGGACGATGAGGCCGGTCAGACGCTGCACGGTATCCTTGATCCTGGTCTGTAGATCGTCCCTCATTTCCTGCACATCGCTGCCCAAATCGACTCGTGGGTAACATTCGATAGTGATGGTGGCTGGCTCACCGGTGGTCGGCCTTCTCCTCACCCCTACCCGGCAACGCAGTGAGGTTATGTGCCGGTTGGTGGCCCCAGTCTTCTCCGCTAGAAGTTGCACACTGCTGGTCGCGATGGTTAGCATGCCATCGTCGGTGAAGCTGATAGGCAGCAACACGTCTCTACTGCCTAACCCCCGGTCGATCTCTATGTAAAGAAGGCCCAGCATTGAAAGGCCAACCGCAATGGAAACAACCAACGCAATGGTTTTGTCGGTCCCGTCCAGATCGCGAAGCCCGTCGAGCTCAGCGTAGAACCACGAGTCCGTGGATCTTGGTTCAGTCCCGCCCGGAAGAAAATCGGGGTCGACAGCTTCCGTAGTCACCAACAAGGCGACTACCGCCCCAATTACGAGGAAGAGGGCAACGAGCGAGACTATTATGCGATTCCATCGGTCCATATTTCACCATCGGTTCCCTAGCGGGATCCCGAACGCTGCGCCCAATCGGGAGTCCGCGAGCGTCATCTATTTGATCGTCGAGAGTTGGGAGAGGCCGGCGCCCTAATCGACCCTGCCGGGCATCCTATCGGGAAACTCAATAGCTACCACGTTGATATTGATCTCCTTGGTGAGAAGACCGCACAACTCCAGCACCCGGCGAGCGACGTTGTGGCGTACCTTGACCACCGTCTCAGGTATGCTGTATCCGTAAACGACTCGGAGGTCGATGTCCAGGATGGCCTCCGTCCTGCCCGCCTCAACAGCGACGCCCCTCATCCTCTCATCGATACCGCCGATCCTCTCCGCTATCGTCCTTCGGATGGAGCTGGTGCCCAGTGAAGAGACTCCGTCTATCTCACGGGCCGCAACGCCCGCGATAGACCCAATTACGTCGTCGTTTATCTCCGTCTCTCCGCCCACTTCAATTTCTGAAAGGTTTTCCAGTTCAGCTAGTCTGGTTGCCATTTCCGTTTCCTTGATCTTGCTGTCCCGAACCATCATCATACTCCTTCATCCGTTCTTCTTCTAGTCGCCTGTCAAAAGCGGCTGTAGTGCCCCTACTGGACCCGTCCTTGCGGTTTGTCGGGGAACTCTATGCCGGTGACCTTTATGTTGATCTCCTTTGCCAGGAGTCCGCATAGCTTCAGCAGCCGGTCGGCAACTATTTCACGTACTCTCATGACAGTGAGAGGAATGCTATGGCCGTAGATCACCCTGATGCTGATGTCCAGGATGGCCTCCCTACTCCCCACCTCTACCTCGACTCCCCGGGCTCTCCTTCCAGACGACCCCATGCGTTCCCTTATGGTCCTCCGAAGGGAAGTAGTCCCCAGCGAAGCAACCCCCTTCACTGACTGAGCGGCCACGCCCGCAATCGAGCCTATAACCTCGGCCTCGATGTTGGTCGAACCGCCTACAGAAATCTCCTCGATGTCACTAAGCTCTTCCATCCTCCGCGCCATCTCCACTTCTCTTACGTTCAGATCCTTTCCCTTGGCTCTCCGAAGGGCTGGGGGAGACACTGAGCGGGCCTGCTCGACATCTCCCGAAGTCTCACCCACAGGGACCACAGGTGATGATGGTGTAGCGGGCTGTTCAAGTGATTCCGAGCCAACTCCCTCAACCGGGGCCGGGTCATTTGATGGCGTCTCGCCACTTCCCTTCGAACGCCGGGCCGACGCCGACTGTTCCCCCACTGTACTCCCAAACTGCCCCACCTCTTCAAGGGAGTGAGAGCTGTTTTTTTCTCCGGTTATTTGCTTCATCTTACTTCCTCCCACTGTACTCTGGTCCGCGACATTCGCCCGTGAATATCTTCTCGTAAATAAGTTAACGCTTACTTAACATATATGGTATCATCAATGCGATTGATATGTCAAGAGATATGTAAAGCTTGCGCTCGGCAGCATGTTGGATTATAATGCTGCAAGTTTGTGCTCACTTACATGGAGCGCTTGATTGGGATGGGGGTACAGCGTGTCAACGTTGCATCTAGTCTAGTGTCTCGTATATAGCATTACAATGCTGATATGAGGAGGTCCTCCCCGCGAACCCCGGTCTCACCCTCACCTCAATCCTCTCCCATAGGGAGAGGAGGCAGACCGGGGGCCACGTCGAGCGCTGACGTATTGTAAACCCATTTGGCAGACACACGACTAGATTCAGAGCTACGCAGGCACCAAATAGTACAGGCCGCTCGCAAGATTGTGGCCACTCAGGGCATGGCTTCTCTAACCATGCAAGAACTGGCAAAAGACGTGGGAATGACCGACGGTGCGATATACCGGCATTTCAAGAGCAAAGACGAGATCCTTATCGCTCTCATACACGGCATTGAGCGTACTATCCTGGATGCCATAAGCGACTCGGCCCGGCCCCATGAGGGTGCCCTGGCCCAGCTTAAACACCTGGGAAAACGCCATTTCTCTTCCTCGGAAATGCGAAAGGGTGTCTCCTTTGTGGTTGTTGCCGAAGCCCTACGTTTTGCTGATGCCGAGGTGAAGCAGGTCACGAGGCAGATGGTGGAACGCTACTTGGAGTACATCGATTCAATATTGAAGGCTGGCGTCCGAATGGGTGAGATCCATGAGGATGTAGACACCCGCGCGGCAGCCCTCATGTACTTCGGCATGATCCAGGCCAGCGTAACCCTGTGGTCTTTCAACAGCCGGGCCCATCCTCTGGCCCAGCACAGCGCAGCCCTGTGGACGATCTTCAAAGACGGACTTACATCCCAGCGAAACCAGAACCATTAGCAGGCTGCGGAAGAAAGGGGTGTGCAGAGGGGCGAAGCCCCTTTGCCGGTCCGCCTCAGGCGGGTGAGGGTGTCCCTCAGATATAAGTTTCTCCCCTTTCCTGGCAGGCATGTCCTGAGTTTATCGAAGGGAAGGGGGCCAGGGGGATGGTCGAAAGAGTTTTTCAGCAGCCAGTTAGTGAATCCACGCGCATACGGACCCCGCGTGGCCCTATCTAGCCAGACCAGACGGATTCCCGTGACGGCAACCCGCACCGACGCTTCAATTCCCACGAACGCTCCAGTGCCTCGGCCGTCTTTGACTGGCTTCCTGGGACATTGGCTGCCCCCTCTCGCACAACTGGCCGGCTATTGACAGGGCTGAGCCCCGATAGTAGCGTGTGTGACATCTCGATCCCCAATCCGCTGGTAGAGCGCCGCGGACCCAGCGGTCGGTTAGAGCTCCGGTTACCGAGACCGTGCCCATCCCGGAACGATAAATCGAAGGGCTTGGTGATGTGATGCCGCGTATGACAGGGAAAAGGGCCTTCATGGAGATGTTGGTGGCTGAGGGAGTCGAGTACATCTTCGGGAACCCCGGCACCAGCGAGACTCCATTCATGGACGCTCTTCAGGATTACCCCCGGCTAAAGTACATGCTTACGCTGCAAGAGGCCACCGCCGTGGCGATGGCCGACGGCTATGCTCGCGCCTCTGGGAAGACGTCCTTCGTCAACCTCCATATAGCCGGAGGCCTCGCCAACGGCATCAGCATGCTGTACGACTCTTTCAGGGGAGGTACCCCCCTTGTACTTACCGCGGGTAACTCCGACACGCGCATGCTGCTCACGGAGCCCGTTCTTTCCGGCGATCTGGTGGAGATGACCCGCCAGTTCACCAAATGGAGCGCTCAGATCGCCCACGCCGCCGATATTCCCATGGCCGTGCGACGGGCGTTCAAGGTGGCGAGGACGCCCCCAACGGGACCCGTGTTTCTCAGCCTCCCGTGGGACGTCCTGGACTCTGAGGCGGACGTTGACATCGTTCCCTCTTCCACCGACTACCCGCGCGTCCGTCCCGACAACGACGCCGTCGCCAGAGCGGCCGAGATGCTATCTCGCGCAGAGACCCCCACCATCGTGGTAGGGGACCGTGTGTATCAATCTGGGGCGGTTCCGGAGGTTCTTCAGGTAGCGGAGCTTCTGGGCGCTCGGGTGTACGCGGCTACCTACTTCGAGGTGAACTTTCCCAGCAGTCATCCTCAGTTCGCCGGGGTGCTCAACCCGAACAGCGCCTCCACCGCAGAGCGCCTGTCGACAGCCGATGTCCTCCTGGCGGTAGGCACGGACGTGTTCTCCTCTTTCCTCTACGTCCCCGAGCCCTTCATCGGCCCCAATACCAGGCTAATTCATCTGGACTCCAGCTCCAACGAAGTAGAGAAGATCTACCCCACCGAGGTCGGCATGATCGCGGACCCCAAGGCCGGACTGGCGGACCTGGCGGATGCCCTGCGCAGAGAGATGTCCGGATCGGACCGAGAAGCCGCCAGTACCAGGGCGGTCTCCATCGCTCAGGAGAGGGAAAAGGCCAAGGTTGCTCATCAAGACTGGGTCAATCAGAGATGGGAAGCGGCCCCAATGTCACAGGAGCGTATGATGGGCGAGTTGGCCAAGGTGCTGCCCGCCAACGCCATTGTCGCCAACGAGGCGATCACCAGTGCTAGCGCCCTTCAGCTGGCCGTGAGTTTTGATGAGCCGGGGAGCATGCACGGGATACAGGGCGGCGCCATTGGTTGGAGTACGGCGGCCTGCCTGGGAATGAAGCTGGCAGAGCCCGACCGTCCCGTGGTAGCAGTCGTGGGCGATGGCTCGTCGATGTACAGCATTCAGGCCCTCTGGACCGCCGCCCGGTACAACATCCCGGTCACATGGGTCATCTGCAACAACGGGACCTACAAGATCCTCAAGCAGAACATGGAAGTGTATCTGCGGGGCATGCTCAAGGACACCCAGCGACAGAGCCAGTATATCGGGATGGACTTTCAGCTACCCCTAAACCTGGCGGGCATAGCAGAGGGGTTTGGGGTCCATAGCCGCAGAGTGGAGGACCCCTCGGAACTGGGGCCCGCCCTGGAGGAGGCGTTCAACCTGAGCAGGCCGGCGCTGGTGGACGTGGTGATAGACGGTGCCCTCGCCCACTCCGGCCCATCCATATATTGAGCTGATCCATTACCCGGCCAGCGGGACCTTCACTCCCGGTACCTTGACGCGGACCGTATATACCGAAGTGCTGGCCGTGAGGAAGAGGGTTTGGTGGTCCGAGCCTCCAAAGGCGCAGTTGGCCGGTACCTCCGGCGTGCGCAGTGTCCCGAGGTGGCGCCCATCCCTGTCTATTATCCATGTGCCTCCGCTGCCCGTGCACCACACCCGGCCCTCCACATCAACCTTCATACCGTCCGGGACCCCCTCTTCCGCCGAGGACATGTCGGCAAAGATACGGTTGCCGCTCAGCGAGCCGTCCGGGGCAACGTCAAAAGCGCGAACAAGCCGGTGAGTGCACACCTCACCCCTTTTCTCTTCTTCCAGGCACCGCTCGTCCAGGCGGCTGATGGCGACATACAGGGTGGACTCGTCCGGGGAGAAGGCAAGGCCGTTGGGGTACTCGCACTCGTCGGTGGCCAAATGCACCGTTCCGTCCGCGGAAATGTAGAAGACGCCGCTAAAATCTATCTCACGTTCCTCGCGAGCTAGGCGCATTCCTGGGTCTGTAAAATAGATTGTCCCGTCGGAGCGGCCCACTACGTCGTTGGGACGGTTTAGACGCTTACCCTCCCAGCTGTCGGCGATGGTCGTTACAGTCCCGTCGGCCGCCGTCCGGGTTACTCGGCGGTTCCCGCCCTCGCACATGATGAGGCGGCCCTGCAGGTCAAGAGTAAGCCCATTACCCTCGTTGGTATTCTCCCGAGCTACCTGCACCGATCTACCCGGGACCCATTTGAGAAGCTGGCTCCCGAAGAGGTCCACGAAATACAGGAACTTCTCCGGGTGCCACACGGGGCCTTCCGTGAACATGAACCCGGTCGCTAGACGCTCGACCTGACCCTCCAGGATATTGGACAATTCCTCGTTCACGGCGGGTCCCCCTTTGGTGTCGGGCTCGTGTGGTGGCGGTTTGTGGTAGTACTATAGCGCCCTCGAATTTTCATGTCCACCGGCACGGTTCCCACTCTGCCTACTGAGGATTAGGGTATACTTAGCATGGGTGACCCAAAGGGTAACATCCAAAAAATAAGGAGGAGCGCGCGATGCTATACCTCATATCTCTTGAGGCCTTAGAGCCCCCGCCCGAAGGCTACCTTTCGCTTTACACGATGAAAAAGGGAGACAAGGTCGTTCCCAGCGTCTCGCATTACCTGACCCTGAAAGAGGAGGGTAAATTGTTAGCCGGCGGGCACGAGGCCGCGAGGAAGGCTGCCCACTTCATTCTGGAGGCGAAGGACCACGCCGACGTGTACGAAATCCTGCGAGCCTTCCCATTCTGGTCGGCCTGTAAATGGGAAGTGATTCCTCTGGTCAGCTTCGAACACCACGTCGAAATAGTTAAGGGGCGTATAGGGCGCACAGGCAGCCCCGCAGTCGAGAAAGTAGCCTCAGTCGCGTAGCCGTCTTACGGCTTCAGACGGATAAAGATAACGCGGCCAGACCCTGTACCGTGCCCACCGGAGGTGTGCGATGGCCAGGCAGTCACTCCATACATCGGCAAAGCTCAAGGTGGTCGAGATGGACCACATAGTCCTGAGGGTCAAAGACGTAGAGCGGGCCATACAGTTTTACACCGAGGTCCTGGGCCTGACTCCCCACAGGGTGGAGGAGTACCGGCGCGGAGAAGTGCCCTTCCCCTGCGCCAGAGTGAACGATGGCACCATAATCGACCTCTTCCCGACCCCAGACCAGGAGCCCGTTGGCGACGGGCCCCGCAACCTAGACCACTACTGCCTTACGATCGAGCCCACGGACATGGTCCAGCTGGGGGAACACCTGCGGGAACGAGGCGTCGAAGTAACCAGCGATGCGCCCGCCCAGCGCTCCGGCGCCCGGGGCATGGGCAACTCCATATACATCAAAGACTGGGAGGGGAACCGCATAGAGCTAAGGCACTACTAGGCTCAGTCTCAGGCCCTCACCCCGGCTTGTCGAATCAGGCGCTGTTAGTGACACAGCAGCAAGGTTAGAGGCGTTTAGGGACGCCTATTACCCGAACTTTTGGAACGTCGGGGAGACGTTGGCTTTGATCACGTCGCGCCGGGCGATGATGCCCACCAGCTTCCCGTTTTGCGTGACCGGGACGCGGATAAAGTGCTCCGTCTCCAGCACCTCCATCACCACGGTGATAGGCGTGTTGATGTCCACCGACTTGACGTCGGTGCTCATGATGTCGGAGGCAGTCGTGGTCTCCAGGGGCCTTTTCCACCGTAACGCGCGAATCAGGTCCGCCTCCGTGACGATCCCGACGACCTCGCCTTTGTCGTTGGCTATGGGTACTCCGCTGAATCCTTCGGTAAGCAGCAACCCTGCCAAGTCTTTGGCGCTGGTGGATGGTGCTCCCGCGATGACTGGGCTGCTCATTACGTCAGATGCATCCACAGACCGATACCTCCCGTGTCATTTTCTCGAATCAGGTCCAGAGCCGAAGTTGCCCTAATCAAGGTTCGGCCCCCCATTTGCCGTCCGCCGTAAATATACTAAACAAATAGGTTCGCGGCAAGGACGTCACCTTTTGGCCTCGTCCTCGATTGGGAGGCAGAAAAGTTGCGTTCCCGATAAGGTTGCCAGCTGTACCGGGTTGCCTGTGGTTAGCCACCGAGAGGGAATTGGGCCGTCACGACAGACCCGGACCCCGGGGCTGACTTAACTGTGAACCGACCGCCCAATAACTCCGCTCGCTCTCGCATTCCCAACAGGCCGTTGGAGACGCCGCCGGCAAGAGCGCCATCGGGGTCGAAGCCCACCCCGCGATCCTCGACCCTGACGCCGAGGGTACTGGATCGGGTCCACAGCCCTACCGTCGCTTTGCGCACGCCGGCATGGCGAGCCACGTTGGTCAAGGCCTCTTGCGCGATGCGAAAGGTGGCCGTCTCCACCTCCGGCCGAAAGCGGCCTCCCACCTCGGTATGTGCGAAGTCCACGGCCACATCGGTCTGGGAGGTATAACGCTCGAAATACCACGTCAGCGCGGGCACAAGGCCAAGGTCGTCCAGCATTGCAGGCCGCAGGTCCAGGGAGAGCTCACGCACTCGCTCCACGAGGTTGTTCACCAGCTCCTGTGCCTCATCAAGCTTGTTCCTGGCCCCGTCACTCGCCAAACGCCTGCCCGATTCCAGGGTGAGCTGGAGCCCCGTCAGGACCTGGCCGATCTCGTCGTGGAGCTCGCGGGCCAGATGTCGGCGCTCGGCCTCTTGAAGCTCAACCAACTGATTGGAGAGGGCCCGCAGCCTCTCACGACTGGCACTCACCTCATCGAACAGACGTTCCCGCTCACGCTCGGCCCGCTTGCTCTCGGTAATGTCATGAAACAGAATCAAGCGCCCGGCGAGGCTGCTATGGCTGTCAAAAAGAGGTGAGGCGATCAGGTTGTAGGTACGCAGCTCTCCTCCTTGAACCAAGGGAAACTCCACCTGCTCCGATGCCGAATCCGCCGGGCGTTGAACAAGCTCAGGTACGTCGGGCCATACTTCAGCGATCGGGAGTCCGATAGCCTGCGCGTCGGACCGGTCAATGATACGATGCGCAGCCGGGTTGAAGTCCGCGACGCGGTTCAGCGCGTCGAGTACCAACACTCCATTGCTCATGTTTTCGAAGATCGCTTTGCGTGCTACAGGTGCGATGTCCAGTAACCGTACCCGAAGAAGAGCCCAGGCAAGCGCCAGACCGCTGACGACAAACGCCAAGGGCGTTAGATTCAGGTGGGCCACCGGCGTAAGGCCAACAGCAAAGGACCAGTTTGTGCCCCACGGTACTAGTCTAGTGTCTCGTATATAGCATTACAATGCTGATATGAGGAGGTCCTCCCCGCGAACCCCGGTCTCACCCTCACCTCAATCCTCTCCCATAGGGAGAGGAGGCAGACCGGGGGGCCACGTCGAGCGCTGACGTATTGTAAACCCATTTGGCAGACACACGACTAGAGCAGACACGAACAGAGCTGTTGCCTGTTTCCAGTAAAGACGTGAAGAATGGAAGAGCCCATCAGCAAGAAAAACCAAGCCCAGGATAAGCAACAGATAAGAATATCCCCCATACACCCAGAACCATGCTCCATGAACGAACTCCGCTACAGAGAAGGAGTCGCCAGTGCCTAGCCTGATATCGCTCCATATCAGGCGGTGAGACTCGTTGCTCCAGGCTAGCAGTAGGGTCACGAGGGGTACAATGGCCAGGAAGGCCATGTTGCGGCGTGTCAGCCATTGACCTCGGCCAGTGAATTGCAGAGTAACCGCCAGCCAAGCCGTCGGAACTGTAGCGATTCCCAGGTATCCCACCTTTGCCCACAGGATTTTGGTCGATCGCTCAGCGCCTCCCAGCTCGAACGCATACGCTACCTGCCACACAGCAACCGCCATCAACAGAAGTGTCAGAGGAATCGCACCGGGCGAGCCGCGGTGTCTCCAGGCGAAGAAAGCGAGAACGCCCGATATGGCGCCTGCCATGAGTAGCGAGATTACGTAGGGATTGTCCATCACAACAACGCTCCACGATGATGGAAGCGCATCAGATCGCTGTAAATATACAACTTAGACTTACGCGCGGCAAGGTTTTTATATCCTCTGATAACCGTACATGCAGCGGGGTTTGTACCAAGCCCTCGCTTATCAAGGCGGACGAATCAGATATCCAAGTGGGCCGAGCTCTTCGTCGCGCCTACTGGGATGTCTTTATCCAGAGGCGGCTTCCGTCGGTGATGAGCTCGATATCTCCCCGTTCCGCGGTCGAATATGTCCTGCCGCTTCCTAGGCTCGCATCGAGCCTGCTGATTACCTCCGGGCGGGGATGTCCGAAGCGGTTGTCCGGGCCCGCGGAAATTACCGCGACCGCCGGACTTACGGCCGACAGGAACCGGGGCGTCGTCGACGTAGCGCTGCCATGGTGAGCTACCTTCAGGACATCGCTCCGGAGAGGCACCCCGGCCCGCAGCAGAAGCCTCTCGGCTTCGGCCTCTATATCCGCTGTGAGCATGAATTCTATCTCTCCATATACCAGCCTCAATACCAAAGCGTTGTTGTTCGCGTCCGAACTGGTTCCCACAATTGGCCGAGGAGAAGGATTCAGGACTTGCATCCACGTAGAGCCGTCCAATAGAATGGTCTGCCCCCGGAAAGCTGTAACGCGAGGTGTCTTCTCCCGATCAAGTACCCTTAGCCATTCCTGGTACAGGGGATCCTCGGACCCGCTGTCTCCCTCAAGGACCATGTCCACTGAGTACCTCTCCACAACTTCCAGCAGCCCTCGAAGATGGTCTTCGTCCGGATGAGTGAGGACCACCATGTCCAAGTCTCTGTCCAGAAAGCCAGCTTTGTTCGCGACTGTCCGAGCCGCGCCGATGGCGTCTGGCCCTCCGTCCACCAGGACCTGGGTTCCCTCGGGGGTAACGATAAGCACGCTATCTCCCTGGCCCACGTCCAGAAAGTGTACGTGCAGCCTGCCGTCGGTCCCCGTTCCCGAGACGACCCGGAACCAGAGGAGGGAAGCGAGGAGGGCCAGCCCCAGCGCCACGGAAAGGTACGCGGCACCCGGCATGCGTAACTTGGGGACCCCTACGATGTTGCGTTGAGCTACCCCTCTGACCGCACTGATAGTCCGTGTGGTATTCACCCACAGGCCGGAAGGGCCGCCGGGGAACACGAGCACGAGGGCAAGGGTCACGTAGTAGGCCCATACAAACAGCCCGCTAAAGCGCGGCACCGAGATGGTGCTTCCAGGCACCCTGGAAAACAGGTCAACGAGCCGCAGCACATACTCCAGCGGGACCCAAGCGAACCACCCCAGCACCTGTCCAGCCGATGAATGGACCATGCCGGCTATTCCTGCCACCACTGCTGAAGCAACCAGCAGTGGTGGCAGGGCCGGCAACGCCAGTATGGTGGCGGGGATTCCCACCGTAGGAATTCGATGAAAGTTGAAAGCTATTAGCGGCAGCGTCGCTACTGTAGCAGCAACAGAGACGGCCAACGCTACTGCTAGCGCTCTGGCCGGGACTCTCCACCAGGCAGCCCCAGCCGCGGGATAGGTCATAAGTTGCCTCCATGGAGGAGGCTCGCGCTCCAACAAAAAGGCTATGCCGGCCATGGCCGTAAAACTTAGCTGGAAGGAGATCTGCTTTAGGACCGGCGGATCCACGCCCGCCATAAAGCCGGCGGCGATGGCAAGAGCCGGGAGCATGCTCCGGGGGCGGCCTACGGCCAGGCCCAAGAGGAGTACAGTTCCCATGATCGCGGCCCTCTCCAGGGAGCTGGAGAATCCGCCCAGCAAAGCGTAAAGCCATATGGCGAACAGTGGAGGCAGCAAATATAGCTGTCTCCTCCGGCCCATCAGCCACGCGGCAACCCCCAGGCTCAGGGCCAGCACAACCCCGACGTGGAGACCGGATATCGCGAGAAGATGGGAGGTGCCGCTGGACCTGAAATTCTCCACAATGTCCTCGGGCAGCCGGCCACGCCGGCCGAGGAGCAGGGCCTGGGCCAGGGACGCCTGGGGTTCGGGCAACGCGCGGTCGATTCCCTCGGACGCCTCCCGTCTCCAGCGGTGGAGACGGTCGAGGGCTGGGTTCCCCTCACCCTCTCCCAGCAGCCGGATGGTCTTGGGAAACGCCATAGATAAATGGATCCCCTGATTCGCCATATAGGCCCTGTAATCGAAGTCCCCCAGGTCCTCCGGCTCCTCCAGCCTTCCAGCGAGCTCAAGCCGGTCTCCATATCGGAAATACGGCTCTTCCCTGGCCTGGACCAGGTCTGCGGTCGGCCTCGCCACCACCCTTACCTTGCCCGAGGCATCTTCCAGGCCATCTCCCAGGTCAATGCCGTCCAGGGACAATACGAACTCCACACCAGCTCCTGCGGCCTCCGGTTCGGTGGCCACAACGCCCTGGATTACCAGGTTCCTAAAGCTGGCCAGGTCTTTGAGCGGCGGCGTTCCCTCAGAGACCTGCACCCGTATGACGCCAATCAACAACACCAGAGCCACCAGGGCAGGCCAGGGTGACAGGCCCCGAATCTTCAATAGGCCCGCCAGCGCGGCCGCCGCCACAGAGAAGAGAACCAGAGCGGGTACGCCAGCGTCCGTCTCCAGCCCGAGAAGAATGCCGGCGATCCAACCGGCTGCTAGAACGACCAGCGTCATGCCGATGGCTCCTCAGTGACTGCCAGATTAATAGGCAGGTGAGTCATTGTCCTTCTTCGAACAACGCGTCGTCCCATATTACCGCATAAGCCGTCTCCAGGGCTTACAAGTACATTCGAGGGCTCCCCTTGACGGTGCCACATCTCGCCTATATATTCACCTGGGACTCGGCCAAACGTCGGGTTAGCGCAACCAAAGTAAGGAGGATGTCGATGTCAGAGCAAAACAAGGCCCTGTACCGCAATTTTTTGGATGAGGTGCTTAATAACAAGAACGCCGACGCTATAGACAAATTTATGGGGCCTGACTTCGCGGACCACAACCCGCCTCCAGGATTTCCGCCCGGCCCAGAGGGACTCAAACAGATGATGACCATGTTTTTCAGCGCTTTCCCGGATTTGAAAATCACCACCGATGACATAATCGCTGAAGGGGACATGGTAGTCGGCCGTCATACGACCACAGGTACCCATAAAGGTGATTTCATGGGAATCGCCGCCACCGGCAAGCAAGTAAAGATAAATGAAATTCACTGGGTCCGCTTCGCTGAAGGTAAGGCTGTCGAACATTGGGGACTCAGCGATGATCTGAGTATGATGACGCAGCTGGGGGTCATTCCGGCGCCCGGTGAGGGCGGAGGCTAGTTTACGATATCGCCAACACCGTCTTCTGGACGGGTGTCGTCGGGCTTGCTTTTCATTTACTCAGCCGGGTGGTCTGCCTGGTTTGCTCATATGCTATACTGAGGTCCTTGAAGGCGCCCGTGAGGTCTCAATCCGCGGACCTAGTCGAATGAGGAATATCCAGGGTTGAGGGAGGCACACCGGTATGCCCGAGATTCCGCCGGAAGAGGAGGGGCAAGAGGCCAGCCCAATAGTTGATCTGCCGCCCCCAGGGAAGTACGGCTGCCTGGGCCGGGAAGAGCAGATGACAGTTTTGGAGGGCGCCTTTGTTAAGGCGCCCGTCGTTATTCTCTCCGGTATCGCCGGGGTAGGCAAGACGGAGCTGGCCTGTGGCTTCGCCCGGCGCCTCGCAGAAAAGGGCGAGCGGGAAGCCGGAGTGGTGTACACTTCTTTCGGATACGGCGCCGGTCTCCCCCGCGCCCTACATGAGATCGGGACGACTGTTGAAGGGATAGCCTTCGCTCGGCTCTCCCTTCAAGAGCAGCGCCGGTGGGTGCTCGATTACGTCAAGAGTGACCCCTGTTTCCTCATCTGGGACAACTTTGATTCCATCTTTGGCTATCTGAACGACGCCGAGACACGGGAACTCCTCGAATTTCTCTCGGACATAGAGACCACCTCGCAAGATGCCCCGCATGGGGCCGGCAGCCTCCTTATCACCTGCTGGGAAGCGGAGTGGGCGCGGCCTCTTGTTCAGGGCTCCGACAAGAACATCCACCTGGAGCTGACAGGCCTCGCCGCCGATGGCCGGCGGGAGCTTGCGGCATTAATCCTCGACGGCGCGGGAATAGAGACCCAGAAGCCGGGCCCCGACTACGACAGCTTGTTGGAGCTCTTGGATGGCAACCCCATGGCTATGCGGCGTGTCCTTCCCCATCTGAACCAGCACACTCCCCTGGAGTTGTCGCGGGCTTTCCAGCAGTTCCAGCGGGATGAAGATATCGGGCAGAACGTCCCCGGCGCCGCACTGGCTTGCTCCTACTCACTGTTGGCGTCACGGACGAGAGCACATCTGCCTTTCCTGTCGCTCTTCCGCCAGTGTGTCCTCCTGGACGTGCTCACGTTTATGACTCAGGGGGAAGAATATGCCTCGATCATGGGAGAGAAAATTGGATGGGGCGCCTGCCGAACCTTCCTTAGAGAGGCCCGGGATACGGCGATCCTCGAATCTGTCTCTCCCAGCGTCTATTTGATCGGTCCATCGGTGTCGGTGTTCTTGCGGGGGCAGCTGGAACTGAGCCTGACGACTGATCAGGCCCAAGTTCTGGAGCAGGAGTTTCTCCGGGTGTACGCCGACCTGGGGGACTACTTCCTGGAGAACCTCGCTTCGGAGAGCGCCGATTCCACCGTCACCGGAGTCCTCGCGGAGGAGGCCAACATGCTGCAGACCCTGGACATGGCCACGGAAGCCGGTCAGTGGGAGAGGGTCCAGCTGATTCTGCAGCCCCTGGGGCAGGTCTACAAGATGCAGGAGCGCATACTGGAACTCCAACGCCTTCGTGGCCGACTCATAGACAGAATGGGAGAGGAACCCGAGGAGGCGGAGAGGGCCGGCGCCATCGACCTCTGGCTGTTCCTCCGTGGCAGCCAGTTAAACGATGCCCTCGGCCGAGACGAGCTAGACCAGGCCGAGGGCGCATGTCACTCGATGCTGAGCTATCTTGACAGGGCTGGAGGAGACTCCCACCAGCCTCAGATCGCGTCCATTTATCACAGCTTGGGAATGGTCGCTCAGGGTCGGAGCCTGCTGGAGCAGGCCGGAGAATGGTACACCAAGTCCCTCGCCATAAATGAACCTCTTGAGAACGAGAGCGAGTGTGCGGACAGCTACCACCAGCTTGGGCTCATGGCCTATTCCGAAGGGCGCCACGAGGAGGCTGAAACCTGGCACCGCCGGGCGCTGGAGATCAGGGAGCGGGCGGGGGATGAAGCTGACGCCGCCGGTGAGTGCCACCGCCTGGCACTCACAGCCGAGGCCCGCCTCCAGATCGACGATGCCGTAGCCTGGTACCACAGGGCCCGAGTGGGATTCGAGCGCGTGGATGACAAGGCCGGCGCCGCGGCCATGTATCACCGGCTGGGACTGACAGCCCAGGCCAAGTACGACCACGAAGAGGCCGCGGGCTGGTACCAGCGGGCTTTGCTGCTGCACGAGCAGTTGGGGGATGACGCCGGTGACGGCAGCGACTACTACCAGCTTGGCGTGATCGCCCTGCAAAGATATGACTACGAGGAGGCCGAGGAGCTGCTGCGCAATGCCCTGGGCGCCTACCAGCGCCGGGGGACGGAGCTGGCCATCGCCAACACCTTCCACCAGCTGGGGATAGCCGCCCATGCCCAGCGCCGGTATGCGCAGGCATACGGGCTATACGAGGATGCCTTGAAAATCTTCGTGCGCCTCCAGGACGAGGTGGCCGCCGCGATGACATGGGGACAGCAGGGATTGCTTGCCGACCATCTGGGCAACCATGCCGACGCCGTATGGTATGTGGCCCACACCTACGAGATAGCCGTAGCCCACGAGCTGCCATTGGTTGGTCCGGCCAAGGAGCACCTATCCGGTCTCCGCGCCAAGATGGGCGATGAAGCCTTCGTCAAGTCCTGGCGGGAGGTCTCGGATACGGACATCATGGCCGAACTAGGGTAGGCTCAGGCCACGGTACCGGTCTTCGTCGCGGATCAGGAGTTCACTGCCCGGGGCCTTTACAGCCTCGGATCAACGGGGGTTACTCCGAGAGGCTTGGAGCCCCGGCGGTCTTGGCGCCCTCGGGGGAGCAATTGATGCACCAGCCGTAGAAGTCCACACGCTGGGACGCTATCTCGAAGTCACCCTTCTCCGCTAGCTCTTCACGTAGCCGTTCTATCTTGTCCTGGCCGATATCGGAGTCGACAACCATGCCGCAGGATACGCACACCAGGTTGGCATGGGGCGCTAGATTGGCGTCGTACCTGGACAGCTTCTGGAAGGGCAACTCTTGCACGAGGCCTTTGTCTTGCAACAGGGATAAAGTCGAATAGACGGTTGCCAGTGTCAAGAAAGGGAAGGTCTTGCTCACCCGCTCGTGAATTAGCTGCACCGAGGGATGGTCACTGGAGCTGACCACTATGTCGGCGATGGCCAGGCGCTGCGGGGTGAGCCGCAAGCCGTAGCGCTTCAACCGTACGGCCAGGTAACTCTGGGTCAAGGTCTTGCCTCCTGGGCTTTCAGTGTATCCTGGGAAAGCGCTCTCAATGTGATGTCGCTGCCTTCCTGGCACATCCGAGATTTTCCTTATCTCCCTTTGGTCCCCGCTAACAGTGTCGGGTTCGACGCGCCTGTGTAACGCGACAGCCGGACCTACCCACCCAGCACGACACCGGTAAAATACGGAGCTATTTTACGATAAACCTGGACCCGGTGGCGACATGTTTCGACTACAAATAGTCGACCTTCACCGTCAACATCCAGCGCAATCGGACCCCAGAACAGCTTCTCGCGTTCCATCCCCTGGGCGACCTCCCGCCGCTTCCATAGGTCCGGGGCAGAGTCCAGCTTGTCTTTTCCCCACTTGGACATGGTGGCGTCACCCACCATCTTGGTAATGAATTCGCCGCCCGGGCCAAACACCTGCACACGGTCGTTGCCCCAGTCGGTAACGTATACGATGCCGGCATCGTCTACCGCGACACCCGTGGGCCGGCTCAGCTCTCCGTCGCCGTTCCCGGGAGAGCCGATCTTCATCAGGAACCGGCCGTCTGACGAAAATTTTTGGATGCGATCGTTCCGCCAGTCCGCTACATAGACGTCGCCCTGCTTATCGATGTCTACTCCCCAGGGCATGTCCAGTTCGCCGTCTCCGCTCCCCTTCTCGCCCCATTTCGCGAGAAATTCGCCGTCCACAGTGAACTTCTGTATGCGGCTGTTGAAGGTATCCACTACGAGAAGGTTGTCCTCGCCATCGAAGGCGAGACCCGATGGATGGTCCAGCTCCCCATCCCCATCTCCGCGGGTCCCCCATCTCCCGACCCAACCACCGTCCTTGGTGAATATGGAGATGCTGTGAAGCTCCTCATCCGATACGTACACGTTGCCTTCCCGGTCGAGGGCCAGGGACGAAGGCCACACCATGGAGCCGTCTGTTTCCAGCGCCTCCACAACGGTGCCGCACCCTCTGCCAAACTCCGAAATGTAATGTTCTTCCAAAGTGATGGCGGAGATCCGCTTGCCCTGAGGTTGGAAGGGATAGCCGCGACTCAGCACGTACAGAAGGTCTCCCTCGCCGCGGACCACGGACACGGGAATCCGGAGGCCATCCCCGGCTACCTCTGAGCGCCCCATGGTATAGCTGTACTGGAAGGTCACATCGGAAGTTTGAGTAGTCATGTCATGCAGACCTCGAAAGCCTCAGGTTCTGTTACAGTGTGCTGAAAACCCTGTCCGACCATCCCCCTGACCCCCTTCCCTTCGGCAGGCTCAGGACATGCCTGGCCAGGAAGGGGGAAGGATTTGCATCTGAGGGACACCCCTTCGGCTAGCTCAGGGCAGGCTCTCAGACTCCCGGCAGAGGGGGAAGCCCCTCTGCACTTCCCTTCTTCATCAGCCTCCTAAAACGCCCATTCGCGTGTCCCTTGGAACATCAGGCCCGGAAAAAGTCCATCTGCTCGAACGCGCCTCCCACTATGGGCAGGGGGTCCAGGCCCATCCAACCCTCCAGGAGGGAGGCGTACATCCCCCGGAAATCGTTGTTGAACTTCAGATCTCCCTCGTCTAGATTCTCAGCCTTCAGGGATGGGTACTCTCCGTAGAGGCCTCCCTTCACCGAGTCGCCGATGATAAAGGAGATACCTCCAGCGCCATGGTCCGTTCCCGAGCCATTGTCATGGACCCGCCTGCCAAACTCCGTGAACAGGAGAACAACAACGTCTTCGCCGGCGTCGTGCTCCTTGAGGTCATCGTAGAAGTCGCGCACTGCTTTGGAGGTGTCGCTCAGCAGCTTGACATGGGCCGCCATCTGCCCGGCGTGGGTATCGAAGCTGTTGTAGGGAGCAGTTGTGTAGAGTACCCTGGTCCCCAGGCCGGCCAGGTGGACCTGGGCTATGTTCCGCATGTATTGGGCCACCGAGCCAGTCCCGTACTCGACCGTGGAGGCGTACTGTCCGGGCGCAGTGCTGAGGATGTCGGCCCCATTCAGGGCATCCATCCCAGTTTGAGACAGGTAGTCCATAACCGCGCCGCGCCCCATCATTGGGGAGTAAATGCTGGAGAACACCTCCAGGGCCTCGGACCGCTGGTCTTCGGCCTGTATGCCGGTGAGAACGCCGTAGGTCTCCAGGTTTCCGACCGAAGCGACGGGAACGCCGGGGGCGGCCAGGGCCCTCGGCAGCCCCCGGCCGAAGTTTACCCCTGTGAGCACATTCTCCTTGTTGGGGTCTAGATGCTGGATAGCTCTGCCCAGCCAGCCCTCGTCGCCCACCTTCTCCGGCTCGCACGTGTGCCAGATGTCCATGGAACGAAAATGGGACCTGTTTGGGTTGGGGTAGCCGATGCCCTGAATGATAGCTACCTTCCCCTCGTCGTAGAGATTCTTTATCGGCGCCATGACGGGATTGAAGCCGAGGTAGTCATTAATGGGCAACACCTCGTCCGGATTGATCCTGCATACGGGCCTGTTGTCCACGTAAGCTGGGTCGCCGTAGGGCACTATGGTGTTCAGGGCGTCGTTGCCTCCCGACAGCTGAAGCACGACGAGAACAGGGTCGTTGGTCGACGATGTCATGGTAACCCTCCTGGCCTCAGGCGAACTGATATTCCTGGGTGGCTACGATTAGCTGAAGCACCTGCCCCACACGCTGGTCGAAATTCTTCGAAGAAGTGAGCAGCTGGCCCCCCTTCTGGGCGTGAGCGATTAGCTTCCTGCGGGTCTCTTCTGCCAGCACATACCCGCCCAACATCTCCAGACAGCCGTCTACGAGTCGCTCCGCCGATAGCGCCTTGTTTTCGGCCTTAAACCTGCCGATGATGTCCCGGACCCCGGGAAGGTCCACGTTGCCCAGGTGGTCGGCGGTAAAGTTGATCCGCTCCACCAGCGTACCGCTATCGATCCACTCCCTTCCCGTGTGCCAACCTTCTACGGTTGGGGGGTTGAGCAGGTCCTGGCCCATGAAGGTGATCACCTGGGCCACATGGTTCAACCCTGACTTTGGAGACGTGTAGTCACGGACCAGGCGCATTGTGTTGACGACCACCTCGGTCGGGCTCTTTACCTTGGCGAACCGGGCCCGCTTGAAGGAGTCGGAATTGAAGAGGACCCTTAGCATGGACCGAATATCGTAGTTGGACCTGAAGTACTCATCCTCCAGTGCTTTGATCGCCGCTGGGTCATGGGGCGCGGCGCCCTGCCAGGCCGGTACCTGGGGCTCATCGGCCACAAAGAAATTGTACATGTGGCGGGAGATGAACCTGGCGGTGGCAGGCTGCTTGGCGACGATGCCAATTACGTCTTCTCCGTTCCACCGGCCGGTCTCGCCCTGGAAGGTCTTCTCGCAATCGTCGTGGTCATCCGGGTTGTAGACGAACCGGGACTCATACTGGCCGTATGGGTATCTGGGTATGGCGTTGGTAATGGTCCAGCCGGTGAAAGCGCGGGCGCAGGCCTTGACGTCGTCCTCAGTGTAGTTGGGATGCCCGTCCATCCCCACACCCATGGAAAACAGCTCGAGAAGCTCTCGGCCGTAGTTCTCGTTGATGGCTCCAGTGTGGCTCATACAGTTGTCCAGGAAGAAGACCATGGCGGGGTCCCGGGACAGCTCCAGAAGCAGCTCCGGGAAGCTTCCCAGCCCAAGTCGCCGGAACATGTCCAGCTGAATCTGCTGCTGCATGCTATGGTCGCACTTGGCGTGGCCGGTGCAAAGGATGCCGTGCCAGAATAGGGCGATCTTCTCCTCCAGGGGCCGCCGGGTGTTTATCATTCGGTAAGTCCAGAGGTCCTGGACGTCCCAGACGGTCCTCAACTCCTTCCACTCGACGTAGTAACGCTCCAAGATATCCATGTCCAGTTCCGGCTGCTCTTCGGGGTGCAGCAGCTCCTCCACCGTGGCCTCGTATCCCTTGGCAGCCCGGGATTCCAGCTCTTCGTACGTCGCTCCGAATCCAGCTCGACGCATCAGATGGGCCATGAGACCTAGGTCTTCATTTGACATACTCTCCTCCGTGGAACCCCTCAAACACCTGGGCCAATATCTTATCGGCCCGAGTCCGGAGCTCTCTGCTGTGTCGATCCAATATTGTCAAGGCGGGATGGTGCGCCTGGTAGGCCAGCTGTTAGAATCGTCCGACGGGCACATGTTGCACGTCATAATGATTCTTAGTAGATATTACCCTCGCCTGGACGTGCTCGTCAATGATTTTCCTACGTTGCTCGCGGCGCACCACTTTGCTACACTGGGTCCGTATTTCGATCAGAGATGAGATCCGTATCCGTTTCCCTGAACGGAGCCGGCCCGACCATCTCCCGATTTCATAGTTCAGCAGGCTGCGGAAGACAGGGGTGTGCAGAAGGGCGGAGCCCCTTTGCCGGTCCGCGTTAGGCGGATGAGGGTGTCCCTCAGATATAAGTTTCTCCCCCTTCCTGGCCAGGCATGTCCTGAGCCTGCCGAAGGGAAGAGGGCCAGGGGGATGGTCGAAAGAGTTTTTCAGCACCCTGTTAGATGGAGGCACGACGCACCATGCGTACCGGAGTTTTTAGTCTGCATACCGGATATTCCATCGACGTAGCGCTACTCGCGAAGAGGGCCGAGGAGCTTGGCTTCGATACCTTCTGGGCCGCCGAACACCCGATCCTGCCCGTCACTACGACTTCGAAGTTTCTTGGTTATTCGGATGAGCCGATTCCAGACGTCTACTCCGACATCGTAGACCCCTTCGTGGCGCTGGCCAGGGCCTCGGGGGTGACAAAAAGGATAAAGCTGGGGACCGGTATTTGCCTCGTCCCGGAGCACAACCCACTGCTGCTGGCCAAGGAGATCGCCACATTGGACCACTACTCGGGAGGCCGTTTCATATTCGGTGTAGGCGCCGGCTGGCACAGGGAGGAAACTACGATCATGGGTGGTGACTTCGCCCACCGCTGGACCCAGACCAGGGAAGCAATCGAGGTAATGAAGGAGCTATGGGCGAGGGACGAAGCCGAGTACCACGGCACCTACTACGACTTTCCGCCGGTCAAGTCCTTCCCTAAGCCGGTACAAAAACCCCACCCACCAATCTTCCTGGGAGCGGCGGCCCAGGGTGTGTTCAAGAGGACGGTGGAGTGGGGAGACGGCTGGATGCCCGTTCGGTTCAGTCCAGAGCAGGTGAAGCGAGGGCGGGAAACCCTGGACGAGCTTGCCGTCGCGGCAGGAAGGGACCCCGGCTCGATCGAGATAATCGCCTTTGGGGTGCCCGTAGACCGGGAGGCTCTCAAGGCCTATGAAGACGCGGGGGCGGTCGAGGCGGGATTCAGGATACCGACAAGCGGTGAGAAGGAGGCCCTAGCCGAGCTGGAGCGGATAGCCAGAGAGATTCTTAGATAGCTCAGGCGCTGGTCTATCCCCAGTCTTGAGGTAGCATTCGATGGATTTCCTTACTTTAAGAGAGCAAATCCCAGTCTCTCAGAAGATGATCTACGTCAACACCGGCTGGTCGGGACCCTCCCCCCTTTCGGTGACGTCGGCAATCAAAGAGCGGCTCGACTACGAGATGGAGGAGGGCCCCACAAGCCCTGACGTCTACGCCAGCGGACGGGAAATCCAGAGCAAAGCCAGGGAGGCTGTGGCTGGACTTCTTAACGCCTCACCCGACGAGATATGCCTCACGAGCAACACCACCGAAGGCCTCAACATCGTCGTCAACGGGCTCCGGTGGCGAGAAGGCGACGAGATCATCACCTGTAATCTGGAGCACAGCTCCGTGCTCATACCCAGCTATTATCAGCGGCACCGCCATGGAGCGGTGGTCAAAGTGCTCCCCATAGCTGCCAACGCCGAGTTGGACATGATCTTGAGCAAGATCGAATCTGCTATCACCGACCGAACCCGCATGATATTTCTGAGCCACATTCAATATTCGTCAGGCCTCAGGATGCCCGTGAAAGAAATCCGGGAGATGACCAAAGATCGCGGAATCTTGATGCTGCTGGACGGCGCCCAGACTGCCGGCCACATCCCGCTGGACATGCGGAAGATCGACTGCGATTTCTACTCGATCCCGGGACAGAAATGGCTCTTGGGACCCGAAGGAGTCGGAGCGCTATATATACGCAAAGACATGATTCCTCAAGTGGAGCCGACGTCGGTGGGAGGAAGGGCTTCCCTGATCCACGACGACCCCTACCGTTTCGAGGTCAACACCGATTCCATAGATAAGTTTCTCGTCTCTTCAACGAGTTACCCGCTGCGGGCAGGCATGGTGGAGGCAATTAGATTTATCGAGGAGATAGGGGTTGGGGACATCGAAAAGCGCAATCTCTACCTGGCCCAACATCTGAAGCGAGAGCTTCAGAAGATACCGAGGGTCAAAATACTTTCGCCGATGCCGGCAGCCAGAGCCTCGGGGCTTGTCTCCTTCACCATAGATGGAGTGGACCCAAAGGCCTTCGTGGAACACCTCTGGAGCCGCCATCGCATAGTCGCCCGGTCGGTGAACTACCCCCCGTGCGTGCGGGTATCCATACACTTCTTCAACACAAGGCTGGAGGTGAATCACGTCCTGGAGGCGATCCGCAAGCTGAAGTAGGCGTGACTCAAGCCTCGCCGCGGCCTATGGCTAGATCTCCCCCAAAAACGGTGGGGGCTGCCTATTTTCAGTTAGATCGGCGGCCGCCTCAGGTGCCACGGGGTGTTCTGCTCATAGGCGTAAGCCACCCTCAGGATGGTCCCCTCCTCGAAGGGGCGTCCGGCTATCTGCAGGGAAACAGGCAGGCCCTCCGAAGTGAAGCCACAGGGGACCGCCGCCGCGGGAGTGCCGGCCAGATTGAAGGCCCCGGTGAAGCTTCGCACCCCGGAGATGCGTTGGACTGCCTCGTCCTTGCCCTTGATGCCTGGGCTTTCGGGCAGCTTGGGAGCCGGTGTCGGTGTGGTGGGCATCACCAGCACATCGACTCTCTGGAGCGCGTCCAGTATCTGCTTGCGCAGAAGGGCCCTCAGCTTCTGGGCCTTGTAATAAGCCTGGGCTGGGGTCAGGATGCCCGTCAGAAGCCGCACCCGCGTGTTATGGTCGTAGTCCTGCGGCCGGGTCTTGAGCCATTCGTAATGGACGTCAGCGCCCTCCAGGTCCGAGACAGCCCTTGAAAGTGCGCCGGCCTTCTCGGCGAGGGGAAGGGATACATCCTCCAGGATCGCGCCTACCTCCCCAAGAGCATCCACGGCTTTAAGCACAGCGTCCCGAACCTCTGGGTGAAGGCCGTCGGCATCCATCCTCTCTCTCACCACGCCTACCCTGATGTTCCTGATGTCTCCATCAAGCGCGTCTCGGTAATCGGGCACGTAGGTCTTCCAGGTATAGGGGTCCTTGGGGTCGTGCCCGGCTATGGCATGAAGGGTGATGGCGCAGTCCTCCGTGGTGCGGGAGATGGGTCCCACGGCGTCCATAGACCAGCTCACCGGCAGCACTCCATAGCGGCTGACTCTCCCCCATGTAGGCCTCAGACCCACGAGCCCGCAGTAGGCCGCGGGGATTCGCGTGGAGCCTCCGGTATCCTCCCCCAGGGACGTGGCGCACAGGAAGGCCGCGGTCGCGGCCGCCGATCCGCTGCTGGAGATGCCGGGGTTGTGGTCCAGATTCCACGGGTTGCGCGGAGTGCCCGCTGGGTGGTAAAAGCTGTCCCCTTTGGCGAACTCGCTCAAGTTCAGCTTCCCCAACAGCACAGCCCCCGCCTTTTTCAGATTCGTTACCACGGTGGCATCCTCCTCGGGGAAGAAGTCCCAGAGGATCGTGGACCCCGCGGTGGTTCGGATTCCCTTGGTGTAGATCTGGTCTTTGACAGACATAGGGATGCCGTGCATGGGCCCCAGGTAGCTGCCCTTAAGGATGGCTCCCTCAGCTTGCCGTGCGGCATTTAGGGCCTCCTCCCCGCAGACGGTAATGTAGGAGTTCAGTTTGGCGTCAACGCTCTCTATACGCTCTAGATAGGCCTGAGTGACCTCGACGGGCGAGACCTCTTTACTTTCGATGAGCCCGGAAAGCTTGGAGACCGGAAGGTAGGGTAGGCCGGATGGTTCCATGGGAGCCCCCTCCTGGACGAGAAGCTAGCGACATTTTGTGCTCGCCGTGAGTGGATGTCAACGAACGCATCGGACCGTCCTGCTTGTCGACGGAAGCTTCTTGCCCGCTGCCGTGCTGAAACGACCGAATTTTTGTAAGACGGGCGTTGAAGCCAGGTGATTAGGAAATTGTACATACACTTTCTACAATGCCCAGAAACGATTGGTCGTCCGCACGGCTGGCGTTGGGAATGAAAATATCGTTATCATGGTTATGACGGAGTGTTCGGAAGCCACGCACCTGCGAAGGTCGATAATAGCTGATGGCAACCCAGATAAAACCTCCCGTTCCCATGGTGCGGCTGCTCCGAGTGCTGACGGCGTGGGTCCTATGCGGGAGCGGTTGGTTACTACGGAACCTCAGGTGTATAATCGGAACCACACCTTCTTGAGGACTGCTAAGGGAGGAGTTCTTTGACGCGATCACTTGGCCAAGTAGCCCTGATAGCTGCACTGGCGCTCGCACTCGGGCTTGTACTGGGCTGCGTTGAAGACACGCCTGTCTCTACCGCGACCCCCACCCCCACCCAGGCGCCGACCCCTACGTCTACCCCGATACCGACACCAACCCCAACCCCCACCCCCGGGTCAGCGGCAGTGGCCGGGAAGTCGATCACTCTCGAGGAAGTGAAGGACCTGATGGCGGTGGTCCCGGCCCGGTATGAGGCGGTCCTCTTCACTGACGTGAGCTTTATGCTACAGGACCCCGGCTTAAGGGAGGCCCTCGAGGAGCAAGGCGTGTGACTGCGCTGGGGCCGGCGGCGGGGGCCATTGAGGGGCTAGTGAGCGCCGTGGCTCTGGCCGTGACAGACGAAGGGCTCCTGGGGATTTTCCGCACGTTAGTGGACTCCAGCAATATCATAGCATCGCTGGGGATCCTGCTTATCGGTGTTGAGCCTGAAGCCTACGGCCCATTCGAAGTATGGGAAGCGAACGTGGACCTTCCGTTCGTGAAGCTGAGTCTGGGGCTGAGCGTTCTGGATGAGTCGACGGCCGTGTTCGCGACCAGCTCGTCTCCAGATGATGTATCGGCTGGAGCTGGGGTGAAGGCCGCCCTGGATGCGGCGCAGGGCACCGATCCCGGTTTCCTATCGGACCCTGGAATCGCACAGCTGTTGGAAGAAGTTCCTCCGGGGTTCGCCATGCTGGTGGCCAGGAACTGCGCCTCGCTGCCTTTAGAGGATATCGAAGGCTGCACCGGGTTAGCTTTCAGCGCAACTAAGGTGGGCGAAGCCGGCGTTATCGATGGAGTGATCAGCTTTTCAAGCGAGGCAATGGCCGAGGCAGCACTGCCGGCCATTCAGGAACAGGTGGCAAAGTTGGGGGCGCCCTTAGATTCCCCGTGGGCTGTCGAGGGCTCCGTTGATGGGAGCATGGTCCGGTTCAGGGTCACGGTAGACATCAGCGCCAGCATCCTAGAGAAGTTTGGACTCGGAGCCCAGTGAGACTCACGGCCGGCAGCAATCGATAGGAAAGGCCCGCGCGGCAGCCCTTCTCATTCCACTAGTCGTGTGTCTGCCAAATGGGTTTACAATACGTCAGCGCTCGACGTGGCCCCCCGGTCTGCCTCCTCTCCCTATGGGAGAGGATTGAGGTGAGGGTGAGACCGGGGTTCGCGGGGAGGACCTCCTCATATCAGCATTGTAATGCTATATACGAGACACTAGACTAGCACGTCAACCCTCTGCACCATGTTGTTTCCCATTCCCTGAAAGTTCCAGGGTTGAGTAAGCGGCTGCACGCTGCCGTCAGTATCGGTCGCGCGCACACACAGCATGTATCGGCCCGGCGCCGCGTTCCACCCGTAGGACCACTGGCGCCAGGCATAGGCCGCCACCTGGTCCTCCAGCTCCGCCTCCGACCAACTGGAGCCACCGTCAACGCTTACCTCTACCCGTGAAACGCCCAGCCCCCCAGCCCAGGCCCTGCCCGTCAGCATGACCGGGCCCTTGTCTATGAGGCGGTTTCGTGTCATAAAGTCAGGTATGCCGGGTGGGATCATTAGGGATCTGACTCTCATGTGCGTTACCGGCTCCCCGGGATCATCGGCTGAGCTGGCGTAACGGTAGGTGTGAGCCACCTGGAACCCGCCAAATTCTTCGCCCACCACCTCTATGCGGTCCAGCCACTTGACGCTGGCCATACCGTACCATCCCGGCACTATCAGGCGAAGGGGGAAACCGTGCTGGGGTGGAAGCGGGCCGCCGTTCATATGGTAGGCAAGCAAGACATCATCTCGATCTGCCTCCCGGACACTGAGACTGCGTTGGTAGAAGTGCACGTCCTCTCCCTGTACGCCACGGTCGAGGCCCGTAAAGACGATCTCGGCGGCATCTCCGCTGACCCCGGCCTCGGCGAGGATTCCCGCCAGAGGAGTGCCGGTCCACTCCGCCGTGCCCACCGCTTCCAGGAGCCAGGGCACGCTGGTGGGCCGGGGGGACAGCAGGGCCCTGCCGTTGCCGGCGCACTCCATCGTGACGGCTAGCGAACGAGCCGGCCGCTTCTTGATCTCGTCGAGGCTCAGGCTCAGGGGCCTGGAGACTAACCCACCCACCTCCAAGCGCCACTTCTCCGTATCTACTTCGGGGATGTCGAAGTGGATGAGCAGATAGTGCATGCCAACCGGGGTTATGTCGTAGCGCAGCCCTTCTAGCGGCATGCCGCTGTTGCGCGTGGCAAGCTGGACCTCTTCTCCGTAGAACCTCTCTCCCTCTGCGAAGCCACCTTCGCCGACGGACCTAAACCGTTTGGCGGCGTTCTGCTGACTCATTTCTTACCTCCTGGAAGGGCTGGTGCCGGCCTGTCGAAAAGATGACGCGGCGGCGCCGAGACAAATATCGGGTAGTGTCCTAATTTGCTCCAAATCGACCTCAATGCTGCCGCTTTTTTCTGGGGCGCAAGGCAATCAGAAACAAGACCACGCCAACGCCGAATACTATGCTCGTAGCGATCGTCCACAAGTCCCCGTTACGCAGGCCAGAGACCAGAAAAAGAGGGGCGCAGATAAGAAAGAGTATCCAGCCCACTATTTGGAGGCGTTCCTCCATAGCCAGACCTCATTTTATTTCTCTAGACTAGTACCCAGTCAACTTAAATCTGATATAAATGTCATTCTGAGCGAAGCGAAGAATCTGAGGTGGCCGTGGGTAACCCCTCCCTAGATTCTTTGGTCGCTACGCTCCCTCAGAATGACATGCTATCGAAATCTTGTTGACTAATCCCGAATCCACCGAAGGACGGCCTTGGGGACAGTCCTTGAAGAAGCCATCGGGTGCTCCTCTGAATCTGGGATAATGGTTTTGGAACAGAAACCAGCCCGGAAACAAGGAGCACCCAATAGATGCTGCCACAGAACAAACCCGACCGTATCCGCATCCTCTTTGACGACCATCGCCTGGTGGCCAATGCCGGCCTGCTCCTGCCGGCCACCCTAGCCCGGCACCTGGGCCTGCGGGAACTCGTCGACCATCACCTTGACCTCGGCGGAGCGCCGGGACGGGCGAACACTGGGGACAAGATGCTGACGCTGGTCGCTTCCGCGCTGGCAGGCGGCGACTGCATCGACGACGCCGATGCGCTGCGCGCTGGTGGGACGGTCGGTGTTCTAGGCTGCGTGGTCAAGGCGCCATCCACCCTGGGGACCTTCCTGCGCAGCTTCCGGTGGGGGCATGTCCGTCAACTCGACCGCGTGAGCCGCCAGTTGTTGGCCCGGGCCTGGGCCGCTGGGGCCGGACCCGGCGACTCGCCCCTGACCATCGACCTGGACTCGACCATCTGCGAGACCTATGGACTGGCCAAGGAGGGAGCGCGCCACCACGGCTATACCGGCGCCCGCGGCTATCACCCGCTGCTGGCCATTGCCGCCGGCACCGGCGAGGTGCTGATGTCCCGGCTGCGCGAGGGCCGGGCCAACACCGCCCGTGGCGCCGCCCACTTCCTGCGTGAGACGGTGGGGCGGGTGCGCTACGGCGGGGCCAGGGGACAACTCACGGTGCGGGCCGACAGCGGCTTCTACGCCCACACTGTCGTTGCCGCCTGCCGGGAAATGGATGTCCGCTTCTCTATCACCATCCGCCAGCGCGCCAGCCTGCGGGACCTGATCGAGGCGATACCAGAGGAGGACTGGACTCCCATTCCCTACTGGATGGACGGCGCCGCCGATGTCGCCGAGACGACTTACACCCCGTTCCAGACCAAGCCGGACGCCGCGCCGGTGCGGCTCATTGTCCGGCGGGTGAAGCGGACGCCCGGTTCCCAGCTCGCCCTCTTCGCCAGATACAGCTATCACGCCTTCATCACCGACCGCGATGGGGAGACGCTGGAACTGGAGGCCGATCATCGCCGCCACGCCGAGGTCGAGAACGCCATACGCGACCTCAAGTACGGCGTCGGGCTGAACCACATGCCGTCGGGGCGCTTCGCCGCCAACGGCGCCTGGCTGGCGGTCCAGGTGATGGCGCATAACCTGGACCGCTGGACAGCCCGCATCGGCCTGGGTCAGCAGATCGTGACCACCAAGACCCTCAGGCGGCGGGTCTTCGCTCTGGTGGGACGGATCACCCGCTCGGCGCGCCGCCTCACTTTGCATCTCCCCCGGCGCTGGCCTTGGGAAACCCAGTTCAGTCGCGCCTTGGCCCGGCTGCAAGCCATTCCATTCCCGGCCTGACGGCCAGCCTGCAACTGACCCAACGTCCCCGCAATCTCGCGCCACCCCGGTCGCGAGAGTCCCCTGCTGCGTATCCTCTCGCCATCCCGCGCATCGCAACTCCCGCATATGGCCTTAGGGGCCCTGTGCGGCGCCTGAAGACCGTCCGCCGGCCTCCCATCTACCCCAAGACCCCAGGCCATCTCCCCTGTAGCTCCCTCACCCACCCCCTTCCGCTGTCCTCACGCCGTCCATCCGTGTCCTTCGGTGGATTCGGGCTAAGTACTAGGACACTACCAAATATCGCTGCCATTCGCGCTCTCGTTGTCGATACGATGGATTGACCGACTCGAGAGCGACCGTTTCAGGTAGGTTTGAGAGGAAGATTACCGGAGGGACCTGGGCAGGCTGGTGGCGCCCATGAGGTATTTATCCATGTGGTGGGCGGCTTCTCGCCCTTCAGCGATGGCCCAAACCACCAGGGACTGCCCCCGGGCCATATCGCCGGCCGCGAAGATGCCGGGTACGCTGCTCATCCTGTTCTGGTCCAGCTTGACATTACCTCTCCCATCCAGCTCGACACCCAGCTCGGTGATCATGCCCTCGTGCTCCGGATGGAGAAAACCCATAGCCAGCAACACCAGCTCGGTCTCTACCTCGAACTCGCTGCCGGGTACCTCCGTCATTGTCGGCCGCCCGTTGTTGCCCGGAGGCCCCCATTCTAGGCGGCTAGCGTGAAGCTTTTGCACGTGGCCGTTTCTTCCGGAGAAGCCCTTAGTCATGATGCTGTAGTCCCGGACGCCGCCTTCTTCGTGGGCGGCCGAACTCATCAGTATCAGGGGCCATTGGGGCCAAGGGTTGCTCGCCTTCCTTACGTCGGGGGGCTGGGGCAATATCTCGTACTGGTGCACTACCTCCGCGCCCTGACGATGCGCGGTGCCTAGGCAGTCGGCCCCGGTATCGCCGCCGCCCAGGATCACGACTCTCTTGCCTTCGGCGTTGATCCTTTCCGAGGGGTCTATGTACTCCCCCGCTAGGACCTTATTCTGCTGGGGCAGATAGTCCATAGCCGGGTGAATGCCGTCGAGCTCCCGTCCCGGAATATTCAGGTCGCGGGCCTTGGTCGCGCCACCGGCGAGACAGATGGCGTCGAAGCGCTCGCGTAGCTCATCAACGGGGACATTAACTCCTACGTTAGCGCCCGTCTTGAACTCGACCCCCTCCTCAGCCATCAGGTTTACTCGTCGCGCAACTACTGTCTTATCCAGCTTGAAATCAGGAATACCGAGGGTCAGCAGACCACCGATGTAGTCGTCCCTCTCGAATACAGTGACCCAATGCCCGGCGCGGTTCAGCTGCTGGGCGCAGGCAAGCCCAGCCGGCCCAGACCCGACCACCGCCATCTTCTTGCCGGTGCGTTCCCTTGGGGGCTCCGGTACTATCCACCCCTCCTGAAAGCCTCTGTCGGCTATCGCCTTCTCAATGTACTCAATCGTCACCGGGTCCTGGTTTATGGCGAGGACACAGGAAGATTCGCACGGAGCCGGACAAATCCTGCCCGTGAACTCGGGGAAGTTGTTGGTGGCGTGAAGCGATTCCAGGGCCTCCTTCCAGCGCCCTCTGTATACCAGGTCGTTCCAGTCCGGGATAACGTTTCCGAGCGGACATCCCGTATGGCAGAAGGGCACGGCGCAGCCCATGCACCGGGCTCCCTGCTCGCGTATGCTCTGCTCAGGCCACTTCCGGTAAAACTCGCGATAGTCCTTGACCCGCTCCCGAACAGCGCGACGCTTGGGAGTTACACGGCCGTATTCCTTGAATCCGGTGGGTTTACCCATGGTTCACTGGTTCCAGCTCTTGCTCTTGTACTCTCTTGCGCTCTCCCAGGACCCGCCGGTAGTCCCGGGGGAAAATCTTCACGAACCTGGGGACCATCTCGGCCCAGGACTCGAGTATCGCCTGTGCCTTGGCACTTCCGGTGCTTTCGAAGTGCTCTTCGATGAGGCCTCGTAGCTGGGCCAAGTCCGGCTCCTCCACGACAGGCTCCAGGTCAACCATCTCTTGGTTGCACCGGCTCTCAAAGTGTCCATCGTCATCGAAGACGTAAGCGAAGCCTCCGCTCATGCCGGCGGCGAAGTTGCGCCCGGTCCTACCGAGGACCACGACCACACCGGAGGTCATGTATTCGCACCCATGATCGCCCACCCCCTCTACCACCGAATGGGCGCCGCTGTTCCTTACGGCAAACCTCTCCCCGGCAATGCCCTTGATGAACACCTTGCCGGCGGTGGCGCCGTAGAGTACCACGTTGCCCACGACAGTGTTTTCTTCCGGAACAAAGGTGGATTCCGGGGGCGGGCAGGCGACTATCCTGCCCCCTGAGAGGCCTTTGGCGAAATAGTCGTTGGCGTCCCCCTCCAGAGTCATGGAAACGCCCTTGGCCAGGAAGGCGCCGAAGCTTTGCCCGGCAGAGCCCTTGAAGCCTATTCGGATGGTGCCCTCGGGAAGGCCCTCTTCGCCGTACCTCTTGGACACCTCTCCGCTTAGCATGGCGCCGACCGTCCGGTTGGAATTGCGGATGGGGAGATCTATCTGGACGGGAGTCTTGCTCTCCAGGGCGTCCCTGGAGGCTTCGATGAGCTGGTGGTCGAGGACCTTGTCCAGGCCGTGGTCCTGCTCCTGGCAGTGATACGTCGCCACCGACTCCGGGACCTGTGGCTTGTGCAGCAAATTAGTGAGGTCCAGCCCCCTGGCCTTCCAGTGCTCTATTGCCTTGCGGGTGTCTAGTTTATCTACGCTCCCCACCATCTTGTTGACCGTGCGGATGCCCAAGGACGCCATGATCTCCCGCAAATGCTCGGCGACAAAGAAGAAGTAGTTGATTAAGTGCTCCGGCTGGCCCGCGAATTTCTTGCGCAACTCCGGGTCCTGTGTAGCTATCCCGACGGAACAGGTGTTGAGGTGACACTTGCGCAGCATAATGCAACCAAGGGTGATAAGGGGTGCGGTGGAGAATCCGAACTCTTCGGCGCCCAGCAGGCAGGCTATAGCCACATCCCGGCCCGTCTTCAGCTGGCCGTCCGTCTGAACGACAATTCGACCCCTCAGATCGTTCATTACCAGCACCTGCTGGGTCTCCGCCACCCCCAGCTCCCAAGGCAGGCCCGCGTGCTTGATCGAAGACTCAGGGGAAGCGCCCGTCCCGCCGCTGTCGCCGCTGATGAGGACAACGTCGCCATGCCCCTTGGAGACCCCAGCCGCGATCGTCCCCACACCGACCTCGGCCACCAGCTTGACGTGGATGCGGGCGCGAGGGTTGGCGTATTTCAGGTCGTAGATCAGCTGGGCCAGGTCCTCGATAGAGTATATGTCGTGGTGTGGGGGCGGCGAGATCAGCTCAACACCCGGCATGGAGCGCCGTACCCAGCCTATATACTCGTCTACCTTATATCCCGGGAGTTGCCCGCCTTCGCCCGGCTTGGAGCCCTGGGCCATCTTTATCTGAAGGTCTTTGGCGTTGATCAGGTAGTTACTGGTGACGCCGAACCGCCCTGAAGCAACCTGCTTGATGGCGCTGTTTCGTGAGTCGCCGTTGGCGTCAGGGGTGAACCGCCTGAAGTCCTCGCCTCCCTCCCCGGTGTTGCTGCGCGCGCTTATCCGGTTCATGGCGATGGCCAGGGTCTCGTGTGCCTCACGGCTGATCGAGCCCAGGGATATCGCTCCCGTGGCGAAGCGCTTCACGACCTCAGCGGCGGGTTCTACTTCCTCCAGGGGAATGGGTTCGTCCAGGGTCTTGAAATCCAGCAGACCCCGCAGGGTGGCCTGTTGCCTGTCTTGGCTATCTATGAGGTCCGCGAATTCTTTGTAGGTCTCGTAGCTTTCGGTCCTAGCGGCATGCTGGAGCATGGCGATGGAATCAGGGTTATACATGTGGTACTCGCCGTCGCGCCTCCACAGGTATACGCCGCCCACATCCAGGTCCAGATTCGCGGCCACCTCCCGCTTTGGGTGGGCGCCGGCATGGCGCTGCCGCGCCTCCTCTTCGATTACTTGCAGCCCAATACCTCCCACACGAGTCGGCGTCCACGTGAAGTAGCGGTCCACCAGCTCCTGGGACAGGCCGACGGCCTCGAAAATCTGGGCGCCGCGATAGCTCTGTATCGTAGAGATGCCCATCTTGGACATCACCTTTATAACGCCCTTATGTACCGCCTTGATGTAGTTCTTCTCCGCGGCCTTCTTGTCTATATTGGGCGGAAGGAGTTCCTGACGCACCATGTCGTCCAGGGTCTCGAAGGCAAGGTAAGGGTTGACGGCCCCAGCGCCGTATCCGATGAGGAGGGCGTAGTGGGCTATCTCCCTGGGTTCGCCCGACTCGACAACCAGGCCCACCTTCGTCCGGGTCCCCTCACGGATCAGATGATGATGCACCGCGGAGGTGGCCAGCAGGCTGGGTATAGGGGCGTGGGTGGCGTCTACACCGCGGTCCGACAGTATTACGATGGCGTACCCATCCTCAACGGCCTTGGAGGCCTGACGACGCAGCTCGTTCAATGCGTCTTCCAGCGCCCCTTCCCCCTCGTTCACGTCGAAAAGCGTCCCCAGCGTCACCGATCGAATATTGCCCACGTCGATGTTGCGGATCTTCTCCAGCTCGCGGTTCGTGATGATCGGCTCTCTCAGCTTGAGCTGGCGGCAATGCGTAGGCGTCTCATCGAACAGGTTCCCCTCTGACCCAATGAAGCTCTCTGTCGAGGTGACCAACTCTTCACGAATAGCGTCCAGCGGGGGATTGGTCACCTGAGCGAATAGCTGCTTGAAGTAGTTAAACACCAGCTGGGGTTTATCGGACAACACCGCCAGTGGGGCGTCGTTGCCCATGGAGCCAACAGGCTCCGCACCCGTCGCTGCCATGGGCTCCATTATCATCCGCAGGTCCTCAAGAGTGTATCTGAAGATCTTCTGGCGCCGGATCAACGTATCGCTATCGGTCGCGTGGACGGCGGGGGGATCGGGAAGCTGATCCAGAGTCACCTTGTTTTCAGCCAGCCATTCCCCGTAGGCTTGCCCAGTGGACAGCTCCTTCTTGATCTCGTCGTCGCCTATGATGCGCCCCTGGGAGGGGTCTACCAGGAACATCCAGCCCGGCTCCAGCCTGGCTTTAAAGAGGACATCCTCCGGAGGTATTTCCAGAACCCCCGCCTCGGAGGCCATCACCAACGTGTCGTCCCTCGTTACCAGGTAACGGAAAGGACGGAGGCCGTTGCGGTCGAGGATGGCGCCGACGCGGACGCCGTCGGTGAACGCGAGCAATGCCGGTCCGTCCCAGGGTTCCATCAGGCAAGAGTGGTACTCGTAGAATTCCTTTTTCTCGGGAGCCATCTCTATCCGGTCACCCCAGGCCTCGGGGATTAGCATCATCATGCAGTGGGGTAGCGACCTGCCCGTGGCCAGGAGCAGCTCCAGGGCATTGTCGATGCAGGCCGTGTCGCTCTGCCCGGAGGGTATTATGGGGAACAGCTTCTGCATATCCTCTCCGAAGAGAGGAGAGGAGAACATCGACTGGCGCGCCACCATCCAGTTCAGGTTGCCACGCAGCGTATTGATTTCGCCGTTGTGAAGCAAGAACCGGTAAGGGTGGGCAAGCCTCCACGAGCCAAGAGTGTTGGTGCTGAACCGGGAGTGTACCATCGCGAAGTACGTGATCATGTCCGGGTCTGCCAGATCCCGGTAGAAGCCAGCGATCTGGTGCGCCATCAAGAGCCCCTTATACACGATCCGGTTGGTGAACAGACTGGGGATGTAGAAGGTATCCACGTCTTCGATGCCGGACTCGATGACTGCGTTTTCCACCCTCCTCCTGATGATGTAGAGCTTGCGTACCATCTGAGCCTCGTCTGAGGTATCGGGTCCCCGACCTATGAATATCTGGCGAATAAAGGGCTGCACGTCCCTGGCATGGGTCCCTATCCCGCTGTTGTCGACCGGGACATCGCGCCAGCCCAGCAAGGCCTGCCCTTCCTCCCGCACAATTTCCTCGAAAATCTCTTCACAGCGCCGCCGCTGCGCAGCGTCCTGGGGCAGGAATACCATACCGACGCCGTAGTCTCCCGGCGGCGGAAGGGAGATGCCCAGCTTGGCACACTCCTTGACAAAGAACTCATGAGGCATCTGGACAAGGATGCCGGCGCCGTCGCCCGTATCGGGGTCCGCCCCACAGGCGCCCCTATGGCCCAGATTAACGAGCACTTGGAGGCCCTTGTCGATCATGTCGTGAGACTTATGCCCCTTGATGCTCGCGACAACTCCTACGCCGCAGGAGTCGTGCTCGAACTGGGGATCGTAAAGCCCCTGTTTGACCAGCTTCGGCAGCCGATTAGTACTCAAGCGGAAGTCCTTATTGACCTTTCTTCTCAACTGTCCCCCACCGTATCGCGAGGCCGAGCCCACACCCTTTAGGTGGCACCACGTGAATAAATTCACACATTATACTATCAAACCCCTCCCATGTGAACACAAAACAACCTCCACCCCCATCGCCAAGGCCTCGCGATGAGGGAAGGTATTCTGCCTTTAAAGGATCCGGATTGCGCACAACTTCCGCCCACCGGATCGGTCATCTGCCCTCAGTTAAGGGGAAATTATACTATCCAAATGACATAAAGAATAGACCCAATGGACAGCCTTTCTCCCAGCTAGGGATAAATACCGCGTAGGGTTATGGCTTCGGCCACACGGCCTACTGCCAGCAGCAGGGCGGCCGTCCTCAAACTGCAACCCTGATGGTCCGCCAGTCCAGCTACTTCGTCAAAGCTCTTTAGCATGATCTGCTCCAGCCGGGAGTCGATCTCTTCGGCGCTCCAGAAGTAAAACTGCAGGTCCTGGACCCACTCGAAATAGGAGACCGCCACTCCTCCGGCGTTGGCCAGTATATCGGGCACCACCGTGACACCCTTGCTCTCCAGGATAGCCTCGCCCTCTGGGGTGGTGGGACCGTTGGCCCCCTCTACCACCACGACTGCGGAAATCCTGTCGCCGTTGTGCTCCGTTATCTGACCTTCGATGGCGGCCGGGACCAAGATCTCGCACGGCAGCTCCAGCAGCTCCTCATTGCTCAGTTCCGTAGTTCCCGGGCTGCCAGCGCAGCTTCCGCTAGCCTCCTTATGTTGCCAAGCCTGCTCCAGATCCAACCCATCACCCCGAAAGGCTCCTCCTCGGGAATCGCTGACGGCTATGACGATGCACCCCATGGCCTGAAGAAAGTGGGCCGCGTAGTAGCCTACGTTCCCGAACCCCTGCACCGCCACCTTGGCCCCAACCAGAGGCTTCTCCAGCCTTCTCATAGCTTCCCTGGCGATGATTGCCACCCCACGGCCTGTGGCTTCTCGCCGGCCAAGAGTACCTCCCAGGGCGATCGGCTTGCCTGTGACCACGCCGGGCACAGAGTATCCTCGCTGCATGTTGATGGTGTCCATGAACCAGGCCATTATCTGGGCGTTGGTGTTAATGTCGGGCGCGGGGATGTCAGTCTCGGGCCCCGCCACTACGGAGATTTCAGTGGCATATCTACGTGTCAGGCGCTCCAGCTCGCCCTGCGACATACCCTTGGGAGCGCAAATGACACCCCCCTTCGCGCCGCCGTAGGGAATGTTCACGACGGCGCACTTCCATGTCATCCACATCGCGAGGGCCCTTACCTCATCTAACGTGACCTCCGGCGAGTAACGGATCCCTCCCTTGGTTGGACCCCGGGCCATGTTGTGCTGGACCCGGTAGCCGGTGAACACCTCCACCTTGCTGTTATCGAGGTGCACGGGGAAATTCACGGACAGCTCCCGCTTGCAAGCGCGGAGGAGCCGCCTCATGCGGTCCTCAAGCCCCATGCGCTCGGCGACGGAGTCAAACTGCATTAACGCTGAGCGATAGGCTGGGTCCCGAGTCGTCGATACCAATTACTCGATCCTCTCACACCGGTGGGGAGGCGGCTGTGCCGCACCCACCTCATGGCGGGCGCGTCCCGCTCCGTGAAGGGCTGACGACACGCAGGGTCCACGTGGATTAAAGAATGGGCAGAAGCCGCTCCAGTTCGTATTCGGTTACATGGGACCTATACCGTTCCCATTCGATCTTCTTGCTCTGTATGAAGATCTTGAACACATGGTCTCCAAGGCATTCTTTCAGAAGATCGCTCTTCTCTGCTAGCACAATGGCTTCGGACAGGGTCGTGGGGAGGCTTTCGATTCCTCTGGCGACCCTCTCGTCTTCGCGGAGCTGAGAAACGTCTTCTTCGATGGGCGGCGGGACCTCGTATTCGTTTTCGATGCCCGCGAGTCCCGCCGCCAGCATAGCGCTAAAGGCCAGGTATGGGTTGCAAGCAGGATCGGGGGCCCTGTACTCGACTCGAACGGAATCTTCCCTTCCAGGCTTATAGGCCGGCACCCGGATCAGGTCGGACCGGTTGACGCTGGCCCAAGACACGTACATCGGCGCCTCGTAGCCGGGAACCAGACGCTTATAGGAGTTGACCCATTGATTGGTGACAAGGGTGATCTCTGGGGCATGGCGCATCAACCCCGACGTGTAAAGCTTACCCAGTTGGGAAAGATTGTAGGGGTCTGTGGGATCGTAGAAGGCGTTCCGATCCCCCGTGAATAGGGACTGATGGACGTGCATACCTGAGCCGTTGATTCCATTCACCGGCTTGGGCATAAAAGTGGCGTAAACGTCGCGCGTGGAGGCCACTTCTTTGATGACCAGCTTGCTGGTCATCACCCCATCGGCCATAGTAATCGCGTCCGTATACTGCAGGTCTATCTCTTGCTGGCTCGGCGCGCCTTCATGGTGGGAGTACTTCACAGGTATCCCCATCTCCGCCAGGGTTAACACGGTCTCCCGCCTCAAGTCGCTGGAGAAATCGGAGGACAGCTGGTCGAAGTAGCCGCCATTGTCGAGAGGCTTGGGGTCATTCGGCCCTGCCAGGTAGAAGTATTCCAGCTCCGGCCCCACGTAGTAGGTAAAGCCCATGTCCGCCGCCCGCTTGACGTTCCTCTTCAAAACGTTGCGAGGGTCTCCTTCAAAAGCCTCCCCGGTCGGCCTGAGGATGTCGCAAAACATCCTGGCGACGGAGTTCTGCCGGGGACGCCACGGCAAGATTCGGAACGTGGTCGGATCCGGCTGGGCGATCATATCGCTCTCGTATATCCGGACGAATCCCTCTATAGCGGAACCGTCGAAGGCCACGCCCCGTTCGAGAGCCTCCTCCAGCTCCTGTACAGTGATAGCAAAGCCTTTCAGGTTGCCGAGGATGTCGGAAAACCACAGGCGGATGAATTTGACGTCGTTCTCCTGTGCCGTCCGGAGAACGAACTCCTTTGCTTCGTCATGTACCCCCATCGTTACAGGTCCCTCCGTTCCTTAGCCGGCGGCGAAGAGCTGGACGCCCTGCTGTCCGGGGCCGGGATAGGATTGGACTTGGGCCGCCGGTGGGGCGCGAAGCCCTAACCGTACGGCTGGCTATCCTCCAAATTTAGACCCGCCCGGGGCCAGGGCGTTTCCTCACATGCCCGGTCGATGGGCCTTTGCCCGTATCGTAAGCGGAGTGCTGAAAAACCCCTTCCGACCATCCCCCTGACCCCCTTCCCTTCGATAGACTCAGGACATGCCTGGCCGGGAAGGGGGTACAATTTACATCTGAGGGACACCCTCATCCGCCTGAGGCGGACCGTCAAAGGGGCTTCGCCCCGCTGCACTCCCTTTCTTCATCAGCCTCTTACTTGCGACTGTCTCCAGCTACTCTAGGCGTCAAAATACAGGTAGAACTCGTAGGGGTGGGGCCTGAGCCGCATGGGGTCCACCTCACGGCTACGCTTGTAGTCCAGCCAGGTCTCTACCAGGTCGCTGGTAAACACATTTCCCCTCATGAGGAACTCGTGGTCTTCTTCCAGCGCATCCAGGACCGCCTCGAGACTTCCTGGGACCTGTTTTACCTGTGCCGCCTTCTCCGGGGGGAGGGAGTACACGTCCACATCCATGGGGTCGCCCGGGTCAGTCTTGTTGATAACGCCGTCCAGTCCGGCCATGAGCATGGCGGCGAATGCCAGGTAGGGATTGCACGAGGGGTCCGGCAACCGGAACTCGATGCGCCTGGATTCCGGGGTGGAGAAATACACGGGTATCCGGGTGCATGCGCTGCGGTTGCGCATGGAATAGACCAGGTTCACTGGAGCCTCGAATCCGGGCACCAGCCGCTTATATGAGTTGGTTGTGGGGGCAATCAGCGCCAGCAGTGCCGATGCGTGGGCCATCAGGCCGCCGATGTAATGGCGGCAAGTCTCGCTGATCAGGGCATACCCTTCTGAGTCATAGAACAGGTTGGTGCCGTTTTTCCAGAGACTCTGATGTGTATGCATACCCGAGCCGTTGTCCTCGAAGATGGGCTTGGGCATGAATGTGGCCACCTTGCCATGGGCCCTGGCGACGTTCTTGACAATATATTTCTGGAGGACCACCGAGTCGGCCATACGCGTGAGGGTGTCGTAGCGCATATCGATCTCTGCCTGGCCCGCGGTAGCCACCTCGTGATGGTGTTTCTCCACGTGGATGCCAAACTGGGCCATCTTCAGGGTTATCTCCGACCGGAAGTCCTGGAAGGTGTCGAAAGGAGGCGCAGGAAAGTAGCCCTCCTTATAGCGGGGCCTGTAGGCGAGGTTACGGCCCCCGTCCAGACTCGTAGGCTGTCCGGAATTCCAGGCTCCCTCGTCCGAGTCGATAAAGTAATACCCACTCCGCTGGTCCTGGTCGAAGCGGGCCGAGTCGAAGACGAAGTGCTCTAGTTCAGGACCCCAGTAGCTGACGTCGGCTATCCCACTCCCCTTCAGATACACCTCGGCCTTTTGGGCGATCCACCTGGGGTCGCGGGAGTAGTAGTCCCTTGTGAGGGGGTCCAGAATGTTGCAGAACATGGTAAGGGTAGGTATCTTGCAGAAGGGGTCTACGTAAGCCGTGCTCGGGTCCGGTATCAGGAGCATGTCGCTCTCTTCTATGGCCTTGAACCCCCGGATACTGGACCCATCGAACCCGTAACCCGCCTCCATATTCTCCAGGGTGAACTCTACCAGGGGGAGGGACAGATGTTGCAAGGTGCCAGGCATGTCGGTGAACTTAAGGTCTATGATCTCGATACCCCGGTCATGGCAAAATCGCACGGTTTCCTCAGGCGTCATCGGGCTTCACCTTTCTTAATGTAATAAAAGTTGTTGGTTTCTGTTCTGGGAACAAGTAAATCCACCAACCCATCTTAGCAACCTGGCGTACAGTGAAGTGTTACATGCCTTTTTCGGATGTGTTAAATGTTTGTTACATACTTACTTCGCGAAACCCCCGGCCGACGCCCACCGTCCACGTGACATCTTCTGCTTCCGGTGACGCCCTGCTCGATTTTTCCTATTCGGAGAAGGCAGACCTTTGCTTTTTGCTTGGCTCTACCTTAATATATATACATAGGGCGATCCCACGCGCGGGTGATTCTCACCTGAACAGTGGGATGGCGAGAGTTTTATGAGGCGAGGACGGGGACAGTAGATTGATGAGGAATAGCTTCATATACTTACTGATCATAGTCGCTGTGGTGGCGATCTTTTTCACCATGATAGGCAGCCTCGGTGGCACCGACGAGCGATCCTTCAGCGACGTGCTCGTTCTGGCCAGGGAAGACAGAATTCAGCTGATCGAAGTTCAGGGTGAGAAGCTGACCGTGATAACCCGGTCTGGCGAGAAATTCAAGAGCCGGGTGGGTAAAGATACTGATATCTTGCGGGTCTTTGAGGCCAAAGGAGTGGACGTGGCTTCGCTGCCGGGCGAGGGTGGCGTAAACGTCAGGTTCAGCGGCGGCGGCGGGCTCGGAAGCTTTTTCGGTATCCTCCTTAATTTCCTACCCCTGATATTCTTCGGGGGCCTTATCTTCTTCATGATGCGCCAGGCGCAGGGCTCCAACAATCAGACACTGAGCTTCGGTAGAAGCCGGGCGCGCCTCTTCATGGTGAACAGACCTACCGTTACCTTTGCCGACGTGGCCGGGGTAGAGGAGGCCAAGACTGAGCTGCAAGAGGTCGTCGAGTTCCTCAAGTACCCGGAACGCTATCTGGCGTTGGGGGCGCGTATCCCCAAGGGCGTCCTGCTGGTGGGACAGCCCGGCACCGGCAAGACCCTGCTTGCCCGGGCGGTCGCTGGAGAGTCCGGTGTGCCTTTCTTTACCATCAGCGGCAGCGAATTCGTCGAGATGTTCGTAGGGGTCGGCGCTGCCAGAGTCAGGGACCTGTTCGACCAGGCCAAGCGGAACTCTCCTTGCATCGTGTTCGTTGACGAGATTGACGCGGTAGGAAGGCACCGCGGGGCCGGTCTGGGAGGTGGCCACGACGAGCGCGAGCAGACCCTTAATCAGATTCTGGTAGAGATGGATGGCTTCGAAACGAACACCAACATCATAATCATCGCCGCCACCAACCGGCCCGATATCCTGGACCCGGCGTTACTGCGGCCCGGTCGGTTCGACCGGCGGGTGACGTTGGACCTTCCGGACATCAACGGGCGTCTGGCTATCCTGAAGGTACATTCCAGCGGCAAGCCGCTGGCACAGGACGCCACCCTGGAGACCATCGCCAAGCAGACACCGGGCTTCAGCGGCGCCGATGTGGCCAACCTGGTAAACGAGGCCGCCCTGCTGGCGGCTCGGGGGGGCAAGAAGCTTATCGGCCTGATTGAGTTCGAGGAGTCCATCGACAGGGTCATCGCCGGCCCCGAGCGGAAGGGCCGCGTAATCAGCGCCAAGGAAAAGAATATGACGGCGTATCACGAGGCCGGCCACGCCCTGGTAGCCTGGAAGCTTCCTCATGCCGATCCTGTCCACAAGATCTCCATAGTCCCTCGAGGCGGAATGGGGGGATATACGAGGCTCCTTCCCAAGGAAGACCGTTATCTGCTGACCAAGAACCAGTTCGACGACATGCTGGCAACGGCCCTGGGAGGCCGCATAGCCGAGGAGCTCATATTTACCGAGGTCACCACCGGCGCCAGCAACGACCTGGAGAATGCTACGCGCATTGCGTTACGCATGGTCAAACAATACGGAATGAGCGATCACCTGGGCCCTCGGACCTTTGGCCGCCGGGAGGAGCTGGTGTTTCTGGGCAGGGAGATCCACGAGGAGCGGGACTACAGTGACAAGATCGCCGAGGAGATAGACCAGGAGGTCAAGTCCTTCATTCATCACGCATATACCAGGGCGCAGGATATCCTCCTGGCCCACAAGGAAAAGCTAGTTGAGGTCGCTGAATACTTGATTGAGCATGAATCCGTGGAAGGACCGGCGCTGGTGCGCCTGTTTGACGGCCACTCGGCCCAGGAGGCGGTGGCGCCCCAGCCGGAGCCATCGCCGTCTGCCTCCCCCGCCGCCATGCCAATTCCTCAATCTGTACCGAACCCTACAATGCCAAGCCACCACGGATCCAGTCCCGCTGAGGAAGCCGAAGCCGGTAGCTGAGGCCGCCTTAGGCGGGCCCAGAATGACACTTTTCTAGCGATGATTTAGCGGACTAAAGTCGACTCAGTACTGATACGCCCTGCTAGCGCTACGTGGCTTCAGCTCTATCTGCCCTCATCCGCTCCGGTTCCCGGCTCTCAGGAACGCTGAACGCTCACGTTTGGGCCTCCCCATCATCCAGGGGTAGCTGGCGAAAATAGATCCCCCACAGCTGCATTAGCTGTTTGACCCGAGGGTCTCCCAGGTCCGTCAACTCCCGGAGGAATCCGGCGAGGGCGTGGGCCGGCATATATTCCTCGGAGCAGACCCAGCTCTTCTCCGCCGGCACCATGTAAAGCAGACCGCTCTGGTGCATACAACTCACCTGGATACGGGTCATTCCGTCCCCATGTTTGACGCTGAGGCCGTATTCAGCCATCAGAAGACCTCCCGTAGCTGGATCGCCAGACCCTCCGGCGAGGGGGATTCCAGGAGCCCTCGCGAAAAAGCGTGAGGGCTTCAGCAGGCGGAGAGGGCGTCTCCTCTCGCGTCAGTACGATTCGCTGTCCTTTAACCTAGGGTCTTAAGCAACCCGCCTGTAAGTTACCTTCTGTCACCTGAACGGAGCGAAGGGTCTGACACGCCCCTTGAGATTCTTTCACTGTTCAGAGTGACACGTTCGCGGCAATGACCTTCTCATCCGTATCCAGGTTTAAATACCCGCACATGGGGCTAAGTAGCTGCGAGTCTAATGCCCGCCCCCGGTACTGTCAACTCACGATCCCCGATTAAAGGGCGGGGTGCTGGGCCGGAACCCGGCGTCGCTACTCCAGGTTTGAGGAGCGCCCCCAGGGTCTAATCCCGAGAATGATGTGGCCTCCATATATATATATTGGCTTGCCTTTCGTGGTAAAATCGAGTTTGCGTTCGATTTCGTCGGATAGTTTTCCAAGAATGAGAATCCGATGACGGCGCTATGTTTCCGAGAGAGTCAGTATGTTCCAGCAGCCTAGAAGAGAACCCGAGATTGACTTCGAGCAGATCCTGAACAAGATTCGGGCTACCCTTGGTCGGTTTGGGGGTGGAGGTGGAAGCGACAGGGCTATCGGCTATATAACCCTCGGGCTGCTGGGGCTGTCCATAATCCTCTGGCTGTCCACTGGCTTCTTCACCGTTGGCCCAGGAGAGCAGGCAGCCCTGCGCACCTTCGGAAAATGCTGCACGTTCAAGGAGAAGGGCCTCAAGTGGTGGTGGCCTGCGCCAATTGGCACGCGCAACGTTGAATCCGTACGGGAGCGCCGGGAAATGAAGCTGGGTTTTAGCGAAGAAGGGCTCGTATCACCGTTAACCCTTCGGCAGGAAGCCCAGATGATCGCCGGGGACCTGAATATCGTAGATGTCCCTCTCGTGGTCCAGTACCGCATAAGCAACCTGGAGAACTATCTATTTAATGTGGCCGACCCCGGGGAGAAGATCATCGCCGGCCCCGGGGAGACCCCCGGAACTCGGGACATCCCCCCGGGCAGGCCGGAAGGACGCACTCTGAAAGACGCGACGGAGGCTGCGCTGCGCTTGGTCGTCGGTCAGAGCTCCATCGACGACGTCCTAACGGACGACAAACCCCGGGTGCAGGAAGATACCAAAATCCTGCTCCAGGCGATTCTGGACAGCTACGAAGCTGGTATAGAGGTAATCGATGTACTGCTGCAGGAAGTGAAGCCACCGCAGCAGGTAAGAGACGCATTCGAAGAAGTCAACCGGGCCAGGCAGGAGCAGGAGACTATCATCAACCTGGCCCAGGCTTTCGAGCGGGACCTTATACCGAGGGCGCGAGGTGAAGCCGCCAAGATCATCCAGGAGGCCGAGGCCTTCAAGAGAGAGCGCATCGCCGCGGCGCAGGGCGAGGCGGGGCGCTTCCTTTCCATCCTGCGGGAATACCAAAAAGCTCCAGGCGTGACCCGCCAAAGACTCTATCTGGAGGCCATGGAGGAGATACTACCTAATATCTCCAAATTCGTGGTTTCCCCGGAGGCACAGGGGACCATTATCCTCAATCCTGGGGGCCAAATAGTGCCCGTTCCGAGTCCTACACAGCCTCCCCCAGCGAGTGGTGAGTAAAGGAACTACGATGCGGAAGGCGTCATCGTGAGAATAGCGATAACCGTAGTAGGGGCAATCATCGTGATGCTCATATTTCTTGGGCCTGGGGCTCAAGGGGCTCTTTACACTGTGGACGAGACCCAGCTCGCGGTTATAACGCGGTTCGGTGAAATCCGCTCCATCCACACCAAGCCGGGACTGAAGGTCAAGGCCCCGTTCGTAGACTCGGTAAACAGGTTCGACAGGCGACTCCTGAGGATCGATACCAAACCCTCCACACTTAACGATATCGATAAGTTCAACCTCCTCATTGACGCCTACACCCGCTATCGAATCACCGACGTTGAGTTGTTCTTCGAGAACCTCAGGACCATATCGAACGCCGAGCAAAGAATAGGGAGCATCGTCTCCTCGAACCTCAAAGAGGAGATAGCGCGACGGACGAGACAGGAGATCATCGGCGGCAGAACAATTGAGACGGAGGATGGGGAGAGATCTGTCGTCGCGACCAACACACGGCAGGAGATATTGAGCACGGTTCTAGCGGCCGCCAACAGGGAGGTGGGCCCCAGCAGGAAGTACCTGCCGGTACCTATTGCCACCGGTCTGGGTATGCAGATCAGGCAGGACGAGGTATTCGAGATCGGGGAAGAGGACTTCATCGAGGTTGAGGAGGACCTGGCGGCGCAGGTTGATGATGATCTGGTGGTCACGCTCGGTGATAACTTGGGGGTCGTGCTCCTGGATGTGAGGATGAAACGCGCCGATTTTTCGGCGGATGTCCAGGATGATATCTTCAAGCGGATGCAGGCCGAGAGGGAACGCATCTCAAGGGAGACTCGGGCCCTTGGCGCGGAGCAGGATGCAAAGATCAGGGCGGAGGTGAATAAGGATAGGGCGATCATCCTGGCTGATGCCCAGAAACAAGCAAATCTAACCAAGGGTGAAGGCGAGGCTAAAGCTGTCGAAATCTTTGCCGAGGCCCTTCAGCAGGACCCGGAGTTTTTCGCCTTCCAACGAAGCCTGGAAGCCTATAAGAAGTTCCTTGCCACCAACAGTACGGTTGTACTTTCCTCTGAGTCGCAGCTGTTCTCGGTGCTTCAAAGCACAGACCAGATTCCCGTCGAGACGCTAACGGCCCTGGTGGGACCCATTGAGAGCATGTCGGGTAACGTGTGGACCGTAGGGGGGAAGACGGTCACCATCAGTGGAGCAACTATCGTCAACTTCCCATCTGCCCCTGACATTGGCTTGACCGTCTTCGCGAAGGGCAACGAGCGGGACGACGGCACATTGGAGGCGTCTCAGGTTACCGAGGGGATGAGCGGGGTCCTAGAGCGGATCTCGTTGGCCCGGATGACCCTGGACGATCAGATTGTTGTCACGAATAGCGCCACGGATATCCTAGTCGATCCTACAATGGTGGCCACGGTCTATGTGGAAGGACAATTTGTGGGGAAAGAGCTTGTTGCTACGCAGATCACCGAGGGCCTCAGGGGTACGCTGGAGTCGACCGGGGATACCACGTGGACCGTGGACATCACCGATTTTTCAGTCAACGACAACACCGAGATAGGTGAGGGCGCCGATCAGCCCGGCGGCGACGTGCTGGTGGCCGTCCGACGTCGGAGTGACGACTCCCTCGTAGCCCTGAAGATCTTCCTCCAGCCGCCAGCCGGTGGGGCCGAGCAGGAGGCGTCGCAACCCGCTGACCCGACGGTGAGGCTGGTAGGAGCGGTAGAATCATTCATCCACGAGTGGAAGATCCGTGGTAGCAGCCTGGTCGCCATCGTAGATGAGAACACCAACGTGCAGCTGGGTGCCGACCAGGTGGGCTTGTCAGTCTTGATAGGGTTTGAGCGGCAGAACGACGGTTCAATCCTGGCTCTGGAAGCCAGGATTGAACCTAGAGGGTGACCAGGCTATCCCTTGATTACCCCCAGCGGTCTCATACGCGCCACTTTTTTGCACAGCCCCGCGTTGTGGCACACATCCACGACGACGTCCGCCGCGTCCTTGTAGTCGACAGAAGCCTCCTAGGCCCGCAACCCCCAGCCTCCATGGGCCTTGACAAGAATACTCTGGTCCCGAAGTCTCCCCTGGATATCCTGGCTTTTCAACATACGTCTGGCGGCGCCACGGCTTTCCGTTCGGCCGGCCCCATCGCAGGTAGACCCGAAGCTGCCGTCTCCCTGTTGCACGTCCCAGACCAGCGGCTCTCGTCATCACCTGTTCCAGAGTGCTCAATTATCTTGTACCACCCCATATCCGCTGAATAAAATAGCAGAGACGCGTTCGGGCGCAGGTGCTGAACTCCTACTCGGGAAATCAGACCCAGGTTTGAAAGCCTCCAATGCTATTGACAGGCGCCGAAATATCGGCCTATAATCGGAATGAAGAATCCACAAGGCGGTGGCACAGTTTCCGCAGCCGCGCCGGTTTGACCCTCACTTATTCTTCCGTTACCAACCGTGACTCCTCGTGGTAAAGGTACGTTTGCTCATACATGAGTGCTAGATATATCTTCGTCACCGGTGGGGTTGTGAGTTCCGTCGGTAAGGGGATCAGCGTCGCAGCCATCGGACGTATCCTCAAAGGACGAGGCATCTCTGTCTCAGTTATGAAGTTGGACCCCTATCTTAACGTGGACCCCGGAACCATGTCCCCCTACCAACACGGGGAGGTTTTCGTCACAAGGGACGGTGGGGAGACGGACATGGACCTGGGGCACTACGAGCGATTTATAGACTTGGAGCTTACCCGGTCATCTAACCTCACTGCGGGGCAGGTGTATCTTACCCTGCTTGGTAAAGAGCGAAAAGGAGATTTCCTTGGAGGGACCATACAGGCGGTCCCCCACGTTACGAATGAGATCAAAGCGCACATGAAGGGGTTGGCAGAGGAGTCGGGCGCGGAGGTGATAGTTGTGGAGGTTGGGGGCACGGTCGGGGACATAGAGGGCCTGCCCTTTATCGAAGCGATACGCCAGATGCGCAACGAGGTGGGCAGGGATAACGTACTCTATATCCATATCACACTGCTTCCCCACATGTCGGCTACAGGCGAGCTCAAAACCAAGCCCACTCAGCACAGCGTAAAAGAGCTAAGGAGCATAGGCATTCAGCCCGACGCGATCATTTGCCGCAGCGACTATCCCATATCGCCCTCCATCAAGGACAAGATCTCCCTCTTCTGCGACGTGCCCAAGGATGCAGTTATCCCGCTGATTACCGTGCCCGGAGTATACGAGGTTCCTCTGATCCTGGAAGAGTACGCGCTTGGGGACCTGTTGGTCAGATCGCTGGGATTGCCTGACTATGGCAGGGACCTGTCGGACTGGGCCTCTATGGTGGAGCGGATGAACCAGCCGAAAGAGACGCTGCCCATCGCGTTGGTGGGTAAGTATGTGGAGCTGCCCGACTCCTACATCTCCGTGAAGGAAGCTCTGAAGCATGCCGGCCTGTTCCACGACCGGGATATCGACATACAGTGGATACACTCGGAGCAAATTGAAGCGGAGGGACCTGACTCCCTCCTAAAGAGCGCCTGCGGTATCGTGGTGCCCGGAGGATTCGGCCCTCGCGGAGTGGAGGGGATGATACAGACGGCACGCTACGCGCGTCAGCACGAAATACCTTACCTTGGCCTGTGCTTGGGCCTTCAGGTTCTGGTGGTCCAACACGCGAGAGATGTGCTCGGCCTGGAGTCGGCCAACTCCTCGGAGATAGACCCCAGTACGTCGGACCCCGTGATAGATATAATGCCCGAGCAGCTTTCCATAGTCGATAAGGGAGGCACGATGCGGCTGGGCGTGTATCCCTGTCGCATGCAAGAGGGCACACTGGCTCATAGGATATACGGTCAGGACCTGGTTTACGAACGGCACAGGCACCGCTTCGAGCTCAACAACGCGTATCGTGAGGCACTGGAAAATACAGGACTTCTTGCAGGCGGTGTCTCGCCAGATGGCAAGCTGGTTGAGATTGTCGAGTTGGAGGGCCACCCCTTTATGGTTGGTGTGCAATTTCACCCGGAGTTCCTATCCAGACCCAACCACCCCCACCCGCTTTTCAGGGAATTCATCGGCACCGCCAAGGCAACGTTGAGAGAAGGCGCTCAGCCCGCCCTGCCTATGGAATCGCTGACATGACGACCAGCAATAAATAGTAAGCTGCCCTGCCATATCATGCCACTGCCATCGACTGCTAGTGGGCTCTGACTGACATCACTTTTACTACTAGACCGATAACCAGCTTTCAATCTGAGTTTCTTACCTTAATTCTCAAGAGGTGCTGGAATGGAACTGTTTCTGGATACAGCCAACATCGATGAGATCCGTCAAGGGGCCCGGCTGGGCGTATTGACTGGGATTACGACGAACCCTTCGCTGGCAGCCAAGGAGGGTATCGGGAAACCCGAGGACTATAAGTCAGCCGTGGAGGAAATCGCCCGCATAATAGACGGTCCGATTTCCGTAGAGGTGGTCAGCTCTGACGTAGAGGGAATGATCACCGAGGGCCGGGACATCGCCGGGTGGATACCGAACCCCTGGGTCAAGCTCCCCAGCATACCGGCGGGGTTCGAGGCGATGGCCGTCCTGACGAAAGACGGCATCAACGTGAACCAGACCCTGTGCTTCTCGGTTAATCAGGCCCTCATGGGAGCGCACGCCGGGGCCACCGTAGTCAGCTCCTTCGTGGGCCGGCTGGACGACGCGGGCAACGATGGTATGGAAGTAGTGGAGGATATCGCCACCGTCTTCAAGCGTTACGGCATAAAAACCAAGGTTCTGGCCGCCAGCATACGCCACCCCATGCATTGCGTGGCCGCGGCCAAGGCGGGCGCCGACATCTCCACCATACCTTTTAAAGTCCTGATGCAGATGATGGACCACCCGCTAACGGATGTGGGGCAAGCTCGATTCCTGAAGGACTGGCAGCGCGCATCTTCGTGACGCCTCCGAATTGTAAAGGTATACCTACGCCATCAGATCAGATCAGACCAATCTATCGCCTCTGGCAGACTCACAACTTATCTATTAAGAGGAGACACCTATGACTTCCGAACGGACATTAAACGTCGCAGAGATGGAAGGGAAATCCAAGGATGAGCTGCTTTCCTTTGCCCAGGACATAGGGCTTGAGAATGGAAGCGCCCTGGCGAACCTTAGGAAAGGGGACGTTCTTCACCGCATCTTCCAGTTGTACTCCGACCAGCAGGGCCTGATGGCCAGCGGCGTCTTGGACGTGACGAACGACGGTTACGGATTTTTGCGGCAGGGAGGACTGCGCCCGGCGGCTGGTGATGTGTACGTCTCCCAGTCCCAAATAAGGCGCTTTGGCCTAAGGACAGGGGACACCGTTAATGGGCAGGTTAGGCCGCCCAAGGACGGGGAGAGATACTTCGGCCTAGTCAGAGTCGAACAGATCAACGGCCTTGATCCCGACAAGGCCCGGTCTCGCGACACTTTTGAGCGTCTCACCCCCATATTCCCCGACAAGCAGATTAAGCTCGAAACTGATTCCAATAACCTCACCACCCGCATGATAGACCTGTTCTCGCCCATTGGTCTGGGACAAAGGGGACTGATCGTATCGCCACCCAAAGCCGGCAAGACCACAGTGCTAAAAAACATCGCAAATGGAGTCAACTCCAGCTGCCCTGACGCGGAGCTTATGGTGGTGCTCATCGGCGAACGCCCTGAAGAGGTCACTGACATGCGCCGCTCGATTAAAGGGGACGTATTTGCCTCCACCTTCGATGAGTCGGTGGAAGACCAGTGCCGGGTCGGGGAGCTCGCCCTGGAACGGGCCAAGCGCTCCGTCGAGAGCGGGAAGGACGTGGTCATCCTCCTCGACAGCATCACTAGATTCACAAGGGCCTACAACCTGGCGGTACCCAGCAGTGGACGAACCCTCTCGGGAGGCATCGACCCCGTAGCCCTCTATCCACCCAAGAGGTTTTTCGGCGCAGCCCGGAACGTGGAACATGGGGGCAGCCTCACCATCATCGCCAACTGCCTCGTGGACACCGGCAGCCGCATGGACGAGGTCATCTACGAGGAGTTCAAGGGCACGGGCAACATGGAGCTTCACCTGGACCGCAGGCTGGCGGAGAAGCGCTTTTTCCCTGCTATAGACATGCAGCGGAGCGGCACCCGCCGGGAGGAGCTATTCTTCGACGACGCGACCATGAAGCAGATCTTTCTCCTCCGGCGCATGGTTTCCCTTCTTTCCTCCGACTCCTCTAATCACTCCGATGCCACTGAGCGGGTACTGGAGAGGCTTTCGAAGACACCGACAAACCAGGAATTCCTGACGAACCTCTCCAAGGAAGCGTAGTCCTCGCCTCGAATCGCCGAACCCTCATCCTAGCCTCTCCGTCCAGCTGGAGAAGGGGGCCGGAAGTCGAAAGCTCCCTCCATGCCGACCTCGCCGAACCACCGCTCATGGTGGACCTGTCGAACCGCTGCCCCACCTCCCAGACCCCATTTCTATCGAATCGCCCCCGAGCTGCTGCCGGCGCACCTCCGGCCGCCGCTGACGCCGGTAGGCCTGGCCATTAGGTGTAACGCCTATTAGCGGAAAACTCGTAACTGTCCTTAGCTACCCCTTGACAAGCGCTGTATTTCTTAGTATCCTTCCGAAGGATTTTGGTTAGAAGGATATAGCTCCTTCGTTCCTTACACAGAGAGGGGACCAACGGCATCACGAAGCGCTTGTTGGCAATCGCCGGCAGGGGACAGGAGTGGGCCTGTTTTGAATGACAATTACTATGCATACCACCTTGACAGTCAAAACAAGTTGGTGTTATGAATATGGGCGATGTAATTCAAGAGAGGATACATATGCTTTCTTTCAGGTATAACGCGTCCCAGACAGAACCTTCAGTCGTGCTCAGGGCTCGCCACCCCTCCAGGGGTAGGCCAGCGGACCATTGCCTTGTGTTAGCCGGGAAGCACTCTTCAGGAGGGGACATTCGATGAAAAGCAACAATAGCAGGCGGTTTTATCTGGCGGGCACACTAAGTTTAGTGGCCCTGCTGGTGCTGAGTATGATATGGGTGATGTCCGTCGGCGCAGACCACCCGCCGGATGAAATTGGGGATCTAACGAGCTCCAAGCCTGTGGTGAGCCCAGACCAGGCGAACGTCGCTTCTGGTGACCGCACGGTGGCAGTCACGGTCGTGGACGAGGGCCTCGACGAAACTCTATTTGTCGGTGAGGGTCCCAACGGGGAGACCGCCGACTTCGATCAGATAATCATCAGCTTCGGCGCGAAACGTACGTTCGGCGACATATTCCGTGTCTCCCTTGTTGATGGCGACATTCTTGACGTGCCATATCTAATAATAGGAGATGCCGCCGATAGACTGCCTCTGGTGGACAGGGACAGAGATCAAGACGTAGACGCAAGCGACGTACAGGTAGTGCTGTCCGGCGATACCGCAGTGGTATCCATCGTTCGTCTGTTTGATGCGACCAACGGGCAGCTCCAGCTTTCGGCCGATTCCAATATAGAGTCAGGTGACCGGTTCATCCTCCGGTGGGCCACCTCTGGGCGGAACGCCGGCATCGCGAAAGTGGAGGGGGACTCCGGTGAGATGTTCCTGGCTTTGCCGGAGAGCCTCACCACCGGCGGCCAGTTCGAGGCTTCTATCGTCATCAGCGACGAGGCCACGATCAACATCGGGGACGTTGTTCACGAGCAGCACACGGTGATCGGCGGCTTGTTAGCTGATCGGGCCTTCTCAGGCGAGCAGCACTCAGTCGCCTCGAACCTCGTCGTCGGCGACACCTTTACCGTAACCCTGGACTTCACCCCCGCGGATATTGACGGGGACGGGGTAGCGGGCGTGGCGCTTGACGACATCACCACTGGTGGCGCAGCTGCGGCGATTGGTGCCGCTTACGCGAGCGGCACATCACTTCCGATGGTGGGTGTAGGCAATGCTGACATTGGTGACGCCTTCACCCTTACCTATGGCCGGGCGGTTGCGGCAGAAGAGATCACTATACCCGCCCTATTTGTCAACGTCAACACTGGCGACCTGACGCTATCAACCGGGGATACCTTTGCTGCTACCCTGGATAATATTCTAGAGGACACCAACGACGACGGCGTGATTACCATCGCCGATATAACAACCATAACTGACGTCACCGGTGGCGCCGGTATCGGGGTTGCTACGGTCACCCGCGGCAGCGCGATGGTCACCTTCGTAGTCACTACCGGCGGTGCCGCTACCAGCACAGGTGGTACCTTCACGGTGAACTACATAGGGCGGTTCGTGCAAAACGAGACCATCCCCGCAACTGGCCTGCAACCCAACGAGACCCAAGTCATCACGTTGGAGAATCCACCGTTGAGGGATGCCAACGATAACGACATTATCGATACTGGCGATATTACGATAACTGTACCGCAGCTATCGGTGGATGCCGTTGGCGGGATCCCAGCCGGAAACGACGGCACGCTGACTATTAGAAACACGACGGCCAACGCGGTAATTGTGGATACCCCGTTCGCCGTGTCCTACAGGGGCGCCGATCAGTTAACGCTCAGCGGTACCGACGCACTGGTCCACGCGCCCCTACAGGGTGCGCCGACTACCGCGGATATAACGGACAGTCTAGTTGTTCCGGTCTTCGGCGTGTCGGGCGACCTGTACCAGGTTAACGAGGTAGACGGCGCGACCGGATTGGTCCGGTTTGGTGTGCTAGTGGACACACCCGTCGTCGGGACGGTTATAGGCATAAGCTATGCCGGTTCAGAGCAGCACGCGCCGCCGGGCGTAGCTCAGGCTATCGGTGACGAATTCGTAATCCTGCTGGAGAACGATGTGCGCGACGGCGCAGACGCCGGCACCGGCGTTGGCCCGGCTGACGTCGTAGTGGTTAGCGGGGATGTTGTGGTCTTGGCCGTGACGGCAGACCAGGGGGCAATAAAAGTGCAGGCGACGGCTGCCCTGGGCGCCGACGAAATCTTAAGATTCGCGTACGTCCGGCCCGCCAACTTCAACCCTCAAAACGCCCTGGCCCCGGGTGCCAACAGGCCTTTGCCCGTCGTGTCCGCCACCTCCGGCACACAGACGCGGATAACCTACGAAGACGCTAATCCCAACGTGGACATAGAGCTGGACATAGGGATAGAAGCCGACTCACCTAGCTTTGAGGCCGCCGAACCCGTGGACGGCTTCTCCGCGGCGAACTCAGGGGACGTGGTGTTCTCCATAGAGATAAGCGACGTGGGCGAGGCAGGCGTCAACGCCGATGTCGGCGACACCAGGTCTCCTGCGAGTGAGGTCAGGTACATCCTTCACGATACTCAGAGTCCACCGGCCGCTGGAGCCGCCGCGTTCGCAGCGCCCGTGAGAGAATTCGTCGTAACCGCCGACAACATCACGGAAGCGCTGGGAATCTTCACGGCCACACTGGCCCTGAACAGCCAAAATCTACTGCTAATCAACATGGACATTATTTCAGGCTTTGTGACTACCGTATTCTGGTGGGTTGAGGCTGAAGACGATGCCCAGAATGTCGCCATCACCGACTCCGATCCTGATACTGACGGCGATCAGCCTTTCGTTTTGCGCATAGACGCGCTTGCCTCCAATTTGACGGACGCCTTTACCGGCGACTGGTGGGACCCGGCGGAGGGCCGGATCAAGGGAGACAGGGCGCTGGCGGTCGTAACCGGTGGTTCCATGGATAACAGCATCCGCGTGCTGTTCAACGAGGCTATCGATGCCCTCTCAATAACTCCCGCAGCTTTCGTAATCGAAGGCTTCACCGTGACCAGTGCCCGGAACTTTCCTGGAGCCCCGAACAGCGTCTTCCTGACGGTGTCCCCCGATCTAGGCCCCAGCGACGTACCAGCGGTATCGCTGGTGGGACAGACAGTAACGGACCTGGCGGGTAACCCGGCCAATACGGGCGATGAGACCCCTATAGATGGCATCTCGCCCACGCCCTCAGTGGTGCCGGCTACGACCCTGAGCACGGGCACCATTTCTATAACTGTCACGACCGACGAGAACATCCGCACCAGAAGGCCACCCCTGACGTTGAGCGTCACGGCTGATAGCACGGTGAGACCCGGAGGTGTAAACCCGACGGCCATCACCCCGTCGGCGGACGCCGACGAGTGGCTTTTCGAGTTCACGATCCCCAATAGCCAGACCTACAGCGTCGTGGTCACTGCGGACGACACGGCCCGCAACCAGGGCGTGGCGGGGGTCGCTAATCCTGAGGCGGACGGCGCCATCATCTTCCAGATTGACAACGCGCTGCCCGCCGCTGTCACGGACCCGGCCGACGGCGATGACCTTCCCATAGCCGAGTTTGTGTTCGTCTCGCTGAACTGGTCTACGACAGAGGAAAACGAGTACAACGGTGATACTCACACGGACGTAAACCTTACCATAGCGATACTGGACTCTGGGGATGCCGGCGAGCGGGACCTCATGGCTGAGGGCGTGGCGAGTGTCAGGAATGGCAACGAGTGGAGCCTGGGCATAGCTAATGTCAGCCTGGGCGAGCATACCCTGACGTTCAACGGCGCTGACGACGCCGGTAATACCCTTACCGATGCCGACAAGGTCCTCAACTTCACGGTGACTCAGCCTCTGCCATTTGAAAAGGAGCTTAGAACCGGCATGAACCTGATTTCACTGCCCGGTGATCCTTCGGACGGCAGCGTCGATGCCGTATTCGGAGATATACCGCAGGTGAACCTGGTCTTCACGAGGGAAGGGGACCGGTGGCTGGTCGGCGAGCGTGGCCCCGACGGAACCTTCGGTGGCAACCTGACAAACATAGACTCCAGCCATGGCTACTGGGTCAGGGCAACGGCGGGGGCGGCACTGAGTGTGCAGATACCGCCTCTGGGTGCCCTCGAGATACCGCCGGAGATACCCGTCGTTGGTGGACGGTGGAACCTGGTGTCGGTCATCAGTTTGGAGCCCGTAGGGACGGTGGTGACCGAGGATACGCTCGTATCCGCCGACACCTACCTCGGCACGGCATGGACCAGGGCCTTCGCCTTCGACGGCCGCGTCTGGATCCGTGTCGAGCGTGGCGATGAGCTTCAGTTCGGCAACGGCTACTGGGTGTTCTTCACAGCAGACGGAACCTTGGTCCCGTAGCCTACAGCCCGAGTTACAGCCAAAGGCAGCAAAACAGTGGCCCCACCGGGCTGGTGGGGCCACTGAAGTTTAGGAGGAGCAGTGCACGTCTCCACTGATAAGGGGATAGGCCGGGTATAAACGCCAGGCAGCCAAACTGTTGAAAATGCCGGGCAAATGCTCTTTCGAATAGAGAGCCCTTGGGGTTATAATGGTAGGACAGGCATTGCCCCGGGCATCCTGCAATGAGGAGGCGTTAACATGCGTCGTGGCGCGGCCACACTGGTGGCGGTACTGTCGAGCCTTATTGTAGCTTTGCCGCTGCTCGGAGCGACGCCTCAGCAGGAACGGCCACCATTCCCAGTCATATATGGGGGAAGTGTGTTTGTTAAGGGTGCGCCGGCCCCTGCCGGCCTGTCGGTGGTTGGCTGCGTCATAGACTGCAGCCGCTACAAGAGCGATCCGGTGCTTACAGATGAGACAGGGAGATACAGAACCCTCGTAGTGGGACCGCCCAACGAGGCGTTCCTGAACGAGGAGATTACCTTCTGGATCGAAAACCAATTCGGGGCAATCCAGGCCGCCGAGACCGCCACCTTCGACCCGACGATCGTTAGCTTAACACGGACCCTCACCCTGCGCTTCGGTGAGGAGGTTCCGACACCTCCACCGTCCGCACCCACGCCCACACCCACGGTGACTCCGACTCCCACCGCCACCCCTGTGCTGCCGATACCGGGCGACTCGTCCGTGCGCAGCCTGCCTCGGATGGCCCTCATCGTGGGGGTAGCGGCCCTGCTGGCAGGAGGCATGATACTGTTGCTGTTCCGACGGCGCAGAGCACTCTAGTCTAATGTCTCGCAAATGCCTTGATATATAGTGGATATTGGGGTATGCTTGCTTCATGCCAAAATCAGCTGATCTCCTCACGATATCTCCCGAGCAACGCCGAACGCTGGAAGCCTGGGTCCGTGCCCAGAACACTCCCCAAAGCGTCGCCTTCCGGGCCAGGATCGCCCTCCTCGCCGCCGACGGTGTGCCCAATAGCCGGATTGCCCGAGAGGTGGGCGTCAGTCGTCCCACCGTCATGCTCTGGCGCCAGCGTTTCCTCCAGGGCGGCCCTAGTGCCCTCACCGAGATCGCACCCGGCCGGGGCCGGCGGGTGACCTACGGAGCCGACCGGGTGAACGAGGTGGTGCAGGCCACTACCCAGACCAAACCCCCCGGAGCAACCCACTGGAGCATCCGCACCATGGCCAAGGCCCAGGGCCTTAGCAAGGCCACCGTGCAGCGCATCTGGTCCGCTCACGGGTTACAGCCCCACCGGACGAAGCGATTCAAGCTCTCCAAGGACTGGCGGTTCACCGAGAAACTCACCGACGTAGTGGGGCTGTACCTCAATCCTCCCGACAAAGCCGTGGTCCTGTGCGTGGATGAGAAGAGCCAAATCCAGGCCCTTCAGCGTACCCAGCCCGGCCTGCCTATGAAGAAAGGGCGCTGCGGAACCATGACCCACGACTACAAGCGGCATGGGACCACGACCCTATTTGCGGCCCTCAATGTCTTGGACGGGCGGGTGATCGGGGAGTGCATGGCTAAGCACCGGCACCAGGAGTTCCTGCGCTTCCTGCGGCGACTGGACCGGGAGTTTTCCAAGGAGACGCCGCTCCATCTGATTGTGGACAACTATGGGACCCACAACCAGTCCAAGGTGAAGGCGTGGCTGGAGAAGCACCCGCGGTTCACCCTGCACTTCACGCCGACGAGCTCGTCTTGGTTGAACCTGGTGGAGCGGTGGTTCAGGGAGTTGACGGAGAAAAGAGTACGGCGGGGGAGTTTCGAGAGCGTCCCGGAGTTGATCGCCGCGATTAAGGAATACCTGGCGGCGTCCAACGCGGATCCCAAGCCGTTTGTATGGCATGCCTCCGCTCAAGCGATCCTCACCAAGCTCTCACGCTGTAAAGCTATTTACGAGACACTAGACTAGGTCGCATCACGGTTGTGCCTTATAACTCGTACGTAAGCGGTGCATATCGCCGAACTGGCGTCAAACCATATGCGTAATACAACTCACGCCACACAATTATCTGCTGAAAGTACAACCCTTTGAGTTCTATGGGAAGTCAATCTATGATACCTCCGAATCTCCCACCTGACAAGTGGGAGATTCTCTCGGCAGCAAGCGGCGCACCCTTCTCTTTGGGATAGAGCATCTCCTCGGATAAGGGCGGCACTTGGACGTTATCTCCTGGGTCCTGGGGTCGAACACCGTCTCGCCCCAAATCCAGCCGTCGGGATAGGCCAACAGCGTTTGCAGGTAGGTGGCCAGAAGTCTTTTGGAGCCGCTGGTGAACGCCTTCGACTCTGAGGTGGACCCGGAAAATCGGACAAGCAGCTAAGTGAGAGTCCTGCTCCTAAACTAAGGGCAGCGGTAGCTGTCGGGAAGGAGTGGGAGATGTCGAAAGGACGCAGAAAGTCAAGTGGACCCCATCATCAGGACAGCGGTGAGGCTAAAATAAGAGAGTCTACCGCGGGGGTGTCTCGTAAACCTTCATCCGATTGTAAGGCTCGTGGATGTTCCAGTAAACACCTTTGTGGGCTCACTGCTTGGAACACCTGACCCGGTGACCGATAGCCCAGGGCTTGATGGGGCCGCTCTTGGTTGTAGAAGGCCAGATAAGCCCCAATCCCCTTTCTGGCCTCAGTCCCATTTTGGTATGCCTTCAGGTACATCTCCTCGTACTTGATGCTGCGCCACAGCCGTTCCACGAAGACGTTGTCCATGCACCGGCCCCTGCCGTCCATGCTCACTTGAACGCCTTGCGCCAGCAGCATGGACCAGATGCAACCGACACAAAAACCTGCGGTACTCCTGGGCGGTTGATTTGGATGCAGCGAACGGAGACGGTCGCATATCCTAGCTGGTTTGGCGTCGCCAGCTCGTTGATCTGACGCCGAACGGCCTGATGACGGGTCCGAGTCTCAATTGACCTGACCCCCGAAAACTAGTCCAGAGATAAGCTCGCACACTGGATATGTAGAAAGGGGGGACGGATGCCGAGGAAGGGATATACGGCGGAGCAGATCATAGGGAAGCTGCGGGAGGTGGACGTGCTGGTGCAGCAAGGGCATGCCGTAAGGGAGGCTGTCAGGAGGATAGGAGTGTCTGATCACACTTATTATGTATGGAGGAGGGAGTATGGCGGCATGGGTGTAGAGCAGGCCAAGAGGCTCAGGGAGTTGGAGAGGGAGAACGTTCGGCTGAAGAGGCTGGTGGCAGACCTGAGCTTGGACAAGGACATCCTTAAGGAGGCACTTCGGGGAAACTCCTGAGCCCGCCTAGGAGACGGAAGCTGGTGGAGAGAGTATGTGAGCAGTTGGGAGTGTCTTAGAGGCGGGCGTGCCAGGTGATCACCCAGCCCAGAGCAACCCAGAGGTACTCTCAGGGCAGGGATCTAGATAAAGATGCGCTGGTCAGTAGGATAGTGGAGTTGGCCACTAGGTATGGTAGGTACGGTTATCGTAGGGTGACAGCCCTATTGAAGAGCGAAGGGTGGAGGGTGAACCACAAGAGAGTGGAACGTATATGGAGGATTGAGGGATTGAAAGTACCCGGTAAACAGCCCAAGAGAGGCCGGTTATGGCTGAACGATGGGTCGTGTATAAGGCTTAGGCCGGAGCGCAAAGACCATGTGTGGAGCTACGACTTCGTGGCGGCAAGGACCGCAGATGGCAGGGCTTTCCGTATCCTGGGGATCGTGGACGAGTACACCAGGGAGTGTTTAGCCATGGTGGTGAAGCGGAGCATCACATCACAGGATGTCCTGGACCAGCTCTACATGCTGTTCCTGGTCAGAGGGGTGCCGGAGCACATACGGTCGGACAACGGCCCAGAGTTCACCTCCAAAGCGGTGAGGGAATGGCTATCTAACCTGGGGGTGATGGCCCTGTTCATAGAGCCGGGTAGTCCTTGGGAAAATGGTTACGTCGAGTCATTCAACGGGAAGCTGAGGGATGAGTTCCTAAATGGTGATTTGTTCAATACTGTAGACCGTCGAGCCTGCTCTCGATGACGAGGCGGTCTTCGGTGCGGCGTGGCCGCTGATCGACGAGTGGCGCACGCTCTGAGCGAGTCATCCCATCGGGGGCAAGAGTCTGTCGTGGCTGGTGACGCACGAGCGTATCCTGGAGCTGGAGCTGGCCATGCTGGAGAAGCACGGGCTGACCTTGCCCCCAGAGCCCATGCCGCTCACGGGGCACTGGAGGAGAGGGCAGCTATCCTGGCGCTGGACGGCGCTCTACGACACCCAGAGGGCGCGGGTCAAGCGGGAGTTGCTCAGGTGGGTGCGCCGGATCCTCACCCTGGGCCTGTGGCGGAAGTAGACGCTTTCAGGGTGTGGTTAGGGTTTCGTGGAACTTTTGTCGAACTAGAGTGAACACTTTGGGTGGTGAGGCCCAAAAGGTATTGCCAACGGGGCAATGGGGCGTAATACTGAAATTGTTATCAGGCTTTTCAAGTGTTTCTTTGCCATAGAAACCTGGGGGTCCTTTCCCTGAGCCCGTGATGTACCAGAGGGATCGAGCCAGGCTCTCCCAACGGTCGCCCAAGAGGGATGTTTCCACAAAGGCCGGAGTGCGTCCTGCGTTTCGACCTTTCGATACGACGGTTGGAGTGCCCCATGCCCTCTGACCGTCTCCCCATGCCTGCGGCATAGCCCTTCAGACAGCTGAGGCCGCAGCTTCGACACGCGCTGGTCTACGGTCCCGTCCGTCAGGCTGGCCGCTTCACGTCACCGTAGCTTCCCCAGAGTCGGTACGCCGTACTGACCCTGGCCGAGCTGCGCCCTTTTACACCCGCGTCTGTTCTGTGGCCACATCCTGGGACAGCCGGGCCACGTCTTCGTAGCTCCCCAGAAGTCGCCTCGAAATTGACCCTGGCTGAGCTGCGTCTTCTTCACAACCACACTCCGTTCTCCGCGTTTGGCATCCGACCGTGGGCGGAGTGTGTCCATCGTCAACCAACCCATAAGCCACGACCCGTGCTGTGGATGCCGGTGCGGGCAACACAAAAGCAACTGTCTTGAGGGACTCCAGGGAGAACGATGCTTGAGCATGGAGTTCAGGATAATCAGCAGCTTACGCATACAGGCTGTGAGAGCCAACTTCTTGGGCTTACCCGCCGCCAGCAGGCGTTGATAGAAGACCCGGATGACTGGGTTGTGGCGGCTGGCCGTCAGCGCCCCCATGTACAGAGCGCCGCGAACTCGGGCGCGTCCACCCCAGACAGTGCGTTTGCCCCGCAGAGTACCGCTGTCTCGGTTGAAGGGAGCCACACCAACCAGGGCAGCGATCTGACGACGGTCCAGCGTGCCCAGCTCCGGCAGGTATGCCAGGAGAGTCAGAGAGAGCTGTTCTCCCACGCCGGGAACAGTGCGCAGGAGATTCTCTTTCTCTCGCCACACAGGACTTTGGTGCAGAGTCTGCCGCAGTTCCTCATCCAGGTCGTCCAACTCCTGCTCCAGCCAGGCTACGTGAGCTTGGATGCGCGGACGGAGGGATCTGGCGGCAGTGTCCAGGCGGTTTTTCTCAGACACCAGCATGGTCACGACCTGGTGTCTGCGGGCGACCAGAGAATTGAGGGACTGGGCCTCGGCGTCCCGCAGGGGGCGCACGGGCGGACGAGCGACCTCGGCGAAGTGAGCCAGGACTTGAGCATCCAGAGCGTCGGTCTTGGCCAGCGTCCCGGTGGCCCTGGCAAAGTCTCGCACTTGGCGGGGATTGACCACCACAACAGGCAGAGACGCCGCTGCCAGGGCAGCCACCAAGGGCAGTTCCAAGCCACCCGAGGCTTCCAGCAACACCATGGCGGGACCCAGGTCCCCCGTCTGGGAGACCAGCTTCCCGACGCCTGCATCGTCGTAGGAGACCTCCCATCTGTCGCCGGTGGGACGGACGGCAACATCCACCTGGGCCTTGGCTACATCGATGCCTACGTAGATCACTTCTCGCTCCATGAGCACCTCCTGCGAATTATTGGCCCGTCCTTGCACGATGCGGGCTTGGTTGGCCCAGGCAACTGTTCGGGCTCTATTCGGAATGGGTGCGGCGACCCTCTCTTATGTCCGGTCTTCCATGACCCAGGAGGTTACGGTCTGCCGCACCCTGATCCCCCTTAGTGAACTGATTGTCCCATACCAATTTCAAGATACAAGGAGGTGCGTATTGCACACGAAGGAACGAGTCCAACGAGTCCTGGCCGCCGTCGCCGGACTCCGGTAGGACCTTCACAGATATCAGCGGCACATGGTTACGGGCCTTGCTCTTGGGCGTGTTGATGAAACGCACACTGTATCCGCCTATTGTGGCTGGAATGTTCGCTACCCAGCTGTCGTCGTAGTCAGCATCGAGGGTGGGCCGGTAATAGGGCCGCTCCGAGCCACGACCCGTTGCACTGTCAGATTCCGACCGCCCCGGCCTGGGAGTGTCCGTTTCGGTCGGTCTAGCCACGCAACGTACGTTGCGTGGCTGACCCTCTGTGCCGTGGTTCGGGGGTCCTGACGGCGCCGGGGTTGGCACTCCCTCTGGCCACTGGGGCCGCTCGATCTCATCGCATGAGGGGAGCATGTCGTGTGGGTGAACGGGTGTATCCTCTTGGCCAGAAAGGCTGGAGATGGTATTCGAGACGGGAGTAGGAGTAGACGCCAATGGCCATAGACGCCAAGCCATCCCCATTTGACCTAACTCCTGCGGCCTCCACTGATGGGAGTTCCAAAGGCTCGTTGAACGCCGAGAACTCCGCACGATACCCATACTGATAGGCCAGAAGCTCCCAGACGCCAGGAAAGGATGCGCTCACTTCGAATGCGTGGAGCAGACCATCCTCGACGCCGATCCATCCCACAAACTTTTCGACTCCCGCCAACATCTGGTCGCGGACCTTGGCCTCCTCCGAGTCTTCACTTGGGGGAGGGTCACCATCCTGGACATTACTCCAGAGCTTTTCCGCCCTGGCTCGCAAGTCGACGTTGCCCTTGACCCTGGTGACCCGGACACCGTGAAGGGTCTCCTCGCCAACAACTACTGCGTCGACGAGGCCGTCAACCACGCGTGCATTCCTAACAGAGTCCACCGTGACCATCTGGAAGGCACTAAAGGCGGTCGGTCTCACCTCCCAGGGGCCTTCAGCACGGGTCCGGCTGTACTGTTGGCCGTCCACCACCAACAACTCCCTGTATGGGTCTCCATGCCATTGAGTTACAACGTGTATTCCCTCATTGACCACTACTACCCCCTGGGTGGAGGACTCATACCGAGGGGGGTCTCCTTCTGTCTGAGGCGTCTGCCAGAGCTCCATGGAGAATCTATAGGACTGAACGGCGCGGTTCTTGGCCTGAGCTACCTCAACCAACTCCTGGGCAGAAGCGGTCCCTGAAGACATGCCAACTGCCAGCCATGCGGTGATTGCAACCGCAGCAACGACGCGCAGGCTCACAATAGTAAGTATCGATCTTAGCGACACGTCAGACGCCCTCTCATTACCTAGCTATGATTACTATGCAAGAATAGATTCCCCCATTTGCAACTTCCCCAACCCGTCCACAACTATATGACATCGCCTCCCGCAACCTCTGCTCCCACTTGGCCTACCTGTCGACTCATGGTTTGCCAGGAACGACAGCAGGCGTAGGAGTTGAAGGGGCTGGGCCTGACCTTCTGAACAGCCATACTTCGCCATCCACTACAGCGGCAAGCGCTTCAGATGGTGAGTAGCCATCGACGCTATGGATTGCCGTTCCGGGTGACAGAAATGCGGCGTCGCCGTCCCTGGGTCGATAGTCGCCAGGCACGAGATTGGCGTTAACATGAAAGGCTACCCGGTAAAGCACTGAACCCAATCGGGACTTTTCCACTTGGCCGCCGCCGCCTCGCTTGGCTTTCGAGGAGTACGAGGAACCGCCGAACCGAATGAAGTTGATCCAGTCCATGAACCCGTTTCCAGGAAGGTCTTCGTCGGAGAGAAGGCCGCTCTGGATTCGGGCCGTGACCTCAGCATCCGACAGGGTTGCGTCAAGGACTGTATCTCCTTTGCCCGTGCCCCTGTGCCTCTCGATCACTCCACCCCTGCTGTTCAGAACAGCCTGAGCACCTGTCGGAACGTGGGTAATGTAGGCTATTCGCCCCAGTGCCTGGTCGTCGACGAAGGCGACCACTGTCTGGTTGTCGAAGTCAAGCCTTACGTATTCTGGTGGCATGACATGATCGTCGAACGAGACGGGGCGTGGCTCCGGCGTAGGAGTAGGGACCGACGAAGGTTCGCTATCATTGTCATTACTCGCCCCTCGTGTCGGCAAATAGAGGACGAAGTGGTCACCACGGAGGTCACTCGGGCACTGGTCGATGACGATGACTTCGTTGACCGGCCGCTTTGCGAGGCGATAGATGCGTACGCGGTCTACCACCGTGCCATCCGAGGCTATCTCCTCCAGAGCGGGGTACGGCAATCGCCCTATCTCGACGGGATAGGCTATAGCCAGCGTCTCCAGCTCCTCAATTGGTACGTAGCCGCCGAAATGGGTGCTGTCCGCGTAGACGTACTCCACTCCCCGGAACTCGATCTGGAGATTCGCCATGTTGACGAGTGGCCAACCCGCCTCCAGCAATCCCTCAGAGGACAGGGTTATCGCAATGGTGGGTGTGTCAGGAGTAGGGCTAGGCGTTGGTAGCCTCGATGTGCCCTTAGCTACATAGAAATAGTTGCGCGCTCCAGGCTGACATACGGGGTACGCCGTCTCCAGATCGAGATACCAGATGTCAGAATACATCCCTTTCTCCGCAGAGCGCACCAAGAAACCCTGCTCAAGAGGTACTCCGGGCAAGGCGTAGACCCTGCGGCCTGTGTCTCCCTTCCCCAGCTGGGTCTCCCCGAGTGCTAGACCCGTCTGCTCCAAGCGTTCGGCATCAATCAGATCCGCTCTTATCGGCCCAGCAACAGCCTCATACCTGATGCGTTCATGGCTGGCCTTCATAGGCCCTCTACGAATAATCAAACGAGGAGTTGGCTTAGAGGCGCCCGATTTTTCGGGACGCCCGCCAGCAGCTTGGTTGCTGCTACGGATGGTCCGAAAGATGGCGAACGCGGTGTGCTGTTGCTCCGGTGTCAGGTCTCTCCCCCATAGCGTCAGTCTGAGGCCATCCATCGCACGGAAATGGACGCCGGTGAGCCCGCCTGATCGGTCCAAAGGAATGACTAGTTTTGCTTCGTAGCCCCCAATGAATTCGTACCTCAAAACGTAGGTGTTTTCGGGATCGCCCGCCGGGTCCAGACTTGGCGAGAATCGGCCGTAGTCGAACCTGAGCGTAACGCCATCACCCACAAGTTCGCCTACATAGGAATCAAGTGGGCGGGTCTCACGTAGCTCCCAACCTGTAGGTAGACGAAGGGAGAAGCCTGGCTGGTCAGCCAGTCCAGGAGCTTCGACCAGCGTCCAGTCTGGTGAAGGTTGGGCACCAACGGCCTGTTCGACGGCCTGGGGCAACTGAATCCTCTGCTCATTAGGACCTGGAGTTGGGGTAGGACCATCAGGTCTGTTGAATGTCTGCGATGGCGTTTGCCGTCGGGGTCGGTGGTCGACTGCTCGGTGAGGCGCAGCCATGCGTTCCCAGCAGCGAGGTGTTCACATGGGAGGCACCATATCGTCGGCCGGTGTCGGCATCGAAGGCTACCAGACCCACCGAGAAGTCCTGCCGCTTCTCCTCGGGCACGATGCCAGCGTCGCGCCAGGAGCCTTGGGCCTCGACTACCCACACTAGCTGGTCTGGGTCCTTTGTCGCCGAGTTTGACCCTCTCATAGCATCGAACTCGCTCCAGCGCATCAGCCGGACAACGGGCGAGTGGGGTTTGCCAGTGACATTGAGTTCGGGGACGGCGAAGCTCAGATAGGCCAACCCAAGCCGAGCGGCCAATCGTTCCGAGATTCGTGGCCCCTGCTCACTGGCCGCGGGCCGGTGCTCCTCCCCCAGTGCGCTCCATACGGACAGGGTGACGACAGCGTCCGTCATGATGCCCCGCGAGAGCTCTCCCGACTCCAACCAGAAGGCCCGCACCACGGACGTGCCGTCGGCGAGCCTAAAGTAGAGAGAATAGCGCGGCCCCTCATGGTCGCGACGCCCCTGGTCCACCGGCGACTCAAGCACTAATTCGACGAAGCGCTCGACGGCGCGTTCTTCCTCTATCTTGCCGAGGACCACATCTTCCCCATCTTCCACTTTCGTGCCGAGCACCTTAATCGAGTTCTTAGTGCTGAGGACATCAATGGACATGACCTTGCCTCGAATGTCCAGCAGGTCCTCGCCGATCCTGGCCCCAGGGTTCGTGTCCGCCTCGAACAGTGTGACTTCGCGGTCCTCTAATGTGGCTAGCCTGAACACTTGCGAGTAGCCCTTCACTCCGTATACAGGAGTGCCCGGGTTGAGATAGGTGGCGTCGCCGTCCTGGTGAAAGTAACCGCCGTAACCATCGATCCTGAAGGCAACTCGGTATAGCTCCGGGCCCAGGTCTTCTTCGGTGAGGTCATTCTCTCTGCTAATGGTCTCGGGTCCAACAACCATCCACCTTGCTGTGTAGGTGATACCGCCGAACTGGACCGAGTGGACCCAGTCGGCTGCCATTTCGCGGGGCCGGGCGTCCTCGTCGTTCTGGAGGCGCTCCATGATGCGCTCCATCGCCAACGGGTCTGACAGAACCGCGTCCAGGCGGCTTGGGCTATCGCCTCGCCCATCATGCCGATCGACCGTCCGCCCATCCCGGTCCAACACAAGCTGAGAGCCGGAGGGCACGTGAGTGACGTAGGCGACCTTGCCCGAGTGCTCCGGTGACAGGCCCTCCACGAAGGCGACCACTACATCACCGCCCAGGTCCAGCCTATACCTCTCCGAGGCCGGCACCGGTGTGATCGAGCCGGGTAGCCTCGGAGATGGCGTAGAGGTAGGTGTGGGCTGCTGTTGGATTTGGGTGACGGGACCAGAAGATTCCTGAGCACCAGTAGGAATCGGGACTTCTCCGACAACCCAATACGGACCAGGACAATCATCCGGAACCGGCTGCTCTACCAAGGTCTGGACGTGGGCCAGCGGTACTTCACCGCCACCAATTCTGATCTCTTCTCCGACAGATAATGACAAACCTGAATCGTCGCTGATTCGAATATCCGGTCCGTCAACACTCAGCTTAAACCCATGCGGCCAGATGAGAAAGTAGTCAGTGCCGCCCTTGCTTATTCCACGAAGACAGCCGTCTTCTAGCACCAGTTCGCCCTCGAGGTCAGCGTCCATCACATCCATGTCCTCCCGCTGCTGAGAGAGGTGAGGACTAGCCAACAATTCCGGGCCATCAGCTTCATTGCATGCCACCATTGATAAGAGAACAATCCCCAAGAGGCCGACAGATGTCAGAATGCCCATAGTCCTACCTCCTGCAGTTATGCTCAGCCGCCCCACGACATTTACTCCAAGATCACTTCATAGGCTTTCGGCCCTGGGTCCAACCAACGGCTGGTCACGAGGTTGGCCAGGTGTGCATGGGCAACGTAGTGTCCTGGAGTTGCCCGGCCCCCTTCGAAGTGCACCTGGTCCCAGGTCATGGTGAAAGAGGCAGTCTCGCCGGATTTCAGGACGCGGTGCCCGTCCCCGTAGCGCAGGACAGCCACGTTTCGGGCTTCCTGAATACTTCTAATAGTCACCGTTGGCGGCATGTAGTCCAGGGTGACCGGCCAATCGCTGATGTTAGTGACCGTGAAGGTCAGCGTCACTAGCTCGTCCTGAACGTACGCCGCCTTGTCGGTCTTCATCTCCCACTCGTAGGGGTACTGGTAGTCATCACTGGAGTAGCCTGGCGGGCGGAGACGCTCAGCGGCTACCATCGAGTGTGGTGAGCTGGAGGGCGCTCCCTCCATGAGCTCCTCGAACGAACTCAGGCCATGGGTGGCAAAGGCGGCTCCCAGGTGATTCCCGTCGTCCGTGGCGCAGAGGACAAGGTCGGGAGCGCCGCCCTCTCTGTCCCACCAGAGCGCGATGTACCGCGCACTGCCCAACAGTTCCCCATCAGCAGCGCAGCTCCTGGGGTGTGGCGTAGAGCAGCTCCAGTATGGTGCCCAACTCGGGCGGGCACACGGATCCCGGCCACTTGCTAAGACTTTCCAGTGGGACCGGCTCTCCCAGGTCCTTAAGCGCCTCCTGCACGGGCTCGGTCAACAGCTCTCGGGTCACCGGCCCGTCCACGGCCTTGGTTACGTCCGGCCTGTAGCAGGCGACCGCAGCGGGGGTGATGTCGAGATCTGAAGGGGGGCGCTCCAGCAGATGGATCGCCGAATCCAGCAACACGGCCGGTAAATATCTAAGGGACAGCCCGCCCAAAACGATCGACTGGCCATAAAAACGCCCAGCGTGGCTCGCAAGACCGATGGGTGTACCATCGCCTGACACCACCACGGTGCCCCGTTGGTAAGAGAGTGTGTAGTCCCTGTGCAGCGCGAAGAGATGGTCCGGCGCGTTGAGACTGGGGCTTGCGTAGGTCTCCTTCACTACGAGCTCACCGCCGTCCTCTTCACGGATCAGGAGCAAAACTGGCTCCCCATGCGCTACCCTGCCCCGGTACCTAGGTGCCACGGCCAAGTCCTCGGCCTCGATGGTGAGCAGCGCCGCGCCAGTGCGGGGATCGAAACGCTCAAGCTCAGCGGTGAATACACCCCGGCCGGACACCTCTACAGACAGCGAAACGATCTCCCACCTGTGATCGAGCACGGTGAGCACAGCGCCATCGGCGACGACCAGCCCCTGCTGGTCCCTAGTGCGGCCGCTGGCCCGCTCGACGCTCACGCGCACCACGGCGTCCCGCCAAGCTTCGACGGATGCTGGCAGTGCGGGCGGCGGCAGATCGGGGTAGGCCACAACCTCCGCCGAAGGGCTTTCTGTTGGGTAGGGGATGGGAGTAGTGTTTGAGAACGGTGTGGACGTCGGCCTCCTCGTCAGGTCGGCGGTAGGGGTAGGGGTCGACTCCGGGGCGTGGTAGGTGCAGGCGTTCACGAGGGCACTGGACAACGGTGGCGTGCCCTCTTCCGAAGACGGCTGCGTACTCATAATCTGTCGGGTTGCAGATGGCGTGGCGGTGGAGCAGGCGGCCAGTACAAGCACCGCTAACCCAAGGATGCTGTGGATCAGGGGTGACATGATCTTACTTCCACGCAACTCTTCTACCCTCCTTACATACGCCGCCGAGGCCCTCACGCTTCTCATTACTCCACCAGGGCACACCAGCGGGCCTTCTTATGTCCAGATGCACTAGAAGCACGGCCTCCATTCGACATCCAACGGCCAGGGTATGAACAGGATGGTTCGGCCGCTTTCGGCCGTGAATACTGCCATGTTATCGTTGACCAGTTCCATGATGCCCACACTATCGGCGGGAGCCCAATCCAGTGGCGGATTGCCGCTACCGTCGCTCAGCATTGGATCGGCCATCCAGAGTCGCCCATCGAAGCGAGCGTCGCGGATACCGCAGTGGATGTATAACGTGTATGGATAGCCTGTCCCAATCTCCACGCCCGGTCCTTGTGGTGGCTCCTCAGGGCGATCCCGCTCCATTGTCGGCATCGGTGTCGGCGTTGGCGTGGGAGGTGGATCGAGCTGGGTTATCGTCGACAGCGGTTTGGGCTCAGGGTCGACATATTCGGCTTTGAGGTGGAAACACGTCCGGCCGATTCCGTGGCCCCAGGCCGTGTCCGAAAATTCGCGACGTGGGTCCCTGGATTTGTCGGTATTGGTGGAGAACACTGCGCATAGCTCATAATCCGCGTCACCCAACGCATTGTATTCGTACCGATCGTTCGACTCCGGATCGTTTACCGACCTGATGGTGAATCTGGACCCTGACATGTCCTCGAAGCTCCCGGGCAGTGTCCCGTTGAGATTCCAATAGGTATTTACGTTTCTGGCAATCCTACTCAGATTGGAAACTCGCTCTTGATCAAGCCTAAGGTCCCGTTGCTCCCCCGGCGTGCCGAACAGGAACATCGAATATCCCAGGGCAGCCACGACCACTATTACCACTGCGCCCAAAAGTGCTCGTAGGGCTGATTTCGCGCTAGCATCCGCAACCGAGGTCTCGGTACGTTTCATCTCCCACATGTAGAACCCGAATATGAAGGTGGTTATCAGGAGGATGACGCCGCCTTTCAAAAAGAATCGTAGGGTCGGGTCGCCCATTAGCAGATTGGCCAGGAGCGCAATGACGTCCCCAAGGATGATGCCCGCCCCAATTACAAGCGTGAGGTAGGTCAGCCACCGCCGCACCAGGGACAGCCGCTTGTCAGGGTCCAGCGCCACCTCGGTCCTCAGCCGTTTCATCAGGAACAGGTAAAGGGGGAAGCTAACGATGACCGAGGCTATGGAGGTTGCCTCTCCCCTTGATGGAAATCGGTCACGAAAATCGAGGGCATCGGGGAATGTGTAGTCGATGAGACCAAAGACCAGGTGGCTGAAGCTGACGGCAGAGACGTATAGGGCAATAAACGAGATCAGGTAGAGAAACGCTTCGCGAGCATGAACGTATGGAGTTGGCCGAGGCACTGCCAAGGGGTAGTCTAGGTCCGCGAAGACCGATAGCCCCTTTGTTACCTCGTCATCCTGCCACCCCGCTTGGGCCAAGACCTCCCGTATGGCGTCCTTAGACTGTCCCCGTTCCAGCGATTCTTTGATGAATGAGCGAAGTTCGTTATTCATTTCTCTAACCTCGGTGCCCGGATAGCCCCGAATTCGTAGGATATTGCCTCACAAGTCCACATTCCTCCTTCAGGGCTATCGCCGTGATCCGAGAATGCTACTGTGTGGGGCAGGCCGGACTTCCGCTCAATAAATTAACGGCGCCCCCGTCCCACCTGAAGGCACTATAGCCCTGGAAATGGATGCAGGAGACGAGAATAGCCATAGAGTCCGGCGGGAGGTACGCAGAAGTTGCCCTAGCCAATGACTGTACCCTGGCTCCCCTTCCCACAGTAATCACCTCGCGTGAACACATTACTGGAGTTGCCCCAAGAGCTCTTTCATCGGGATATCCTTGATTGGTCCCTGTGCAACATCACCCCTGACAACTAGATGCATCCTCGGGTAGAGCCCTTGCGGCTCCACATTGTGAGCGGCACTGCCAGGCCCTCCTTTTGCTAGGAATACAATGACCCGAGTACCCTCTTCGAAGACGTCACTCCACCCATAGACGTGAGCGGTGTCACCAACTCGTCCGCCCACGAACGAAAACTTGAGGGTGTCCACAACGGACTTCCCTTTGAAGACTCGCTTCACCGAAAGCTGGACAGGTGTACGAATGTGGATGGCTAGGTCTTTCACGACTTCTCGCTTGATAGTACCCGGAGCAGCATTATCGACGGTGGACCACCGCGCAGGATACAGTTCGTCTATTACGCCCTCTACAACCAGATCCGAGCGCTCCAATGCTGACGAGAAGTCATCAGGTTGCCCTATGTATACATCAATCAATATTACATTCGCTGCTCCTTCCGTGTACATAGGAAGGCCACGCTTGTCAGATTCCTTCTCCTGTATGAACGGCGTTCCAGTTGTTGTGGCCTGTTGAGTCTGGGCGCTGGAACCTGACGAATTCTTGGCGGATGTGGGGGTCGATTCCTCGTCTCCGCAGGCGGCAACGATGAGCAGGACGGTGGCAAGGGACGCAATGAGGACGGCATATCTCATTCGAGCACTTCCAACTCGTGGGACTCGGTTACAAGCTTCTCGGGCGGGTCCAGATTCAACACGCCACGCACCAAGTAGGTGCCTGGGGGAACGGGCTCTCCCCGGTTGTCTATCTGCTCCCACTTGCCGACGAACTCCAGCTCCTCACCGGGTTCCAGGGTCTCGGGATCAAGCGACAGGAGGGTGATCTTGGCGCACATCCAGTGCCATACCAACTCTCCGTCAGGAGTCGAGACGACTAAGTCATAGGCGGGCAAGCCCCCGAGAAGAAAGCTCACCGGCCCATCACCGACGTTCCGCAACGTCAGCTTCATCCGCACCGTCTCTCCGTATGGGGCCTGGGGCACCAACTCCAGTGAGTAGTCAATGGTGCTGAGGAACGCTTCGTCCGGGGGCTCCCCACGGTCAAGCGGCCACTGGCGAATGCCGTTACATCCAATCTCGATGACAACGGCTCCTCGTGGGACATCCACAGTCGCTAGTGTAGCCTCCATCTCCTCACGCCCCCAGCGCCTTGGGTACATGACGATCTCAATGCGGTTCTTCCCCTCGTCCAGGTCGGTGTACACGATGCCTGGGACCTGAGAGATGGCACCACTCAGAGTCCTATGCCAAGCGTCCAGATGGTCCATGCTGTAATCGCCCTCTAGCACCCGGACCTCGCGGCCTGCAAGAAAATCCGGGCCGAACTCCTCCGTTAAGGCCCGCTCTGCCTCCGCTTTCATCGAGGCATCCTGAAGGTAGATGTACACGATGTTCTGGTCTGAATCTCGGAAGGCCCCTCCAAACCCGGGAGCCCGCTCTGCAATCCGGGCCATAGGGTCCTTGGCGATGTTCTTCAGCGCTTCGAGGACGGCAGGTTCCGCCGGTAGGGCACTCGACACCATGGACGCCACAATGGGGTCCGTCATGATGCCCCGCCAGAGCTCACCCGACTCCAGCCAGAACGACCGCACCACCGAAGTGCCGTCGGCCAGCCGGAAGCCGACAGAATAGGGTGGCCTTCCTCGATCCCGGCTTTCCTGGTCTACCGGAGACCCAAGCACGGTTTCGACGAAGCGCTTGACGACGCGTTCGTCGTCTATTGTGCCTAGGACCGTCCTTGCGTCCTTTGGGCTGAGGATGTCGATGGCCGTAACCTTCCCTCGAATGTCCAGCAGGTCCTCGCCAATCTTGGCAGCAGGGTTCGTGTCCGCCTCGAACAGGGTGGTCTCGCCGTCCTGTAATGTCGCGAGGCGAAACTCTGGCGAGTAGCCCTTTACGGCATATATAAGCGTGCCTGGGTTCAGGTAGGTGGAGTCGCCGTCCTGATAGCGGTAGTTGATCCCCACGTATCCGTCGCCTCTGAAGGCGATCCGGTAGAGCTCGGGTCCCAGGTGCTCTTTGGTGAGTTCACCCTCTATACTGATAGTGTTGGGTCCTACAACCCTCCACCTTGCCGTGTTGGAGATACCGCCGAACCGGACGGAGGGGATCCATTCGATGACGTTCTCGCGAGGCCGGGCGTCTTCGTCACTCAGGAGGACTTCCATGATGCCATCCATCGCGGCGGCGTCCCCAAGGACCCCACCCAGCCGGGCAGGTCCGTTGTCACTCCCGTCGTGTCTATCGATGGTCCTTCCATCACGGTCCAGCACGGCCTGGGAGCCCGAGGGGACGTGTGTGACGTAGGCGACCTTGCCTGAAAACTCCGGCGACAGACCCTCCACGAAGGCCACCACTAGGCCCGCGCCCAGGTCCAGCCTGTAGTTCTTGGAGGCTGGTGCCGGCGTGATCGAGCCGGGGAGCATCGGAGTCGGTGTTGGTGTTGGCATCTGCTGGGTCTGGGAGTCGCGAACTATTGCCTCCTGAGTAGCTGGGGCGAACGAATTCGCATCTCCACAGGCGGCCAATGCAAGGGCCACTAACCCCACAACCAGGGGCATCAGACGAAGCAAGATGTTCTTCCTTTGAACGGAGTCTTGATTATTTCCTTCAAGTGTTGGGTGTCAGCGGTTTTGGACAGTTCTGGGTCCGAGAGATTGGGGTGAAGAAGCTCCTGGTTTGAGGGTTTCTCTGACCTCCTGATTGTACCGCCTCCGCCGGTCAAAAGTCTCTCGCTGTACCTCCTTCCTCTGGGCTAGAATTGTCTCCAGACGGCCTTCCAGCACGTCAGCCGGAGTTACAACCCTGAGCGCCTGATGATATCTTCGGTAGTTGTAGAACTCGACGAAGTCCCGGATGGCCGCCTCCAGGTCTTCCACCACCTCGTATGGCACCTGGTTAATGTCGTCTTTCAGGGTTCGGTGATATCTCTCCAGCGTCCCGTTGGTCTGAGGGTGATAGGGTGCTGCCAGGACGTGGCGAATGCCCACCACCCGCATGTACTCGCGGAAGGCCCGCGATACATAACCTGAGCCATTATCTGAGAGGAGCTTGGTCCGATCCTCCAGAGGTACATCAGTCATACCAGTAGAGTCAACAGCTTCCTGGACCACCTCTATGAGGGAGTTGGCCGTCATGTCCCGTTGCACCTTCCAGGCCAAGATGAACCGGGAGTAGTCGTCCATCACCGTCACGAGGTAGTAGTAGCCCCATCCCACTACACGGAAGTAGGAGGCATCGGTGGCCCACAGCTGGTGGGGCCCTGTGGTCTTGTGCTGGTACTCTTTGCTCGCTGCCAACTGGTATTCGATCCGTTTCACCAGACCCTCCCGTCTCAGAATACGATAGACTGTGGAGGCGGAGACCGATAGGCCTCTGTGGTCGGTGAGCGAAGCCGCCAACTGCCGGCTTCGCCAGGTCGGCATCCCACGGGCTGCCGCCAGCACTACTGCCTCCTCTTCTGGACGCAGGCGATTCCAGGGCCTCTCAGTTCCTTCCGTACCCTCCCAACTACCCTGCCGGTGCCTCCACCTCCACCAATAATACGTGCTCCTGGAAATGCCAAGCTCCCTGAGTCGCCTGTTCTTCCCTCTACCATGTCGCTCCACCTCAGCCACGACCTTCGATTGTTCCACTACGCTCATGCGACGGTGCCGTTGTCGTGTAGGGGCGGCAGAGCTGTTTTTTTGAAGCGGTGCAACTCCAGGGACAACTCACCCACCAGCTGCTTCAGTTCTCTGTTCTCCCGCTTGAGCTGCTCTATCTCTTGCCGGGTCGCATCACGCACACTGTCCCGAGTCAACCTCTCCTTCCCAGCTTCCATGAACCCCTTCGTCCAGGCGTAGTAGGAGTGGGGTTTGATTCCTTCCCGTCGGCACAGGTCATTAACGGTAGTCTCCCGTCTGAACCCCTCCAAGACGATGCGGATCTTCTCTTCAGGGGTATACTTACGGCGGGTCGCTGCACGGACCTGACGCACGAAGCTTCGTGTCTCCTGGCTTCGCTCCTCAGCTTGGCTGGCCTGATCCTCTACCTGGGTCATCAATGACTCCTTTCACTTAGGGTTAATCTACCCCTCTGAAGGAGCCTCTACCACCCCCAACCTCTTCGGTTTTCTAGGCCTCAATAGTGTCCAATTGCGCTGACACCCTACAGTCGTGGCTGAGGTGGAGCGACATGGTAGAGGGAAGAACAGGCGACTCAGGGAGCTTGGCATTTCCAGGAGCACGTATTATTGGTGGAGGTGGAGGCACCGGCAGGGTAGTTGGGAGGGTACGGAAGGAACTGAGAGGCCCTGGAATCGCCTGCGTCCAGAAGAGGAGGCAGTAGTGCTGGCGGCAGCCCGTGGGATGCCGACCTGGCGAAGCCGGCAGTTGGCGGCTTCGCTCACCGACCACAGAGGCCTATCGGTCTCCGCCTCCACAGTCTATCGTATTCTGAGACGGGAGGGTCTGGTGAAACGGATCGAATACCAGTTGGCAGCGAGCAAAGAGTACCAGCACAAGACCACAGGGCCCCACCAGCTGTGGGCCACCGATGCCTCCTACTTCCGTGTAGTGGGATGGGGCTACTACTACCTCGTGACGGTGATGGACGACTACTCCCGGTTCATCTTGGCCTGGAAGGTGCAACGGGACATGACGGCCAACTCCCTCATAGAGGTGGTCCAGGAAGCTGTTGACTCTACTGGTATGACTGATGTACCTCTGGAGGATCGGACCAAGCTCCTCTCAGATAATGGCTCAGGTTATGTATCGCGGGCCTTCCGCGAGTACATGCGGGTGGTGGGCATTCGCCACGTCCTGGCAGCACCCTATCACCCTCAGACCAACGGGAAGCTGGAGAGATATCACCGAACCCTGAAAGACGACATTAACCAGGTGCCATACGAGGTGGTGGAAGACCTGGAGGCGGCCATCCGGGACTTCGTCGAGTTCTACAACTACCGAAGATATCATCAGGCGCTCAGGGTTGTAACTCCGGCTGACGTGCTGGAAGGCCGTCTGGAGGCAATTCTAGCCCAGAGGAAGGAGGTACAGCGAGAGACTTTTGACCGGCGGAGGCGGTACAATCAGGAGGTCAGAGAAACCCTCAAACCAGGAGCTTCTTCACCCCAATCTCTCGGACCCAGAACTGTCCAAAACCGCTGACACCCAACACTATAGGGTCCATGGAGGAGAAACGGGCGAAGATGCAGGACCAGGAAGTGCGAGCCAGGCTCCGTGCAGAATATGACAAAGGTTTGGAGCCCGCGGTAGTTCTGATAGGGCCGATGGCTGGTCTGACAGTCGGCGAGGTCAGTAACGGGAGATTAGAGAGCTACATCGGACTGACAATCGGTGATATCGCTGACCAGGAAAGTAAGCACGTTATTGATGCCTTGTTAGATATAGCAGTGGCCGACGATCTGCGGACCCAATTCCGCGGCAACTTAGTCCACGGCAACCCCCAGCACACGGCGGAGGTACTCAATTCGCCCTATTGCATTCCTGGTCTGTCAGACGGAGGGGCGCACGTCAAATTCGGGACCCTGGGGAACTTCCCGACTGATACACTAACCTGGCTGGTACGTGACGAGCAGGTGGTGAGTTTAGAAGAGGCTCACCACAAGTTGAGTTACCTCCCGGCCTTCTTTGGTGGATTCCAGGACCGCGGCTCTCTCAGAGAGGGCGCCCCCGCGGACATCGTGGTGTACGACCTGGAGAAGCTGAAGCTGCTACCCGCCGAGGTTGCCTACGACCTGCCTGGTGGCGACTGGCGGCGGGTGCAGAAGGCAGAGGGGTATCGTTGGACTTTGGTGAATGGTCAGGTGACTTTTGAAGACGGAGCGCCGACAGGCGCGATGCCGGGCGAGCTCTTGAGGTATCACAAGGGCTGAAGACCCACTGCGTTCCCTCAGGCCAGACGAGGCATGCCTCGCCCCTACAGTCGATTCGGGGAAGGAAAAGAGCGAGCCCCCGGACCTCACCGGGGTCTTTCGTCCGAATCCCACCAAGGGGTCTCCCATCGGCTGGACATCGTAATTGGCACGGTCGAAAGATGTCGATTTGTCTACTGCCCCTACGCGATAGGCGACTACTTTGGCAGCGAGCCGGTTGAAGCGTCCCAGGGTCTTCTATGGCTGGTGGGTGTTAGGTGCCACCTGCCTGGCGACGTTCGTCACCGTGGGCGCAGGCCCCGGGGTTGTCACCGTGCTCGTCAAACCCATGGCCGACGAGTTCGGCTCCTCCCATACGGAGCTTCTGGGGGCCCTCACTGTGTCGGGGTTGCTGGCGGCCGTCGTCTCCCCTGTCCTGGGCCGGATCGTGGACCGGTACGGCGCTCGTGTGGTCATGGCCGCCATCCTGGTGCTGTTCGGGATGAACCTGGTGCTCATGTCCCGGATGGACGAGCTGTGGCAGTTCTACCTGCTGTACGGCTTGGGAATGGGGCTGGCTACTTCGGGGATAATGGGAGTGGCTGGCCCAGCCGTGGCCGCCAATTGGTTCTTGAGGAAAAGGGGGATGGCCTTCGCTTTGTTCTCGGCCTCCATGTCCAGCACGGGATTCGTCTTTCCTCTGTTGGCCCAAGGGCTGGTGGACCTCCAGGACTGGCGCCTGGTCTGGCTTGTGATGGGGGTGGTAATGCTGGTGGTGCCCTTGCCGCTAGCGGTCCTGGTGGTCAGGCGCAGGCCAGAGGATATGGGGTTGCTGCCTGATGGGGCCGTCGCAACTCCGCCGCGGCATACGAGGCCCATAGCCGGGGGCGAGGACCCGGCTGTGGAAGCGTCGGCGGCAACAGCAGGCTGGACTCTGCGGGAGGCCCTGGGCACCAGGACCTTCTGGCTGGTCGTAGCGGGTCTTTTCCTTGTGACCTTCCCATCATTCTCCATTATCATAGTGATGCACGCCTACTACACCGACCTGGGTATTTCGGCCGGTGGGGCGGCCAAGCTGGTAGCTTTCTACGGTTTCTGTGCGATGTTCGGGTCGTTTCTCTGGGGCGGTCTGGTGCAGGCGTTCAGGGCCAGTGTCCTGCTGGTGCCATTCGCACTCAGCTACGGAACCTCCATAGTGCTGCTGGTGGTGGTGGGGGAGTCGGCACTGCCCCTGATGTACCTGGTCTTGGTGCCCCTCGGATTGACTATAGTGGGATCTGTTCAGCTAGGCAATCAGGTGTGGGCCGAGTACTATGGCCGGAAGGAGCTGGGCTCAATCCTGGGGGCGGCGGGCCTGTCGCGGGTGGTGCCTACCGCCATCGGCCCCCTGGTGGCCGCCCTGTTCCATGACCTGCTGGGTGATTATGGCCCGGCCTTTCTGCTCTTCGGTGGCATGTGCTTTGGCGCGGCCCTCTGTTTCTATTTCGCCAAGCCGCCTCGCAAGGCCGCCAGTGGGCAGGGTTAAACGCCTCATTTTTAATGATGCGCAAGCGAGTGAGGCTAGGCATCCGGGCCGTGCAGCAGGGTCAGGACCTTCCCCAGCTGAAACATCTGTCCGGGAAGATGGTGTCCACCTACGGAGGGATACTCTGCTACGGGTGCCCGAGGCGGCTACTCCGGAGGAGGACAAGGAGCTGATGCGAAGGATGGGACTGGACCTGGCGAAGCGGTACGTCGAGAGCCCGTCCGATTTGAGCGCGCCTGCCGAGTGAGACTGAGGACTGCGGGCTGCCCTAGTGGATACTGCCGAAAAGCAGATGGCCGAAAAAATGGGGAAAATAACTAATCTGTTGCTATAGGCCTGCACGGGATGGTGGGCCGACGACGTCTCCTTCTCTCGTCGTCGGGTCAATCCTTCAAGAGCCCGTCTCAGAAGTCCCTTCTCCCCTGGCGGGAGAAGGTCAGGATGAGGGGGTGCCGACGAGGGTCGGCAGCTCGCTATCTAGAAATGACGGTTGCGGGCCTATAAGAGGATCACCCTCACCTTAATCCTCTCCCTATGATGGGAGAGGATTAAGGTGAGGGTGATCCTCTCATAGTAGTTATTAGACACTGCTTAAAGAGGGTCGACCCCCTCGACCATGCCGTAACCGGCCGCTATCACGTCCGTAGGCCCTTTGACCGCCTGTTCCAAAGCGGTTCTGAACTCCTGCCAAATCTCTTCCCCTTCCTCCCCTTCCGGAACCTCACCCTTTTGTATCCTCGCCTTCAGCTCTTTGAAGAGATATTGATCGGCAGAACCTTCGGGCACATCGAAGAAGCCTGGAGGAAACTTCGGCAGCTCCCCTGGGGCGAAGTAGCCTTTTCCATGAGGCATCTCATACCCCTCCAGGTTATGGGTGCCCTTGCCCAGCACCTGACCGGTAACGGCGTAGTGGTCCAGAACCGGTTTGAGTCCGAACCGTTGGATCGGGCAGACCTTGATACAGACCCCGCAGGCGTCGTACCTGGCTATCACGGGACGGCACCGCTTGCCGATAAGCTTGAACTTCTGTACCCCGCGCCACCAGACCTTCTCCCTCATCAACGCTCGGCCCGGGCAACGGTTCACGCACACCTGGCAGACAGAGCAGAAGGCGTTTATGCCATAGTCTACCGGCTTGTCGTACGTCACCGGAGCGTCGGTGGTGACCAGCATCAATCGTTGTCGTGAGCCAAAATGGGGAGATAACATGTAGCCCATGGCGCCCATCTGGCCCATGCCGGCCTGCACAAACATGGGAATGAAGGCAGCGTTCGCGTTTTGGGGAGGTTGTACTTGGGCGTGATACCCGAGGGAGCGAATATACTCGCCCAACTCCAACGCCTGGGCGCCCTCTATCCTGTAAGTATCCAGCACGGCGTCCTCTGTTGCCTGGCTGGGCGCCATCTGCGTCTCTTCGTAGGGCTGCTCTAGAGCGAGGCAGATGGCGTGGGGGAAAGGCTTCGCCAGGGGTCTTTTGCTTGCGAAGGTATACCGGGAGTCGTAGGCTGTCATGCCCACCATGGAGTAGCCCAGTTCCTTAGCTTTCGCCTTGATCTCAGCAGTGACGTCCCTAGCCACCGGCGCCCCCGTGGGCTCCATATCCCCGGTCAAGCCAGCCGCCTTGAGGACCGGAGCCTCCCGCTTTATGTGCGCCGTGAAGGAGTCTTTGATATCGGACACTTCCAGCATGTACTTGATGTAGGCGAAGTGTTCCACGCTCTCGGTCTCTATCGGGTAGTGCTTTGCGTAGAAGGTCACCGTGTCTTCCTCGATAGGAGAACCGGGAACAGTCTCCAGCTCCTCAGGTATCCCGATAGTCTCGGGCTCGTCTTTAGGGTCTGGTCCTCTGAAGAAGGGTGGGACTGTGACTGTATGACCAATCTTTAACATGCCACTCCTTTCAATACGGAACCCACAATCATTTGTATCATCTATATTCCTTTCCGAGCGTCCTGTCAAGGATACCAGTACCCATTCAGCTTGAACCTGATATGAATGTCGTTCTGAGCGAAGCGAAGAATCTAGGGTCGCCTTGGGTAACCCCTCCCCAGATTCTTCGGTCGCCTGGCTCCCTCAGAATGACATGCTGCCGAAATCTTGTTGACCATGAGTTAGTTGACAGCGGACAGGATGCCGGCTTGAATAGGGTCTAGGCCCAGGTCGGCGTAAATCGCCGTGACCAAAACCGGGAAGCTGTGGCCGTACATGTGCTCCAGGCCGTGAGCCCCAATGAGGGTGGTGGCCATCACCGAGTCGTTAGTGCGCCGCGACGTCTCGGTGGGAGCGGTCTCCGTGCCTTGGACAGGTTCAACCACTTTTATGGCCCAACCTTAGCTAATCTTCCTTCCTAGACCTATCTCGGCTGTCGGTGCCGAGGGGACGTTCCGGGCAGTATACACCAACCGGGAGTCCCTTATAGCGTCGTGGCGAGACGAGTATCATGCGCTGTCCGGGTGGGGCGAGCTGGGCCTGTCGACCTGAGGCATATACTCATAGGGTTTCCGACCGCCGACCTGGATTTGCCCCAGTCCTGCCAGACCACGCGGGCACACACCAAATGTATAAGTCTGGTAAGATGTGGCCAAACCTCTGAAGGAGTATGAAAGATGCTGCGCAGGATGCTAGGGGCTGCCACTCTGAACGTCGCCGTCTATGAAGAGGTCGAAGCCGACCGGTCAGCTACCTTACCGGCTGTTCTGGTCGTGGTATTGGTGTCCCTCGCGACGGGGATCGGGAGCCTGAAGGCCGGTGGCGTTGACGGCTTGGTCGCGGGCATCGTCGGGGGTCTGCTCGCATGGGCCCTTTGGGCGTTTATCACATATGTCGTTGGAACCACCCTGTTTCGTACGCCGCAGACGGAGGCGAACTGGGGTCAGCTGCTCCGTACCCTTGGCTTTGCCCAGTCACCAGGCATTTTGCGAGTATTCGGGTTCCTCCCGGTGATCGGCTCGACTATCTTCTTTGCTACAGGTGTGTGGCAGTTAGTAACAATGGTCGTGGCCGTGAGGCAGGCCCTGGACTATCGTTCCACGTGGAGGGCTGTTGGAGTCGTGCTTGCAGGCTTTATCCCTTACGCAATCGTCCTGGCCTTTTTGAGGTACATGACCGGGGTTTAGTTCACCAATGGCGCGGACCGAACCGTTCTCTGGCCTCAGCCTGGGAACTGCCCGCCGCACACCCCAGGTGGGGTTCTTCCCACCCTCTGGGACCCCCTGCTCGATTCCCGGTCAGGTTGGCTCTCTTTGATCCGGCTGCCGGCAGCCGTAACCCCCCTTGTCCTCAGGCTCAGTGTCATGGAATTAGAAGGGCGTGACAGAGCAAAGGCCCTGCTGCCGGCGGTCCCATTGACCTCCGAGGGTCGCTCCGGCGGTTACATGGCCAGGACTCTCCGGTCCGAAGCTGCACCCTTCCGAAAGCCGTGAAAAGCGCCAACGAGAACCCTGTCAGTAGGTGAAGCTCGAGGAACCCGGCGCTGGTGCCCATTGGGTAGCCGGGGGCATCACTCTCCTACTAGGCTGGGCTCGGTATCTCGCCCATCTGGTTAATCGTCACAATCATTTCCGTCAATCTTCCAGCACTTGAGCCGTTATAAGAGAATGCGATCCTGGGCTTCGACAGAAGATCGGGTTCATCGGACTCCACACGAAACGCTCTGCACTTTCTGATTTCCCCCTTTTTGACCAGGTCTCCAAAAGCTTCGTTCAACTCTGCGATGTGATCATCGGCAAGTTCCTTCTCCAGCCGAAGTACGAGCTTGCCTCCGACCTGGCGCATGGAGTGGTACCCAGAGTAGAAAAACTTGATCCAGTCTGCTCCTTCTTCGGGAGAGTGCACGATCTTGTAGAGCGAAAGATCGCGCTCAGAGATGAGCTTTCGGGAAAGGGCCTGCTTTCTGATGAAGTCGTCCCAGCTCTCCCAGTAGTCTTCGCCTGGGAGCTCCATCAGAATCAGTGGCATCGGCGGCGCTTTGCCGGTCTGAAGTAGCGTTAGAGTTTCGAATCCTTCATCCTGCGTGCCAAACCCGCCAGGAAACAATGCTACCGCGTGGGCTTCCATGAGGAAGAACAGCTTTCGCGTGAAGAAGTATCTGAAAGTAATCAACTTGGGATCGCCGGCAATCAACTCGTTGGGCCGTTGCTCGTGGGGAAGCAGTATGTTGACACCGAAACTCTTGTCCGCACCGGCCCCCACGATCCCAGCCTTCATGATGCCGTCGGCTGCTCCCGTTATCACCATGAACCCATCTTCGACCAGCCGCTTGGAAAAAGTGACCGCCATCTGATAATAAGGATCATCCTCAAGGGTCCGGGCCGAACCGAATATCGATACTTTGCGTGTTCCTCGAAAGGGCTTGAAGGTTCGGGCCGCGTAGCGAAACTCGTCCATCGCCCTGTTGATTATCTTGAGGTCGAGAGTCTCCAGCTCGTCTCTCTTGAATTTTAGCGCGTTCATAAGGATCTCTTGGTAAAGTCTGGATGTGAGTCCCCCGGTCCCTGGGGAGCAGATCTCCGTGACCTCTCTGAGCACATCTTCGGGGGTTTCTAATTTCATCTTTGGCATACGATCGTCCTTGGTGAATCGAATAGTGCCCTAGTTAGATTATGAACGTTGGTGATGACCGAGGATAGCCGCTAACCCCTCCAAGGTCGCTCCTATCCCGCTCGTTGTGGTAGCCCTAGTACTTAGTCAACAAGATTTCGATGGCATGTCATTCTGAGGGAGCGCAGCGACCGAAGAATCTAGGGAGGGGTTACCCACGGCCACGCCAGATTCTTCGCTTCGCTCAGAATGACATTTATATCAGACTTAAGTTGACTGGGTGTCTAGTGCCAGCCCTGCGGGTCGCCCGGGACCTGATGTTGCCCCTCTTGGGGCTATCAATGCCACAATCTTCACCAGCTCCACCGCAGGGTCCAGAGAACGAGCTTTCCAGGCCCGCACTTATGATAATGACCGCGAACGACGCAAGGCTAAGAGCAAATAAGAAGCCCAGCTGTTTTGTACACGTATTCAGGATTAGCCACCTGCCGCATGTATTCAAGGCCTCGTTTGGCACCCTGACCTGGATCCGGGGCCTATTCCTTCGTGGTTTGAGAGTCATTAGCTTGGCCATAACATTCTCCGTAGACGAACGAGGGTTTCGTCCGGCGGCTACGGGCGCGCCTCCAAACGCCGTCGGTTTCAGTTTCGGGCTTTACCCACTTTGTCTCGTTTGATGCTCCTGGTATCGCCACAGATGCGCGGCCGGAGCGTAGAATCATGGCTTGCTGGAGGCGGGCGAGGGATAAAGCCTAGCGCCCCCAAATTTATTCTGGAGAGCTTGAGGAAGGGGCGTGCACTGGCTATTTCGCTGCTCTAGATTCCCTGTCTACATAAACCCACTCTTCTCCTCGGGCCTGCTACCCATATGAGCTCCCTTGACGAATGACTGATAGTCATTCATACTATGGAAAGCATCTGCTAATTAGGGGAGAACGCGGTGCCTACGGCGAAGCCTAGAAGAACCGAAAGCGAACCAGTGAGAAGAGCACAGCTACTCAAGGCAGCTCGAAAGGTGTTTCGTGCTAAAGGATACGACGGAGCGAGCGTCTCTGAGATAGTGCGTGAGGCAGGGGTGGCCCAAGGGACTTTCTATCTCTACTTCCGGTCGAAGAGGGACGCCGCCGTATCTCTGCGGGACGGGCTGATGGAGACTATGGCCCAGGCAGCGGCCACCGCTATGAAATCGCACACGTCCTTCGAGGACCGACTCCAATCGCTGATCGCAGCAGGCTTCAAGGTAGCTCGAAGGAACGCTGACCTTTTCAGGCTGGCGTTCATAGGAGCTGACGAAACACACTCAGAGATGCACAGCGAGTCTCCGGAGCACGCCTCGATCCTAAGAGGTATTACGGATCTCTTCAGGGATGCGGTCGACGCGGGAGAGATGGAGGCGATGGACCCGGAGATCGCGGCTCGGCTGGCAACCGGCCTGCTTCAGCATGCCATGATCGAGGCCTTTGTTTTTGGTGAGGGGGAAGAGTCGGACCGGCTCGAACAAGGTGTTTCCGCACTGCTTCTGAATGCGCTGAGACGAAGAACCGGTTAGGGTTTTTTTGCATCATAGTGACTGAGCGTCAGTCATACTGATGGGGGATAGAGGGGTCAGTCTTTTGGCCATGGCAAAATCATCACCCGTACCGATTACAAGAGGCGGCAAAGAGTCTACTATTTTTACTAGGTGATGACTGATGGTCAGTCACAGAGCCAGATGAGATCACTGAGACAGGAGACGGTCAGATGAGAACATCAGGGGGAGACGAACCTAGGTTAAACAATCAAGAAAACCGAAAGGAGGCAAACATGGACGGCATCACCACCCAGGAAAAGACGCAGTCGCGCATTTATCGGAGGCGCTGGTGGACGCTGACAGTAGTTTCGGTCACTGTCCTGTTAGCAACCATCGACGAAACGATTCTCAGCGTGGCTATCCCGTCGCTGCAACGAGACCTGGGAGCGTCGGCCTCAGCGCTGGTGTGGATAATGAACTCGTACATGCTGGTCTTTGGTGGCCTGCTGCTGACGATGGGCGGTGTCGGTGACCGGTTCGGACGGGCCCGGATGCTGCGTTATGGGCTCGCGGTGTTCGCCCTGTCTTCGCTGGGCGCGGCGCTGGCGCAATCTCCGGCGCAGCTGATCGGCGCCCGAACAATCATGGGCATTGGCGGAGCGATGATGATGCCGGCGACCCTCGCCATCATCGTGAATGTGTTCGAGGAAAAGGAGAAGCCGAAAGCGATCGCGATATGGGCGATGATGGCAGGGATCGGCGTCGCGCTTGGACCGATGCTTGGAGGGGCGCTGCTCCAGAACTTTTATTGGGGGTCGGTGTTCCTCGTGAACGTGCCGATTGCCGGGATTGCCATTGCAGCAAGCCTATTCCTGGTGCCGGATAGCCGAGACCCCAAGAGCAGGCCACTCGACATTCCAGGCGCACTTCTATCGATGGGAGCGGTTTCTGCTCTGATGCTCGCCATCATAGAAGGTCCCCAGTGGGGGGCCACGTCCCCGCGGCTCGCGATTACGATAGCCACGGCGGTCATCTTGGGCTTGGGCTTCGTCCTGCGAGAGAGGCAAGCCGCATACCCGTTGCTGGACTTTGCGCTGTTCCGGCTGCCGCGGTTTTCGACCGGAGCAGCCGCTGTAAGTCTGGCGTTCTTCTCTATAGTCGGCTTCATGTTCGGCTTCACGCAGTACCTCCAGTTCGTTCAGGGACACACTCCGCTGGCCGCGGGAATTCGATTCCTGCCCATAGCGGGGGGCTTCATGTTCGGCGCCATAGCCAGTGAGGAGTTGGTGCGCCGCTTCGGCACCACCAGAGTCGTCGCAGCTGGACTCGTTATCATGACTGCTACGATGCCTCTCGTACTCCTCTGGGAGGTGAACACTTCCTACATGGTTGTCGGGCCTATTGTGGCCGTGATCGCGCTGGGCGTAGGTCTGGTTTTCGCTCCGGCAGCCGAAGCGGTCATGGGCGCGGTTGGGGCAGCGAGGGCGGGAGTTGGGTCAGCCATGAACGACGTGACCCAGATGCTTGCGGGCGCGTTCAGTATCGCCGTGGTCGGGTCCGTGATGTTTGCGATTTACGCCGCCAGGCTAGGGGACGCTGTGGCATCGCTGCCCGCCGAGCAGGCAGAGGTAGTACGAGATTCGATCGGGGCGGCAGTTCAGCTAGCGGCGTCGCTGCCGCAAGAGGAAGCGCTCGCCTTATCCACCGCTGCGAAGTCGGCATTCACGGATGCACTGGGGCTGGCGGTGCTGATTGGCGCCGGGTTCTCGCTCGTCGGGGCGCTGGTTGTCGCCAGGTTCATGCCGGCGCGCGTCACCAATGTGAGTGAGGATGACGTTAGCACTGTGCCAGAGCTAGAGCTGGAAGGACCGCCTGCTCCCACTTACGAGCCTGCCGGCGCGGGAGATGACGATTAATACCTCAATCCATAGATTGACGGTTACGGATAAAAGAGAGGTAAGGGCATGTCAGTTATAGATATAGGTGTCACCTTAGGCGGTATCGTCGCCATATTGTTCCTGGCCTGGTTCTTCTTCGGGCCCAAGAAGGCCCGGCAGGCCGAGGTCAAGGGGAACGTTCAAGAAATACGGATTACGGTCAAAGGAGGCTACTCGCCCGATGTGATCCGAGTCAAGGATGGCGTGCCTCTGCGGTTAGTATTCGACCGCCAGGAGGCCAGCGACTGCAGCGACCGGGTGGTGTTCCCCGACTTCCAGGCCAGTAAGTCCTTGGCCCCGTTCGCCACGACCACACTGGAGTTCACGCCTAACCAGTCGGGCTCCTTCGGTTTCGCCTGTGGCATGAACATGCTCCACGGGACCCTCATTGTGGAGCAAGATGGTGTTGGCTCGGAGGGCACGGACGAGCCTTCTGAGGACCATGGGGGCCATGGGGCCCACGTGACCTTTGCTGAGGCCGTAGGCGTGGGCCCCAGGCTGGAGGTCGGCGATATTTCACAGGCCGAATTCGCCATAATCGGCGGGGGCGTCACCTGCCCCACTTGCGTGTTCAATATCGAGTCATTCCTTAACGAGCTGCCGGGGGTAGATGAGGTCCACGTCAACTTCGCCGCCGAGCGGGTAACTGTCCAATACGACCCGGCCCAGGTGACCACCGAGCAGATGCGGCAGGTCATCCAGGACGCCGGCTACCAAGTCCAGCCCCGGGAGGAGCCGGGCAGCCAGCAGACCGAGGAGCAGGAGGCTGCTGTTCGTAAGGCGGAGCGCCGGAGCCTGACTTTGCGGGTAGTCGTAGGGGCCATATTGACGCTCCCAGTCCTCTATGCCGGAATGGTGGGGGGATTTATCAGCCAAGACCTGGTGCCGGGTCTGCTGGACAACCACTGGTTTCAGCTAGGGTTGATCACCCCCGTGATGGTTTACGCCGGCTGGCCCATCCACCGCGCCGGCTGGCTCATTCTGGCGAAGCGGTCGGCGGACATGAACAGCCTGATCACCATAGGCACGCTGGCCGCATTCCTCTACAGCCTGATAGTCACAGTATCACCGGGACTATTTCCTGATGACCTGCAGGAGGTCTACTACGAGTCCGTGGGCGTCATCATCACCTTGATCATGTTGGGAAGGCTGCTGGAAGCCATCGCCAAGGGAGGCACCACCGAGGCCATCCGCAAGCTCATCGGGCTTCAGGCAAAGACGGCCCGGGTGATGAGCGATGGCCAGGAGATGGATGTTCCGATAGAAGCGGTGCAGATCGCGGACATCGTGGTAGTCCGACCCGGAGAGAAGGTGCCGGTGGACGGAGAGATCATCGAGGGGCGCTCCACCCTGGACGAGTCGATGGTCACCGGAGAGAGCATTCCCGTAACCAAAGGGACTGGAGATACGGTCATCGGCGCTACCATCAACCAAACGGGCGCCTTTCACTTTCGCGCCACCAAGGTGGGCAAGGATACTATGCTTGCCCAGATCATCCAGCTGGTGGAGCGGGCCCAGGGTTCCAAGGCGCCTATCCAGCGGGTAGCCGACCTGATAGCCAGCTACTTCGTGCCCGCGGTGATGTTCATCACTGTTGCCACATTCATCGTCTGGTTCCAATTTGGCCCGGACCCCGCCTTCACCTTCGCGTTGGTCAGCGGCGTGTCCGTGCTAATCATCGCCTGCCCCTGCGCCCTGGGTCTGGCAACCCCCCTCTCCATCATGGTGGGCACCGGCAAGGGCGCCCAGAATGGCATCCTGATACGTTCCGCGGAGGCGCTGGAGACGGCTCACAAGCTCCACACCCTGGTGTTGGACAAGACCGGCACCATCACCCGGGGCAAGCCAACCTTGACTGATGTCATAGCCATGGGGGATATGAAAGAGGCCGATCTGATAAGACTAGTAGCATCGGCTGAGCGCTCGTCGGAGCATCCGCTGGGGCAGGCCATCGTAGAGGGCGCCGCCGAGCGGGGGATTCAGCTCGTAGATCCCGGAGACTTCCAGTCAGTGACGGGAAAGGGCATCCAGGTGGGCGTGGACGGCCGGCAGGTGCTGGTAGGGAACCGGCGCCTACTTGCTGATGCCGGCATCGACACCGGGCAGATGGAGCAGCGAGCAGAGGAGTTGGCAGCGCAGGGGAAGACGCCGATGTTCGTCGCTGTAGACGGAAAGCCGGGAGGCATCGTGGCCGTCGCCGACACGGTGAAGGAGGACTCAGCCGCAGCGGTCGCTACCCTCCAGGGACTGGGTCTGGAAGTGGTGATGATCACTGGGGACAACCCGCGAACGGCCGAGGCCATCGCCCGACAGGTCGGCATAGGGCGAGTGCTCGCCGAGGTCCTGCCAGAGGGCAAGTCCCTGGAAGTGAAGAGGCTCCAGGGCGAGGGCAAGCGCGTGGGCATGGTGGGTGACGGAATCAACGATGCCCCGGCCCTGGCCCAGGCCGACGTGGGTATCGCCATTGGCACCGGCACCGACGTGGCTATCGAGTCCTCGGACATCACGCTTATCTCTGGGGAGCTTCAGGGCGTAGTGACCGCCGTAACTTTGAGCCGGTCCACCATGCGGAACATAAAAGAGAACCTGGTCTTCGCCTTTGGCTACAACATAATAGGTATCCCCATCGCGGCAGGCCTGCTATACCCATTCCTCGGGATCACGCTCAGCCCCATGATCGCCGCGGCGGCCATGGCCCTGAGTTCCCTGTCAGTGACCGGCAACGCCAACCGCCTGCGCACTTACAAGCGCTCTGCACTGGCTGCGGTGAGTATATCTAGGCAGCAGACAGAGACAATCGTTGAGGCTCCAAAATACGAACCAAAAAGGGAGGAAGATATGGCTACAGTCAAAGATGTTGTATGTGGGATGGACATTGACCCTAACACTGCGGCCGCTCAGATGGAGTATCAGGGGAAGACCTACCACTTTTGCTCCAACGCCTGTCACGACAAGTTAATGGCCGAGCCCCAGGAGTATGCTTCTTAGATATCCTCACTGCTGGTCCCCGCCACCATGAGGCTCATGGGAGGGTACAACTGGTGGTCGCCTCGTCCCTCGAAGTGGCTCTAGGACCACGTCGGTCCTAAGCAGCGGGAAGGACTGCCTGCTACCACTCACGAGCCTGCCGGCGCAGGAGATGCCGATTGACTAAAGTACAGAAGCTAAGACGGTATCTATGTATCTACTAACTTCAATGAACAGTCGTAGGTTGAACCTCCAATTCCCATGACTGCATCGAAATATGTGATGGGCGAAAATTGAAGCGCCCGTCGGATCAAGGGACAAAGGAGGTCCAGATGGGATTTATGGGAATGTTCGGAGGCAAGGAGACTACGGGTGGAGAGACCGGAGATTGGGGTAGCGACCAGGTGGGGATGATGAAGGGTCGCATAAACCAGCTTCTCTCGTTGACCGAGGAGAAGCGGCAGGAGTCGATCCGGGACATGATCGGGGCGTTCAACAGCCCGCAGGTCAAGCCCAAGGCCCGCGAAAGTCTTGTCGCCACCCGAGTGGAGATCCTCGGTGAGCTGCCTGAGGAAAAGCGTCGCACCATCATCTCGTCGCGCACCACGGCCCTGAAGGTCGCGCCCGAGTTGGATCAAGCCGATCGGCAGGTCCAGGAGCGGGTTATGCATCAGGTGTCTCAAAGGGCACGGGAAGCGTTCCTGACGACCTGGCAACAAGTTACGAAGAGCATGGCCAGCTAGGAATCAGCTTCCGTCCCGCTTCTCGATAGGGCAAGGCCGAACCCCTGGGCCCATTCCAGCCGGCGTGGTTCGGCCTTACGTCCAAGGACCTCAATAGAGAGGACTCTCGCGTAGCGAGTTCAGCCTTTACAGCTAGCTGAGCCCCCTGATATACTGCCTGGACGCCGTATACAAAAGTTGTTCAGGCGCAGAGAGGGGAGGATAGCGTGAGTCTGAGGGGAAAGGCTGCAATCGTTGGCATAGGCGAGATCGCTACGGAACGCCAATACCCCGGCAGGACCGCGTATTCCTTATGCACCGATGCCGCTAGACTGGCTATCGCGGACGCAGGACTGAGCAAGAAAGATATTGACGGGCTGATCACCTCGGGAGAGGATGTGCTCCCCCTGGACCTAGCGGAGTACATGGGCATTCAACCTTCCTTCACGGAAGGCACGACCCTCATGGGAGCCAGTGGAGCACACTCCGTAGCCCTGGCGGCAATGGCCATCGATGCCGGACTGGCCAGTTACGTCCTCTGTGCTTTTGGCGCCACCCGGGACCCCGCCGTGGGAGGGGGCCGCCGTGGCGAGCCCGAGGCCGGCAAGCGGGCTGAGTTCGAGAACCCGTATGGACCTGTTGTCGCCGCCAACGGTGGCTACGCCCTGATGAAGCGGCGGCATATGCACGAGTTCGGCACCACGGACGCCCAGTTCGCCAAGATAGCCGTTGACCAGCGATTCAATGCGTTGAACAACGAGTATGCCGTGTTCAAAGGCAAGCCTACAACTCTTCAGGATGTATTGGACTCGCCCATGGTCAGCGATCCCTTGCACACGTTGGAGTGCGTTATGGCATGCGCCGGGGCCTTTGCATGCGTGGTCACTTCGGCAGAACGTGCCCGGTCCATGGGCCAGCGTCCCGCTTATATCCTGGGTGTCGGAGTCGGCGCCACCCACGACCTCATGTGGCAGAGCCCCGACATCACGACCACCCCTGCCGCCAAATCGGCACCGAGAGCCTTGGAGATGGCCGGATATGGCCCCAAGGATGTGCAATTCGCTGAATTTTATGATTGATACACGGTCCTCGTGGCCGTGAGCCTCGAAGACGCGGGTTTCTGCAAGAAGGGCGAGATCGGCGCCTTCTACGAGTCCACCGATACCACCTACAAGGGCAGTTTCCCGGTCAATACGGACGGAGGACAGCTTTCCGGTGGCCAGATCGCGGGCATGGGAGGCGGCTTCCGGCATGTTGTAGAGGCCACGCGCCAACTGATGGGCCGGGCGGGGGAGAGGCAGGTGGCCGAGAGCGACCTGTGCGCCGTCAACGGTTGAGGGGGTGACGCGAGCGTGATGTGCACGCTCATACTAGGCACCGAAGATGCCAAGTAGGGAGGCGCGCCCACGGCTGAATACGGAAAACCCGTTCCCGTCCCGCTGAACGCCGCGTTCACCCGACCCTTCTGGGAGGCGGCCAAGCGCCACGAGCTGGTCATGCCCCGCTGCAAGAGCTGCCGGCACATGTTCTTCTACCCCAGAGAGCAATGCCCTCAGTGCTTCTCAGCGGAGTTGGAGTGGGTCAAGGTCAGCGGCCGGGGTAGGCTGTATACCTATACCGTGGTCAGGCGGCCCGCCAATCCCGCCTTTAATGACGACGTGCCCTACGTCTTCGCCGTGGTCGAGCTTGAGGAAGGGCCTCGGATGGTCTCGAATGTTGTGGAATGTGCCATAGGAGACGTGAAGATCGACATGCCCCTGGCGGCTGTTTTCGACGACGTAACCCCCGAGTGGACTCTGGTCAAGTTCAGGCCTGCATGAACGGCTGACTCTATGATGCCGGGCGCCCCCAGGTTGGCCCTCACCCCGTGCTGAGTTAGTAACAGGAGAAACCGCACCATGGCCCCATCATCACCCATTGAGCCGAAGGCCTCCCCGGCTTCCATCAGCTGGGCCATACGTTTCTTGTGGTGTATGGCGTCGCCCAGGTAGTGCTGGAGTGTGGTCTTTGTGGTGCCAAGGGAAGGGAGGGCGGTCGCTATTGCGGCCGCCCTGTGTAACGAGAGCTTGTACGAACGGGGTGCAGCTCCGGCGCCTAGGCCGTATGGAGGTTCTCGGGACGGATGGTCCTAATGGAGAAGGGTTCGTTTTTTCCTCGCAACGTGACCGCCCGCTGCTCGAGGTCCGGATACCGCGTAGCCACCTCCTGGTAGACGGGTTCGCTGATCACGATCTCCCCCGCCACGGCCTCGGCCTGTAATCGCGCCGCGACGTTGATGGTATCGCCCAGGGCTGTGAAGTCGTTGACATTGCCGGAGCCAACCTTGCCGACATAGGCGGGTCCCGCATGTACACCGATCCCTACCGGCATCCAGGGCTCTCCGTCGGTGCCGTAACCCACCGCGCGGATGACGGCCTCCGCGGCTAGAACGGACGCGCGACGATACGCCTGTCCGGTCGCCCCGGGGATGAAGAGAGCCATCACCTCATCGCCTATCAACTTATCGATTATCGCGTCGTGGGCCGAGAGGCCATCGGTCGCGGCCCGGTAGAAGCGATTCAGCAACCTCGCGAACGCCCCAGGTCCCATGCTCTCTCCCAGGGCCGTTGAGCCACGGACATCGGCAAACAGTACCGCGATATCGACCTCTGCCCCGCCCGGGGGCAGGTTCGTCTCTCAGGTATTGCACAGCTTCGGACTCTTGCGGGAAGACCCGCGTCCGAAGGGCTTCAGCAATAGGCCGCCAACACCCCCCGTCGGCATGCGGCATACCGCGCACCGAGGCGAGCCCGGAAGCATCGCCAGCCGGGTGCTGTGGCCGTGGGTGAGCACGTGGCGCCACATGTCTACAATTTCCGGCTGGATGTCGTCTGGAGTCGTCACAAGGGTCCTCCACATGCACTATCGCTGATGGCCGCCTCGTCTCGCCCACTAGTATAGCCTTAGTAACCCCGCACTTCCAGAGCGTTCGTTTTGTGTCCGCAGACGGGGGAGTCCATCAGGTCTCGACGCAAGGTCGGGAACCATGTACGCCGCTTGGCTAGCTCAACTGGGCCCAGGTCCGTGAAGAGTCCGCCCCGGGGGCAATCAGTCACTGTTGTGGTGGAGATGGGGGACGAGGGTCAAACTACCCCTGAATGCACGTCTGGTGGTTATAGTGGCGATGAGCTCTTTAGGGATCAGGACTCCACTTTCAGCACCCGCCTTGTCCTATGCGGCTGGGTAAATTACCGGTTGGATTTGGAGCGTGCGCTCCAGGCCTCCCAGTCCGCAAAGACCATCTGCGTCCACTCAGAGGTCGGCAGGTCGAGTCCACTCTGATAGCGGCGAGTAGCATCGATGAGCAGATAGTGAGTGCTGGTATCGACCAGCAAGTTCGAAATCGGCCAGGATAGTCCTTGGCCGCCGCCACCCTCCAGAAAGTGCGTTTGTGCCTCCCCAAGGAGTCGCTGGGCCTCTTCTGTCTCGCCGCGGAGATGCACTGCTATCCCGAGTCCCAACAATACGGCACCCACACCGTGACGGTCCCCCAGGTCGCTCATCATGGGGAGGCTCTGATCGTAGAGCTCGGTAGCCTGGTCCAGATTGCCGGATTTTAGTGAAATGTTTGCTAGCGGGAGCAGCGTCCAGGCTATAAAAGTGAGGTCGCCGACGCGACGGAAGATCTCCAAGCCTCGGCTGTAATGCTCGTATGCCCGTGATATGTCTCCCACAAGCCACGCGGCGGAACCCAAGAACCAGTCGCAAAACGCATCTCCCCACTCAAACCCATAGGTCTGGTGGGCCGCCTGGATCTCGACGAGCCTGCGGCTCGAGGCCTCGAGGTCCCGCTGCCACCACAGGAGCACGGCTTCATAGTTTTGCGCCGTCTTTACCCCCTGCTCGTCGCCCAGCTCTACGAACAGCGCTTGAGCTTCACGTATTAGCGCCAGACACCCCTCCAGGTCACCCTGACGCACCATCGTACTTATAAATCCGCCCTGAACGAGCGCTGAACCACGCGCCTTCGGAGAACCCCCCTCACCAGCCAACACCCGGTCGAACCATTCTGCAGCCTCGCCTATGTGTCGCCGTACGATCCAGAACCAGGTCAACGCAGCCGCGGTGCGCTGGGCGAGCTCTGCGTCGCCAGCCTCAAGACCCCCACGCCATCGCGGCGCGGAGGTTGTCGTGCTCTAGCTCCAGTCTCTCTAGCCATTCAAGCTGCCTCCGGCCACGAAGCTCCGGCGCAGCCTGCTCGGCGAGGTCCCGGAAGTACCCCGCGTGCCGGCCCTTCGAGTCTCCTGCCTCGTTCGCGGTGTTCCGAGCGGTGGCGTACTGGAGCAGCGGCTCCAGCAGCTGGTATCTGACCTCGCCATGGGTGTGCACAGTCTGGACCAGCGACTTATCCACCAGTTGGCCCAGTGAATCCAGGACCTCGTACTCATCGTCGGTCCCGCTGATGGCGGCGCATGCAGTGAGGCTGAATCCACCCCGAAATACCGATAGCTGGCGAAAGAGTGTTTGCTGCTCCGAGTCCAGCATGTCGTAGCTCCAATCGATGCAACTCTCGAGAGTCTGGTGGTGCGGCAAGGCATCGACCGGTCCGCCCTTGAGCAGCCTGAAGGATTCCTCAAGGCGGCTGGCGATCTCGGCCGGTTGCAGCAGTCTGACACGTGACGCCGCCAACTCAATGGCGAGAGGGATACCGTCGAGTCTTCGCACAATCCGGCCTACGGAATCCGCGTTCTCTGCCGTCAGCTCGAACGAGGAGCTGGCAGCGCGAGCCCTTCGCTGAAAGAGCTGCACCGCGGCGAACCGGGCCAAATTACCACGGTGGGCGTTATCCTCCGGGATGGGTAACGGTAGCACCCCCAGCGTACGCTCACCCGCCAGGTTCAGCGCCTCCCGGCTGGTAGCGATCACTGTGATCCCTGGGGAGGAAAGCAGCTGCCGGACGAGCGACGCGGCTCCAGCAAGGACGTGCTCGCAGTTGTCAACGATGAACAATAGCTGTTTGTTGGAGAGGTAACCGGCCAGGCCGTCTTCGCCGACGCCGAAAAGCAAGGCGGCTTCCCTGGTCAGGACATTTGGGTCGGTAATGGGCGCCAGCTCTTGGAACCACACTCCGTCCTGGAACTGTCTGGTGGACACGCGGCCAAGCTCCAGAGCCAGGCGAGTTTTACCTGTGCCTCCGAAGCCCGTTAGAGTGATCAGGCGGGCTTCATTGAGATACGCAGCCAGTTGTTCTAGCTCGGTCTCCCGCCCTAGCAAGCTGTCGGGGGGCTCCGGAAGGTTGCCTGTTTTTTCGGACTTGATGGGGGGAAAGTCGATTGGCAAAGCCGGGTGGCGAAGGTGGTAAATGTTGTCGGCCCGAGACAGGTCGCGGAGCCGGTGAACACCGAGGTCGACCAGGCTCGCCTGAGAGGACAGTTCTGAAACCCCAGCAGCAGTCGTTTTAGATACCAGGATCTGTCCGCCGTGGGCAGCGGACATCAAACGAGCTACGTGATTAAGGCAAGAGCCGAAAAAATAGCCGTCGCGTTTTTGGGCTTCGCCACTGTGGACACCCATCCGTACTTTCAGCGATCCGATATCGCCCCAGTCCTCGCTGAGTAGAGCCTGCTGGGCCCGCAGAGCGGCCTCGAGCGCCGCAGAGGGCGTCGAGAAAGCGGCTCCCATCCCGTCGCCTGTGTGCTTATAGACCTCGCCACCGAATTCTCTCACGGCCCCATGTACCAGCTCGTCGTGCCGTGAAACCACGCTGTCCATTACAGATGGGAATGCTTCCCACAGCCGGACGCTGCTTTGGATGTCACTGAATAAGAAGGTGTAGATGGACATTTCCTATACCAAGCCCGAGGGCGCCTACAGAGGATGATCCCTGACGACGCTGATGATACGGAGACTCCTGAGGGCTGTCAAACACGCTATCGCGCAAGATCACCTGTTGGTGGAGCCCGCGAGGTATCAATAGCCTACTGTTGTGTCAAAAAGCCGCCCACTAGGATGCCCGAAATATCACTTTGGGCGTGTCATGGGTTGACAGACAAAATAATAGCTGATCGCCTCGAGATTGGCCAAAGTGCTTAGCGGTGTCGTGCTTACCACCGAAAACGATTTTCCCCAGGACACCTTCCGCGGTCCCGAGAGCGATGATCCGGGTTTCTGGTGGACACGGGGGAGAGTCGAACTCCCGTCCATGGGATCCTTTGGGTGCTAAGCTTCTAGCGCCAAGTCGACAGTGACATAGCAACGCCTCCTTGGTTCCCATATAATGGGTCGAGCTGACACACCAGTCATTGGAGCTCTCATGAATGAGGAGACGATACAGTTCAGTCTCTCGGGTGACCGAACCATAACCGGCATCCGGACCGAAGCCACGGGCCCACCTGCAGGCTGGCTATTCGTGTATGCCCCCGGGGCGGGGTCCAACGTGAACGACCTCTTCGGTAGATACGCGAGCAATTATCTTGCGGCGCGGGGAATCGCGTCTGTGCGCTTTCAGTTCCCTTACATGGAGGCCCGGAAGCGTAGGCCGGATCCTCCAGCGGTCCTCGAAGCCACGTGGCGAGAGGTGATGGGGACACTGCGTACGACAGACTCGAAGCTGGCGGTGGGCGGAAGGTCCATGGGGGGCCGGATCGCCTCACAAGTGGTAGCCCAAGGAGAGGTGGCAGACGCCCTCGTATTGTTCGCCTATCCCCTCCATCCTCCCGACCGTCCATCGGTCCTCCGCGACAAGCATCTCCCAGCGATTACAACACCCACGTTGTTCTGCTCGGGTACCAGGGACGCCTTCGGCAGCCCCGACGAGCTTAGGGCCGCGGCAAGTCTGGTATCAGGGTCCGAGGTCCACTACCTGGAAGGGGCGGACCACGGCTTCAAGATCGCGAAGTCCAGCGGCCGCACCCGCGAGGATGTGTGGGGTGAGGCTGTTTCCGCGATGGCAGACTGGGTCTTGAGCCTGGACCAGAACCGTTCCAGCTAAAGCTGCGGCGTTCCCTTCACCAGGAGCTTACCTGTGGTACGTCCCCCGAGCGAAAAACCTCCGCGGCCCCGAGTCTTCTACGGCTGGTGGGTGGTGTTGGTGATGACCATCACCTCCTTCATGGCTGTGGGCCCGACAGGTGTCTCCATCACCGTGTTGATCAAACCCATGGCTGAGGAATTCGACTCCTCCCACGCCCAGCTGCTCGGCGCCCTCACGGTGGCAGGTGTATTGAGCGCTGTCGCAGTGGTTATCTTTGGCAGGCTTCTTGACCGCCATGGAGGCCGGGTGCTGGTGGTGTGCAGTCTTATTTGGGGCGGAGTATTTGTGGCCCTCATATCCCGGGCTGAAACTCTCTTACAGTTCTATCTCTTCTACAGTCTGGGTGTGGGCCTGGGCCTGCCCGGCGTGACGTTGGTGAGCGCTCCAGCCATCGCGTCCAAGTGGTTCGTTAGAAAACGAGCGATCGCGCTCTCAATAACCCAGTCAGCACTCCCTGCCTCCGGTATTTTCTTTCCCCTGTTTGCGCAGGCGATAGTAGATTGGAAGGACTGGCGAGAGGTGTGGCTTTGGATGGGGCTGGGACTCCTGGTGGTGCCCCTCCCGCTGGCATGGCTCGTCATCAGGCGCGTTCCCGAGGACATGGGCTTGAAGCCGGATGGCGACCCTGTCCAGGCTCGGCCGCCGACCGTCGACACTGATAAGGGGCGTCGAGGTAGCTCCATCGGAGTGGAGGAGGTGAGCTGGACACTATCGGAAGCCTTGAGGACTCCGACGTTCTGGCTGCTGAGTGGAAGTTTGCTATTGATAAGATTCCCGTCGGTGTCGCTCATAATCATAATGCATCCATACTTCACAGACAACGGGCTGTCGCCGGGCGCAGCAGCCCGGCTGATCAGCTTCTTTGCCGCTTCCGCCTTCCTCGGTGTCTTCCTTTGGGGCGGGCTTCTTCAACGCTGGCCCGTCCGAAGCCTTCTGGTCCCGTCGGCCGTGTCCTATGGGGCTTCTATCGCCCTGGTTGTAGCGGCCGGCGGCGGTTCCCAGGCCGCACTCTACCTCCCACTCTTTGTCATGGGACTCGCCCTGTTCGGTACCGCAATCTTGGAGACTCAAGTCTGGGCTGACTATTACGGCAGGCGCCACGTGGGGTCGATTCTTGGGGTGTTTAGCGCTATTCGGGTTTTTCCAATGGCTGTGGGTCCCCTGCTGGCCGGCCTGGTCTATGACTATACCGACGACTATGCGAATGTCTTCTTCATCTTCGCGGTCTTCTGTTTTATCGCCGTCGGGGGCCTCCTTTTCGCCAAGCCGCCCCGGCGGAAAACCTCGGTCCCGGCGACGTAACCTGAGGGCGCGCGGGGTTCTTTAGGTCTCCTAGACACGTGATCGGGCCGATGTTACAATTGCAACTCGTTCTTCTTGGCCCACGGCTCTGCTCTGGCTTCTCACCCTTCGCTATCCGATCTCACGCCTCAGGAGGATTCTTATGCACCCGCTGGCAGGGGAACTCGAGGGTATCGTCGATGCAGGGTCCATACGCACAGCGAGGTACGACCCGCTGGTGCGCACGCCCTTCTACCGCACTGTACCAGTGCCCGATGAATGGAGACAGGGTGACCCCTTTACCGTTGTCACTGTAAAGACGGCTGAGGAGATATCCCGAATTCTGCGGCTCGCTAACGGGCGCAGCGAACCGGTTTACGTCCGGCAGGGGATGGGCGTGGTAAGCCCCGACGTTGTGCGGCCCGAGCCGCCGGGGAGTCTGGTGATCGACGTCGGCTCCATGAGTTGGATTCGGCCCAACTACGAGCGTGGCTACGTTGAAGTGGGCCCGTCAGTGACGGAGAGGGCACTGAACCGCGAGCTGGCCCCTCAGGGCTTCGCCTATCCGGAGCTGATAGGACCCGTGACCTGGGGAGGGTCCCTTATCTCCCTTAACAGCAGCGGGAGGAGTGTGGACCCCTACATCGGCAAGCCACGGGATTATGTCATAGGGCTCGAGGCAGTGCTGCCGACGGGGGAGATCATCAACACCGGCACGACAGGGGCTCGCGGTGTGTGTGGTTTTGATGTGGGCCAGCTCCTCGTCGGTGGGCAGTGTCTGTTTGGGGTGGTCACCGACGTGCGGCTGAGGCTGGTCCCGGCGCCACGGGAGATCAAGGGCGCCCTGGTGCAATACCCCTCCCTCAGGGTACTGGGAGAGGCGGTGGGTTCTATGTACCGGCGCCGTGCCCCTTATCCTCGCCTGATGGAGCTGATGGACCGCAACTTCCTGGACGTGCTCGATTTCGACGGCCCAAGGCCGCCGGCGGCCCAACTGGTGGCTGTCGACGGCAACGCCCCTGGAGAGGCGGACTGGAAGCTTGGCGAGATCATAAAGGTCCTGGAGGAGGCCGGAGCGACGGAATCCTACAGGGCGAGTAGCGAAGAGTGGCAAAGGTTGATTGATTTCAGGGAGGGGCTGCTGACTGAGATCAACCCCAAGGGCCTTATCCTCTTGACGAGCGAGGTGATGGACTGCCCACTGGACGTCCTACCCGATGCCCTGGAGGGGATGCATGAGCTTCAGGCCCGAGTGGCGGCGACCTTCCCCGACCTCCAGCCCGTGCTATTCGGGCACATCGGCGCGGGGAGCTGCCACCCGACCTTCATCGTTCCCGTGTCCTGGGGCTACCAGCGCATTCGAGAAACCGCCAAGATCGTTCGGGACCAGGTCCTTGAGTTCAAGTTATCCTACGGGGCCACCATTGGGGAGCAGGGGATCTTCCCGGAGCATCGCGGCTGGTTCCTGGGCTCTGACGGCGACGTATCCTGGAAGGCGCTGCTGGCTATTAAGGGGGCCCTGGACCCAAACAACATCCTCAATCCACTCAGGCTCACGGACATGCAGGACGCCTGACCGTCCTGCATGAGACCCTCCGAATCTCCGGAGCGTCCCCTCGCTCCGCACATAGGATGGGATCGTTTCGCGTGTGTACAAGGACCCGCTCGTCCGTCCCTTGGAGGATGGGCTTCACCCGCGCAGAATCCCCGTTGACAGTACCTAGGGGCTCAAATTACACTACCTTCAGTCCGCGAAATCCCTGGGTTAGGCCCGCAGCTGACGGACTCAATCGTGCCGGCTCCATGACCGGGACAAGGGCGGCGGGTAAAAGCCAACTGGGAGGCACTTGGTGACACAGGAGCTGTACTACGACGTGGTGGTGGTAGGGACGGGCGCGGCCGGGCTATGCGCCGCCATGGCCGCGCGGGAACGAGGCGCCAGCGTCGGGCTGCTGGAGAAGGCCCCCGAGGGTGAGCGCGGCGGGAGTACTGCCCTAACGGGCCAGATGCGTTTCCCCTTTAGCAGCGTTGAGGAGCTGGGCGCGCTGATGAATGAGGCGTCGGAGCAGGAGTTGGCGTCCATCGCCGAACATGTACCCAGCCGAACCGAGGCGACTCTATGGGACGAGATCATGGAGGCGACGGGGGGCCAGAGCGATCAGGAGCTGCTGAATGTCCACGTGACGGAGGCTTATAAGACGGCCCTCTGGTTGCGTGGCAAGGGGCACCAGTGGGTCCCCAGCTACGGGAACCCAACTACCGGAAACGTGGTCATGCTCAACGGTGGCGGATATCAGATGCAGCAGGACAACTTCGCCTACCTGGATCAGGCCGGCGTGCCGGTCCACCACGAGACCGCCGCCCTGGAACTGGTGCTGGACGACCGCAGTCGGGTAGCCGGTGTGCGTGCGGCCCAGCCGGATGGGGCCGTCACGGTCCGCGCCGGGGCTGTAGTGCTGGCCTGTGGAGGCTTCGAGTCCAATGCCGAGATGCGGGCCCGGTATCTGGGTTTCAACTGGGACAGGGTTAAGATGAAGGGGGTCCCCTATAACACCGGGGACGGGCTGCGCATGGCCATCGACATCGGGGCCATGTCTTATGGAAGCTGGAGCAGCTGCCACGGCAGCCCCCAGGACCTGAACCGGCCATGGTACAGCCTGCCCTCAGTCCAGAGCATCAGCGGCAGGGAATGGAACCGGTTCGCATTCCCCTATGGCATCATGGTGAACATTCAGGGCCGCAGGTTCGTGGATGAGGCTTCAGACGTCAGGGCCAAGATCTACGGTACCATGGGACCCAAGATCCTCACCCAGCCCCAGGGAGTGGCATTTGAGATCTTCGACGCCAAGGCCCGCAGGATCGGGCTCCTCGTGGACTACGACAAAGCCACGGGAGATAAGGATGGTACCCTGGAAGGGCTGGCCGCAAAGCTGGGTATAGACGCGGCGGGCTTTGCAGAGACGGTCAAGGAGTACAACGAGGCCGTCGAGCCGGGCGTGGTGGCCGATCCCAACCCCTTCCACAAGGACGGCAAACGCACCACGGGGATCTCGCCCGCGAAGAGCAATTTTGCTATGCCGATAGATGAGCCGCCCTTCGAAGGCTACGCGGTATGCTGCGGCATCACCTTTACTTACGGTGGCTTGAAGATCGACCCGAACACAGGTCAGGTCCAGCACGTGGGAGGCTGGCCGCTGCCGGGACTTTACGCGGCCGGGAACATGGTCGGCGGGCTATGGTACTCAGGCTACGTGTCCGGCTCGGCCCTGATGGCCGCCTGCACCTTTGGCCGTCTGGCCGGTGGGCACGCGGCCCAGTCGGCGCTGGACTAGCGTTAGGAATTTTGCGTCCTTCGACAGGCTCAGGATGAGCGGGCGGAGACCATCCTTTACCGCTCATGGTGAGCTCGTCGAACCATGAGGAGATTGCAACTCATTTTCAAATGTCGCTGGCGCCCCACCGGGGCATGATAACTCAGGACGGATCGGGCGGAGGTGGGTACGGTCGACCGGCTGTCTCCGTCAAGTTCAGGACGGATCGGGCGGAGGTGGGGTGCGGTCGACCGTCTGTCTTCGTCAAGCTCAGGACGGATCGGGCGCCCTCGCAGTTCCGAATATGGCGCCCACAGCCGCTTAGCGAGCCGATCCAGGATGGCGCAATCGGGAGGGCCGAATTCAGATGACGACTCCCGCCAATGGCCCCGAGATGCCCCTCGAAGGCGTCAAAGTGATAGAGTTGGGCCACTTCGTCGCGGGGCCCTACTGCGCCCGGCTGCTGGCCGACTCCGGGGCTGAAGTCGTCAAGGTGGAGCCTCCTGAGGGTGATGAAGCCCGGCGTCAGGGGCCCTTCCCTGATGACACCCAGGACCCCAGCCGTAGCGGCCTCTACCTTTACCTGAACGCCAACAAGCTGGGTATCGTCCTCAACACCCAGTCCCCGGAAGGCAGAGCTGTGCTTATGGGCCTGCTGAAGGACGCCGATATCCTGGTGGAGAACAATTCCCCTCGGGAGATGGCCGGGCAGGGTCTGGACTACCGCTCGCTTCACAGGGAGCACCCCCATCTCATCGTGACCTCCATAACCGCCTTCGGACAGACGGGGCCTTATCGCGACTACCGTGGGGACGACCTGGTTGCAGTGAACATGGGGGGATTGGCCTACTCGACCCCGGGTCTCCCCGATTCGGTCGAGGACCCCGATCTCGAGCCACCCCTCAGGCCGGCTACCTACGCGGGCGACTTCACCGCAGCCATAAGTGGGGCCGTGGCTACCATGCTGGCTCTAATGGCGAGGGAGCGAAGCGGGGCGGGACGCCACGTGGACGTGTCGGTCCAGGAGGCGGTCGCCTCGACGATGACCTGGGACCTGGCTCCCACGTCCTACCTGGGTCTTGTCAGGCGCAGGGGGACGCGCCTGGGCTACGGCCCCATGCCCAACTGCTACTTGCCCTGCAAGGACGGGTACGTGGTGCTGACCGCATTCTCAGACGATCACTGGGCAAAACTGGTGAAGATAATGGGGAATCCAGATTGGGCCGAGAGCGAGCTGTTCAGCAGCCCCACGGCGAGGGCCGACAGCTGGGATGGGCTGCGCTTTCTGATCCTGGAGTGGACTATGACCCACACCGGGCGGGAGATTTACGAGGCGACGCAGTCTCAAGGAATTCCTTGCTTTCCGGCCTTCGACGTGAGCCAAGCGATTGCCACGGAGCAGATAGCCGCCAGGGGGTACCTCCGGGAAGAAGACCTGGGGGATGGCCGCGTAGGCCGGCTCCCGGGCCTTCCCTTCCGCTTCGGCGACTCTCCCTGGTCTCTTCGAATGGAAGCCCCTGCACTAGGGGAGCACACCACCGCGGTGCTATCAGAGCGCTTGGGGTACGGAGGCCCGGAACTGGAGCGTCTAAGGGGGTTGGGTGTTATCTAGGAGTCCGGCGAAGTGAGCAGCGAGCTACCGCTGAGGGGCATCAGGGTTGTGGACCTGGGCCAGGCCGTGGCCGCCCCCTTTGCCGGCATGTGGCTGGCTACTATGGGTGCCGAGGTCATTCACCTGGAGAGCCACCGGCGCCTCAGCAACCGGCTGTGGCCGCCTTTCGCCGACGATGTTCATGGATTGAACCGGTCGGGCCTCTACAACCTATACAACGCGAGCAAGCTGAGCCTTACTCTGGACCTCCGCACGGACGCCGGGCGGGAGATCGCCCACTCCCTGATAGCGATCTCCGACGTGGTGACCGAGAACTACTCCACTGGCACCATGGAGAAGCTGGGGCTGGGCTACCAGGAGCTAACCAAAATACGTCCGGACGTCATCATGCTCTCGATGAGCGCCGTGGGACGGACCGGCCCGATGAGGCACTTCGTTGGGTATCACAGCGCGGTGCTTATGATGAGCGGCCTGGCCGACATAACCGGCTACCCTCAGGGCCACCCACGTATCATGGGCACCGTGTTCCCCGACCCAGTAAGCGGGATGTACGCCGTGTTCGCGGTGCTGGGCGCCCTCTATCGGCGATCCAAGAAGGGGATGGGTCAATACATCGACGTGGCCATGACGGAAGCGATGATGAGTCTCATGCCCGAGGCGATTTTCGACTACACCCTCAATAACCGCAAGCCACAGCGCGTTGGGAATGAGGATCCCTGGAAGGCTCCCCACGGCGTCTATAGGTGCCGGGGGGACGACAGGTGGCTCGCTATTTCGGTGGGCTCCGATGAAGAGTGGAGGGCCCTGTGTGAGGCTGCGGACCATAAGGACTGGCTGAAGGATCCCCGCTTCGCCGATGGAGAGGCCCGACGGCGCCACCGGGATGAGCTTAACGCTGTGGTGGAGGCTTGGACCAGGGAGCTTGAGCCGATAGAGGCGACACGCCTGCTCCAAGATGCGGGTGTCCCCGCCGGTCCCTCCCTGACTACGGAGGACCTCCTGAACGACCCACATCTCAAAGAGCGGGGATTCGTAGTCGAGGTGGACCATCCGGAGGTGGGGCGCCGCGCCATGGGTAGCGTACCCTGGAAGATCAGCGAGATGGACCCGCCCGACCATCGCCCCGCTCCCCTGATAGGCCAGCACAACGGGTACGTCCTATGTGAGATCCTGGGGCATTCCACAGAGCAGATGGAGCGTTGGGTCGAGGAGGGTGTGGTCGTCTAGCCCCGTCACCTCTTGAGTATGGTCACGGAGACGTTGGGGCCGGCGCCGAAGTTCTGATTGAGTCCCGCCTTGGGGCTCGCGACCTGCCTGGGTCCGGCCTCTCCCCTTAGCTGCCAGACGATCTCCGCGATTCCCGCGAGGCCCGTCGCCCCCGTGGCGTTGCCCCGAGATAAGTAGCCGCCATCGGTGTTGACGGGTATGTCCCCGGTGATCTCCGTCCTGCCTTCGTCGATGAGGCGTCCGCCTTCGCCTTCTGGACAGAGTCCCAGCTCCTCACAGGAGATGATCTCGGCCGAGGCCATAGCGTCCTGACACTCGACGATGCTCAAGTCCTCGGGGCCAACCCCGGCTATCTCGTAGGCCTTCTCGGCGGTGCGCCCCACCATGCCTGGCGGCTCCTGCAGAGTGTAACGGTCGTAGTTGGCCGAGGTCAGCACGCTGGCTGCCACGGTGATCGGCACCTTGCCGGTATATCTCTGCGCGACCTCCCTGGAGCAGACAACAGCGGCGGCTGCGCCGTCCACCACCGGCGCCATCATGTAGATGGTGAGCGGGTCGCAAATCATCCTGGATGTGAGCACGTCCTCTATGGTGAGGTCGCCGAACTGCTGGTAGTGAGCGTACGGGCACAGGGCGGCGTTCTTGTGACTCTTGACGGACACCTTGGCGAACTGCTCCACGGTGGTCCCGTATTTGTCCATGTGAACACGAGCTTCCTGGGAATAGAATCCAGGACCGTGGGCCAATCCCATCCGCCGCATCCAAAGGGGGAAGTTGGTGAGTGGTATCATGCCCCTCTCCTGCTTCTCCACGGCCACGGTCATGGCCATGTCGCAGAACCCCGAAGCTACCGCCCTGTAGGCGTCGCTGAGGGCCGAGGGTCCGCTGGAGCAGGCGGCTTCCACGTTCATGACGGGGATCCCGGTAAGGCCCAGCTCAGCTACGATGTTGTTGCCGAACCCGGACCCACCGAACATTGAGCCGGCGAACACCGCCTGGATGTCCTTCCACTCCACGCCCGCATCCTCAAGGGCGTTCAGGGCGGCCTCCCTGCCCATCTCCGCGTTGGTCTTCTCGGGGTATCGGCCGAACTTGTGGATTCCCACGCCCAGGATAACGATCTCCCTCAAGGTTGGTCCTCCTCTAGGCGGCTCGATTTTCCGGCTTAAACTTGTAGGTCATAACTTCGTTGCCGTCCGGATCGTCCTTGAATTTCTCTATTACCAACTCCACGTCCAGGCCAGGCTTCACAGATTCGGGATCGATGCCGGTGATCGCTGCGGGAACGAGCACCCCCTCGGGCAGCTCTACATGTCCCAAAACGTATGGGACTGGCCCCTCATACTGGGGGGGAGCCTGCCTGACTACCGTGTAGGTATAAACCGTGCCCCTCCTGCTGAGGGCCACTTCCTCGATATCACCACTAAAGCATTTGGCGCAGATAACACGCTTGGGGAAAAAGACTTCGGCGCAAACGTTGCACCTGCTCCCGATCAGGTGTGCCTCCTCGCCGTCCGAGGACGGCAAGGTGAACAGACCAGGAGCTATGGGGATGCGTTTCGATTCTGAGGCCATATCGGCTGTTAGCTCAACTCAGGCGCCGGGTCTTCGGCATTTCGGTAACGCCAATCATACCTACACGCACGATTGGCGTCAAGCTGCCGGGGAGCGGGCGCGAGATCTTGTGACTTAACGGCCACCTACGGGAAATCGAGGCCGAGGGGAGGGGATGCCCGCCGGGAACCATCCACTCCACCCGGCAGGTGGGAAGGAATATACGGCATGGAATCTAGTCCCCCACATGATTCGCCGACCACGCCAGGCTTTCCGCGCCGCGCCCATTCTGGCTTCCGGGTTTAACAAGCGGAGTGTCGCCCCAGGGGACGTCGGGGAGGTTGCGCTGGCGCCGGACCTCGTTGATTGTCAGCACACCCCGGTCCAGCAGCTTGGCCTCTCGCTCAACACGGTTGTCCTGGTCCTCTCGCAGCGCTTCGATGTCCGCCAGGTCGAACTCCACCCGGAGATCCGAGTATCCCAGACGGGGCAAGAGCTTCTCATTCAGTTGCTCCTCGAGGAATTTCATCTCCGGGATCATGGTGTTGCGCCAGAAAAGTCTTTCGGCCGTGTTGATGTTGGCAAAGGTGGCCTGCTGGTAGTCTGACAGCAGCGGCAGGGGCACTCCATAAACCCGGCTCACGTCCTCCAGGCTCCAGCGAAGCCCCAGGACAAACTCCATCTCACGCTGGCTGAATCCTACGTTGGACACGGTCTTGATATCCTTGATGAAGCTGGCGATTGCGGGGCGGTGTGCGTTCCCAGGTCCCCTGTAACGCTTCTCCCAGCGCTCGTAGAAGTCCTCTACTTCGTCGTCGCTCATGGTCTCCTCGGTGGTGAAGATCACGTCGGGCATGGCGTAGTTTTTGAAGAAGTTACGGTTAAACTTGAGTGCGTCAAGGCCCATATCGGCCGAGAGGCGGACAGGTGCCACGGGCGCCAGCCCGGCGTACTCCTCCAGGGGGTTGAAGTAGCGCATCCAGATTATGTCGTCAGCGGTGTACGCGACCGGGCCCAGCGCCCCCATGTACACGTACCCTTTCACGTATTTCCCTTTGTCGGGAAGGACCCGCATCCTATCGGGGCGCAGGGTCCAAATCTCCCACTGCCCACGCTCGTCCCTTTCCAGTGCCCAGAAGGCCGAACCCCACAGGTTCAGATATGTCTCGGTGGCCCGCCAGAGTTCGCCCCGAGTCTGCCAGCCGTTCACGCTGTCCATCAGCCTCTGCGCCGGATGGTCGTCGCCCACGGGCAGCCAGTCGCCGGCCGTACGTCGCAGCACCGTCACCTTCGGCCTGGCGAGAGCTTCGCTACGGATCCTGATGGCGGAATAAATGGGGACCGAGGTAGCATAGTACTCGCCGTATGCCGTGCGCGCCCAGCTCTGTCCTACTCCCGATGTTTCTGCGAACCGGTCAACATCTACCGAGGCGGCCCGGCTGCGCTTATTCACGATTCGCGGCCCGGTTCTTCCGGGAAACAGGCTGAGAACGCGCTCCAAGATATTGCCGACCTTTGCCTTACCAGCAGCCATGTCATCCTCCTGGGTCCTCCCTCCTTTTTTCAAGGAAAGGGGGGAAAGAATCGTTTTGGACACCCCGAGTGCCCTGCCGGTTGGGGCGGCGGCTGCCCCGTCAGGGCTCCCGGTTCACGCGTAACAGAAGCGCTAGAAACACTACGCTAGCGCCACACCTTAACCCTGCGCTTGTAGGCGCAGAACGCGAGCATAAGGGCATCGGCCTTGTCGGGAGACGGGACACTCCGGCGCCGCATCTCCTCTTTGCTCTCTATCACCACCCGGCCTAGGCTATTGAACGTATACCGAAGCCCAGCCAGCTGGCCGACCAGCTCGTTATCTGGAGGTAGCTTTAGGATGCCATCTATAAATAGCGAGCGCAGCGTCCAGTAGCCCTCGGCGCGCTGGTTGGCGAAGTGCTCGCCGTCACGGGCCGAGCTACCCACGTTCACACCCTGGACGCCGTAGCCTTGCTCCCTGAGGCGATCCACGACCCCGGCTCCAATCCCCACCTCGTCTACGACCACTTCATCGGGTTGCCATCTGTCAACGGAGTTGATAATTAAACCCGTCAGCTTCATGGTGTCCAGGCCACGTAGCGACTGGACCTCTTCCACCGTCATGCCGCGTCTCTGGAGGATCACACTCTTATCCGAGCCAAACCGTGCCACGTCCACCGCGATGACGACCGGCTCCCGTCCCGAAGATGGCTGCCCCTCACGGTCCACCGCGGCCTCGATATATGACAATGCGATGAGGGTGTCTTCGCCCTGATCCGGGAACTCCCCAAGGACCCTGGCCTGATATATGGGATTGTCCTCACCCCACACCTTCTTCCGCTCCTCTACCCACCGCTGGCTCACCAAGCCACGGACCGCGACCCGGCCGGCCTGTACGTTGGGGCTATCCAGCGCCGAGATGGTCACCGTGTGGAAAATCCCACGGTCTTCGTAGAAGGCTCTGCGAAAAGCCCCGCTCATGGTCGTGGGATTCCCTATGAGGAGGAGCCTGCAGTTGTCCGAAGTCATCGTCCCCTCGATGGCCTCGTAGATCGTCTCTTCCACTCCCTCGGCCTCGTCCACCACGATTAGCATGTTGGGACTATGGAACCCCTGGAACTCATCGTCGCTGTCGGCAGAGAGCCCCAAGGCGAATCTCCCTTCGGACATTTCCAGGCGGGTGTCCAGCAGCCTTCCGCCGAGGGTGAATCGAGCTCGGTGGTAGAGTCTGTGTAGCTCCCTTCACAGGACGTGGCGCACCTGGCGGAAGGTGGGCGCCGTGCTCAGGACTATAGACGGGTCGTGGCAGCACAGGAACCACAGAATGGCGACGGCGGCGCAGAACCCTTTGCCAAGACCGTTGCCTGACTTCACCACTACCCTCCGATGCTCTGTCAGGGCCTGGAGCACCTCCTCCTGTTTGCTCCATAGGTCCACTCCCAGGACGTCCCTGGCGAACCCCACCGGCGAAGAGCAATGCTCACCCCGACGCTCGTAAGGCGGTTTAGCTATCTTCAATATTTTCGCGTGCCTCGCAAATCAGCTCTTGCCTCTGAGAACAACCTTGAGCAAGCATGCCATACGGAACGCGGCGCTCAGGTCGAAGCTTTTCTATTCGAGCGCTCATTGGACCGACTTCTTCACCACGACGTGCCGGCCAGGCCCAGATTGGGTCTCGTGGGGTAACGGGGACGACGGGCTGAAGATATAGCCGCATTCCTTGCACCGGAACACGTCATTATCTCCGTACTCCCGTTTGTCAAGCCTTATCAACCTGCTACGGCCGCAGCGGCGACAGAACAAGATACGCTCTCCCTATGCGCCTGAGGTCCTCACTGGGGCGCCATCCCGATTACTCCCCAGCTCTCTCTGACCCCGGCGCCGCCCGTTCATTCCTTGAAACAGGGACGTACCACGGTACCTCCCTGCAACTTCACATATGGGGTGGGAGTGAGAGTGGGCTCCATCTCATCAGCCCGAGCCCGCCGCTTTACCCTTTGGAAACTTCCTTCGCTAGGCCCGCCGGGCGTCGGCGCCTTCTGGGCCCGCTGAGGGTCACCGGGGTAAAGCTGTGAACCAAGATAGGAGTGCCGGGTCCGTCCCTGGCTATATTCAGCGTATCCTTCCCCAAGCGTAGGTGTCAACGAGGCCATGACATGCCGGAGGAAGCGAAGCTGCGTCCAACAGCGCCGGCGGGTGTTGTCGCTACTCTGGCAAGGGTGGTAGGTTATTAGGGGTACGTGGTAATCGGCACATTCTCTTTTTCGCGAACCCTAAACTGTGACAAACGCTATAACCGCAAGTTTCGTCGTCACGGTGTTCCTCTTGGTGACCCTCGGGATATTCGTCTCGCTATTGGGTATTAATAGGGACCAAGCGAACGCGCTGCGTGAGGCGAACGAGTTTCGGGCGGAACGAATACGAACTCTTATATCCATCACTGCCACAGGTTCATCCAGTTGCAGCACATACACGACAACGGCGGACAACAAAAGCGAAGGAATATCCTTTGGCGACTTTTCGGACGTAGATGTGCTGGTGCGCTACACCAACAGCACTGGAGACCTGGTGGTCAAGAGGCTGGCCCACCCGTCCCAGTGGATCGTTTCCAGCATCTCCGGCGACAACTCTAATCCCAATATCTGGGACCCGGGAGAGTCGGCCATACTGACTCTGACCTTGTCGCCGGAGCCCAAGGCCGGCACCGATGGCACAGTGGTAGTGGCTGTGCCCGGAGGCATATCCGATTCGGCATACTTCAGCGCGGACTCGAGCTGCTAACGCGTACCTAGTGTTCCGAATCTTGCTCAACTGGAGGGGGACGGGCTGACGCCCCTTAGTGTAAGTGCGACGCATGGAGCCTGACTCAGAAATCCCTTCTCCCCTGGCGGGAGAAGGTCAGGATGAGGGGGTGCCGACGAGGGTCGGCAGCTCGCTATCTAGAAATGACGGTTACGGGCCGATGAGAGGATCACCCTCACCTTAATCCTCTCCCATCAAAGGGAGAGGAAAGAGACCATCGCTCTCTCATGGTAGTTATGAGACGGGCTCCATGCGTCGCCCCTACGAGTTCCGCCTATCGTGGTTGACGCCTAAAAAGAGGGACGGCCTCGAAAAGGCCGTCCCCTTTATGAAATGACCGTAGAATTAGATTGGAGTGACGAGACCTAGCCATCCTCCTCTACCCATCCGAGCTCGATAGAGCTCTTGGGACCCGCGACGACTGCCTCCAACCTCGACCTGAACTCCTCCCACACCACGTCCCCTTCCGGTCCCTGAGGCACATCTCCCGCCTCGATCTTTGCCGTGAGCTCCCGGAGGAGTGAGCCTTCACCCGAGCCTTCGGGGATATGGAAGAAGTCTGATTCGAATTTTGGTAATTCGCCCGGCCCGAAGTACCCCAGGTCGCGCATTTCGTAGCCCTCCAGGGCATGGGTCCCTTTACCCAGCACCTGCCCGGTCGCTGCATAGTGTTCCATGACCGGTTTCAGGCCGTACTTTTGAACGGGGCACACCTTCATACAGACGGCGCACGCACTATAGCGGGCCAGTACGGGCCGGCAGCGCTTGGGCATCACCTTGTACTTCACGACGCCACGCCACCAGACCCTGTCGCGCATCAATGCCCTGCCCGGGCAACGGTTCACGCACACCTGACAGACGGCACAGAAGGCGTTGACGCCGTAGTCCACCGGGGTGTCGTAGGTGACGGGGGCGTCGGTGGTCATGATCATGAGCCGGTGCCTCGAGCCGAAATGCGGCGACAAAAGATAGCCGCTGGCCCCAAGCTGGCCCATGCCCGCCTGGATGAACATGGGGATCACGGGAGCGGCCGCGGCGTTGGGATAATGGACCTGGCAATAATAACCTAGGGACCGGACGTAGTCAGCCAGATCCAGCGAGGCTTGAGATTCGACCTCGTAGGCTGTGAAGACCGACTTCTCAGCTGCCGGGCTTGGAGCTGTCTGGGTATCTTCAAAGGACTGCTCGAGGGCAAGGCAGATGGCGTGGGGATAGGGCTTCACCCACTTCCTTCTGCTTACGTAGGTGTACCGGTTGTCGTAGGCTGTGAAGCCCACCATGGAAAAACCGAGCTCAAGGGCTTTGGCCTTTATCTCCTGGCTCACATCTTTGCTCGACGCCGGCTGCGTATGGGGCTCTATGTCTCCCGATTCCCTCGACGCCTTTACCAGGGGCTTTTCGGCTTTTTCGTGCTCTACGAAGGCCTCTTTCATATCGCTGACTTCCCGGAACCAGGCCATGAAAGCATAGTTCTCTACGTCATCGACTTCCAATGGGTACTGCCTGGCGTAGAACGACACCGCCTGCTGGTCTACAGCGCTGCCCGGCACAGTCTCCAGCTCCGCGGGAATCGGTATGGTGTCCGGCTCTGTCCCGGCTTTCAGACCTTTCAAGGATGGCGGGACTATAACCTCATGGCCGATCTTAAGCACGGCGACCTCCTCCTTAGCAGGGTTGTATCCTCAGGTAGGTAGACCAACGGTACGTCGGGGTTCGCCGGTTGTCAAGAAAACCCGTCAAACAAAGCGTCGGCCCTGAAGGCTTCCAGGCTTATACTGAAACGCATATTGAAGGCGCCGCGACTCCTGGTGTGTCATGTGGATTCGCCTAGCCGAGTATGCTATGCTCTGGCTCAATACAGACCGTTGTATCTACCTCAGTTTAATCCCTTCCGACACCTCTTGTGGGTGAATCTTGTCATCCTGGCAACGGTCTTAGTCCACACCAATGGCGAACGCGATTTGTTAGGGACCTAGCCAATGCGGGCATATATCCTTAAACGGGCGCTACTGGTGCTGCCGACGCTGGTCGGGGTTTCGATCGTTGTATTTTTCGCAGTGAACTCCACACCAAGTAATGCGGTTGACCTCATCCTTGGGGTAGAGGTGACGGAGGAGGACAGACAAGAGCGATTTGAGAGGTTGGGCCTGGACGATCCGGCCGTGGTCCGATACTTCAAATGGCTGTACGGCATTTTCAAAGGCGACTTTGGCGAATCCTGGCTGAGGGGCCGTCCAGTCTTGGACCTCATTCTTGACACCTTTACCAATACGGCGTATTTGACCCTGACCAGCCTGGCCATTGTGGTGATCGTGGGGATCGGCGTTGGCACCTTGGCCGGTCTCTATCCGAACTCCCTGATAGATCGGACCGTGATGATTTTCGCACTGATGGGAGTCAGCCTCCCGGTTTTCTGGTTCGGGATTATTCTTGTCTGGCTGTTTGCGGTCCAGCTGGACATGCTTCCGCCGGCGGGCAGGGTATCCCCTACCGGGGGCGGTGACTTCGTTGACATTCTCCGCCACCTGGCTCTACCTGCGGTCACTCTGGCGACGCCCAACGTGGCGATAGTCGCCCGGCTCATGCGCTCCTCGATGCTGGAGGTGATGGGGGCCGAGTTCATACGCACCGCGCGCTCGAAGGGGCTCTCGGAGACTCGAGTGGTGGCCACTCACGTCATGAAGAACGCCCTGATCCCTGTTATCACCGTCCTCGGTTTTCAGCTTGGCCTGCTGCTGAGCGGTTCTGTGATTGTTGAATCCGTCTTTGGTTGGCCGGGCATTGGCAGGCTGATGCTAGATGCTGTCCTGACTCGTGATTTCCCTCTGGTCCAGGGGATTACGGTGTATCTCGCCGCCATTTTTCTCTTAGCCAATCTTCTTGTGGACATCAGTTACAGCTATCTGGACCCTCGTATACGGCAAACGTGAGGCAAGTGCGGCGTCGCTTATAAGTAAGGGGGAGGGTTGATCAAAGAGGTCAGTCAGCCGGCTCGCTTATTCCAGGGGGTCCGGAGCGTCACAAGACGTGTGTGGCGGTCCCATATCGCCCGCACCCTCACACGCAGACAGACTCCTATATGGGGCGCCGTAATCCTCATCGCGGTGGTCCTGGGGGCTGTGCTGGCTCCCGTCCTGCCCATCAAAGACCCCAACGCCGTAAAACCGGCAGACCGGCTACAGTCGTGGTTTGAATCCGCTGAACATCCCCTTGGGACCGACGACCTGGGCAGGGACCTCCTGTCCCGGCTGATCTGGGGGGCCAGGTCTTCGCTGGTCGCGGGCGTACTGTCGGCCGTGTTTTCAATGGTGGGCGGGGTGGCCATCGGTATGATTTCCGGCTTTAAGGGGGGTAAGGTCGACCTGGTCACAATGCGGTTGTTGGACATCCTTATAGCTTTCCCGTTGCTTATCCTTGCTATGACCATCATGGCAGCGCTGGGACCAGGGCTGCGTAACGCAATGATAGCCATTGCGATAGTCGGGCTCCCTTTGTATGCACGGGTGATCCGGGGGACCACTCTCGCCTTGAAGGAAGGGGCATATGTGGAGGCTGCACGCAGTATCGGCGCCGGCGACGCAAGGATCATGATCCACCACATCCTGCCGAACACCGCGGCTGCGATAATCGTGCTTTTCACGTTAGACATCGGGACGAAGATCGTTCTGACGTCCGGGCTGAGCTTCCTGGGGCTCGGAAGCCAGCCACCCACCGCGGACTGGGGCGCCATGGTAGCGCTGGGGAGGCCCCTCATTACCACAGCGCCCCTGGTTTCGTCGCTGCCCGGCGTAGCAATAATGATCGTGGTACTGTCGTTCAACCTGCTGGGGGATGGTCTTCGGGACGCCCTTGACCCGAGACTTAAAGGCACGTAGTCTCCAGAAGTAGTATCTTGCGTTCCAGGTTTCTGCACTGAGATCGACTGAGAATCAGCCAACGGCCGGTTGATACGCAAATCTGGATCCGCAGCGCAATTATGAAAAAACAGGAGGAGTGAATAGGCATGGAATACAAAGTCGTCTCCGCGGACTCCCATGTGGACATGACGTGGTTGCCTGGTGATCTCTTCGAATCCCAGGCGCCTAATAAGTGGAAGGATCTGGTGCCTAAGGTAGTGGAGACTCCTGAGGGGCCCCGCTGGGTGGCGGAAGAGAAAATATTAGGCGTGGTAGGTGGCCTGGGACACGGATTCAGCCCTCCCAACCGGGGGGTGTCAAAACAGGCGGATCGGATGCTGGACACCGGGTTTTACGCCGATGGCGCCAACGGGCACCCCCACCCGACGACTCCTGAACTTCGCCTAAAGGATATGGAGCTAGACGGTATAGACGCCGAGGTGGTCTACGGCATTCTGGCGACAGGGCTTCGATTGGAAAACCGTGAGCTCGTTTCTGTGGTGTACCAAATCTACAACGACTGGATCGCCGACTTCTGCAAAACCCATCCCGGACGCTGGGCGGGTCTGGCCTGCCTACCCAACCACGATGCCGAGGCAGCCGCCAGAGAGGTCCATCGAGCCGCCGAACTCGACCTCCGGGGCGCCGATTTCGACGTTGTTACCGCCAGCAAAGAACTTTGGGACAGGGACTGGGATCCATTGTGGGCTGCATTGGAGGAGACGAGTATGCCCGTCTCCTTCCATGTAACAGGTCCTCGAGGGTTTCCCATCAGACCTTCAACGGGTGACGACTGGGCAGACGCCGTTTACAAGGGGATTCATATGACCGTCTTTCAGATGGGGGCCGCTGAAACCTTGAGTTCCATAGTCTTCTCCGGCGCCCTGGACCGGTATCCCGGCTTGAAGTTTGTGTTGGGTGAATCGGGTGCAGGGTGGCTTCCCTATGTTCTGGAGCGCATGGATAGAGAGCATGAAGACCGCTTTCGTCAACAACTCGGTCTGACCATGGAACCCAGCGACTTCTGGCGACGTCAGGGGCACACCACATTCCAGACGGAGACATCCGGTCCTCGCATGGTGGAGATGATCGGGGAGGACAACATCCTGTGGGGCTCTGATTACCCCCATCCTGATGGAGTCTGGCCCGGTTCCCAAGAAGCGATTCAGCGGGATATGGGCCACTTGGACGAGAGGGTGCGCCGTAAGATCACCTGTGAGAATACCGTGGCCCTCTACGGATTCAAGTAGCATCTGTCAGGTGAAAGAGCCCGAGAACCATTGCGGGTTGGGCAGCACTGAGTCGTGATGTTTAGCGTCTGAGAAAAGAAATTGTCGGCGGATGAGATCAGTCTCATCCGCCGACAATCTGTGGGCGTAATCGGGCGGTTAGAGCGCCTACTCTATGTGGGCCGTGGCCCGGAAGTCGTGCTCCCCGTTGGGCAGGTGAGTGTAGCCGTTCGTGTTGATATCGGTCACTACCACGTCCTTAATGTGCCCAATAATCAACGAGGCCACGTCCTCCGCCAGATGCTCTTGCACCTTCTTGTATATCTCTACTCTCTTGGCTGAGTCAAACTCCTGCAGCCCCTCATCCGTCAGCCGGTCCACCTCTGCGCTCTCGTAGCCGGCGAAGTTGGCCACACCTGAAGGCTTGGTATGCCAGAAGAGGCGAGTATCGTTGTCGGGCTCCGCCATTCTGACGAAGAAGTTGCTGTACAGAGTATCGAAGTCGCCCTTGCCGCGCCGGTCCCTCCATGTTGGAAAGTCAACCAACTGAATATCGAGGGTGATCCCCACATCCGCCACATTGGACTGGATGAATGTAGTAACCCTCTGGGGCGCGAGGTAACCCTGGGCGCTGCTTGGCGAGACCATGTTTATGCTCAGACCACTCCCGTACCCGGCATCCTCGAGAAGGCTTTTTGCTTTATCGGGGTTGTAAGGATAGGTCATAACGTTGGCATTATAGAAAGGAGACGAGGGCAGGGTGAAGTTGGTGCCCGCGATGCCGATGCCTCCCCAAAGATCGTTCCTGATGGTTTCCTTATCGATCGCGTAGGAAATTGCCTGGCGCACGCGGGTGTCGGAGAGGGCGGCATGGCTAAAGTTCATGTCTATCGAAGAGACGTGCCTGACAACGAACTCCAACACCTTGAAGTCGGGATCGGCTCTAAAGCCCGGGAGCCGGTCCGGATCAAGGTCCCGCGCTACGTGGACGGTCCCTGTCTGCAGCGCGGCGGCCCGGCTCTCGGCCTCGGGGATGATCTGGAAGACGAGCTCGTCTACTCTGGGAAGGCCCTGTTCCCAGTAGTCTCGGTTCCTCGCCATCGCGACCTTCTCGCCCGGGTCCCAGCTTACCAGGGTGAAGGGTCCAGCGCCGCTGGGATTGTTCTTGAACTCCTCCCTGTGCTCCATCACCGCAGTAGGACTTACCGGGGCGCCGTGGACGCCCGCCATATAGCGAAGGTATGAAGCGGCAGGTTTAGTCGTTGTCACACGGAAGGTGTCCTCGTCCACAGCTTCCACTGTGCCTGTGTCCTGCAGGAAGAACCTGGTAGCGCCGAAGCTGCCGAGCTTGAAGTACTCGTTCTCGTTATCCGTTCCCCGCACGAGGGAGAATCGCGCAGCCTCCGCGTTGAAATCCGTTCCATCGTGGAATTTGATGCCTTTTCGCAGCTCAAAAGTGTAGGTTACGTTATCGGAAGCCAGGCTCCACTCCGTGGCGAGCCTTGGGGCTATGTCGCTGTTTGGGTCTTCACCCAACAGTGGATCGAAAAGCTGTTTCATGACGCTCCGCCCAAGGGCGCTACCCGCCTCGGCGGGGTCGAGGGAGATGATATCCGAGCTCATGGCGACAACTAGGGTCCCGCGCGACGGTTCTGGGGTCGGAGTCGGAGTGTTGGTCGGCGTGGGTGTGGCCAAAGGCACCGTCGGAAGTCGGGTTGGGGTCGGATCGTCCCCGCACGCGACCGCTGCTATGAGCAGCACCAGCATGGGTAGCAACACGAGCGCTCTTGGACCAGTGATCCACCTAAACATAGCCTTCTTCCCTCCTGACCAGGTATTCGTCCGCAGTCAGTGTAGTCGTACCGAAAGGCCAGTGTCAAGCACTGTTACCTACAGATTGAACTGAGGCTCGATGTAATCCTTCTCCTTGATGTAGACCTGGAGACGGCTGCGCTGCTGGTCGACGATGGCGATCCTCCCTTCCAGGTCAACCTCTATCGCTACGGGATAGCAGAACCCCCATTCCGGCTCCAGGCTGTAGGCCCGATTCCGCGCCTTTCGGTAGTCGGGACCTGCGTCGAGCAACTGCTGTCCCCACTTAGAGGGCTGCCGTGCGTCCCCTCTAAAGGTGGTCAGATAGAGTCCATCGGGCCCGTAGGCATGGACCGCGTCGGCGACCCAGTCCACCACGTACACGTCACCCTCTTCGTCAACGGCCACACCAGTTGGCCTGCGCAGTTCCCCTTGGCCGCTGCCTGGGGCGCCGAAGCTCATGAGGTATTGGCCGTCGGGAGTAAACTTCTGCACCCGGCTGTTGTGCCAGTCGGCGACATACACACTCCCCTGAGCGTCGATCGTGATGCCCCAGGGCATATCGAATTCCCCGTCGCTGCTGCCGCCGCTGCCCCACTTGGCCAGGAACGTCCCGTCCTTGGTAAATTTTTGAAGGCGGTTGTTGCCGCTGTCAACGATCGATAGGCTTTCCTCTTCATCGAAGGCGAGCCCCCACGGGCGGTTCAACTCACCATCGCCGGAGCCCGGTATACCCCACTTGCATAAGAAGCTGCCGTCCTTATCAAAAACGGAGATACGGTTCAGCCATTCGTCCGCCACATAAACCTTCGAGTCTTTGTCCACGGCGATGGATGTGACGCACATGAACTCACCGTCGCCAGAGCCAAGCCTGCCGAATTCCAGGAGGTACTCTTCGGTGAATGTGCATTTGGTGACGCGTGTCCCAGCGGTCTGGGCCTGATCACCGCGACTCAGCACATATATCTCCCCGTTCGAAGTCCCGGCCAGGTCCATCGGGCATCTGAACCCGACCCCGTTGTTCGCGGCCTGGCCGATGCTGTGACTGTAGGTATATGTGCGTCCGGAAACAGTTCTGGTGATCATGTCAGGTCGAGCCTACTCATCTGGTCAGAATTATCCGAGCCTCACAACGAACGTGGCGGCCGATTGGAGCGAGTCGGATCACGCGAACTGAAATTCTCTCGTCGAGGCTATCAGGCCTAGTATCTCCGTGACTCTCTTAACTGAGCGGTCAGATTCCTCAGGCGTATTCCAGCTCATCCCCCCACCTGGTTGCACGTAGGCCAGCAGCTCACTGCGAGTCCTCTCTTTGACCTCTACCGGACCTATGAGCTCAAGGCAGGTTTCCACCAGCATCTCGGGGGCGATGTCGCCCAGTGACCGGACCCGGTCCACTATGTCCCGCACCCCCGGCTGGCTAGCGTCACAGACCCTGTCAGCCACGAAATTGATGCGCGTGACCAGGGAGCCGCTGTCTATCCACTCCTGGCCGGTGTGCCATCCCTCCACGCTGGGTGGGTCCAGGAGCCCCTGCCCCATGTTGGTGGGCTCGCTGGCTAGGAAAATGAGGCCGGGCTTGGGTATGCCTTTGAAGTCTCCCACCAGGTTCATGGTGCCCACAACCACTTCCGCCGGGCTCTTTACCTTGGTAAAGCGTGCGTCCTTGAAGAACTCGGAGTTAAACAGGGCAGACATGGTGGCGCGCATATCGTAGCCGGAGCTTATCAGAGCATCTCCTATCATGTTGATTGCGACAGGGTCACGGGGCGGCGTGCTTTGCCAGGCAGGCACTTGTGCCTCGTCGGCCACAAAAAAGTTGTAAAGGTGCCGTGCCAAAAACCTGGCCGTGGCAGGCTGACGTACGATTATGTCTATGATGTCGTCCCCATTGAAGCGGCCCGTGTGACCCAGGAAGGTCTTTTCGGTATCGTCGTGGTCGGCGGGCTTGTACTCAAATTCCCATGGAAACTGGCCGTAGGGTAGTACAGGCAACTTGGGAGTGATGGTCCATCCCGTGAAGGCCCTCGAGCATTCGTAGACATCCTTCTCCGTGTAGTTGCCGACGCCCATGGAGAAGAGCTCCAGCAGCTCCCGTCCCCAGTTCTCGTTCGGGGCGTCTTTGTGGTTCTTGTGGTTGTCCAGCCAGTAGATCATGGCCGGATCCCTGGCGACTTCGCCCAGCATGTCACGGAATTTACCCAACCCGTTCCTGCGGAACATCTTGATTTGAGCAAGCATCATGTTCGAGGACTCTACCTTGCCCTGTCCGGTGGCGAAGACTTGATGCCAGAAGAGGGCCATCTTCTCCTCCAGCGGTCGACGGGTGTTGATCATCTGATACAGGAAGTTGGCCTGGGCCGCCGGGAAGCTGCCGCCCGGGACCACTGAGGAGGGCAGGTGGCGGTAGAGGATGTCCTCGTCGGCCGGAGCAAGGCCGTATTTCTCGGGATATACCAGCTCGTCCACCGTCGCCTCGTACCCTTTAGCCACACGGTCCTCTAACTCAGCCCGCGCAGCACCAAAGCCGGCTCGCCGCATCAAATGGGCCACCAAGGCTATATCGTCCTTGTAAGTCATGCTCCCGCCCTTGCTTCCAGGAAGCTCCATGAGCCCTGGAAGCGACCTGCTATCTAATACCCGACTGCCCTATCACGAGCCGCCATATCGGTGGAAGGCAGCCGTTCCCATACCCTATATTCCCCCATCTCGCATGTCAAGCACCACGTACGATGTGGCCTCCCCCCCGGCCGCCCTCCCTGAGGGGGCCTTGCCCCAAAAAGTCGCATCCCATGCTGTCACCCTGAGCGCAGCGAAGGGTCTTACCTTGACCATAATGGGCCGGGGACAGATTCTTCGTCGCTTCGCTCCTCAGAATGACAGTTTCAAGGCAGGGCCCCCTGAGGGAGAGGGGTGACCCAGGCCGGGGTGAGGGCCTCAGGAGCGGTCGTTGTAATGGGTATAGGGCGAGGGATTTTGGGGTAGGGTCCCATCAAAGAAGCGACGGATGTGGGGTTGAATCTCCTTGCTCAGCTCTCGCTGCCGCACCTCTGAAGGCTCGAGGGGCCGGGTCATCGACTTTTTGATCTCCTTGAACAAGCTCTCTTTGTCCACATGGGTCAGGCGCCGGTCCCGCATGACCACGTCACCGTCGATGATCACTGTGTCCACATCTATCCCGCGGCCTCGGTGGACCACGGCGTCAACGATTGAGACGTCGGGATCGAGGTAGGGCTCTTCGATGTTTTGAAGGTTCATCAGCACTATGTCCGCCCGTTTCCCGGGCTCGAGGGTGCCGATGCGCTCTCCGAACCAACTGGCGTGGGCCCCGTTGGCCGTGGCCATGTGGAAGACCTCGTGGGCCGTCGGCGGTATATTTTCCACACCGGGCACCCTATGGAGCTTGAGCACCAGCCGCATCTCTTGGAAAAGGTCCTTGTCGTCGTTGATGCCTGCCTCGTCGCTGCCAATGGCTATCCGTATTCCCTGCCTCATCAGCTGGCCTATCGGCGCGATCCCACATTGGAGTCGCAGATTAGAGCTGGCGTTATGGCAAACACCGGTCCCTGCTGAAGCCATCAACCCCATGTCTTCATCGGTGACCCAGACGCTGTGGCCGCATATGACTTCGGGGCCCAGAAAGCCTAGCTCGTGCAGGTGCTGAAGTGGGGTCTTGTCCCAGGCCCACAGGCCGTACAGCTTTTGGTAGATACTCTCCTGAAGGTGGATGTGAATCCCTGTATCGTGCCTCGCGGCCATCTCCTTGAACGCTATCAGGAGGGCGTCGGTACACCGGTGAACGTTGCTGGGCGCCATCGTAATCCGGACCAGCTCATGCTGTTTGTCCCCATACTTTCTGCATATCTCCTCTATGCCGGACATCACCTCCTCCACAGGCACGTTGCCCCCGCCTATGAACGATAGGTAGCGGCTGCCCAGGTCACCCGGCAGCTGAGACGCGAACTCCTTCTCGCCGCCTCGAGCGCCGGCCATCAGGTAATTCTGGTCGGCGACGACCGGAGCGTAAGAGACCCTCATTCCAGCCTGGCCGTATGCCCCTATGACCCTATCGGCGACCTCCGGGTCCACGGCTCTGGCGCCGAAACCAATGCGGTGTATAGCCTGCACGGTCGTGGTCCCGGACTCGATCATCTGTACGGCGCCATATAGCTGGTCCAGATAAGGGTCCACGCTCCTGGCTGCCATTCGAGCGATGCCCCACATCTCCAGTGGCAGGTCCGGCGCTCCCAGCTGAAAGGGGGTGAGGCCCACGTGGAAGTGATCATTCACCAGGCCCGGCATTACGACGTGATTCGAGGAGCCTATGACCTCGTCCGTGGGATAGCGAGCCCTCAGGTCGTCGTACCTCCCCACTTCGACGATTTCACCGTCCCGTTGATATACGGCCCCGTCCGAGACCACCTCTGCGGAGGCTGGGCCGGTGACCTTGCAGATTACGTATTTCCCCCGTACCAATGTCGCTCCCATTGCATGCTCACCCCTTGCCGAAAAAACTTGCAGCCTGCGTCCCAGGTACTACGCCAGCGACCCGCTTAAAAGAACATGGGCGCTGGCCAGCGGCCAACGCCCATCTTTCCTTCGGACTCCGTGTTACTTAAGTCTAGAGGGCTAAAACTCGTCCACATCCGGCAGGCTATCTTCATAGTTGGCGGGGCCCAGGACCGACTCTCGTATCTCTTGCCTGAACTCGGCCCAGACCTTGTCTCCCTCGGCGCCTTCAGGGATCCCGCCGGAGGCTATCTTCTCCTTTAGATTCTCAAAGATGAACCCATCACGCGAGCCCTCCGGGATGTGGAAGAAGTCTGAGCCAAACCTGGGCAATTCTCCCGGCCCGAAGTAGCCCATGTCGTACATTTCATATCCCTCTAGGTTGTGGGTGCCTTTCCCAAGCACCTGTCCGGTGGCGGCGTAGTGCTCCAGCACCGGCTTGAGGCCGAACCTCTGCACGGGGCAGACTTTCATGCAAACCCCACAAGCGGCGTATCTGGCCATCACGGGCCTGCATCTCTTAGCGATTATCTTGAACTTCTCAACCCCCCTCCACCACACCTTGTCTCGCAGCAGAGCCCGACCGGGGCAGCGGTTCACGCATACCTGGCAGATGGTGCAGAAGGCGTGAATGCCGTAGTCAACGGGCTTGCCGAAGGTCACCGGAGCGTCGGTTGTCACAAGCATCAGCCTGTGCCGGGACCCGAAATGAGGAGACAGCAGATAGCCCATCGCTCCCATCTGACCCATACCCGCCTCTACGAACATGGCGTGTAGCGCGGCGCTGGCGTCATTTGGGTTCTGCACCTGAGCGTGATACCCCAAAGACCTGATGTACTCGGCGAGGACTAGAGCCTGAGATCCCTCACGCCTGTAGGTCTCGAAAACATTTGCCTCCGCCACCGGGCCAGGGATCGTCTGGGTCTCCTCGTAGCCCTGCTCCATGGCGAGGCATATAGCGTTGGGGAAGGGCTTCACCCACTTCCTCTTGCTTACGTAGGTGTAACGGTTGTCATAGGCTGCGAAGCCTACCATGGCGAATCCCAGATCAATGGCCTTTACGGTGATCTCTTGAGTAAGGTCCTTGCCCGGAACCGCTTCTCCGGTCGGCTCCAACTCGCCAGACTCGCGAGACGCCGTTATGGTGGGCTTTATCTGGGTTTCATGCTCCTCGCGGAGCTCCTTTATGTCCGTATGTTCCCTTAGCCAGGACCGGAAAGCGAAGTGCTCTACATTGTGGGATTCTATCGGGTAATGTCTGGCGTAGAAGGTCACGGTTTCGGGTTCCTGAGGGATGCCGGGAACCGTCTCCAGCTCCTGGGGTATGGATATTGTGTCCGACTCGCCGTCGGGGCCTTGTCCCCTAAAGGTTGGCGGGACTGTCACAGTGTGGCCGATCTTCAACATAACATTCTCCTCAGCACTGACCTGTAATCCAAACAGCGCGATCTTCGACGTACTTTAAGATATTCCAAAGCTGTCCGCTTTGTCAACTCTTGTCTCAGCCACCTAGGCACCGGCGCATGGACCGAGGATTCGGAAATCACCCAGAGGATGGAACTTCGATGTTCACCCCCCGGACCGGATTGAAACCTACGATCCCTGATGTCTGATGATGGCCTCTTTCGCGCGGGAATCTATGTTCCCAAGGTCTACCTCCGCATCCGACCTGGCGATTCCCAGGTGGGCATCCTTAAGGATCTGCTCCCAGTCGGGCTCGCTCCCGTACTTGCCTTTCAGCTCGCCGAAAAACTTGTCCAGTGTCTCTTTGTTGAACATAATTCCCTCCACTAATAACGCAAAATTCTAAGTCATCTTCGCCGGTCACGTCAACGAGAGACCTGGCGGGCCCTCCTGACGAAGACAATCCCATCCTTGCCCACGTATTTGTCCCTGTAATCCTCGAACAGCTTTAGTTTCTCAGGCTGAAACTCGGCCGAGTTGGCGTCATCGTCCAGGTACGGGTTGGGAAAATAGACGCGGAAAAGGGTCTCTTCTGCCTCATTCGAGAATCGTACGTAGTAGAGAAAAGGAGCGACGTGATTCTCCGCCTCCACAAACTGCACTCCGGCGACGTCGTCCACCTTCAAGTGGACATGCCAGTTATCCGCCTCGATGTTGGCGTAGCCGCCGCTGAAAGTGGGCTCTTCCATGCCCCTGGAGGAATTCTCGCTGACAACCTCCGCACCCCCGATTACCCAGAGCATCTCATCCAGCCCTGACAGGTCCCGGAGGAGATCTTTCAGCTCCAAATCGCGCCTCCTTCCTGAGGAATCGCCACGTGGGTTCTCAGCTCCGTGTACGAGTGCTTGGAGACACCTTGTCTGGACAAGGGGCTGGGTCCGATCTACGATACACCCCGCATTTTATAGTACCTCAGCGCAGGCTCTTTGCCAATACGAGAGAGAACTCTGTACAGGCAGAATAGCTGTCCTATATACTTGAATTGAACCGACCGACAGGGCGATCGGGGCGGTCGGTTGGCTGGAAGCCTGGAACAGCCCAAATCCGGATGGAGAAGTCGAACGTATACTCCATCGGGATGGGATGGCGTCTCCAGGGGTAGCGAGGCGTGGGTGCTTAACTACAATGACCTGAGAGATGAGCAGCTCATCACTCTAATCGCGAACGGCGAAAAGGACGCATTGGAGGTCTTCTACGAGCGCTACGCGACTTCGGTGTTCTCTCTAGCGAGGTACATGCTCAGGGACCATTCCTTGGCGGAAGAGGCCGCCCAGGATGTTTTCTTGAACCTTTGGCTCAAGGCTTCCAACTATAATCCTGGGCGGGGCACGCCGCGCGCGTGGTTCATGAGCGTAGCACATCACCGGATCATCGACTTGATTAGGGCCCGTAAGCGTAGCGCCCAGTCATCCAATCAGGTGGCCCATGAACTGCTGGACCTTGAACCCAGTAGAGGACCCAGCACTGAGGAAGCGGCGTACCGGAGCCTGGCTCGCCAGGAGATATTCTCGGCCCTGGCTGAGCTACCGAGAGAACAGCGGGAGGTCATAGTCCTGGCTTATTTTGAAGGCTATTCCCAGTCGGAGATCGCCGGCAAATTGGACCAACCTTTAGGCACCGTGAAGACAAGGGTGCGTCTGGCAATGCAAAAACTCCGTTTGGCTTTCAAGTATAAAGAGGTATTGTAGGCATTGGATTGTAAAAGCGCCGAAGAACTCCTTCCGGCTTACGCGCTAAGCGCCCTAAGCGTCGAAGAGGCGGCGTTGGTCGAGGAGCACCTGGAAACGTGCCCCTGGTGTCCTCCCCTTCTGCGCGATCACCTGCTTGTGCCCGCTGCACTGGCCCAGGTGGCCGAGTCGGTCGAGCTGCCCCCGGGACTCAAGATGCGGACTATGAAAGCCGTGGAGGGACAGGCCAAGCGTTCGCGCCGGCGCGAGAGTCCGATATTCGCCGCCGGAGGGCTTCTTGTGGGCGCCACGGCAGCTGTAGGCGTCTTGTTTCTGGCCTCGGTGATAGCGGTCGGCGTCCATATGTCTAATCAAATGGACGACCTCCGGGAGGAGAACTCCGAGCTGACGGGTAGTGTGTTGCAGCTGTCCAATCAGATACAGAGTATGCAGACCGAAAACTCAGCGCTGACTGGTAGCGTGTTGCAGCTGTCCAGTCGGATGGAAGGCATGCAGGCCGAAAACTCGGCGCTGACAGCTAGCGTGTCTCTGCTTTCGCAGAGAGACGATAAGCTGGTCGGGATGTTCCGCGATCAGATTTCCGTTACCTATCTCCTGGCCTCGCCGACCAGAGAAGTGTTGGTGCTGCAAGCCGGATCGGATGAGCCCAGGGCGCGGGGCATGTTGCTGACAAGCGGCCGGGGCAGCTCGGGAATGCTGATGGCTACTGGCTTGACCCCTTCCTCAGAAGACATGGTCTACGAGGTCTGGCTAACAACCACAGACGACAGGCGCATCGCCCTTGGACACCTTGTCGTAGACGATATGGGCTGGGGCGTTCTCAACCTCTTGCCCAACCAGCCCATAAATCTCTTCGAGCAGGTGTGGGTGACAGCGGAGGAGGGACAGGCTAAGGCGGGCTCCACCGAGCCCAAACCTATCTTGTGGGCGACTATCCCATCCAGGTAGTTGACTCTCAGGTTCCCCGACAGTGTATCGAGCCTTTTGCGAAGCAGACACCCCACCCCCCAGCGCTGACGACTTCACCCCTCTGAGCTTCCCGTTGCTGACATCCCCAAACCCCTGATGCACCTCGTAACGCAGAGACAGACGGCCGGCTTCTCAGGGACACCCCATCTCCCGTGATGTCTACCCGCCTCTGTCGGGCAGCCCATCCGTGTAGTAGAATATCGCCAGGAAACATCTCCAAGGAGGATCGGGCCATGGAGAAGGAAGACCTGGCCTTCACTCCCGTCTCGGAGCTGAGGGGTCTCATCGACTCCCGACAGGTCTCGATCGTGGAGCTTACGGAAATTTTCCTGCGCCGCATCGAGCAGTTGAATCCCCGTCTTAACGCCTACCTGACTGTCACATCGGAGGAAGCGATGTCCTCGGCTCGCTCCTCGGAGCAGGCCCTGTTCAAAGGGGACCACCGAGGCCCGCTCCATGGGATTCCCATCTCCATAAAAGACCTGGAGATTACCAAAGGTATCCGCTCCACCATGGGCAGCCTGGTATTCAAGGACCATGTCCCCGACCGGGACTCGCTGCTGGTGGAGAGGGTCCGAGAGGCCGGAGCGATTGTCCTTGGCAAGACCAACTCGCCCGAGTTCGGCTTCGTTGGGACCACTGAGAACAGGCTGGGAGATGCCTGCCGCAACCCGTGGGACCCTGAGAGGACCCCCGGAGGTTCCAGCGGAGGCGCAGCATCCGCCGTAGCGGCGGGGCTGTGTCCCATTGCGACGGGCAGCGACGGAGGTGGCTCTATCCGTATACCCTGCGCTTTTAGCGGGATCTTCGGAATCAAGCCCAGCCAGGGAAGGGTTCCCAAATACGGTGGTGTGGGGATGCCCGCCCACAACAACTTTTCCCAAGGAGGCCCCGTGACACGCACCGTGCGGGACTCCGCTATTCTGCTCCAGGTCATGGCGGGTCCCGATAGACGGGACCCCGGCTGCATGAGACAGCAGCCTCCGGACTTTGTGGCGGCACTCGAAGTGGGAGTAGAGGGCCTCCGTGCAGCGTGGAGCCTCGACCTCGGGTACGCCGCTGTGGACCCGGAAGTAGGGGCGGCCGCTTCCAAGGCGGCTCATGTATTTGAGGAGCTGGGATGCACCGTGGACGAGGCGGGGCTAGATCTGGAGGACCCCTTCCCCGTATTTTGGGACATCTTCAGCCTCAGGGGATTCACGTCCTACGGGCATCTGCTGGACGACCATCGGGAGGAGCTGACGGAGAGAAGTATTGAAACCCTGGAGAGGGGGAAGGGCGTCAGCGGGCCGGAATACTGCAGGGCTATGCTCTACGTGGAGCAGCTTCAGGCTCGAATGGAGGACCTCTTCGAGGACCATGACCTGCTGCTGACCCCGACCTTGGCCGTGCCCGCCTTCCCAATCGGGCAGTTACCGGAAGTGATCGGCGGCAGGCAGGTAAACCCGTTCTGGGGCTTCACACCCTTCACCTACCCTTTCAACATGACCATGCATACGGCCGCAAGTGTCCCCTGCGGCTTCTCATCCGATGGACTGCCCATCGGACTACAGATAGTAGGCCGCAGGGGCGACGAAGAGACGGTGCTGAGGGCGGCGGCCGCCTTCGAGTCGGCCCGGCCCTGGGCCCACCACCGGCCGCCTGTATCGTGATCGGCTCTGGTGTAGCAATCGCGACCGCCTCGGTCCGACACGGTCCCAGGAGGCTGATGAAGGAAGGGAGTGCAGAGGGGCGAAGCCCCTTTGCCGGGAGTCTGAGGGTGTCCCTCAGATATAAATTCTTCCCCTTTCCTGGCCAGGAAGGGGGTCAGGGGGATGATCGGAAGGGTTTTTCAGCACCCCGCTAGTGACGAGCCGTAGACCGCTACTCATCTGGCCAACGAGCCCATGGTGAGTCCCGCAGGAAGGGACCAAAGAAAGGAGTACACATTGTCAGAGGCAAATAAAGAGGTCTTCAGGAGGCTGTTCCAGCAGTTTTTCAACAACCGCGACATCGATTCGGTCGGTGAGTTCCTCACACCGGACTTCCTGAACCACGCCTCCCTCTACGAACCGCTTGTGGGGTTAGAGGTGTTCACCGGGATCGTCAAGACCTACTTCTCGGCCTTCCCAGATATCCACTACACTGTCGACGATCTAATGGCGGTTGGGGACAGAGTGATCGGTCGCGTCACCTCACAGGGCACCCACAAGGGGGAGTTCCTAGGATTCGCCGCGACGGGCAAGCGGTTCTCTATCATGCAGCTCCGCGTCGCCCGCTTCGTCGATGGTAAGATCGCCGAGCACTGGGGCCTTCAGGACACCATAGGCATGCTGGACCAGTTGGGCCTCGTCCCGGCCATGAGGGTGCCCCGCTTCTAGCCTGAGGCGCACCGATGGGCGCGCCTGTCGCCGCGGGCGGAGCACCGAGAACTCACCCTACCATATGGTGGGTGGGGCTCACCACCAGTGGGTATCGTCCAGGTCCTCTGAGCCTAAACGGTCCGCGTTCCATGGCTGGGCTGGAAGGTACTTCCAGCCACCGTCGGAGAACATCACCACGATGTTCCCGCGCTTCATGCGCTTCGCCACCCGCATGGCAACCTGCAGCGTCGCGCCGGCGGAGACCCCCGCGAAGATGCCCTCTCCCTGCGCGAGGCGGCGGACGGCCTTCATTGCCGTGGCGCTGTCCACGATGAACCTGCTATTCAGCAGCTTCAGGTCCAGGAGCGGAGGAATGTACCCCTCCGACAGGCTCCTCAACCCCTGGAGGCGCTCTCCCAGCTGGGGCTCCACGCCGATGATCCGCACGTCTGGATTGGATTCCCTGAGGCGGCGGGCCACCCCCATGATTGTGCCCCCCGTTCCTATCCCGGCCACGAACGCATCGATCTGTGGCAAAGCCTGGGAGATTTCGTTCCCAGTAGTTCTGAAGTGGGTCTCCAGGTTGGTCCGGTCGCTGAATTGGCCCAGATAGTACCACCCCTGGGCATCGGCCATGCTATTGGCCAGGTCTATGGCGCCTTTCATCCCCTCCCCGGGGTCGCACCAGGTTACTTGGGCGTCATATAGCTCCAGAATGTCGGCAACGGTGGGCGCCACTTCCCTTGGAATTACCACATGGACGGCGTATCCCTTTTGCTTCCCCACCAGGGCCAGAGCGATCGCCGTGTTGCCGCTGCTTGCCTCCACGATGGTATTTCCGGGATGTATCTCGCCCCGCTGCTCGGCCATTTCTATCATGGCCAGCACGATTCGGTCCTTGACGCTGCCGCTGGGGTTCTGGCCCTCCAGCTTGGCATATATACGGACGTCGCTCTCCCGCGAGAGGTGCGGCAGCTCCACGAGGGGGGTATTGCCGATGAGGCTGAGCACTGTTCCGGGGGCCATGAGCCAATTATACACTGCCAAGATTGACAAAGCCCGTGGCCACTTGTATCTTTAGTTCTGCCCGTTTGGAGAGCGGATTGGCGCTGCCGGTCTAAGCCGCCTGACGGGAAGCCACCACCATCCACGTTCGACCCTTCCCATGCCCGAAAGGAGGCGCCCTTTGGACCGCTCCATTGAGACCCTTAGTAGCTATGCAGCATCCCTTTCCTACAATGACCTGACGGACACCGCGATCAAGGCGGCCAAGCACCGGATGATCGACACTTTAGGTTGTGCCTTGGGCGGGTACACGGCCGAGCCCTGCAAGATAGCCCGCCGCTTGTGTTTCCCAACCGGCGCTCCACTTACCTCAAGGATAATAGGCTCCCTCTTCCGTACCAGCCCGGAGATGGCGGCTTTCGCCAACGGTACGATGCTCCGGTACCTGGACTTCAACGACGCCTACCGTGCCAAGGACGCCGGACATCCCAGCGACGCCATTGCGGCTGTGCTGGCGATGGGCGAGGCCGTCAACGCCGACGGCAAGGCACTGATCACCGCGATTGTTCTTGCCTACGAGGTCCAATGCCTCATTATCGAGGAGACACTCCTGGACGCTCATGGGTGGGACCAGCCGGTGTACGTAGTGCTGGGAGCTGCCATGGGCGCCGGCACTTTGTTGGGGCTGAGCAAGGAGCAGCTTGGCAACGCGGCGGCCATGGCGCTTATTCCCAATATGGCCATGTACCAGAACCGTGTAGGGGAACTCTCTATGTGGAAGGCGGCGGCCGCCGGTATGGCCGCTCGACAGGGCATCTTCGCCGCTATGCTGGCCCTGGAGGGGATGACCGGCGCAGAGGAGGCCATCGACGGCCAATATGGGTTGAAAAACCAGGTGACCGGACCCTTTAGCTTCGACATCCTGGGAGGCAACGGGAGGCCCTTTAGAATCAGCCGGACCAATATTAAGACCTATCCCGTGAGGGACTCCTGCCAGCTGGTTGCAATTACGGCCCGGGACTTCCGCAAGCAGGTGGCGGTGGAGGAGATTCAGTCTCTCAACATCAAGACCGTCGCTTCGTCCTATAAGTGGGCGGTAGAGCCGAAGGAGCTGTGGGCCCCCAAGACTCGTGAGACGGCCGACCACAGCATACCTTTCACCGTCGCCGCCATGCTAATAGACGGCGACATCACTCCCCAGACCTTTAGCCGGGAACGGTACCTGGACGCGGACATCCTGGACCTTCTGGGCCGGATGCACGCGGAGCCCGACCCGGAGTTCAGCAAGCAAACGCCCGCGGTAAGGAACTTCCTCATAGAGGCCACCACAAAGTCTGGCGAGAAGCGGACGGCCCACGGCGTCCTGACCGCCGAGCAGATCGAAGAGGGCAAGACGGACGAGGAGACAGACGCCAAATTCGTGGGTTTGGCCCGGGACGTTCTGGCTCCAGGCCAAATCAAGGCCACCTTGGACCTGCTGTGGAACCTCGAAAACCTGGATGACGCGGCGAAAATACTCGACAATTTAGCTATATAGTTCACCGGAAACGTATAACAATGTTATTGCCACGTAGGTTGTCATTCTGAGCCTCAGCGAAGAATCTGGGGTTGGGGGGTAACGCCCCCCTCCTCCAGACCCTTCGCACGCCGCCGGCGGACTCAGGGTGACAAGTTCTTAACGGTCTGAGTCTAATTTAGGATATCGAATCGAAAAGGGTAGGATTGTCATGGCAAAGCCGGTGCGCATCGGGGCGATAGTGCCCTCCACCAACCCAGTTGTCGAGCCCGACTTCTACTCGGTCGTCCCCAGGGAGATCACCGTGCACTTCGAGCGCATGTGGAACGGCCGGTGGGGCAATCAGCCCAGGAAGCCCGAAGACGAAGCCTACGAGGTGAAAATCGGCAGCCGGGAGATCGATGCTCGTGACAACGTGATGTTCGGCATGGACATCACGTTGATGAACGAAGACGTCGAGAGGGGCGTCCGTTCCCTGGCAAACGTCACTCCGGATCTGTTGGTATACGCCTGCACCGGAGGCACCTGGCACAAGGGGACCCTTGCCTACGACCGGGACATGGCTGAGAAAATGGAGGCGGTCTCCGGCGTGCCCGCGATCACGGCGGTGACCTCCTGCATCGAGGCCATGAGGTTCATGGGGACCCGCCGGGTTAGCGTAGCCGGCCCATACCGTAATTCCCACCTCCACGCTGCCCTGAAGCCATTGCTGGAGGAGGCTGGTTTCGAAGTTCTCAACCTTCAAGGAGAGCCCTGGATGCGGGACTCCATGAACGTCAAGGAGATCGACCTTCAGGAGCCCAGCGTGATCGCCGACTATGTCCCTACGGTGGCCCACGTAGACGCCGATACGGTGTTTCTCCCGGGAACCGCGTGGAGAGCGCTCGAGGTAGCCGAGGAGCTAGAGAAGAAGCTGGGGAAGCTCGTAATCACCGTAAATCAGGCTACAATCTGGAACGCCCTGAGGAAGGTCGGCTGGAGCAAACCCATCGAAGGCTATGGCCGGCTGTTGAGGAACTTCGGACCGGCTGTGGCGACGTAAAAGGTGGGGTGCAGGAGCGCTAGGGCTGTTTGGCCGCCTGCTCCACGTCGTCCTAACCCTGGTCCGGCGCTGAGTCCAGGCTGGGATTATCCTCTGATTCATCATCCCGGCCAGAAACTCGCGGGGCAGCCCTCCACCACGCGGGTAGGGCGACGCATGCGTCGCCCCTACAACGCCCTATACCCAATAGGGAGCCTCAGTGCGAATACTGTATCTGGGTACCAGGACGCGTCACGCGTTTCTGAATCCCCGATGACGCGGGCCAGCACCGGTGCGACGGAACCTGAGGCGCGGGCGATTAAGGGGCCCGATGAAAGAGCGGGTAGGGGCGACGCATGCGTCGCCCGGCCGGTCTAATGCCGGAAAAACCGATCAACCCCCGGGAGGATTGCTCCTATACCAGTCGATTATCTCCGAGCCCGTGGCGGTCCAGACGCCCTGGCGGGCCACCATGTAACCCAGCGCATCGTCAAGGGTCCCTATACGGAAGGGCTGGCCTATGAGCCAGGGGTGCAGGTTGAGCAACATCAGCCGCCCGTTACGGGCGCCGTCACTGTAGAGGACGTCGAAACTCTCCTTCAAGAGCTGCCCATACCTGGGAACTGCGATCCTCCGGTCCCATAGGGCGTTTACGTCCTCCACCTCCAGTGTGATCGGTAGCGCGTAAATCTCCCCCGTGGGGGCCTTCAGAGGATAGGGCTGCTCGTCGTTGGTCCAGTCACATACATAGCGGACGCCCGCCTGGGCGAGCAGCTGTGGGGTCCGTGTCGACTCCCCGTACTCCGGGCCGAACCAGCCCGTGGGAGCGGAGCCAGTCGTCTTCTTGAGCGAATCCAGGGAAGCCTGGATGTACTCGGACTCCTCGCGTTCTGTCATTTCGCTGGTTATCATCCGGCTTACGGAAATGCCGTGGCCGATTATCTCGCAGCCACGCTCCTTGCAGTGGCGCACGAGGTATGGATAGTTCTCCGCAGTCAGGGAGTCCATGGCCACCATGGGCACGATGCCGTGCTTCTCTAGCACGTCCAGCACACGAAAGATTCCAACTCGATGGCCGTATTCTCTGTGGGAAGGACGGGCATAGTCGGTGAAGCGGCGGTCTCCCAGGCCTCCCGAGAGAGAGGCAACGTAGCTACCCTCGGGCGGATGCCATTCCATGTGCTCCAGGTTGACGATGACACCCAGAGCGATCCTCGCGTTATCGGGCCATCTCAGGACTCCCCGTGTTGAGATGGGGGACCAGTCATAGTGTTCGTGGTCCATCCCAAATCGACGTTCTGCGGGCATGATGTCGCCTCCTTGGACGCGGGCGGGTTTGGTCCGCTAGCTGGTTCTATTTGTTGACCTGTGCGGCATGGGCGACCGCCTCATCATAGTAGTTGGCTATGTAGTGTTCGGCTATCTCGTCGGCAGTCGTCTGCCAGACGCCTTCGTGGGACATGATGTAGCCCAATACGTTGTCCAGGTATTTGACCCTGTGGGGCTGGCCGATCAGGAAGGGATGAAGCGCGATACACATCACCCTGCCGCTCTCGGCGCCTTCCTTGTACAGCTGGTCGAACTGGGCCTTGCAGATCCACTCGAAGTAGTCTCCCTCGCCGTACTTGCTGAATATAGGAACGTCGTTGAGCTCGATGGAGTACGGTACGGAGACCAGCTTCCCCGTTTTCACCTTGATGGGCACAGGCTGGTCGTCGTGAGCCCAGTCGGTGTGGTATATCAGGCCGGCCTCAGCCATGAGGTCGGGGGTTCGGTCGGTGCCTGAGATGGCGGGACCCAGCATGCCTTTCAGCTGCTTCCCGGTATAGCGTTTCAGGGTATCGATGCAATCTCGGTAGTACTCCCTCTCCTCGTCCTCGGTGTAGGTGTTGATATACCGGGTGTTGTAGATGCCGTGGCTCATGAAGTCGTAATCCCTCTCGACCATGGCGTCCCGGACCTCAGGGAAGTGCTCCAGCACGGCCTCATTGAGCGATATGCAGCATCGGATGTTGTGCTTGTCCAGCACCTCGAGCATTCGCCAGAATCCGACCCGGTTGCCGTAGTCCCGATAGGAGTACTCGCGGGCATCCGGATAGGGTGAACGGGGCCACGGGTCCCGCAGCCCGTTGAAGACCGGAAGGTACTCGTAGTGCTCAACATTGGGGGATACCCAAAGGGCGACGCGCGCGTTGTTAGGCCACCTGATGGGAGGACGCTCGACAATCGGGCTGTAGTCTACTCGATAAGGGGCCAGCGGCATGGGAAGGCTCCTCCTTCGTGCGTGATGGTCCAGTCCGGTCGGTCTGCTGACAGCCTCCTATGCAGGTAGCAGGGCCGGCGCACAGTGTCCGGTGGTGGTGAGACCCAGGTGCCGCTATGGCCCGGCGATCCGCTTGAGAGCGCCCTCGCCATTGGGCTACCTGCCAGTCGCCAAGGGTATGATACTTTTGGGGCTATGGGGTGTCAACCCCGCTTAGTCTCGCGGCGTGGGCTACGGCCTGGTCGTAGTGGTCGGCCATGTAGTATTCAGCGATCTCGTCAGCCGTAGCGAGCCATACTCCTTCGTGGGATGTAACATAACGCAGGATATTGTCCAGGTATTTTATCCTGTGGGGTTGGCCCATGATGTACGGGTGCAACGCTATGCACATTACACGTCCGCTGTCCGCTCCCTCCTTGAAGAGTTGCTCGAACTGTGCCTTCACCACCCATTCGAAGTATTCCCCCTCGTTTCGAGTCGTGAAGATGGAGCCGTCGTTCACCTCGACAGAATAGGGCAGAGAGATCAGCTTCCCAGACTTCACCTTTATGGGTACTGGCTGGTCGTCGTGCATCCAGTCGCAGTGATAGATCAGGCCGGCTTCGGCCATGAGGTCCGGCGTGCTCAGTGAGTTGGAGTTGGCCGGTCCCAGCATGCCCTTGAGCTGTTTGCCCGTATTGCGCTTCAGGGTCGCTATCGAGTCCCGATACCACTCCCTCTCCCGCTCCTCGGTGTAGGTGATAAGAAAGCGGGTGTTGTAAATGCCGTGGCTCATGTAGTCCCAGTCCCGCGCGACCATAGCCTCGCAGATCTCGGGGAAGTGCTCCAGGACCGCCAGGTTGAGGGATGCGCAGCACCTGATGTCGTATGCGTCCAGCACCTCCAGCATCCGCCAAAACCCTACGCGGTTGCCGTAATCACGGCGGGTATACTCGCGTACGTCCGGGAAGGGGGAGTGCCTTCTCGGGTATGGGTCCCTTACTCCGTCGAACTCGGGCATGTATTCATAATGCTCCACGTTGGGCGCAATCCAGAGAGCGATGCGGGCGCCGTTGGGCCACTTGATCACGGGGCGGTCTATGATAGGGCTGTAGTCCACTCGGTACGGTGGCAGCGGCATGATGTGTGTGACCTCCTGCGCAGAAAACCCTGTCCCCGACTCGTCGGCTGGCAAGACACTGATTCCGCGTGAGTAGGCGGGTCAGGTCACGCGTGTGGGTTGGCTAGGCGGCGACAGGTGTAGCATAGGTTTGGGCCTATCCATTGTCAACACGCACGCCCCTCCAGAGATTGACGGTCCATTGGTTTTGCTAATACACTCGTTCTCGTCGCGGTGTGCTTATCTCAACGCAAAATGGCATCGATATACATCAATTCGCAAGCCATGATTCGTTGATTGAGTGAGCTTACACACAGAGGAGGTAGACATGGGTAGGCTGAACGGGAAGGTGGCCCTGATCAGCGGAGGCGCCAGGGGCATGGGCGCGGCCGAGGCCGCACTGTTCTGCCAAGAGGGAGCTCGGGTGGTCATCGGCGACATCCTCGACGAGCGGGGCATGAAGGTAGAAGCAGCGATACGAGAGTCCGGCGGCGACGCCACCTACCTCCGCATGGACGTAACAATAGAGGAGGACTGGGAGAAGGCCGTGGGGACCGCCGAGTCCAAGTATGGGAAGCTGGACATTCTGGTGAACAACGCAGGGATCGCCGTTCCGTCCAAGACTTTGATCCCTCTGGAAGATTCCACGGTCGAGGAATGGGACCGGGTGATGGACGTTAATGCCAAGGGGGTCTTTCTGGGGACCAAGCACGCCGTTCCCGCCATGCGGAGAGCCGGTGGAGGGTCTATCGTGAACATCTCCTCCATCGCAGGTATGGTCGGCGGGTGGACTCGCGCTTACGCGTACAGCTCCTCCAAGGGGGCCGTAAGAGTGTTCACCAAAGTGACCGCCATTCAGCACGCAAGGGACAACATCAGGGCCAACTCGGTCCATCCTGGCCCCGTCGACACCCCGCTGGCGGCGTACATGGCGGAGGACCCTGTGTTGCACGAGGAGAGATTGAAAGCTGTGCCCCTGGGGAGAATGGGGGCGCCCAACGACGTTGCGTATGGGGTGCTTTACCTTGCCTCCGACGAGGCCTCCTTCGTGACCGGCGCGGAGCTGGTCATCGATGGAGGCCTCACGGCGACGTAGCTTGGTACAGGAACGAGGTCATCCGATGGCTGCCGCAGAGCTGCCCACTCGCCCGAGCAAAGGGAGCCGGCGCAAGCTGGACATGCAGTGGCTGGAGAAGTTGCACTTAGAGGGCTACTTCGGCCCTGTGCCAGACCCCCCGGCAGAGCTCGAGCGTGGCGTTCTAGAGTTCAACAGGGGGGAATACTGGCGCAGCCACGAGACCCTGGAGGGCATCTGGCTGGGCGAGGCTTATCCCCTACGCCTGTTCTATCAGGGGCTGATCAAGACGGCGGCAGGTCTGCTCCACCTGGAGCGTCATAACCGGCGGGGCGCTGCCGCGAAGCTGGAGGAGGCCGGATACAACCTGGTCCCTTTCCTGCCACGGTTCATAGGGTTGGACACCGAAGGCCTTCATGGGGACGTGATGGAGAGATTGACCCTTCTCCGGCCCAGTGAAAATGTGGATTGGAAAGCCATCGACCGGCTGCCGCCGGTGAAGATATCCCACTGAAGACGCGCCAATCTCGTTTGACTTGCAACCTCAGTAGCGGGCCCGTTGCCCTTCGCCCCTTCACGGTCAATACGGCGCGGATGGAACTGGGGCGAGCCACGGGAACACCTCGGGCGAGTCAGCAGCGTACCCCGAACTTCCCAGTCAGTCTGCGCTTGCGCAGCAGTTCCTTGGCCTTGGATGCGGAGAACCAGACCATCTTTCCGGTGATTTCCTCCGCGGAGTGCAGCTCGAGCTCTGTGAAAAATTTCAGGTAGTACAGCGCGGCCTCCCGGGGGGTGAGCGATGTTTGCTGGGCGATTGCCAGCGGAGCGAAGCTTTCGGTGGATTTAAGCCGATATTTCCCAGATGGAATCCAGTGCTTTCATAAACACACCATCCTGAGACAGTCCAGACTATAAGATCGCCTGCTGAAGTTGTCAACTGCCACCAACCGCGCTAATATCACTTCATCTAGAGAAACAGGGTCTCCAAACCACTGGGAAAGGCTCTAAACGGATTATTCAGACCGAACCTCACGCTGCAAGTCGCGCACCTTGCTCAGGGCAGCCTCGATATGATCACGATTCCCTAACAGACACATGCTCCTATCCAGGATTGAAACGAAGTCTCCCTATCCGCTCCAGCATTTCATCGAACATCTCCCTGGTCACCATCACCTCGGCAAGCTGGAACACAAGCCTCCTCGCATGACGCACCAGTCGCCCGCCTATCTTGATGAGTCTCGTCTGAATACTTGTCAGGGACCAGCTCTTTATCGCTTCTGGCAGAGCCAGCCTTCTGAAGAAGTTGCCCAGATTGTATGCCAGGATGAATAGCCACAGCCTCACCTGATTAGCCACGAACTTATGGCACGAGAGCCGAGTCCAATTGAGGGCGTATTTCCCCTCTTTAATCCACTGCTCTGCTGTGCCTCTGCCATTGTAGAAGCTGACTAGTCCCTTCGTTGGATAGCTCAGGTTGGTTACGATGAAGCCTACTCTTGGGAACAGTTCTCCCTGATGCCACTCCACCTTGGCCACTACTCTTCGAGGAACATTCCAACTCTGGGCCTGATAAACGAAGTCGTGATACGAGACGATGGGCTTTTGAGAGGGCCACTCGGTAGGCCGTACCAACAGGTGAGCTATTTCCTTCTGAAGCACTTCGTTCGCCGGAAGCCTTATGGCGTAGCCGATATGCCTTGTCTCCAGGTACTCGTAAATCTCAGGCTTGGCAAAAGCAGCGTCTGCTCGAAACAGCAGCCTCACCGCCAGCTTCAGGTAGCGCTCGACGATGGGATTGATGAACTCCTTCCAGCCATCGGCGCTGTGGACGTTGCCTGGTCTGAGAACCGCCCCTTCGCAATCTCCAAACTGGTTGAAGCAGAACAAGGGGTGATAGCACATGCATCCAAAGTGGCCGTTGTAGGCTGCTTCCTCCTGCTCGCCATGCACCGGACTCTCCGAACTGTCGATGTCCAGGATGATACGCCTGTGTACGGTCTTGGCTAATGCACGTTTTATCCATTCGACATTCAGCCGCTCAATGCCCTTGAGGTTTTCCTTTTGTGTCAGCAACTCCGTCTCGAACCTACCCATCTCGCTGGTGCTGGCCGCGTTCCTGTCAGGGCCTTTCCAGCCTACCACTACTCTCAGGGCTGGGTCTTGGGAAAGGCGGTCGGCATCATTGGTGTCGTCGTATCCAGCGAGGCGGCTGTAGACTGACTGTCTCAGCAGTGGGATTAGCTGATGCAGGATGTTTTTGCCCGTTCGACTCTCTTTGAGGAATTCGTCGGCAGAGTCGGTCAGGCTTAGGGCGTCATCAAGCTCTCTGCACGCCAGCAGTCCTGCGTCTGAGGTGATGGTAGCACCGCGAAACTCCACGCGAACTTTGGAGTCAAAGTCGAGCTTGAGAGGGGTCTTTTCGTCGTCACCCATAAGGTGCCTCCAACACGATTACGTAATCAGAAGCCAGAACCTATATTCATGGGTGTATTATAATGTATAGACTCCCATTATATCCGTTTAGTAATCAGAATATTCATAGTAATCACAGGAACGCCAATCACCACTTGGGTCTATCTGGGAAATCCAGGCTCAGATAATGGCTCAGGTTATGTATCGCGGGCCTTCCGCGAGTACATGCGGGTGGTGAAACGGATCGAATACCAGTTGGCAGCGAGCAAAGAGTACCAGCACAAGACCACAGGGCCCCACCAGCTGTGGGCCACCGATGCCTCCTACTTCCGTGTAGTGGGATGGGGCTACTACTACCTCGTGACGGTGATGGACGACTACTCCCGGTTCATCTTGGCCTGGAAGGTGCAACGGGACATGACGGCCAACTCCCTCATAGAGGTGGTCCAGGAAGCTGTTGACTCTACTGGTATGACTGATGTACCTCTGGAGGATCGGACCAAGCTCCTCTCAGATAATGGCTCAGGTTATGTATCGCGGGCCTTCCGCGAGTACATGCGGGTGGTGGGCATTCGCCACGTCCTGGCAGCACCCTATCACCCTCAGACCAACGGGAAGCTGGAGAGATATCACCGAACCCTGAAAGACGACATTAACCAGGTGCCATACGAGGTGGTGGAAGACCTGGAGGCGGCCATCCGGGACTTCGTCGAGTTCTACAACTACCGAAGATATCATCAGGCGCTCAGGGTTGTAACTCCGGCTGACGTGCTGGAAGGCCGTCTGGAGGCAATTCTAGCCCAGAGGAAGGAGGTACAGCGAGAGACTTTTGACCGGCGGAGGCGGTACAATCAGGAGGTCAGAGAAACCCTCAAACCAGGAGCTTCTTCACCCCAATCTCTCGGACCCAGAACTGTCCAAAACCGCTGACACCCAACAGGCGAGGACGAGCTGGTGTTCCCGGCCATGGACAAAGTAGCGCCGCTAGTGGCGCAAGGCTATCTCCACGATCACCATGAGTTCGACACGATGACTGAGGGCCTGGCTAAAATTACTGCCGCGTCAGACGCTCTTGTCGCAGCCCGGGAGACGGCGGCCCTAACTGCAGTCCTGAGGATTCACCTGGACAAAGAAGACCAGTATCTCTATCCAACTCTGAAGGAACGTACTTCCTTGGAAGAGCAATCCGCGATAGTCGGCGGCATGGCCGCACATGTGCCGCCCGAACGTAATCCTGAGTTCATACGCTGGTTGTTCAATCTCCTGGGACACGATGACCGGGAGATGTGGACCAGGGTTGTGATGGGATTAATGCCCGAGCAGGTGTTCACGGCCGTCAAAGCGCTCATCCGCGACACTATTACCGATGATTGGGCCGAGTTGACGCGGCGCATCCCCGAGTTAGCCTCCTAGCCTGACGAGCGAAACCGCATTAGCCATCAAGTACGACGCTCCAGGCTTGAAAAGGTTCGGCACAGGCAGGCTTTCCCACCGGCCGCTTCCGGGACATCGGTGCCGTGGATGAGGTTTTCCCAACGTCCAGCCGCCGCATCGCCGGTATACCCAACGCGCACCTCTTCCTTGCGCTTTTCAAACCCAGCTATGCGGCATGTACATCTTCGACTTCGTCCACGTTGTATCCCTCGGCAGACTGCCCTCGGGACGCTATAAACAATAGGTACCGGGTCGCGCAGGATCCTATCAGCGGTATGGTACAATGCCGTTGGAGTTGACCGGACAGATCCATCCCGTGAACCTAGCTCCCGCGACCAGATTCTTCGCCCGCGTCAGGCGGGCTCAGAATGACACTTTCGTAGTGATACAAGTTCAACTAGCAGGCTGCGGAAGAAAGGGGTGTGCAGAGGGGCGAAGCCCCTTTGCCGAGAGGCTAAGGATATTCCTCAGATATAAGTTTCTCTCCCTTCCTGGCCAGGCATGTCCTGAGTCTATCGAAGGGAAGGGGGCCAGGGGGATGGTCGAAAGCGTTTTTCAGCACCCTGCTAGACTGAGCATCATAGACATTCAGGGCCTTATCTCAGATATACAAGAGTCAACGTGAAAGAGAGCCCCCACTCGTTCATTCCCTCCCGGTTCCAGGCCGGGCCGACCCCGGACGCCATAGCTGAGCCATCGGCAGAGTTCGAGGAGTTCGACGTTCTCATCGTGGGCGCGGGCCCCGCGGGCCTTAGTGCCGCCATAAAGCTGGCTCAGCTGGCGCGAGAAGAGGCTCTGGGCGAGGTCCGGATCGGGGTAGTTGAGAAGGCGGAGAGGGTCGGACACCACAACCTCTCCGGATCGATCATCAATCCCTCGGCCTTCACGGAGCTCTTTCCTGACACGCCGCCCGACGACCTTCCTTTTGCCCGGCCGGTCATTAGGGACCGACTGTATCTCCTCACGGAAAGACGCGCCCTGCCCCTTCTCCCGCCACCCCTCATGAAGAACCACGGCAACTACGTCGCCTCGATTTGCGAGGTGGTGCGGTGGCTCGCCGCCCGCGCGGAAGAGCTAGGGGTCATGCTGTTTACCGGGTTCCCAGCCGTGTCCCTGCTGATGGAGGACTCGAAGGTGGTAGGCGTCCGCACCGCCGACCGAAACCGTGGGCGAGAAGGGGAGCCGCTCCCGAACTTCGAGCCTGGAATGGACCTCAGGGCCAATGTCACCGTTCTGGGAGAAGGGACCCGAGGGAGGCTCACGGAGGCGTTCCTGTCCCGGCAGAACATAGGCCGGGAGAGCCCCCAGGTTTATGCCATCGGTGTCAAGGAGCTGTGGGAGACGAAGGCCGCGCCCGAGGCCGTCACGCACACCTTGGGCTGGCCACTCCGCCGAGGCCAGTTCGGAGGGACCTTCATGTACCCCATGTCGGATACCCTCGTCTCCCTGGGGGTGGTAGTAGGGCTCGACAACCACTCGGCCTCCTTCGACCCACATTTTCTTCTCCAGGAAGCGAAGACCCATCCCTTCTTCCGGAGAGTGCTGGAGGGTGGTGAACGGGTCGAGTGGGGAGCAAAGACGATACCCGAAGGTGGGTATTATGCCCTGCCCTCCCGGCTGTCGGGCGACGGTGTCATGGTGATAGGAGACAGCGCCGGCTTCGTGAACGTGCCCACCCTCAAGGGAGTCCACTACGGAATGTACTCGGGCATTTTCGCCGCACGCGCCATCGCCTCGGCGCTAAAGAGCCAAGACTTCTCGTCGTCGAGCCTCAATCGATACGACAGGCTCGTCCGGGAGAGCTTTATCGCACGGGACCTGCGGTTCACGCGCAACATGCGGCAGGCTTTTCAGAAGGGCCTCTACCGGGGCTTGGTGAAGTCTGGGCTGATGTACCTTATGCGAGGCTGGTGGCCGGGCAGGCCGGACTCAGTGGACGATGGCTATCTAGAGAGAGTCGCCGATGATCGGACTTACCCCAAGCCCGACGGAAAGCTCACTTTCGGCAAGGCCGACAGCGTTGGGCTTTCAGGTAACGTCACACGGGATGACGTCCCCCAGCACCTTATCCTGGCTGAAGATGTTCCTCCCGAGGTGGCACGTTTCTATGCGAATCTGTGTCCCGCGGAAGTCTATGAGGTAACTCATGAAGGGGAGCTCAGGATCAACCCGCCCAACTGCATTGACTGCATGACCACGGATATCCTGGCGGGCCGCTGGTCTCCCCGCGAAGGGGGGAGCGGCGCTCGCTACCGGAGATTGTGAGAGAGTCAGCCGGTCCCTGCTCGACGCTACCATCTCCACAATGGCCCTTTTTGCTCTAACATAGTATGCCCTCCTGAGATGGGGCCTCTCATCCTACAGGACCCATCACCTCACACGACTTGCTCTTCCCGCAGGGCTGTCAGAGCCCGCTCGAAGGCCTCGCCTGTGCGATCGATGTCCTCCTCGTTGTGCACGGCCGAGACCATGAAGCCGATGCCTCCCATAGTGTCCACGCCCTCGTTGAGCATCGCCAGCTTTAAGGGCTCGGAGTGGACACGAGCCGTGGCCTCCGCCAGCTCGGAGTGCGGAAGGGTGCAGATCTCGCCGTCGCAGTCGCACTCAGCGCCCAGGGCCACATGGACTATAGATGAAATCCCGTGGATGTGCCCGGCGGACCTCCATCCTGGTCAGCCCGTCCCTTAGCCTCGTCTTGAGGCGGGCGGCCATGGCATCGGCACGCTCGATGACCGGTTCCGTTGCCACCAACTCCAGAGTGGCGATGCCCGCGGTAGCCGAGACGGGGTTGCCGTTGAAGGTGCCCGGGTGTGGCAGGCCCCTCGAGGCGTCCGCAGAGCCCAGGATGTCCATGTACTCTGCCTTACCGGCAACGGCGCCGCCGGGAAGCCCCCCAGCCACGATCTTGGCCATCGTAGTTAGGTCGGGCCTGACGTCGAACCGCCCCTGGGCCCCACCGGGGGAGACCCGGAAGCCGCAGATCACCTCGTCCATGATCATCGCGACGCCGTGCCTGGCGGTGAGCTCCCGCAGGTCCTTCAGGAACCCTGGGTTCGGCAGAGGGAGCTGGCCCCAGTGGCCGCCGGTGGGCTCAAGTATCACAGCCGCGACGTCGCCGTCCATGTCCAGAAGCCGCTCCAGCGCCTCGATCTCCGGCTCCAGGACCACCACGGTCGAGAGGACCTCGCCTGGTATTCCCGCCTGTGTGTTGATGCCCGAGTCTAGGGACACGTAGTCGTGCCAGCCGTGGAAGTGCTGCCGAAACTTCACCAGCTTGGTCTTGCCGGTATGGGCTCGGGCCAGCCGGAGCGCCAATAGGGTGGCCTCGGTGCCCGAGGCGGTGAACCTCACCCGCTCCGCGGCAGGAAGGAGGGACTTCACATGCTCGGCCCACCGGAGCTCGAGGGGCGTACCAGTGCCCATGTGGGTCCCCTGGCTGAGCCTCGCGGTCACAGCCTTGGTGACGACGGGATGGGCGTGACCTAGCAAGAGAGCGCCGTACCCCATCATATAGTCGATAAGCTCGTTCCCGTCCACGTCGAGCTTGACCGCTCCCTTCCCCTCTTCCACGAACACCGGGTGCGGGTGGAACACCCTGGACCCGTGACTCCCGCCGGCTATCACGTCCTTACCCCTCTCGAAAAGCTCCCCCGACGTTCGGAACTTCTCGGTGTAACGCTCGACGATAGTTTTCACTCCAGACCTCCCGAATCAGCGGGCGGGCCGTATCCCGGCGCGAGGAGGGTCCTTTCGCCTCGCCACCGGAGCCCACCCAGTCAACTGCCGCGTAGACTCGCCAGCCCCACCCAAGATCGAATGATTGTACACCAAACGGGAATCGTCCATATCAACTCGATCAGGGCAATACCCGGAAATCGCAGAGATCCGCCACTCTCTCGCGCTGAGCCGTGGGGCAGGCCGCTCCGCTGGCATGACGCTAGGCGAGCGCGCCCGAGGAAGAGATTCGCAAGTTCAGTTGACAGATAGGATGCCCAAAAATTATAATCAGAAACGTAACTGAACCGGAAAATTCCGGGCACGCTAGCCCGCATACAACCTGTATCCCGCCGAACGGTGTCCAAGCTGACCGATACGGCAAATCCTGAATGACACTCTAGCGTCCCCTGTTTGGAGGTCTTAGCATGCTCAAGTACAGAGTAGTCTCATCGGACAACCACGTTTTCGAGCCTCCTGACTTGTGGATCGAGAGAATGCAGCCCAAGTTCAAGGAACGGGGCCCCCAAGTGGTAAGGGAGGAGGACGGCGATTGGTACTATTGCGACGGCCTCAAGATAATGGGAACCGGGGAAGGGACGCAGACGGGCCTCAGATTTGAGGAGGGCGGTGTAGAGGCACTCGGCGATACACAGACATTCGAGGAGGTCCGACTAGGAGGCTATATCGCCGAGGAGCACGTCAAGGACATGGAACTCGATGGTGTGGAAGTAAGTGTGGTTTACCCCACCATTGGCCTGAACCTATACGGAGTACAGGATACCGAGCTCCTCACCGACACCTTCAGGGCATACAACGACTGGCTCGCCGATTGGTGCAGCCCCTTCCCCAAGCGTCTCAAGGGAATAGCCATGATCAATGTAGACGACGTGCCATCAGCGGTAAAGGAGCTTGAGCGGTGCGCCAAGATGGGCCTTGGTGGGGTTATGATCCCAGTGTTCCCTAGCGAGGGAATGAGGTACTTCGAACCGGTTTACGAGAACTTCTGGGCAGCTGCCCAAGACGCGAGGATGCCCATCGGCCTCCACATAGCCACAAACCGTCCGGGCCCCGGCCAGGAGATGAACGTGGGAATCACCGTCTCCTTCGTGTTCAACGCCGACCACTGGCCCAGGATGTCTATGGGAGACATGATATTCAGCGGCGTATTCGAGCGCTATCCAAAGCTGTACGTGGGCGCCGTCGAGCAGGAAATGTCCTGGGCCCCCCATTTCATCGAGAGGATGGACTACAACTACACGCAAAGGATCCAGGCGCTTTCTCCGTACAAGTTCAAGAATGACATGCTGCCCAGCGATTTCTTCCGCAGTAACTGCTTCCTTAGCTTCCAGGAAGATACCCTGGGCATCAAGATGAGGGATTTCATTGGCGTGGACACTCTCATGTGGGGCTCCGATTACCCGCACATAGAGTCTACGTTCCCCAAAACCCAGGAGATACTTGAAGAGATGCTGGTGGACTGTACCGAGGAAGAGAAGGCCAAGCTAGTCGGAGGAAATGCCGCTAGGGTGTACAACCTCTAGGGCCGAAACCAGTAGACGGATAGGCACGGGTTCCGCACCGGCTACTCGAATACCAGATTCCACCGCGGACCAGGATTGAAAAACAGGAGGCGCAAATGGCGAATCAGGACATAGCTCTCATGGCACATCTGATGCGCCGAGCTGGCTTTGCAGCTGCTCGGGATGAGCTGGAGGCCTGCGTCGCTAAGGGATACGAGGCGACAGTGGAAGAGCTACTGTATCCGGAGCACCAGCCCGACGTAGACTTTGACCTCATGGAGCGGTATTGGCCTGAGTACGGCCAGCTCGCCGCCTTGGACTCAAACCAGCCGGCCTGGGTGTACAGGATGATCAACACCAGCCGTCAGCTCCAGGAGAAGATGGCCCTCTTCTGGCATGGGGTGTTGTGCACCGGGAACGCCAAGCTGGACCATGGCCGGATGATGACCTCCAACATCGATCTGTTCCGCCTCTATGGTCTGGGCAACTACAAGGACATGCTGTTGGAGCTGTCCAGACATCCCACCATGGTGTACTACCTGGACAACACCGATAACCACAAAAACTCAATCAACGAGAACTTCGGCAGGGAGCTGCTGGAGCTTTTCTCCCTGGGTGTGGGCATGGACAGCCACCTCAACTACACTGAGGACGACGTGAAGGCAGCCTCTCGAGCGTTCACCGGCTGGAACCTTGCTCCCGTTTTGCCCCTGTTCCCCTATGGCCAGGACCTCTATCAGTTCCGTTTTGACCCGGGAGACCACGACCACGGCGAGAAGACCTTTCTGGGGGAGACTGGGCAGTGGAACGGCGAGGACATCGTCGAGATGGTGGTGCGCCAGCCCGCGACGGCCCGGTTCATAGCCCGCCACCTGTACAACTTCTTCGTGGCCGATGAGCCCCAGGTACCCTCCTGGAAGGATACGACGCCCCGTGATATGGAGGCTATCAGGACCCTGGAGAAGGCGTTTACCGAGAACAACTACGAAATCAGGCCCGTGATGCGCACCCTGCTCAACTCCGACTTCTTCAAGAACGCCCGCTTCGCCAAGGTGAAGAGCCCCGCCGAGGTGGTGGTAGGCACCATGCGTCTGGTGAAGGACCACTCCGAGGTGAAACCGGGCCTCCTTGCGATAACCCGAGAGACCACCTACATGGGCCAGGACCTGCTGAACCCGCCCTCCGTGGAGGGCTGGCACACGGGCAGGGAGTGGATAGACAGCGGCACCCTCGTGGAGCGAGTCAACTTCGTAGCCGACCAGGTGGGCAACCTGAAGCTGCCGGGGGTAAAGCTGATAGTGGACCGGATGAGTGCCGGTAACTCCACCATGTCGCCGAAGGAGTTCGTGGACGGCTGTCTTGACCTCATCGGGCCGGTGGAAACGCCGGAGGAGACCCGCAATCTGCTGATCGAGCACGTCAGGAGTGGCGGGGAGCTGAGGCGGGCCACCGAGGAAGAGCGGAGCAGCTTCGCCCGCAGGGTGGCCACGATGCTCCAGTTGATTGCCGCCATTCCCGAATACCAGTACTGCTGAGAACAGACCAGAAAGGAGCACGAGCTATGGGATCCAACGGGAAGGAGCGAGTCCTGGCAGTCCTTTCCATGTCCGGCGGAAACGATTTCCTTAACTCCATGATCCCCTATACGAACCCGTTCTATTACGACTACAGGCCCACCCTGGGGATCCCTCAGGACGAGGTGCTGCCTCTCAATGACGATCTTGGATGGAATCCCAACCTGCCGGAACTCAAGGGCATGTATGACGATGGCAAGGTAGCGGCCGTATTGGGCGTGGGCTATCCACACCCGAGCCGCTCCCACTTCCGCTCTATGGACATTTGGCACACCTGTGAGCCCGACAAGATAGGTGACGAGGGCTGGCTTGGCCGGACCATTCGTGACCTGGACCCTAACGTGGAGAACGTGCTGACCGGAGTCAACTTCGGCCGCGGCCTCCCCAGGGCCATGACGGCGAAAGGGGTGCCGGTGGCCTCAGTGGGCGATCTGGCCACCTACGGGGTCCTGACCGGCATTGCGGGCCAGAAGGAGCGGAGCGAGGCCCTGGAGATCTTCGCCCGCATGTACTCTCCCGCCGTTGGACTGGGCCCGGTGACCGACTACATAAAGGAGACCGGGATCTCCGCACTCAAGGGCGCCGACATCCTGAGTGTGGCCCCGGCCAAGTACTCCTCGACGGTTGAATACGGCGAGTACGCCATAGCTCAGGGCATGAAGGCGATCGCCCAGGTGCACATGGCAGACATTGGGACGAGAATCCTGTACACCACGTCTCCCTTTAACGGCTTTGATACCCACGCAAACCAGGCCGCTGACCACACCAGGCTCCTGAGGCAGGTCTCAGAGGCAGTAAGCGACTTCTACGAGGACCTCAGGGAGCACAACAGAGGCGAGGAAGTGCTCCTGTTCCTCTTCACCGAGTTCGGCCGGCGGGCCAAGGACAACGGTGGCGGAACGGACCATGGCACTGGTGGTGTCTGCTGGATCATAGGCGACAATGTGAAGGGTGGCCTCTACGGAGAATACCCGTCCATCAAACCCGAGGACCTAGAGGACGGCGGGGACCTGCTCCACACGGTGGATTTCCGTAGCGTTTACGCCACCATTCTGGACCAGTGGTTGGGGCTGGACCCCGACCCCATCGTAGGAGGCCGCTACGAGCAGCTAGACTTCATGAAATCATCGTAAGGAAAAACCAGATATGACCGCAGTATTCTTCGGCGTATCCACACGCGCATACCATTTCGTGGACACCCTCGGACGGTTCGAGATCTTCGGGCCGGGATTCCGAGGTCCTATGGACCTGGCCCTCGGCCCCGACGGGCTGATATATGTGCTGAACCGGGGGTTCCAGTACAGGCCCGAGGCCGTGCGCGTGACCAGGATGAACATCAACGAGGACTACCTGGGCCAGTTCTCCCAATTCGGCGAGGAGGACGGCGACCTCTTCTGGCCCACCTCCATAGCCCTGGACAGGGACCAAAACGTCTACGTGTCCGACGACTGGCTCAACCGCATCTCCATCTTCGACCAGAAGGGAGAGTTCCTCTACAAATGGGGAGTGGCAGGCTCCGGCGACGGCGAGATCAACAAGCCTTCAGGTATCAGGTTCGACAAAGAGGACAACCTGTACATGGTGGACAGTGGCAACAACCGGGTCCAGAAGTTCACCAAGGACGGCAAGTTCCTGGCCAAGTGGGGTGAGGCAGGCAACGGCCAGGGCCAGTTCAACCTCCCCTGGGGCCTCACCATCGACAACAAAGGCGACGTATACGTGGCCGACTGGCGCAACGACCGGATACAGAAGTTCACTGCGGAGGGGGAGTTTCTGGCCGAGTTTGGCTCCTCGGGCAGCGGGGTTGGGGAGTTCAACCGTCCCACGGGGGTGGCCGTAGACAAGGACGGTGACATATACGTTGCGGACTGGCGCAACGACCGGGTCCAGGTACTCACCCCCGACGGGAGACACATCACCACCTTCACCGGCGATGCGGGGCTGTCCAAGTGGGGGAAAGAGAAGCTGTACGCGAATGCAGACATGGTCAGGCAGCGCAGCCTGATCACAGATTTCGAGATCGAAAAGCGCCTTTGGCACCCGAAGGCAGTGGCGATAGACGGCGAGGGCCGGATCATCATTCTCGACGCCAACCGCGACCGCCTTCAGGTCTACCAGAAGGACAACTACACGTAGCGTTCTAAGCTGGCGTTCCCCCTCACCCTGACCCTCTCCCATCAAGGGAGAGGGAATGTGCTCCTCTCCTCAGTCATTTCCCCCCATACGGAGTCAGGCAGTTCCCCCTCTCCTTGTGGGAGGGAGCCCACCCTCACCCTCTCCCATAAAAGCATCACTCGAGAGAGAATGCGGCCTCCCTCAGTCATCTTCCGCTATGGAGTCAAATAGGTCCCCCTCCCCTTGCGGGAGGGAGCTAGAGGGAGGGGGCATACCCTCACCCCTGACCCACGCCGATCAAGGGGAGTCACGCAACTAACCCCCAGAACGCACTTGTCCTTGGCTCATAGTGCAGGGAGGTACACTGGGCGATCATACAGGGATAGTTTATAATGCACGTGTTCGCACGACACATCGCTTATAGGAGGTCAGGATGAAAAGCATCGAGGTGGACTACTCAAAGAGGTGCGGTGACGAACCCACGAAGGGACATAACCGGTGGCACCCGGATATACCGCCCGCCGTTGAAGTGGAGGAGGGGGAGGAGGTCGTTCTCCAGACCCGCGACGCCTTCGATGGAGGAATCACGCCCAACTCGACTCCTGAAAACCTCATGCAGACCGTGAACCTGAACCTGGTTCACCCACTGACCGGGCCTGTCTTCGTGAAAGGTGCGGAGCCCGGGGACCTCCTAGAGATAAACACTCTGAACATCGAGTCCGCCAAATGGGGCTTCACCGCCATCATTCCGGGGTTCGGATTTCTGCGCGACCTGTACCCGGAGCCCTTCATCTTCCACTGGAACATCAGTGACGGCTACGCCGAATCGCCCGGCCTGCCCGGGGTGCGAATCCCCGGAGCGCCCTTCATGGGCACCATTGGAGTAGCGCTCTCCCGGAAGCTGAGCCAGGAGGTCATGCTGCGGGAAGAGGAGCTACGTCACCGTGGCGGGTTCGTGCTCGGGCCGGAGCCGGCCGATGCCTGTCCGGGATATGAGCCGCTGGCCTCGGAAGGGCTGCGCACCGTTCCCCCGCGGGAGAACGGCGGCAACGTGGACATCAAGCAGCTCACCGCGGGCACAAAGCTGTTTCTGCCCGTGTTCACAGAAGGCGCCCTCTTTTCCGCCGGGGACGCCCACTTCGCCCAGGGAGACTCGGAATGCTGCGGGACCGCCGTCGAGATGGCCTGCACCCTGCACGTCAGCTTCCAGGTACGCAAGGGCGAGGCAGCCCGCCGCAATATCAACTTCCCCTTCTTCGAGCGCGACGGCTACTTCATGCCCCCGGAGATGGCGGTCCCCAAGCGGTTCCTCGCGGCAACTGGTATGTCCATCGCCGACGGCGTCAACGAGGCGGAGAACGCTACCCTGTCGGCGAGACAGGCCCTCTTGCATATGATTCAACTGCTGATGGAGCGAGGCTGGTCGAGACAGCAGGCCTATGGCATCTGTAGCGTGGCAGTTGACTTAAAGATCAGTGAGATGGTGGACGTGCCGAACTTCGTAGTGTCCGCTTTTCTGCCTTTGGACATATTCGTAGGCTAGATGACCGGGGAGTGTCTGGTCTTCGGCCATACTCGCCGACACAGCGGGGATGGCCACCAGGGACCGGAGCCCGTTCAGTCGAGTAACCCGTACAACCTGCCGGAGTTCTCACAAGTGATCTTGCGCCTCGCGGTAGCGCCCAGGCTACCGAGGTCTCCTTCGATCACATCCAGGGAGTCGGGCCAGGTGCCATCGGGATGGGGATAGTCGGAACCCCACAGGATGTTGTCCTCGCCTACCAGGTCCACAAACGAGGCGATCATCGGGTCATGCTGGTATGTGGTGTATCCCTGGCGGCGCCAGTATTCACTGGGCTTCAGCGAGAAGCTTAGATGCTCGAACTGGTCGTCGTACTCCTCGTCCATCCGTGCCAATACATGGGGAATCCATGTAGCGCCGCACTCGCCGAGCACGAACTTCAACCCAGGGTTCCGCTCCAGGGCTCCAGAAAAGACGATGCTCGCCAGGTACTCCGAGCCTGCGAGCTGTGCCATGGTCAGCTTGGTGGCCCTGTACTCGGTGGCGTACTCCCTGGCCATAGCCTCGTCCAGGGGCGGCCTGGATGGAAAGCCCAGGGTGTGGAAGGAGATGGGCATGCCGCACTCGTCGGCAGCCGCCCACAGGGGGTCCCAGTGCCGGTGCCAGATGGGCCTCGATGCCGTGGAGACGGCGAAGTCGGCTCCTTTCAGCCCCAGTCCGGCGGCCCGACGCAGCTCCGAGGCGGCGATCTCCGCATCGTCATTGGGGATGCACGCGAGGGCTGCGAAACGCTTTGGGTCGGCCTTGCAGAAGCCGGCTACCCAGGTGTTGTAGGTACGATATACCTCGGCTCGCAGCTCCGGGTCCTCGAGCAACGACCCCAGGCCTAGAATGGGGTACATAACCTCGGCGTCTACCCCGTCGATCTCCTGATCTCTTATTCGCAGCTCTGGATCTGTGGGGTGAGGTTCTCCCCCGAAGAAACCGGCCTCATACATGCGGTCTATTCGCTTGGCGACACCACGCTTGGGCAGCTCCATACTGGCCAGCACGGCGCCGAGGGGAATGGATGCCAGATCCCTGCCCTCGGCGAACCATCGTTTGCCATGCTCGGTGTCACTCACCTGTGGAGCCGCGTCCCTCCATTTCGCGGGTACGTTGTCCACGAAGAGATCCTGGGGGAGCCACCTCAGGTCGATATGGCTGTCACCAGAGATTATCTTGTAATTCATGTCCCTAGGCTGTTCAGAGGATCGTACGACTACTCTACTCCACCAGATTCTTCAGTCGCCCGCCCTAGCAAGGTCGTGAAAAACCTTTCCGACCATCCCCCTGACCCCCTTCCCTTCGATAGACTCAGGACATGCCGGGCCAGGAAGGGGGAAGAATTTACATCTGAGAGACACCCCTTCGGCTGGCTCGGGGCAGGCTCTCATCCGCCTGAGGCGGACCGTCAAAGGGGCTTTGCCCCTCTGCACACCCCTTTCTTCCGGAGCCTGCTAAAGGAACTCTACCCCGTAGCTTTGGGTGATGGCCATGATTTTCTCCGCATCGTCTCCCGCCGCGGCAACTTCCTCCAGTAGCCTCTCCACCAGCGGTGGTGAGGTCATCACGATTACTTTCAACGGATTGTCGCCGTCGTTCCTTAGATCATGAGGGATACCCCGGGGGCCCAAGACATAACCACCGGGGCCCACCGTCACGGTCTCGTCGCCCACCTGGATTGTCATTTCTCCCTCAAGGACGAAGGTGGCCTCTTCCTCGTTTTGGTGTGTGTGGAGGGGCACGGTGAAGTGAGGTGCGAATACTATCTCCGTGAAGTCGTAGGCGTTCCCGGTTTGTTCAGCTCCGGCCTTTATAACGAGCCGCTGACCCTGGAAATCCATGACCTTTCCTTCTCCGGGCCGACGTATGACCCCCTTACCCATTGCAGTCATAACTGACCTCCTCTGTTCCAATCGGGGAGACTTGCACCAACCCTGGCAGTTAGGCCTCTCCCACCCTGCCCACTTTCAGCGGTAATGCTATGCCCGTGGTACCTGGCTGTCAACCCCGGTCCACTCCTTCGATGGGAGCGCTCAGGCGTGGGGTGGGTGGCATGTATATGTGTTGCCGTCGTGCGCTGCGCCTGTTAAGATTTACCTGCCTTGATCGCCCGCACGTGGCGGTGTGTCCCGACGCTAAATGAAGGAGGGTGCGGCATGAAAATCTCGATGTTCCACCTGATGCCGTATCGTGACCTGCCCGCCGACTTCGAGGATCGCTATCCGTCCGTATGGGTGAATATCCCATGGTCTGAGGTCGCCGACGCTGAAAGTGTGGGCCGGTACTACAGCTGGAGCCTGGACGAGCTGGAATATGCCGATGAGATGGGGTTGGACGGGATCGGCGTCAGCGAGCATCACCAAAGCGCTTACGGGATGACCCCGTCGCCCAACATCATGGCGGGGGCGCTGGCCCGGAGCACCAAGAACGCCGCATTGATAGTCTTGGGGTCTTCTTTACCGACAACCGACCCGCCACAACGTATCGCTGAAGAGTACGCCATGATCGACTGCCTCAGCGGGGGCCGACTGGTGGCCGGGATGCCCGTGGGAGGGGCGGCCGACCTGGGCTTCTGCTACGGTGTTCCTCCCCTGGAGCATCGGGAGCGGTTCCAGGAAGCTCATGACCTGATAGTCCAGGCCTGGACACGCCCGGAGGTGTTCACCTTCAACGGCAGGTATACACAGCTCCGCTACGTCAATACCTGGCCGAGACCCGTCCAGAAGCCCCATCCCCCCATCTGGATACCGGGTATCGGTACCGCCAGCACCTGGGATTTCGCTGCCCGGCACGACCGCTCTTACTGCCTCCTGAGCTTCTGGTCCAAAGATTTAAGCCAGGAGGTAATGGACAGCTACTGGGAGCGCGTTGACGAGCTGGGCAAGGACAGGAATCCGTATCGAGCCGGACTTCTTCAGATAGTGGCAGTGTCCGAGTCCGACGCCAGGGCCGAAGAGGAGTATTTCGACCATATCAGGTATTTCTACGACAAGTGTCTTCACATCCCCTCATACCACATGGGAGCACCGGGTTACCTGGACTATGAGAGCCTGGTCCGGTCCACCGTGTCTCAGGTGGGACGAATACCGCAAATGATGGCCGAGCGCAAGGAGTGGAAGTTCAAGGACTACGTGGACAACGGGTTCGTCATAGCGGGCAGTCCCTCATCGGTGGCCGACCAACTGAGGGATGCCGCAGGCAGACTCCGCTTCGGTAACTTGATGGTGATGCTTCATATCGGCTCCATGCCCCACGAGCTTACCAAAAAGAACATAGCTCTCTTCGCCGAGGAGGTCATGCCCCGATTACGCCAAGTATGGGACGACGAAGGATGGGAGAACCACTGGTGGCCGAAAGGGTTGCGGGAACCGGCCGGATCGGCGCCGGCTCGATAACACGAGCCCGAGGGCGTCGCCCTTAGCAAACGCCCTGCAAAGACTGTCTCCTACACACCACATCGTCGAAAAATCACTGCCAGCCCGGAGGTCGTACTCTCATGGTAGCCAAAACTACAAGAACCCTCATGGCCTTCAACGACCTGGTAGAGACCCACGTGATGGTGGCCGGAAGCGGACCGCCCGTGGTGTTTCTCGCGGGCGCTGGAGGACTCACCTGGGACGTTCTGTTGGACGATCTCACCGAGAACTTCACCGTTTACGCCCCATATTTCCCCGGCTCAGCCGGTGATCCGGACGCCATCCGTCACATTCATGACTGGTGGGACCTGGTGCTCTATCACTACGAGCTATTCGATAAACTGGGGCTGCGTTCTCCACCAGTTGTCGGCTATTCGTTCGGTGGAATGATCGCGGCAGAGCTTGCGGCTACCAATCCCGAGCGGGTGAGCAAGCTGGTCCTCATAGCCGCAGCCGGTCTCTGGCGGGACGACCAGCCGATCGGGGACTGGATGGGACTGCCGATTGACGACATCATCGGGCGCACATTTGTGGACCCGGAAGGGCCAGTTGCTCAAGCAGAATTCACTATGCCGGAAGACCCCGAGGAACTACGAAAAAAGATCATTTACTGGACCTGGGCGCTCGGCTGCAGCGGGAAATTTGTGTGGCCGATACCTGACAAAGGGCTCCGGCGGCGAATTCACCGGATCACCGCGCCCTCCTTGATAATCTGGGGCAAGCAGGACAGATTGGTGCCGCCTGTGTACGCCGAGGAGTTTCACAGTCTCCTCAAGAACTCCCGCGTCGAGCTGATCGACCAGGCGGCCCACCTTGTTCAGCGGGACCAACGGGAACAGGTCAGCGGACTGGTGAGCGATTTCCTGAAGTAGCGGCACCCACGCAGGGCGCGGACGCACGTTGACACAGTTCAGGGGCCGGTTGTATGGTTACAGATACGATTTGGCTGTAGAGTCTCAGACAGACCAGGTACGGATAGAGGGATCGCAATGGACAGTTACAGGATAATATCGTCGGATAGTCACGTGGTTGAGTTGCCGGACCTGTGGACCAGCAGGGTCGAGCCGGAGTTCCGAGACCGGGCGCCAAGCCTTGTCACGATGGAAGATGGGAGCGAATGGCTATTCTGCGACGGCCACAAGATGGTCAGCATCGCGGCTGGGGGGCAGGCAGGCAAGAGGTTCGACGACCCGGAGAATTTGTCGATCTCCGGTACGGTTGACGACGTGCGGTGTGGGGGATACATCCCAGAGGAGCAGATCAGAGACATGGATGCCGACGGCGTGGACGTAAACATACTGTACCCGACAGTCGGTCTCTTTCTCTACAGCGTCCCTGACAGCGATCTCCTGACGGCTGTCTTTAGGGCGTACAACGACTGGGTCTCCGAGTTCTGCACACCCTACCCGGACCGGCTGAAGGGCATCGCCATGCTCAATGTCGACGACGTGGCTTCAGCGGCAAGTGAGCTGCGGCGCTGCGCCAAAATGGGGCTGGCCGGAGCCATGATCACCGTGGCTCCCACCGAAGAAAGACCCTACAGCTTGCCTGAGTACGAACCACTCTGGGCCACCGCTCAGGATATGGACATGCCCCTTAGCCTGCACCTCGCCACGAACCGGCCGAGCCCGGGAGCCCAAATAGCGGATATCGAGACAATGCGGCCATCCTTCGTGTGCAACACCGAGCATTGGGTCCGGATGTCCCTGGCCGATATGATCTTCAGCGGGGTCTTCGAGCGCTATCCGAGTCTACAGGTAGGCTCTGTGGAGCACGATGCATCCTGGGCCCCCCATTTTCTGGACAAGATGAACGTGGTCTACAACGAGAGAGCCCGCGAGATAACCCCGTACCGGTTCAAGGAGGACCTTCTTCCCAGCGACTACTTCCGCCGCAACGTGTTTGTCAGCTTCCAGGACGATGCCACCGCCATCCGGTATAGGCATGACATCGGCGTGGACAACATAATGTTTGGCTCGGATTATCCACACCCGGAGTCCACCTTCCCCCGTACGCGGGAGATCCTCGAGGAGATTCTGGTGGACTGCACCGCGGAGGAGAAGGCCAAGATCGCGGGCGCAAACGCCGCGAGGGTGTACCATCTCGATTAGCGGCCAACGTTCTTGGCTCTGCACAGTGGCGAAAGCTGTAAAACCATTCGGGGCTGGTACGTCATCCAAATAGACCCTGCTCGTCTGGGCGGCCGACCGGCCACAGCTCACCGGGCTTCATTGATCGAGCGGCCCAGAAGTAGGACTGGCCCGAGCTCTGCCCCCTTAGGGCACCAGCACCGCTCTCGTGACCTCCGTCTGCCGCTGGTCCCACTCCGCCTGGTAGAACGCCTCGTTGATATCCTGCAGCTTGAACCTGTGGGAGACCAGCTTGTGGAACGGCCGTTTGTGCTGGTTGCGCACGAGGAAGTCCAGTATCCTAGGCAGGATACTCGGTCTGCATATCACTGAGCCCATGATACGTTTCCCCTTGAGCAGCCTAGCTGGATCGATAGACACCTCACGCCCGCGGATGATGTTGCCGATAACGACGAAAACTCCGCCGTAGCTCAGCATCTCGATGCCCTCCACCAGCAGCTCCGGCATGCCCACCAGCTCTATCACAATGTCAGCGCCCCTACCCATGGTCAGATCTCTCACCCGCTGGATACGGGCCTCTGCCGTGCCGTACTCTTCTATGTTGATCGTAAAGTCCGCGCCGAACTCCTCGGCCAGACGCAGGCGGTTCGGTAGTCTGTCCAACACGATGACGCGATTGACGCCCATGTCTTTGGCAACCGCCGCGGCATTCAGACCCAGGCCACCGGCGCCCTGGATGACCACGTTCTGCCCTTGTCGGCAGCCCGCACTTATCAAGCCCTGGGTCACGGTGCCGGTAGCGCAGTTGACCGGACCCAGTATGTCGTCGTGCAGTTCGTCGGGCACGCGAAAAGCGGGCTGGCCCGGCGGCAAGTACAGGAAGTCGGCGAAGGTGCCGGTAAAATAGGGGTAGACGCCGGCGGCGCCGGTGGCGTAAAGGTTGTCGCACCAGTGGACGTCGCCCTGCAGGCACCATTGACAGCGATAGCAGGAGAAAATCCCGTAGTGCATCAGCCTGTCACCCTCTTTGATTGGTGTGCCCAGGCTGTCCGTCGTCACTCCTTCTCCAAGTTTGTACACCACACCTGTGCCCTCGTGGCCCATGACCTGACCCCCAGAAGGAAGAGGTCCCAGGACCGGGTCGCCCCGCCACATGTGGAGGTCCGAGCCGCAGATGCCCGCTTGGGTGATCTTCAATATGATGGCCCCCGGCTCAGGATCGGGCAGGTCGTACTGCCGTATCTCGTAAGGCTTCCCGTACTCCCTTAGAACCGCGACTCGTCCTTTTTCGGCCATTTCACACACCTCAAATTTTGCTATATATCCGCTTTGGGAAAAACGGGCACTTTGGAAGATACGGGACGTCTAGGGGAATCCAGGGCTCAGGCTCGCGAATAAACTCTTCCGCTCTTGGTGAGCCCGTCGAACCACTTGCATGGCGACACTTTCGGTCAGGGGTTTGGGTTCCTCTTCGTTCTGTAGTGCCAGAGGGAACAGGCAAGCGACGGACGTGACGCTGCGAAAGCTAGTCGTTTACTGTGGTCGTCTTGCCCAGACCGCTTATGCCGATATGGGACATATACGAATTCTTGGTCGCCCCGTGCCAGTGTCTCTCACCAGGGGGAATATGTATGATATCCCCCACTGTCACCTGACGCTCTTCCGTCTCTGTGGCGACGATGCCTATTCCCGCCGTGATGATCAAGATCGTATCGCTGGTGTGCTCGTGGAATTTGTTTCTGGCTCCCTTGCTGAAATTGACCTGCGTACAGTCGAAGTCTCTGGCCATCTCAGCCGTAACAATGGGCTGAGACGTTACGGGTCCCCCCGTCATCACGGGGTGAGTGTTTGGTATCGCCTCGACTTCACCGATTCTTACTACCTTCATGCTCACCCTCCAAACCTTGTCTTTTTATGAGTCACCGCGCGTCTCCAAGCACGGGGCTCACGCCAGAAATGATAGCACACGGACGGGGCCTGCGCACGGTGGCTGCGTTGATGGGCCACACCTACGATTTCCAGGCTGCTCATCTCTATGTTAGGATGAACCTGAATAACAAAGACGATGGAGCGCGTATGACTATAGTAGGTAGCGGCAAATATACTTACAGACTGGTCCCGGACTGGGCAAAGCTGCCTGGAGGCGAGACTTTCGCCGAGGCCTCGGAAGTGGCCGTGGATTCTCAGGACCGAGTCTACGTCGGCCAGCACAAGGCGGAACCCCCCGTGATGGTCTTCGACCGGGAGGGCACATACCTGGGCTCCTGGGGCAACGGGGCGTTCATACGGCTGCATGGGTTCCACATCGCCGACGATATCCTCTACCTCACTGACACCGATGCCTCCGTGGTGCTGAAATACACTCTCGACGGAAAGCCGATTCAGGTGATGGGGCAGAGGGGTGTGCATTCGGACACGGGGACTGAGAAGCGTGGCGAGATGGCGAAGAGGGCCGCAGGCCCCTTCAATTATCCGACCAAGGCGGTCCCGACGCCTTCGGGGGAGCTGTACGTATCCGACGGAGAACGCAACTGCCGGGTGCACAAGTTCTCCGCCGACGGCCAGCTTATCGCCTCCTGGGGCGAGCCGGGCAAGGCCGGGCCCAACGAGTTCCACCTGGTCCACGGCATCCTGGTCGATGTAGACGGCCGGGTGTACGTGTGCGACCGGGAGAACGCCCGCGTCCAGGTCTTTTCCGCTGACGGCGAGTTCATCACCAACTGGACGGGCATGTGTCCACCCTGCGATATCGTGGTTGACGGCGACGGAGTGTTTTACATCTGCACTCTCGCGTTCAATGCCACTCACAGATATGAAGGTGTCCCGGCACCTGCTGGGACAGGCAGCGCCCTCACCGGGCCGGACGGCCGGCGCACGATGCTCACCGGTGGAGAGCCACAAATAAGCGTGCGGGACAGGGACGGCAACATTCTGGCGGAATGGAACTGCCGGTCGGGCCATAGCCTGTGTGTGGACTCTCGGGGGGATATCTACCTGGTGACGGAGGACGACAGCGTGGTAGACAAATACGTTCGCGTAGGGTAGTGGTGTGTATTCCTTCTCCCGCTGTCAGGGAGAGTCAGGGTAAGAGTGTGCCTCGTCCCTCTAACTCCCTCCCACCAGGGGAGGGAGAACTAATTGACTCCATAGCCGAAGACAACCGAGGAGAGGAGAGCATTACCCTCTCCCTTTATGGGAGAGGGTTAGGGTGAGGGTGTACCCCAGGGTGAGGAGAACGCCAGCTTAGAGGCCTACTTGTAGTTGTCCTTTTGGTACACCTGAAGGCGGTGGCGGTTTCCGTCGATGACGATGACCCGGCCCTCTCCGTCTATAACGACCCCTCTAGGGCCCCAGAAGCGCCGCTCGGACTCAAGATCCCTGACCAGGCTGCGCTGCTTCACCTGGTCCGGGTTCACGTACAGCTTGTCTTTCCCCCACTGGGATAGCCCCGCGTCGCCGCTGAAGGTGGTGATGTGTCTTCCGTCGGGGGTGAGTACCTGGACCCGGTCGTTGCGCCAGTCCGCAACGTAGATGTCACCGTCCTTGTCTACGGCCACTCCCGTGGGACGGTTGAACTCCCCAACCCCGCTGCCCGAGGAGCCAAACTCGGCCAGGAATTCCCCATCCGCACTGAATTTCTGTATCCGGTCGTTGCGCCAGTCGGCCACGTATACGTCGCCTTTGTCGTCAATGGTGAGGCCCCAGGGGAGATTGAACTGGCCTTGGCCGTTGCCTGCTTCACCCCACTTGGCCAGGAACTTGCCGTCCTTGGTGAACTTCTGGACCCGGTTGTTGCCACTGTCCACCATGTACAGGTTGTCGTCTTTGTCGAACCTGATGCCCGAAGGCTTGTTGATCTCGCCGTCGCCGGAGCCTGCCACTCCCCACTTGTAGAGGAACTCTCCCTTCTGGTCGAAGATGGAGATGCGGTTGAGCCAGTCGTCGGACACGTAGACGTTTTGGTCCCTGTCCAGGGCTATGGAGGTGGGCCAGAAAAGGTCGCCGTCCTCTCTACCGAACTGGGAAAACTGGCCCAGGAATTTCTCATCAATCGTGCACATGGTGACTCGCACACTGATGGGCTTGTATTCGAACCCGCGGTTCACCACGTACATAAGTCCATCGGGACCGAGGGCCAGGTCCATAGGGGCCCTGAAACCGATTCCAGTGAACTCCTGCCGCCCGACCGTGCGGTCGTAATGGTACGAGCGTGTGGATACACCGAAGAATACGGCCGTCATAGCTACCTCACCACAAACGGGGTAATAAGCGCTCCCGTCCCAGCTATGTGTACTGGAATTCGGGAACGGCGGCAATCAGCTGGAGCATCGTGGCCACCCTGCGGGCGAAAGTGCTCCGCTCCACGTCGGTGGCCCTCCCCAGCTCCCCGCCACTCTTGGCATGTTCGATCAGCAGATTGCGAGTCTCCTCCGGCATTTCCACCGGGCCGATGAGGTCGAGACAGCCGTCCACGAACTCCTCCGGCGACATGGTGGAGCTGCCGGCACTCATCCGGTCCACTATTAGCTTTACTCCCGGCAGCTCCAGGTTGCCCACCTGGTCGGCTACGAAGTTGACCCGCTCCACCAGGGTTCCGCTGTCTATCCACTCCCTGCCCGTGTGCCAGCCCTCCACAGAGGGCGGGTTCAGAAGGTCCTGGCCCATGTAGGTGGTCTCCTGGGATATAGGGAAGAGGCCCGGTTTCACCTCGTCGTGGTCCTTCACAAGGCGCATAGTGCCCACGACCACCTCGGCGGGGCTCTTCACCTTGGCGAAGCGGGCGTTCTTGAAGAAGTCGGAGTTGAGCAGGGTGCGCATCACAGGTCTGATTTCGTAGTTGTTCTCGGTAATCGCCTTCTCCAGGGTCCTGATCGCCTCTATATCCCGGGGCGGCGCATCGTTCCAGGAGGGTACCTGGGGTTCGTCGGCCACGAAGAAGGTGTACAGGTGGCGAGCTATGAACCGGGCCGTCGCGGGCTGGCGCACCACTATGTCGATGATGTCCTCACCGTTCCACCGCCCAGTCTCTCCCAGAAAGGTCTTCTCGCCGTGGTCGTGGTCCGAGCGATCGTAGCGGAAATGGTAAGGATGCAGGCCATAGGGAAAGAAGGGGAGCACAGGCGCAATGCTCCAGCCGGTGAACGCTCGGGATGCGGCCTTAACGTCGTCCTCGGTGTAGTTGGGGTGGCCGTCCATGCCGACGCCCATGGAGAACAGCTCCAGCAGCTCCCTCCCATAGTTCTCGTTGACGGAGTCCTTGTGGTTTTCCACGTTGTCCAGATAGTGGAGCATCATGGGGTTTTTAGACAGCTCCACGAGGAGGTCCCTGAAGCTACCCAGACCCCCTCGGCGGAACAGGTCGAGGTAGCGCGTTAGCATACGGCCGTGGTCTACTTTGATATTTCCCACGCATAGGATGCCGTGCCAGAAGAGGGCCATTTTCTCCTGGAGCTGGCGTCTAGAGTTGATCATCCTGTACACCCAGGCCTGTTGGGTTGCCTCTATCCCGCCCTGCTCCGCGTACTCAGGCAGATACCGCTCCATTAGGGCTATGTCAACATCGGGCCGCTCCTCGGGATGCAACAGCTCCTCTACGGTAGCCTCGTACCCCTTGGCAACATAGGCCTCCAGCTCGTCGCGCGCCGCGCCGAATCCGGCTCGGCGGAAAAGATGCGCCATCAGGGCGATCTCAGGGTCCACCATCTAACGTTCCCTTCTGCGTTTGTCCCCAGTTTACCCGTTTCCACCAAGCCGGTAAAGGCACCTGAAGCTGCCCAGACCTAAGTTCTGTCCTTGACCCGGTCCAAACGGTAGGAATCTTTCCGCGCTCCGAGCCTTGAGAGTGTGCCGCCAGCGGTTCGGCCGCGTCGGTTAAAGTGGCATCAATAGACATGTGAGGAGCTATGGCTTGAGAGGACCCTCTGAACCTGGCGAGTGAGTCAGCGCTCCGCTCCTATCGGAAATGGGGTATGACTTCTTCAGCGAACAGCTTCATGGATGCCATCACATCGGAGTGAGCGATCAGTCCGCCGGCATTGAACCAGCAGATGTACTCTGCGGGCCCGAAGTCTTCCCGCATAGACTGCAGCTTCTCGACGCATTCAGCCGGTTCACCATACACCGCGATCTGGTCGCACCAACCGTCGTAGGTCATCGACCGGAAGCGTTCCTGAGTCTCCTGCATCCGGGTGCTCTGGGCTGCGGCACGCCGCATCTCCGGGGTATTGTAGCTGTCGAGGAGTATGTCCTGGTAGTTCAATACCCCAGCTTCGGGGATGCTCCTGGCCTCCTTAGCGTTCTTGCCTACGAATACAGGCAGGTTGAGGTATACATCGCCCCCGTTAGCGCTGCCTCCATCCGAGAGAGTCTGCCTGTACGTTTTTAGGCCTTCCAGGAGTCGTGGCCTCGGGACGGTGATCGGCGACGCGAACAGAGGATAGCCGAGCTTGCCCACGACCCCGAAGGTTTCCGAGCTGTTGGCAGCAATCCGGATGGGGGGGTGGGGCTTCTGAAGAGGCCGGGGCACGATGGAAAGGTTTTCGACACTGTAGTACTTGCCCTGAAAGGAGAGCTCCTCTTGGCTCCAGGCCTTCACGATGAAATCCAGAAACTCCGCAAATCTCTCATGGCTCTCTTCCACGGGAACGTTGAGGCCTCGGAAGTGGGCTGCCATGGAACCCCGTCCCACGCCGAACTCGGCGCGCCCGTTGGACAGCAAATCAAGAGTGGCTATATCTTCCGCAAGGCGCACGGGGTTGTGCAACGGCAGTAGACTCACCGCCGCACCCAGCCGGATCCTCTCGGTCACCTGGGCGGCGGCGGCGGCGAGCATCAGAGGGCTTGGAGAAATGGAGAATCTGGAGGCGAAGTGCATCTCAGCGAGCCACGCGTGGTCATATCCCAGCTCATCGGCTAACTTGACCTGGTCCAGGGTCTCCTGATATCGCTGAACAGGGGACTGCCAGTCAGCGCATGGTACTTGAAACATCAGCCCGAATTTCATTTTGCGCTACTCTTCCACACTTCGGCTACGGCCTAGTCACTGAGGGGACGCAGTTCGAGGGAGCATCCCAAGTGTACCACACAGACGCTCCCCACATACAACCCAGTGCGTCCAGGGCCACACACTCATCAGCCCTCGATCCCCTTGGCCTCCTGCCACAGCTTCTCTTTCTCGTCAATGGCGAGTCCACGGAAATCGAGGCCGCGCTCCGCCGCCAGACTTTCCATAGTGGAGTAGCGTTTCCCGAAGCGTAGGTTGGTCTGCCGCAGGGAATCTTCCGCGTGGATGCCCATCCACCGGGCCAGATTTACCATCGTAAAGAGGAGGTCACCCATCTCCCGCTCCTTCTCTTCACTGCTGGGTGCGTTCCTGAGCTCGGTGACTTCTTCGACGACTTTATCCAGCACTCCAGAAATGTCGTCCCACTCGAAGCCGTCCTTCCCCACCCGGTCCTGCATTAGCTGTGCGTATGTCAGGGCAGGCAGGTCTCTGGGTATGCCGTCCACCGGGGACTTTGGGTTCTCCTCCCTTTTCAGCCTCTCCCAGTTCAACTCGACTTCACGCGCATCCGAGGCGGAGGCGTCGCCGAACACGTGGGGATGCCTTCGGACCAGCTTGTCATTGATGAGCCGTAGCACGTCCAGTATGGAGAACCGGCCGGCTTCGCTGGCCATCTGGGCGTGAAACATCACCTGGGCCAGGAGGTCTCCGAGCTCCTCGGAGAGCCTGGCGGGATCGTTGCTGTCGATGGCCTCGATGGCCTCATAGCATTCTTCGATCAGGTTGCGCTTGAGGGAGGCGTGGGTCTGCTCCCTGTCCCAAGGACAGCCGCCGGGAGACCGGAGTCTCTCCAAGACGGCCACCAGGTCACGGAAGGCGGCAGCTGATTCGTCTTTCACTTATCACCCTTCAGCCACAGAGACAGGATTCGATAGCATTCCTGCGCATAGTACCCAGTCAACTTAAATCTGATATGAATGTCATTCTGAGGGGTCTCACCATCCCCACACCAGATTCTTCGCCTGCGGCTCAGAATGACACTTTCGTAGGAATGACATGCTGTCGAAATCCTGTTGAGACTATGTACTAGGCTACCCTCTGGCGGCCCGGACTGTAAAGCCCGAACTAGACTAGGCTACCCTCTGGCGGCCCGGACTGTAAAGCCCGAACAAAGGCACCCAGCGGCATGCATCAAGGCGGCACAGCGGCATTATAAAGGGGGCGCAAGTTGAAGCGCAACGCTTGAGGTGCTAACGTATGTTTATGCTCTGGCGTCGACGTATCAAGGTCTTGGACCGAGTTCCGGTGGCCCTTTTTGTGATAGCGGTGCCGGTATTGCTGGTCATTGGAAGCGTAACCTGGGCCATCAACGATCTGAGGCTGTACGAGCATGGCTTCGACGAACTTGACGTGCCGATAACGTCGGGTATAGAGAAGGCCGGGCTTATGGAGGCCGCCCGCGAGATCAGAGGTTATTTCAACTCCAACGACGAGCCGCTGGAGGTGACCGCTGTAGTATTTGGGGTAGAGAGAGAGCTGTTCAAACCTCGAGAAGTGCTACACATGCGGGACGTCAAGCGCCTGATCTGGGGGGCATACGGAGCTGGGGCGGCCGCGGCGCTTTACATCCTGGCTTACGCCGCCGTTGGGTTCGGCATCCGCCGGCAGGCATTCGCCCCGTATCTCTCCAGGTACCTGTTGTGGGGCAGTGGTCTTACAGTAGGCGCGGTGGTGTTGGTGGGCTTGATCGCGCTCGTGGGGTTCGACTCCCTATTCCTGCTTTTTCATAAGGTGAGCTTCAGCAACGACCTGTGGCAGCTGGATTCCCGCACCGACTATCTCGTGATAATGTTTCCCCAGGGCTTTTGGCTCGACGCCACTCTTTTCGTGGCTCTCTCCTCGGTAGCCCAGGCTCTAGCGCTGGCGGGGATTTCTGGGGGCTTCCTGTTGTTCAGGCGCAGAAGCGAGCGCAAGGGCGAGAGTACCCTTCTGAGGCCCACCTCTACCGCCGCCGAGCTCTAAGCCGAACAGCCGCAGGAGCCACCGGCGCAGGCGGGGCAGCCCCCCATGCCGGCCACCGAGCTGAGCTCGCCGTCCTCCCCCTCCGCCATGGAAGAGAAGAGAGAAATGGCCCGCTTGGACGGTTGCCCGCATCTCTCGCAATCCGCCCCTGAGGCGGCCATGGCTTGTAGCTTGTCGAATTTATACGAGCAGGATACACAGACGTATTCGTAGATAGGCATTGCTCACCTTCTCTGGTCACTATGGTTCGGGTCTTCTCGGATAATTGCTCTCCCTTAACACCCACGTATAAATCTATGCGATGTGGGCAGGACAGTCAAGACGTAGCCCCTGAGCCCGCCCAAAGAGCCCCTGTTTGGCGGCAAAGCTGTAGGGACGACGCATGCGTCGTCCCTACCCAAGAGCTCAAGCTTGCCAAGGTTGGTGGCAGGTTACGTTAGCTTTACCCCGAATCCACCGAAGGACACGGATGGACGGCGTGAGGACTCAAGTGGACCCCATCATCAGGACAGCGGTGAGGCTAAAATAAGAGAGTCTACCGCTGGGGTGTCTCGTAAACCTTCATCCGATTGTAAGGCTTGTGGATGTTCCAGTAAACACCTTTGTGGGCTCACTGCATGGAACACCTGACCCGGTGACCGATAGCCCAGGGCTTGATGGGGCCGCTCTTGGTTGTAGAAGGCCAGATAAGCCCCAATCCCTTTTCTGGCCTCAGTCCCATTTTGGTATGCCTTCAGGTACACCTCCTCGTACTTGATGCTGCGCCACAGCCGTTCCACGAAGACGTTGTCCATGCACCGGCCCCTGCCGTCCATGCTCACTTGAACGCCTTGCGCCAGCAGCATGCTGGTGAAGGCCTCGCTGGTGAACTGGCTGCCCTGGTCGGTGTTGAAGATCTGTGGCCGACCCTTGCTCAAGGCCTCTTCCAGAGCCGCAACACAGAAGTCTACCTCCAGGGTGTTGGACAGCCGCCAGGCCAGCACGTAGCGGCTGTGCCAGTCCATGATGGCCATCAAGTAGAGGAAACCCCGAGCCATGGGTATGTAGGTGATGTCGGTGGCCCACACCTGGTTGACCCGGTTGATCTCCAGCCCCCTGAGCAAGTACGGATAGACCTTATGCCCTGGGTTTGGCTTGGTGGTGTTGGGACGCCGGTAGATGGCCTCCAGGCCTATCAGCTGCATCAGCCGGCGGACCCGCTTGCGGTTGACCTGGTGTCCGTGATTTCTGCGCCAGGCAGTCATCCTTCTGGAGCCGTAGAAAGGTGTCTTCAGGTACTGTTGGTCTATGAGGGCCATCAACTCCATGTCCTCGGCGCCGGCCTCGGTTGGCAGGTAGTACAACGAGGAGCGGCTGATACCCAGCAAGGCGCACTGGCGCACCAGAGACAGCTTCGGTTCTTCTCGGTCAATCATGGCCCGGCGTTGGGACCGGCTCACAACCCGAAGCTCCGTGACAAAAAATCCCGTTCCACCTTGAGCTGCCCAATCTGTTGGTAGAGCTGGGCAGTGAGGACCTCTTGGTCCTTCTCCTGGCGTCCAGCACCATTTTCAAAGAGGTGCGGCGCCCCCTGAGTCAAGGCCTTCTTCCAGGCATGGATCTGGCTCGGGTGGACTTCAAACCGGCTGGCCAGCTCTGCAATGGTGTGCTCCCCCTGGAGCGCGGCCAAAGCCACTTTGCCCTTGAAGACTGGGCTGTGCTTCTTACGTGTTTGCTTCATGTCCTGCTCCTTCTTTCCGTCCTATTTTAGGAGCGGGACTCTCTCTTAGCCACCTGTCCGAATTTTGGGGACCACCTCAGACAGCGGAAGGGGGTGGGTGAGGGAGCTACAGGGGAGATGGCCTGGGGTCTTGGGGTAGATGGGAGGCCGGCGGAGGGTCTTCAGGCGCCGCACAGGGCCCCTAAGGCCCTATGCGGGAGTTGCGATGCGCGGGATGGCGAGAGGATACGCAGCAGGGGACTCTCGCGACCGGGGTGGCGCGAGATTGCGGGGACGTTGGGTCAGTTGCAGGCTGGCCGTCAGGCCGGGAATGGAATGGCTTGCAGCCGGGCCAAGGCGCGACTGAACTGGGTTTCCCAAGGCCAGCGCCGGGGGAGATGCAAAGTGAGGCGGCGCGCCGAGCGGGTGATCCGTCCCACCAGAGCGAAGACCCGCCGCCTGAGGGTCTTGGTGGTCACGATCTGCTGACCCAGGCCGATGCGGGCTGTCCAGCGGGCCAGGTTATGCGCCATCACCTGGACCGCCAGCCAGGCGCCGTTGGCGGCGAAGCGCGCCGACGGCATGTGGTTCAGCCCGACGCCGTACTTGAGGTCGCGTATGGCGTTCTCGACCTCGGCGTGGCGGCGATGATCGGCCTCCAGTTCCAGCGTCTCCCCATCGCGGTCGGTGATGAAGGCGTGATAGCTGTATCTGGCGAAGAGGGCGAGCTGGGAACCGGGCGTCGGCTTCACCCGCCGGACAATGAGCCGCACCGGCGCGGCGTCCGGCTTGGTCTGGAACGGGGTGTAAGTCGTCTCGGCGACATCGGCGGCGCCGTCCATCCAGTAGGGAATGGGAGTCCAGTCCTCCTCTGGTATCGCCTCGATCAGGTCCCGCAGGCTGGCGCGCTGGCGGATGGTGATAGAGAAGCGGACATCCATTTCCCGGCAGGCGGCAACGACAGTGTGGGCGTAGAAGCCGCTGTCGGCCCGCACCGTGAGTTGTCCCCTGGCCCCGCCGTAGCGCACCCGCCCCACCGTCTCACGCAGGAAGTGGGCGGCGCCACGGGCGGTGTTGGCCCGGCCCTCGCGCAGCCGGGACATCAGCACCTCGCCGGTGCCGGCGGCAATGGCCAGCAGCGGGTGATAGCCGCGGGCGCCGGTATAGCCGTGGTGGCGCGCTCCCTCCTTGGCCAGTCCATAGGTCTCGCAGATGGTCGAGTCCAGGTCGATGGTCAGGGGCGAGTCGCCGGGTCCGGCCCCAGCGGCCCAGGCCCGGGCCAACAACTGGCGGCTCACGCGGTCGAGTTGACGACATGCCCCCACCGGAAGCTGCGCAGGAAGGTCCCCAGGGTGGATGGCGCCTTGACCACGCAGCCTAGAACACCGACCGTCCCACCAGCGCGCAGCGCATCGGCGTCGTCGATGCAGTCGCCGCCTGCCAGCGCGGAAGCGACCAGCGTCAGCATCTTGTCCCCAGTGTTCGCCCGTCCCGGCGCTCCGCCGAGGTCAAGGTGATGGTCGACGAGTTCCCGCAGGCCCAGGTGCCGGGCTAGGGTGGCCGGCAGGAGCAGGCCGGCATTGGCCACCAGGCGATGGTCGTCAAAGAGGATGCGGATACGGTCGGGTTTGTTCTGTGGCAGCATCTATTGGGTGCTCCTTGTTTCCGGGCTGGTTTCTGTTCCAAAACCATTATCCCAGATTCAGAGGAGCACCCGATGGCTTCTTCAAGGACTGTCCCCAAGGCCGTCCTTCGGTGGATTCGGGTTTACAGATACCCTTATGCTAGAATTGCTCTGGCCGACGTTCAGATACGATATTACCGCTTCGGCCCGGTGACGGAATGGCGGCGCCGGTTCCGATCCTCGAGATACGAGAGTTGTATACAGGACGCTTCAAGCGTCTTTTAGCTGGTAATACCGCCCCTCGAGTGTTGTCTCCTTGTTGGTGAATAGGTCGAGACCCTAGACGGCGGTGAAGGTACGTGCTAGTCGTTGATCCCGGTCGCATAATGGGCTGGGCCCATAGGCGGTAGCTTAAATCTCAAGGTGAGGTAGAACATCGTGTATGACGTGATTTCTGCTGACGGCCATATCGATATAGTCTGGCTAAGGGAAGACCTGTTTGTTTCTGAGGCGCCTGCCAGGCTCAAGGACCGTATGCCCAAAGTGGTCGAGACTAAAGAGGGGCGAGTGTGGGTGGCCGACGGGACTCGACTAGGATCAGTAGCCTCCGCGGCCCTTTCTGGCGCCTATGACCCCTACACGCCCGGCCTTTCTCGTCGCCTGGATAGGATGGAGGAATTCGGCTTCTTCTCGGACGCTCAGCAGGGCCGGTACCATCCCACCACTCCTGAACTCCGCATCAAGGACCAGGAACTAGATGGGGTCCAAGCCGAGGTGATATATGGAATCTTGGGAGTGGCCAGCGGCTTCTCCGACGCTGAGGGAGGGATCTCAGATCCAGAAGTAGTGACGGCAGTGTACGATATCTATAATACGTGGATCGCCGACTTCTGCAAGAGTAGTCCCGAGCGTTTTGCCGGGTTGGCCTGTATCTCTTGTCACGATCCGCAGGTAGCCGCCCAGCAGCTAAGGCGTGCTGCCAAGATGGGCCTTAGAGGGGCGGAGATTAACGTCTCCAACGCAGCCAAGCCTATATATCAGAGGGACTGGGATGTCCTTTGGGCCGCCGCCGAGTGCCACATGCCCCTAAATTCTCATGCAATCGGATTGCCCTTCCGCCAGCCCGAGGAATCGTATAATGAGGAGTACCAATGGATTACCCTAGGCTTGATGGGCACCCTCTTTCAACTGTCAGGCCCTGAGTTTCTGACCAGTATGATCCTTTCTGGGGCCTGCGATCGCTATCCGGACTTGCGGTTCGTACTCGGTGAATGTGGCGTCGGCTGGATTCCTTACATCCTCTTTAGGATTGACCAGGAGTATGAGGATCGCCTGTTCCATCTTAACCTGAGCATGAGACCCAGCGAGTTCTGGCATCGGCAGGGATACTCTACGTTCCAGGATGAACACCTAACCCAAGAGGTAATTCAAGCCGTGGGAGAGAATAATATTTTATGGGGCTCAGATTATCCGCACCCGGATAGTATATGGCCGGACTCACAAGAGTATAACGGGAGAAACCTAGGACATTTGGATGAAGGGGTGCGGCGTAAGATCACCTGTGAGAACGCCGTGAGGCTATATGGGCTATGAAGTAGCAGGCCAGGCTACGATATTGGCCAAGAATGTCGTGGGTCGAAAATATCAAAGATAAAAGTGCATCGGTAACCTGCCTCAATAGCCACTGGTTTAGTCCCCGATCAGGCAGACCTCACGGACACGGCCCCCTACCTCGATTGTGCCTCTAGAATTTCCTCCAGCCTGTCCGCCTGAGTATCCCTGAGATAGTGCTTCAGCACGTAGTCCCGGCCGTGTTTCCCCATCCGCGCCAGCATCTCCGGGGAGTCCCGCATCTGGAGCAGGGCGGCGCACAGCGCCTCTGGATCATCGGGCTCGACATACAGGCCCGCTGCGGCCTCTTCGACGATTGCCCTGGCTTCTCCATCCACCATGAGAACTACCGGCTTGGCGCAGGCCATGAAGTCGAACAGCTTGGAAGGGATGAAAGAGCTGAAAAGCGCGTCCTTTCGCAGGGGCACCAGCATCACGTCGGAGGAGTTTATGTAGGCGGCGATCTCCTCGATGGGTACCTCAGGGAGCAGCAGCACGTTGTCGAGGCCATCGCGGTGCTTGATGTCGAGGAGCTGTCGCTTGACAGGGCCTTCCCCAACGAAGAGGAAGACTATGTCTTCGTGGTCAACCATGAGGCGGGCCGCTTCCAGAATACGGGGCAATCCCTGTGCGATTCCGTGGTTCCCACAGAAGCCGACGACGAACTTGCCCTTGAGTCCCAGGCGTTGTCCAAGGGAATGGTCCACCCGTTCCGGGTTGAAGGTCTCAGGGATCGTGCCGTTGGGGAGGTGGTGGATCACTTGGCGGTCGATCCCCTTTTCGGCGATGTCTTCTATAAACCCTCTGGTTACACAGGTAATCGCCGAGGCTCTTCGGTATAGAAATGACTCGATGCGTTCCGCTACCTTCACCATAGCTCTACCCCTGATCTCTCCCAAGACAATACCAACCGCGGGCCACAAGTCACGGACGTCCATGACGAACGGTCGCCGCTTGAACCGTGCCACCAGGGACGCGGCCAATGCTACCGGCAGCGGAGGAGACGTTGCGAAGACGACATCGTATCTCCCTCTGGCAAGGATCAGGCCCGCTATCGTGGCCCCAATCATGTAAGAGAAATAGAAGAGAATACGTCTAATAGCGCCTTTCCTAGGAGAGGTGTACACCCAGAGGCGAATCACGTCCAGGTTGTCCTCCGTAGCACGGCGGAAGAGTCGCGGGCTGTAGCCTGGGAAGATAACCCCTTTAGGGTGGTTGGGAAACTCGGCGATCACGGTAATCCGGTGGCCCTTCTCGGACAGGCGGCGGGCGAAGTGGTGGATGCGCGTCTGGGTAGCGCCCACTTCGGGGGGATAGAATTGGGAGAGAATGAGGATCCTCATTAGCCGGTGAGCACGTCAATGTCATTCTGAAGGAGCAAAGCGACTGAAGAATCTGGCGGGGCAGGGCGCTTGGGGACAGGTGGCCGATCGCCCCGCTCCTCCAGACCCTTCGCTGCGCTCAGGGTGACAGCATAGCCATTTTGATCCTTAGTGGTGCTGGTGACATCCAGGGTCTTAGATTCTTCGGTCCTCCGGTAGTCTCCCTCAGAATGACACTTTATGGAGATCCCCCTGACTAGTAGGCACTAGTAATATAGGATCTTGAAGAGTGCCTTGTAGGCCAGGGCCCGCCTGCCGTACCAGCGGTGATCAAGGTAGCGCTCCCAGCGCTCCGCGTAATTCCCCAACTCCGGGTCACCAGCCAGCCTTTCAGTTGCCCGTAACTGCACGATGTGAAGGCGATGGTAAAATGGGCTCGCCACGTTCCTCAGGGGTTTGCCGGACAGGTCGTACAGGGACCAGCGTCCCCACTCGTAGGCTGGTAGCCGGCGCTTCAGAGTGGCCAGAGCACGGTGAAACAACTCGGTACCTTTATGATCTCCTGTGGCGAGGGAGTAGTCGTAGACTCCCCACAACGCCCAGATGAATCCGTTGAGGATGTGCGTGGGAGGGTGCAACACGTACTCTTCGAACCAAATATCCCCGCCGGGCCACTCCCATGTGACGCCCCCCTTATCCACCGGGAGAAGGAAGGCTTCGAACGCCCTGTGGCCGGTATCCAGGTATTTGGGGTCATGGGTTTCCTGGTGCGCCCGCATCAGCATGGAAAGGCCCTGGCCTTGGGCCAGGGCCGAATACCAGGGCGCCTTGAGCAAGTCCCGGTATTCAAAGTCGAAGTGGTGGTTCCAGACAGGCACCCCCCAGGGATTCGATTCCAGGTTCTCCACCAGCCAGTCGGCGGATAGCACCAGCTTCCGCCGAGCTTCATCCGCGCCGGTCCGGCTGTAGATGTTGTAGTTGCCGAGCCCGTATTGGGCGATGGCTATGGGATTGTACTGTCTGCCGAGGCGGCCACGGTAGTCCAGAAGTGGGATGCCATCGGAGTCATATGGGCCGGGATAGCGGGCCTTCCGATCGAACAGCATGTAATACTGGCCCAGGCGTCCTGGCGGCGCATCTTCGTTGATCTGGGGTGTACCGTGCCAGAAGGTCAGCTGGCTGGTGCCGCCCAGGACGTACGCTTCGAACACCCTGCGGTAATAGGCCCAACGGGAATGTAGCAAGCGGAGAAGACCACCGCCGGCGTTGCTGGTCGGCATCGTCAGCGCCTTGAGAGGCGACATCCGCGGTCGCCCAGGCCTGCTATGTACTTACCGGTCGCGGCCGCCCAGCCATTGACTGAGTATCTCGGCTATACGCACCGACGCCTCGCCGTCTCCGTAGGGATTCTTTACCGCGGCCATGGTCTTGTAGGCGTCCGGACGGTCGAGCAGCCGTTGTGTTGCCGCCAGAATGGCTTCTGTCTCCACGCCCACCAATGCGGCCGAGCCTGCCTCGATACCCTCCGGTCGCTCTGTCTTCCTACGCATCACGAGGGTAGGTACGCCGAGGGACGGCGCCTCTTCCTGGATTCCCCCGGAATCGGTAAGGATCAGGTAGGACCTTTTCATCAGCCATACAAAGGCTGCGTAGCCCATGGGTTCCAGCAGGTGCACCCGGGAGACATCCCCCAGAATTTCGTGCACCGGGCCTGAAACGTTGGGATTCGGGTGTACGGGGTACACTACCTCAACGTCGGGGTTGCGCTCGGCAATAGCGCGAAGGGCGGCGCAGATGTTGGCCAGGTCCTCACCGAAGCTCTCGCGGCGGTGCCCGGTCACCAGGACCAGCCGTTGCGAGGAGCCCGTCGCCTCGAGGCGGCCCAGCAGGGACTCCGGTAGGCCCTCGAGCAGTCCGTTCCTCTTGGCCTTCGAGCCTGCCAGGTCCTCAAGGCGTTTGACCACGGCCAGCAGAGCGTCAATGGAGGTGTTACCCGTCACGAAGACCCTGGCGGGGTCGACCCCCTGCAGCAACAGGTTCTGCTCAGCCTTGGCCGTGGGAGCGAAGTGCAAGTCCGCCACGAGGTCGGCGAACGCACGATTAATCTCCTCTGGGAAGGGGTTGTATTTGTCGCCCGTGCGGAGCCCTGCCTCCACGTGCCCGATCGGTATGCGCATGTAATAGGCGGCCAGAGAGGCGATCATTGTCGTGGTAGTGTCCCCTTGTACCAGCACGAGATCGGGCTTCTCCGCCTCCATTACACCTTTCAGCTTTGTGAGAACAGCAGCCGTTATATCGAACAGGTCCTGGTTCTCGTGCATGATGTTCAGGTCGTGTTTCGGACGTATCTCAAACAGAGACAGGACCTGGTCCAGCATCTCGCGATGCTGAGCCGTGACGCACACCACAGGGCTGAACTCAGGGCGTCGGGTCAGCTCCCCGATCACAGGGGCCAGCTTGATTGCCTCGGGTCTGGTCCCAAAGACGATCAGTACCCTGCTCACGACTCGCCACCTGTTGCAGGCAGGTCAACCGCTTCCTCCTCCTGGGAGAGACTTTGAATGTCAACTCGTACAGGGCTGGACACGTTAAGAGACTGAGCTATGCACAGAGTTGCCAGGCTACTCAGTAATATCTCTTCCAAGGGGATGGGCGGCTCTCCACCCTGTTTGATGGCATCGATCAGGGCACGGAATTGGCCGTGGTGGCCCTTGTCCAAGGGGGACGTACGTGTGGACTTACCCTTGCCACCGTAGAGGTGCAATGTACGGAAATTGTCCAGCACCGCGCTCTTGCCGCCGCCTAGCATCTCCACCAGCTCCTTGGGCATAGCATCCGCACCGAGTGCGGAGTAGAGGATACTTCCTCGAGACCCGTCGGCAAAGTCCAGGATCGCCAGAACGTTGTCGTCGGCCAGCACCTGTCGGCCCGAAGCGGGGAGGCGAGTCGCGTACACACCCGCCGGGGCTGACCCTATCAAGAATTGCAGCAAGTCCACGAAGTGGCACACCTCTCCAAGGACCCTGCCGCCCCCCTCCAGGGGGTCGTGCACCCAATGGCCCGGAGGTACGAACCCAGCGTTGACCCGATATTGGGCTGCCAGGGGCGTGCTCCGGCTGGAGAAATGGTCCCTCGTTTCGATTGCCAGGGGGGCGAATCGCCGGTTGAACCCGACCGCCAGGTGTCCCGGAGAGTCGGAGGCAGCCAACGCCACCCGCCGGAGGTCATCGAGATTAAGGGCCAGTGGCTTCTCAACGTGGACGTGTTTGCCGGCCTCCAGCGCCTCGATGGCAATGGAAGCGTGTAGGTTGTGTCGGGTGGCGACGATTATCAGGTCGATGTCCTTATCCTCCAGCAGCTCCCTATAGTCTGCCGTCGCGTAGTCGCTTCCGCTCCTCTTTGCCAGGTCCTGAGCGGTCCTGCCCGAAGCCGTGGCTATCGCCCTGACCCTGACTGTATCCAACTTCTTCAGCGACGGAAGGATGGACTCGCGAGCGAAGGCCCCACCGCCGATAAGTCCGACTCTGACCGGTGCGGTGCCCTTTGGCCGGGCGGTCGTTGTGCGTAGCTCCAGACGGCGCTGTAGCGGTCTGTTTTCAGCGTCGTACTCCAGCAGTACCCCCAGGAACGCCTCTTTGTCCGGGTTCTCCGTAATCAACGTGTAGGCATCCTGAGCATGGTCGAAGGGAAAGGTGTGAGTGGTCATCCCGTCCACATCCACACGTCCCAGCGCAATCAACCGTAGGAACTCCTCCATGTTCCGTTGCTCGGTCCAGCGCGCGTAGGCGATGGGATAGTCGATGCCTCTCTCTTCGTAGCTGGGATCGTATCGGCCGGGGCCGTAGGAACGGGACACGCGAAGGTCCAGCTCGCGCTCGTAGTAGAGGCGCCGGGGAATATCCATACCCACGTCCCCGACCACCGAGACTCTGCCCCGCTCCCTGAGCAGACGCCCCGCCAGGTCCACGGGCTCGCTGTTGTCCGCGGCCGCCGTGATGATGACCGCGTCCACGCCGGCGCCCTTCGAAAAGCCAAGTGCCACCTGCTCAGGTTCGTCGCGGCCGATCACGGCGCCCAGCTCCATCCCCCATCGGGCGGCTTCGCTCACCCGCGTCGGGTTCACATCCAGGCCGAGGACGGGGAACCCGTAGGCTCGGAGAATCTGGGCTGTAATCTGGCCCACCAAACCCAGGCCGATGACGGCCACCCGCTCTCCTGGGCTGAGCTCAGCGCGGTGAATCCCTTGCAGCGCGATTGCTCCCACGGTGGCGAAGGCCCCCTGCCGGCTGGATACTCCCTCGGGCAGCTTCGCCAAAAGGTTCTTCGGGACGGAGACGACCTCTGCGTGGGACGCGTAGCCGGCACCTGCGCAGGAAACCAGGTCTCCCCGGCTCACCTCGCCTACCTCGGGACCCACCTCCAGCACCTCACCCGCGCAGCTATATCCAAGGGGCGAGAAAGTGTCGAGGCGTCCTTTGGCCGCGCGGTAAGCGGCCAGAATCCCGTCGGTCCGCGCCTTGTTCACCACCTGGCGCACCAGGTCCGGGCGGGCCCTGGCTTTCCCCAATAGACTCTGGCGCGCGAATGCCACGGCGGCCCGCTCTGTCCCGGCGCTGACCAGGGAGTGATGGTTCCGTACTACGACTCCGCCGGGTAGCAATGCCGGGTCCGGCACATCTTCCAGCTTCAGCTTACCCGTCCTGAAATTTTGCAGCAGTTGTTTCATGGGATGCTCGTGCTACCTAGCTAGTGAAAAGCCCTGTGTCAATACGAGACACTAGACTAGCTAGTGAAAAGCCCTGTGTCAAATAGGCGGCCAAGACCCTTCGCTGCGCTCAGGGTGACACGATACGTAGGTGTCATTCTGAGCCCGCCAGAGGCGGACGAAGAATCTCTGATCCAACATTGAGTTGCGCGATCGATCAAACCCCTAGCGCACATGGTCTGGAGCGTGCTCCGGCACTTTGTCGACGAATGTGCGGCACCATAGCTCAAGGCACATCAGAGCCAGGATGGTGTAGGCCGCATCGACGGTCCCCTGGCGGTCCTGCCTGACCAGGGACTGGACCGCCTCCGGCTCGAAGAGGCCACGCCGGCGCAGGGAGTCGGTGGAGAGCACGTCGTCCACCATCTCCCTCAGCTCGTGGCGCAGCCATCGGCGTACGGGCGCTCCGAAGCCGCTCTTCGGCCTGTAGATAACGTTTCGAGGAAGATAGGGTTCCATGGCCTTCTTGAATATGTACTTGCCCACTCCCCCTCGCTGCTTCAGGGCAGGATCGATTCCTACGGCGTAGTCGACCAGCTCCATGTCGAGCAACGGGACGCGGACTTCGACGCCCGCTGCCATCCCCATCTTATCGGTGTAGTTGAGGTTGTGGTCGGCCAGGAAGTGCCTCCCTTCCAGGTATAGCATCCTGTTCAGCGGGTCGCCCTCTTCTGGAATCCGCCGCAAGCTCTCTCTCAGGGGCTCCGCTGTGTCCACCTGGCCCAGTATCTGCCGGAAGTCGTCGCTGTACAGCTTGTTTCGGACCTGGTCGCTGGTCCAGTAGAAGTAGGATATGAGCCTGTCTTCAGCCGGCAAATCGGCGTACGCCAGGGCCCTCCTTAGCCGACGGGGCAGCGGCAGCAGGCGGGTCAGGTGGCCGCCGTTGGCAAGGTCCGCCATCCCCCTGCGGACGGGTTGGGGAAGCCACCCCCACGTACGCTCCATCCTGAGGGCCCAGTGGCGACGGTATCCTGAGAATAGGTCGTCGCCCCCCGCGCCCGACAGTAGCACCTTGTAGCCGTCCCGGCTGGCCTGTTCGGCGATGAGCATGGCGTTGATGGGAGCCGGGTCGGCCTGGGGTTCATCCAGATAGTAGAGCATCCGCTCCAAGCGGAGGACGATGTCGGGCTCGACGACAATAGGATACAGGTCCACGTCCAGATGCCGGGCGACCTGCTGCGCGTAGGGAAGGTCCAGTGGGCTGCCTTCCAGATCGACACCGTCGGCAAAGCCGATGCTGTAGCAGCGGGGCCGGAATCCGGGGCGAGCTCGGCACATCATCGCCACCACGGCGCTGGAGTCGAGGCCTCCCGACAAGAAGGCGCCCACGGGTACGTCGCTGACCATCTGCCGCTGCACGGCCTCCTCCAGGCGCCGGCGGAGTTCGTCCACGACCTCGTCCTCCGTGGCTTCGTGGCGCGCCCCGGAGTAAGGCAGCTCGTAGTACGCGCGCTGCCAGACGATCTGCCCCTCTCGGACCTCCATTGCGTATCCAGGGGGTAGTTTCTTGACGCCCTTCAGTACCGTGCGTGGGGCTGGAGTCCAAAGGTAGGCTAAAAGGTAGTGAATGGCCGCCGGGTCCAGGTCCCTGGAAACCTCCCTGCAGAAGAGCAGGGCCTTGAGTTCTGACGCGAAGAGAGTTCCCGAGGGCGTTACTGCGTAGTAGAGGGGCTTCACTCCCAGTCCGTCCCGAGCGAGAAGGATGCTCCGCTTCCGGCTATCCCACAGGGCAAAGGCGAAGATGCCGTTCAGCCGGGAGAGCATCTCAGAGCCTTCCTCCTCGTACAGGTGGAGCAGGACCTCCGAGTCGGTCTGGCTCCGGAATGTGTGGCCATTGGCTACAAGCTCTTCTCGCAGCTCCCGGTAGTTGTAGATCTCTCCGTTGTAGATAAGCTGCAACGAGCCGTCCTCGTTGGTCATAGGCTGTCGCCCCTCGGATGACAGGTCGATAATCGACAGCCTCCGATGGACCAGCCCGACCCCTGCCTCCTCGTCCACCCACTGGCCCCGGTCGTCGGGGCCCCGGTGATCGAGGGAGCGCCCCATCTCATGCAGCAGACGGGCGTCAAAGGACCCAGAATATCCGGCTATACCGCACATTTGCTTCTAACGTGACCTACGTGCTTCAGAGTCATGACGTCCTTCGACAAGCTCAGGATGAGCGGGATTTTGCTGGCCAGCCATGTCGGACCATGAGCAAGTGGCCGGGCTAGACGTTTACCGGGCTCCTGGCCTTTAACCGGCTCGCCTCCCGCTCGTAGAGCTCCTTGTGGTGCCTTACAGTCTCCGCCAGACTGAACTTCCCGGCGACGAGGCCGGCGGCCTTGATTCCCATAGACCGTGCCTCCGTTGGATCCTTTGAAAGGCGCAGGATGCCTTCGGCGATGGCCTCGGGACGGCGCGGCTCCACAGCCAACCCGTAGCTGGAGTCGGGGAGAAGCTCCTTGACTCCGCCTACGGCGGTGGCCACGATAGGCTTGGCGGCGGCCATGGCCTCTTCCACCGCCATGGGCAGCCCTTCTGTGTGGCTGGAGTGAACATAAATGTCCAGAGAGGCCAGGACTGCAGGTATGTCCTCCTGGAAGCCCGCGAAATGAAACCGGTCGCCCAAGCCCAGACGATGCACCTCTTGCTGGAGGTGATCAAAATACTTCTTGCGCGTGGCCAGCTTGGCGCCTACCACAACAAAGTGGGAGTTGAGGATCTCCTTGCCCACTATGCCTGCGGCGCGTATGAAATCACAGTGGCCTTTGAGTGGGTTTATGTTTCCGATGGTGCCTACCAGCAAGGAATCTGAAGGTATGCCCAGTTGCTCCCTGAAGCTGCCGTTGGGCTGCCCCTGAAATCGCCTCACGTCCACCGGAGGATATAGCACGTTTATTCCACCGGAAACCCGTGGCGGTGAGTCTCCGAAGAACTCGCTGGCGAACTCGTGGGAGGGCACCGCTACGGCATGGGCCAGCAGGGGGATGAGGCGCCTGAATACTCGACTAATCAGTGGGTGTGGCACGCCATTAACGTGCCATACGACTCTTACACCCGCTAGCCTGCCGGCGACCGCTCCCTGGGTACTCTCTATGGTGTTCTGGTGAACTATGTGGATCCCCTCTCGCCGTATTATTCGAATCAGGTAGAAGACACCCAGCCAATAGGTCAGCGCCCACCGGAGATTGGGCCATGGATTCAGGGTCTGCCTGATCCTGTTCATATGGCGTATCTCGTGGAAGCGGATTTCTTGCTGTTTGAGCAGAGGGGCTATGCCCCCTTCGCCTTCAGGAATGGCAACAATGGTCTCGAATCCTTCCAGCCTGAGGCGCGACGCTACCTGTAGGACCCGGAGCTGCGGCCCCCCGATAGTCCGTTCCATCAGAACGTTTAGTACCTTAACCGTCACTTCTCGTGCTCGGTGGAGTTGGTCAGGACCCAGTCCCAGGTCTCTCTGAGGCCTTCCGCGAGATCGTATCGAGGAGAGAAGCCCAACACTCGTCGGGCCTTGTCTATTAGGGCGAGAGACCTGGGTACATCGCCCGGCCGCGGCTCGTGGAACTCAATCGGCAAGTCCCTGAGTCCCGTGATCTCTCTGACGGTCTCCGCCAGCTCCAACACTGATATCTCGCGGCCGGACCCCACATGGAAGACGTCTCCCGAGGCCTCCGCCAAGTCGGCCGCTTTTAAGATCGCCTCGACGATGTCACCTACGTAAATGAAATCTCTCGTATGGGTACCATCGCCGTAAATCGTCAGAGGAGTTTTCTCCTTAGCTGCGTATAGGAATACGGCGGCAGCGGTGCTTTTGTGAGACAGGAACGGGCCGTATACGTTGCTGAATCTCAGGATCACTGTCTGTAATCCGTAGGAGAGGCTGAAGGACTGGCACAGCGCCTCACCCGCGAGCTTGCTGGCGCCGTAAGGCGAAGCCGGATGGGGGGGAATGGCTTCATGTACGGGCAGCGTATCCCCTCTAAACAGGGCGCCACATGTCGAGGCCATTACCAGGCGCTTGACATGGTTGCGTCTGGATGCTTCCAGCAGCTTCAGGGTACCGACGACATTCGTATTGACGGTCTCCACCGGGTTGGCAATTGAACGAGGAACGCCGGCCACCGCTGCCAGGTGGACTACTATCTCTTGGCCTTCCACTGCGGACGCCACCGTTTCATCGGACTCGATGCTGCCCCGTACCATCTGGAAATCGAGGCCATCCAGATATTCCGCACGTCCAACGCTCAGGTCGTCCAACACCCTTACAGAGTGTCCGGCCCTGAGGAGCCTACGCACCAGGTTCGCGCCGATGAACCCGCAGCCACCGGTTACGAGGTATCGCAGGCTATCGCTCCTTTACCGCAGGCGGCCTTACTTTGTAGGCAGTCGATCTCTGCACGATCTATGCTCTTCCGGTGACTTCTTTCGTTGGAATGGGCTTGGGTGGCTTTGTCATTTCCGAGCCGCTGTGGTCCGAAGCTGCTTGTAGGCTTCCACCATATAGTCCACGTGATTCGGTCCGATGTCCTGGTGGACTGGCAGACCGATCAAGCGGTCTGCGTAATACAGCGCCACCTTGAATTTCCCCTCAGCAGCCGATACTTCACGAGGGAGATTTGGCCAGGGCTGGGCGCGGACACCCCTGCTGCGAAACCGCCTCAAGACCTCATCCCTGTCAGGCACCAGGAATGGGAACAGATAGGGGCAAACCCCTTCCGGCAGCTCCGGTTGCCAGAGGGTCGCCTCGGGAAATTCCAAGAAGGAGCGCGCCAGGTGCCCGTAGTTCTCCCGCCTTCTCTCGATGACCTCTTGGAAACTCGGCTCCAGGACGTGCATAATCTTGCGAGATACGGCTGACATCTGAAGCGGCCTCTGAGGTCCCCCGTCTTCGATGCCCTCTGTATCCGCCCCATTACGACCCGAGTACCGGTCCCAAATCCGCATGGGCACACCCACTTTGCACAATCCGTGCTTCACGAGCTTCTTCAGGACTGTTCTCGGAGTGGGGTGTGGGGAACGCCCGTTGACGCTAGGGGGGCTAACAGCCCCAGGTGGTTCATTCTGTATCAGCCCCGCGCCATCGGGCAGAGGAAGCAGCTTCCGGTAGCTGTACACGCCCGCTTCCCCAAAGGTGCCGATCGTACGCCCACGCCACTTGGTCAGAAAGGAGTGTGCGCAATCTTCTATAAGGGCCAGGTTGCGCTCACGGCAAAAGCGTTGTGCCTGGTCGATTGCGTTGGGAAAACCGAAGTAATGGACCAGCAGCAGAGAGCCATGTTCCGGCGCTGGTTCCTTCCCAAGCCAGTCCCAATCCGGCTCGAGGTCTTCGTTAACCGGGTAGTATCGAATATCCTGGCCGAAAGACTCCAGCGGTGTCAGTGCCTGGGCACAAATATAAGAGGGAACGTAGAATGGACCGCCGGCAAGGTCTCGTTCCGTGATGTACTGGGATATGGCGTGGCGCGCGTGAGAGAACAGGGTGACCTTCTCGGGGGAGAGCGGATGCTCCTTTCTCAGCGCTCTGGCCAGCAGCCCCAGGGAAAGCTGAGGTTCTCCTGGTACGTACCACATACTACCGCCGGAGACTGGCCGCCCGCCCTTCCTCCTCGGTGCCACCTGTTGTGGAGGGAGGGGCCGCCCGTCCCGGCTGTCTCCTAAGCCGGCGGACCCACCTCTGGACTATCGACGACGATCCAGCCCTCCGCCGCGCATGGTAAAGGCCCAGCAGGGCCAGTCCTTTCGGGGTGCTCCTGAAGCTGGACAGCTCGTACAGCACCCGTTGGTCCTTTGTCCAATCGTACTTGTAGGGATCTGCCCCCGCCATGAAATCGAACTCCCGCAGGCCGCTGTCGAAGCTGCTCCGCACGAGGTCCATCAGGAGCAGCCGGCCAGGGGAATAGTTGGAGAACGCGGCATCGAAACTGGGCATGTAGTAGAAGTAGCGCTCTTGGGAAACGAATCCAAAGTGAACGGCCACCGGACGGCCATTGAGATCCAGACTCGACACTTGCACCTCTCCTCGGTCCCAGAGTCTGGAGGTTACCTCTTTGAGAAAGGGAAGCAGTCGCCCGCTGCTTAGGATGTTCCTGGCCCCCGTAGAGACGTAGCGCTGTGCCTTCTGGACGGCGAACATGTCGAGGAGCGAAACGGCCTCTTCGAGTTTTCCGCACTGCCGGAAGGTCAGTTCCCCTTCCTGCTGAAGCCGCCTGGTCTGTCTCTTAGTATCCGACCGCAGCCCCTTCCTCAAACCGTCGCTGTACTCGGGCCAGCTAGCGGAGATTCGCAGATATGGCGCTACGTTCCAGGCACGCCACCAGGTCAGCTTGGCACCTGGTGGGATGGCTTCCTGGAGGGGCTGATAATTGGGAGAATCTTCACGTATACCGCCGAGCTCAAGAGCGTCCCACCTTAGCTCATGCTTGATGTGCTCCGTCAGCGAGTGGACGTTCCGCTCACGATCTCCTCCTACCAGGAAGTCCGAATAGTCGGAGAGGGGCCTGCCCAAGAACTGGAGGCGGGTACATCCTGCCCGTCCCACCGACATGAGCGGCGCGATCCCCTCCACAGATCCATCTCGCTGGACTGTCACTATCGAGAGGCGTTTTCCTTTTCCAAAGTGTCGCCACCAGGTGGCCATCCAGTCGAAAGAAAGGAATGGGTTGGACTCTCCACAGCTCTCGTATAGGTTTCGCCAGTCGGCTTCTAACGCCTCTAGCTCCCTGTCCTGCGTGATGGTATTGAATCTGTCCATGAACACGGATTGGCCCGGGGCCCGAGATCGGATTACCTCGCACCTATCTTGTGTCTCCGCGATAGACGGCTTTCCCAATCGAACGGAGGTGTTGTGTGACCCCTGACAGCTTGCCCAGAAACCGGGGCCAGTTGTCCCGCCCGCCGATGGAAATCCGATTGAGCTGAAAGATGTCGTCGCCATGGCGCACCGTCCCCGGCACTCCGGTCAGAGCGCAACGATAGCCGGACTCCCTGACAGCCCTGGCAACTTCAACAGAGAAATCCGCCCTCTCCCCGTAAGGATACGCGAAGGAGTCGACCGTTCCGCCCAGCTCTTCCTCCAGCGTGCGCCGTGAGTCGCGTACCTCCCTGAGCATGGCGTCCGGCTCAAGCCGGGGTAAACTCGGGTGAGACAAGGAGTGGGAGCCTACCTCCACGAGAGGGCTTTCGGCCAGCTTCCTCAGCTCCTCGATAGAGAGAAAGACAGCGCTTTGGGGCTCCCGAGGCCAGCCGGGAAGCCGCTCCTGGAGGTGATCAAGCACGATCTGCTGTTGTTGAGGCCGTGCCAGGAAGAGGCGCCTCAAGGCGGCGTAAAGCCGATTCTTCTCACGTGTACGCGCCAGATCATAGGTGCCCGTGAGGGAATCCAAGTCCAGCGTGACGGGTTCCCTGGTGTCAGCGATGGCCTGCCTGACACGTTCCCACCAGGCGATCGCCTGATTCCCCAAGTAATCGGTGGTGACGAACACCGAGAAGGGAATGCCATATTCTGACAAGATAGGATAGGCGTTGATGAGGTTATCACGGTAGCCATCGTCGAAAGAGACCACCAGGCTGCCGGCGGGAAAAGGTGTACGGGAATTCAAATGGGAAACGGCCTCCTTCAGGGCAAGTACGTGGAACCGCCTTTTCAGAAACTCCATCTGGCGGTGAAACTCTCTCGGGGGCACCCGGCTTTCCCGCCCGCTCGCGAATCCGTTCCCGGTAGGTGTATCAACTCTGTGGTAAAGCAGAATCGTGCATCGCTTCATCCTGGCCCGACGCCGCATAAGCAGTTTGGTGAGGCCAGTGAAGTAGGAGACGTTTATCAGGGCTTCGAAAGATGCCCTGGCGACTATCGGGATCAACTCCGACCTGCCGAAGCTGGATTCGTTCTTTTGCGCTGCGATGCCATGAATACTGGCCCGGCGGGGCGCTACAGATAACCCAGGTGGTTCAACCCATTGAGGATGAATGCCAGGCTGCCGTCAGGTGTATGGCATGCCGTGTCGACGACCATCTCGGGTTCCAGAGGCTCTTCGTATGGGTCGTTGACACCGGTGAAGTTCTGGATTTCGCCACGCATCGCCTTCTGGTAATGGCCCTTTACGTCTCGCTTCATGCAGGTTTCCACAGGGCACCGGACGTGTATCTCCACGAACCTGCCAATCTCCTCACGGGCGTTGGCGCGCGCGGCTCTGTACGGTGAGATGGCGGAGGCGATAGCCACTCCGTCCAGCTGGGTGACCAGGCGGCAGACGTAGGAAATGCGCCGGATGTTCTCCATGCGGTCCTCTTTTGAGAAGCCCAGTCCCCTGGAGAGTCGTTCCCGGACCTCGTCTCCGTCAAAGACAACGGGTCTATAACCCCGGCCTGATAAGTCTGTCTCCAACATCCGCGCTAGAGTAGTCTTACCCGAACACGGGAGGCCCGTGAGCCAGAGGGTAAATCCGCGTTTCTGTTTCATATTCCCAGGTCCCCTGGTTGGGAGGTGAATACGCTGAAGTCTATATGCGTCCCTGATCGCCAGGTCTCGTCCTCGACGCGGTCAATCATTATCTCCCTGAAAAGCTTCCTGAACTTTCCTTCGTCCGGCATCTCCGACGGAGCTAATTGGTACCCCCATTCAACGAGCATTCGGCGGAACACCTCCCAGCCTCATCTGGCGCCGTTTTCTCCGGACGAACTTGTGGCCATGTTCAAGAGCCTGGCCGCCAGAGAGCGGGATATCCTGGCGTAGGTTTTCCAGTTGAGGGGAGTCTCCTTCAGGGCCGCGCCACAATAAGCCAGCGCTCCATTTCTGCCCCACCAGGAAGTCGTGTTACGTGCGGCGCCGGCGTATCGTGTGGCTCTCTCCCTCCGGAGCAGCATTCGTGGCAAAGGGGAGCCCTCCCCTTCGAGCGCTCGAAAATGTGCGTCCAGTAGATAAAGCGTGTGCGCTAGATGAACACCTGAGCTTGAAGAATGGCTTTGGGGATGCAGCCGGAATTCCCCGAGGTACTGGCGCAGGAAGTGAAACCGGCAGACCCTGGAGAGGCGCAGCCACAGGTCGTAATCTTCCACGCCGGCCAGGTTAGGGTCTTGGGAAAATCCTTCAACTTTCACCAGGAAGTCCCGGCGGACCACTGTAGCGGAGGTGGATAAGCGGCACCCGTTCAGTAGCAAGAATCTGTACATATCCTCGTGGTAGGGCCCATACCTCAGGGAGTAGGCAACACGCCCCTCTCTGACCGCGTACTCGTCGTGGCACACAATCCCAACTTCAGGGTTCTCAGTCCACGTTTCATGAACGCGCTGGAGTTTCTCCGGGTACCAGGTGTCGTCCGAGTCTAGAAAAGCCACGAAAGGCGCCTGGGTCTCGCTTATACCAAAATTTCGGGATATGCCGATTACGCCCTGATTGTGCACCTGATGGAGGCTTATCCGCGGGTCCCTGAACGACTCTACGACCTCGGCGGTGTGATCAGTCGAAGAGTTGTCTATGACCGCTATCTCGAAACGCTGGCAGGTCTGCTTTAGAACGGAGCGGAGCGCGTCGCCGAGGAAGTCCGCCTGGTTGTATGTGGGAATCACAACGCTGAAGATGGCGCCGCCGGTCTCCGAAGAGCTTGCATGGTCCTCTACCGGGAATCGCACAGCGTGAGCGTCCTGAGGATCTCCTCGTCCAGGTTGTGCTCGGGAGTAAATTCCATGGTCTTGAGCTTTCCTACACCGAAGCGCACCGGATGCCACGAGTCTGGGCTGTCGCCATCGCCGGTGACAATGGAAAGCGAGCTGCCATACCTGGCCTCGTACACATCGGCGATGCGGCTCGATAGTTGCAGGATAGACATTGAACACTCACCGCCCAGGTTGAAAAGCCCGTCTTCCCAGGAGCCTGAGGGCAACAACAGGAAATGCTCGACGGCTCTGGCCACGTCTTTAATGGAGATGAAGTCCCGCTGGGGCCGCCCCGAGGAGGTCAGCTCCAGACGCCCGTTCTCTGCGGCCTGGCGGCACAGGTCGCTGAACGCGAGGGACCAGCAGTTCGCTCCGATGTCCATGGGAGCGCCGTAGCAGTTGGACAAACGAAGTATCAGTGTCTCAAAGGCTCCACGCGCGCGGAACATCGATACGAACTGCTCCGCCGTGTGATGGGTGATGGCGTAGGGATGGGTCGGAGCGGGTAGAGTGCTCTCATCGATCTGAACCCCGTTGGAGGCGCCGTAGACATGGAACGTGGACATATACATGAAGCGGGTGATGGTCCCGGCTCTCTGGCAAGCTCCCAGTAGCCGCAGCGTCCCCTCTGCAGTGACCTTGAGGGCTCTGGCCGGGTCCTCGGTGGACTCGGCTGCGTTGGATCCAGCGAGGTGGATTACGGTCGTTACACCTTCAACAACGCGGGAGAGGAACGCCGAATCTAGAATATCGCCTTCAAGGACGTTGAAGCCGGTGGCCCAGTCCGCCGAATGACGGCGAGCTCTTGTTGTGAGGTAGATGGGAAGGCTCGGGTGGCGCTCCCGCAGGTGGACCGCGATTCGGCCGCCTACGTACCCCAGACCACCGGTAATGAGCACCGGCCCCTGGACCTCACCCATGCTTGAGATTCCAGTCATATGGGATGGAGGGGTCGAAGGGCGACATTCGGACAATCTCGCTGGGGTCGTGGGGTAGAGTGGCGCAGTTGGCCAGAATCGCCATACGCTCACCGATGGCTTTGAACCCGTTCCATATGTTGGGCGGAATCTTTACCAGAAGATAGTTCTCCTGACCAATAAAGAGCTCCTGAAGCTCACCCTTGGTAGGTGAGCCGTCTCTATCGTCGTAGAGGACAAGCTTGATCATCCCGACCAATACCGCGTAGTTCAGAGTCATCTCCTTGTGGAGGTGCCATGCCTTTATCGCTCCCGGATAGGCTGTGGAGAAGTAGATCTCGCCGAATCTCTCGAATTCGGGGTCGTCAGACCTCAGCATGTGCATGATGGTTCCACGTTCGTCCGGGATACGGCGCAACGGTTTGACGACTACGTCGTGGATCATCACGCGGCCTGCCCTTGCAGCCAATCTTCGTACCACGAGATAGTGCGCCTGAGACCCTCGTCAAAGTTGATCGAAGATCTCCAGCCCAGCCTCTCCCTGGCTTTGCTGGCGCTCAGATATTGGTGCGGAATTTCGTTGCTGGCAGTGGCAAGTATTCGCGGCTTGAGGTCCTCCTTGCCCATATGGGCGAGGATCTTGTTGACTACTTCTAAAGCTGTCAACGGAGATTCGTACGAGAAGTTGAACGCATGCCCGAGGAGCGAAGGGTCCTGTTCCATCCCTTCAGCTACGGCCATGTATCCCTGCGCCGCATCCTCCACGTAGATATAGTCCCGGGTGAACTGTCCGTCGGAACGGATGATGGGGCTCTCTTGGCGGACCGCCGACCGAATGGTGCCTGGAATCAGCCGGTCGAAGTTGAGGTCCCCGCCGCCGAAGAGGTTGCCGAACCGAGTTATGCACACCGGGAGACGATAGGTCTCGAAGTAAGCCTGGGCGAGAAGGTCCGCGCAGCTTTTGGATACGTCGTAGGGATGCCTGCCTATCAAAGGGGTCTCCTCGGAGTAGGGGAGCTCTTGGTGCTCTCCGTAGGCTTTGTCGCTGGAGGCCACCACAACTTCCTTGACCCAGGAAGTGCAACGGCAGGCCTCCAGCAGGTGCCAGCTTCCCCGAATATTGGACTCGAAAGTGGAGAGGGGACTCTGGTTGGCTATGCCGACTATGGTCTGCGCAGCCAGATGGAAAACCGTCTGGACTTGATATTCATTGAGCGCTCGTTCCAGAAGATGGTAGTCCTCTACCTCTCCGGACACGACGTTGATCCGGTCCTGGACTCCGCTTCGGGCCAGGCGGCTGCGCGGGACGCCATCCCTGATCAGCCCGACCACGTTGGCTCCAGCCTGCACCAGCGCCTCGGTAAGCCAGGAACCCAGGAGACCCGTACACCCGGTGACGAAAACGTTCCTGTCGGTCCAGAAATTCTGCGTACTCACCAGACTTTCCACAGTGCGCGCCCTTGGTCCCATAATTCGTTTAGGTAAAGGTAATCCCTGTATGTGTCCATACACTGCCAGAATCCATCGTAGCTGTATACTCCTAGCTGCCCGTCTTCGGCCAGGCGCGCCAGAGGTTCTCGCTCCAGCACGCAGCTCTCGTGGTCCGACAGGTAATCGAAAAAGGAGCGGTCGAAGACGAAGTAGCCGCCGTTTATGAACGAGGCCTGAGTCAGGGGCTTTTCGCGGAACGAGACCACCCTGTCGCCCATTATTCCGAGCTCGCCGTAACGGGAAGGAGGGGATACGCCCGTCACGGTCCCTATCTTGCCCCCGGAATTGTGGAACGTTACCAGTTCACTGATGTTCAGGTCTGTGACGCCGTCGCCGTAGGTCAGCATGAAGGTATCGCCGTCAACGTATTTCTCCACGCGCTTCACCCGCGCCCCTGTCATCGCGTCGAGTCCGGTGTCCACAAGCGTGATCCGCCAGTCGTGCTCTTCATGTTTCTTGTATATCTGGACGTTGCCGGACTTCAGCTCAATGGTGAAATCGTTGCTGAGCTGCTCATAATTCAGGAAATAGTTCTTGATTACCTCTCCCTTGTACCCCAGGCAAAGGACGAAATCGTTGTACCCGTAGGAAGAGAAGGATTTCATGATGTGCCACAATATGGGCAGGTGGCCGATCTCCACCATAGGTTTTGGCCGGAACTCCGTCTCCTCCCTCAGCCTGGTACCAGATCCGCCGCATAGGATAATCACCTTCATGCCTATCGCCTTCGCAGACTCACCGGTGGCAGTTCTTTGAGCAACGGTTCGGATGGTTTTACCACCATGTGCTTCCACCATAGCCCCTCCCAAGGAAGCGTTCAATGGATCTGCGGGTGACTCTACCTAGCCGACTATGGCCGGAGCGTTCCTCCCTGACCTCTTGCTCGACTCTGCATTCCAGCTGCTCAGCTTCTCCCCGTTCTATCAAAAGGGCAGTCACAGCGGTGCCGGTTGACTCCTCGTAGCAGCCCTTGGGAAGGTAGCGCTGGTTAGATCCTCCAAGGACCACGTAGTCCTTGACCAGCTTTATCCGAGCCGGTCTTGGCTCCATTTTTGTCAGTTCCGACACGATATCATCGCAATTAAGTACCATGAAGGGTACCCATGTGCCGTAGACGTACTGACAGGACAGTTCGGGGTCCAGTACCGATGCTCCCGCGTCCCGCGTGCGTGTCCTTATGATCATAGTCTTGGTGCACGAACGGTACAGCTTCTCCAGGAACGCGAATGGGTCAGTCTGGTGGTGCACCACATCCCGACAAAATACGATATCGGCCTGCAATTCGCTAACAGCGTCTAATTCCTTGTCTATAATGTGGAAAATAGCACCGTTTGGGAACTTAGTCCTGGCCCTTTCGATGGCCGGTTCCGAGATGTCGCACCCGGTGTAGCTTACCTTCGGATATCTAGATGACAGGTAGCGATAAAGCTCCCCTGTGGCACACCCAACTTCAAGCACTGAGAACCCGTCGACCTGGTTTGAGGCTGTCTCAGATAGCAGCTGCACTTCATTGAAACTCTCGTAGACGCGCTTCAGGGCGAAGGTGGGAACAAATCTGAGATTATCGAATTCCCCAGGGTGTTCTTGGGAATCCCACGACTCGTACAGGCTAGGCATGATTTACTGGTTTCCTGAACAATGTGCCTTGCTTTGACCCAACTAATGGGATTGGACAGGGGAGAGTGGGCATTTAAAGGTTCTCCAGATCCTTGCTGACCCTTAACAGGAGTTTGAGCTGCTCTAGGTTCTCCAAGCTCTCCCAGGCTTTCTGATAAGAGTCCAACGGCTCCACTACCGCCGTGTGGTCTTCCAGGTTGATGGCCCCCGTATGGACCAGGTGGATAGCTTGCTTCCAATCGGTGCTTTGGCTTGCTACTGAGCCGAAGATTACTTTGTCGTAGCTGGTAACGGTACTGAAGGCGGCCCGGACTGGAGTCGTGTACGGTAGCCCGAGCAGAAGGAGCTTGGCAGAGGGCTTGGACTGCTCGATGAGGCGAGGCAGCACCTCTTCTTTTCCGCTGGCCTCCACAAGGTAGTCGAACCTACTCAGGGAGCCCAGTTCTGTAAGTGTGTCCACATCGTATTTCTCCAGAAGCTTCAACCGGCGAGGGTCGGGGTCTATGGAGGTAACGCCAAGGCCCCTGGACTTGATGATCTGCGCGCAGAGGTTACCCAACGAGCCGGCCCCGACCACGCAGGCACTACCTCCCGGCTCAAGGCCCAGCTTGCGGAGCCCCTTGAGACACACGGCAATGGGTTCCACTAAGGCTGCATATTTGAGTGGCATATCCGCCGGGACTTTGTGGACGTACTTTGATGGCAGGACCACGTAGTCGGCGTAGGCGCCGTCTCTGTTGATGACGCCGACCTCTTCTCTTTCGGAGCACCTGTAGTATTCTCCCGCGTCACAGGCGGCGCAGTAGCTGCATCCGATGACGCACTCTCCAACTACCTTTTGACCCCTTCTCAGGTGGCGGGCGCGGGGACCACTGCTCACCACTATGCCGGAGTATTCGTGGCCCGGGACGATCGGATATCGGGCCATCCCATTTTGATAGTATTCCAGATTGCCGTTGGCTACCTCCAGGTCGGTGGCGCACACGCCAACGTAGGCTACCTGGATAAGAGTATCGCTGGGGCCTAGCTGGGGCATGGGGGCGCTTCGGAGTGCGTGGCGCCCGGGCCCATCTATGACCACGTTCGAATACGCATCTGGGAACTCCATCCGGCGGACCACGTCGCGAACGAAGGGTTTTTGATAACGCGTCCCCTGGTAAGTGCCCAGGAACTCGGCTAACCTGGTGCCCGGTACCTGGAGCAGCTTCAGAAGTTTCCTGTTTCGTAAGGCGTAGAGGACATCCCGAGCCATAGAGTAGGAGAGGCTCTTCACCATATCCGCCCAGGTAAACCGGCGGTCTGGGAATATCTGCTTGTAGGCAATCGCTTCTCTAAGGAAACGTCGATACACGTGTCGCAGTGTCTCCTGGTGGATATGGTAGATGGCCGCGTCGGCAGCGTAGTAGACCCTGTAGCCCTCCCTCTGGAGCTTCCTCGCCCAGTCCAGGTCTTCCAGGCCAGGTAGGGACTCGTCGAAGGGTTGGCGAAGCCAAAGGTCTCGTCGGATGGCCGCGTTGCCGTTGTTACCATTGGGCTGGTTTACGTGAATGTTGGAAGTCGTGCCGTAGTTCATGTGGAGATCCCGGATCTCCGACAGCCGGTTTGTATCCGTCCCTCTTTGGCGCCCGTAAACCATCGCGACCGACGGCTCCTCGAAGGGTTTGATCAGGTTGCGCAGCCAGTTGTTGTTGGTGGGACGGACATGGCCGCTGGCGAACACCAGATAGCGTCCCTCCGCCTTTTCACAACCAAGATTCAACGACCGACCGAACGTGAACTCACTCTTTGGGATCTGGTAAATTTTTGCGCCATTCTCACGGGCGATGTCCAAAGTGGAGTCGGTAGAGCCGGAGTCTACCAGGATGACCTCACAGTCTTGGTAGTTCTGTTCGTGAATCCTACTCAGGAGGTCTCCCAGGTGCCTTGCCTCGTTTAGGGTCCTGATAATGATACTGGTCTCAGCGGTCATATCTTAGCTTTCGCTGCCCCGGCCGCGCTGCTGGAGCTGGTGCAGTAGATTTCGGATGGTGTTTTCGTGGACCCCCTCGTACGCCACAGGGCTGGCGTTGGCGTTGTGGGGGGCCAGCAGGCAGTTATCCAGCGTTCGTAGCTCGCTGTCTATGGGCAGGGGCTCTACCTCGAAGACGTCCAGGGCCGCTCCGGCTATCTCGCCGGCCTGGAGGGCCGTAACCAAAGCTCGCTCTTCCACCAGCTGCCCACGAGCTGTATTGATGAGATAGGAGGTAGGCTTCATGATGGAGAGTTCCACCCCAGCGATGATGTGATGGCTGGTAGGATTCAGATCGCAATTTAAGGAGACGAAGTCTGACTCAGCCAGGAGCTCTTCTTTACTTGTTACCCGAAGGGCCGTTTCGGCCACGAAGGGGGCGGGGATGGTGGCGATGTCGGTGCCCCGGACCTCCATTCCAAAGGCGATGGCCCTTCGGATCACGGCGCGCCCTACATTTCCCACACCGATGACTCCGAGTGTGGCCTCCTTAAGGGAGAAGCCAGACCTTTTCTCCCACAGGCCTGCCCTGATGTCTCTGTCCATCCAGGGCAGACGGCGGGCGAAGCACAGCATGTATCCCAGGACCGTATCCGCCACCGGCTGGGTGAAGGCATCGGGAGTGTTGCACACCGAGATGCCCAGCCGCCTGGCCGCATCTCCGTCGATGGAGTCGATCCCAGTTCCCCACTTGGAGATGACCTTTAGCCTGGGCGCCGACCGCATCACCCGTTCGCTAAAGGCGTCGTCGCCGCACATCACCCCGTCTATGTCGCCGATCCACTCCAGGAGCTCTTCCTCCGATAGACGCTCGCGCACGGGTGGGACGATCACTTCCGCGTCGTATTCGGCCAGCAGCGGTTTGAACCGCTCGATGACCGGCTGCATATAGGGCGCCGATACCAGTATCCTCCACGTCATGGCAAATACTTCTGCTTGAGTGGGTCCTGGGCCATCAGCTTCTCCACTAATGCCAGGTCCTGAGGGGTATCCACGGCGTGGGTGTCTATATCGCAGTCTATGAGCTTCAGTTTGTAGCCGTGCTCCAGCACCCTCAGCATATCTATCGACTCGGCGACCTCCATGGGGGTGGGTGGGAGGTTGGTGTAGGTGAGCAGAAACTCCCGTTGAAAGGGCACCACGTTCACCTGTTTGATCGCTGGAAAGTTGCCCCACGGGAGGATGCGGTCCGTTGGTATGGGCTCCCGCGAGAGGTACATCGCGAATCCCTGGGGATCACGGACAATTTTGATGGTATTGCGGTCTCTCCACTCCTCTTCGCTGGTGATTGCAGACGCCAGATTGGACACCACGATGGTGGGGTCCTCCAGTAGGGGGCGGGCCGCCAGGTCCAGCATGTCCGGTTGAATCATGGGCTCGTCGCCCTGAAGGTTGATCACGATATCCGCCTCGATCCCCGTGATGGCTTCGGCTACCCGGTCCGACGCCCGCTGGTGTTCAGCGGAGGTCATGATGGCGCGTCCACCAAAGGCCTCTACCGCTTCCCTGATCTCCGGGTCGGGGGTGGCCACGTACACACCGTCGACGAAGGACGAAAGAGCCGCCCGACGGTAGACGTGCTCGATCATGGGCCTACCCAGGATGGGGGCTAGCGGCTTTCCCGGAAACCGAGAGGCCGCCATACGGGCCGGTATGATCACGACCACCTTCTTGTTGCGATCCTCGATACTCACCTTAGGCCTCTTGAGTCTCGTAGGCTGGTTGCTCCGGTGGGGCTGGCCGAGTACCGATCCCGGCCAAAAGAGCCTCGAGCACCCGTTCTTTTGCTAGGCCATCCAGCCGGTAAAAAGAACCCTGGACCAGGCTGTCTCTCTGAAGCCAGTATGAGCCTCTATACTGATCGTCGTAAAACATTCCATCGATAGCCTCTTTCATCTCATCCGTGTTGTGGACGATCGGAGCGGCTGGCACGTCCAGGAAAGAAGCCGCGCAAGGTCTGAGCCCTGTGTAGCAAATCACCGGCCTGCCCAGGGCAATGGCCTCGTCGCCCGTGGTGGAATAATTGGTCACTATCAAGTCGGAGTCTTCTATGAGGTCGTAGATGTCCCCCTCAACTACATGAATATGACGAAAATCGAACTTCTTCCGGAGCAGCTCCACATGACCTTCTATCCGGCACTCCGGGTGCAGCTTGACCAGGAGTTCACAGTCACCTCTACTCTTGCAGGCAGCAAGCATGACCTCTATCAGTTCCTGGGCGTCAGATCGTGCCAGCGAAGGACTTATCAATACCCGTCTCATTCCATTACTCCTGGGTGTACGGAACCCCTCCGTGGAGATGGAACCGTTCGCCAGACCCTTCCGCACTCGATTCGCCAGTTCGTCGTAACGAGGCGAGCCGGTGAGAAGGCATCTTTCCTCCGGATAGCCGGAAGACCTTATGATATCCAACCCGGCTGCGCCCTGGAAGAGGTACCGGTCCGGAATAGGCATTACATCAATGTTCAAGCCATCGGGAGTTCGGGGGAGGATCTCTTTCGGTTGATATGTATACCACAGCCGCATTTTCGTGATGTTGGCGTGCTGGTAAGCCACGGTTAGGATGTAGGGGTTCGCTTTCTTCGCCCCGTAAAATACGGCTCTAGAGAAGGGGTAAAGCTCCAGGAACGAAACGAGTCGCTGGACAGGATGGGCTTTCACCGCACGGTGCACCGCTCTTGCGACTACCAGGTGGTATGGTACTTCGTTACTCAATAACTGGCTACTCAACTCCCAACGCAGCAGTCGATAGATGTCGATTCCATCGTAGATAAAGGTCCGCCGGAAATTTTGGTCGAACCTGATGAGCCGGACAAGCCTCAGGAAAAACCCAAGATTCCTTATCGCGAGCCAAATATCGGACAGGGCCAGGTACGAATTTAACAACAGGACCCGTTGATCACCTCCCAGGGTCTTTCGGGCAGCGTACAATTGTCGAAGGCCAGAGAAGCCCCGACCTCGGAACCAGCAAAATATGACCGAATGGAGACTGCCGGAGTCCTCCACCACCTCAACAACGTCCCGATACATAAGGTCCGAGACCTGGCCATTCCTGATTTCCAGTGAGCCAGGGTAAAGGGAAAGGAAAGCTGTCAACGAATCTTCTCTAGGCTGCCTGCTCGCCCTGATTAGGACCTTCAGGAAGACCAGCTCCAAAAGGAGCCATCCGATAAATTTCAGGCGCCTCCAGAAAGCGGATATGATCGAGGGCTGATGGGTCGCCCGACGCGAGGGCGCCACGGCCTGAAATGATACTCCGTCGTGTCTACAGGCCTCCCGTAGGAGCTCGGCGAAGATCACTTCGCCTCCGACCAGCAAGCATCCCTCGATCTGCTGCTGGGCTAGCGTTGTCCGAACCAGTTCCAGATGGCACAGATGATCGAAGCTCCTATAGACTTCGTTGTCCTTCGCAGAAGCAGAGCTAAGCCACCAATACGAGATCTCTCCATGGTGTGCGAAGTGCTGTTTAAAGTTCTTGCCTCCCCTAAGAGTCTGCTCAGGCCACCGCGCAATGAAACGGCTATACTTTTCTCGAGCGGTCTTAGATGCGGTATCAATATGTTCCGCGGCGTGGACTATCTTTTCGACTTTCACATCGCGTGAATGGCAGCGGTCCATGAATGCGCGTTCGATTTTACCGTCGAGAAATGACAGCAGGACACAGGTTCCTCCCTCTAGCTGCCGCCAGAACTGGGGTTCATCGGGAAACCTGTACAACACTGCCAGGTGCATATTGTTTCGGAGGGGCTCCCTATGGGTGTCCAGAGGCTTTTAGGGTTTGGCCGCCCGGGCGTACTCGTAGTGATGCTGGAAGAGCCCACCGCCCGCGGAGAGCTCCTGCGGAGTGCCTTGTTCGGCTACCCGGCCATCCTCCAGGACGATGACATTGTCAGCCATGTTGATCAACCCGAAATCGTGGGTTGATACGACTACAGTCCTCTCCTTAGCCGCTTCTCGGATACTTTCCTGAATTAGCTGTTGGGACGCGGCGTCCAGATTATTCGTAACCTCGTCCAGTAAAAGGATAGATGGGTCTCCCACGAGGGCCCTGGCGAGAGAAAGCCGCTGGCGCTCACCCCCGGACAGGGTCAACCCCCGGTGTCCCAGAACAGTGCCGTAGCCTTCAGGGAGAGCAGAGATAAACTGATGGGCGTTGGCTCTCCGCGCGGCTTCCTGTATTTTCGCTTCAGTGCTATCGGGGTGGCCGTATTTCAGGTTGGCCATAATGGTTTCGTTGAAGAGCATTACGTCCTGAGTCACCATCCCTATGTGGCGGCGAGAAGAGGACAGGTCGAACTCTTTCAGGTCAACGCCGTCCAACAGTATTTCCCCTTCTGTAGGATCGGCCAAGCGGACAATGAGGTCCAGCACAGTAGACTTGCCCACACCCGAGGGTCCCATGATGGCCGTGAGCTTGCCTTTAGGAACGGTAAAGTTTACTTGCTTTAGCACGGGTTGGGAGTGGTCGTAAGCATAGGAAACATCCTTAAGGGTGATAGCGTGCTTCAGCCCCTCGAATGGAACACTCCCGTTGGCAACGGTGGTCCTTTCCACGGCCTCGCTCAGGCTTTGGTTTATGCTCTTGAGGCTAACTACGCTTCCTGCCATGCTGTGCCAGAGCTGGTTCAAGCCCATCGCCTCCGGCGCTAGTTTCACCAGAACGTACAGGAAGACGGCGAGTTGGACCAGGGACACATTGAAAACGGATATCCCAAGATAGAGTACCAACAGACCGCCTCCTATAATGGCCGGGTCCATTATGAGGCGGATCTGGGCACGGCTGGCAGCCCGGCGGTGGGTGAACGTCGCCAGTTGGTCCGCCAGCTCTCGGAATTCACCCTCCTCGTCTTTCTCCTTGGCGTTAAGCTTTATCAGCGCTGATCCCTCCAGACGCTCGACCACGAAATTATGGAACCGGTTGCGTAGATCTACCAGAGTTGCGCTAAGTTTCTCGGCGCGCCTGATCTGATACTGGACCAGTAGAGAGCCTCCCAAAATGATCCCCAAGCCTGCGAGGGAGATCTGCCAGGAGATGACGAAAAGCAAACCCACATAGACAGCCGCCATCGTGAAGCGGGCCGTCATGTCCACTAAACTGAGGATCGCATTGGACCCTTGTTCGACCTCCATGGTGAGGACGTTTACCAGATTGCCCCTACCGGTGCGCCGTAGGTGTGAGATGTCGGCGTCGACAAATGATCGAAAACTCCTGGCTCGCAACTGGGCCGTGAACCGCTCCCTCACCAGCACCGACTGACTCCGTTGAATGTAGATGAGAATCTGCGCCAACGAGACTGTAAGGAGGACACTCAGGAGTAGGCTGGGCAGATTTATCGGGATGGCCAGTGTGTCAAATACAGAGTGCAGAACACCCCACCGCCCTCCTTCGGGCACGGCATCATTCTCCACAAATTCCAGCAGCGGCAGCAGTAATGCGATGCTGAAACCCTGAGCGATGGCCGCTCCCAAGCTGAGCAGTACGAGCAGGGCTATCCAATTTCGTAGGTTTCTTGGGATAGCTTTGAGGGTTTGTCGAAATACCGTCATGGTACTAGTCCAAGCTGGTTCAAACAGCCATCAGGCGAATCGCGCATTTGGAACGTAACCTGGTGACTATTACGGCCTAGGGGGCGGTCTGGCCTGCTAGCTGTTCTGCCAGCTCCAGATCAGCGTGCGCGTCCTCTAATCTTGCGGCGGGACCGGGTTCCTCCCCTCGGATGAGGGCTGTAAACGCCTGCGCCTGCATCACGAATCCAGGCTTGAAGCGGTGATCTACCTCATCCAGGTCGATCTCCTGTGACAGCTTTGGCACATAAGAGCGTATAGGACTCGTCCCGTCTGGCTCCTTCACTTCCATCCCTTCGTAGATAGTGGCCCTTTCGAAGGGCAGCATCTGCAAGCGCCGGCCCGGGAGGTCGAGGGTCAGGCTAAAGTTTGCCGGCGCCTGCCAGTTGGCGGTGAACTGTAGGAAGTCGCCCCTGTCCGTGCCAAGCATCGCTACCAGGCCTCGGATGACTCCGTTGGAGTTGGTCAGCCTCTCAACCTGGATCACACGCATATCGCCAAATACATACCTGGCCAGATCCAGGCCATGGACACTGTTTCCGAAGAACGGTTTGAGATAGGAGGGGTCATCGGCCGGTTGCATTGGGCTCCGGACTGCCTCGGGGAGTGAGAGGTGGCCTATCAAGGGAGGTCCACCGACCACCTCCTGCCGCGCCACCTGGACCGTTCGATAAAAGCGCCGGTTGTATCCGACGATTACCCTCAGCCCCCGATGTATGAGAGGTTGCAAATCTTTGGAGCGCCAGGCGACCGGCTTTTCGACCAGGATAGGAGCATCGGCCTCCAGGGTGCGATGCAATATCTCCAGTGTAGCGTCGACTGGGACAGCGATCAGCACCCCGTCCCACTCATCGCGGGCCCTAATAAGCTCGGAAATCTGTTCGAACACCAGGGGTATACCGTGGCGCTCGGCGAATGGCCTCAAACGGCGGGAGCCGGGTCGTGAACACACAGCGGCAAGGTCAAATCCGGCGACATGGCAGGCCTTGGCATGGAATTCTGCCACGTCCCCGCAACCGACAAAAGCAAGACGTGGCCTCAATACGTTATCTCCATCTAGGAAATTGGCCATTGGGTCCGGCCCAGGACACTCAACGGGTCTATCGGAAGCTGGACTGCTCGGCGGTCACGTCCAGCCGCAAGCGCCCCGATACAGGCACTGAGTGTTCGCAGCGCAAGCGTGGGCGGGAAAACACGAACGGTACCTGACTCGATCTCGTCGAGCATGGCGGCAGTGGCTTCGACCTCCGAGCGGATACCTGGGACCGGGCCTCTGAACGCCACATCGGTAGGTATGCCGGTCCGTGTGACCGCTTGGTACTCGTGTACTTCAGAGTCAACCCGGCGGCGTACGTCCACGTCAAAGTTCGGGAGTACTTCTACCAGAGCATCACGATAATAAACGCTCATGGATGGGATTATCCTGGAACGGTTAGAGGCGCACATAGTCGCTTCTCGCCCGTCTCCAAAAGACCAGGCGGCAGTTCCACCGTAGAACATCAGTTGATCTGACCGAGGGTTGATAGGCTCACCGACAACGCTGCCCACGACCCATTCGGGGCCCTGTCCAAAGATATTAGAGGCGAGGTCTATGTAATGGATTCCGTTGGTGACAAGGCCGTAAGCCCCGCCACGGAGCACGACGCTGCATGGATCACCAATTCCCAGATCCCTTGCAAGGAGATTCAGCCCTTCCAGGAAGCCCAAGTACCGCCATTGATGGTGAACACTCCATACAGCTCCGAATTCCTCGGCAACCCTCAACATACCTGCCCCTGCTTCGACGGAATGGGCAAGGGGCTTTTCACAGAGGATATGCCTCACTCCAAGGTGCAGCAGTTCCTCAAAGAGCGTGGCATGGCTGGGGGCCCATGTGACAATGACCCCCATGCTGGTATCCCACTTCCATGCAAGGCTGTCCAGTTCTGCTAGAGATCGACCAACGACAGCTTCCGGGTAGTCTTCACGGATTCTTGAGTAGACGTTCTCGTTACTGTCCACGATGGCGACCTTCGGGTACCGGGCGTGTAACAAACTGGCATGATACCGCCCAAATGATCCGTACCCAATAAGCACGGCCGATTCCACTTTCGGTCCCGGCATGGCCCTTTAGTTACCCCTCCCAGATTTCTGTGCGGCCAGGGGCTCCAGGAAGGCATAAGCCCTATCGACACTTTTGCCGTCATCCAGGTGGGTGCCAAACAACTTGAGCAGAGTATTCTCGGAGCGAACGGACTGAAACTGTTCCTCCCTCAAGTAGGTCCGCAGCAGCTCCAGGAACTCCTCCAGGCCGTCGGCGTATGCTATACGCTCTTTATACATATCCAGCACTGAGGGATGCCATTTGCCTGGGGCCCAGGGCCAGGGCTGCAAATAGCCACACAGCAGAATGGGCCGGTCAGTAGTCAGCATCTCCAGGAGTGGGAGTGCGGGGTAGTCCGTGATAAACATGTCGCCCATAGGCAGGAGGGAGAGAAAGGGCTCTGTGATGACTGCCACGTTCTTAAGCTGGTTGTCTCGCACCAATTGAGCGGTGGGTGAGGTGGGGCTGAAGGGTGCGTAGAGGAGCTTTACCACAAACTGTATATCCGGGAATTCACTGAAGACATTTAGGATGCTCTGCTCAAGCCGGAACATCCTGGAGGGTGAACGACCGCGATAGGGAGCCATGCGAAGATTCCCGTCCATGTCCGTTGGTATGTACATCACGGTCCGCTTTTCTGGGTCCAACCCCCACTGGCGATGTAGTTCGTCTCTTCTGTACGGCGACAGACACTTCTTGGTCTCGTCCAGCACCGCGGAACCCACTGGGATGATCTGGCCCTCTCGTGCCCATTTGCTTTTCCCCAGGTACCGTACGTCACCATGACCGTATACAAACACATAGTCGGCGACACGGATCTCGGTTTCCTCATAGATCGAGAACAGCAAACTTTCCATCAATACATGGGCGCCGGTAACGCCGTGCTCGTACACAACGAAAGGCACACCTTCCTTCCTGGCAGCCAGTGCAATGGCCCTTATTTCGCACCATGCTGCCGAGGCATCCAGTACGGCAAAAGGACGTTCCGTCCTAATGAGAGAGAGCGCTTTTAGAAAGGTATCTACTATTCCGGGAACGGCCTGCTCAAAATAATGCTGCAGCCGGCGTTCTAGGACGTTGGAGCAATCGATTCCCGAGAAGCGAAGAAACCGGCCTAACTCGGGCATGAGCTTGATTTCGGCCCAAAGTTGCCTTCCCCGTTCCCAGAGCGCATCTCCGGATGGTGTCCCATCCCTTTCAGAGCTGACCTTCGGGACTGAAAGGGAATTAAGGTAAACCGGAGGCCGAGACCGGCGGATATCCCAGAACAGGATGTTGAAAACACCCTTTGCTTTGATATGCCGGAGCAGATGACCCAAGCTGTAGCCGTCATTCAACGCTAAGACAGTCGGAAGTGATGTCCGTCGGTCCCTGGGAAACACTGACAGGCCCGCCTGCGCAGCGAGCCTGATAGTGTTTAGACCATCTCTTAGAAGGTGGACCCCTTTGGGGCCGAGTACCTGGCGACCCAGGTCTATGAGCTGCGCCTTTAGCGGCCGGCGTCGAGCATCCGGGCGGACATTTAGCACGGCGGGGTCTGTACCTTCACCAATCGCGTCACAGGGTATACCGAGAGCTCCGCTCGCTACAGGTATCACCCGTGACCAGACCGACTCGTGGACGAAAAACAGCTCCCGGGGGATTGGCTCTGGCCTGGTCCCGAAGTACAGGATTTGGTTGGGTCCCTCCGACTCCAGTATCCGACGGAAGATGAACGCTCGGATGCTGACGGAATTGAAAAGGTCCTTGAGGAAATACCAGTTCATCCGCGCTGGCTCGATGCCATGCTCCTTCAGGAGGGCCCACCGGTCTTGAAGGTACCCATCAGCCGCATCGCAGAACTGTTCCAGGGTTGCCATATCCTCTAGACCGACGACGTTGATGTCGTCCTCACTGTGGTAGTCCTCGGGTCGCTTGTAGGCTTGGCCCATCTTGTCCAGCGTATACTCCGTGTGGGGAGTCAGGGCGAGGAGTGAATAGTTGGATATACCACGGCGGCGGACCGCCTCCAGTGCGGGCTGCACCTGGCCGGGTAGCTCAATACACACGAGCGTATCGTTCAATTCGAGCTCACCTGGGCGACAATACGTAAGCCACCCTTATGTGGGGCCTGTGGGGCAGCAAATGCTCGGGCTTTTCGAGAATGGGTAACAGCAGCGTGTGGAAGGTGTCTACCCACTCACGTTTGATTTCCAGCTTCAAATCTTCTGGTAGGGCCTGGGTCATCTTGATCAGCAGTGGCGATATCGGCCGTAAACCTACGTTCGCGATCGCGAAGTCCGCCGCAGTCAGGGGGTCGATGAATTCCTCGATTTTGAGTGAGGCTTCGTCAAATACCTCCCTCCATTCCGCCTCCGACCTTACCCCAGGAATCGTATCGAATCTTCCCCGGTTGAGTATTGCAGCCCACTCCTCACCGTATTCGGGGAACAGGTTGTTGAAGTCGTAGCGGAGATTCTCCGTTGTCATTACCTCAATCAGCGCCGTCCCATTCTTACGTAGCACCCTTCGAATTTCCTTGAACAGGGGTTGGACTGCGCTGATCCAGTAGGCCGAATTAGAGTAAATATAGTCAAAGTACTCGTCTTCAAAGGGCAAGGGATTGTACATGTCGTGCTGAACGAGTTCTCGAAACAGCCCGAGCTTGGAGGCTCTGGCCAGCGACTCGTTTTTTATGTCTAACCCGTAGCTGAATGTGTGGTCGGGGGCTTTGGTTATCGAAGGGTTCCAATCCTCAGACATATGGCTGTATATGTCTACGCCCTCTATGAATTCCCGCATGCTGGCGGGTCTGGTTGAGGAATATACGTCAAAGCTGAAGTCGAACTCACCTCCGGAACTGAGAAATTCGTATACGCCATCCCCACAGGCCAGGTCAATGGAGCATCCCGTTGGTTTCAGAGGCAGGAGAAGATGATTTCTGGCAGAGACAAGGGCGGCCTCTGGCCTCAGCCAGAATACGTTCAGGTGAGTCCGAAGACATTTCGATATGGCTTCTATATCGGCTGGTTGAGTCTGATCAGCGATCATGCCCATTTTTATAGCTTATCGGGAACAACACTTTGCCAGAACCCAGCCAACCAGGCCATTACAAATGAAGCCCTAACCCTCAGGCTGTTGTGTATATTGCCCGGCGTCCTCATACTGCTCCCTTAGGCGCTTCAATCTGGAAGAGAGGACGGGCGTGCTGCGCATTAATCGAAGCACGGCCCTTCCTGGTAGTGAGAACGGGTGCTGGTGGATGATGCTGGTTGCGTCCAAATTCCCCACCATAACCTTAGCTACTATTCTCAAGTCGTAAGCATATCTTCCTAATTTGCCCTTCACCGCATCAAAGAACCCGAAGTCTTCTTCCCACACGTATCCAAGCCGTTCTGCGGTCTCTCGAAGCGGGGAGAGATCACCATTTATCTTTGCTCGTGGCTTCTCTCTAGAGGCTCGCTGGGGAATCCTTCGGACTCTTTCGACCATGGCATTCCGACTGGCGCTGTCCACGTCTGGGAAGACCCAATTCACAAGTTCCCTCACGAAATGGTCAGGTTCGCCGCACAGGTCTTCATACTTCAAGATGTAGCTATTAAGGCGCCCATCAGTACGCACATCCTCGATTCGTTTTAAATAGCTGTTAATCCGGTCCACTCGCTCCTGGTGGCTCATTGTTTCACCGAAGCGCTCCTTCATGCTCAGGTATAGGGATAGTGGATGACGGACGCTTCCCAGGTATTTCATGTTTATCGCGGGGTAGTCCAACGATTCAACAAGTAGTTCAAAAGCGCGGTCTGACTCGGATTGAGACCACCTATAAGTGGTGCCGTCTTCGTTATCCCACCTCAACGGCTGTGTAAATTGGAACATGGAGTTCAGCAGCAGATTGTCCTCTTTTATTTGTTGGGTGATAATCTGCCTGAAAACACTCTTTGCGTAATCCTCGGAGTACAGTTCGGATGAATCCGGGTAGTTTCCCCAGTTCGCGTAGACTTTCCTCAGCGCTTCCTCGTTACTCAACTCACCCGGAGGGCGGAATTTCTGCCGGGAGGAATAAACCTCCTGCGGACTTCTGATCGCCTGTATATAGCAGGGCCAGAGGATCAGGGAATCGTAAGGTACCTCTTTAACTCCAAGGCTCGTGAACATCTCTCTTATAAGAGTATTCCCGGCTCCTGGGGTCCCTATGAAAAAGACGACGTTCTTTTGGGGGTTACTCACCAGTGTCTTCCATCTTGAGCTAAATGTCTGGACCAGCCCTGTCCGGGGCTAGGTCACTCCTCGCCGATCCAGTACCGAGGGGCTCTGAAGCAAGGGAATGAAACCTTTCTCCACAGACAAAGGAGGCCTTAGTATCAAACCGTTTGTTGCTGAGCCTTTATTGTCCATTCACAAATATCTGCATCTCCAGAAAAGGGAAGGTCGTTTGTATCCAGCCTGCTCAGTTCCATCGGCTTCGAGAGCTCGGATACCAAATCCGCCTGGGTGGTCAGACCCAGAGCGCATCCAGCATGGTTAAGCAGGTCGATTGTTACATCGTTGTAACTGCCATAGGGGTAATCCATGACCCAATTCGCAGGCTTGTGCCCGTAAATTTTCGTTAGAAAGTCAACAGTGCGGTGGATCTCCTTGTCCTGTTCACCGCGGGCTAATATCTCGAGCCACGTATGGCTGTATCCGTGTCCACCTATCTCCATGCCATGTCGTGCCATACAACGTAACTGAGTCATATCCATGTATAGCTCCTTTGCCAGGGTCTCTTCACTGTCACTGACATGACGCACAAACAAGCTGTCAACCACATCGGCGCGGACCTCCTCGGGGAGGGCTCGTTGAATTCTCTTGATGAAGACTACTTGGGGTGGGTCACCGTCCCTACTGCAAGTAGCATGCGTTTCGTATAGGTTTTCGTCATCTGGAATGTCGTAGTTTGCTCTGTAAGGCCTAATGAGTTCAAAAGTATCCTCGACGAGCTTCCGGTAGTCTGCCGTAGAGGCCAGAACGAAGTGAATCTTGTGGGTGTTAGTGAGCCTATTTTCCTCGATGGCCCTTGCCGGCGGATAGAAGCTCCCGACTATTCCCCGTGCCTCCAGTCTTGGAAAGACGGTAACATAGTGGTCAATAAAGCCATCATCGAACGTCAATATGCAAGGGTTAAGGGGCAACTCGTCTTCTCCACGCATCGAGGAGATTATCCGTCCAACACTGCACACCGTGTAGTGTTTGAGGATATAGTCAAGCTGCCCCTCGAACTTCTCAGTGAGAAGGCCCTTGATCTCCGGGTAACGGGTTCTCGGCAGATCTCGGACATAGTGGTACATGATGATGGTCAACATAAAAAGCGCTCCTCACCTCGAGCCCGGGATTTTCAGCTCGAGCGAGCCCAGGTATTTAGTCACTCTTCAGAAAGCTGGTCCCACCGGAGGGCCTCTTCCGGGGCGATGTCGGCCGTGGCGGCCATACCAACTATCTTATCCAGCTGGTGGGCAGGTATCTCACTCAGAGGCCTACGCACCGCCAGCATGCCGCGCTCGATACTCTGGCCTCGAGGGATGGCGGTTCTGGCATAGATCCCTCTGCGCATGAGCGGGAAGATCTGCTCCTCCTCCGGCAGGATTGAGCGGGAGCTCGTACCCAGCGCCGCCTCCACCTCCCTGATGCCGTGCACCATGGCCTTGAACTCTTGAGGCTCGGCTGACATAAAGTTGTCGCCTTCGGGAAGGGCCCTGGAGAGGGTAAAGTGTTTTTCCACATAGCATGCTCCCAGCGCTACGGCGGCCAGGGCGGTCGCGCTGGGTAACGTATGGTCCGAATATCCTACCAGAAGTCCCAAGTGCTCCCTCAGTGCCGGGACTGCTCTGACATTCGCTATCTGTACGGGGGCGGGATATACAGACACGCAATGGGCTACGACGACCTGGTCGTTACCCGTGTCCCTTATTGCCCTCACCGCCGCATCGATCAATTCCTGGTTGGCCACCCCCGTGGAGACGATCATAGGTTTTCCCTTACTCGCCACGTGCCTCAGGAAGGAGTGGTGGGTCAATTCCCCGGATCCAATTTTGAAGAATGGGACTCCTAGCTCGTCAAGGAAATCGGCGCTGGGTTCGTCAAAGGGTGTAGAGAAGAAGATCACATCGTTGGCCCGGGCGGTTTCCACAAGTCGCGGGTAATCGGACAGCGTCATTTCCACCCGTGCATTTTCGGCGTAATCATCGCCCGAAGGATTGAAAAGCTCGTCTGGCCTGCTGGTCTGGAACTTGACCGCGTCGGCCCCCGCTAGAGCCGCTTGCTCTATGTGGGAGCAAGCCAGATCGACGTTGCCCAGGGGGTTCTCCCCGATCTCCGCCACGATGAGGCAGGGCTCGCCATCGCCGACCATCCGTCCTCCTAACGAGATTCTCATTGGCCCTCCTTGTCCAGGGTTATCTCTGACCACCTGCTTTGGACCGGCCCGCTATGTTCGTGCAGACGTTCGATGGCATCGCAAACTCCGTTCACTTGCTCTTCGGTCATGTGTGAAAACATGGGTAAGGTCAGGCTCGCATCGGCGACGCGCTCCGTATGAGGAAGCTTCCCCTCGTACCGGGGCCTCAGGTGGGAATTTACCCGTTGGAGATGGAGTGGTGGATAATAGTAGCGTCGTGTGTCGATGCCTTCCGCACTAAGGGAGTAGTGGAGCTGGTCCCTTGTGAGTCCAAACAGGTCGGGGTCTATGATTATGGAGAAGTAGACTCCGTTGGAGACTCCGCCAGGGGTCGTCTTCTGGAATCGGATCCCCGGGACCCGTTCCAGCCGCCGCCTGTACAGGCCGATTAAATGGCCGCGATGATCGATGTTCGTGTCAGCCATAGCCAGGGAGGCGAGGCCCAGGATGGCATGCAGCTCAGACATCCGGGCGTTGATCCCTTCGAAGGCGCAGTCGTAGCTCCCGTCGTCGCCGTAGTTGCGACCAATGCGGACTTTCTCTGCGAGGCCCTCGTCGTTGGTGGCAACGATTCCACCTTCTCCGGATGTGACTACTTTCGTGGGACTGCAGCTCAAGACCTCAGCACGGCCGGACCCGCCCACCGGCCGCTCAAGGTAGCGGCTACCCATGGCCTGGGCTGCATCAAACAACAAGGGCAGTCCGTGGCGATTGGCTATGTCCTGGAGACGGTCCGCCCGGCAAGGGTTACCCCAGAGATGTACACCCATGATGGCACATGTGTCAGGGGTAATCGCGCCCTCCACCTGGTCGGGGTCTAAGAGGCAGGTCTCAGGATCTATGTCTACAAACACCGGACACAGACCGTTCCATGCCAGGACGTGCCCGGTCACCGAGAAGGTAAAGCTCGGCAGTATAACTTCACCCGCAAGGTCCAGGCACTTCAGAGTGAGGAGCAGGCCGGTGGTGGCGCTGGACACGGCGACCGCGTGCTGCACTCCCAGATAGGAGGCCATGCGGTCTTCGAATTCCCTCAGGTATTTACCGTTCGTAATCATTCCGGTAGCGAAAATATCCCGATAGCTATCCTCTACAGCCGCGAAGTGCGGCATAGTTGTCTTTGAGACGGGTATTCCCTCGGGGAATATCGGGCTTCCCCCCAGGACTGCCGGCATGCTTGTCATATATGCTCCATCTCGTGGACCAATTGGTGACCCAGGCTGTCTCCTCAACGGACAGGGCTTGGTCAGGCGCGATAGGCCGGGAAATAATTTACCAGGAAAGGGTCTTTCGGAGCCGCTTCGCCGATTCTTGCGGCCTCCTCATCGGCATCGAACTCCTGCTTCATCGCACACAGTCGTTGGTATGCTTCCTGGTCGTGGACGTGCCGATACATGTAGTAGGGTGCACGGTTGGGAGAAAACTGGCTCTTGAAGTGGAAGACGTTATCAACCTCGGCAGCGTGGCCGCCCCCAAAAATGTAATACTGATATCCCTGACCCTGGGCCCACAATGCTGCTTTGTAATAGCATAGTACGTTCGCCTTCAGGTCCCAATGACTACTGTGGGACCCTCCGAGGTAAGGATAGACGTATTGGCCGTAGTGGAGAAACATGTAAGATGCGATCACCTCGCCGTTCCATACGGCGAGAAAAATGGCAACATGGTCCCGCATATCGACGCACAACTTCTGAAAGAAATCCAGAGGCAAGAAGAACATGGGCAGGGCATTCAGCCTCTCCATACTTACCGTATAGATACGGTGGAATTCTTTCACATGGTCTGGCCGCAAGTCCGATAGAATGATCTCGACATTTTGCTCGGTGGCCCTTCGGATCATACGTCGAAGGTCTCTCCTCATCTGTTGCAGAATCCCCGATTCGCCTTGTCGCAGATCTATCCATACGACGTAGTTCTTTTGATGAAGCCCTGAATCCGGCCCAAAAAGCTGGTAGTTTTGCATCAGGGGTTGCAAGCCGAGGAATTCGGCTACGATACCATTTTCCACACAATACTTATGGAAGGCATCCCTGGAGGCGGTGAAAAGCTCCGGTTCGATGCTACTGTCAGGGCTGTAGACTACGGGGCCGCCATATCCATAAGGGGGACTTGCGACGTCATAGTAGGCAGGTTGCGAAATGGGTCCGTTCGAGCGGTAAAAAGGCAGGTCGGCAACGCTCCTTTTGGCGGCGACCATCAAGGCTCCATCTCGGTCATCACCATAACGGAACAAGAGGGCCGGTTCATGGGACATGTCTTCGTACAGTGCCGAGTATTCGGGGAGTAAAAAGACGTCTTTTTTCTCATTAGGCAGGGCATCGATGTATCGACCCCAGCGGTCCCGGTCCCGCCCGCGGGTTGAAAGCACCTCTAGCGACCAGCGGGCCATTGTACTTCCCTTCCTTTCGCTGTCCCTGAACGCAAGCCGCAGAATCTGTTTATAAGATCAACGATACGTGCCATGTCTTCCTCGCTGTAGCGCTGGTCTATGGGTATCGTAAGGATGTGATTGGAGATAGACCAGGCTTCGTGAAATTCCTCCCTGCTAATTATTTCGGGGAACTCCCAGTGTATGGGTGGATAAACCCGATGGCTAATCAGATGGCGGCGCAAGCCATCCCTGTTCTCCGTGAGAATAGGAAAGCCAAGGGGGCATATCCCCTCTGGCAAGCTCCGGTACATGATACGAATGTGGTTGGTGTCCTCCAGCCAGGCCAGAAGATATTGAAAATTGCGCCGTCTGGAGGTAACGACCTCCCTAAGGTCGATGGACTCAAAGATATGTTTGGATATCGAGGCCATGCTCGCCGGTTTGGGGTACGAGTCGAGCAGGGCCGCGGACCAGAAGAAGAGCAACCGGAACATCCGCTTTGGAAAGAGCCACGGAAACCGTAGCCACAAGGCCTTGAGCACTCCACCCAGACATCGGGAGGATAGGGCGCCGAGGTACCCTAAGGAAAGACGCATGCCGGGCGGCGTCAAGTCCAAACTCAAGTGGTCGGCCCAGGAAGTCACCGCTCCGTTTGGGACCGGTAACATCTTTGTAAGACTCGCAAACCGAATATCGGCATGGGCAGGTAGTTGGTCAGGGGAGGATAAAAAGGCATGGGTAGAGTCCTCTACGACGATGGTTTGGGGGTTGGCGGATTTTATCACATCCTGAGGAAGCTCAAGAGGGAACCCAAAGTAAGGTATATACAGGAGGATGCGTATTTCCGACGAGAGCTTGCTCGCTAGATCCGCCGAATCTACTTGAAGGTCGCTGGTAATCCCATAAAAGTGTACTCTCAGCCCGTTGTCAAGAAATGGCTTGACGACAGCATCACAGAGGTACGCCGGAAGCAGGACTTGCGACCCCCTGGGCAGGCCGAGAGAGTAGATAATCCAGTACAAAGCGTCCCGTCCGCTGGCGACGGACACAGTATTGCTACCCTCTAAAGGAAGTATCTCGGAACTACGGCGGCTTCCTATCAGGGATCTCAGCGGAAAATGGAAGTCGCTTCCGATCTCTCTCACCGACACAGCTGGCGCCCTGCCTTTAAGCGATTCTCACGGCCCATGGTCATCTCCGAAGCAAGTCTCTCCTGGCACAAGTCTGAGCTCAGAGACCAACTGGTCGAGAGGGAGTATCTTTCTTACTTCGTCGCGGAGTTCCTGAATGTCCACGGAGTGACCCCCGGTTCCCACACGGATGGCATCATCCATGACCATCGTGACACGTCCTGGATTTATCACGCCGTCGTCGACAACTCTGATTCTTGATACCAGGAGGGTCTTGTCCTGGAGGTTCGTTTTGGCCATGGGCCATGGGAACGTCAGTGCGCGGACGAGGTTGGCTATCCGCCAGGCGCTGTCATTCCAGTTGATTACACGTCGGATTTCCAGAGGATCAAAAGACTTAGGCTGTTCGTATTCCGCTACGGTATTATGCGTCGCTAGTTCAGTCAACAGTTGTCCTAGCAGACTGGCGCCGTGGGAATAGAGTCTATCGGTCAAAGAAACGACTGTGTCGTCGGGAGAGACAACCTCGATCCTTTGCGCCACTATGGGCCCCGTATCTATCCTTGTGTCCATTCTATGAAGCGTCACACCGACGTTCTTTTGGCCGTCCATGATGGCGTACAGATCGGGATGTAAGCCGCGGTATTCGGGCAGCGCCGAAGGGTGCAAGTTGAACGTCCCGAGACGAGGAGCCTCTATTTCCCTTTTCCTTAGTATCCGATTGCATCCTAAAGAGATTCCTACATCTGCCTGAGATGCCAGGCCTATCAGATCTTCAGTACCGATATCGTCGCTATCCAGCACGGTAACGCCAAATCTTTTGGCATGCTCTTTGGGGTCTGCCAAATAGGGTAGAGGGGTTAGATCGGGTCCGCCAACGATCACTGAGACTACATCAGACCTGCTGAAAAGCTCTTCCAAACAAGCCCTATGAATAAGTCTTGCACAAAGGCATATGCTTTTTAATGGATACACTGTCGATACCCTACCCTGTTACTCAACTAGAGCGGTGTTAGGCCGATTCCTGAGCGGCCGGGTGGAAGTCGCCATCATAAAATCGCTTCTGAACAAGAGAAGGACCGAGCTCTACCGTGCTAAGGACGTCTGTAATTTTCTCTGACGAGTCGATGTCCTGGTAAGGTGACTGGCCGCATTTTGCCACGAACTCCGGGTCCTCCATGTGGTCAAAAACGAAACGAACGGCCCGCTCGATCTCCTCCCTGCTATAGTCCACATCTATAAGATTCCCGCCGCGGTCTCTTCCTTGCTGACGGGTACCCACATTGATCGCAGGCAAACTCAGGCTGGGCGCCTCCGTGAGGGCACTGCTGGAGTTCCCTATCATGACACTGGCAACGCTTAACAGGCCCGCGTATGCTCGTCGCGGGAGGCTTTTGAAAGTCCGCAGGTGAGGCAGGTGACGGTACCCATTGATGACCTTTATCATCCCCCGACCTCCGGCATCGGCGTTGGGGTAGATAACTACTGTCTGCTCCTGAAGACTCACTACGGCCTCCATGGTCTCACGCATGTGTAGGGGAGCTGCATCCACCTTCGTGGTGACTGGGTGCTGGAGCACCAGTAGGATACGCCGGGATAGGTCCAGCCCGAGCGTCTGTGCCAACTCTTCTCTCGGCATGTCCAACTCAGCCTTAAGATTGGTGCCGGGTGTGCCCACCACGTGAATTCTCCAGGGGTCTTCCCCCATACTCAGAATCCTGTTGGCGCTACGCTCAGTTTCCGCGAAGTGGATGTGGGCAAACTTGGTGATGGCGTGGCGAATGCTCTCGTCAATCATGGTTCCGGTAACATCGCCGCCGGAGCTATGGGCTACGGGGATATTCATGTGAGCTGCCGCGATGGCGGCGGCGAGAGATTCTCCGCGGTCGCCGTCTAGAAACACGATGTCCGGCCGGCTGGTTTGAAATGATTCTACCATTCCAAGAATGGCGGTACCGATAGACCTGGCCATGGCTGCGGTGGTATCCTCGGGCTCCAGCATGTCCACTCTGTGACTAATCTCAAAGCCGTCCTTCTCCACGTCGCGGACCGTATTTCCGAACTCCTCCAACAAATGCATTCCGGTTACCAGCAGGGTAAGGCGAAGTTTGGGGTGCTGGTCTATCGCTCGAAGGGTGGTTCGCATCAGGCCGTAGTCCGCCCTGGTCCCGGTGATGTACATAACGTGGCGTGCGCTATGTTGTGTGGCTGTCATCGCTCAGACCTTCAGGGCCCAGCTCATCGCGCATTCTGCGATGCGCAAGTCCAGGGGCGAGTCTATGTCCAGCGAGTACAGGCGGTCCATCATGTAAGGGACGCACCGCTTGGGGAAGAGAGTGTGGTCCCGCATGAGAACAGAGGTCAGCACCAGATAGATAGCACCGTTGACATAGTAGAACTCGGGGAAATCCTGACGCCGGCTGAGTGCCTTGGGCCGGTCAAATGCGAGCCGAATCTCCTCGCCTGCCAGGGAGATGAGCTCGTAGGGGTGCTCTTTCACCTCACAGACACTCATGACACCGTCGAAGTCGCTCTTTCGAAACTCGGCCACGGCCTCGTCGATGTGCCACGTCTGGCGCAGCGGGGAAGTCGGTTGTAACAACATGACCGCCGCGTTCGGCATATCCTCCTGATCCTCCATCCAGGTGACCGCGTGCTCCACGACTGAGACCATGGGAGCTGTGTCTGTTGCCAGTCCGGAAGGGCGGGTAAAAGGTACCATAACACCGGCCTTGCGCCCCAGGTCGGCGATTTCAGGGTCATCGGTGGATAGGACGACCCAGTCCAGTTCCCGGCTGCCCAGCGCGGCTTCGAACGTGTGCTCGATCAAGGGCTTTCCGGCGAAGGGGGCAAGATTCTTTCGCGGAATGCCCTTGGACCCGCCTCGGGCGGGGATCAACCCCAGGATCTTCGCATGACGGTTGTCCTCTTTACTATCGGTCGGGAGGGTCACGGCTTGGACCTAAGGTGGTTTTGGGGCATTGTAGTGTCTTGGATGGGCATAATCGGAGATTGTGCCACCCTCCAGGGCTTCTCGAATCTCCCGGACGCCGTCCTCAACAGAATGCTGCACTCGGTAGCCCAGGACGTTGGTTATCTTGTCGAAGGACACGTAGTAGTCCCGCAGGTCGGGCGCCTGGGGGATGGTTTCCACCTCGATCTCGTGAAACACGGACCGTACCGTCTCCCCTATCGGTCCGATCTGGAGATTTTGTTCATTAGAGCCGACGTTGAAGACTTCTCCGCCGACGGCTCCCTGGGGCGCATCAAGACTCATTACGTAGGCCCGAGCCGCGTCCGCTACGTGCACCAACGGCCTCCATTGAGCCCCGCCGTGAATAGTAATCTTCTCATTGACGTAGGCGTTTAGCGCGAGAGTATTGACCACCAGGTCGAACCTCATCCTAGGGGAGAGCCCATAGATAGTGGCCATGCGTAGAATCGTAGGCCTGAAGGTTTCGCCTAACAGTGATAGGATTTCCTTCTCCGCTCGCACTTTCAGGCGCCCGTACAGAGATATGGGATTCATCGGGGAGTCTTCGGACATGACCCCTTCCTGAATTCCGTAGGCGCTGTCGGTGGAGGCGAAGACGAAGCGTGGAACTTCATAGTAGCGGCTGGCTTCCGCGACGGTTTTCGTGGCGATGAGATTGATGTCCACCGTCTCCTTGGGATCCCGGTCGCAGGCCGGCTCACCCACTAAGGAGGCGAGAAGGACAACGCCATAAGCGTCCTTTATACAAGCCGTCACATCCCCGATGTTTCGGATATCTCCTTTGGTGAACCGGAAGCTGGGATGAGAGCTCAGCTGGGCCAATGACTCCCAGCCGAAGGAGAGGGAATCGAATACTTCCACCGTGTATCCACGGTCCAGCAATTGTCTCGTCAGCACCGAGCCCAAATAGCCCGCGCCGCCCAGGATTACCACCCTCTGGTTGCTACGATCGTGCTGATTCATTTTCGAGGGACCCATTCGGCGAGCTGAACCATTTGATAGTCTCCTCCAGGCCGGGTATTAGTTCCCACTCTGGGTTCCATCCCAGGATTGAGGAGATCCGAGTTATGTCGGAGGTGGAAGAGAGCACGTCCCCGGGTCGCGGCGGCACGAAGGTGTAGTCGCTCCGTGAGCCCATGAGGCCGATGATTGTCTTCGCCAGGCTGTGGACCGAAACCGCCTTGGAAGTGCCTACGTTGAATATCCCGCAGACATGGCTTTCCAGAGCCGCGAGGTTAGCCCTCACCACATCTGTCACGTATACGAAGTCCCGCGTCTGACTCCCGTCCCCGTATACGGTAAGTGCCTCGTTTTTGCCACTGGCGGAGATGAATATGGGTATCACCGCGGCGTAATCGGACTGGGCATCCTGGCGTGGACCGTAGACGTTAAAGTACCGCAGCCCAGCGTAGCTGATCCCCATGCGTTGGTGGAACCACTGAAGGAGGGACTCGCCTTCCAGCTTGGATTCGGCATAAGGACTCTTGGGCTGAGCCGGAGTGTCTTCCGAGCGGGGCGTGTCCGGAACGTCGGGATAAACGGCCGAACTGCTGGAGAATATGAACCGCTTTACATTGTGCCGGGACGCGCTCTCGATCAGATTGTGAGTCCCCCGCACGTTAACGTCTCGACAGTCGGCGGGCCGCTCCATGCTTTCGGGGACGGACGTGAAGGCAGCCAGGTGGAAAACGGCGTCCTTGCCGCGGACGCACTGATCGACGCACGACGGATCGCGAATATCACCAACCACCAGCTCGCATCCTCCCCCGAGGTTGCCCTGATCGCCCGTAGTGAGATTGTCCAGCACCGTCACGTCGTGGCCAAGTGTTATCAATGCCTCTACCAGGTGACTTCCAATAAATCCGGCGCCGCCAGTGACCAGGATATTCATAGCTACCTTGAAGACTCCGGCTTGGAATCGAGCCCGGCCACCCTCACGCCGGCGCCCATCTCCCGGTCCCGATACCAATCTATGTATTGGCGGAGCCCGTCTTCGAAGGTGGTCGAAGGCACCCATCCCAGCTCTTCTCTGGCCCGCTGGCTAATGCACTCTTTCCCGCTGAAATCGCCTGGACGGCTTTCAGTGTAGGTGATCTCCACATCACCGATTATCTTCTGAATTGTCTCCGCGATCCGGCGAATGGTTATTTTTTCGGTCCCGTCTAGATTGTAGGTCCTGTGAGCAGCATCGGGCTTAAGGGCCAAGACGTTGCCCTCTGCCAGGTCTTCCACGTACACGAAACGCCGGTATTGGGAGCCATCTCCAGCGAGGGTCAACGGCTCCCCGTTGAGGGCTTTCTTGACGAATATGGGGATAACGGCCCCTTCCCTGGCCCTGGGGCCATAGGGAATACCATATCTGAGAATGGTGCTTGCCACACCGTAGAGCTTGTCATAGCTTTGGCAATAGTATTCGGATGCAAGCTTGGTAGCCGTGTACAAATGAGACGGGGGATTCAAGGGGGTGTCCTCATCCACTACGTCGCCGTCCGCCTCGCTATACACCCACGTTGTGCTGCCATAGATCACCCTGGGGACTCTGGTGCGCCGGGCTGCCTCTAGTACGCTTATGGTACCCCGCACGTTGATAGTCTCGGAGTAGTAGGGGTCTTCGTAAACGTCTTTGACGTCGGCAATTGCCGCCAGGTGCAATACTGCGTCCATGGCCGCCATGGCGATTCGCAATGACTCCATGTCCAGGATGCTTCCTGGGATGAAGACGGCGTCGACTGGTGGCACCCGGTGCCTGACTACGGGCAGGTCGTAGATATAGGTCTCGATACCCCTCTTCAGCAGTTTCTCAACTACGTGGGAGCCGATGAATCCCGCGCCCCCAGTGACTAAAACTCGCATCTTGACTCCGTTTCGATCGTTGCCATCATTTGAGAAGTTCTTCATGGAGGGATTCGTTTAAGCACTCCACCACATAGAGCAGATCCTCTTCGGTCAATCCGGGATACATCGGAAGGCACAGATGATGCCTACTGATGTATTCTGCCCCGGGAAAGCCGGTTTGAGAGACATCACACCCGCACGCCGGCCATCTGGTGCAGGGCACGGCGCCTCCGTCTTCAGGTCGCCTCCTGCCACAGTAGGTGTACTTTTGCCAGATGGGTTCGTTGTGACACAAGTCGGCGTAAACCTCACCGGGCAGGTTGACCCCGTACTTCTCGCGCATTAGGGTCTTTATTTCGGCCCGGTCATATTTAGGGTCCAAGTAGGCGACATATTTGTAGTACGACGAGGTAGTGTCGGGAGCTATAGTCATGGGGCGAACCCCCTCGAATCCCTTGAGCGCCTCGTCGTAGAAGCTTGCAATTCGGCGCCGGTCCCCGAGGAGGTCGGCGGCTTTCCTCATCTGCTGGACTCCCATGACCGCGGTGATCTCGCTGATGCGGAAGTTGTGGCCCATCTCGCTGATGTGATTTCCCATGGTCGGATTCTTGCCCTGATTCCTTATCATGGTCGCCAGCTCATACAAGTCATCGTCGTCGGTCGTAACCATCCCGCCTTCCCCCGTCGTGAGCGGTTTGGTGGGGAAGAAGGAAAAGGCTCCTGCAATGCCCAACGTCCCCGAGGAGCGGCCGCCAATGGTGGAGCCGTGTGAATGGGCGCAGTCCTCGACCAGGTGGAGGTTCTTCGACTCGCACAACGCCTTCAACTGGTAGTACTGTGGTGTGATGTTGCCGCCGATATGTACAAGTATCACCGCCCGAGTGTCCGCCTCGATGCGCCTCTGCACGTCGTCGACGTCGAGGCACAGTGACTCAGGGTCGGAGTCGGCGAAAATGACCCTGTTGCCCGCGTGCGCGGCTGCAAGGGCTGTGGCCGGGAATGTGTTGGTGGGAACGATCACAGAAGCTCCCTCTACGCCCAATGACCTCAATATTATCTCCAGGGCAGCAGTGCAGCTATTGACGGCGACGGAGTGCCTGGCTCCCGTAAACTCGCAGAAGAGGGACTCGAACTCCCGGGTGTACTTCCCCAGATTCAGCATGCCCGACCCCAGGACTTCTTCCACTCCCTTTTGAAGGAAGTCGTAGTCATCCTGGTCGAATGGGATCCTCAGAATAGGAATATGACGATCTGGCACCAAATGTCCCTCGGTTTTCCCACTCATACCAAAGAGTCCTGGCGTCTCTCAGTGACTTTCAGGTCGTCCATCATCTTAGGTAACATCGCGCGGAAGAGCTGATCTCCGATACGCCACTCGTAACGATGCCACGGCCAGAACCTGCTCAGCTCGTTCACTTGTCGTCGGCCCTGGGTGTAATGGTACCGCAACTCGTGCAACTTGAGCGCCACCCTAAGGGCGTAAGGAAGACCTTTAGATTTGATGAGGTTTATAGCTAAGGGCGGTGGGGAATTTACATCGGCTGCTTCCTTGGCAACTCTGTCGATCTCCCGAGCGACCGAAGAGGTGGAGAACTCGCCACGGGGGAAATCGAGCTGGTCTCGAAGCAAAGCCGCCAGTCCTGGATTTGATGTATCTGTACACGCGAGGCTGCCTTCAATGGCCGCTTCAAGGTAATCGGCCGCTTGTTTGATCGAAGGTGGGGTGTGAGCGAATTCCAAGAACGGCGGATTGTCGTAGGCTTTCTGTTTAGCCAGCCCAGGGAACGGGATGTTGACCAGCCTGTGGGTGCTGATGACTGGTTTCCCCGCGATGTAAGCTTGGATAGTGGTGGATGAGTTCCCCGGCACGACGATCGCCTCGACGGTGGCAAGCCACAGAGGGAACGGATTGAGTGAATCATCCATTATGAACTGCTCTCCGTACTTGTGCTGAAGGTAGGAATAGCTGGCGAAGTGCTCGAAGGGATGCTGGCGATACTTGGCGATTCGTCGCCTACTAAGTATCCACTCGTCGAGCAGGTCCAGATATACTCTGGCAGCTGCGAAATGCCACCAGAAAGGTTCTTCCGGGTTCCCATCCGCACCATCATGGGCATATCCGGTTCTGACTCCATCCAACAAATCAAATACCGAACGCTGGTCGAATACGTTGATTTGGGAGAAGCTTCCCACGAATCCCACGCTGGGTGATTTCTCTGCACCAGCGAACTTCTCAAGCTGCAATTTGGGGTCGTAGATGTCGAACCGGGGACACCCCACCACGCACACGCGGACGTGATCCTGCAGGCTTCCTTCTTCCACCGACCGCTTGGCGGCCTCACCCCACATGAACGCTGTAGTGACATGCCGGGCGTACTCTCGAGCGACGGTTGGGTCTCCGTTGCCAAAAAAGTCAGCGCCGAAATCGAGATCGGAGACCGTCATCCCCTCCGTGGGCAATACGATCATCCGAGTGCGACGGGCCCGTTCCGCGAACTCCTCCGGCCCACTTACTCCGATCCAAGGGTATGGAACAGCCATGACGTCGGGCTGGAGGTGTTTGTAATACAGCCTGGTGGTTGCCCGGTTGGAAAGGAACACCCGATTTCCAAGAACCCTTAACAATTTGGCGAGTATCACCATAGTGAGCGCGTCCCTGCGCCGGTCGTCCACATGAATCAGAATGATGGGTTTTCTCATTTTTCAGCGTGCCCTTCTAGGTGCATTCTGATTTTAACCGACGCTCAGCGGACATTTATTCCGTACCGCTTCATGAAGGCCTTGGCCTTGATGGGACTCTGGTCGGTAAAGTGGAACAAGCTGGCTGCGGCCACCGCGGAGGCGTGCCCATCGGTAATCCCTTCCACCAGGTCCCGAAGCTTGCCTACTCCCCCTGAAGCGATGACTGGAATCGTTACCGCATCCGATACCATGCGGATCAAGGGCAGGTCATAACCCTCGCACGTCCCGTCCCGGTCTATAGACGTCAGTAGAATCTCTCCGGCCCCCGCATCGGCGGCCTTCCTGGCCCAGTCCACTGGATCGAGCCCCGTTGGCCGTGTGCCGCTATGGGAGTACACCTCCCAGCCACCGTTCCGTCTCCGACAGTCGATGGAGACCACGATGCACTGGCTGCCAAAGGAGCCGGCCGCCTCGCTGATGAAGCCGGGATTGCCGAGGGCGGCGCTGTTCACAGAGACCTTGTCGGCTCCCGCCTTTAGGAGGCCGCGGATGTCCTCCATTGTAGAGATGCCGCCGCCGGCTGTCAGCGGCATGAAGCACTCACCCACGACCTGGGCCACCACGTTTCTGAGTTGCTCCGTACCCCTTCCCTCAATGGTAGCGTGCATATCCAGGTAGATGAGCTCGTCGGCCAGCTGGGCGTCGTACACCATCGGAGCCTTGACATGGTGGCCCACGTCATGGCCTAGGCCGTCCTGCACCGTCTGAAACTTGATGGTCTTGACCAGCCTGCCATTCTTCAGAAGCAGAGTTGGGATTAGACGGGTCTTCAGCACGATTCCGGTTCCCAGCGCAGGAAGTTCCGAAGCAGTGCCAGGCCGGTCTCCTGGCTCTTTTCGGGGTGAAACTGGACCCCAAAAACGTTGCCCTTGTTAACAGCGGCGACGAACGGGTGTCCATATTCGGAGGTGCCGGCTATTACGTCATCGTCATCGCAGACCATGTGGTAACGGTGCACAAAATAGAAGTTGGGTTCAGTCCCAAGTCCGGCGAAAAGGCGACAGTTGTTCCTGGGTGACACGTCGTTCCAGCCGATGTGGATGGATTTCAGGTCGTCGGATACCTCCACCGGTTTCACCGTAGCTTGAAGCCAGCCCAGGCCCTGGTGGTGCCCCATCTCGTAACTATCCCGGGCAAGCAGCTGCATCCCCAGGCAAAGGCCAAGGAAGGGCTTGCCGCCCTCATACACCGCAGCGCGTAACGGCTCAATGAGGTTCAGCTCGTTAAGGTTTTTCATGCCCTCTGCGAAGGCTCCGACCCCCGGGAGGACAACCTGGTCCGCGTTTGCCAGGTCCTGGGCACGGCTGGATACGACCACATCAGCCCTCAGATTCTCGAATGCTTTAGCAACCGAGTTGAGGTTGCCCATTCCATAATCGACGATTGTCAGCATGCTAATCGCTATTCCACAAGTCCTGGTCCCATAGTTTCGGGCCGGGTTTGACCTTGCTGGGGTCGTGACGGTGGGGATAGACGGCGTGGCCTCGTGCGATGTCCGTAAACTCCTCCTCGTCGAGGCCAGTGATCTCCAGGAAAGTGTCAAGGCTGGCAGGGCGCCTGCCGTCGTACTCGGCCTCCAACTTCAACCCCTCCTCCCGGCTCAGCCGGCCGTTACGAATATCTATGCTCGCCAGGTGGTTGGTGCGCCCCATACCTCGCTTGCTGTACCGAAGATAGTCCCTGACCCCCTGCATATAGCACTCGATCTTTTCGTACCCGTACTGGCTGGGGACACCTTCGACGGCCTCCCCTCGCCACCCCAGCTCGTTCTTGATGATCGCGGCCTGTTTCTTGACGTCCCAGGGGATATAGGTACCCAGGCAAATCGAGCGGTAGTTGAGCTTGCGCAACTCCTCTTTTGGCGGGAACTGGAAGGGCTTCAGATCGCGCATGGTCACCTGGCCGTCCAACATGCCCAGCATATCCTCAGCGGTAATGCCCAGGTTAACGTATCGGTTGAAACGCTTTTCGTCCACCATCTCCGGCTCATCTGAGAGATAGAAGGCGTTGTACTCCGTGTTGGGCTCTCCCCAGATCACCAGGGGGACCTGGTACCTTATGGCCATCTGCATGGGGTAGGCGAAGATACCGGTATGACAGTGCCAGCAAAAGTCCCCTTTTCTCTTCAGGCTCTCCAGCATCAACTTTTTTACCACACTCCAGCCGGCCTTGAACCTGAGAAAGTCCACACCGAGCTTCCGCATCGTGCGCTCAGCGTTGGCCAGCACCGTGGGTCGCATAAAACCATGGTCGAAGCAGACCACCAGGGGCTTCAGGCCGTACTGCTCTACAAGGCACCAAAGGGTGTAGGTGCTGTCCTTCCCACCGCTGAAGGGAACGATGCAATCGTAGGCGTACTTGCCGCGGTACTCCTCAAGCAGTTCGCGGAACTCCCGCTCCCGTGCTTCCCAATCTATCGTGATTTTTTTCCGCTCGACAGTGCGGCACACATTGCACACGCCTTCTTCGTCGAAGACTATGGTGTCGTGGGTTTCCAGAAGCAAACACCTGGTGCAGCGCTTAGGTGGGGCTGGGCTCTCCCTTTGTGATACCGGCGCCTGAGTCTCGTCTTTTTTATCAGCCATCATTTTGCTTCTTCCTCGTTTCGGGTCGGGTCTTGTCGGCAGCCTGGTTCAACAGCGCGGGGTCACCACGCAGCTACCGCAAGCTACGTATCAACTCGAACGCCTCTGCATATTCCATTCCAGCTACGCTGCCCCAGCGGCGGGCATTAGCCCTCAGCGCCTCGCTGGATCGGGGGTGAGGAAAAGGACGACGCTCACCTTTGTATTGTTCCAGCCCCTTTATCTTCGTTTCGATCGTTGAGCTGATGTCCACGAATACGTTGGGTCTGAACGGTGGCTGAAGTTGATGAAATGCCCACTCCGTTGAGGACGGGACTTCGAAGCTGTACACTTCTTGGACCGGGCAATCCGCCAGCGGTCGCGTGGCTGTCAGGGCGGCACGGAAGGTGATCTGGTGATCCACATTCAAATCGCCCGGGTGATGGGAATAAACGACCTCTGGCCTGATCTCCTCTATCAACTGTTCCACGCTCTTGACTACCTCGAGCAAAGGCTTTTCATCAAAACGGTTATCTGGAAAGCCCTTGAATGACACCGACCTGGCTCCCAGAAGTCTGGCCACAGAACGGGCCTCTTCCTGAAGGTCGGATACAGCCTGGGTATCAGCCGTCCCGGGCCGGAGGTAGCGTGAAGTGATGCCTTCTCCCAGGATAGCGACGTGCACATCGTGATCAGTGCTCAATTTGGCGATGGTGCCACCACAACCCAGAACCTCGTCATCTGGGTGGGCTGCCACTACAAGAGCGATCATTTAAGCCCGCCATCTTCCGCGGCCAGTATCTTGACGTCTGCGATGAGGTGGCCATCGCGCAATAACGCACGAGACAACTCATACCGTAAACCACCGTGATTCAAGTAGGCCCGTGGATAGCCTTCAGCGTCGAGCATTCGTATGAAATCGTACAGGCTTTCTAGATCCTGAGAAGCCGGGACCTCACTCTCACTGGGCTTGCGGCGCTTGAACACCGTAGGCTGACCTACCTGAGGGACCTCTGAAATCTCCTCTGAAATAACGCGCTCTATGATGGATGCTGAGAGGTACGACGCACGAATATAGATCTCCTCGGCAGACCCGTCCAGACTCAAGTCTTCTTTAAAGTAGACCGGGCCGGCATCCAACTCTTCCACCATTCTCAGGGCGGTAAGTTTCGTCTTCCGGTGGCCGCGGATGATCAGGTTCTGGAGTGGGCTACCTCCTCGTCCATAGGGCACGTCAGTCATGTGGAAGACTATACACGTGTATTTGGTTAGGATCTCCGTGGGAACCTTCCAGGACCAATGGAGGAAGAAGACATATTTGGGGTTGATGGCCTGTAGCCGTTCGTTGGTTAACTCATCGGGGGAAGAAATAAAATGCCACTCTCCCGCGTAATTCGAGATTGTCTCCTCAAAAACCCTTCGATTCCAGGGTTTGGTGGCTGCAACTAGGAAGTGCTGCCCCATTCTCGAAATTCCCTTCACATTGGCTCCAGTTTCGGGTGTGACCGACGTAGGTTACCGAATCAGCCTATGAGATCCCAGGTCAGCGGCGTGCCTCGCCTAATGTCTGCCGCCGACCTCCTGCCCAGTACATCCGGCAGGTGTCGCGGCTTCAGCCCGAATCCCGGTCGGATTGATTGGATATTCTCTTGGTTGAAAATCTCCCCTCGCTTCACATCGGCAGTTACAAACAGCGACCTCCTGAAAACACGATTCGTCTCTTCATGGGATTTCACAGAGTACTCCACCCTCCCCAAGGCTTTTTCAACCGTCCGAATCCCCTCGACAACGGTCCGCAGTTCTTCAGGTTCCAGAGAGAAGGCCGAGTCTGGACCCGGGACCGATCGAGACAGTGTAAAGTGCTTTTCCACCAAGGCCGCACCGAGGGCCACGCCGGCCAGCGGGATTGCGGTCCCCAGCGTGTGATCCGACAACCCCGTCGGAAGGTCGAAGGTCTGGGAGAGGTGCCTGATTGAGACCAAATTCATCTCCTCCGGTGGGGCAGGATAGGAGGAGGTGCACTTCAGGAGCATGATCTGCTCTGCCCCTGCGTCCTTGGCCGCGTGGATCGCCTCTTCGACTTCAGCCAGCGTGGCCATTCCGGTGGACATGATCACAGGCTTGCCCTTGCTGGCGATCCGCTGAATAAGGGGTATGTCCACGATCTCGAAAGATGCCACCTTGTACGCCGGCACCCCCATATCTTCCAAGAAATCCACTGCGGACATGTCGAAGGGCGTTGAAAACAGGTCCATTCCCAGCTCATCGGCCACCGCTTTGAGGCGCGGCTGCCACTCCCAAGGCGTGTAGGCTTCGCCGTAAAGGTCGTACAGAGTGCGTCCCCCCCATGTGTTGCCTTCTGGTATCTGGAAGCTGTGCTCTTCGCAATCTATCGTCATTGTGTCGGGAGTGTAAGTCTGGAGTTTCACGGCATCAGCACCGGCCTTTGCAGCCGCGTGGATGATTTCCACGGCCTGGTCGAAGCTCTGATTGTGATTGGCGGACATCTCGGCGACTATATAAGTGGGATAACCAGACCCGATCCTGCGTCCGTTGATCTCTATGTAGGGTGTGCCGTTAGCCATTGCGATCTTCCTCCTCCACGAGTGCTGATGAGACAATCTCAATCGGAGTCAGCTTGGAACCTGGTCCTCGTAGGACAGGTTTAGCCGCATGTAAATACGAGACCCATCATGATCGAAGTACGCCCCTCGATGCGGTGAGAAAGTACGTGCCCTCAGGATGTTGATCAAGTCCCTGGCCACATAGGTCTTGTCCAGCTCGATGGGGTCTATTTCCCGAACATTCCCTAGTCCTATGGTAGGTACCCGCTTCCAGGTCCTGAGGAATCCTCTTGGCAGCTCCGATTCGAAGGGCTGGCCAGGACTCGGCAAAGAGTTCCAGACAGGCCACCTCCAGCTTCCGATAAAGTGACTCGCCCGTATCCACTGGCTCCACCGGTACCTCTTTCCGGGCGATGATATCTCCTGTATCGATGCCCGTATCTATGTAGTGCAGAGTAGCGCCGGCAGTGGTACTGTCGATGATGCTCCAGACGTTTGGGTATTGTCCGCGATTAAATGGCAGGTACGCCGGATGGAGGTTCACACACCCCTGGGGCAGGATATCCAGGAAATCGGCCTTGAGGATGTAATCGAACAGTACGGATATGCCCAGGTCCGGCTCAAGGGATTGGATACGTGCCAAGGTCTCCGGCTCGCGTAAAGTATCTCCGTAAATCACATCGTTCTCTTCCAGGCCGGCCGCGGAGATTATCTCATCCCCGTACTTTCGCTTGTCCTGCGGGTGCACTACCAGGCCCACGATCTCTTCACTCTGGGATTTGAGCCAGCGCAACACCTCGTACCCGACCCGGTTGTTCCCCAGATACAGGATACGCATGAGTCCCCCCTAACGGAGGGCCCCGCAGGATTCTTGAAGCGCTTCCAGGACCCGCTCGACTCCCCTGCCGTCAACCAGGGTTCTCCCGGCATTGCTCATCGCCAGCCTGGTCTCGTGGTCCACCAGGAGTCCACGAACCGCGTCACGGATATGTGCCTCGCTGACCTGGGTACCGCGGCCCAGGTAGCGGGAAGTCCGGGCCAGTGAGAACTTTTCCATGAAATTGTGCTGGTGGTCGGCTTGAGAGAGAATGAGGCTGGGGGTGCCCGTAAGGGCGGTCTCATATTTGGTCAAGCCTCCCCCGGTCACGGCAACGTCGCTCCAAAGGAGGACTTCCGCGATGTTGGACCCCACGTCGAAAAGCTCGCAGCGGCCTCCGAAACGGTCTATCGCTTCGGCCACCTCTGTGCGTCTGTAGGCCTCGAGCCCAAGGCCCAACCGTACTTCGAGGGGCGGATCGACGTCCACTCCAGACAACGCTTGTAGCACGTTCCCAGCAAGCCCACCAAGATCGCTTCCTCCCAGGGTCACCGCAACCCTATTGGCTTGCCTGCGGACCTCCCTTGGGCGTCCGGCTACCTCAATGAACTCGCGTCTGAGCAGGGAATACCGTGGGCCCAGGAGGTACTGGGTGCCGTTAGGAGATCGATATGGCAACTCCTCGGCCCCGTAGCTGGGATTTATCACCACGTCGGAGGCGTACCAGAGGTCGTTGCAGTCGTCGATGGCCACTAGGAAGGTACCGCTTTGTTTCAACCCTTGAAGATACTCCTCGTATTTATGCATCTGGGCCGTGAACTCGCTGTTGCCGATATCCGTAACCACAATCCCGGCGCCCAAATGCCGAACCTGCTGCCGAGTGAACTCCAGGTCCTGGCCGATGGACCAATCAGCGGGAAATACCTCCACGTGATCAGCGGCGCCCCGTAGCCTGTCTACCGCTTCTTCCTGTGTCCCGCGCGTGATGAATACCGGCTCTATACCCGAGCATCGTAAACCCTGGGCCAGGGCTATGCCGCGCATGAGGTGGCCCATGCCCAGGCTCTGGGAGCCATCCGCTCGGATAATACATATGTCCCGTTTATGAATCATCTTCGGTGCTGGGTAGACCCTTTCCTTTGCGAACCTCTGAGTATTCCTCCCTGAGCATTCCCATAACGTACTTGTCGTGATAGGTGCCGTCCCTGTAAAGCTGCTTCCTCAACGTACCCTCGATCTTGAATCCGACTTTCTTATACAGATTCACAGCGCTTGGGTGGTCTGCGTATACGCCAAGGGTAATCTTGTGCAGATCGAGTGTCTCGAACCCATAGGTAACCATAAGGTCCCACGCCTCCCGCCCGTATCCCTTGCCCCAATAGTCTTTATCTCCGATCATTATGGCCAGGTTGGCAAAACGATGAGTCCTGTTGATCGGTCCCATCTTGATGTTGCCGATATGCTTGTCGGTGGCCGTTTCGACGATCGCCAGCATGACGTTGTCCGGGTTCTGAACGACGTTCTGGAAATAGCTCCTCATGGCCTCGGGGGAGTTGGAGATGCGGCCGCTCTCAAGGAACCGGGTTACTTCTTGGTCGTTCATCCAGTCGAACCACGGGCCCCCCAGATCTGCCTCCCCCAGGTCCCTGAGGTATATCCTTTTCCCTATGAGGGTCGGATGGCCCATCCGCTTCTCCCCGGCGACCATCAAGGACGCCGGAAGACCGGTTGCACGGGCGGGCCCAACAGGGCTGCCTCTACCACGTCTCGCTCGATAGCGTCCTTCAGTACCTCTAGGGCCGCCCGGTATACACGCAGGGTCTCTTCTATGGCTTCGTCGTCGTGGCTCAGGGAGAGGTTGTGGGCGCCAGTAAACAGCACGCGACGCCTCGTGCACTCCTGCTGGAACAGGCTCTTGTACAGTAAGGGGTCCTCGCCTGTGGTTCCATGGAAAGAGATAACTGTCCTGGGAGGATAGCCCATGACCTCCGCGTAAGACTCCATTCCCATGGCTCGTATGAGATAACCGATGCCCTCCTTGAGCCGTTCCCCTTGCTTCCATAGGAAAGGTATTACCTGGAGCCGTTCCATCTTCTGGATGGTTGCCATACAGGCGGCCAACGATGGTGTCTCGCCGCCAAAGGTGAATGAGAAAAAGACATCTTCGAAAGATCTCATGAGCCGCTCCGGTCCGACTACCGCCGCGATAGGGAATCCATTGGCCATGCCTTTGCCGAAGCAGCCCAGGTCCGGCTCCACGGAGAAATACTCCTGTGCTCCCCCCAGTGCCATTCGAAATCCTGTGATTATCTCATCGAAAATCAGGAGGGCGCCGTTGCTGTGGCACAGCTCCCGCACCTCCTCTAAGAATCCCTCCTTTGGAGGCAGTATTCCTACGGGCTCCATGATCACCGCCGCCACCTCTCCGGGGTGCTCTCGAAAGATCCGATGAAGGCTTTCCGGGTCGTTGTATGTGAAGGACTTGGTGAGAGCGCATACGGCCTCTGGCACTCCCCAGCTCCTGGTAGTGCTGCCTACGTACCAGTCCTGCCAGCCGTGATATCCGCAGCAGGCAATGATGTCCCGTCCGGTAACGGCTCTAGCCAGGCGCACGGCCCCTGACGTCGCGTCCGAACCATTCTTGCAGAAGCGAACCATTTCAGCGCAGGAGATGAGCTGGACCAGGCGCTCACTGGCCTCGGTCTCCAGAGGGTGTGGCAGGGTGAAGATCGTGCCCTGCTGCAGCTGTTTGATTACGGCGTCATTAACGTCTGCGTCGGCATATCCAAGGGTCAGGGCGCAAAGGGCCATGGTCCAGTCGCGATATCTGTTGCCGTCAAGGTCCCAGACGAGGCTGCCCTTGCCAGCCTGCAAGAACACGGGGGACGCCCCCTGGACGAATTGAAAGGGGGCCTTGCTGAAGGTCTGGCTGCATGATGGGATGATCTTCTGGGCACGCTGCTTCAGCGCCTCAGATGATTCGAGGGTGAGGTCAGCGGGTGGAATAGGCGGCGCCTCCACGATAGCCCGCCACTGTGCCTCGACGGCCGCATCGATCATTGCGCAGCGCTCCCATGGGTTGAGAGCGCAGCTCCGAAGCTCTCCCTCGCTTTCAAAACCACTGCCAGAGAATTCGCTGCTTCCTCCACGCTGACCAGGGATTCCTCTTCTCCTCGGATACAACTCAGAAAGTGATTCATCTCAGATACGTAAGTCTCATTGATGTCGTAGTTGGGAGCTTCGTGGAGGGTGAGGTAAGCCTGGCTCCCCCGGTCCAGTCGGCGGACCACAACGTGTTCCGGCGCTTTGCCCCGGCTCTCCCACAGGATCATGCCCTGGGAACCGATGACCTCGGCTTCTCTCAGCTTTTCGAAGCGCAGATAGTCCAGCCGGACTTCCCCAACGGCGCCGGAGGCGAAACGCATCAGGATGGTCGCATAGTCCTCAGTATCTATCTCAAGGTCGCTCGCATGGGCCAGTAATGAGCTGACCTCCTGAACTTCCTCACCCCACAACAGCATGTAGTCGATCTCGTGGATGCAGTCCATCAACACACCGCCCCCTTGTACGGCATGGGCGCTGTACGAGTCTCGATAGTCCTGATCAGGCCGCCATTGGGGGAGGTAGTGTCCGAAGCGAGTGCGCAGCACCCATGGGGTACCGACAACTCCGGCGACGAGCGACTCACGGATAAGACGGACTGCGGGATGGAACCGCATATTGAATCCCACCTGGACCACCTTTCCGCTGGCTTTCGCTGCTTCGATGAACTCCGGCACCCCTTCCCAACGCTCGGCTAAAGGCTTTTCGATGAACAGGTGAGCTCCTAGGCTAAGAAATTCCCTGGCTTGGCGTAGGTGCAGGTGGCTCGGCGAGCATATCAAGGCTGCCTCGGGGTCCCAGGCGAGCGCGGCCTCGTAGGTTTCCAGGGTGGGGATGCCATATTCTCTTGAGACCCATTCTCTCGAGGACGGGTCGGGGTCGAACACCGCGATATCCCCCGATCCGAGGGAGCGCAGGTTTCTTATATGGCGGCGCCCGATGGACCCTGCTCCCACGACTACCAGTTTCACGCCGCTTCCTTGAGCGACGACAGATTCATAAGGGCCTCGGCTACTCGAAGATGTTGCGGCTCATCGATATCTACAGCCCGCAGCCTGGGAATGGGGTAACCTACCAGCCGGGGCACGTAGAAGCTCCTTCGCTGGCGTAACACATCGGCCTTGATAAAATAGAAATAGCCCACGTCCACCGTATATTCGGGGAGCTTCTGCCTTTGGGCCATTGCCTTGGGAAAGACGGGGCGCAAAAACTGCCCCGATTCCTTGAGGGCCCACAGGGGGTGCTCGTAGTAGTGGGTCACAGCCATCGAAGAGTTAGCTCTCTTATGCACGAACATGTTCCAGGCTCCCTGCAGGTCTTCTGGGAGCATTAGCGCTGCCGTGGGATATATTACGCAGAGGGTCTCGAAGGAGCGGCCACCTTGGACACACGCATCAAGGGCGTGCAGAGTCACGTCCACGACCCTAGCCTCGTCGCTGGCCAGTTCCGGTGGACGTTCGAGCACTTCGGCTCCCTCTCCCCGGGCGATTTCAGCGATTTCTTGGTCCTCTGTGGACACGTGTACCCTGTCAAATATTCCGCTATCCAGGGCAGTGGCGATCGCATATGCTATGAGAGGCCGCCCGTTTAGCGGGGCCACGTTCTTGCGTGGGAACCGTTTAGACCCGCCTCTCGCAGGGATCACACAGAGAGGGGCAGGACTGTCTCCGCTGGGTCTGCGTCGCCCGCTAGGCGCCATCGGAGAGGTCCTCCCAGTCCACGGGTTCGTCCGCCGGCTTGTCTAGCTTCAGACGCTTGCCCATGACCATGTCGGTGAACTCCGGAGATATGGAATAGCCGGGCCGTTTGTAGTTGATCATATCCGCGGTGATGACCTCCCCCACTTTGACGTCCCTGTTGAAGACGACGCTGCGGCGGACCTTTTTCATGGCCTCTCGTTCGTCGGCGCTCATGTTCCAGGTCCAGGGAGACCCAAGGGCGATCTCCACGTCTCTGAGCCTCTGAACAAAGGGACGCATCTCATCAGGCTCCAGGGACATGATGTGTTCAGCGCTCTCGGTGTTACGGTCCAGCGTGATGGTCTTCTCAACCATATGGGCACCCAGCGTCAGGGCGGCGATGTTCATATCAATATCGGGGGAGTGATCAGAGAATCCCACAGGGTATTGAAAACTGCTGAGGTAAACCGGCACCATATTCAGCCGGACGCTTCCCAACGGGGAGGGATACCCTGAAGGGCAGTGGACAATAACGATCTGGTCGTTACCGGCCCCTAAGCAGGTCCTGATGGCCTGTTCCAGCTCCCCCAGGGTACCGCGGGTGTCGAGGAGTATGGGAAGCCCGGAGCGGGCCGCGTGGCCGATGAGTGGGTAGTTGTTCATGTCTCCGCCGGCGATCTTGATACAAGGCGAACCTATGTCCACCAGGAAGTCAATGGACTCGAAGGAGTCGGGGCGTGGAGAAGAATAGCATGCCCACTTCATCGGCGTGGGCTTTGAGTTTGGCCCAGTCCGCATAGGGCATCTCCCGCCGCTTCAATATCGTAGTCAGTGCCTCCATCTTGGTCCCAGAAGTCGACTCATATTCGAACTGTACATCCTGGCGAGACATAATCTTATCGACGAAGATGGTTTGGAATTTGATCGCGTCCACGCCTGCGTGCTTGGCGTGGTCGACCATGTTGATGGCCGACTCGAGGCCGGTGTGCGTCGCTCCACCCTCGAATACGATGAATGTGGGTTCACCGTCCCCAATCCATTTGTCGCCGATCTTGACTTTCTTACGTGAGAAGGCTGTTGCCATTCGTTGCTTCTCCTTCACATGGGAGAACTGGAAAAGGTAGTGAGAACCTTGTCCAGGGCCCGCAGCACATCTTCCTGGTCGTCGTCGGACATAGCCGGAAAGAGGGGGAGGGTTATGAGTCGGTGGAACAGCGACTCGGCCACCGGGCAGGTGCCCTCACTGTATCCCCAGGTGCGGCGGTAGTAGGGATGGAGGTGAACCAGAGGATAGTGGAGCTGCACGCCGATGTTCTCTCCCCGGAGCGCTCCCATAACCGTGTCCCGGTCCGCTGACAGGGTCTCGATGTTGAGAAGCGCCACAAACAGGTGCCACGCGTGGCGGACGTAGTCAGGTGCCACAGGCAACGAGACGAAGGGGGAGTCCGCCAGATGATCCTGGTAGCGCCGTGCCAGGGCCTCCCTTCGTTGAAGGAAGCCTTCCAGTTTATGTAGCTGGCTCAGGCCCAGGGCGCATTGCATGTCGGTAACGCGGTAGTTGTAGCCTATTTCCCGAATCTCATAGTTCCAGGGGTGCTCCCGGTCTGGGTAGACCATGCCGTGGTGGCGGAAGGTCTTCATCCGCTCCGCCAGGGTTTCGTCGTTGGTGAGCACCATACCACCTTCGCCGGAGGTGATGTGCTTCACTGGATGGAAGCTGAAAACGCTCATGTGGCTGATGGTCCCGAGGTTCCGGCCCTTGTATTGAGCGCCGAGGGCATGACAAGCGTCTTCGATGACCGTCAGGCCATGTCGGTCCGCCAGGTCCATGATGGCGTCCAGCTCCACCGGGCAGCCCGCAAAGTCGACCGGTAGTATAGCCTTGGTGCGAGACGTGATGCGACGGGCGACGTCCTGCGGATCAATGTTTAGGGACTCCGGTAACACGTCGGCAAATACCGGCTTCGCTCCTTGGAATGCGATACAGCTGGCTGTGGCAGCGAATGTCAGGGGAGTAGTGATGGCCTCGTCGCCGGGTCCGAGGTCCGCCGCGAAGGCCGCGGCATGCAACGCAGCGGTGCCGGAGCTGAAGGCGACCGCGTATCTGGCTCCCACGTACTCCGCGACGGCCGTTTCGAACTCGGCAACCCGAGGTCCGGTCGTGAGCCACCCGGACCTGAGGACCCGCACCACAGCGGCGATGTCATCCTCGTCGATCGAATGCCGCCCGTAGGGTAGAGGCGACGGGCGAACAGGAACGCCGCCGTTAATTGCCAGGGGTTCAGGTATCACTTTCCTCATGATTGAAGCTCGGCTACCTCCGCCTGAAGCTCCCCGCTACTTAGCCACCGGGTGTTGGTGTCGCTGCGGAAGCGAAAGCCGGCTGGTAGCGGGGTGCCGCCACGGGGTTGTGCCTCGAAATCCCAGAACGGTAGCTGTGGATCGATGATGTAGAAATTATCGAATTCCCTGGTGTACGCGGCCTCTTCTTCGGTGATCAGCTCTTCATTGAGCTTTTCTCCAGCGCGGACACCGATCATCTCCCATTTAGCGTCCGGCGCTACGGCGTTCGCTATATCCGGCAGGCTCATCGATGGAATCTTCGGCACAAACACCTCGCCACCTGACATGGTCTGAATGGAGTCGATAACCAACCTTACGCCCTGCTCCAAGGTGATCCAGAAGCGGGTCATGCGTTCATCGGTGATCTGAATCACCCCGTTGTCACGTTGCTCCAAGAAGACGTTGATCACGCTGCCACGGCTGCCAACCACATTGCCATAGCGTACGCAGCTGAACCTGGTGGTCCGTCCTCCGGCGTATGAATTGGCCTGAATGAACAGCTTTTCGGCGACAAGTTTGGTGGCGCCATAGAGGTTTACCGGATGTACAGCTTTGTCGGTGCTTAAAAACATGACTCTACTTACCCCGGAGTCGATGGAGGCGTCAATAACATTGGCGGTCCCGCTGATGTTCGTCTTTACGGCTTCGATGGGATTGTACTCTGCAGCCGGCACCTGCTTGAGAGCTGCTGCGTGCACGACAATATCGACCCCGTACATGGCTCTGTAAAGCCGTTCCTTATCTCTTACGTCTCCTATAAAAAAGCGTAACCGGTCATCAGTTATCTGCTGGCTCATCTGGAGCTGCTTGAGCTCGTCACGGGAGTAGACGCGCACAACGGCCGGGTCCTGGTCGCGCAAGACTACCTCTGTGAACTTTCTCCCAAAAGAGCCAGTTCCCCCTGTAATCAGAATGGTCTTTCCCGAGAAGTACAAAGAGCTTTCCATCAAGACTCCAAATTGCGATATTCCTTGGTAGGTGGTGAGTTCGTGGACCTGATAAAACGACCGTGGATGATCTCAGGGTGGACATGGGCCCGGTGATGAGGCTGGAAGAAGCCGAACTTAATAGCAGAGCCCTCCTGGGCTTAGCCCAGGCATCAGACAGGCGTAATATGAGTGTTCTCGGAGCTAGTCGCTACGACGAAGAACACCGCTGTTTAGGCCGCCAGAAGGAGCCAGTGTACCCTCGACCATTCGTGGGCCCCGTCCTCGAATCCAGCGTCCTCTGCCCCTGGTCCGGCGGTGGGATCGCCCGCTCCAGTTGGCGTTAACCCCACCAATTCCCACCGGCTGTAAATGGTGCCAGGGGACCTTAGCCTCGACTCTGCGCCCCAGGAATTCTAGTAACACCCGTACTCGAGCCTGCGGAGACTGGGCTTCCGTGACTACCTCCGCCAAGCTTTCCACAGGCCCCAAAGAGACCCGGACCTTCTCACCGGGCCGGTACTGTGTCCACACCCCTCCGAAGGCGTTCAGAGTCTCCACCCGCTGGGCCAACTCTGTTATTACGCGGTCTGGCACCTCTGCCACCACCCCTTCGAAGGCCACTACGCCCACCAACTGAGGCATCTTGCGAAGCTGCTGCAAGCCCCCTTCTTCCAGGTTGTAGTGTAAGAAGAGGTAGCCGGGGAACAGAGGCGTGTCGGGATGGCCAGACCGGGGGCGCGGTGTCTTCGCGCACGGCAGAAACACCTCGATCCCCGCTCCACTGAGACGTTCCCGAGCGGCGTATTCGGCCAAGGGTTTGGTTCGAGCGGCATACCAGTGTAGCGCCATCAGGACCCCTGCCCGGATTTAGCCCCCGGGAAAAAGGTGATCAGATTCTCCAGGCTAACACCCTGATCCAGCACATCCACGTAGGCTCCATCCGACCCCTTTAGAGATGCGACCACCACCTTATCGTATTCTCGAGGCTTCATCGTGCTGAGGTCGCGGACGGGCATGCCCAAGAATTTGCCATTTGCCTGGTCGCTGGAGCCGAAGGTGCCGGAGGCGAAGACGTCGATCTCCTCTATTCCTATCTCTTTGAGCCCCAGGTAGACCAATTCCGCAAAACTGTCGGTTCCATAGATCGCTACCCGGGACTCCTCGTTCAGAGCAAAGGGCGCCAGTTCGTCGCGGAGGGTCTGACGTACTTGCTGATAGTGGTCGAGGGTCCGGCGCACGAACCCAACCGTTAGCTGAATTTTCCGCGTGAATCCTTCGGGTGTGAGGTTGTAGAGCCAGTGTTTCCAGCCGGCGTGAGTAATGCGTACGTAGCCCTTTTGAGCGAGGCTTTTTAGCAGAATGTTGGTCACACCAAGCGCTATTCCTACTCTTTGGGAAAGGTCTCTCTGGCTGGCATCGGGCGTGCGGGTGACTTCCGATAGAAGCCGTAGCTCCCGGTTGCTGGAATTCTCGGTATGTTCGTCCGATGAACGCACTGTGTTCAGTATACGAACGCATCATTTCCTTGTCAAGCCGTTACGGATATCATTATCGAGCGCTTTGCGGTGTGGCCTGTCTCTAAACAACAGACTCCACGGGCGCAGAGCTTGATCTTTGCCCGGGGAGATGGCTGTGTTTGTAAGGGAGGGTGTCGTGACATCCGGCGGAGGGCAGTTAGGTAATGGAGGGGATTTCGGTGGCCGTATAAGGCGAAGGCTGCGTCTGTCTTAAGATGGCATGTTTTCAGGCTGCCGAACCGGACTTTCGGTCAGCTTCGGCCCTTGGGTTGAACAGTCGGTAACCTATGCCCCGTTCGGTCAGGGGACCGGCTTGTCCCAGCGACCCATATATCTTAAGACATGAAGACACGGGGTGTGTGACAATACCGTGACAAAATCAGCGGTGGCAATTCGGGCAGGTCCGGACAGAGCGCCCTGGGAGGCAGACTATTTCGCGCGGTCGGGCAGGTAGGCCATCAAAGCATCTTCCGAAGTGTAGAAGAATCGAAATCCTGTCTCTTTCTTGAGCTTTCCGGTGCTGACGATTATGGGGTAGCGGATAAAGTCTAGTCCGGCGGCCGGGGCATCTTTTTGGATGCCAAGGCTCCAGGCCATCTGCGTCAGAGGGTAAGCCATCGGTGCGGGCAGGAAGATCAGCTTGCGCCGTGACAGCATGGCCATCCGCTTGTAATGGATCACTCCATCTCCCGCAACGTTAAAGGTGCCGGGACAAGGCTCTGTGACCAGCTGGTGAAGGAGTTTCGCCAGGTCGTCTTCGTGTACGAACTGTAAGGGTGGATTGTACCCCATCACGCCCAAAAGCAACGGTTTGAAGAAAGCACGAGTTACGAAGTTGTCTGCTCCGGGCCCCATCACGACGCAGGACCGAAGGATCGTTACGTTCACCTTAGGGTTTTGCCGGGCGAACTCCTGTACTTCCTTCTCACACAAAGCTTTGTCGTAGGAATACTGAAAACCCATGGACGGTCGGATGGTAGCCCTCTCGGTTATGGGGACCGGGTTGTCCCTGTGGGCGCCGTATATGGTGTGAGAGCTCAGGTAGATGACGTTTCTCACTTTGAGGGACTGGCACGCTTTGAGGACGCTTCCCACACCTTTGAGATTCGTCCGGCGGATCATTTCCTTCTCCCGGCGGTTTCGGCCTGGCCGTAGGGCAAAGGCGAGGTGTACGACAGTATTCACCTTGTGGTCACGAAAGGTGTCGTCCAGGGGTTGGGTCACGTCCCGCCTTTCGGCGGCCACGTTATGGTAGGGCATGGGAAGGGGTCGTGTGTCTATCGCCACCGACTTCTCTAAACGGGCATCACTTTCGAGCTCCTGGAGCAGCCGGCTGCCGATATAGCCGGAGGCGCCTGTGACAGCTACTCGTGGGGCTGGGTCAGGCATCTGATGGGGCGTCCATAAAGTCGAACTGAAGTGTGCCCAAACCGGGCACTTCAAATCCCATTCCGATCGTGTGGCGTTCCTCGCTCAGATTCATGCCTTCGATAGTTACGGTCGTGATCTTTTTCATGTCCAGGGTGAATGGCGTGCTGGAGGAAATGCTTTCGAAGGAGCACTGCCTGCCGTCTACCTGGAAGGCACAGTTCGCTAGCGGTATCTCATGACCATCAACGCTCAGCGGAAGAAGCCTCCGGGCGTAACCGCTGCCAAGCGTGTTCATCAGCTCGAACTGGAACCCAGTGCTCGTGTTGCGCAGGCTTCCCTTGACGTACAGCCTTCGTAGCAGAAAACTAGGGATAGTTACCATGCTTGCCTCTCCACCCATATTATCACGGGCGCCCCCTATGTGTTTCGATAACTTCTATGACCGAGTCCACTCTGTCAATTATTTCCGGGGTTATTCATCCGCTCAGCGGCCTTCTGCATGAGGAATAGCTCTCGTTGGATCTCGACGGCCTCCGAAGGCAGCGGCGTAGCCTTCCCAATAAGAGAGGCGTATATAAATATTTGCGCCGCTCTTTCCACCATCTGGCACACTTCCAATGCTTCCCACGGCTCCCTCCCTACCCCTATCAGACCGTGATTCCGCAGAAGCACTGCGTTCCGCTCTCCGAGGGAGTGGCAGGCATTGCGGGCAAGCTCCTCGCTGGCGGGGAACCCATACTCTGCTACTTCCACCCTGCCACCGACCTTTATCACCATCTCGTCAATCAAGGGGGGTATAGGCAGGCCAGCCACTGCTGCCACAGAAGAGTAGGGCGAATGGGTATGAATTATCGCTCCGACATCCGCACGCGCCTGGTATAGCTCAAGGTGCAGTGCGGTTTCGCTGGAGGGAAGGTGGTCCCCCTTTACGGCGCCTCCTGCCAGATCCACGACCACCAGGTCTTCTGGGCTCATCCGGCCGTAGCGGAATCGGCTCGGCGTAATGAGGACGAGGTCTTCGTCCTCATTCCCGGTCAGGCGAAGGCTGGCATTGCCGCTGGAGCCGGCCACGAGCCCCTGTTTGACCATTTCGTCGGTCACCTCCAGGAGCAGCTGCCTCTCTCGATGATTCTGTCCCAATGATCCTCCACGACGTGGGGCCCGCTCACTCCCACCCGAGTCGCTGGTACAGGCCCAGCCACCGGTTGTAGTGTTCCTCGTACTGGGCTATTTCGCTGGCGGTCCCGGGTTCGACTTCTTCCAGGTCCCTGGCTGCCTTTTGAGCAATCTGCTGGACAGTAAGGGAGGGCTCGGTGGCCGCGGCCGCGGCCATCGCTGCGCCTCTTGCGCTTACTTGCGGCGTGAGGCTTCGGTGGATAACGCGCCCCAGTGCCGCCGCCAGTATAGCGGCCAGGGCGCGGCTCCGGGCCATGCCGCCCCCCAGATGTATCTCGGGCTGATCGATACCCGCGACTTCCACCAGAGTGGCCAGGTTCGCCTTCACGCTGAACGCTATATTTTCCAGGGCCGCTCGGAACATCTGTCCCTTGGTGGTCTCCTGGAAGCTCACGGGGGTCGGGAAGAGCAGGCCGCCCATACGCAGCCCGGCTTTGAAGGAGTTTTCAGGGCCAGGGCCCAGAAACGCGACCGCCCCATCGGGGGCCGGCGCTGCGCTCAGCGCCAATTCCTCGGCTTCCTCGAAGGACGCCTGCCTGTCCAGCAGAGTATCCTTGAGCCATCGGTAGGCGTGACCAGCAACTCCCAGATTGGATTCCGCTACCCAAAGGCCGTCCAGAGGGTAGCAGCCTGCCCAGGTCCTCATTTCTTCGCCATCGTGGCAGGGTTGGGGGGTAAGCACCTGCAACGCGGCGCTCCACCCGATGACCGCCCCAGCCTGCCCTTCTTTCGTCAGCCCCATGCCCAGCAGGCCACACTGAGTATCGGGCCCGGCTATAACTACCGGGACTCCGGAGCTAAGGCCCCAGAGCTTTGCGGTGCTTCTGCCCAACTGCCCTGCGGGTACGCCTGGAGGTGACAGAGGAGCGAGCAGTTGAGCCGGCACCCCGAGATCATCTGTGAGAGCAGGGCACCGCTCGCGGCTGCCAACATCCAATAGACCGGCTTCGCCCTCCAGACAGGGTTCTGACGTCAGCTCTCCCGTGAGCTTGTAGGCCAGCCAGCTAGATACTGTAAGAATTGTGTGGGTGCTTTCGTAGATAAGAGGTTGATGCTCACGGAACCATAGAAGGCGTGCGGGTGTTAACAATAGAGACGATGGATGGCCGGTGGTCGCATAGACCCGCCGGCCGTACTCCTCATCAAGGGCTGCGCCCTCGAACACGGCACGAAGATCCACGTTGGGTCCGCAGTATAGCTCTCTGCCTTGTTCGTCCAGGAACACGACTCCCTGGCGTTGGCTCGTGAGGCCGATGGCGAAGATGCGCTCCGGCCCTATTCCTTGGCGGTGGAGCACTCTGGCGATGAGCTGCTGAAAGCTGGCACATACGGATTCGGGATCGAACTCCCGAGCGAGAGGTGGCCCTCCCTCAGGCGTGAAGTAGCATGTGGAAGCGTCGGCGCTGTCGATTGGTCGTCCCAGCGAATCCGAAAGGAGGCAGTGGAGGGCGCTGGTTCCCATGTCCAGGGCCATGACATAGCCTCCGCTCTCTCCGGAGGTGGGCCTACCCACGGCGCCTCCAGACCTCGCGGTTGACCAGGTGTCTCGGCCTCTGACCCTGAAGAAAGCGCTGGATATCGTTCACCATCATCCACGACTGGCGCACGATGGTCCCATCGGTAGCTCCGCCGACGTGAGGTAGGAGTAGCGCGTTACCCAGTTTCAGTATAGGGCTGGTCGGGGGGATGGGGTGGGTCTGGTGTACGTCGAGGGCCGCGCCGGCGATATGTCCCGACTTCAGGTAGTCGGCCAGCGCCTCTTCGTCGACGATCAGATAAGCCGCGGTGTTTACTATGTAGGAGCCTCGCTTCAGCAGCCCGAGGCGGCGCCGGTCCAGCAGCCCCTGAGTCTCAGGCGTGCTCGGGGCGTGGATAGAGAGGAAGTCCGAATCTTGGACTACCTGATCCAACATGCCGAGGAGGGCGCTTCCCCTGCGACTGCCGGGCGCTCCCACATATGGGTCGTAGGCCAGGACGCTCATGCCGAAGGCTCTACCAAGCCTGGCAACGATCCTCCCGATGGACCCGAGGCCGATTATCCCCAGTGTCTTGCCCTGAAGTTCGAAGCCTCTCATGGAGATGTAGGGTTCGACTGGGCTCTCCCATTTCCCGCTCTTGACGTACCCATTGTGATCGCAGACTCCCCTCGCTAGAGAGATCATGAGCCCGAGCGTAAGCTCAGCGACAGCCTGGGCATTCCTGGCAGGGGCATTCACCACAGTCACTCCGTGCTCCGTAGCCGCCTCCAAATCCACGTGGTCCAGGCTGTTCCTGCATACCCCGAGAAACCTCAGGGCTCTGGCCTCTCGAAACACGTCGTCGAACACGAAGTCCGCCTCGACGACAAGTATGTTGATACCTTCAGAGTTGATTCGGTCGGAGAGGACATCGGGCGAATAGAGCTTGCGGGTAGCGGTCCAGCTTTCATAGCTGACGGGAATGATGCGCCTCAAAGCCTCGATAGCTTCTTGACAGAAGGGCGCCAGAACAAGGGCTGCGTTACCCAGCGGGATACCTCGGCCGCTCTGTCGGGGCCCTGGTTGCTCTGGACCCGACGTGGAATCCCCGGAGCCCCAATGGGTCGCTACCTGCATCTATCAGCTGGGAGTCGCAGCCATGGGGCGTAGGCTTCTTAACCATGTTTTCGCCGTCACCAGGTATTTTTCCGGTCTGCTGAGGCTCACCCTTCCGTTGAACACGTTGAAATCCCTAGCCTCGATCCGGTTGAGGATCTGGCTGTAAATCTGTCCGAGGACCGCCGGACAGGCCCGGGAGCGAGGAGACAGGTAAGGCAACAGCATGAATCCCTTGTCGAAGTACCGACGCGCCCTTTGGGTCTGAAAGTCCATCAAGCGTCGAAAGGGTTCGTTCACTACGCCGGCTTTGAGGTCTTCTACCGAGTACCCAAATTCGTTCAACTCGTCCAGTGGCAGATAGATACGGTCCCTGTCCAGGTCCTCTTTCAAGTCTCGCAGAATGTTGGTCAGCTGCATCGCCAGGCCAAGGTCGACCGCGTACTCTATTGCCCTTCTGTCGGAGTAGCCGAATATCTGTAGGCAGGTAAGGCCGACCACCGAAGCTACCTGGTAACAATAGGTGCGGAGCTCTTCGAAGTTCTGGTACCTGCTCTTTGTCAGGTCTGTCTCCACGCCTGAGACTATTTCCTGGAGGTATTCCTGGGGAATATGGAATGAATGGGCCGTGTCCGCTAGGGCCGTGAACAGGGGCCCGTCCGTATGCCCCGAGTAGGCGCCGGCCAGCTTCTCCCTCAGTCCACCAAGGAGCTTGATCTTCTCGTCGGTTGGGATGTCCTCATCGGCGGCGTCGTCGCAGATGCGGCAAAACGCGTAGGCGGCGTAAATGGCCTTCCTCTTCCGTTGGGGAAGTGTGATGAAGGCGTAATAGAAGTTCTTTGCGTCTCTTTTGGTGACAGCGCGGCAATGCTGGTACGCTACTTCTAGCTCCATCATCCTTCACTCCCGAGTGTCACCAGTTCTTGAGTGGCGCCCGGCTCCGCTGAACAGCAATGCGTGGTGCATCGAAGTCTCTGGAAAAGACTGACCCGCCTGGAGCGGTGTTTCAGCGTGCCTGAAGCGGGAACCCGACTCCTAGCCACATCCTACCACCTGGACCACTATCTCCCTCGGACGAGGGTGGTCCAGTTCTATCATGAAGATGCTCTGCCAGCGTCCAATTTGTATGGTCCCGTCCAGGATGGGTATCGTCTCGCTGGTGCCCAGGAGCAGTTGCTGGCAGTGAGCGTGGCCGTTGGGGCATTCATCTTCGGTCATGTTGACGGTGCGTATTGTGAAGTCGTTGTGCCTGTAACATCCGTCCCGTGGCGAGATGCGCTCCAGGAACTCTTCCATGTCCTGAAGAAGCAGGGGCTCGTCCTCGTTGATCTTGATAGCCGCTGTGGTGTGCTTTGAATAGACGATGACGAAGCCGTGCCTTACGCCGGCTATCGAGACACACTCTCGAACGCGCTGGGTAATGTTGATGAATTCCAGGGCTTGCTCGCTCTGAACGCGAAGGCGGAAGAGCTGGGATGCCATAACGTCTGTCTTATCTTGCAGGATTTCGACGCCTCCCAAAGCGCCGCCGTTCTTCCCATTCACCTGAAGAACGGGGTCTCTAGCTCCGCGGGCCATGTTGGGTAGCTTGGCTCTTGAAACGCCTGTCTTGTCCATCAGCAACCTTCCTCCGTTTTGAGCCTACGCAATTGGCGAGAAGCCGACAGGTTCACTGTGATCGATACTATTGATCTCCATGAGGGCGCACGCCTTGGTACGCGGAGGCTATCCTCCGGTATCTCCCCATTGCCATCAGCGGCCATGAGTTACGGTACGAGTGATAATTGATCATGAATCCGGCCGGCATCTCCAACCCCTGGTACCCCGGCTCTCCGGGCTTGGGAAGCCGCCGCAATCTCTGGCCTATGCCATAGCCGGGAAAACCCGTACCCGTGAAATAGGGCTCATCCCAGGAACCGTCCGGGAGTTGGCTGTCTACCAGCCATTGGATTCCCCGTGCGGTGGCACGCCCGAATCCGACGTCTTGGTCCACCTCGCCCGCCGCAAGCAGAGCCAGGATTGCCCACGCGGTCTGAGATGCGGTGCTGGGGCCGCTGCCTCTCAGGGAGTCGTCCACGTATGAGGCGCAGCTTTCCCCCCAGCCTCCGTCCTCGTTCTGGCGGGCCGCCAGCCACTCCACGGCCCGCCGGATGTAGGGCTGGCCCATATCCTCTTCGATGGCTTCCAACGCGGGCAGTACTGCTCCGGCGCCATAGACGTAGTTGACGCCCCATCTGCCGAACCATGGTCCGTCGGGCTCCTGTTCGGCGCGCATGTACTCATAGGCCCGTCTTACGGGCCGGAAATCCTTCCTATAGCCCAGCTTGCCCAGCATCTCGACTACGTGGGCCGTTACGTCCACGCTTGGCGGGTCGATGGTCTCCCCAAAATCGCTAAAAGGCATCTTGGTGATGTAGCCTTTGTCGTTGTCCTTATCAAAGGCTGCCCAGCCGCCATTCTTGCACTGCATACTTAAGAGCCAGCGTACTCCCCGTTGAATTCCCCAGTCCCTGCGTGTCTCGTCCTCTTCATCATCAAGGCGGACGCCGTCGAGGGCCATTATGACCTCGGCGCTATCGTCCAAGTCCGGGTAATTGTCGTTCTCAAACTCGAAGGCCCAGCCCCCTGGAGGCGTGCTCCTGTTGTTGACCTGCCAGTCCCCTCCCGAGAGGATCTGCTCTTTCAGCATCCAGCGGGCCGCTCTCTGCAGGACGGGATCCCGAGGAGCCATGCCCGAGTCCAGTAGCCCGATGAGTAGCAGGCACGTGTCCCACACGGGAGACACGCATGCCTGTACCCTCCAGGTGTCCCCCTCCTCGATTGCGAATCCCTCGAAGCCTTCGAATCCCTTCTTCATCACTGGATGGTCCATAGAGTAGCCCAGCTGTTTCAAGGCGATGAGAGAGTACACCCAGGGAGGCTGTATCCCCCCCCAGGACCCGTCGGCTTCCTGGTGAGCGATTATCCACTTGACCGCTTTGCGGATGGCCATCTTCCGCCCTGGCTTGATGGGAAACCTGGCGTACAGGCGGAGGACCTTGTCCGCTATGTAGAAGAATCTCCTCCATCCCACTAGGCCGACCGGATTCGGAAGGGAGTAGTCCGTGCGGTCCCTCGATTCCGGAAAGAGTTCGTCGATGTTCGCCCACTGTGGTATTGAGCGCACTGGCCTTTCGGAGAGGATAATGAGCATGGGCACTATCGTAGCCCTGGCCCAGCTGGAAAACTCGTAGATGTTGAAAGGAAACCAGCTGGGCAGGAACATCAGCTCGGGTGGCATCATGGGAGTCCCCTTCCACTCCCATTGCCCGAACATAGAAAGCCAGATTTTGGTGAAGATTCGTACTCTGGGGACGCCCCCTTTGGATAGGATAAATCCCTTAGCCTTGCGCATCTCGGTGGCATCGGGGGATATCCCCGCCAGCTTCAGCGCGAAGTAGCACTCCACTGAGGTACTCACGTCTCCCGGAGCATCGAAGTACTGGCCCCAGGAGCCGTCTTCTCGTTGCCTGCTGAGCATGTAATTGGCCAGCTTGCCCCATCGAGCTTCGTCCGCAACTCCCAGGAGATGGGTGAGGAGCAGATACTCTGCCTCCATCGTTGGGTTGGACTCCAACTCACCCCACCAGTAGCCCTCCGGATACTGAGTAGAGCGCAGGTACTCATGGGAGCGTCCTATAGCCGCTTCAACCGCGCTAATCAGTTCCTTGCTTGTGGCGCTGCGGATCTCAGCCATGCTATCCCTTTGCGACGCCTAGCCGGCCGACCCGTTTGGTCGTGCCGAGGTAGTCGTACTCCCGAAACCAGTTCACCATCTTCTCCAGGGCCCCTTCCACGGGACTCTGAGGCAGCCCGAGCTCCCTGATCGCCTTCTCACAGCTCACGTACATGGGTTTTCGCGAGACCTTCAATCCCTCGAGTGGTATTCGCGGCTCTCTGCGAAGGAGTCTCCCTTCTACGAACTCGTCGATATATCCCGCTAGCATCGGCAGCCACATAGGCAGCCTGACCCTTGGAGCTTTCCTCCCGGAGACCCTCTCCAGAATTTCGAACACCTGCCTGAGACTCAAGTTTTTGTTCCCAAGGAGATACCTCTCCCCTGGCCTGCCCTTCTCCAGGGCAAGGACGTGGCCCGCTGCCACATCCTCCACGTCCACAAGGTTCATGCCCGTGTTGATGTAAGCGGGTATGCGGCCCCTGACAAAGTCGAGGACCATGCGGCCGGTGGGGGTGGGCTTGACGTCCCACGGGCCTACGGGGGCCGTGGGGTTCACTACTACCACCGGAAGACCCTTCTTCGCGATTCCAAGTGCCTCCCGCTCCGCCTGGTATTTGGACATCTTGTAGTGGCCCACCAGTCCTTTCCGGGACTGTTCGATCTCCTCGTTCCCGAGTCCTCCCTTTGGTATCCCTACGGTGGAAACCGTGCTGGTGTATACGCACCTCTCGATCCCCGCGTTTAGAGCCTCCTCGAGGACTATTTTCGTGCCGGTCACGTTTACCTCGTATATCAAGCTGGGGTCTGGCGTCCAGTAGGTATAAAGGCCGGCGCAATGGATGACCCCCTGGCAGCCCTTCAGCGCCATGGACACCGACTCCCTGTCTCTCACATCGCCCGGGGCCGGCTCGATACCGATTCCATCTATGTTCAGGGTGCTGCTTGCCGGCCTCACTAGCGCCTTTACCTCATACCCTCTGCTACGCAGAGCCCGAGCTACGTTACCCCCGATAAAACCGGTTGCCCCAGTCACCAGGACTTTCATTTATGGACTTCCGCCTGTGTCAGAAGCTTCTTCCAATGGTTGAACGACCTACCCTTCAGAATGACAGCGCACTGGTGGAGTGAGAGTCGAGCATTCGGCCGGAAATGGCGTTGCTTCCCAACTCCTTTAGCCGCGATACGAATGGCAGGCCGAAGGCTGCCAGACTCTTTTCAGCGATGTCCGCCTGTCTGGAGAGCCGGAGCAGCGCCCCTACGCTCCAAGGTCTGAGCATCACGTTGGGCAGCGCCAGAATGGGTTGCATGATCTTCCCATGATGGCCGAGGCCCGCCGCAAAGGCGGGTATCTGTTGGTGCCTCGTGTCCAACACGGCGCGGACGCTGAGGAACGGGATTCCCTGCTGGATGGCCTCCTTCGCGACCCAGTAATCCTCCATGTTCGCTATCCAGGCGGCGTCCGTTGTGTGCTGCTCCCGCTCGTGGCTGGTAAGGACCGCCTGGGTCACCGTGAGAGAGCCGGCCACGAAGTAACGTGGGAGGCCAGGCTGTTCCAGGCTTTTCTTGGCCAGGTTTAAGAGGGCGCCGTCGGACTCCAACACGACTGGGTCATCGCTGGAGTGCAGCTTGTCCGCGAGCACAAGGTCTCCCGTGCGCAGGTCTTCGACAAGGGCGCGTGCGAACCCGAGGGAGAGGATGGCGTCGGGTCTCTTGGAGCTTCGCAATAATGCCTCGATCCTCTGCTTGGACTTATCCTTGCCCACTCCGGACACATGCACTGTGGCGGGTGAGCCTTCAAGCAGCATGCCCGCGATTCCTCGCGTTAAGCTCCTTACCTCCCGATCCATTGATGCAACGATATATATCACTAGTATCATCCCAGCAGGCTGCTACTTGCGTCCCGGCCTAACCCGCGGTGATCCCGCCTTTGCTGACCGCCCCTGCCTTGACCAGAGTCACCCAGTCTCTCGGGCTAGACACGGCTTTGAATATCGTGGCCGACTCGAAGCCACAGTGCATCATGCAGCCGGCGCAGCGGGGGTCTTTCCCAACGCCGTACTTTTCCCACACCGAGTCTTCGAATAGCTCTTCCACGTTGTCGACGTGTTCGTCGGCCAGAGGATAGCAGGGTTTCCTCCATCCCATCACGGTGTAGGTGGGATTGGACCAGGCGGTGCACTGGTACTCCCGCTTACCCCGCAGAAAGTCCAGGTATATGGGATTGTTGTACATCCTCAGACCCTTTATCTTTTCCTCATCCAGGACCTCTTTGAACGCTTCAATGGACTCCTTGCGGGTGAGGAAGAGGTCATGGTCCGGGGCATGGACGTAATCGTATCCCGGGGATACCATGCAGCCTTCCACCCCCATATCTGTCATGGTTCTGAAGAGTTCGTGCAGGTCCTCCACGTTGCATCCACGAAAGATGGTGGTGTTGGTGCATACGCGGTAGCCGCCGTCCAAGGCTGATTCAATGGCTTTCATGGCCTTCTTGAATACCCCTTTTCTGGCTACCGCCTCATCGTGCACCTCCTCCATCCCGTCCATGTGGATTACCCAGCTCAGATATTTAGATGGAGGGACCTTCTTCATCACCCGCTCAAGAAGAAGCCCGTTGGTGCAGCAGTACACGAAGTATCTGCGGCGGACAAGCTCGTTTATGATCTCATCGATCTTCGGGTGTATGGTCGGCTCCCCGCCGGCTATGGACACAATTGGCGCCCCTGATTGTTCCACAGCCTTCATCGCCTCTTCCACCGGCATCATCTTGTCCATCACGGACTTGTACTCGTGGATGCGACCGCAGCCGATGCAGGCCAGGTTACACATCTCAAGCGGCTCCAGCATGGTGACCAGGGGGAAGCGCTTCCTCCTGATGAGGTTGTTCTTAAGTATGTAGAAGGCCACCCGTACGGCCAACTCCATGGGTCTCTTAGCTCTCTTCATGCTCACCCTTCCCTAGTATTGGCGCGTGGTAATGAACTCGACCAACTCCTCGATCTCGCGATGCGCCCAAGAGGGCAGCGGAGCATCCGCGACCGCCTTCAGGGAGAGATCGGCCTTTTCACAGGTAACCTGCTGAGCGTAACCGGCTGCATCCAGCCCATCCAGCACTTCCAGTACATCGGCCACGTCCCCTTCTCCGAGGGTCTCTTTGCTGTAGGCGTCAACCATCCTCCGCCGGGCGACGTCGCCCGCCGACTGAAGGGCATAGACTATGGGGAAAGACTTTTTCTTTCTCAGGATATCGTTGCCCACGGCCTTCCCCGTAGCTTCCTCATCACCCCAAATGCCCAGCACGTCGTCCCTTATCTGAAACGCCAGGCCAAGAAAGCTGCCGCAACGGGCGAACGCCTCGACTAGGGACTCGTCGTCCGAGGCCACCAGCGTGCCCATTTCCATTCCGCACCGGATGAGGGCGCCTGTCTTGAATGAAATCATGGCGATGTACTCGTCAAGTCCTATGTCCAGGCTGCCTTCGAAGGCCAGGTCGAGACATTGGCCGCTGGTCATATCCAGGTAGCCCCTGGTAAGAAGAGATGATGCTCGCAGTCCTTTCCCCACAGGCACGCCCCTCTCGGTCATCCTAAGGGTCGCCATGTCGGCGAGGGTCCTCATAGCGTTTCCGGCTACCAGGGCCTGGGGTTGTCCCCAGATGGCCCACACGGTAGGATGGTGCCTGCGCTCAATGTCGCCATCCTGTATGTCGTCGTGGATCAGGGAGAAATTGTGAATAAACTCCAGTGCCGCCGCGACAGGCAGCGCCTGGGTCCACTCTTCGTTCGCCGCCTCACAGGCGAAAAGGCAGAGAGTGGGCCTCAGCGCCTTACCTTGGGACGACGGATTGACTAGCGGCTCTCCCGTCTCGTCATCCCAGCCCATGTGATATCGGAGCATGCGGTACAGGTTGTCCGACCCGTTGTCCTGGCCAGGCTCTGCCTGTTGCCCCGTCTGGGTGGGCCTGGGCATAGCGGCCCGCAGCTCTCCGTCGAGCGCGTACCTATACCGGGCAAACATAGCCGGAAGGGACGGACCTGGAGGGCTTTTCACATTGGCCCCGAGGGTGCTAGACGTGCCCATTTTCACCTAGCATCGCCTTGCAGAGAATACATCGCATAACGATGCTCGCAAAATCCTAGCAAATGCCCGACCCGATGTCAATACTGGGGTACGCCTAATGAGGGATCGACTAAATGGGCCTGGTGAGGGTACCGTGGGTCGAACGCCGCGATACGGAGGTTGAGTATCTCTGCCCTTGCCAGGCCTCGCTACCCGGCTTTCTTTAAGTACTCTTCCGCTTCCCTAAGGTCTTTGAAGGAGTCCACGCTCCGCCAGAATGCTCGGGACCGGTAGGCGGCCAGTTGGCCTTCCGCCGCCAGGGCGGGAAACGTTGAGGTTTCATGGTCTCCTAGCTCTGGCAGACTCTCTTGGATGTCGCGAGAGAAGACATAAATCCCCGCGTTTATAAAATAGGGGAGCTCCGCCTTCTCCCGGAAGCCTTCTACATCGTCCTGGCTGTTGAGGTCTACCAGACCGTAGGGGCTTGGAAATGGTACAACCATGACGGTGGCTTTGAGGGCCGGGTTGGAGTTCAGCTTGCCGAGGAATCCAGCCACCAAGTTATCGATGCTTTCGTGGGTAATTACATCACCGTTCGTGACCACCATATACCGCTCCCTCTTGGGCACTAGGTCCATCCCCTTGCGGATGGCCCCTCCACGTCCTAAGGGAGAGTCCTCGACGCTGTAATGTGCCCGGAAACCGTAGTTGCTTCCATCTCCGAAAAAATCCTTAATGGACTCCCATCGGTATCCGGCGAGGAAGACTATGTCGCTAACCCCGGCCTTCTTTAGCCATTCGACCTGATGGGAGAGGATCGGCTTCCCGCAAACCGGCACCATGGGCTTAGGGACCGTGTCCGTGAGGGGCATAAGCCGTTCACCCCTTCCTCCAGCCAGTATCATCGCATACATTTGCTGACCATTGTTTGCTCCGCTGGTGCGTCTGCCCAAAACGGGCGATCTAAGCTCCTTGTCCAGCGCTGGAGAGGGGTTCCGTTTACAAGGTCTATGGCAGGGACCGTGGATGGATCCTCGCCCTGAAGTAAGGCGAGGTAATAGCTGATGTAATTACACAAGAGGTTCGTGCTGAGCAGTTGGCTCAGGGCGGTGGGGTCGGTGCGAGTAGAAAGGGATGGGCGGTCCGGTCTGGTGTCGTCGTATGGCGCCCACCGGGTTGTCGCTTCGTCAGCCATCAATGGTCAGACACTTGAGAGACAACTGCGTGGTGTCCTATGCGCGTATCGGCCGACCGGCTTTGGCGCCCACTGTCTTGAGGATGCCCATGACGGTTTTCGCGAGGAAGTCCGGGTTGTGGCGGATGCGGATGCCGGCCGATAAGAGGGGTTCCTCTACCACCTCATGGACCAACCTTTTGCACTCAGACATGTCAACTTCCACCGGGTACTGCTTCTGGGACGCGTATCGTTCCACCAACTTGTCCGGGTAGGGGGCGTTGTTGACTATCAGGTAGTCGAGGGGATCAGACGTCCCAAGATATTCGCATATGAGTTTCATGAAGTCCGACGCCCTGAACCCATCCGACTCCCCCGTCTTGGTCATGAGATTGCAGACGCAAATCTTCACGGCCTTGGAACGGTTGATGGCCTGCCCGACGTCCTCCACTAACAGATTGGGGAGGATACTGGTGTAGATGTCACCGGGGCCCATTACGATGGCGTCGGCAGCCTCGATAGCTTCCAGTACGGGTGGGTAGGCATAGGCCATCGGATCCAGGTAAACATAATCTATATATACGTCCAGCTTCTCCTTGCGTTGGTCGATATTGGCCTCGCCGACCACTTCGGTGCCGTCCTTCAGGCACGCCACCAGCGTAGACTTGGTGAGGGTCACCGGAAGGACCGTCCCCTTTATCGAGAGCATGCGAGATGCCTCGGCGATGGCGGTGGCTGTGTTCCCGGTGACCTCGGTAAGAGCGGTAAGGAATAGGTTCCCGAAGCTGTGCCCGTGCAGCCCGTTTCCCGCGCTGAACCTGTAGTCGAAAAGCTGGGCCATGAGGGCCGTGGAGTGGTCGTCGGGTGAGAGGGCGACGAGACAGCGCCGGATATCTCCATGGGGGAGCTGACCCAGCTCCTCTCGAAGGCGCCCAGAGCTTCCCCCGCTGTCGGTCATTGCCACTACAGCGGTCAGATCGCAATCGTAATGCTTGAGGCCACTGAGGTTGGTGTGATTGCCAGTCCCGCCACCTACGACCACGATGTTAGTCCTGTTCATGTACCAATCTCCTGCCCTAAGGGCATCTGTCTCCGCATCTTCGAGGGCGGCTTCCGGGCTGCCCATTCGGGGATCCGTCCTGGGCCCGGAGCATTTCCAGCGACGCCTATTAACCAAGCCCAGTATATTGCGAACGGAAGCGCTAAGTCAAGGTCAGCGCGCCCCTGTGCCGCTTGTCTTGGGCTCTCCGGATCGCTGCTCTTCGACCGCGATCCAGCTCGATTGCTCCCGTGATACTGAGAGACGAATGAGACCAGATTCCCTGGCTCGCTGACAGTTCCGGCAGCTTGGGATTAGCTGTCGATACATGGTAAGGTATTCATACAAGTTGAACATTCGTCCAACAGAAGGGAGCATGGCAGATTTGAGAAAGATAGTGGTCATTGGGCTCGGCTACGTCGGACTGCCCCTGGCCATCCTGTTGGCCCGGGAACACAAGGTAATCGGTGTTGACGTTAACCGCAAGCGTGTCTCGGCGCTTGACGAGGGTCGGCTATTCATTCAAGAGGAGGACCTGCAAGAGCTCTTCAGGACCCCGCAGGTCCGAAACAATTTCCGTGCCCAGGCCACTCCGGACGCCGCCGACATCTTCGTAATAGCCGTACCTACCCCGCTGGCTGGGGGCCGGGTCGCCGACCTTAGCTACGTCAAAAGCGCCGCCGAAGCGATATGCCCCTACCTAGAAAGGGGGAACCTGGTCATTCTGGAGTCAACCGTCCCTCCCTTGACCAGTAGGTCGGTGTTGAAGCCCATTATCGAGAACAGCACCCGCTGGAAGGTTCCCCAGGATGTGCTCTTGGCCTACTGCCCAGAGAGGGTGTTATCCGGCAACATGGTATACGAGCTGATCCACACCGATCGAGTGTGTGGTGGTATTGACGGCGCTTCGGCAAAGGCGGCCAGCGAACTATACAAGACCTTTGTGAAAGCCGAGATATTCATAACCGAGGACGTTACCGCTGAGCTGTGTAAGCTCGCCGAGAACGCCTATCGTGACGTAAACGTGGCTTTCGCCAACGAGCTGGCCCTGGTAGCTGAAGGCTTGGGAGTTGACGCGAAACGGCTGATTGCCCTGGCCAACCGGCACCCTAGAGTTACGGTTCATAGTCCAGGAATCGGCGTCGGGGGCCACTGCTTGCCAATCGATCCGTGGTTCATATACCAGACGAACCCAGACCGCTCGCAGCTCATCAACGCTGCTCGCCGAATCAACGATTCTATCCCCGGCGTCATCGCCGGCAAGATCAAGGGTGCGGTAGAAGACGTCTCAGACCCGAAGATTGTCGTAGTCGGCCTGACCTATAAGCCGAACGTCGCCGATACGAGGGAGAGTCCGGCTATGGCCATCTGTGAAATCCTCCGGGACCAGGGATACAGGATCGACTCCTACGATCCTCTGGTGGAGGGCAAGGGATACAAGTCGCTGGCCGAGATCTCCGGAGGGGCGGACTGTCTGGCTCTCCTGGTAGAGCACGACGAGGTCATGCGTGAGCTGGAGGCCACTAAGGCCATCGTTTTGAGAGCGATGAGGACACAAAGGGTCCTCCGGTTTTAGGCCTTGCTGGACGGATTCATTAATCACGACTCGGTCGAGAGGCAGCGGTTACTCCTTCCTCCGGAATAGGTGCAGGCCAAGGCCGGGCGCACTGGTCACCGAAGGGAAGCCAGCAGTCCCGGGACCTAAATATAGAGAGCGATCTCCCAGCCCTGGATATCCAGATTCGTGAAAACGAATTCACTTATTTTCATCTTCCCAGCTTCAAATTTGGGTTCGTTTGCCGATATCATATATTTTCTACAGAGACAGGCCCCTCATTCACTCCCATTGTCAGTGTTGATGTTGACGTCAACAGACAGAGGTGGCGGGCAGGGCAAAGCCTCTGCGGTTGGACTGGAGCCTTTCAAGTTCGTGGAGAGCTTTGTAAATATGTTGCCAGAACTAATGTTCGTAATCTGCCCCGTCCACTCCGTGCCGTCGAGGGGGTAGCTCGGAGAGTACGCCATCCTGTTCCAGGTCGCGGTAGCGCTTCTCTAAACGCACTTGAACGACCAGATATTCAGCATCGAGATGCTGCGCAAGCTCGAGCCAGAACGTCGGATCCGATATGGCGGCCCTACCACATGCCTCCTGTACTACACGCAGAGTATCTGTCCTCGTGAAGATGGGAAAGCTCTCCCAGGGTGCCGGTAATTTCAGGAGGCTGCGGATTGGCACCTTGTACCGTTTCTTGGCGAGCGAGAACACTTCCTTCCAGAGGTCTGGATTCTCTGCCAAGGGGTCCTCTTCCCTTAAGGCGCGTAGAGATTCGTACAGGCAATCGGCTTGTCGGGCCAGATCGCGTGTTGAGCATTTCAGGTCTGATAGACCGCCCCCAGGATTATCTGGATGTTTTCCCTTTTGCTCCTCGTCCCACCGGGAGATTAACCCGTCCTGGTATCGTTGTATGGACGCCGTTTCGTACTTTATGCTCCTACGCACGCGCCACACCAAGGAAGCTATCCGTAAGACTATCAGTTCTTCCAATTCGTTACCCGGTACCAGGCTCTCCAGCAGCGTCTCGTGTAAGCGCTCGAAAGCCTGTTGTTCATCCGGCCGTCGCTCGGACTGGATGAATAACTCCTTCGCGAGGAGTCCGTGATGAGTTGAGTTTAGCCGGGTACGACTGGTGTCTCGGGGCCCGGTAGAGAGTTTTGCGTTTCGTCTATTTGCTTCAATTTTCTTCAGCGAAGTCATACAGACCTCCTAAAAATATGGGTGCTTGGCACAAAAAGGCCAAGCTTCTTTCCTAGGCTTAGCTTGGCTCTGTTTGACTCTGCTGTACTTAACTGACGCTTAAACTTTTCTTTTCTCTTCTCTCCCCTTCTGTGTCTAGATGCCGTTGAATGGCTGTGCCTTTACCGAGCTACCTGGTGATCATCTAATTCATGCTACCATTTCATACCTCCCTCACTAACTTTCTGCCTGCACACATTGTGGGCACCTTCAACATTACACCGGAACCCAGGGCCGTGTCAACGACGGTGCTCGTTCACTACGTGTGAGAAGGAAGGTTGGACAATCATAAGTGGCTTCTCTCCGGGTACCTGGCTGGAGTGTAGCTGCCAGGGTTAGGTAGAGCCGGACCGTGTTGAAGACCCTTCCCCAAGCCAGAAGGACTTGTTTAAATGGGGGAACTACATGTCGCCCTTGAATCCCGGTGCAAATCGAAAAGCTGATTCAAGAGCGAGAAAATAGACTGCTCATGGCCCGTATGCCCGAAGAACGGACGTCGGTGTTGGTGCAGCGATAGGATATGCTTCTGGAGCGGGGATCATCCAGAGTGAGTGATCCAGCTCCTTCTGTTGCTCCAGGCGTCGAGGAAGGGTACAGTTCCACGAAGTCGCTGACTTTTAAAAAACGGGACCTCAGAGCACATGTACCCAACCCTAGGCTCGTTTATGTGGGAGTCCGTTGATATCTAGGGCCCTTTCTCGCTATTCGTTCACCCGCTCCTCTCAGCTGTAAACGAACAGGTCCCCGGGCTGGCAGTCGAAGTATGCGCATAGACGATCAATGGTCGATATGGCAACCCGAACCTCTTGGTCGTTCGCCAATCTGGTCAAAGTATTCTTGCTGATTCCTGTCTGGTCTAAGACATCCTGGTAAGTGATCTTTCGCCTTTCGCGACGCCCTTTGATTGCTATCAGTTCTCGGAGCCTAGACTGAATCATGAACCTTCTCCGACTATGTGATTGAAAATAGCGTTGTCGACATATCCTAACAACGTCTTTGAGGTGTTGACAAGTTACATTGTAAGATGCGATAATATCTCTGTTAAATGGAGCATAATCGCTGATAGCGACGAATTATAGGGTTGTTATGACGACGTATGAGCAATGTGAAATCTGTGGCACAAACCGAGGGCTCGACCAACATCACGTCGTCCCCCGTGGAATGGGTGGCAGTAAGGACCCGGCGATCAACGACAAATCCAACTTGATGACGTTGTGTCGGCTCTGTTGACCTGCCCCCCCAAAAACTGGTCCAGTTATAAACTCGTAAAGTGGAGCTGGTGAGAGGGGGTAGTCAATGGCGAGTAAGCAGCGCAGTGTAGAAGAGATAATAGGGAAGCTGCGGGAAGCGGAGGTGGCCCTGGCGCAAGGGGAGACGGTGGCCCAGGCATGCAGGGGTATCGGGGTATCAGACCATACGTTTTACCGGTGGCGGCAGCAGTATGGGGGGCTGAGAATAGACCAGGCGAGGCGGTTGCGGGAGATGGAAGCGGAGAACGGACGACTCAGGCGTGCGGTAGCGGACCTGACGTTGGACAACCAGATTCTGAAGGAGGCAGCACGGGGAAACTTCTGAGCCCGGCCCGCCGGCGGAGATGCGTGGAAGTGGTGGGGGACAGGTATGGCATCTCTGAGCGGCGCGCTTGCCGGGCGCTTGAGCAACCCCGGTCAACACAGAGGTACACTGCAACAGTGGCCGATGATGAGGAGGCCCTGACGATGGCAGTGGTTCGGCTGGCCAGTCGGTACGGACGGTATGGGTACCGGCGGGTGACTGCCATGCTGCAATGGGAGGGATGGAGAGTGAACCACAAGCGGGTGGAGCGGATCTGGCGACGGGAAGGACTCAAGGTACCAGCCAAACAGCCCAAACGGGGCCGACTCTGGCTTACTGACGGCTCCTGCGTGCGGCTGAGGCCACAACGACGGAACCACGTCTGGGCATACGACTTTGTGGCCCTTCGTACCAGTGACGGCAAACCCGTTCGTCTCCTGACAGTGGTGGATGAGTATACCAGGGAGTGTCTGGCCATCCATGTGGGTCGCTCGTTACGCTCACCCCATGTCATTGAATGCCTGGGGGACCTCATGGTCCAGCGTGGCGTGCCGGAGCACCTCCGCTCGGACAACGGGCCGGAGTTCACCGCCAGGGCGGTGCGGTTGTGGCTCCAAGGGGTGGGAGCCACAACCCTCTTCATCACACCGGGTAGCCCTTGGGAGAATGGGTATGTTGAGAGCTTCAACGGCAAGCTTAGGGACGAACTCTTGGACCGGGAGCTCTTCGATACCCTCTGGGAGGTGCAGGTCCTCACCGAGCAGTGGCGCCACGAGTACAACCACCAACGCCCCCACAGCGCCCTGGGCTATCGCCCTCCTGCTCCAGAGGCCATCCTCACCTCCTCTGCTCCAAGCGCTATCAGTGTCTCATGATTTGTGGTACACCTATTGGGGGCAGGTCAGGCGAGTGGGAAGCTGGAGAAGGCCAGGACGTCGGGTCCAGCCTCGTCCAGTCGAGAGGCGACCTGTGGGAACGGGTCCTGGAGCTGAGCAATCACCCGCTCGAGTTGGGCATGCACTTCCTGAGGGGACGGCTGCTGGTAGATGGTGCGTACCATGGTGGCCACCCAGGGCTGAGCGCTCCTGGGGACCCGAGTGAGCAGGTTGGTCATGAAGTGGGTGCGGCACCGCTGCCAACTGGCCCCACCGAAGACAGTTGCGATGGCATCCCTGAGTCCCTGATGAGCGTCCGATACCACCAGTTCCACCCCGCCGAGGCCCCTGGCGACCAGTGAGCGCAGGAAGGCTAACCAGAAGGCGCCGTCTTCACTGGTACCCACGTCCATCCCAACGATCTCACGCTTGCCCTCGCTATTGACCGCCGTCGCCACCACCACGCTGACGTTGACTATCCTACCGGCCTCTCTGACCTTCTGGGTTAGTGCGTCCAGCCACAGGTAGGGATATGATCCGCCGTCCAGCGGCCGACCCAGGAAGCTCTCCACCACCCCGTCCAGCTCCTGGCAGATACGCGACACTTGGCTCTTTGAGATACCCTCGCACCCAAGAGCCTTGACCAGATCATCCACTCGCCTCGTCGATACACCCTCCACATACGCCTGCTGGATCACCGCCAGCAGAGCTCGCTCGCTGCGACGCCGTGGCTCCAGCAGGCTCGGAAAGTAGCTCCCCTCCCTCAGCTTGGGTATCTGCAACTCCATGGTCCCTACGCGAGTGTCCCATGCTCGAGACCGGTACCCGTTGCGCTGGGTCACCCGCTCAGGGTTGCGTTCTCCATACCCAGCACCGGTCCTCGATGACACATCAGCCTCCATGATCTCCTCGACCAGCACTCTCAGTGCCTCTCGTAGAAAGTCCACGTCACCGTCGACTCCCCTCTTGCGCATTAGCTCAAGCAGGTCCATCCTTTCCTTGACCACCGTTGTCCTCCTTTCTCAGGCTCGTCTTTGCCCGCTAAGGATGACGTGGTGGTCTCTCTTCATCCAGACCCTCTACTCTTGTTACACCACTTCCTGGGACTCTACTCCATTCGACTCGTGCCCTCGAGATAAACGAAGTTACGTTTGTAGAGGTGGTGTCGTCCTTCCTTGCGTGAGCAACCGACCCCAAACGAGTGAGGCCCCGCAGCTGTCACCCACAGTATCGCAAGCTCCGCTCTGATCCCTTAGGTGGCCTCAGCGCCGGTATTCATCTTAGAAAGAGTCAAAACGATACTACCAAGTCATACTAATGGTGGGTATGATGCATTGTTACGGGAAGGAGGGTGTCCATGTCGGAGGAGAACAAAGCCCTGTACCGCAAACTTGTGGAGGGGATAAACAATGGAAACGCGGGTATACTGGACGAGGTTTACTCCCCGAGCCTCGTCTACCACAGGACTGGGCCAGCCGTGACCGCAGACAGGGAGAACGTTAAGCAGTACCTGACTGCGGTTGTTGCAGCATTCCCAGATAGTCAAATGACCATTGATGATCTGCTAGCCGATGGGGACAAGGTCATATATCGCATGACGTATCGGGGCACTCACAAAGGTGAGTTCTTCGGCGTCCCCGCCACAAATAAAGAAGTGACTGCGAGAACGATAGGTATTGCCCGTATCGCGGATGGGAAGATCATTGAAGAGTGGGAGAACATGGACGAGATGGGTTTTATGCAGCAGCTCGGCGTTGTGCCGACGTTCGGAGAGTAATAAGAGAGAGCGGGAAGGGTGGAAGTTCTGAGCCACAAGATTATTGAATCCCAAGATCGGTTCCCTTGCCTCAGAAGTTCTATATAACAGTTTGACTCCCTCAGGATAGGAGTGGGTTTTGCCTAAACAGTTTGACTCCCTCAGGATAGGAGTGGGTTTTGCCTAAAAACATTTTCCAAGCTGCTGGTGAACCGAAATGCGTTGAGAATCAAGTCATACTAATGGTGGGTTAGGGGATCGGTAGAATAGCCGATGACGCCCGGGACAAGCCATACGTATTATGGTATCGGTAACCAGGTTAATGGCGAGGGTGCTTACTTGAGGCGTGCCGATGATTCTCAATCATTCAACCAATCCTAGCGTAGAGGCCGACCATTCGACTCGTGCCCTCGAGATAAACGAAGTTACGAAGGTATATGGCCGCCGTGCGGTGGTCGACAAGATATCCTTCGTGGTGGAGCGTGGCGAGATTTTCGGCTTGGTTGGTCCCAATGGCTCTGGCAAGACGACTACAATTCGCATGGCATTAGACATCATCCGTCCGGACGCAGGTCGACTGAGCCTCTTGGGAGGAATGCCCACGCGGGAAGCACTGATGCGCATCGGGTACCTGCCGGAGGAGCGGGGGCTGTACCGGAATGAGCGGGTGCTGGACATCCTGCGCTATTTCGGGCGGCTCAAGGGGCTGGCTGCCCCCATGGCCGAAGCGAGGGCAGAGCAGATGCTCAGGCGCGTCGGCCTCCACGAACATCGCTTCTCGAAGGTGGAATCCCTCTCCCGTGGTATGAGCCAGCTTGTGCAGTTCGCCGGAGCGCTGGTCCACGAGCCCGACCTGATCATCCTGGACGAGCCCTTCTCAGGCCTCGATCCCCTCAACATGCAGCTAATCAAGGAGATCATCAGGGAGCAACAGCAGCGCGGCGCCGCGATCATATTCAGTACCCACATAATGCCGGACGTTGAAGAGCTGTGCGAGCGGGTGCTCCTGATCAGCGATGGTACAATCCTTCTCTATGGGCGACTGACTGGACGAGCTGAAGAGGTCCAGGGGCTCCCGTAGCGTCCGCGTGGTAGCGGAGCGGCAACCCGACGGGATAACGACAGAGGTGTCACAAGCCGAGCGCCGCAACGGCCACTTTGAGTATCTGCTGAACAAGGGGGTGGCGCCCGACGCAGTGCTTCGGTCCTTCCTGGACGCCGGCATTTCAATAGAACGGTTCGAGGTGGCCTTGCCGACTTTGAGCGAAATCTTCGTCGAGGAGGTGAGTGATGCCCGGAACTCCAAGAGAAATTAGGGTGATCTTCACTGAGGAGTTCCGGCGGGCAATCCACCGCAGGATCTACCTCATCCTGACCCTGGCTGTCCCGGTTATCCTGCTGGTCCTGCTTGTTGCGGTCCCGGTTATCCGTGGGGTGTCGGACGACGATAAAGACCAAGATCAGATCGGCATTTTAGACCTCTCTGGAGAGCTAGCGGTAGACGCAGGCGCGGTGCCAGGGCTTCAGATATATCAGGACCGGAAGTCAGGGGTAGCTGCGCTGTTGGCTGACAAGATCAAAGGGTTCTTCGTTATTCCGGAGGACTACGTGGCCACTGGGAAGGTCGAGTGGCTTCATCCTGATGGCGGCATCGTTCCCAGCGGGTCCATCAGGAGCAGAGTCCAGGTGTTCCTGATGGCTGCACTGGTCGCTGATGAGCTGGCGCCAGAACTTGTGACGCGAATGCTCGATCCGGCCGACTTCGACCGCATCAAGGTCAGTGAGGACGGTTCGACCGAGAGGGACCCGGACAAGGCGGGCCGCATCCTGGTCCCTCTCATATTCGGTGGGCTACTGATGTTCGGGATCATAATGGGCGGCAGTATCCTGATCAACAGCGTCTCCGAAGACAAGGAGACCCGCATGATCGAGGTTCTCCTGACCTCTGTCTCTCCGCTTGCGGTGATGGTTGGCAAGGTCCTTGCCCTGGGTGCGACTGGGCTCATCCAGATTGCCGTGTGGGTGGCGTCTGTCGCGATCATCGGTCCCCACATCTTCGATCAGATTCCTGATGCTGGGCGGCTGGCCATAGAGCCAGGGCTCCTGGCCCTCGTGATCGCGTTTTACCTCACCGGGTACCTGGTCTTCGCCGTGACGATGGCCGGTATCGGCGCAGCAACGACGTCTGTCAAAGAGGCGGCACAGATCTCCACGATAGTTACCTTGCCGATCATGGTGCCGGTGTGGTTCCTTCCGATGCTCCTCGAGAACCCAGACGGTGGGGTTGCTCGGGTCCTCTCATTCATCCCGTTCACAGCGCCGGTGACGATGATGGTGAGGCTGGCTGCGTCAGATGTTCAGCTCTCGGACGTCGTGGCGAGCCTTGCCGTGTTGCTGCTGACTGGTGTAGCTCTGCTCTGGATATCAGCACGGGTGTTCCGTGCTGGGCTGCTGATGTATGGCCAACGGATGAGCCTCGGTGGCGTGTTCGCTGCTCTGCGCCAAGCGGGCTAGAATGGCATATCCTGGTTAGATACAGTGAACCGCTTTGGAAGACCCCCAGCGAATTAGGCGTTCTCTGGTTGGGGGCCTGATAGAGGTTTTTATCAGTTTATAGCTGCTAGTGGCTCGGGACGAGTGGAGTCAGACACATTGCCTGACTCACGCGACCATGCTTCAGTTCGCATAAAAAGGAGGACCAATGGCACCGACACCACATTTTCAAAGAATTATTTCCGCCGATTCACACGTCATGGAACCCTATGATATATGGTGGAATGCCCTAGGACATAAGTTCGGAGACCGGACGCCACGGGTCCTCGACGAATACCAGGGCCGCAAAGGAGCATTCTTCTACTCAGGTAACCTGGGCTCACCAGTAAATGAGATTCGAGAGCTGATTCCCACATCGGACGCAGCCGCTAGAGAAGCTGAGGAAAAGGGTCTGGGAAAGGGTGGTTACATCCCAGAGGTACGTATTAGATTCCAGGAGGAGGCCGCCCTCTGGGGTGAGGTGCTGAATCCGACCCACATGCTGACTATGCTGAGAAATCCGGATATCGAGGTGTTGCAGGCATGCGCGGAAGTGTTCAACGATTGGGAGGCCGAGTTCGTATCTTCGAACCCCAAACGCCTCATAGGTGTCAGCGTGATACCAATGCATCACGTGGACTGGGCGGTCGGGGAGCTAGAGAGGACGTTGAAGAAAGGTCTGGTGGGCCCGATGATCAACTGCCAAGCGCCGGAAGGGTGTCCGCCCTACCGGGACCCCATCTATGACCCGTTTTGGGCGGTCGCTGACGAAGCTGGGGCCCCATGCACTTTACACATTCTCACCGGCCGGGTCCTATCCCCCACAAACAAGGTTGACGCTCAAACACCCTATGAACGAATCGAAAATCCCCGTGGGATGCTAGAGCTCTTCGGTGAGATACAGGGTGTGCTAGCCAATGACTTCATCTTTGGAGGGATCCTCGACCGCTTTCCGAACCTGAATGTGATCTGCAGTGAGTTTGAAATATCGTGGATCCCGAACTTCATGACGAGGATAGATGAGCTACAGGACCCCGACAAAAGGGGCCCTCGCATGAAGCTGCCTCAGATCAAGATGAAGGCGAGTGATTACATGAAGACGCGTGTCTACCATGGGCTGATAGATGATCCTTACGCCCCGGAGATGATCCCGCTTATAGGCGCTGATCGTGTTCTTTGGGGATCCGACTTCCCTCACATTCGGTCCGTAGGGTTGGAGGCTCAGGAGCATGTTAAGAAGATGTTCTCGTCCCTCCCGCGAGAGGACCAGGAGAAGGTGGTGGGCGGCAACGCAGCGAAGGTATTCAATGTAGACTAAGGCATGTGCTGGCTGCTAGTACTCAGTTTACTTAAGTCCGATATAAATGTCATTCTGAGCGAAGCGAAGAATCTGGGCGGCCGTGAGTGACCCCACCCCAGATTCTTCGGTCGCTGGCTCCCTCAGAATGACACGCTGCTGAAATCCTGTTGACTATGTACTCGCTTTGCGAAAAGCAGCACCGCTTTTGTCAGTGAGCTGGCTATCTGGGCGATTCATAATGAAACCGGTCTCGACTTCAGGTAGTTCCCGGGAGAGGAGTTAGGATAGACAAGGCAGATATACCATTTCTGCCCGCCAGCGAGCTATCGGCACTGATTGAGAAGAAAGAAATCTCTCCGGTGGAGGCTACGCGAGCCTACCTGGAACGCATTGACGACCTGGACTTCAAGTTCAACTCGTACCTGACCGTATGCCGGAAACAGGCGCTTCAGGCTGCCCAGGAGGCGGAGCGAGCCATCGCTCAAGGGAATTATCTGGGGCCCATGCACGGTATTCCGGTGGCCGTAAAGGACCAGATGTGGACCAAAGGCGTCCGGTCGACGGGAGGCTCCCGTTTCCTCGCAGACTTTATCCCAGACGAAGACGCTACCGTGATAGCCAACCTCAAAAGGTCCGGGGCCATTCTCCTGGGAAAGACGAGCATGACCGAGTTCGCTATGGGAGGCGGCATCGAGCGCTTCGGTGTTCCCCGCAATCCCTGGAACCTGGATATGCGCACCGGCGGTACCAGCGGCGGCTCCGGGGCCGCCACGGCTGCCTTCCTCTGTGCTACCTCTCTGGGAGAGGACACGGGTGGCTCTATACGGTGGCCGGCGGCCTGGTGTGGTCTGGTGGGACTAAAGCCCACGTGGGGCAGGGTAAGCCGCTGTAGGGTGTCAGCGCAATTGGACACTATTGAGGCCTAGAAAACCGAAGAGGTTGGGGGTGGTAGAGGCTCCTTCAGAGGGGTAGATTAACCCTAAGTGAAAGGAGTCATTGATGACCCAGGTAGAGGATCAGGCCAGCCAAGCTGAGGAGCGAAGCCAGGAGACACGAAGCTTCGTGCGTCAGGTCCGTGCAGCGACCCGCCGTAAGTATACCCCTGAAGAGAAGATCCGCATCGTCTTGGAGGGGTTCAGACGGGAGACTACCGTTAATGACCTGTGCCGACGGGAAGGAATCAAACCCCACTCCTACTACGCCTGGACGAAGGGGTTCATGGAAGCTGGGAAGGAGAGGTTGACTCGGGACAGTGTGCGTGATGCGACCCGGCAAGAGATAGAGCAGCTCAAGCGGGAGAACAGAGAACTGAAGCAGCTGGTGGGTGAGTTGTCCCTGGAGTTGCACCGCTTCAAAAAAACAGCTCTGCCGCCCCTACACGACAACGGCACCGTCGCATGAGCGTAGTGGAACAATCGAAGGTCGTGGCTGAGGTGGAGCGACATGGTAGAGGGAAGAACAGGCGACTCAGGGAGCTTGGCATTTCCAGGAGCACGTATTATTGGTGGAGGTGGAGGCACCGGCAGGGTAGTTGGGAGGGTACGGAAGGAACTGAGAGGCCCTGGAATCGCCTGCGTCCAGAAGAGGAGGCAGTAGTGCTGGCGGCAGCCCGTGGGATGCCGACCTGGCGAAGCCGGCAGTTGGCGGCTTCGCTCACCGACCACAGAGGCCTATCGGTCTCCGCCTCCACAGTCTATCGTATTCTGAGACGGGAGGGTCTGGTGAAACGGATCGAATACCAGTTGGCAGCGAGCAAAGAGTACCAGCACAAGACCACAGGGCCCCACCAGCTGTGGGCCACCGATGCCTCCTACTTCCGTGTAGTGGGATGGGGCTACTACTACCTCGTGACGGTGATGGACGACTCCTCCCGGTTCATCTTGGCCTGGAAGGTGCAACGGGACATGACGGCCAACTCCCTCATAGAGGTGGTCCAGGAAGCTGTTGACTCTACTGGTATGACTGATGTACCTCTGGAGGATCGGACCAAGCTCCTCTCAGATAATGGCTCAGGTTATGTATCGCGGGCCTTCCGCGAGTACATGCGGGTGGTGGGCATTCGCCACGTCCTGGCAGCACCCTATCACCCTCAGACCAACGGGACGCTGGAGAGATATCACCGAACCCTGAAAGACGACATTAACCAGGTGCCATACGAGGTGGTGGAAGACCTGGAGGCGGCCATCCGGGACTTCGTCGAGTTCTACAACTACCGAAGATATCATCAGGCGCTCAGGGTTGTAACTCCGGCTGACGTGCTGGAAGGCCGTCTGGAGACAATTCTAGCCCAGAGGAAGGAGGTACAGCGAGAGACTTTTGACCGGCGGAGGCGGTACAATCAGGAGGTCAGAGAAACCCTCAAACCAGGAGCTTCTTCACCCCAATCTCTCGGACCCAGAACTGTCCAAAACCGCTGACACCCAACACTATTCGGGCCCTGAACGAGGCGCTGGTTCGGGAAGGGGATCCTCAGGTTGTGGAGGAGATGGAGGCTGCTCTGGAGGAAGCTCGTCTTGAACCTGGGCCTGCCCATCTGCCGTCGGCTCCTGTGGAGGAGGCTCGTCGAGAACCTCGGCCTGCCCATCGGTCGTCTCCTCCCGTGGAGGAGGCCCGTCGTGAACCTGGGCTTGCTCATCGGCCGTCGGCTGCTCTGGAGGAAGCTCGTCGCCGTGGACCAGAGCCTGCCCATCGGTCGTCGGCCGCTCTGGAGGAGGCTCGTCGAGAACCTGGGCGTGCTCATCGGCCGTCGGCTGCGCTGGAGGAACCTCGCCGTGAACCTGGGCCTGCCCATCGGTCGTCTCCTCCCGTGGAGGAGGCTCGTCGTGAATCAGAGCCTGCCCATCGGCCGTCAGCTGCTCTGGAGGAAGCTCGTCGTGAACCTGGGCCTGCCCATCGGTCGTCGGCTGCTCTGGAGGAGGCTCATCGCCGTGGACCAGAGCCTGCCCATCGGTCTCAGGCTCAACCGGAACCCCCACTGGAGCCGCCTGGGGCTGACTAGCCCGAGGGCCTCGGCGGTCGCCAATTGGACCTCTGCCAAACCGTGGAGAGCGCTTGGCTTTCACCTTCCGCATCTCCTCCTCGATCAGCATGAAGTCCTTCTTGGGCAAGAGGTGGAGGCTACTCTGGGCAAACGCCAGATACCAGTCCTCGGGCTGCCACTTGCGCACGTAGTCCAGCCTCGGGGCCAGCTGACAGGCGTCCATAAACTCGAACTCGTCCAGGACAAGGTCCGGCTGGACGTGCATCCTGAAATTCCAGTTGGCGGAGCCCTCTTTGTTCCAGATGGGCGTGTGGTCTTCGAAGTAACGTGATTTGGCGGTAGCAGTCGCGGCGAAATTTTTCCCTGCGTCCACGTAATAGAGGATCCTGTCCCCCGGCTCTATCCGCTGCATCTTCCTTTGGTGCTGGGATTTCAGGCCTTGTACTTTGAATCCGTGCCGGCGGGTGATCCGAAAATTCTCAAGGCCAGTAACCACCATCCAGTAATTCCGCGGCATCTTAACACCCTTGTATCCATTGATTATGTGGATCAATTCTAGCACATTCCGACTAACAGCCGGAACAGGTCTTGAGAGCAGCTAATATGGTTGAACTCGGAGCTCTAGCCCCTGAGGGCAAGACCCGCGCACGCGTCTACCGCCCAGTTGCACTTCAGCAGGGTGGGGAAACCCCGCGAGATAGCCAGGAAACCTCAGAGCAGCTTGGCATGCCTGGGATATTGAGCGATTCCCGGCGGCTGTGAGCTTGCCCGTTTTCCGCGCGTTAGGAGTGAAGCCTTAATTAGCGTCCAGCGGCAGTGCCCTCAGGTCGCTCAGCTAGTCAAGTCTATGATGCCATAAGCGTAACGGAAGAGCTTGAAAGCCTCCTTCACGAAGGTGACGGGCCCCACCGGCCTGTCCGGAGTCACGTGAGAGAAGAAGGAGAACTCTGTGTATTTAAAGTCGCCCCGGCCGGAGATGGAGTCCACCAGCCGGCGGGATTCCTCCACCGGAACGGCGTCGTCTTCCCTGTCGTGGGCAATCAGCAGCCGCGCCTTCAAGTTACGTATGTTGGTGCTGGGAGAAATCTTGTCGAAATCCCGAAGAAGGCCGGCCGGTAGGTCCTGAAGGTACTCTTCGGCCTTCGCCAGACTTAACTTTTGCTCCTCGTCCCGCGCCGTCAGGGACCGCAGCAGCCGGTAGACTGCCATCCCCTCCAGCGAAAGCTCCTGAATCTCCTGGTCTACGGCGGGTGCCTTCTGTATGAATATGCGAGTTAACAGGTCCCGGTCCTCGCCCCTGTCTGCATCCAGGCCTTCGATCAGTTGGTTCGTGAAGACCTCCTCGGTCAGGCTTCGGGGTTCCCAGGGCTCCGCCGTGCCATCATAGAAGCTGCGGTTGGTGGCGATCTGGATCAGCAGGTCCCCTACGTCGTAATATGCGCCGAAGGCGCTGACGAAGTCTACGTCGTCGCTGATGCGTGGATCAGAGGCTGCCACCAGGGCTATCGAAGCTCCAACGCAGAACCCACCCATCCCCCCCCGCTCCGGGTCTACGTAGTCCAGCCCCTGGAGGTGTTTGAAGGCCCATACCAGGTTATCGGGCTCCTCCGGGCTGATCCTCTTCTCCATCATGGTCGGTGACCAGGGGAACATGGCGACGAAGCCCGCACGTGCCAGACCGTTCCCCAGGTCAACGACCCGCTCGTCGTCCCTCGGAGCAGGATTGACCCCCAGGAAGACCAGTATCGCGGCACGCTTCTTGCCGTCCGGGATGCGGTACACATCGGCCTCGCCCTGCCCGTTGGTGATCGGGAAGTGCACGACCTCCCTGATTGGGTCGGATGTCACCCACTCCATGGGCTTTACAACTAAGGGCATCACCTGGGTTACGAAGAGGACCGACTTGACCGTGGTCGCTCCTTGTGGGGTGGCCGAGAGGAAGGCGTAGATGCAGAAGACCATGACCCCGAAAGCGACGGTCACCCGGAGTAGGAACCAGCGTAGAATCCTGCCAGATACTCTCAAGAGGTCTTTGTATCACCTAGGTTCTCAGGTGCACACCCATATTATACCAGCGGCTCGTTCGGTAGAGGAGACGATGGCGCGGCCCAACGGACAGACGGCGGATTCCGTCAATTTTACGGGGCGCCCATGCTATAATGGTATCTGACAGCTAGGGTCGCGGGGAGGATGGTTGAGAAGCACCGGGCGAATCGATACTCTGAGATCGCTCCTCAAGGAGCGGATTCTTATAATCGACGGGGCCATGGGCACCGCGATCCAGGAGCGCCAGCTGGGACCCGATGATTTCGGAGGGGCGGAGTACGAAGGTTGTAACGAATATCTCGTGCTGACCAGGCCCGAGGTCATTGCCGACATCCACCAGGGCTATCTGGACGCAGGCGCCGATATTCTGGAGACCAACACCTTCGGGGCAACGGCCGTGGTCCTCTCGGAATACGACCTGGCCCACGAAGCCCAGCGCATCAACAGAGAGGCTGCTCTCCTTGCCCGCCGGCTGGCCGACGCCGCCGGCACCCCGGAGAAACCCCGCTTCGTGGCCGGTTCCATGGGTCCCACGACCAGGGCCATTTCTGTCACAGGCGGCATATCCTTCGACGAGCTGGCGGAGGCCTACCGCGAGCAGGCCACTGGGCTGGTGGAGGGCGGGGTGGACGTACTCCTTCTCGAGACAGGCCAGGATACGATTAACATTAAGGCGGGGCTGGAAGGCATCGACAGGGCACTGGCAGAGCTGGGCCTTCAGGTGCCGGCGGCCGTCCAGGGCACCATTGAGCCGATGGGAACGTTGCTGGCGGGGCAGGACGCCGAGGCACTATACACATCCCTTGCCCACCGAGACCTCTTGTGGATAGGCTTCAACTGTGCCACCGGGCCCGGATTCATGACCGATCACGTACGCACCCTGGCCGGCCTATCTCGCTTTCCCGTTGCCTGCGTCCCCAATGCCGGCTTGCCGGATGAGCGAGGGAAGTATAACGAGACTCCCGAGATGATGGCGGAGACCCTGGGTCGGTTCGTCAGGAATGGGTGGGTCAACCTGGTGGGCGGCTGCTGCGGCACTGGACCGGAGCATATCCGCTTGCTCGCCGAGACTTCCGCCCAGCAGCCTCCACGGGTACCCGGCCACTCCTCCGACACCAGGCTCTCGGGAATCGAAGCCCTGGTGATCGACGAGGACCTGAGGCCGGCCGTCGTCGGCGAACGCACCAATGTCCTGGGCAGCCGCCGTTTCCGCAGGCTCATAAACGAGGGGTCCTTCGAGGAGGGCGCCGAGATTGGACGGCGGCAGGTGCGGGGTGGGGCCCACATACTGGACGTTTGCCTCCAGGACCCGGACAGGGACGAACTTACCGACGTGAGAAAGTTCCTCGACCTTCTGACCAGGAAGGTCAAAGTCCCCATCATGATCGACTCCACGGACTCTAAGGTGATCGAGGAATCCCTGAAGCGGCTTCAGGGGAAGTCGATCATTAATTCCATAAACCTGGAAGACGGAGAAGACCGTTTTGAGGCCGTGGTGCCTCTTGCCCGGCGCTACGGCGCCGCCCTTGTCGTGGGCTGCATCGACGAGGATAAGGCCCAGGCCCAGGCTATCACCCGACAACGCAAGCTGGAGGTCGCGCAACGGTCGCATAAGATCCTGACGGAAAAGTACGGGGTCCTTCCCCAGGACATCATATTCGACCCCCTCGTGTTTCCCGTGGGGTACGGGAGACGAGAACTACATCGGCTCCGGCGCGGAGACCGTCGAAGGAGTCCGCCTGATCAAGGAAGCCCTACCGGATACGAAAACCATCCTTGGCATATCCAATGTGTCCTTTGGGCTGCCCGCGGCGGGCCGCGAAGTGCTCAACTCTGTATTCCTTTACCACTGCGTGCAGGCCGGTCTGGACATGGCTATCATCAACTCAGAGCTGTTGCAGAGGTACTCATCCATACCGGAAGAGGAGCGACGGCTTGCCGAGGACCTGATCTGGTATAAGGGCGAAGACCCTGTGGCGGCTTTCGCGGCCCATTTCCGGGATAAAGCTCCCAAAGCCAGCTTTCAGGAGCGAAGCAACCTTCCTCTGGATGAGCGTCTGGCTCTGGCCATTATCGATGGCACCAAAGAGGGGCTCAACGAAGACCTGGACATGGCGCTGAAGGACCGCACGCCGCTGGAAATCATAAATGGGCCTCTAATGGCCGGGATGGACGAAGTGGGCCGTCAGTTCAACGCCAATCAGCTGATTGTGGCCGAGGTGCTCCAATCCGCCGAGGCAATGAAGTTCGCGGTAGCCCACCTGGAGCCCTATATGGACCGGGTAGACGCCGCGACCAAGGGAAAGGTCATACTGGCCACTGTGAAGGGGGACGTACACGACATCGGCAAGAACCTGGTGGACATCATCATATCCAATAATGGATACCGGGTGGTCAACCTGGGGATCAGGGTACCGCCCCAGGATCTAATCGATGCCTATGAGAAGCATCACCCGGACATCATCGGGCTCTCCGGATTGCTGGTGAAGTCGGCCCAGATGATGGTCGAGACGGTACGGGATTTCCGCCAGTCAGGGGTGGATAGTCCCATACTGGTTGGTGGCGCGGCCCTGTCCAACAGGTTCACCCGGATCCGTATCGCTCCGGAGTACGGTGGGCTGGTGGCGTATGCCTCGGACGCCATGACGGGCCTGGCCCTGGCCAACACCATCCAGGAGGCCGACGAGCGGGAGCGGTTGGCGGCCGCCCTGGCGTCGGAGACCGAAAAGCTGCTGAAGGCCGAGCAGGAGGCCCGGCCTTCCGATACGGACCAGGCTTCTCAGGCCGTCCAGCAGGAGGTGGTCCGACATGACTTCGAGATACCCACACCGCCCGACCTTCTCCCCCACGTGCTGCTCGACTACGATCTGGAGAAGATCTTTCCCTATATCAACCCGCAAATGCTGTACGTCCGCCACCTGGGATTCAAAGGCCGCTTCGCCGACGCCCTCGCGTCCGAAGAGCCGGCCGCTCTGGAGCTGCGCGACGCAGTGCGCCGTGTGGAAGATATGATGCTGGCACAGCCGGATATCACGGCCAACGCCATATTCAAGTTCTTCCCGGTCCGGTCGGATGGCCCGTGGCTCCTGGTCTACGCGGCCGACGGGGAAACCGTCCTCGAGCGTTTCTACTTTGGTCGCGATACCCGGCGGACGGGTCTCTGTCTCAGCGGCTATGTCCTTCCCGCAGGATCGGGCCGCACGGACTATCTCACGATGTTCGTGACTACCATCGGAAGCGGAGTGCGTGCCCTGGCGGACCGCTGGAAAGAGGAGGGCGAGTTCCTCAACTCACATATCATGCATGCACTGGCCATCGAGTCCGCTGAAGCCTTCGCCGAGCTGCTTCACCAGCAGATTCGACAGATGTGGGGCTTCGGGGACCCTCCGGGAATTACCCATAAGGACCTCTTCAGTACCCAGTACCGGGGCCGCCGGTACTCCTTTGGCTACCCCGCTTGCCCCCGTCTCGAAGACCAGGAACAGCTCTTTAGACTGCTGAAGGTCTCGGACAACCTCGACGTGGAGCTGACCGAAGGATACATGATGGACCCCGAGGCCTCGGTCTCGGCCCTGGTGTTCCACCACCCGGATGCCAGGTACTTCAACCTCAGCGAGCAGGACATCGAGCGGCTCGAGAAGGAGATCGCCTCCTTCTAATCGGGGCGGTGACGGCTCCATTTGCCGCTAGGCTGATCTGAGGGATCCCAAACCAGCGTCGCTGGTCTACCTCCCAAGGATGTGGAATCACCTCAGCGTCCAATTGAGGATTCGCACTCGGGCGGAGCGGGGCATTCCAGTTTGGGTTGAACTAGTGGATGCCCCGTCAAAAACTTGTCATTCTGAGCGGAGCGAAGAATCTGGTGGCGGGGGTTGAGTTGACAGGACGGATCCGCTACCTCCCCAGACCCTTCGCCGAGTTTACCCTGAGCACAGCCAAAGGGGCTCAGAACGACATTCGTGCCAATCACAAGTTTTGCCGATACAGGCCACTAGCTCGCCAATGGCAGCTCGAAAATGAACCGGCTTCCCGCGCCGGGGGGGCTCTCGGCGTGGATGCTGCCACCGTGAGCCTCGATTAATTGTTTGGCGATGGTCAGCCCCAGGCCGACCCCACCGGTGGACCTGGCCCGGGAGGGATCGACCCTGTGGAAGCGCTCGAAGACTAGCTGAGTCTCTTCTGGAGGTATCCCTTCGCCGGTATCTGTCACGGCGACGGCGGCCCAGGTCCCCTGGATCACCTCTGCCTCCACCTTGACCCGGCCACCCGCGGGAGTGTGAAACATCGCGTTGTCCAGCAGGTTAGCTACCACCTGGGAGATGCGTGTCCTGTCCATCATGACCAGCGGGAAATCCCTCGGGATTTCAAGAGAGAGGGAGATGCCGCCGGATTCGGCCCGGGGTCGAACGGCTTCCACCGACCTCCCAAGTAAGTCCTCCAGGGAGTCGGGCTCCCGGTCGAGGCGCAACGCTCCGGCTTCCATCAGCGCCAGCAGCCTCAGGTCCTCCACCAGATGGGCCAGGTGGAGCACTTGCTGGTGGATGGTATCTATCGTTGGAGAGTCGGGCTGGAGAAGGCCGTCCTTCACCGCCTCCAGGTAGCCCTGTATGTTCGAGATAGGCGTCCTGAGCTCATGGGCCACGTCGGCCACCAGGTCCCGTCGCTGCTGCTCCGACGTCTGCAAGTTCTGCGCCATCAGATTAAAGGTACGCCCCAGCTGTCCGATCTCGTCTGTGGACGAGATCGACACCCGCTGAGAAAAGTCCCCTTGTCCAAGCTGTCTCGCAGCTGTGCTGAGGGCCCGGACGGGAGTGAGAAGCCGCCGGGACAGGAGAGAGACCAGCAGGATCCCGGCGGCGCCCGCGATGAGTCCGGTCCAGAGGAGAGAGTTGTTCAGAGTAGATACCAGCCGGGATACGGCGGGCTCCGGACCACTTCCGGCGCCTCGCTGGGAGCCATCAACACAGAGCCCACGATTCTCCCGTTGCTCACGATGGGGATAACCCTAAGGCCCGGCCGGCCGCCTCTCCCAGGAGGATCGAACTTCGGATGGGAGTCCGCCATCACTCGTCCCTGGCTGTCTCTCACGACGATGCGCCACCTGTAGAGGGCGCTGGCGTGGTCCAGGGCCGGCTGAAGCCCGGAAAATCCTCTCAGGGCGAGTATAGTCCGGAAAAGACTCGTTCTACCCGGGTGACCCTGGCTTCGTCCACCTCCGATTGAAACTGTGTGGCATCTTGATCGGCTGCGTATCCGACGTACCAGCTCACGCTGCCGAGAGCGAGAGCGAGCACAAGGGCGAAACCCGCGATCAGCCGGAACTGAAGGCTGTATAGCCAGCTAGCCATTCCCGAACTTGTACCCTATACCGTAAATGTGTGTATATACCGGGGTTTCTCAGGGTCGGCCTCGAGCTTCCTGGCGCAGGTTCGAGACGTGGGCATCCACCGTTCTGTCAAATCCGTCGAAGTCGTAGCCAAATACCCGCTCGATGATCTGGTCCCGTGTGAACACCCTGCCCGGCATGGGCATCAGTAAGATGAGGAGTCGGGTCTCGGTCGGCGTAAGCCGGACTTGTGTCCCGCCAAGGTACGCCAACCGCAGGTTCAGGTCCACGGTAACATCGGCGTATGTCAGCTGGGTGGGGCCCTTCTCCAGCTCATCTCGGGCCGAGCGCCGCAGCACGGCCCGCACTCGCGCGGCCAGTTCCCTGGGGCTGAAGGGTTTTGTGACGTAGTCGTCGGCGCCAAGGTCCAGGCCGGCCAGGCGGTCCTTCCTCCTCTACACGGGCCGTGAGCATGACTATAGGCACCTCGGACTCCTGCCTGAGAATACGGCATACCTCCAGTCCGTGCAGTCCGGGAATCATGAGGTCCAGGACTATCATGTCCGGGCTCTCACTCCTGGCGAGACGGAGGCCTTCCCGGCCATCCGCGGTTGCCACCACCTTGTGCCCATCGCGGGCCAGGTACAGGCGGACGAGTTCCACGGTATCAGGGTCGTCCTCGATTATCAGGACCGTGCCTCGGCACTCTTTTATCACCTCTGGCAGCCTAGCCCGTTTCACCACTTCTGCCCTCACCCCGGACTCGGCCACCCCTCTCCCTGAGGGAGAGGGGACAGGCAATTACGACTCAGTCGCCGACTCTCCAGCATCATGTTTTCCAGCCTTCCCACCGTGACCCTTGAAGCCATGGCGCCCTTTGCCACCGTGGAATCCCGGCTTTCCGAATTTATGGGACAGGACACCGGGTGCGAAACTCTCGGGGCGAGACCTGAACCACTCCAGGTACTCATCCGCCTGTTCCTGAGTTAGCTTGCCATTCTCTACAGCCCAGTCCAGCTTCAGTTGGACCTTTCCCTCCCGCATCTCCCTGATGGCCTGATGGAAGGCGTCCTGGACTTGTCGTTCCTCCAACTCCAGTATATCAGCTACCCGAGATGCTAAGCTCCCCAACCGCGATTCCCCATCGCCGCTCTTCAGGTGAGCGAGCACACCACCGCGGGCCACACGGTCCGAATGCGATTTCTCACCCCCTGCCCGCCCGTGCGCCAGCACGGCGCTACCGGCGATCCCCAGGGCCAAGACCCCTCCAAGAAGCAGAGCAAAGATCCAGCGTTTCTTCATTCCAATGCCTCCCTCTTAACTGATACGCCCCTACCCGCGTTTATATCACCAAACCTTTAAGAAAGTTTGAAGAGCCCATAGGCAGGCCTCGGCGACGCATCTTGGTGTGGAGGCTCGCACCACTGCAGGCCACATCCGACTGGGACTGCATTTAGGGGACACATGAAGCGTCCAAAGGACAACTCTATGGCGAGGGAGATTCGAATGGCAGCCAAGGGGGTGCAGCAGCTGTGGATCGCTGAGGTTAGCTGAACTCTCCCAGCGCCGCCTGGGCGGCAGCCAGGCGGGCGACGGGCACGCGGAAGGGGAGCAGCTCACGTAGTCCAGGCCCTCTTTGTGGCAGAAGGCTATGCTCGCCGGGTCGCCGCCGTGCTCGCCGCATATACCGACCTCAAGGCCGGGTCTTATGCGACGACCCTGCTCCACGGCGATCCGGATTAACGCACCAACTCCGTTAGGGTCCAGGGTCGTAAAGGGATTGTTTGGAAGAATGCCGTCGCTGATATAGCGGTTAAGGAACTTGCCCTCGGCGTCGTCCCGGCTGAATCCATAGGTGGTCTGAGTGAGGTCGTTGGTGCCGAAGCTGAAAAACTCCGCCACCGCCGCTATCTCTCCGGCGGTAACAGCCGCACGCGGTACCTCGATCATGGTGCCGAACAGGTAACCCACCTTCACGCCGGCGTCCGTTTGAGCGCTCTCGGCAGCCTCGGACAGCCTTTCCTTAAGCAGCCACATCTCATTGACGTGGGAGGTCAGCGGGATCATGATCTCGGGGTGGACGGCGATGCCCTCCTTGATAAGACGGCGCTGGCCGTTATCAGGGCCTCCACCTGCATTTCGTAGATGGCCGGAAAGGTTATGCCCAGCCGGCACCCTCTATGGCCCAGCATAGGGTTGGTCTCCCTCAACGAATCCACCACCTGCAGGAACTCCCGGCGAGGTCGGAGCTCTTCGGTAGCGCCCCTGGTTTCCAGAGTGACTATTTCCCTCAACAGATCCTCGTAGCGGGGCAGGAACTCATGAAGGGGAGCATCGAGCAGACGGACAATAACCGGGCGCTCTCCCATCGCTCGCAAGATGCCGGTGAAATCTTCTATCTGGAGACGCTTCAAGTGAGCCAGGGCCTGATGAAACTCATCCACTCCCGTGGGCCGCTCCAGTGCGGGAGAGCCTCCTGCGGTGGCCTCGGCCTGGTTCTTCTCCCATCGCTCTGCCTCTTGGGCATTCAAGAGCATCTTCTGGACGATGGGCACCCTTTCCGGCCCAAGGAACATGTGCTCTGTGCGACAGAGCCCGATCCCTTCGGCCCCCATGGAGACAGCTCGTCTTGCGTCGGCGGGTGTATCGGCGTTCGCCCACACGCCGAGGCGCCGCACTTCGTCCGCCCAGGATAGGAGGGTCTGCCCTTCGTGCAGCTCCTTCAGATCGGGTTGGACTGTTGGTAGCGTTCCGGAGAACACCTCGCCGGTGGTGCCATCTACACTTAAGTCGTCACCTTCGTATATTACCCGTCCGTCAGACGCCAGCTGCTGGCCGTCTATATCCACTTGCAGTTCCTCGCAGCCGACCACGCACGGCACACCCAGCCCTCTGGCAACCAGAGCGGCGTGGCTTGTAACTCCTCCCCGGCTGGTAAGGACGCCGTTTGAAGCGATGATGCCGTGAATATCTTCCGGCTTCGTCTCGGGACGGACCAGGATCACGGGTGTGCCCTCCCCCGCCAGGTTGGCGGCCCTGGTGGCGTCAAAAACAGCCTTGCCCGTGGCCGCGCCAGGAGATGCCCCAAAGCCCTTGGCCAGAAGCGCTCCGAAGGATACGCTCCAGTCCTTGGCCCTGGGCTCGAAACTGGGCACAAATAGCTGGGACAGCTCTTCAGGATTCGGCCTCTCCAGAGCTTGCTCACGGGTAATGAGCCCCTCCCCAGCCATGTCCACCGCGATCTTCACTCCTGCCTGAACAGTCCGCTGTGCCGTGCGAGTCTGTAGGAGGTACAGGCGTCCGGACTCCACGGTGAATTCGATATCCTGGACATCCCGGTAGTGGTTCTCCAACTGCTGGGCCATCTGCGACAGCTCTCCGTACAATTGAGGGAACCTCGTCGCCAAGGTAGAGATAGGCTCAGGATTACGTGTACCTGCTACGATGTCCTCCCCCTGGCCGTTGGTCACGTACTCCCCATACAAGTGCCGCTGTCCGTTGACCGGGTTCCGAGTGAACAGGACCCCGGAGCCACTGTCCTCGCCCAGGTTGCCAAAGACCATCGCCATGA
>CBDDDW010000030.1:0-406740 GCA_965226805.1 Dehalococcoidia bacterium
TAATGGGATTGAGGCCTAGTGAGATTGGCCTGATTATCCTGCCCAACGCGATGGCCATGACTGTGATGGGGGTGCTCAGCGGCCTCCTCTCGGACCGGTACGGCCGAAGGGTATTCATGGTGGGTGGACAGTTGATGACCGCGTCCGGTTGCTTCATCTTGGCCGGACTCACTGTCAACTCCCACCTTGGAATCGCCGTTGCCGGCATGTTCCTGATCAGGTGTGGGTCGGGCACGTTCGAGTCACCAAATGCCAGCTCCGTTCTGAGCACCATCGAGCAGGAGAGGTACGGAGTGGTCTCGGGCTTCCTTAACCTGATTCGAAACGGCTCCAACGTCATTAGCGTGGCGATGGTAACAGCCATCATAACTGGGACCATGGCCGCCATGGGATATGTTCCGAGTCTTGCGGCAGTCACAGAGTCCGGTGTGAGCGAAGGGCTGCTCATGGCCTTTACCACCGGGTTGCGCAGGGCCTTTCTGGTCCTCGGCTTGGTGGTATTGTGCGGAACTGTGGTGCTGTTTGTCGAAGGGTGGCTCCCCCGGCGCCGCGCCGCGCCCTATGCGGCCGACACACCGAGCAAGCATGCCAGCGAAGACCGGACTCATTAGAGTAAGTGGAAGCTATAACGGGGCCAGAGCGAGCGCTGGCATGCCGGGTGCGGGAAGCGTAGACCGGTTGTATAATTACGATGACGGCCTCGTTTCTTCGACCGGCCTTGAGAGCAGTAGCGAGATAAGCGCGAAAGGGGCAGGCTATGAGTATTGTGTTGGGCACCAACGATGGGGTTTGGCGACTGGAAAACGGTACGGAAGAACCTATTGGGCTGGCGGACAAGACGGTTGTTCACGTGGCGAACCGCAACGGCAGGGCCCTGGCGGCAGTCCCACGCGATGGCCTTTACGAAATATCCGAAGCCGGAGAACGCCGCATATGGGAAGGCGACGCACGTTCCTGCGCCATCGGCCCCGATGGCAAAACCTACGTAGGCATTGAGCCGGCGATGATCTTTCGCAGCGAGGACGCCGGCGATACGTGGAAGCGCCTGGACAGGATCGATGAATTGCCCACACGGGAGAAGTGGTACTTCCCTCCTCCCCCACATCAGCCTCACGTCCGCTCCATAGATTTTCTACCAACGGCCGAAAGCAGCCTTCTTGTCGGCGTGGAAGTCGGGGGAGTGCTTCTCTCGGACGATTATGGCGAAGGCTGGAGAGAGGGGAATAATGGGGTCAACGTTGACGTCCACACAGTTCGTCCAGATCCTTCTCAGCCCGGCTCACTGATAGCTGTTACTGGGGGCGGGGTTTACATTAGCGAGGACAACGGCGAGTCCTGGACACATGTTACAGAGGGTCTCGGTCAGGGGTACGCCGTGGGCGTGCACGTCAACCCCGATCGGACAGGCGAGATAATAATCTCCACCGGTGACAGCCCGCCCGGTCTGAACGCACGCGTCTACCACTCGTTGGACGGGGGGCACGATTGGAAGCAGATCGCGGACTCCGCATTACCTGAGCACTATGATCGAGTCCCCGTCGTGCTCTTCGCCGAAGGCGGTTCATGGATAGCGACCGACAAGGGGCAGGTATTTCGCGCTGACGACCATCGGGGCAGGTGGTCGCTTGTTCATGAGCTGCCGACGCCCATCCACGCGGCATCTGCGGGGGGCAGTCCGTGCTCCATCGACTCCGGGTTCAGGTAGAGGCAACCGCCAACGCCAACTAACGCGCCGTCCTCCGATCAGTCATCAAGGCTCTCAGAGCGCCTCGGGAAGTCCGGTACGTGCGCAGGCCCGAAAGAATTACGGACGAGCCCGTGCGTCCCCCTCAGCCCAACCGAGGCAAGATCTCGCTCACGAAAAGCTCGAAACTCCTTCTCCGGCCCGGCCCCGCGGGCATGATGTTGAAGGTAAGATCGAAGCCCTCCGCTTCCAGGCGTGCCGCCGCGTCAAATGAACCTCAAAAACACCTTCCAGCGCCGGCTGTGCTGTGAGGAAAAGGGAGGGCTCAGATGGGGACGAAGTCGATAGGATGCTCCGGCGCTGGAAGCGACCTATAGGGGCCGCCCCGTTAGGGAACCAGAGCGAGGAAGACCCCGGCAACCACGGCCGACCCGATAACTCCCGCCACGTTGGGTCCCATCGCATGGGGAAGCAGATAGTTGTCGGGATTCGCCTCCTGCCCCATCAAGTGCGATATCCGTGCCGCCATCGGCACCGCTGAGACCCCAGCCGAGCCGATCAGAGGGTTGATCTTCGCGGTAAGAAACACGTTCATCAGCTTGGCAAAAAGGATTCCACCCGCCGTTCCCACCATGAAGGCCACCAGGCCCAGACCCAGGATGGCCAGGGTGTCGAAGTTGAGGACATTGTCGGCGGACATCTTGGCGCCTATGGCCAGCATCAAGAATATGGTAACGATGTTGATTATCTCATTCGAGGAGGCGGTGGCCAGCCTCGGCACCACGCCAGATTCTTTGAAGAGGTTACCCACCATAAACATGACCACTAGGGGAGCAGACTGGGGCACCAGAAGAATGATGACCACCATGGCAGCCATGGGGAAGACCAGCTTCTCCATCCTGGACACCTCTCTGGGCGCACTCATCACGATCTCCCGCTCTGCTCTGGTGGTCAGCAAGCGCATAATCGGTGGTTGGATCAGGGCTACTCCGGCCATATATGTATAGGCGACCACACCGATGACCCCCAGCAGCTCCGGAGCCAGCCGGGCCGAGGCGAAAATCGCCGTTGGGCCGTCAGCCCCACCGATGATCGCAAGCGCGCTGGCCTCGTTTACGTCGAACAGACCCGACCCCAACCCACCCCAGAAGGCCACGAATATGCCCAGCTGCGCCGCGGCTCCGAGAAAAAGAGTCTTGGGGTTGGCCAGGAGAGGGCCAAAGTCAGTCATAGCCCCTATGCCCAGGAATATAAGCGGCGGCAGTATATTCCAGATTTCAAGCCCGAAATGGAATACAATTCCAGAATGCCTGAAGTCTGAACGCCTCCTAAGTCATCGTAAAAGGCGATGTTTGTGAGGGGGAGGTTGGCTACCACCATGCCCAGCCCTATGGGAAGAAGCTCATAGGGCTCCATATTCTTCACGACGGCCAGGATGATAAATCCCAGGCCTACCGCCATCAGGAGGATGTGCCCCCATTCGAGGTTGAGGAACCCCATCTGGCGGAAATAGATCTCAATGTCGTCCAAAAACATTTGCGACTAGAGTGGGGCGGTCATCTCCGCCATCCGCGCCGTAGTTGCGTGCCCTGCATTATCTCTTGCCTGCCAAAGCTCCGCCATCGCTCTCCCGGCGCCGATGCGCCACTCTCGGGAGGCGGCTCCGGACCCGGCCGGGGGATAGGTTTCCTTGCCCCTCCACGACCCATCGCCACTGCGGCAGCGACTGCGGCGACCATCTCCTTAATCTTATGAGGCTCGCGGGCGGGGTCATCGGCGGCGACAGCGATGGCCGCTTCCCCGCCGTTTCCGGACCCGGCGGCGCTACCATCCACCGTCGGGCCCTCAAGAGTCCCAGGCCCGTCCCTTTGCAACCTGAGACGGGTCACATGATTGAAGAGGCGCAATCCCCAGTAGATAAGAAGGATGATCAGGAAGAGAAGCCCTAGGGCCACAAACGCTGTGATTAAGCCCACTCCCGTAAGGGTCAGGCCCTTCTCAAACTCGGCGGGGGTTATCATTCTCTATCAAGCAAGCTGGTGAGCGCCATCTCACGTGCGTTTCCGACACTGCACGCTCACCGTTTCCGGGTCGATCAAGCGAGTATCATAGCATGATCCCTGATTCGCAGTAAACACGCATAGTCCCGTGTTTGGCGCGTTATACGCCGTCCAAGAGGCTCCACGAGGGCGAGGAGGGACCTGCAGGCTCAGGAACTGTTCCCAGTCAACTTAAATCTCATATAAATGTCATTCTGAGCGATGCGAAGAATCTGGGGTGGCCGTAGGTAACCCCTCCCGAGATTCTTCGGTCGCTGGGCTCCCCCAGAATGACGTGCTGTCGAAACCATGTTGACTGTATACGAGGGCTCACAGGGAGGGATTGGAATCGCCGGGAAGGGCGATTCCCACGGCTCAAGCACGGCTGTGCTTCTGCGGGTCGGCCGTGGGCTACGGCGCTTGGAACCGGGAGCGCCGAGCTAACCACCAAGGGCCTCGATCTCGTCCCATTCCGCCTTGGAGACAGGCTGTATCGAGAGACGCATGCCGCGACGTATCAGCATCATACCTTGCAGTTGGGGGTGTACCTTGATCTCCTCCAGCGTCACCGGACGGGCGAACTCCCTGCGGGCCTTTATGTCAACCACGTACCAGATAGGATTATCAGGAGTGCTCTTGGGATCGTGGTGGCCGGAATTGGGATCCAGGGCGGTGTCGTCGGGATACCCTTCTCGCACTACTTCAGCGGTCCCCACTACCGCCAATACCTGATTGCTACTGTGGTAGAACAGAACGCCATCGCCAGCCTTCATCTGGTCTCGAAGGAAGTTGCGGGCCTGGTAATTGCGCACTCCGTCCCACTCGGCGGTCTGGTCGGGCTCGCCGAGTAGATCAGAGTAGGAATATTCGGTGGGTTCAGACTTCAGGAGCCAGAATTTCCGTTCCGCCATATTCCCCCCGATACTTCTCGCCGCCACCAGCGGCCCTTTGGACACCAACTCAGCTTTTCACGCCTGGCTGCTGGGAGCATGGCATGCGTGGAAGGCGTTGTCAACATTCCACCCAGCTCCCGTCGCTAACTGTACGAAGGGAGCGGCTGCCCGGAAGTTCAGGAAACAACTGTGACAAACCACACAGTAAGCCTGTGACCCCTGCCGCAGAAGCGGCCTGCCCGCCTCACTATACTGGTTCCTAGAGAACCATACCTGGATGAGGTCTACACATGAAGAACAACAACCGTGGCGGAAGAAAGAATCCCAGGGCAGCTCTGCTGAGTGTAGCGCTCTCCCTGGTGGCGCTGCTCCTGGTTTCGAGATACTCTGATCTCGATCATCCCCTACTCACGCCTTCCCCTAGATACTAAGGCCGATAAGGCTAAGCCACATCACCACGGGTGTGACGAGCCTTAACTTGACAGGCATGGTCTGCATAGATATTCTTCAACCTGCCGGAGGTGTCGGCGACTTGACGCAAGAATTTCCGAAGGGAAGGAGGCTACTGTGTCTACCGGGAAAGAATTAGTAGCCCAGGCACAAAAGACGATGGAGTCCATGGCTGCCGAGGATGTCCACCAGGCGCTCCAATCAGGTAACGCTCCAGTGATTCTGGACGTGCGTGAAAGGGAGGAATGGAACGAAGGACACATAGCCCAGGCGCTGCATGTCGCCCGCGGCCGCATCGAGGGAAGAGCTGAGCAGCTAATTCCCGACAGGTCCACCCCTATAGTGTGCCATTGAGGAGGGACCGGGAGATCTGCGCTGGCAGCGCAGACACTAACTGCGATGGGCTACACGAACGTAAAATACATGGACCCGGGTTTCTCCGGGTGGAAAGAGTCGGGGCTGCCCTTCGAAACTGGGGACTAGGCCTAGGCGAGTGATAGGTTGCTGCTCTGAAAATAAGGCCTCGTCCTTCGACTGGCTCAGGATGAGCGGGGAGAGACCATCCCTTACCGCTCATGGTTAGCGGGGAGAGATCATCCCTTACCGCTCATGGTGAGCTCGTCGAACCATGGGGGAAATGTACAACCCATTTTCATCTGTCGGTGGCACCCCACCGGGGCATGATAACTCAGAAAGGCTCGTGAGGGACCCCATCACCTCTGCCGGGGTCTGAAGCGCGGGAGGCGTTAGGGCGACGCGGAAAGATGGTGAAGTTGAAGAAGCCCTTGCTGCCTTCTAGCGTTGTCGACCACCTTGTCCCAGCGTGACCCTGAGCTTGGCCCATCGCCAGGGCTTCCCGGGGAAATGGAGTCGATCAGCTCACGCCTCATCTCTCGAGTGAGCTCATTCTCCTGAAGCTTGGGGAACTCCCGGTAGACTTTCAGAGCCAGCCGCCCCAGGTTGGTGTCGCCTCTCAGTTGAGCGAAGGCGTGAAGGAAGGGCAACACACAGTTTACTGCCATATCCCGAGCCCGGCCTCTGCCTATCAGGGCACATGACCTTCCCGCACCGTTATCCCCAGCGCCCCCAGATTGTAGGGTGTCAGCGCAATTGGACACTATTGAGGCCTAGAAAACCGAAGAGGTTGGGGGTGGTAGAGGCTCCTTCAGAGGGGTAGATTAACCCTAAGCCCGAATCCACCGAAGGACGGCCTTGGGGACAGTCCTTGAAGAAGCCATCGGGTGCTCCTCTGAATCTGGGATAATGGTTTTGGAACAGAAACCAGCCCGGAAACAAGGAGCACCCAATAGATGCTGCCACAGAACAAACCCGACCGTATCCGCATCCTCTTTGACGACCATCGCCTGGTGGCCAATGCCGGCCTGCTCCTGCCGGCCACCCTAGCCCGGCACCTGGGCCTGCGGGAACTCGTCGACCATCACCTTGACCTCGGCGGAGCGCCGGGACGGGCGAACACTGGGGACAAGATGCTGACGCTGGTCGCTTCCGCGCTGGCAGGCGGCGACTGCATCGACGACGCCGATGCGCTGCGCGCTGGTGGGACGGTCGGTGTTCTAGGCTGCGTGGTCAAGGCGCCATCCACCCTGGGGACCTTCCTGCGCAGCTTCCGGTGGGGGCATGTCCGTCAACTCGACCGCGTGAGCCGCCAGTTGTTGGCCCGGGCCTGGGCCGCTGGGGCCGGACCCGGCGACTCGCCCCTGACCATCGACCTAGACTCGACCATCTGCGAGACCTATGGACTGGCCAAGGAGGGAGCGCGCCACCACGGCTATACCGGCGCCCGCGGCTATCACCCGCTGCTGGCCATTGCCGCCGGCACCGGCGAGGTGCTGATGTCCCGGCTGCGCGAGGGCCGGGCCAACACCGCCCGTGGCGCCGCCCACTTCCTGCGTGAGACGGTGGGGCGGGTGCGCTACGGCGGGGCCAGGGGACAACTCACGGTGCGGGCCGACAGCGGCTTCTACGCCCACACTGTCGTTGCCGCCTGCCGGGAAATGGATGTCCGCTTCTCTATCACCATCCGCCAGCGCGCCAGCCTGCGGGACCTGATCGAGGCGATACCAGAGGAGGACTGGACTCCCATTCCCTACTGGATGGACGGCGCCGCCGATGTCGCCGAGACGACTTACACCCCGTTCCAGACCAAGCCGGACGCCGCGCCGGTGCGGCTCATTGTCCGGCGGGTGAAGCCGACGCCCGGTTCCCAGCTCGCCCTCTTCGCCAGATACAGCTATCACGCCTTCATCACCGACCGCGATGGGGAGACGCTGGAACTGGAGGCCGATCATCGCCGCCACGCCGAGGTCGAGAACGCCATACGCGACCTCAAGTACGGCGTCGGGCTGAACCACATGCCGTCGGGGCGCTTCGCCGCCAACGGCGCCTGGCTGGCGGTCCAGGTGATGGCGCATAACCTGGCCCGCTGGACAGCCCGCATCGGCCTGGGTCAGCAGATCGTGACCACCAAGACCCTCAGGCGGCGGGTCTTCGCTCTGGTGGGACGGATCACCCGCTCGGCGCGCCGCCTCACTTTGCATCTCCCCCGGCGCTGGCCTTGGGAAACCCAGTTCAGTCGCGCCTTGGCCCGGCTGCAAGCCATTCCATTCCCGGCCTGACGGCCAGCCTGCAACTGACCCAACGTCCCCACAATCTCGCGCCACCCCGGTCGCGAGAGTCCCCTGCTGCGTATCCTCTCGCCATCCCGCGCATCGCAACTCCCGCATAGGGCCTTAGGGGCCCTGTGCGGCGCCTGAAGACCCTCCGCCGGCCTCCCATCTACCCCAAGACCCCAGGCCATCTCCCCTGTAGCTCCCTCACCCACCCCCTTCCGCTGTCCTCACGCCGTCCATCCGTGTCCTTCGGTGGATTCGGGCTAAGTGAAAGGAGTCATTGATGACCCAGGTAGAGGATCAGGCCAGCCAAGCTGAGGAGCGAAGCCAGGAGACACGAAGCTTCGTGCGTCAGGTCCGTGCAGCGACCCGCCGTAAGTATACCCCTGAAGAGAAGATCCGCATCGTCTTGGAGGGGTTCAGACGGGAGACTACCGTTAATGACCTGTGCCGACGGGAAGGAATCAAACCCCACTCCTACTACGCCTGGACGAAGGGGTTCATGGAAGCTGGGAAGGAGAGGTTGACTCGGGACAGTGTGCGTGATGCGACCCGGCAAGAGATAGAGCAGCTCAAGCGGGAGAACAGAGAACTGAAGCAGCTGGTGGGTGAGTTGTCCCTGGAGTTGCACCGCTTCAAAAAAACAGCTCTGCCGCCCCTACACGACAACGGCACCGTCGCATGAGCGTAGTGGAACAATCGAAGGTCGTGGCTGAGGTGGAGCGACATGGTAGAGGGAAGAACAGGCGACTCAGGGAGCTTGGCATTTCCAGGAGCACGTATTATTGGTGGAGGTGGAGGCACCGGCAGGGTAGTTGGGAGGGTACGGAAGGAACTGAGAGGCCCTGGAATCGCCTGCGTCCAGAAGAGGAGGCAGTAGTGCTGGCGGCAGCCCGTGGGATGCCGACCTGGCGAAGCCGGCAGTTGGCGGCTTGGCTCACCGACCACAGAGGCCTATCGGTCTCCGCCTCCACAGTCTATCGTATTCTGAGACGGGAGGGTTCTGGTGAAACGGATCGAATACCAGTTGGCAGCGAGCAAAGAGTACCAGCACAAGACCACAGGGCCCCACCAGCTGTGGGCCACCGATGCCTCCTACTTCCGTGTAGTGGGATGGGGCTACTACTACCTCGTGACGGTGATGGACGACTACTCCCGGTTCATCTTGGCCTGGAAGGTGCAACGGGACATGACGGCCAACTCCCTCATAGAGGTGGTCCAGGAAGCTGTTGACTCTACTGGTATGACTGATGTACCTCTGGAGGATCGGACCAAGCTCCTCTCAGATAATGGCTCAGGTTATGTATCGCGGGCCTTCCGCGAGTACATGCGGGTGGTGGGCATTCGCCACGTCCTGGCAGCACCCTATCACCCTCAGACCAACGGGACGCTGGAGAGATATCACCGAACCCTGAAAGACGACATTAACCAGGTGCCATACGAGGTGGTGGAAGACCTGGAGGCGGCCATCCGGGACTTCGTCGAGTTCTACAACTACCGAAGATATCATCAGGCGCTCAGGGTTGTAACTCCGGCTGACGTGCTGGAAGGCCGTCTGGAGGCAATTCTAGCCCAGAGGAAGGAGGTACAGCGAGAGACTTTTGACCGGCGGAGGCGGTACAATCAGGAGGTCAGAGAAACCCTCAAACCAGGAGCTTCTTCACCCCAATCTCTCGGACCCAGAACTGTCCAAAACCGCTGACACCCAACACGCACCAGGGTCAATTAGTCGGTGTTTCTGGTGGAGACGGGGGAGGGAGCCCGTCTCATAACTAACATGAAGGAGCGCTGGTCTCTTCCTCTCCTTTTGATGGGAAAGGATTAAGGTGAGGGTGATCCTCTCATCGGCCCGTAAATTTGCGGCGATTCACCCTCCTGGGGTAACAAACGGCGAGTTGACCGTCCCAGCGGTTGGCGTGGTTACCTAGGGATACTCTGAACAAGTCTGGGCATAGTAGCATAGAGAATAGCACTGTGTTCGGGGAGATAATTGATGGACCAGCCAACATTTGCGGACTTGGAATACGAGAGCAAGAAGCGCAAGACCCGCCGGGAGATATTCCTGGAGCGCATGGATGCTCTGATCCCGTGGGAACAGATGGAAGAGCGCATCCGTCCGTTCTATCCCAAGGCGGGCCGAGGCCGTCGACCATATGAGTTGTCGGCGATGGTGCGGATACACTGCGTGCAGTTGTTCTACAACTTGAGCGATCCTGGTATGGAGGACATGCTCTACGAGGTCGAGTCGGTGAGACGGTTCGTAGGGTTGAAGCTGTCGGGCCCGCTGCCGGACGAGACGACGATTCTGAACTTCCGCCATCTGCTGGAAGAGCATGAGTTGGGGCAGAGTCTGTTCGAGGAGATCAACCGTCATCTGGAGTCCCAGGGACTGCGGCTTCGGGAGGGGATGATCGTGGACGCGAGCATCATAGAGGCGCCGTCATCGACGAAGAATCGTGCGGGTGAGCGAGACCCTGAGATGCACCAGACGAAGAAGGGGAACGAGTGGCGCTTCGGGATGAAAGTACACGTAGGCGCTGACGCTGAGACGGGAGTGGTACACAGCATGACTACGACGCCAGCTAACGTGCATGATGTGACAGAAGCGCACCGATTGCTGCACGGTGGAGAGAAACGAGTGTGGGGGGATGCGGGGTATCAGGGAGTGGACAAGCGGTTGGAGAATCGAGAGTTGGATGTGGAGTGGCGAGTGGCGATGAGGCCCGGCCGGCGACGGCACCTGGAGCCTGGCAGCTACGAGGCGTTGGCGGAGAAGCGCAAAGCGTCGGTCAGAGCGAAAGTGGAGCATCCGTTCCTGTACGTGAAGCGGCGCTTTGGCTACGCCAAGGTGCGCTACCGAGGGTTGGCTAAGAACGCGCAACGGCTGGCATTGCTACTGGGGCTGGCCAACTTGATGACGGCAGAGCGCCGTCTGGCGGCATGAGAGGGGCGCAGTGCGCAAATCAGGGCCGGGGAGCCGCGATGGCTCCGAAAAGCCGCTTCGAGGCCACAACAGACACGGTCTGAACGCCTCAACCACGACCTGGAACGTCACAAAGATGCCTGAACGTCTCCAAAGAACGGAACCACTCTGCCCATCCACGCTTGCGCCGAGTTGTTCAGAGGTTCCCTAGCCTGTACCTTTGCCGGCGTGTAGGCGTTCATCCCTTCCGCCGGACCAGCTTTGACACTCTCCGCTCCTGGCCTTCCGCAATATACAGGTCGCCACGGGAGTCGCCCCAAATCCCATGAGCAGTATTCAACACCGGCCGCCCGCGAGCCAACATGTTGCCCTGGCTGTCCAGGATGGTGAGACTGGGCACCAGGTCCGTGATGTATATCGTCCCGTCCGCGTCTACGTAGATGTCAGTCGGCCTGAAAAAGTGCGCCCACTGGCCAACGAACTCGCCCTCTGTCGTAAAGGCCTGAACGCGCCCGTTCTCCCTATCGGCCACGTAAACGCGCTGGTTTCCGTCCACCCAAATTCCATGAGGTGCAATAAACTGACCGTGCTCCCTCCCAAGAGAGCCCCAAGAGAGAAGGAGCTTACCGTCTGGGGAGAATTTGTGGACTCTGGCGTTTGCGTATCCGTCCGCTATGTAGATCTCTCCAGCCTGCGAAACGGCGACGTCGGCGGGGTGATTGAATGGGCCTTGCAAAGAGGGGCTTTCGTGCGTTCCAAGGGCCATCAGCAGTTGGCCTTCTGGGGTGCACTTCAAGATTTGATGGGCGTCTCTGTTCACCAGGTAGACGTGGTCTTGTGGGGAGATAAAGATGCCGTGAGCGTCAATTATCATGTCCGCTCCCCAGGAACCCAGGAACTCGCCCATACGATCAAATATGACAACGGGCGGATCCCCTCTCTGGTACACGTATAGCCTGTCCTCCGAGTCTACGGCGACGTGGCTTACGAGCCCGAACTCCCACCCGCTGGGGAGCTTCCCCCAGGGTCGATGGACCTCATAAGTGTAGTCGCCGGAACCGACGATCAACCTGGTCATCGGAGCGTTGCCTCCTTTACTCTAGCTCCACCACGTCCCCAATGCGTACGGACCCCTGGACCTCCACCATGGCGTACACGCCGAAGCAGGCCGCACCTTTGGCCCGCCGGTAGCTGGCAATGGCCCTGAGGGTGTCCGTGTCGCATTCACCGGTCCGAGGATTGATGGTGGTCAAGGAACATCGTGGGTCTCGCTCCACTATCCGCACCAGAAGCTCATCTCCTACCCGAAGGGCATCGGTCCACCCATTCGTAGACGGAGAAGCTATAGCCGTGGGGAGCCGCTACAGACTGATGAAACCTCGCTGCATAGCTTGGGTCACGGCCTCGGTGCGGTCCTTCACGTCCAGCTTCTGGAAGATATTGGCCACGTGGGTCTTGGCCGTGCTTTCGCTGATGGACAAGGTGGCGGCGATCTCCTTATTGGGCGCCCCCTTGGCTATGAGCCTCAGCACCTCGAGTTCCCTCTCGGACAGTAAATTCTGGCTGCCAAGGGCGCTCTCCCGGCGGAGCTGGGCGAACCGGTCCAGCAGCTTTGCCGCCACGCCCGGCTCGACCAGGGACTCACCTCGGTGAACGGCCCGTACTGCTCGGAAGAGCTCCTCACGCGAGGCGTCTTTCAGCAGGTAACCCTTGGCCCCTGCCTCTATGGCGTCGAAGATATACTCATCGCTGTCGTAGGTGGTGAGGACGATGAACTTCACCCCGGAGTCTTCGGTTCTGATACGACGCATGGCCTCCACCCCGTCCAGCTCCGGCATTCGTAAGTCCATCAGAACAACGTCCGGATGGACTTCCCGGACCTTCTCCACGGCCTCCAATCCGTTTCGCGCCTCTCCCATCACAGCGAAATCTTTTTCTCGCCCGAGCATCGTCATGAGTCCATCGCGAACTACCGTATGATCGTCCACGATAAGCAGCTTGATAGCTTCCACTCTGGATCACCTTTCCTCTGTCGCGACTCAGCCCCTCTGTCTCTTCACTCTACTGGCACCTGGACGTCTACCGACGTCCCTCGACCTTTCAGACTCTTCACGGTGATGCTCCCCCCGAGCAGGCGGACCCGCTGTTCCATGCTCACCAGGCCAAAGCCTCCGGCTCCGTCCGTGGCCTTCGTGGCGCCGATCTCGAATCCTATACCATCGTCCTGGACATTGAGTCCCACCACTCCCTGATCGAAGCTCAGGTTCACCTTCACTTCTTTTGCCCTGGCGTGCCTGGTGATGTTGGCAAGCGATTCTTGGCAGATACGGAAGATCGCCGCTTGAACGTCGACGGGCAAAGTCCGAGGCTGCCCCGACAAGCTGAAGGAAGCGCTCTCCGGGCCGGTGTCGTCAATCTGCTTCACCCGCTCCCTCAGCGCCTCTTCAAGGGTGGTTTCCTCGAGAGCATGGGGCACCAGCCCCCACACCGATCGCCTGGCCTCCTGTAGGCTCTCCCTTGCCAGGCCTTTTGCTCTAGTCAGGTGCTCGGCGACATCCGCCGCCTGTCCATCCAGGACCTGATCCGCCGCTTCGAGCTGGAGGACTATGCCCGTAAACCCCTGGGCCAGTGTGTCGTGGATCTCCCTGGCCATGCGGTTACGCTCCTCCAGTACCGCCATCTCTCGCATCTGCTGGACCAGCGTAACCTCCGCCCCTTTTCGCTCGGTGATGTCCCGAACCAGGGCAAACATGTGCTGGCTTCCAGCCAGCTCGATCAGGCCACAACGTATCTCGATGGGAAAGGTGCTCCCGTCCTTGCGCCTCCCCACCCCTTCCAGCGTAACAGGAACGCCGGGAGCCAATCGCTGAAAGGTGTCCGAAAGCGCCTCCGCGTCGATGGTCGTGTAGATATCGGTCGCGGATCGGGTCAGCAGATCCTCTCTGGGGTAGTCGAATTGCTCACACGCCATCTGGTTTACGTCGAGGAGTCTGCCCCCTCGCTGAATGACGAAGAAGCCGTCCGCAGCCTGCTCGACCAGGCGTCGAAAACGCTCTTCACTCTGCCGCAGCGCCTCATCCGCCCCCCTTCGCTCGATGGCATAGCGCATCGAGCGCGCCAACAGGCTGCTGTCTACCTGGCCCTTGACCAAGTAGTCCTGAGCTCCCTCCCGAAGAGCCGAGACCGCCATCCTTTCATCGGCCAACCCGGTCAATACGACAAAGGGCACACCCGGCGCTTGAGCGTGCGCTTTGAGGAAGGTGTCGAGTCCCTGGCTGTCGGGCAGCGAGAGGTCCAACAGCACCACGTCGATTCTGTCCTCCGTAAGCCGCTCCAGACCCTCGGAGAGGGTGCTGACATGGGTCAACTCAAACCGGCCCGAGTCGGCTTCGGCCAGGGTAAGCTGCAGCAGACGAGCGTCTCCCGGATTGTCCTCGACCAGCAGGATCTTGATAGGACTATCGCTCATTTCACGCGCCTCAGGGCACCCTCAGGATAGCACACGCTTTAAGGGTCTGTCCTGCCACGGAGGCATCCGGGAGTCACTGTTCGGTCCTTTCCGAACCAACCAGCGTCACGATGGTGAGCCAAAACTGCTCGATGGACTGCACCACGTTGATAAACTGCTCCAGGTCAACGGGCTTGGTGACGTAGCAGTTGGCGTGCAGGTCGTAAGCCCTCAAGACATCCTGCTCCGCCGTCGACGTGGTCAGGATCACCACCGGAATACACCTCAGGGCTGGGTCCCCCTTTATCTCCTCGAGGACCTCGCGCCCGTCCTTTTTCGGCAGGTTCAGGTCCAGGAGGATCAGGTCCGGACGGGCGACATCGGCATACTCCCGCTCACGCCGCAGGTAGGCCATGGCCTCCACCCCATCTTCCACCACGCGCAGGTTGTTGAGCATCTTACTGTCCTTCAAGGCTTCCTGGGTCAGGCGTACATCGCCGGGATTGTCCTCCACCAGCAGTATATTTACTGGGTGTCCAAAGGATGCGGTGCTCATGATTACGTTTCCTCCATCGTCGGAATCGTGAAATTAAAGACCGAGCCCTTGCCCGGCTCAGACTCCAGCCAGATGCGGCCTCCGTGACCCTCCACGATCCTCTTGCAAATGGCCAGCCCTATACCCGTCCCGGAATACTTGTCCCTCGTATGCAGGCGCTGAAAGACTCTAAAGATACGGTCGGCGTACTGCTGCTCGATTCCGATACCGTTGTCCCGGACCGAAAAGACCCAGTCTTCCCCGTTGAGCTCAGCCGAAACGTGGACCCGGGGCTGCTCGTCACCGTGGAACTTTATGGCGTTGCCGATCAGGTTTTGAAACAGATGCGCCAGCTCTGATTCGTCGGCCATTACCGTGGGTAGAGGGTCGTGCGCTACCACCGCCCGACTGTCATCAATGGCAGCCCGGAGATCGGTAACCACGTGTTCAAATACGTGATTACAGTCAGTAGGCTCAACCGGCTTCCCAAAGGCCCCTACGCGGGAATACGCCAGCAGGTCGTTGATCAAGTTCTGCATCCTCGTGGCGCCATCCACAGCATACCCGATGAACTCGTCTGCGTCAGCATCGAGGTTGCCCTTATACCGCCGCCCTAAGAGCTGAGTATAGCTGGAGACCATCCTCAGCGGCTCCTGTAAGTCGTGGGACGCCACGTAGGCGAACTGCTGCAGGTCCGCGTTGGAACGTGCCAGCTCTTCAGAGTACCGGCGCAGCTCATCCTCCGCCCGCTTGCGCTCAGTAACGTCGCGCACAAGCCCCTGGATCTCCCCCGGACTACCTCCGTCTGTGCTACGACGCCTGGTGGCGGTGAGCAGACAGTCCATCACTTCACCGTTCTTCTTACGGAGTCTGACCTCGAAATCTCGAGTAGAACCCGTTTGGTCTATCGCCTCGCGAAATCTGTGCCTGTCAGAGGGATCGGCGTATCTCTCACCAATGTCGGACCCCACTGCCTCTTCCCTGGTGAAGCCGAAGAGCTCCAGAGCGGCCTCGTTGACAGCAATAAACTTGCCTTGAGAGCTGATGAAAATCGCGTCCCTCGACTCCTGGAAGAGAGCGGTACCTCTCCTCGCTCTCTCGCACGTCCTCGGACCGCTCCTCAACCATGCGCTCCAGGCCAGTGTAGGAGTCGTTCAAGGCGCTGGCCATCGTGTTGAACTGCTGGGCCAAAGCTTGAACCTCGTCACCGGTTGTGGCGGTGATGGTGTGGTCGAAGTCTCCCGCGGCCACGCGCCGGGCGCCGCTGGTCAGCTCTTTGATGGGTTTCAGAACGCGTCCGATGGCGAAATATATGAGCACCCCCGAGAGGACGCCTCCGGCCACCAACAGGCCGATCAGCAGCCCACCATACGAGCGGATGGGTCCAACAATATCCGCCCAGCGGTCCTGGGTTATCACGCCCCAACCGGTACCAGGCACACGAGCGAAGCCCGAGATCAGCCGCTCACCCGTGTGATCCTCCGTGATGGCAGCGCCCTCCCGTCCCCTAACGACTTGCATTACCGGCTCAGTGGCCGCCAGGTCTGTGCCCAACAGGGTAGTATCACGGTGGTATATCACGCGGCCTGTACCATCTACCAGATAAGCAAAACCCTGGCGGCCCGCGGTGATCTCCAACACCTCAGCGTACGTGGCATTCAATATAGAGAACCTGAGGCTGGACAACCCCGCCAGCATCCCTGTCCCCTTGGTGCCCCTGCCGATGATGGGAACACCGATCAGGATCACTTTCTGTCCGGAAACTTCGTCCGTGAAAACGTTGGAGAAGGCCGGACGGAGGGTACCGCTCACCTCAACCAGTTGGGAAAGGCCGGGAAAATCCGACTCGAGCCGCTTGGGGGTAAAGGGCTGAGAGTAGAGGGCTGTGCCATCGCTGTGGTAGACCATTATCCCGGCATCGAAAACGTTGAGCTGGTGCTGGACCTGTTCCAAGGCCGAAGCCAGTCGGGCTGGCTCCAGGGAGCGAATTTCCTCTCCCGCGGCGATGTTCTGGAGGATCAGGCTGTGGGAACTCAATCCCTCTAACAGCCGGTCTGCCGATACGTTTGCGAGGGCCTCCACCCTGGCAAGCTCATTGTCCCTCTGTTGCACCACGCGCCGGTCCACCCTGCCGTAAGCATAGACGGCGATAATGGCCACGACCACCAGCACGAGCGCGATGGGGACCAACGCGGATGAAACGGTCTTTGCCCTGAGGCTGTTGGCGAAGAACACCCAGGCCAGCTCCTTAGCGAAGGGCCACTCCTGGCCCCGCAATGATCTGTAGCCAGCTGCCACCTTTGGCTCAAGTTTAACTTTACGCTAGATAGCGGTCAAACAGGGGCCAACGGCCAAGATTATTGCTGTGGAAGGCTCGACTCCGACAGGGCACGCTCGATCTGTTCTTGGGCCTTGGGCGTCACCCAGGCAGGCCACCGGTCTCCGAAGGTCTGCAAGTAGTAGACCGCGACCTGTCCCCAGTCTTCGACTTGGAATTCTTCGGCCCATGCCAGTGTCTTCGTGAGGGGGTCCAGGCCGATATTCATCTTCTTTAGCATCTCCACCACGTCTGGGGCTTTTTGCTGCAGGCTGGAGTGGGCCAGTTTATCTATGGGAAGAGTCTCATATGCGCAGGCCCGGTCGATGGGCCGCAGGCTGGCGTCTTCGCTAGCGGCCGTGACTGCGCCCCAGCATTCGGAACTGTATGGCGGTTCTTCCAGGATCTGCCAGTCGTAGACACCCATAAGAGGGTTCGGGGCCCAATAATAGCCGAATACCGGTTGCCCCTTCTTCTGTGCCCGTTCCAGCACAGCTTCTTTGGCATCATTGGAGCCTGGTGACACCAGGTTGTAGTACCTGGTCAACCCGTAGGCCTCCAGCTTCACATCGTTGATCTTCGTACACTGCTCCCCGATGAGGCAGTTGTAGAAGACCCCCTTCGTGGGGTCATCAGGGTCCTTGAACAGCTCCCAATGGTCCTTCATGTCTTCTATAGTCCGGATGTTGTACTGCTCCGCCACCGACTTAGGGATCATGAAGAACTGGGGGCCGCCCTCGAAGGTCATGCCCAGGTTGACGATATTCCCTTTCGCCGTATGCTCCTCGTACCATTCGGGGATGTTCTGCTGCCACCCTTCCAGATTCAGGTCCACCTCTCCCTCTGGGAGAGTCTCCTTCAGCACGGGGGTGGTCTGCACGACCACTTCCACCGGGTATCCGTATCCCCCTCTATGATGAACTCGGCGATGGCGTTGTTGAGCCAATGGGAATTGGTGCCCTCCCACACATGCATCTTGATAACAGGTTTCTCGCCCGCCGCAGCCTGCCGCAAGCATGGCCAACGTGAGCAGGAGTGCCGCAGCTCCCAGCGCTCTAAGGGACATGATCCTCAATAGAGCCTCCCTAATAGCTTTGTTGCTGTGACCCAAAGCGTGGCTCAAGTTTAGCGCCAAGCTCTCATAGGCGTCAAGACGAGACCTACGCCGTTTCCTCCCGTGAGCACTGCCGGTCATACCAATGGTGGAGGAGGCATCGGCAGAAAGGACGATGCGCGGGTAGGTCTTTCGTCAATCTCAAAATACGCATCCTTGCCGATGTGTCGCGGAGCCACTTCGAGGAGAATTGAATCCGAATCAACAGCGAGGATGACATGATGGAAAACGCCAATACTCCGAAACTCGCAGGTACCCACGAGAGGGGATCGGCGAGGGCGCACGCGTCAGTCGCCGATGGGTCCAACCTCTCTTTCACCGGACGAATCGCAAACTGGAGCGCCCGCCACCGCTGGTGGGTAGTGGCCGCCTCGGTGTTGGTCCTCGTCCTGGCGATGTTCATATCAAACACCGTAGGAATGGAAATACTGGACGACGAGGGAATCGAGGGCGAAGCGGCGGTTGGGGCTGACCTAATCGAAGATAGGTTCGATGTGGTCGCGGTCCCCACCGAGTAGCTCGTCTTTAGTAACCCATCGCTGGACGCCAACGACCGGACCTATCGTTCGACGGTGGAGGGATTGGTCCAGCAGCTCAGGGCTCTTCCTGAGGTCGAATCGGTGACCAGCTACTACGATACCCAGGACCCGAACATGCTCTCGGAAGACGGAAGCGTCCTGCTGGCACAGGTGGTCATCGATGGTGACGTGGACGATGCGTTAGACAAGGTAGACGCCATCCTCGACACGGTCCATGCCGCCGAGGCAGAAGCCGTAGGCTTCGAGATAGCCATGGCCGGCACTGCGTCCATCGACAGACAGCTGGAAAAGATAGAAGAAGAAGACTTCGGCATCATGATCATGGCAACGTTGGTGCTGGCCCTGGTCTTGATGCTGGTTGCCTTCCGCGGGGTCGTGGCGGCAGTCCTTCCCCTTGTCCTCGCCATAGGTTCCATCTTCAGCGCCATCGGCATCGCCACTTTGGTGAGCCATGTATATCCGATGCCCGAGTTTCTCGCCCAGGTGGTACTCCTGTTTGGCATGGCGGTGGGAGTAGACTATTCACTGTTCATAGTTAGCCGGTATCGCAGCGAGCGTAAGGCCGGACGGGCCAAGCTGGAGGCCATCACTGTGGCCTGCAACACCACCGGCCGGGCAGTGTTCTACGCTGGAATTACTGTGGTGCTGTCCCTCGTGGGGCTGGTCCTCACGGGCATGGCGATCTTTATCTCAATGTCCGTCGGCGTGATCATCGTCGTCCTCCTAGCCCTCTTGGCCTCCCTGACCCTTCTGCCCGCGATGCTGGCAGTGCTGGGGGACAACGTAAACCGGCTGCGACTGCCAATCATCGGGAGGGATAGGCCTGGAAACAACGGTGGCGGTATCTGGGGCGCCATCACGGACAAGGTGTTGGCCCGTCCCGGCGTCCTGGCCACGGTCGCTGCAGGAGCACTGATCGCTTTGGCGGTGCCGGTGATCTCTTTGGACCTGGGCTTTGGCACCGGATCAGATAACTATCATGATGCCGTCGAGGGCAAGCGGGCCCTCCAACTGTTGGAGGAAAACTTCACCAGCGGCCTCGCGGCCCCTGCGTACGTCGTAGTGGATGCGTCCGATGTGAACTCTGCCAACGTTCGGGCCTCTGTAACCAAGCTGGTCGAGGCGGCGGGACGGGACGATGCCTTCTCCCCACCCTTCGATATCGAGGTCAATCCTGCGGGCGACCTGCTCTACGTACAGGTGCCTCTCGTGGGTGGCACTGACGAGACAGTATCGGAGAACGCCGTCAAACATCTTCGGCAGGACATCATACCCGCGGCCTTCGCAGTCAGCGATGCCCGGGTCTACGTCAGCGGCGCGACGGCCGGTAGCCTGGACACGACGGACCACATGAACAGGTCGGCCCCCTACGTGTTCGGCTTCGTGCTGGGGCTGGCGTTCCTGCTACTGATGGTCATGTTCCGCTCAGTAGTGATACCGGTCAAGGCCATTGCCCTCAACCTCCTGTCGGTGGGCGCGGCTTATGGGGTGATGGTGATGGTGTTCCAGTGGGGCTGGGGGATCGGCTTACTGGGATCGGAAGCCACCGGGGTCATCGCGCCCTGGCTGCCCCTGTTCATGTTCGCCATGCTCTTCGGCCTCTCCATGGACTACCACATGCTCCTACTCAGCCGAATCAAGGAAGCCTACGACCAGGGATACAGCAACGAGGAGTCGGTCTCTATAGGCATCAAGCTGACAGCGGGCCAGATCACCAGCGCCGCCGCCATCATGGTGGGCATCTTCTTCACCTTCGCCCTGGGCCGGCAGATATTTGCGCAGCAGTTCGGCGTGGGCCTGGGTGTGGCGGTGCTCATCGACGCCACGGTTATCCGGTCGGTGCTGTTGCCGGCCACCATGAAGCTTCTGGGTGACCGGAACTGGTACCTGCCTAGCTGGCTCGAGTGGCTGCCAAGTGTAGGATCGGCCGAGGGCCCAACGCAGGCAGGGTCGGAAGCCGAGGCCATGGCGGCCGCCGACTAGCGGGCGACTACTCTTTAGCAACATCAGCCAGCCCCCCGCACGTCCCAGCGGGGGGCTGGCTTTTATGCCGAGCTTCTTCGCAACCTAGGGAACCTCTGAACAACTCGGCGCAAGCGTGGATGGGCAGAGTGGTTCCGTTCTTTGGAGACGTTCAGGCATCTTTGTGACGTTCCAGGTCGTGGTTGAGGCGTTCAGACCGTGTCTGTTGTGGCCTCGAAGCGGCTTTTCGGAGCCATCGCGGCTCCCCGGCCCTGATTTGCGCACTGCGCCCCTCTCATGCCGCCAGACGGCGCTCTGCCGTCATCAAGTTGGCCAGCCCCAGTAGCAATGCCAGCCGTTGCGCGTTCTTAGCCAACCCTCGGTAGCGCACCTTGGCGTAGCCAAAGCGCCGCTTCACGTACAGGAACGGATGCTCCACTTTCGCTCTGACCGACGCTTTGCGCTTCTCCGCCAACGCCTCGTAGCTGCCAGGCTCCAGGTGACGTCGCCGGCCGGGCCTCATCGCCACTCGCCACTCCACATCCAACTCTCGATTCTCCAACCGCTTGTCCACTCCCTGATACCCCGCATCCCCCCACACTCGTTTCTCTCCACCGTGCAGCAATCGGTGCGCTTCTGTCACATCATGCACGTTAGCTGGCGTCGTAGTCATGCTGTGTACCACTCCCGTCTCAGCGTCAGCGCCTACGTGTACTTTCATCCCGAAGCGCCACTCGTTCCCCTTCTTCGTCTGGTGCATCTCAGGGTCTCGCTCACCCGCACGATTCTTCGTCGATGACGGCGCCTCTATGATGCTCGCGTCCACGATCATCCCCTCCCGAAGCCGCAGTCCCTGGGACTCCAGATGACGGTTGATCTCCTCGAACAGACTCTGCCCCAACTCATGCTCTTCCAGCAGATGGCGGAAGTTCAGAATCGTCGTCTCGTCCGGCAGCGGGCCCGACAGCTTCAACCCTACGAACCGTCTCACCGACTCGACCTCGTAGAGCATGTCCTCCATACCAGGATCGCTCAAGTTGTAGAACAACTGCACGCAGTGTATCCGCACCATCGCCGACAACTCATATGGTCGACGGCCTCGGCCCGCCTTGGGATAGAACGGACGGATGCGCTCTTCCATCTGTTCCCACGGGATCAGAGCATCCATGCGCTCCAGGAATATCTCCCGGCGGGTCTTGCGCTTCTTGCTCTCGTATTCCAAGTCCGCAAATGTTGGCTGGTCCATCAATTATCTCCCCGAACACAGTGCTATTCTCTATGCTACTATGCCCAGACTTGTTCAGAGTATCCCTAGCTTTTCCGGAGTGTCTGCGCTAAGTCGCCGACGTTCGATAATTGGTCGAGGCTGTAGACCAGCTCGAGCGCCCTTTCAACCTGGCGATCTTCCAGTATGCCCGCCGCGGAGCGCCTGAATTTGGTCTCCAGCTCGATAGTCTCCAGGGGATCCTCCGGACTCTATGCTGGTCCTGTTAAACTTCGGAGTGCTAGGGCACGTCTGGCGAACCTGAATGAAGATGGACACATTGACGCGAGGGGCGTAACGTTATCCGGTTTCAACCTAGGGCCTCAGCGGTATCACAGACTCTAACCGTCCGTGGCGAGGAGGTGTCGAATGGCGAACAATGGATTCAAGGTACTGGACATCGATATGCACGTGGAGGAGCCTCTCGACCTGTGGGAGAGGTACACCGACCCTGAGTTTCGCCACCTGGCCCCCAGGGGAGGCTGCCCGCCGGGGGAGAGTGCGGGTGTGCTGCTGGTGGGTCCCGATGGGGAGCCCTGGGGGCTCAGCCCCGAGGCTGCCGAGGGCTTCCGCCTGGTGCGCACCGGCCGCTCCGTGGTCAGCCACCAGGAAGCCACCGCCCCATACCGGGAGAAGGGCTTCACCCCTGAGGCGCAGATCGAGGCTATGGAGGAAGAGGGCATAGACGTAGCTGTGCTGTACCCCACCAGGGGACTGACCGCCCTGGGCATGCCCACGATGGAGCCCAGGCTGGCCGCGGCCCTGGCCCGCGCCTACAACAACTGGCTGTACGATTTCTGCCAGGGACACCCGGGCCGCCTCTACGGCGCCGGCATGATCTCACCCTTCGACATCGAGGACGCCGTCTCGGAGGCCCGCCGCTGCAGAGAGGAGCTGGACTTCAGAGGGATATTTCTGAGGCCCAACCAATACCAGGGCCGAAACCTGGACGACCCTTACTATGAGCCCCTGTGGTCCGTTCTAGAGGATCTGGACATGCCCCTGGGGATCCACGAAGGCACCGGCACATCGATGAAGCAGACGGGGGACCAGTTCGGCTCCAACAACATGCTGGTCCACATCTTCTCCCACCCGGTGGAGCAGATGATGGCTGCCTCGGCCATGGCCGCAAGAGGGGTCTTGGAGCGGCATCCGGGGCTGAGGATAGCTTCCCTGGAAGCGGGCTGCTCCTGGCTCCCCTTCTTCCTCTGGCGGCTGGACGAGCACTGGGAGCGTCTCGGCGACGTATTTTCCCCTGGGGTGAAGATGCCACCCAGCGAGTACATCAAGCGCCAGTGGTTCACCTCCGTGGAACCCGACGAAGGGCCCGTCGGCTACGTGATTGACTACATGGGCAACGACCGGCTAGTGCTCTCCACCGACTTCCCCCACACCGACTCCAAGTTCCCGCACGCGGTGGAGACCTTCCTTCAGCTACCCATCACTGAGGAAGACAAGAGGAAGATCCTGTGGGACAACTGCGCCGAGTACTATAAGATGGGGTGAGCCAGTCCCAGTCGAGGCGACCTCCTCTCCCCTGGGGGCAGAGGACTGTGGTGAGGGGATCCAAAACTATTTCCTCTCCGTTGCCGTAGAGAATTGAGGTGAGGGGAGTCCGGTCAGGCGGCCCGTTGCTTGGCCTTACGTGGCGCCGTTTGGCCCTTGGGTTCCTCCTCGGCCTGGGGGACAACCGCGGGCGCCGGCCTCTCCTTCTTAGCCGCCGCGATGCTGGCCTTCAAGGCCTCCATCAGATCGCCGACCTTCCCCGTCGGCGCCGCGGGCGCGGCGATGACGGGCTTGCCGGTAGTCAGTTTCTCCTCTATGACCTTTTCCAGGGTCTCGCGATACCCATCCTGGTACTGGTCGGGCTCGAAGGGCCCAGTCAGCTGGTCTATCAACGTGATGGCCATGGCCATCTCCTGGTCGGTTACCGCCGCCGAACTTTCCGGGAGATTGAGCTCCAGAGTGCCCCGAATCTCGTCGGTGTAGTACATGGTCTCCAGCACAATCCCTTGCTCGTAGGGCCTGAGGCAACAGAGGTGTTCTTTCTGGCGTAGGGACACCTTGGCGATTGCTACCCGCTGCGTGGTCTCCAGGGCGCGCTTTAGCAAATAGAAGGGCTTCAATGCGACTTGGTCTGGCTCCAGCGCGTAGCTTCGTTCGAAGTACAGGGGATCGATATCCGCGAGATCGATAAATCTGACGATCTCGATAGTGCGTGTCGAAGCTACCGGCAGGTTGTCGAAGTCGGCTTGGTCCATGACGAGGTACTGCTCCTTGGCGTACCCGTATGCCCTCACGATCTCGGACATCTCCACTTCAGTCTCGTGGAATGGACAAAAGCGCTTTTGGCGTATGCGGGTGTTGCAGGCGCCATGTAGCGTGACGAAGGCTATGTCTTTGCTTTCCGTGGCCGTGTACAGCTTTACAGGAATGACGACCATCCCGAAGCTTATCGCCCCGTTCCAGATTGAGCGCCGTGCCATTTGAGCACCTCCAGTGAATGTGTCAGGATCGATTGCGGCTTCCTATCCAAGCCTTTGACCCTGTTTCGTATGCGTCCCAAATATCCCGCGTCCGTGACGCGCGCGCTTTACAGTAACCCAGGATACGCCGGTCCCCCAAGGCCTTCAAGGTAAATTAGGCGCGGGATACGCTTGAACCGGCCTCCTCGTACTTAGTCAACAAGATTTCGATAGCATGTCATTCTGAGGGAGCGCAGCGACCGAAGAATCTGGGGAGGGGTTCCCACGGCCACCCCAGATTCTTCGCTTCGCTCAGAATGACATTTATTTCAGATTTAAGTTGACCGGCCTCCTAGCCTAGCTGTCGGGGCCAACCTGGGGCATCCACCATGATACAGTCCGACGCCGCTTTGTCCTCCCGAAGAGTCTCGTAAACAGGGTAGCGCAGCTTCCCTTCGGGGGTGAACTCGCCATACCGTACCTGACAGACGGCCTCGGGCCGGCACCAGTAGATGAATTTCTGGATGTCGGGAGCCTCTGTAAACGGGCAGCGCGGGCTGTGTAGTCCCTGTAGCCTCGAATAAAGTCCCTTGGCTTCAGCTTGGGAGAATCCCGTGCCTACCTGCCCAACGTAGACCAGCCGTCCTTGAGCGCTATACAGGCCCAAGAGCAGAGCGCTGAAAAGCTCTTTTTGCTTCCCTCCGAAGGCGTAACCCCCGATCACGAACTCGCTGTCCCTCACCCTTTTCACCTTCAGCCAGCTGGAACTCCGCTTGCCGGGGGAATACAGGCTCTTTTTCTCTTTGGCTACTATACCTTCGAGGCCGAGCTCGCAAGTAGCATAGAAGAAGGCTTTTCCGTCAGTGTCGATAAACTCGCAGGCCTGGACCAAATCGCTGGGCTGTAGAATCTCGTGCAGCAGATTCTTTCGATGGGCCAGAGGCTCTCCCATAACGGAGCGTCCGTTGAGTTGGAGCAGGTCGAAGGCGATGTAGTGGGCGGGTGACTTCCTGATCGATTGGCCCCCTTCGCCCTTGGACCGCTGTTGCATGAGCGCAAAGCTGGGGCGCCCCTCCTCGTCGAGAGACACCAGCTCTCCGTCGAGCACTGCCTCGGAGGCGCTGACCTGCTTTGGCAGCCCGGCAAGCTCTCCGAACTGAGATGTGATGTCCTTGGAGTTGCGGTTGTGGAACCTTATCCGGCCCGATTCTACATAAGCCAGGGCCCGGATGCCATCCCACTTGAGTTCAAAGATATGGTTGGGTGAATCAAAAGGATCGCGTGTCAAACGTGCCAGCATAGGCTTGAGTGTCGCGGTCAGGTTTCTTGAGGCAGTCGCACCGCTTGACATGCTCTCCCCTAGCGCCCTAGAGATGGTACCAGCACCCATACTAACCTGGTAGATGAGACGACCGCAAGACCCCACGTGGCAGGCGTGGCACAGCGTCGGTGTCTATGCTGCGCGTTGATGTGCACCGGAAAGCTAGTTATTGTACAATGGGAACGCCAATAGGGGAGAGGCATCCCCCGCACGAGGATAAGGTTAGGATGGAAATCAAATACGGGCTGATAAGCTGCGACTCCCATGGCCAGCCGGACAAGGACGCGTTTACCAGCCGGATGTCGAAGGCCAAATGGGGAGACGCGATTCCACACCTGGTGAAGACGGACGACAAAGCCCACATGCGTGTGCCCTATGACCGGATAGTGGAACGGTGGTCGGTCAACGGTAAAATCGTAGGCGATAGGGGTGTCAGCAACTGCACCGCAGTCATGGATGACCCGATGCGGAAATACTTCCCCCAGCGATGGGAGGAGGTGCCGAGCTACGTATACAACCCAAAGGACCGCCTGGGGGCGCTGGACATGGACGGCGTCGACGCCGAAGTCCTGTTCCCCAACGACCCCTTTCAGAGCGGTGTGGTCTTCGAGGGTGACGCGGCGTTCGAGTTGGACTGCGTTCGGGCCTACAACGACTGTTTAGCCGAGTGGCGGGAGGTCAGCGATCGCTACGCTCCCCTGGCGATAATTCCCTATCTCAGCGGCATCGAGGTGACTTTGGCTGAAGTCGTCAGGGCCGCAAACAAGGGCCACAGAGGCATCACTATGCTGGCGGAGCCGAGCCAGACCCTGAGTGGCCTAAGGCATTTCAACGACCCATACTGGGACCCCCTCTGGGACCTATGCCAGGAGATGGAAATCCCTATTCACTGGCATGCCGGGGCCGGCACGGACATATTCATGGAACGCTGGAAGGGTTACACCGCCAACCAGAGCCAGGCTATGGGCCCCTCAGGGAACTTCTGTGCCCCTGCTCAATACATCCCCAACTTGATTTTTTCGGGGATCATGGACCGCTACCCGAGGCTGAAGTGGGTTTGCGCCGAGACCGGGCTGGGCTGGGTTAACTATCTCCTGGAGGGCTGTGATCACGAGTGGGAGAGGCGTCATCTGTGGACAGAGGGGATAGTCACCCGTCCCAGCGAGCTGTTCTGGAGGCAGATCTACGTAGACTTCTGGTACGAGAAGGCGGGCGTGCAGCAGCGGCACCTCATAGGTGTCAGTAACATAATGTGGGAATCGGACTACCCCCACTCCACGTCCACATATCCCGAGTCCTGGAGTTTCGTGGAGGGCACAGTCGAGGGTGTTCCCAGGCACGAGAGGGACCAGATGCTCTATGGCAACGCCTTGAAGTTGTACAAGCTGTAGAAGACTTTCGTCTTACCGGCGCCATTCATTCATAGCTTTGGCACCGCCTTCGGCCGCAATGGAGCCACGACTTGGATATCAAATACGGACTGATAAGCGTTGACGACCACGTGCAGGAGCACCCGTAGGTGTGGACACAGCGCATGTCCAGGTCGAGGTGGGGTGATAGGATTCCCCACGTGGAACAGCAGCCTGACGGCGCCGAACGCTGGGTCCTCGAAGGGGAGAAACTTCCCCTGAAGGGGGTGGCATTGGTGGGGGCCGCGCTGGCCGACCGAGCCGGGGAATCCAAGACGTGGGATGAGGTGCCCAGGATTACCTGCGATCCATTGGAGAGGGTCAAGGCCCTCGACGCGGACGGCGTGGACTACTCGGTATTGTACCCCACGGTTGCCGGTCTCGCGGGCGAAACCTTCGGGAGACTCCGAGACCAGGATCTCGAGCTGGCCTGCGTACAGGCGTACAACGACTGGCTCATAGAGGAATGGGCTCAGGCCAGTCCCCGGTTCATCCCTCAGTGCATCGTGCCGCTGGCTCCGATTAGCGCCACGGTTAAGGAGATGGAGCGGGCTGTGGCCATGGGACACAAGGGGGTCGTGTTTCCAGCCGTGCCCATGCACCTGCGAGACCTCCCCCACATCAACGAGTCCTATTATGACCCTGTGTGGGAGACCTGCCAGGAGCTCCAGGTGCCGCTATGCCTTCACGCCGGCTCCAGCACTCGGATGCAGTTTCCCGCTTATCAGGGACTTTCAGAGGGATTGGCCTCGGCGTTGGAGGCCCTGACCAGGCCCGTTAGTCTAGTGTCTCGTATATAGCATTACAATGCTGATATGAGGAGGTCCTCCCCGCGAACCCCGGTCTCACCCTCACCTCAATCCTCTCCCATAGGGAGAGGAGGCAGACCGGGGGGCCACGTCGAGCGCTGACGTATTGTAAACCCATTTGGCAGACACACGATTAGCACAGTTATGGTGGTGGCTAATTTCCTCTACTCCCAGATCCTCATGCGGTACCCCAACCTAAAGGTTATATTCGCGGAGAGCACCCTGTCCTGGGGGGCCTACGAGCTGGAGACCGCGGACCACCAGTTCGAGCGGCAGAAGCTCTACCTCGAGGGATACGATCTCAAGCCCTCGGAGATGTTTCACAGGCAGTGCTACTTGACGGGTTGGTACGATCGGAGCGCGATCGAGGGGCGGCGGTACTTCGGGGTCGAGAGTATGCTGTGGGGGACCAACTTCCCCCTGGCGACTTCCACTTGGCCCACGACCAGGGAGTACATCGCTAAGAGCTTCGACGGCACGGCCAAAGAGGAGCAAGACAGGGTCCTGTGGGGCAATGCCGCGGAACTCTATAAACTTTAGCGCAAAGCAGTTTAGTGGTACTGGAGAGATATAAAAGCAAGCGGGATTTCTCCCGCACCCGAGAGCCTGAGCCCACTCCTGAGGCGCCTGAACGCGGCAGCTTGAGGTTTGTGGTGCAGAAGCATGCCGCGCGACGCCTTCACTACGATTTTCGCCTGGAGATCGACGGCGTCCTCAAGTCCTGGCCCGTGCCAAAAGGCCCCTCGCTGGACCCCCATGAAAAACGCCTGGCCGTGTTGGTAGAGGATCATCCACTGGATTATGGGACCTTCGAGGGGGTGATCGCTCACGGCAACTACGGCGCCGGCCACGTCATTGTGTGGGACAGCGGCGTCTATTCTCCGGACGAGGGTGGCCGGCTCTCCTTTGGGGACAAAGGGGACTCCCAGGAGCGCATGCGTCAGGGGTTGGAAGCAGGCAAGCTGTCGTTCACACTGCGCGGGCGTAAGCTGAAGGGGTCCTGGACGCTGGTGCGTACGGCCAGGAGCCCCAACGACTGGCTCCTGATAAAGCACAAAGACCGGTACGCGGACCCGGACAGGGACGTGCTCGAAGACCAGCGGTCTGTGCTTTCGGGTCTGACCATCGACGATCTCAAAGCGGGACGGCTGCCGGAACCCTCGCAGGTAACGGCGCCGGCTGACCAACCACCCATTGTGGAGGAGATCAAGGTCCTCGGCAAGCCGAGCCCGTTCCCGCGCATGGTCAAGCCCATGCTGGCCAGCATGGTGGACCAGCCTTTTTCTAATTCTGAATGGCTGTTCGAGCCCAAGCTGGATGGTATACGGGCGTTGGCGTTTGTGAAACAGGGCAGGGTGACTCTGCGAAGCCGGACCGGGAACGACCTGACGGACCGGTTCCCGGCCATAGTCGCCGAGCTGGAGACGTCGCCCTGCGAGGATCTTGTGCTCGACGGCGAGATTGCCGCGCTCAATGAGCACGGCCTGCCGGATTTTTGGCTGTTGCAACGAAGCGTGAAACTGGCTGCCAAAACTGTTCCGGGCCGTCCGGATCTCGCACCCACCATAATTTATTACCCTTTCGACGTGCTGTACTTCAACGGTTACGATCTGGGGCGGGTGCCCTTGTTCAAACGGAAATCCCTGCTGGAGCAAGTGGCGTCCCACGGCGAAAGTGTCCAGCCGGTGGAAACGGTGCTAGGGGATGGCGAGGTCTTCTTTGGGGCCGCCAAGAAATTGGGCCTGGAAGGGATGGTCGCCAAGCGCCGGGACAGCATCTACGAGTCCGGCGCCCGCAGCCGCTCCTGGCTCAAGGTGAAGGTTGTCCAGTCGCAGGAGTTTGTGGTTGGGGGCTATACCGCCGGCACTGGAGCCAGGTCCACAACCTTTGGCGCGCTGGTGCTGGGGTACTATGACGGCGAAGGCGTTCTGAACTTCGCCGGCAGCGTAGGCAGCGGATTCGACGGCGCGACCCTCGGGGAGCTCCAGAGTTCGCTGCGTCCTTTAGAGCTGGACCGGTCCCCCTTCGCGGTCGATCCGGATTTGGGCAAGACCGAAGTGACCTGGGTGCGCCCGGAGTTGGTGGCTCACGTGAAGTTCACCGAATGGACCGACGAAGGCCGTCTCAGGGCGCCGGTTTATTTGGGTCTCAAATCCGGACTGGACCCCCTTGAGGTGCGGCGTGAGGCTGCCGCACCGCTGCCGGAGACGACCAAGGAAGACGCCTCGGGTGACACGCTCGAGGAAGGCGACTCAAGTCCTTGACCAACTCTCTCGGAGCCGGGAGAAGCTGATACTCGAGGTTGCAGGCTATCGTATAAGCCTGACCAACCTGGACAAGGTACTCTGGCCCGAGGCTAAAGGACTGGCCGCGGTGACCAAGCGGGATATGATTCGATACTATGCCCGGATGGGCCCAGTTCTCATACCACACCTGCGGGACAGGCCCCTTACCCTGACCCGCTACCCCAACGGCATTCACGGTCAGAGCTTTTATCAAAAGCGCTGGGAGGACAAGCTCCCTGAGTTCGTGGAGACCGTTCGGCTCTACTCGTCACACAACGAGGGCGACGTGGAGTACATCATGGTCAACAACCTGCCAACGCTGATATGGTTGGCTCAACTCGCCGATATAGAGCTCCATCCCTGGCTTTCCCGCACGGTGAACGAACCCGATGCCCTGAGCCTGCCCGTCGAGTTCACCGGCTCAAAACCCGAGCTGGAGGCCAGTGTGTTGAACTACCCCGATTTGATCGTGTTCGACCTAGACCCCTATATCTACTCGGGGAAGGAGAAAGAGGGAGACGAGCCCGAATTGAATCGAAAGGCCTTCAACAAAGTAGGGGAGGTAGCCCGGGATCTGAAGGATATCCTGGACCAACTCTCCCTTTCCTCTTTTCTGAAGACATCCGGTAAGACCGGGCTTCACATCTATGTGCCTGTTCTCCGCCAGTATGACTTCGGTGTCACGCGCAAGACATGCGAGCTTGTCGGGCGCTTCCTGATGCAGCAGCGACCCAAGGACGTAACTATGGAATGGGCGATTAGCAAGCGGTCCGGCAAGATATTCCTGGACCATAATCAGAATGTCCGGGGTAAGAACATGGCGTCGATATACTCCCTTAGGCCGCTTCCGGGCGCCCCTGTCTCGACGCCCCTGCGCTGGGATGAGCTTGGCGACGTCTACCCCACCGACTTCGATATTGAGGTGGTACCCGACCGTGTGGAGGCTATCGGCGATCTGTGGGCGGAGATTCTTCACTCAAAGCATGATCTGCGCCGTCTTTTGGAAACGGAATCGTAGCTACTTCTGGATAGCCCTCTTGGCGGCCACGGCGTTGACGGCGTCTATGGCGGCTTGCGGCAGCCGTAGGGCTACTCCCACATCCCCTGCAAACGAGACCTCCACAGGACTTTATGACTTCAAGTTCATGATGTATCAGGGGAGAGAAGCGCTGGGCGTTGCCGAAGAAGGTATGTTCTCCGAGCTTCTCTCCCACGGCAAGCCGGTGGTCCTGAACATGTGGGGAGGTCTCTGCCCTCCGTGCCGAAAGGAGATGCCCGATCTCCAACGCACGTACGAGAGTTACGGGGACCGCATCGTCCTCTTTGGGCTTGACGTAGGGCCGTTTGTCCGCCTAGGGAATAGGACCCAAGGGCGGGCAATGCTCGACATATTTCGGATCACCTACCCGGCCGGCACTACTTTCGACGAGGAAGTTGTAACGCGCTACAACCTCGAAGGTATACCGGCCACCTTCTTCATCACTCCCGATGGGGAGGTGTTCAGCAGGTGGGAGGGGCTAATGACAGAGGAGCAAATTGTGAGAGAGGTGGAGCGGCTTTTGGCGGTGTCGGATTAGGCCCCACCACAGCTCGGATGCGTGTGGTCCAGTGGACCGGGGTATAATAAACGAACCCTCGGGAGGGCCGATCTCACCGAAGCGGAGTCCTCCTGCCTTGTGTCCCTTGACATAATGACCGAGGGGCAAGAATAACGACCCTGAAACAGCAGCCGTCCCAGAGCGAATGCGAGAGGTCCGGCCTGTGTGCGGACGATTCACTATAACCACAAAGCTCGACGATCTCCAGGCCCGGTTCGGCTTCGAGCCCGGGAACCTGGAGATGCCTCCACGGTACAACGTGGCGCCGACCCAGGAGGTCCTCGCGGTCGTGCACCGCGGGGCGAACCGGGCGGAGCTGATGCGTTGGGGGCTGATACCCTACTGGGCCAAAGACTCAAAGATAGGCAACCGCATGATAAACGCCCGGGCCGAGAGCGTTGTCGAGAAGTCCCCCTTTCGCGAGGCTTTCCAGAGACGGCGATGCCTGGTGGTGGCGGACGGATTCTATGAATGGAGAAAGGTGGGCAAACTTCGGGTGCCCATGAGGGTCGTTCTCCGAACCGGCGAGGCCTTCGGGTTCGCCGGCCTCTGGGAGACCTGGAGGGCGCCAACGGGAGAGCGGCTCAGGTCCTGCACCATCATCACCACGGTCGCCAACTCCGTTATAGAGCCGGTCCACGACCGGATGCCTGTGATCCTACCCAGGGAATCAGAGGCCCAGTGGTTGGATACCGACGTCACTGACGCGGCCCAGCTCCGGGAACTGCTCTTGCCGTACCCATCCTCGGAGATGCTGGCCTATGAGGTTTCTCCATTAGTCAACTCACCGGACAACGAGACCCCTGAATGCATCAAGGCGGTCGAAAGCAACCGCATGGAGCTGTGAATCCCCGGGAATCCCAGCGCACGTCATGGAGATAGGGGTGAACGAGGGGGTGCTGCGCTTGGTCCAGGGGGACATTACCCGCCGGCAAGATGACGCCATCGTCAACGCCGCCAACTCCAGCTTGATGAGAGGAGGGGCGTAGAGTGAGCGGATTTCCGTAAGGATGACATTGGGCCGTGGGAGGACTTCTAACCGGAGCGACCGTCTTTGAGGTCTTTCATTAGCGATTATGAGATCGGCACTTCCGAGACAACGTGCGCCTGAACGGCCGGGAGCACTTCCTCCGCGAAGCGCTTCAGGTTTTGGATAAACATTTCGTGGGGCATAGGTCCCTGATTGAAGTTTAACATCAGGGTCCCGCCGCCGATTGACTCGGCCATCTCCGTTAGTGAATCGCGGACCTCCTCGGGCGAGCCCCAGCAAACTCGGTTGGTCTTGTCCAGGTCTTCGAGAGTCAGGTCCTTGTACCCCTGGAGGGAGCGGAGAAACCCCTCAATATTCTCGGGCTTGATGTAGTCGTAGTCCCCTTCTCGCTGGTAGCCCGTCTTCTCTTTTTGGGCTACGTTGCTGATACTGCCGTGGCCGAGCATCGTGTGAGCCCAATACAGCAGATAAGGCCCTGCCTCCTTCATCGCCTGCTTCTTGCTGTCGGCCACGTAGACAGTGGCGGCCAAGCTGATATGGTCCGGCGTGATCGCATACCCGTGCCTATCGAGACACTGGGCATAATAGCTCAGCATGTCGCGTTTGACGGCCAAGGTGTGATTGGGGGCCGGTGTTATGGGAATGTTCTGGCTGGCTGCCCACTCGATGGTAGATTTGCTCACCGTAACTGGTACCCACACTGGAGGGTGGGGTTGCTGCACCGGACGGGGCCAGATGGCTACGTCCTTGTATCGCCAGAACTTGCCCTCGTAGGAGAAGGCCTCCTCGGTCCATGCCAGCTTGATGATCTCGTAAGCCTCCTGGAACCGTGCTCGAGACTCAGCCATGTCTATCCCGTACGCCCGGTACTCTCGTGGGATGCCCCTGGCGAAGCCGGATATGATCCGGCCGCCACTGAGACAGTCGAGCATGGACAGCTCCTCGGCCAGGCGGAGCGGGTCATGCATGGGCAGAAGGTTACCGTAAATAAGGATCTTGACTCGGCTGGTCCGCTGGGAAGCGGCCGCGACCATGAGGTTAGGAGAGTTCATCAGGCCGACGGGCGAGGCGTGGTGCTCGTTGACCCCTATCCCGTCGAATCCCAGCTCTTCCATGTAAGCCCAGGCGTCCAGATGGTCCGCGTAGTTCCGCACGCCAAGCTCCGGCCGGAAGTGCCGTTTGGGCAGAGGGTAGGGCAGCCGGCCATCGACCTTGAGATGGTCCAGGTGCTCCGGGTAGCCGACTATGTCGAATCCGAAGACTTTCATCGCCGCTCCTCCTCACTTGCCACGCCAGACGACTCTTACCTTCTTAGCTATTGCCTTAGCTATTGCGACGAGGGTGATTATATTAACGGGCGAGAGGGCAGTCAAGGCGATCCGACAGGCCTCCCAATGGGCCTGCTGCCTCAGAGCCGTACCAGGGTGTATGCGGACCGCATGACCCGCTCTATGTCCGGTGAGTATAAGCCCTTATCGATCCATTGAGGCCGTTCGCGAGCCATGTCGGCTGCCAGCTTGCCAGGGTCTGCGTCGTCCGTCTCGTAGATGGCCAGGTAGCGTCCGGGGCTCCGAACGAGGTCAATGGCCTCATATCGGTATGCCGTATGGTAGCGGCCGCTTCCTACCACGTGAGGGATGTGGATGGTGTTGTACCAGTCGTTGAACTCTTTGTCCTTACTCTCGTCCCCGCAGTTGCTCAGCAATACCATGAGCCCGGTAATCTCATCTGTTCTCGACGGGTGCCTGAACTCTGGTCCCGTAGCCCTGAACACGGCGGTGAGTTGCGTCTCCATCGCGGGATGCATCCGCTGAGAGTCGACCAGCTGTCTCAATATCCCATCAAATTCCGCCATGCAGGCTCCCAAATCGCCCGAGTCCGTCTCCAGGATGTCCATGTACCTGGACTTGTCGGCGCCCAGAACCTCGGCCGTGTTTCGGTATCTGTTAGGGTGGCGGAGTGTACCCGAGGCCGTGACTCTGGGCAGGAAGACCTCCTTGTACCAACTGTTCAGGCCGGCTTCTTCTGCCCGGTCACCGCAATCGGTAAGAATCAGCAGTATGCCCTTTGGGTACCTTCCTTCCATAGGGTGTACTCCCTTTTTGTGGATGCTCGGCCCTGGTCAAGACCAGGAATAGAACCCCTCGCCGGACTTGCGCCCGAGGCGCCCCTGGTTAACCATGTCCCTCAGCAGGCCAGGCGGCTCGTACTTGGGGTCATCGAGCAGCGAACGCAAGGAGCCGGTAAGGTCGCAGAACTCGTCGAGTCCGACCAGGTCCAGGAGACGGAGGGGGCCCACCGGATACCCGCATCCCAACTTCATACACGTGTCGATGTCCTCTTTAGCCCGAATCCACCGAAGGAGGGCGTCGGGTTAGCGTCCTGAAGCGGCAAGAAGGTGCTCCTGTGCTTCTGGGATAATGGTTTTGTAGCAAAGAACCGACCCCGGAAAAGGAGCACCCAATAGATGCTGCCACGCAACCACCCCGACCGGATCCAAATCACCTTCGACGACCGCCGCTTGGTGGCCAATGCCGGGCTGCTCCTTCCGGCCACCCTGGCGCGGCACCTCGGCCTGCCCGAGCTCGTCCGGCAGCGCCTCGACCTGGGCGATGCCCCGGGGCGGGCGAACACGAGCGACAAGATGATGACGCTGGTGGCGTCTGCGCTGGCTGGGGGCGACTGCATTGACGACGCCGATGTGTTGCGCACCGGGGGGACGGCCTGCACCCTGGGCGGCACGGTCAAGGCGCCATCCACCCTGGGCACCTTCCTGCGCAGCTTCCGGTGGGGCCACGTCCGTCAACTCGACCGGGTGAGCCGCGAGTTGCTGGCCCGGGCTTGGCAGGCCGGGGCGGGACCCGGCGACGGGCCCCTGACCATTGACATGGACTCCACCATCTGCGAGACCTACGGACTGGCCAAGGAGGGCGCACGCCACCACGGCTATACCGGCAAGCGGGGCTATCACCCGCTGTTGGCCGTCGCCGCCGGCACCGGCGACGTGCTGATGGCCCGCCTGCGCGAGGGCCGGGCCAACACCGCTCGCGGCGCCGCCCACTTCCTGCGGGAGACGGTGGGACGGGTGCGCTACGCCGGGGCCAACGGACGACTCACGCTACGGGCCGACAGCGGGTTCTACACTCATGGCGTGGTATCCGTCTGCCGCAAGATGGATGTCCGTTACTCCATCACCATCCGCCAGCACAAAAGCCTGCACAATTTCATCGAGGCGATACCCGAAGATGCCTGGACGCCGATTCCTTACTGGATGGACGGTGCCGCCGATGTGGCCGAGACCACCTGCACCCCCTTCCAGGCCGAGGCGGACGCCGCGCCGGTACGGCTCATCGTCCGGCGGGTGAAGCCGACGCCCGGTTCCCAACTGGCCCTCTTCGCCAAATACAGCTATCACGGCTTCATCACCGACCGGGACGGGGAGTTGCTCGAACTGGAGGCTGACCATCGCCGCCACGCCGAGATCGAGAATGCCATACGCGACCTCAAGTACGGCGTCGGGCTGAACCATCTCCCCTCGGGCCGCTTCGCCGCCAACGGCGCCTGGCTGGCCGTCCAGACGATGGCCCACAACCTGGCCCGCTGGACGGCGCGGATCGGTCTGGGAGAGCGGATAGCCACCACCAAGACCCTCCGGCGGCGGTTCTTCTCCCTGGCCGGACGGCTCACTCGCTCGGCACGCCGGTTGACCCTGCATCTTCCGGATCGCTGGCCTTGGGCTGAGAAGTTCAGCCGCGCCTTGGCCCGGCTGCGAGCCATTCCACTCCCGGCCTGACGGCACCGTCGGCGACCGACCCACCCACCAGACAACCGAAGATCCCCGCAGACTCGCGCCAGCCCGGTCCGAGAGAGTTCCCTGCTGCGTATTCTCTCGCCATCCCGCGCATCGCAGCTCCCGCAGACGGCCATAGAGGCCCCTGTGCGGCGATGAAGACCGTCCGCCGACCTCCCTACCCCAAATGGAACCCAGGCTATTTCCCCTGTAGCTCCCTCACCCCCCCCTTCCGCTTTCCTCACGCCGTCCATCGGTGTCCTTCGGTGGATTCGGGTTTAGACGCCGCACCCTGCTCCACAAGGCGTACCGCTTCTAGAAGGTAGGGCGCCAGCAGCCGGTTGATGATAAACCCTGGCGAGTCCTTTACCACGACGACCGACTTGCCCAGGGACTCACAGAATGTCCGTGCCCTGGCGATGGTTTCCTCCGCACACAGCTCGCTGCGCACCAACTCTATGACCTTGCTGGCAGGAGCGGGGCTGAGGATGTGCAGACCCACAACCAGGTCGGGTCTGCCGGTAGCCTCAGCCAGCTTCACAATTGGAAGGGTCGCCGTATCGGAAGCGAGGATGGTGTTGGGCGGGCATAGCCGGTCCAGCCGCTGAAACAGGTCGGTCTTCACGTCCAGGTCCTCGACGACGGCCTCAATAATAATGTCACACTCCCTAACGGCCTCGACATCCAGGGTCGCCTCGATTCGTTTCAGCGTCTTGCCCTTGGCCTCATCATCGATCCGGCCTCGTTCCACCAGCTGGCTCAAGCCCTGCTCGATGGCCGTCATGGCCCGGTTGATGGACTCGAGCCTTCTCCCCAGCATCACGGTGTGGTAGCCGGCCTGGGCGCAGGTCTGGACGATGCCGGACCCCATTATGCCGGTGCCCACGACTCCCACTAGCCGTAGGTCGTCCAAGCCACCACCTCCACGAGTAAGGTCTCGCTCAGGATTCATGTCGTTTGCGATGATCGCCATAGTCTCGCCGGAGCGAGATATTAACCTCGCGGGGCGGCCGGCCTGCGAGCGGAAACTTCGGCCCGATTAGATGCCGTGGTGCCGGCGGGCCTCGTCTTCTAACTGGCGCCTGAAGTCGGGATCAGCTACAGCGATAAGCTCACGGGCTCGCTCCTTGACCGTCTTGCCGGTGAGAGTAGCTATGCCGTGCTCGGTCACAACATAGTCTATCCAGCCACGCTGCACCGTAACCACCGACCCAGGCAGCAGATCGCAGACAATGTTGGAGACCGAACGTCCATCCACGACGTGGCTCGACCGGAGAGCGATGATCGATCTGCCGCCCTTGGAGAGCTTCGCCGCTATCGGGAATACGCTCAGTCCCCCCGCACCCGTCCAAATGCGGTGCCCTATGGTTTCGGCGGTTATCTGGCCGGTCAGGTCGCAGATAAGCCCGTTGTTGACCGAGACGAAGTTGTCGTTCTGGAGCGTGACCCGGATGTCGTCGATATACCCGAAGTCGTAAGACTCGAATACGGGGTTGCCGTCGATGTAGCTCAGCTCTTCGGGGGCCAGCTGGACTATGGCCGCGAAGGTTACCTTGCCCGGATGCACCTGCTTGTATTTGCCGGTGACGATGCCGCGCTTCACCAGGTCCATCACGCCACCCGGCAGCATTTCGCTGTGCATCCCGAGGTCGTGCTTATCCTCAAGGAACGCCATTACCGCTGAAGAGTAGGTCCCGATGCCGACCTGAAGACAGTCTCTGTCCCGGATCAGCTCGGCGGAAATCAGGCTGCAAATCACGTCCGCGATCTCTGTCTCCTCCTGGGTCCGTGGAGGGACAGGGGCGGGAACGGGTGAGTCGGTAGCCTTGACCCAGGTGTCCACCTTCGAGACGTGGATGGAGCTATTCCCCCCTGTCCTGATGGCGTCGTCCCGGACTTCTCCGATTACCTTCGTGGCGCCCTTGGAGAGGGTCCCGCTCCACCAGGTGCCGTTGAAAAAGGGACAGAAGCCCTCGTCGTTTGGGGATCCGATGCTCACCAGAAATACGTCCGGAGAAGCCGACATACCCACCGGTGGCTCGCCTGCGTACCATGGGCCAACCGGAAGGTATTCCGCCAGGCCCGCGTTAACCTGTTCACGGTTCTCAGGGCTCAGGTAGATGTCGTACAGCGTGAAGGCTTCCGTGCCTCCGGGCTGTGCCCATGGGAAACGGGCCATGGGGTGGTGGATGCGAACGTACTCGAGCTGTTCCCTTCGCCGGAAAAGGGCGTTGCACAGGCTCACCGGCGTGGCCGTTTGGGGGCTGACGGCCACAGTATCGCCGCTCTTGACTACCCTTACCGCCTCATCGGCCGTTGATTCCCTGGACTGCCAGAGCTGCTTGGTCTTGTCCAATCGGCGGCCTCGCTGGTTTGAGGTGCCCCGCGAATGGGTCGGGATCGTGACAACAGCATGCTAGCACGCGCCAGATATGGGGTCAATCGGACCGTCTCGACTCGCGTCGTTATGACTACAGTAAGAACGCCTGGTGGTAGCCCGGGATCCACCGTTTGCCTGGGCCCGCGCCAGCGGGTAGACTGTTAGCACGAGTGAAACACACCGGCACTCGCGACGTGAATCAACGCGCTCGCCTCGCCAGCTTGAATTCCCCTTTGGGTGACGTGGGACCGGAACTTCACACATTGGGCACGGGTGGTTGGACGTATCACAGCCTCAAAGGAGAAAGCGTATCCTGGGCGACAGGAGGTATAGAGATGTCTGGCTATAGAATCATATCCGCGGATGACCATGTGATCGAGCGTCCGGACCTCTGGTCTAGCAGGATGGAGGCGCGGTTCAGAGACCGGGCGCCTGAGGTCGTCCGTTTCGACGATGGGGGAGACTGGTGGACGTGGGGCGGCCGAAGAGTGGTGCCGGTCATCGGAGGGATTCAGGCCGGTACGCGTTTCGAGCACCAGGAGCAGCTGACCCTCAGGGGCAATGTAGACGCCGTGAGGCGAGGGGGTTACGTTCCAGACGAGCACCTGAAAGACATGGAGATCGATGGGATAGATGTCAGCATACTCTATCCCACCTCTGCCCTCTCCATGTACAAAATGCCGATCCCCAGCGATGTGCTGGACGCGATTTTCGCCACCTACAACGACTGGGTCGCCGAGTTCTGTGGGAGCGACCCCAGCCGGCTGAAGGGTGTCGGCATGATCAACACTGACGATGTGCACAGCGGGATCAAGGAGCTCGAGCGGTGTCGCAAGATCGGCCTCATAGGCGCCTTGATCACCCTCTATCCCCCTGAGGACAGGTCCTATGCCTCTCCAGAGTACGACCCTCTCTGGGCCACAGCGGAGGACCTGTGTGTGCCTCTTAGCCTCCACACCTCGACCAATCGGTTTGACCCTAGCCAGAAAGTAGCGGAACTCACCGCCGCCTCCGTTGCCAACATCGAAACCCACCTGATTCGGATGTCCCTCGCTCACATGATCTTCAGCGGCGTGTTCGAGCGCTACCCGAAGCTGCAGATAGGTTCGGTGGAGCAGGACGCCTCCTGGGCGCCCCATTTCCTGTTCAAGCTAGACTACACCTACACTGAAAGGCCGTTGTCCCGCACGCCCTATAGGTTCAAGGGCGAGATGATTCCCAGCGACTTTTTCCACCGCAACGTGTTCATCGGCTTCCAGGAGGACCCCGCTGCCATCAAGATGCGGGACATAATCGGCATCGGGAACCTCCAGTGGGGCTCGGATTACCCGCACATGGAGTCCACCTTTCCTCGGAGCCGGGAGATCCTCGACGAGATCCTCGCGGACTGCACCGAGGAGGAGAAGGCCAAGATAGTGGGAGAGAACGCCCTGAGGGTCTACAACCTAACATAATAGGCGCGGGATCGAAGAACGTCGGGAGGTCACCCGTGGGGAAATACAGGCTCATTTCGGCCGACAACCATGTGTATGAGCCGCAGAAGCTGTGGCAGGAGAGGGTGCCGGCTGGATGGAGAGACAGGGCTCCAAAGATCGTCAGCTATGACGATAGCGACTACTGGTTCTGGAACGGCGACAAGAGGCAGCCGGTCTTCGGCGGCATACAAACTGGAGTGAGGTTCGAGGAGGGTGGGCAAGAAAAGCTGCAATTCAAGGGCCGGGAGGATCAGCTAAGGCCGGGTGGCTGGGACCCTGCCGCCCACATAAAGGACATGGAGATAGACGGAGTGGATGCCAGCATACTCTATCCCACCGTCGGCCTTATTATATTCACCGATCCGGACACCGAGTGGTTGAGCGTCATGATGCGCGCGTACAACGACTGGCTTGCCGAGTTCTGCGAGCCATTTCCCAATGTGCTCAAGGGCATCGGCATGATCAACTTGGACAACGTGGAAGAGGGGATAAGGGAGTTGGAACGGTGCGCCAACATGGGGTTGGTGGGAGGGATGATCTCGGTATACCCACCCGAGGACAGGCCCTACGGATCGTCGGAGGAGTACGAACCCTTATGGGCTGCGGCGCAGGACATGGAGATGCCCTTGAGCCTCCATGTAGGTACCCAGAGGCCTGGTCCGGGCCTTCAGCCGAGATGGTCCCGGACCCCAGCTTTTAGCGCAAACATAGCCCACTGGGTGCGCATGTCTCTGGGCAACATGATCTATGGCGGAGTCTTTGAGCGCTACCCGAAATTACAGGTGGGATCGATAGAGAATGAGATCGCATAGGTACCCCATTTCCTAGATCGCGTGGACTACTACTACACGCAGAAGCCCAAGGACTTTACCGGGTACCGGTACAAGGAAAACGCGATGCCCAGCGACTATTTCCATCGCAACGTGTTCGTTGGCTTCCAAGAAGACTCTATAGGCATAAGGCTACGGGACATCACTGGTGTGGACAATATTCAGTGGGGCTCGGATTATCCTCACCTGGAGTCTACCTGGCCCAGGAGCCGGGAGATCCTAGAGGAGATCCTCGCGGACTGCACCGATGAGGAGAAGGCCAAGATCGCCGGGGGCAATGCTGCCAGAATCTACAAGTTCAGCTTCGACTGACGACGGGTTTTGTGTCTAAGGGTGAGGGGACTGACCCTCGCCCTTCCCTTTGGGGCTGATACGCTGGCTGGGTCCTGATTAGCCAGCGAAGAAGGGAGTTCCCTTGGCGGAGTATTCGGCCAGGGCCGCCTTCACCCACGCCAGGTCGTCGTTACGCACGGTCGCCCGGGCTTTCTCCGGGTCTATGCCGTAAATTCGGGCGGCGTTCAAACCCAGGATCTTCTCTTTCGCGGTGGCGGTTAGCTGGGGATATCCGTGGTGGTCCAGGTACTCGTCGGGAATATGGAAGGCCCGGAAGGCGTCTATCAGCGGCTGTGGAGAACCGTACCATATCGCGTCTGTGCCCCAGAGGATGTTGTCCTCACCGAGGGCCAGCAGTAGCTTGCCGATGACGTGGGCGGCCTCGCGAGGGTTAGCCATCAGCTGGTACCAGGTCGAGCCTAGCTCCGCATAGACGTTTCCACCTGGGCCGACGCCGGCGTCCTTCAGGCTCTTGATGAGCCGGTTTGTGCCCTGGTGGGATACCTCTTCCGAGTACGGTCCCTCCTCAAGGTCCCCTTCCCTGACCTCGTATCCCGAGTGGTAGACGAGGAAATTGATGTCCGGGAACCCCTTCGCGGCCGGTCCGATGTCTCGTGGGGAAGACGGACCATCCCAGCCGTAGTCTGGGACATTGGTCAGCCCCTTGTGAACACAAACAATGGGCGCCGCCGTCTCCCTCACCCGGTACAAAAAGGGCAGCCCGGAACCCTCATCGTCCAGGCTCCACGCGCTAAACTGCTTCCCGCTCCGTCCCTGGGCCCCGTACATCGTGTAGCACTTCCACCCGGCGGGGACGCACCACTCGCTCCAGCGGTCCATCTTATCGAGGTCGCCCGGAACATTGGGATGGACGGTCGAGTGATTGATGAGGCGGCCGGTGCCATCCAGCCGCTCGATCAGCTCGCGTGTTCCGCGCATTTCGGGGTTGTCGAGATTCCTGTCCGGGTCCTGCCCCTCGGCCCCCGGGCCAGAGGTGAGCACGGCGATATCTGTTTCGCTCTCCAGGAAGACGCAGCGCAGGTACTGGGCGAAAGCGTATCCCGCCTCGTGCTGAGAGTACCGTAGTTTGTGAAGACCCGTAAAGCGGTCCCCCGCGACGACCTTCGCCATGCTTACCAGGTTTTTCAAGGCGAACTCGGTAGCGCTCGGCCGGTCGGAGACGTAGTGGGTCTGGACGTCTATGACGAGTTGCTCCCCGCCCAGTGCCGCGTCGGCGGCTTCGCGGTCCAGGATCGCCTCCTCCGGCACACTGTAAAAGCCACCGCCCCAGGCTTTGTCCAGCTCGCGAAGGGCCGCGGCAGTCCCCTGCCGGGTGACCCAGTAATCTTCTAGTGAAAGAGAAAGGCGTGCCGCGGAGTCGGGTCCCTGAGTCCGGACCCGCCCTATGGCGGGAAGATTCTTGGGGTCGTGAGGTGGTGGGGTGTACTCTTCGGTACCCAATTTTCGCAGTGGGAGGGGAAGTTTGGGCTCACGTGGCGACAGTCTCTTTGCCATGGGTCTTGCTCCTTCGGGGAAGTGAGGTCACTATATCATAATGCTCTGGTTGTTCGAAGAGATGTCTCCTCCAGCAGTGTGCTGAAGAAGCCTTCCGAAGATCCCCCTGACCCCCTTCCCTTCGGCAGGCTCAGGACGGGCCTGGCCAGGAAGGGGGAGGAAGTTTCATCTGAGGGACACCCCTTCGGCTGGCTCAGGGCAGGCTCTCAGACTCCCGACAAAGGGGCTTCGCCCATCTGTACTCCCGTTCTTCATCAGCGTTCTAGCGGGCAGGCTCGGTTCTCCCCACACGTAGAAAGGTCAGCGGCCCGGGTATAGTTCCGGCCCGGAGGTCGCTTCCGCTCTGCCAACGCGCAGAAACAGACCGGCTATGCTTACTGACAGGCCGGCGAAGCTGACAATAACGAGGGCTGGTTTCAAGTCGGCAGCTTCCTGAATGAAGCCGGCTATCAGGGGGCCCAGGACGACGCCCATGGCTGTCCCCGAGGTCATGACTGCGAGCCCCACGGCCATCTCCCGTGGCTTGATACCGGGTAGCTGAAAGGGGACCGAGCCCAGTAGGGGCCAGAAACCCCAGGCTATACCGTTCAGGAATGACAGGAACATGAGGAGGGGGATTGAGCCCGTCAGCGTCATGCCCACGAAGCTGCCGGCCATCACTATCCCTAGAGCCTGGAGCATGGGATTTCGCCAGTTAGTGACCATAGCCAAGTAACCTATCCCAATCCCAGCAACGCCGCCGACGAAAGTGGTCACGGACAGGACCGCCCCGGACCATTCCAAAGAGATTTCGTAGGTATCAAGGAGGAACGTCGGTAAGAAGCTAAGAAACGCTGCCATTGCCAGGGTTGATCCCATGAAACCAAACCCGGCCAGCCAGAGGTCCTTGTAGGTCAGTGCGCGGAGGGATACGCTCGTTGCCCAGGGGCCGAGCTTCGTGAATTCCCGGTGGGGTACCCGCTCTTTTCCCAGCCACATCCAGGACGCTGTCAAAACGCCAAACAGGCCGGCGAAGATGTGGAACACCATCCTCCAATTGTTTCCGACTGCGGAGAGAATAAATGGTGTCGCGAGCAGCCCGCCTCCCACGATCAGCCCGTAGAGGGCATTGGATACGCTGTTTACCAGAATTATTTCGCGTTGGGGGAACCACTGATGGATGAGAAGAGCTCGTGATGCGTCTCTGGCCAGTATGGCGAGACCGAACATTAGGCGCCCGGCCAGCAAGAAGGCGAAGGTAGGAGCCCAGCCTTGAAGCAATAGGCATAGGACCGCACCGATAAGGGTTAAGGTTGTCAAGCCCTTTGGCGCGAACCGGGAGGCCCACCAGGACAGGGGTATTCCTAGGCCGAAAGCTCCCCAGAAGGCCGAAGAGCCAAGTAGCCCTTGCCGGCTAGGAGAGAGGCCAAACTCATCCGGCATCGAGATCGCGGGCAGCAGTATGCCCAGAGTGGACATCACCATGAAGGCGGCGGTGCCGGCCACCAACCAGACGCTTATTACGACCCATCGATAGTTGGATAGCGTTTGCTGGGGATGATGCTCTGGGGCCGCGTCGGCCGCCCTGGAATCCGTGGATTCAGAGCCTGTACTCATCGCCACAGTCGCCGATGATGGCATACAGGTCGCGCCCGCGCTCGAGGACCGCTTCGATGCCGCTGAGGTCTTCTGTATCCAGAGTGAACTGGAATACGCGGGCATTGTCAGCTCTATGGTCGCTCACGCCCAGGCGTGCCCCTATGATGACCCCGGCGACGGCTGGGCGGTCCATTACATATCTGGTGGCCACATTGGCGATGCTAGTCCCGTGCTTCTCGGCGATGGGGTGGAGCGTCGAGAGCAGCTCCTGAAACAGCTCCCAGCCGCCCCACGCATCCACCATCTGCTTGTACTTCCGCAGGCTGGCTGTATCGAGCGTGGCACGCGCAGGTTCGGGTTGACCCATGTATCTGTCGGACAGCAGACCTCCGCAGAGCGTTCCGTATGCGAGCAGATGAATACTGTTCTCCTGGCAGTACCCGGCCATGTTGACTTCAGGCCTGAGGTCTATGAGCGAGTACTGGACCTGATTAGACACAATCCTGATGCCATGTTCAACAATGCGCTTCAGGTGCTCCGTGTCAAAGTTGGCCACGCCCAGATGCCTGATCTTGCCTTCGTCCCGCAGCTCGGACAAGTAGGTAAGGGCGTCGAGATAGCCGGTGTCTGAGTATTCCCACCAGTGGAACTGCAGCAGGTCCAGGGTCTCCACACCCATCCGCCTAAGGGACACGGCGATGCTATCCTCCACCAGCCCGCGGGTCATTGGTCTCGGATGCGGCACCCACTTGGTAAAGGCCTGGATACCGGCCGGCGAACCCTCTCCGCGGGAGGCGGCGAGTTCGCGTCTGAATTCCCCGATGAGGTCCTCCGCTGGGCCATAGTGGTCCGCCAGGTCCCATGTGGTGAATCCCGCGTCGAAGTACTGGAACATGCTCTGAAGGGCTGCTCTCCTATCGATCGGGCCGTGGGCTCCGGAAACCTGCCACATACCGTTCAAGACACGGCAGGTGCTCATATCGGGAGTGAATTGTAGAACGCTAGATTCGGGAAGGTTCATGCTGATGTTCTATGCCCGGTGTCCATCTGGTGCAGTAGCTCCGCCAGCTTGCGTAATGAGAGCAATACCGCCAGCTACCACTGAGCTCGTGATGGCGGCTTGCGCTTATGCAGCCAGCGTCGGAGTAGCGGACTTCGAAGATTCACTGGTCTAAGGGTAGCTCTGCTGCGTGTTGTTTGGTTAAACCGTAAACGAGGAAACTGTAGGGCCAACTGTCACATAGCCCCATTTTAATGATCTTTTGAAACTTGTCTCCCATATCTGGGATGAAGGATATGTAGAGCCTAGCGATTATAGCTACGACAATACCCGGTACAACTAGAAGGGGCCGCAAATACCATGCTTTCAGCCACAGCCAACTAGACCCCAGGAGCAGACCCACCATGGGGCCCCAGAGGACACTTAAGGGAATGGCCAGTAATCCAAGGCTCAACGCTACCAAGATACTTAACGGAATAGTCACAACGGGGATCACTAGGAGCGCCGGGAGGCTCACAACGACGCCGATAACGTATCGGGTTCTGTAAGTAGCCTTTGTGAACCAGTCTGTAGGTCCAATAGATTGAGCTTCAGCAATTAACGCAGAGACATATCTATTGGATACCGCTGCTCTCATGTGGCTGCTCATATTGGCACAACCCTCTTGACTCCAGCCCCCGGATTCCCTACAATTTAGAACGTCCGTACTAAGTTCGTTACCGTGTTGCCTGGCTGTTGGTTGAAAGTTGAAATCGGTTGTACAGCAGGAGTCGTAAGAGATGGAGAGACGGATCACGCTTACCCTTGAAGCCCCTCCCGGAACAGACTGGACTGGCTCCCCGACGAGATTACTCATCCTCGTTGGGTCGGTGAGGCATGACTTCTCCTACTTCGCGAAAGCACTCGTTGAACAGCATACCACCAACTGATACTCGAACGGGCGTGCTGAACCGTATCTGGCAGGTGCAGCTGTGATAGCTGGCTAAACATAAGATATTAGCTGGAATTAACGCCGTTAACAAGTACCAGGGAGAAGAAATGGTCGGCCTGAGCCCATTTTCGCGTCCTTGACTGGAGGTAGCGGTGACTCAGCGATAATGGGCATCAGGCCGAAGGTGAAGATCCGCCGGGTTGCCTAGCCTCTAAAGCAGTGCCCAAGTAGCCGTTCATCAGAGAACTCGGGCTCCACACCACCTCTGACACAAGAAGAGGTCCGGCTCTCGGCGGGGACGAGATAGCCTGGGCTAGAAGAAGCCGTATTTGGATAGGCGCTTGTCCAGACCCAGGAACTTGAAAGCGTCCTTGCAGCCCTCTGTGACCGCAGTTCGCTCTTCCGGGCTCAGGTCATACTCGCATATTGCGGCCTCCGGGTCCGCCATCAAAACAGCCTGAAAATTCTCGTCGTCGAGAGCCCTGTCAATAAACTCCGCTACTCCTCTGTTGGACATCCTGACACCTCCTATGGTCGGCTGTGAGCCTTTGTTTACCTCGTCTATACTCGACAACTCAAGGGTATCCCCAATCTCAGGAGGATTCCGTGGTACATGTCACGCCAGGCTGGTGATAAAAGTCACATGAGGCTCCAAATTGACGCTGCTTGACGATGTGGGGAGGCGTCGGTACACTCGTCTCTGTCAGGAACCTGATCACCAGGTGGCTGCCGGTGTGGTGGCCGGAGCAGTGCCCGTGAGAGAGCTCACGGGCACTGAGTTTCAGACAGCCGACTTCGGAAGAGGAATGTGGATCTGTAATGTCATCGCCACCGGACCCCGCTGGTGGACGCCGACCCACCGGGTTGTTTCGCAACAGCCGACTTGCATCGGCCTTAGCCTACCCTGACATCCGCATGCTTTGGGTGGCCACCCTTTCGGCCATGGCGGGTCAGGGGATGCAGCACGTGCTGCTCGCCTGGTTAGTGTTCGACATGACCGACTCCAGCGCCATGGTCGGTGTGATGTACGCAGTGCGTTCGTCGCCGAACTTGGTGGTGGGCTTCCTAGCTGGATCTGTGGCCGACCGGCTGGATAGAAGGTCTCTGCAGCGAATCGCGAACTCAGGGATGGCGTGGCGTTCGTATCCTTTGCCATGGCGATGCTGTTGTTGAACGACCGACTAGAAGTGTGGCATTTGATGGTAGGCACCTTCATCTTCGGGACTTTCCAGGCTTTCAACTTGACATCGCGCCAGGCGTACATATACGACGTCGTCGGCGCCAGGCGGGTAACAAGCGGGGTCGCCGTGATAACACTGGCCCACAGGATCGGGGGATTCCTGGGGGCAGTGCTGGCTGGAGCGCTGCTCCTTTGGATCGGACCCGGCTCTTCCTTCGTGGTGAAAAGTGTCTGCTACGCGCTAGCTGTAATCTTCCTATATGGTCTGAGACATCGTGGCGAGGCCGCTCCCGAAACCAGGGAGCCTATTCTGCAGAACCCGGTGAGCTACTACAGGGAATTGAAGACTAATAAGGCGATGGCCAGTCTGATGGTCTCAACCGCGGCGGCGGAAGCGCTCGGGTTCTCTCACCAGACGATGTTTCCAGTACTTGCACGAGACGTTTTGAACGTTGGTCCCGCAGGGCTAGGGGCGCTCACAGCATTCCGGTTCCTGGGCGGGGCGCTGGGAGTATTCGTTGTGACCGTGACAGAGGAGATACGACGGCGTGGGCTATTGCTACTGTCGATCGTGGTGTTGCTCGGTGTAGGCGTGGCGCTTCTGTCTCAGGCCCCCAATCTTTGGATGGCCCTGGTATTCGTTACCTTTGTGAACGCCATGGCCTCGGCCGCCGACATACTCCACAACATATTGATGCAGCTCAGCGTCCCAAATGAGCTACGTGGAAGGGCGATTGGCTCCTGGCTAGTCGGCACAGGCACGGCGCCCGTCGGGCACATAGAGATCGGCTACCTGGCAGTGGCCACGACGGCCCGAGTTGCGCTATTAACAAACGGCATTGCCCTGGTCGTGATGGCTATTGGGTTGGGGATTTTCCTGCCGCGACTTCGGCGGTTGTAGGAGGCCGGCCCGGCGCGCCTGGCTACCTATCCTTCCACTTGTGGGGAAGCCGTGCCAGCCTCGAATGACCAATTTCCTCGCATAACGCTATGAAACGCTCGCCTGGGACTCCCTGCCACTCCAGATCGAGCAGGGTCTCCGTCAGGGGCACATCCGTCCGGAAGGTTGCCAGGGTCTTATACAGCAACGCTTTGGCTCTATGCTCCGAGAGGCTGGCGGCTACACCTTCGGCGCCGCGAAGCTCGATATCCCACTCGGGTGCGCGGTCGGGTATTCTCTCCAAGTGCCCATAGCGCTGGAGGACCTGGGCCGTGGTCTTGGCCCCCCATCTGGGGACGCCGGGAATGCCATCGGCCGAATCCCCGACAAGCGCCAGGTAGTCGGGGATCGATTCGGGCCCCACGCCGAACTTCTGCACCACGGCGGCTTCATCGAGCGTGACGTTCTTCTGCCTATCAAGGCACACTACCTTCCTTCCTCGGACCATTTGTGTAAAGTCCTTGTCAGGGGAGCAGATCACCACCTGGGCCACGCCCGGAGCCTCCCACCACCGATCTGCCGCCGTTGCGATAGCGTCGTCGGCCTCGAACTCCACCATGGGCCAGACTACGATACCGAGGCTGGAAACGGCCCGTTCTGCCAGCCCGAACTGACCCATCAGTTCCTCCGGGATACCCTGGCCGGTCTTGTATCCCGCGAACAGCTCGTTTCTAAATGACTCGATGACATGGTCGAACGCGCACCCTATGTGGCTGACCGCTTCCAGGCGCAGCAGGGCCAGCAGCGTCTGAATCAGACCTACCACCGCCCCCACCGGCCTCCCATCGGTGGAAGTCATCGGAGGCATGGCGTAGTAAGCCCTGAACAGCTCGTATGTGCCGTCGACCAGATGAATCCTCATAAATCTTCGTCAGAACCGGTTGAGCTCCCTATCAGGAATTCAGATGGAACGCTGGGCAGTGGAAATCGCTCTGAAAGTTACGAAGTCTCGGCTGGGTCATGTGAGCGTGTCGCTATTATTCGATTCGGACGAACTGGCTGTCAACTGAGTGTGCTGAGCCAAACTGGCTTGAGGGGCCGAGAGCGCCATGGACCTGGAGGAGCCGGCCCGACGTTGACAGCGGTCTGAGCCGTGATTACACTCGCATTTGTCCATGACCGGGCGCGCGGGTGGCATACCCTCCCCAGCCAGACACCTCCCGTAAAGGATACGGCTTCGATGGTGAAGGTGACAACCAGGGCCAAAGAGGAGCTGAAGCGCATCATCGAGACCCGGACCCTCGAGCCGGGCAAGTGCCTGCGTCTGGCGACTCCACCGGTCTGGTCTGGAGAAGGGGACTTCGGAGTCGTGATCGATGACGAAACCGGCTCGGATGAGGTGGTGAGTTTCCAGGAGCTCAAAATCCTGCTGCTAGACGCGGACCTGGTAGAGCGGCTTCCCACCGCGGTGTTGGACTTCAAAGAATCTGAGGGCGGGTCCAGGTTTACGCTAGACGTCTTCTGAGTGAGTGCTTAGTAGAGACAGGGGGACCAATGCAGACTCGAAAACTCGGCGATCTGGATGTCAACGTAATAGGGATGGGCACCTCTTTGACCTTCCAAGTGACTTCCGAGGAAGACATCGCGGTGAGACGCCGGATAATTGACAACTGCCTATCCTGGGAAGCTACGTTTGTGGACTCCTCTCCCATGTACGGGGAGAGCGAAGAGGTGCTGGGAATAACAATGGAGGGTAAGCGCCCAGGATTTCAGCTGGCGACAAAGGTGTGGTGTGAGGGCCGGGTTAAGGGAGAGGAGCAGATCGCGCGCTCTTTTCGCCTCATGCGTACCGATTTCGTCGATGTGTTCCAGATTCACAACATGGTGGACTGGCGGGCTCATCTGCCCACGCTGGAACGCCTCAAGGCCGAGGGCAAGATTGGGCAGATAGGCATAACGGCTAACTATTCGGAACCTGAGTGCGTGGATATCATGAAGACCGGGCGAATCGACACCATCCAAATTCCCTACCACCCGCTGGAGAAATCCTGTGAGCTGTCTATCCTGCCCCTGGCGGCCGACCTTGGTATCGGGGTGATTATCATGACGCCCTTTGGGAATGGGAAACTCCTGCGCGGATTGAGGCGCCAGCCCGACATCGCTCCCCTCAGCGAATATGGGATACAGAGCTGGCCTCAGGCCCTACTGGCATGGATCATAGCCGATGAGCGGGTGGGCGTGGTGATTCCCGCGACCTCCAGTCCGGAGCGTCTGATCGAGAACGCCCAGGCTGGGTCGCTGCCCCCCTTGCCAAGTGAGATGCGAGATTACATCTCGAGAGAGGCTGAACGCTGCGCATAGGTGGGCGGAGCCTCGTCGGATGTGCTGTGTCGACCCGTCTAAGAAAGGGGCCGGTTGCTACTGAGGTTGAAGCATGCAGTGAGGTCATCGTCTTCCCATAGGGTCTCTATATAGTTCTTGAATTCCTTCACATCATCGCATAGCCGGCATATGCCCTTGCTGAGGGGCCCAGTGGGAGACTCGATGATCCAGTGATGGCGACAAAGCCTTTTCTCCTGTGCCTCGGCCGGGGCCCGTGTAGATACCTGCAGTGCCATTTCCATCCCCCTCCACTTATTCCCCACCTAACCTGCTACAAAACCTATCGTATCAACGCTAAGCGTTGGATAGTGTTACCTAGGATTCTTCGACGGGGGCAACTCCCCTGGCGCACCGGTGATAGTACCGGCTGCTTGGGATGTAGGCGCCGAAGGTGAGCCTGCCACGACGATAGTTGACACCCCATATGGCTATGATATTCTTCAGATTGTCGGGGGGTGTTTTTCATCGGGTTTGAATGGCTTGAAACCACAGGGGAGGGGCAGGAGAGGACGACGAGATGAGACGGTACTTCGTTCTGAGCCTTTTCGGTCTCCTTCTCCTAATAACGGCGGCGTGCAGTGAGTCCGCAGCCACCCTTCCAGCGGACGCGCAAGGTGCCGGCGAGGCCCCTCTCTCGGCGCTGACGTTAGCCAACTTCCGAGCCCGCCCGAACCTGCCCAGCCAGCTGCAGTTCCTTTTCTCTCTCCGAGACCAGAACGGCGATCCACTGACGGCTGCCCCCGACGAGCTCCAAGTCCAGATCTCGGAACGAGGAGGGGGAGCAGAGGCTTGGGAGGAGATAGACCCAGAGACAGGCCTTCTTCTCCACACGGTTCGGAACATTCAGCTAGAGGCTGTCTTCGTTCTCGACTTCACCTACAGCATCGCTAGGGTCGTACTATCCGACGGCACGGATGGCACGAAGACGATGGCGGACGCCTTCCGATCGGGGGCCACAGCCCTGCCTGGGCCTCACCGCATTGGAGTCGTGGAGTTTCACGACAGAAACGCGGATCCTGTCGTGGTCTCCACTCTTACCACCGACCGGGATACGCTGATAAGTTCCGTGGACGACATCAGCGTAGATTCCGGCTCGTCCCGGTTGTGGGACAGTATCGCTGAGGGTGTGTCCCTGTTCAGCAGCTCGCTGGAGAACCCCAACCTCGTGAAAACGCTGGTGTTCATGTCCGACGGGCGAGATAACAGCAGCGACATCACAAGGGAGGAGTCGGGGAAAATCGCGGTTGACAACGGTGTACAGCTTTACGCGGTTGGGATAGGCGCCGTATTTGAAGAGACACAGCTGGCGGATATGGTCAGGAGCTCGGGAGGGGCCTATTATTCGGCTCCCAACCTGGAATCGCTTTTTCGAGACCAGCTAGGACGCCTGATCGACGATTTGCTCGGCCAGTATATGGCCAGCTATATCAGCCTTCGTCCCGAGGGTTCCCACAGTGTGCGTGTACAGGTTAGTGTCCAGGGAACTACCGCAGCTTTCCATACCCAACCTGTGGAGTTCAGCTCCTTCTACGGGCCGGACACACAGGGCATCCTCGCTTTTGATCCGCCGGCCATAAGTGAAGTCCTTGGGCAGGCGACGGTGTATGCGCGCGCTCTCCACGTGCCCAGGAATATCGCCCGGTTTCGTTTCAGGCACACGAGCGAGGGTCCGATGGACGTTAAGCTGGTGCCAAGGGACGGAGGAGGTCTTCTGGAAGGATGGCAGTTATCGGGGCCTGACGGACTCGGCTACTACGACGTCTCGTCTACCTCCCCACTAGCGTTCTGGGATTTCGGCGTGCTGTTCAAGCTGGTCATGCCGTGGGTTACCGGAGACGCATCGGAGATACCCGTCGAGTTCGATAACAGCATCTATACGGCGGGGAAAAGCTTCATCTACCCCCCGTATCCCGACGACGTGGACATACTTGGGTACCGGGAGTCCGTTCAGGTGGTGGTGTCCGAAGCCGATATTGAAGTTGAAGGGGATCTGGAGTTCCTCTCTTCTTTATACTGATGGGCCTTCTTCATCGCCTCGATTGCGCTGTTCGGCGCCTATCTTCGCGTCGCGGTTGGTGGGGAAGGAAGGCTGACCCTGCCCCTGGAGTCTCTCAATGGTTTGGGCACCATTTCTCTATTGATTTTGGCGGTGCTGGTAGAGGGATGGCAAGGTGGACTGGCTATCGTAGCCGGGATATTGCTGATAGGTCCGCCTATCGCTTATGCGATAACTCTGGTGGTCAGATCGGCGAAGCTCCTGGAGAGACCCCTCAAGGACGTGCCGAGAGAGGCCATAGCTGAATACAACGAAGCTATTCGGCGGGAGCCCAGGAGAGCGGTTCATTATTACGACAGAGGGCGGCTTTGCCTTAACCTCGGCCATCATCAGCGGGCAATAAACGACTACGACCGGGTCATCCGGCTGGACCCCAGGCACGGCGCCGCCTACTATCTCCGGGGCCAAGTATACAGCCAGCTGGGGCAAGAGCAACGGGCGATCGAGGACTTCGACGAGGCCATCCAGCTGAACCCAAGACTCGCGGACGCCTATTTCGCGAGGGCGCGGGCCTACACTCTGCTAGGGAGGGACGCCGAGGCCGCCCAGGATGTGGATCAAGCGGTGAATTGGGGGATTGCCCCAATCTTCCTGGAAGAGGCGATCGAGCGGCTGAGGGTTCAGCGTTCGGCGAGGAGGCGGTAGTACGCCACCTGGCATTACGGCTTACCGATGCCAAGCTGCCGGTTGTCCCCGAGGATAAGGTGGTACGCTGGCTGCTGTTCCCTGCCGGGTGACCGTCTCGGGTTTGGTGATGGGCCTCGAAGGCCCCTGGGTTGGGCGCTTGACTGGGTCGAGAGGCGCCACTAAAATTGCTGGTATCTACTCCAATCGTATTCTGATTCAGCGGCTCAGGGAACTGGATGCGAAGATCGTGCCTCAGGTGCCGGGATTTGGTTGGTTGTGGCGGCTAGCCCTAAACGAGTGTTGCGGCGAGGGGAGAACGTGAACTTCGAATTTGACGACGAGGTCCTAGTTGAAGTGGTGGAGGAGCTGCCGGAGGATCGCGTATGAGCATTGTCTCGATTTTGGACCAGGTCAAGAACGGCGAGATTGTCCTTCCCGCAATCCAGCGAGAGTTTGTCTGGCCCCAGTACAAGATCTTGCGGCTCCTGGACTCGATCATGCGTGGATACCCCATCGGGACTGCTCTGCTTTGGGAGACCTACGATAACATCCAGCACCGCACCTTCGTCCGAGACTTCAGGTCCGGCCTTGTGCGCAGGTATCACGATAACGCCCAAGGGCGGAAGCTCAACCTCGTGTTGGACGGGCAGCAGCGTATCCAGTCGCTCTACACAGGCCTTTACGGCACCGTCGAAGGGCAATCACTATATTTCGATGTGCTGAGCGGTATGGAGTTCGATGACGTCTCCCACGAGAAATTCCTGTTTTCCTTCGCCACGTCAGTGGAGGCCAAAGATTGGAACACTCAGGTAATAGAGGAGCTGGCCGACCTTCCAGACAAGACGGCAAAGGACCTCGTATACCCCTTTTATGTGAAAGTGGCGGACCTCCTAGCAACGGATGAAGCGGGCAGAAGGGCCGTGGTAGGCCAGCTTTCTAACGCGTTGAGCCTCACGGATGAGGAGCAGCTGCGTCTCGACGCCAACCTGTTTACCTTCGATGAAGCCCTGAAGAGGGAGGAAAATATACTCAAGGTGTCGATAGTCGACGAGGACTTCACCGGGGAGAGCCCCTACCGAAAGTCCGAGTCCGACGTGCTCGAGATCTTCGTACGCATCAACTGGGCGGGCACTGCTCGAAGCCGGTCAGACTTGATATTCAGTATACTGAAACTGAACTGGAAAGAGTCGGCCCAGGCATTGCCAGACGTCCTGAGAATCATCAACAGGGATAACTCCTTCGATCTCGACACGGATTTCGTAATCAGGTGCCTGTTCGCCGTCTCCGACCTTGGTACCAAGTTCGATGTAGACGTTCTGAGGAAGCGAAGCAACTTGGTGACAGTGAGGGCTAATTTCCAGCGATGCTGCGAGGCGATGCTGGCAACGGTTGAATTCGCGAAAACGCAATGTTCGCTGGCCGGCGGCAGGCTGATGGGCGGGACCAGTTCATTGATTCCCTTCGTTTATTATTTATACCATGCTCCGGACCGGAGGTTCAGTGAGGACCAGATCGAAGATGCGCGCAGGGCCTTGTACCTCCTTGCCTTCACCAGGCCGTTTGCGCGTTCGGCCGATAGCAGGCTTGGAGCTTTTATTCGCTCAGATCTGCAGCCCTTAATCGGTTCCGTCGATGGAAGGTTCCCTCTGGCCAAGGTAGTCAATTGGGTTGGCTATTGGGAGACGGTCAGGGGTTGTGATCAGGGGCTTCTCCAGTCCAACCCGGCCCTGGCGATCCACGTAGTACAGGGTATGGGCGGGCAGCCGGTGAAGTACGTGAATCACGCCCCTGAGTTAGACTACGTATTTCCTCGGGCTCAGCTGCGCGCGCACGGTTACGATGAAGGGCTCGTCAATCACTTCGCCAATGTGTGGGCGCTTCCGGAGGGCAAAGGCCCCAACAGACGAAACCGGCATCCCTCCTCCCATTGGAAGGACGTAGATGACGGTTACCTGGAGGAAGCCCTTATCGAGCGGAGTCTGCTTGACTATCCCAGTTACCCTGCGTTTATCAGCCAGCGTACCGAGCGTATCGTACGAAAGGTGCGGGATAGGCTCCAATTCACCGACGACCTGTTCAAACCCAACGTTTGACGTCCCAGACTTTCGTCCGGGAGCTATGTTGGTCCAAGAGAGAGGTGTGACCTGTGGGTGAGCCGTATCCGCCTGTCGATTCCCCGGCCACTACCCTATTTCCTCAGTTCCAATCGAAGCTGTACGAGATGGTCTCCACTGAAGTCAATGGCCTGACGGATCAGCAGTTGAATTGGGACTCGGACCGGTGGGAGTGGAGCAAGTGGAATGCGCGCCGCCAGGTTAGCCACATCGCGCATTTCATTCCCAGCTGGCTCCTGACACGTTGGGGCGAGCAGTTGTTCCCCGGGGGGCTGTCCGAGCTAGGAGAGCTGGCAGAATACCCCAATTCCCGTACCAGCGGCTGGCTGGATGAGACCCAGTACTGGGAGTTGCCGTCCATCCTGACGAAGGTTGACCAGGGCATGAGGCTTGTCCAGCACGTACTGGCCAACGAGACGGTGGAGTCCCTACGGCGGAAGGAGATAACGAGACCCGATACGCCCCCACATTGGAGGCAGTTCGCCAGGGCCCACCCGACGGGAGTCCGATGGCACGAGGCAGACCCCAGCCTCTCCTATATGACGCTTGAGGCTACCGTCCGGCACCTGTACTTCGAGACGACTACCCACCTGTACAATATCCAACGCCTGAAGAGGGCCCAAGGGCTCACCGCAACAGTAGAGATACCCTATGAGGGGTATTGGGCCCTCCCGGACTGGGACCGCAGTGAGCCGTAGTCCGCGAGTGATGGACCCGGCCTCATGAGTCCGCGTACAGGAAAATCGCAGTTGGCCCGCTCACCATGAGCGGATTTTTGTACCGCGCTTTTGCGCAAGCAAGTACTAGTAGGTCATGATTTCCAGGCCGTGGCCGCTGGGGTCCGTGAAATAGAGAGACTTTCCCTTACCCTTTGCCCCTAGCTTGATGCCGGGCCCCTCCATGTTGTCTCCGCCCCCCGCGTTGTCCCCGTAGGGAATTCCGGATTCCCGTACTTTGGAGAACACGGCATCGAACTCGTCTGCATCCATGCCGAAGGCGTAATGTGCCCTCTGGAAGTCCTCCGAGACACGGAAGAGCAGGTTGAGGGAGTCGTTGACTCCTACGCCGAGAAAGGGGCCGATTTCACCCTGGTCTTCGAAGCTGAAGATCCGGGTATAGAACTCTACCGACGCCTCCCTGTTGTTAACGGGCACCACTGTGTGATCAAGCACTATTCCCATGTTGTCACCTCTCGTTGTTCCTCTCCATTCGTGAACGTCCGCCCCGCCCAGGCTGGTCGCTCCGGCGGCGACAGCCCGGCATCAATATTCTACAACCGATCTCGAAATGCTCAAGGGTGGTTCTTGCCGTAGCTTCGGGACTCTGAAGGGATGCTCTGAGGATCTCGCCGCGTCGTTCACAGTTACGGCCCGGCGTATTTGACGCGCCCTGGGGCCGGTGCTATACTCGCCGCGTCTTCAGCAGGTCCGCAGGTCGGGTGGGTGGCGGAGTGTGGCCCATAGCTGGAGGAAATCAAGTTTGAGGTCATGCTATAGATGGATATGCGGTGCTTCGCATCAGGTGGCGTCGTGAGATCAGCTCTTGATGACCTCCCAGGGAGTCAAGATGCCGAGTGGTAATGTAGGGAAAGCGTTGCTTATGGTGTTCTCCGACCCGGAACCGGAGCGGGAAGAGGAGATCAACCGGTGGAACCATGAGGAGCACATGGCCGATGAGTTGCGCCGGGTGCCGGGAGTAGTGGGCGCCCGGCGCTACGTGTCCTGCGTGGATGTCCAGCAGAAGGTCTATGGTGCGCGTGGCATCCCCGAGTATTTCCCCAAATATGTAACGTTGTACGAACTGGAGACCGAGGAGGTGCTCCTCGGCCCGGAGTACCAGGAATTTATAACCAACCCCACTGAGTGGACCCGCCGGGTCGCAGGGAGCTCCGGGTTAACGGCCCTGGTGTACCGCCAGGTGTACCCTGAGGAGGGGTTCCTCACCCGCTGACGAGAGGGATGAAGCTCATTGCCGGAATCCCAGGTACCAAACCACCAACAGCCCCTGGCCGGGTACCGGGTGCTGGACCTTGCTGGGCCTCTGGGAGTGTTCTGCGGGAAGTTGATGGCGGACATGGGGGCCGACGTTATCAAGGTGGAGCCCCCCGGTGGCGACCCCATGCGGGGTATCGGCCCCTTCGTGCGGGACCAGCCCGGCCCGGAGCGTAGCCTCCACTGGCTCCACTTCAATACCAACAAGCGCAGCATCACCCTGGACATCGGTACCGATGGGGGAGCGACGCTGCTCCGCAGACTGGCCGGCAGTGCCGACGCCGTCCTCGAGACCTGCCAGCCGGGAACCCTGCCTGACCTCGGCCTTGGTTACGCCGACCTTGCCGCTCTCAATCCAGGGCTGATTTATGTTTCGATAACGCCCTTCGGCCAGACGGGTCCATACAAGGATTACAAAGGGTCCGACCTGATCGGCCTGGCGATGGGCGGCTACATGTATGTCACCGGATGGCCCCACACTCCACCCACCCGCCTGTGGGGGTCCCAGGCCTACCACACCGCCTCCAACCGGGCCTTTGTCGCCTTCCTCATTGCTACCTTCGATCGTCTAAGTACTGGCCTGGGCCAGCATATAGACGTCTCCTTGCAGGAGTCGGTCGCAGCCACAACCGAGCACGTTAACGCCTCCCAGCTTTATTCCCGCGTTTCAGCCGTGCGCTCCGGCTTCCGCCACTCCGGCCTGTTCGTCGCCACCTGGAGGTGCAAGGACGGCTACGTCAGCATCACCACCAATACTCGTGAGTCTTGGGACGAGCTTCGGTCCTGGATGGGTGAGGAAGGGATGGCCGGCGACCTGATGCAGGAGAAGTACGACAACCGCTTCTTTCTGCGAGGAGAGTATTCCGGCCATATAGAGGAGCTCGTGGAGAAATGGACCATGCATCACACCCGCGAGGAGATCACAGAGCGGGGACAGGGCCACCACCACCCGTGGGGGCCCGCCGCGAGGCCCTCAGAGGTACTGGGAAACCCCCAGTTGAATGCCAGAGGTTTCCTCATCGAGTGGACAGACGGGGATCTGGACGCTACCTTTACCTATCCGGGCGCCCCCTATAGCTTATCTCGATCGCCGTGGAAGCTAAGAAGCTCGGCGCCGCGCATCGGCCAGCATAATACAGAGGTGTACCAGACCGAGCTGGGCCTCTCCTCCTCGGAAGTCGAGGAACTTGCAAATGGCGGTGCACTTTAAGTGCCTGGACAAGGGCGAAGAAGGAATCGGCTATGGCAATGATTGAGCCGGAGCAGCAGGAACGCTATGCGCTGAGAGGGATCCGGGTTGTGGACTTCACCTGGATCCACGCCGGGCCCTCAGCGACGCGCATCCTGGCGGACCAGGGGGCCGAGGTTATCAAGATCGAGTCAAACTACGCACTGGCTGTCGTAGGAGGTCCCTCTTCCTATACGCCGAGGGGAGAGGGTCTCCGCCATAACTGGAACGCCGGCAAGCTCTCTCTTTCCCTCAACATGAGGACTCCTCAGGGCATTGACATCGCCAAGCGTCTGGTAGCGGTGTCCGACATCGTTGCGGAAAATTTCAGCGGTCGGGTCATGCCCCGGTGGGGGATGGACTACGACGACCTGGCGAAGATAAAGCCAGACGTCATCATGCTGAGCATGTCGGGCCTTGGGCGGACCGGCCCCTGGAAGGACTATGTAAGCTATGGCCAAACTCTCCAGGCCTGGTCCGGCCTGACCTACCTGACAGGGTTCCCGGAAGCCGATCCATGTGGCCCGGCCAGCGCCTACTGCGATGCCGTGGCCGGAATGGCCGGCGCGCAGGCGGCGCTGCTCGCTCTCGTCCACCGCGCGCGTACCGGAGAGGGCCAGTGGATAGACCTTTCACAGTTCGAGGCCCTGGCTTCGAATCTGGAAACCCTGGTCCTGGACCTCAGTGTCAACGGTAGGGGAGATGCTATCCAGAGGAGCGGCAACCGGCTGCCCCATGGGAACGGCGCCCCCCATGGGGCCTATAGGTGTCGCGGCGACGACCGCTGGGTGGCCATCGCGGTGTTCACGGATCAGGAATGGGACTGGTTCGCGAGGGCAATCGGGGACCCCCAATGGACCCGGGAAGAGCGCTTCTCCACGGTGCTGGGCCGCCGTGATAATGCTGATGACCTGGACCGTCTTGTGGAAGAGTGGACGATTCAACATACGCCGGAGGAGGTCATGCATGCGTTACAGGCCGCCGGCATTGCCGCCGGGGTCGTCCAATCGGGCGCGGATATGGTGGACGGGGACCCTCAGCTCAATGAACGAGGGTTCTACCACAGCGTCCCAGATACCCACGGTGCCAGCTGGATCATAGAGGGCGCCCCATACAAGCTGTCCCGGACTCTAGGAGGAGCACTCAAGGGAGCCCCAGAGATGGGAGCGCACAACACCTACATCTGTCGTGACCTGCTGGGCATGTCCGACGACGATCTGGCCCAGTGCGCCATTGATGGCGTCTTCGAGTAAACACTTCTTCCATGGCACGGTCCCAATGTTAGTTGACACTAACGTAAGTGTATGCTAACATATCGTTAATGGATATGGCTCTGCACGCGATCGCCGAACCCCACCGCCGGGGAATTCTACGTCTCGTTCAGGACGCCGAGCTGTCTTCGGGGGAGATAGCCTCTCAGTTCGACGTGACCCGTCCGGCTATCTCTCAGCATCTCAGGGTGCTGGTGGATGCCGGCCTGGTGACGGTGAGACCGGAGGGGACGCGGAGGCTCTACAGAGCCCGCCCGGAGGGCCTGGCGGAGCTGAGGAGGTTCCTGGAGGAGTTCTGGGGGGACCGCCTGAAGGTGCTGGCGGAGGAAGCGGAAGCAGAGGAACGGAGGGCAGCATATGGTCATACGCGGCGAAACTGATGCCGTGCAGCGGGAGGTCCGTATAGCCGCGCGGCAAGAGACGATTTTCCCATTTTTCACCGACCCTGAGAAGATGATGCGGTGTGCCAGGCCCATGCGTCTAATGGCGTGTCGCTAGAAAAGGGAGACGTCTACGAAGTGACCAGCCTGGTGTAACTGGTACCACGGGGTACCCTTGCCGCGTTTGGTGTGGGAATGATCCTCTACACTCAGCGCTGAGTCCTTACCCAGGCCAACGCACTTATAGCCTCAAGCACAATACGATGAGCTGCTTCAGCAGTGATGCCGGCTGAGTTATCGTAGGCAGGGGAGACCTCTACCACGTCCATCGCTACCAGGTTGACTGATGAGATGATGCGACGCACCGCCCGCAGCAGAGAGGTGGATGTGATACCTCCTGGCTCCGGGGCACCCGTTCCAGGGGCGAAGGCAGGGTCCAGCACATCTATGTCCACGGAGAGGTATGTGTATTCTGGTCCCTCCTGAGCCTCGTGGATCGCTTCCTGCAGCACCTCATCGAACCCCCGGTCCTCGATCTCTGACATCTGGTGCCACCTCATTCCTTGTTCTCGCATCCAGTTGAATACATTCTGGGGTGGCCAATAACCTCTCAGGCCCACCTGGATGAAGTTCTTACCAGGGACAGCACCGCTTTCAATAAGTCTCCTCATCGGGGTAGTGTGGGAAATGAACGAGCCGTACGTGGAATCCCCGGTGTCTGGGTGGGCGTCGAAGTGAATCATGCCCACTTTGCCGAATCCATAGTGTTGAGCAACGGCGGTGGCACTGGGCAGCGCAAGGGAGTGATCCCCTCCCAGAACTATGGGAATGGCTCCCGCATCAAGGGCTTAGGTGACCTTCGCTTGGATCGCCTGGTGGCTAGATTCTAGCGAGAAGGGAGGGCAGATTGCGTCTCCAAAGTCCACCACTTTCAGAACCTGCATAGGGTAGACGCCCAATCCAATATGGTACAGATCATCATTGGGGCTCCCGAAGTAGCCAGCCTGGCGGATAGCACGAGGTCCGAATCTGGTCCCTGGACGGTGGACTACCATTTCCACCGGTGCACCTATGATAGCAACGTCCGCGCCCAGGGTTTTTAGCTCCGCTGCCGTCAGAGCAAGGGGAGCGTTCAGGTAAGTTGGTATGCCAATGTATGGAGGATGGGGTTCTTGATCATGAATGTCTGGCATGCGACTCCTATTTGGATCTTCCTCGCTTGAGTCCAATTCCCTCCTATGGAAGATGATCCTGTTGGTTTATGGGGAAGATGTAGCGTTGCATAGGATTCCCCACTGTCGTTCGTTCGATCGATGCGGTTCTACGGGCCATCAGCCACCACGGTACCGTCCCGCATCGTGACGCGGCGGTCGGCGAGGCCGGCCACCTCCGTGTCGTGAGTGACGATAATGAGCGTCGTCTGTAGGGTGTCAGCGCAATTGGACACTATTGAGGCCTAGAAAACCGAAGAGGTTGGGGGTGGTAGAGGCTCCTTCAGAGGGGTAGATTAACCCTAAGTGAAAGGAGTCATTGATGACCCAGGTAGAGGATCAGGCCAGCCAAGCTGAGGAGCGAAGCCAGGAGACACGAAGCTTCGTGCGTCAGGTCCGTGCAGCGACCCGCCGTAAGTATACCCCTGAAGAGAAGATCCGCATCGTCTTGGAGGGGTTCAGACGGGAGACTACCGTTAATGACCTGTGCCGACGGGAAGGAATCAAACCCCACTCCTACTACGCCTGGACGAAGGGGTTCATGGAAGCTGGGAAGGAGAGGTTGACTCGGGACAGTGTGCGTGATGCGACCCGGCAAGAGATAGAGCAGCTCAAGCGGGAGAACAGAGAACTGAAGCAGCTGGTGGGTGAGTTGTCCCTGGAGTTTCAAGTGGACCCCATCATCAGGACAGCGGTGAGGCTAAAATAAGAGAGTCTACCGCTGGGGTGTCTCGTAAACCTTCATCCGATTGTAAGGCTTGTGGATGTTCCAGTAAACACCTTTGTGGGCTCACTGCATGGAACACCTGACCCGGTGACCGATAGCCCAGGGCTTGATGGGGCCGCTCTTGGTTGTAGAAGGCCAGATAAGCCCCAATCCCTTTTCTGGCCTCAGTCCCATTTTGGTATGCCTTCAGGTACACCTCCTCGTACTTGATGCTGCGCCACAGCCGTTCCACGAAGACGTTGTCCATGCACCGGCCCCTGCCGTCCATGCTCACTTGAACGCCTTGCGCCAGCAGCATGCTGGTGAAGGCCTCGCTGGTGAACTGGCTGCCCTGGTCGGTGTTGAAGATCTGTGGCCGACCCTTGCTCAAGGCCTCTTCCAGAGCCGCAACACAGAAGTCTACCTCCAGGGTGTTGGACAGCCGCCAGGCCAGCACGTAGCGGCTGTGCCAGTCCATGATGGCCATCAAGTAGAGGAAACCCCGAGCCATGGGTATGTAGGTGATGTCGGTGGCCCACACCTGGTTGACCCGGTTGATCTCCAGCCCCCTGAGCAAGTACGGATAGACCTTATGCCCTGGGTTTGGCTTGGTGGTGTTGGGACGCCGGTAGATGGCCTCCAGGCCTATCAGCTGCATCAGCCGGCGGACCCGCTTGCGGTTGACCTGGTGTCCGTGATTTCTGCGCCAGGCAGTCATCCTTCTGGAGCCGTAGAAAGGTGTCTTCAGGTACTGTTGGTCTATGAGGGCCATCAACTCCATGTCCTCGGCGCCGGCCTCGGTTGGCAGGTAGTACAACGAGGAGCGGCTGATACCCAGCAAGGCGCACTGGCGCACCAGAGACAGCTTCGGTTCTTCTCGGTCAATCATGGCCCGGCGTTGGGACCGGCTCACAACCCGAAGCTCCGTGACAAAAAATCCCGTTCCACCTTGAGCTGCCCAATCTGTTGGTAGAGCTGGGCAGTGAGGACCTCTTGGTCCTTCTCCTGGCGTCCAGCACCATTTTCAAAGAGGTGCGGCGCCCCCTGAGTCAAGGCCTTCTTCCAGGCATGGATCTGGCTCGGGTGGACTTCAAACCGGCTGGCCAGCTCTGCAATGGTGTGCTCCCCCTGGAGCGCGGCCAAAGCCACTTTGCCCTTGAAGACTGGGCTGTGCTTCTTACGTGTTTGCTTCATGTCCTGCTCCTTCTTTCCGTCCTATTTTAGGAGCGGGACTCTCTCTTAGCCACCTGTCCGAATTTTGGGGACCACCTCAATTGGCATATAATCTCGCAGCCACGTCACCGGCCATGGCGGAATATTTCAGCGCCCGTTCGTTGTCTCCCGCTTGGTAGAAGTGATGAGCCAGCAGATGTGACTGCTCCTCCACCCGGTCATTGAACAGATCTTCGACCGCTTTACCAACGCGTCTGTGGAATCGCCGGCGTTCACGCAACAGCATTGAGTTGTACGCTGCTTCACGCGTGAGATCGTGTCGGAAAATGTACTCCAACTCCGGGACCTTTCCTGCCTCACGAATTAGCTCCGCCCGCTGGAGCGTGCTTAGATGTGTATCGAGGGGGATGCTCGAGTCGGATATTAGCTTGAGCACTCGATGGTAGAATGACCGCCCGATCACTGAGCTCAGCTGTAGTGTGCGGCGGGCGTCCTCAGTCAACCGGTCGATTCGCGAAGTGAGCAACGCCTGCAGGTTCTCGGGTATGGCGATATCCTCGACTTTGGCCTCCGGGCTCCAGTGCAGGCCAGTCTCATCACGGTTTACGGCACCCGAGTCGATGAGGGTACGGGTAAATTCCTCCAGATAAAGGGGGTTGCCTTCGGTCCTCTCGAGAATCATGGGACGAAGCTCAGGCGGGGAACCAGAGATGTTAAAGAGGTTTCCAAACAGTACATCGCTGTCCACATCAGACAGTGGACTTAAGGTTATCTCTGTGTAGCTGTGGGGGTAGTCGGTCTCGGCGCTCTGCTTCACGCGCCACGCCTGAGACTGGCGCTCGGGCCGGAAAGAGCAAAGCAAGAGTAACGGGACCTCGTCAACGAGTGGAAACATATGGATCATCATCTCCACCGATGCGGGGTCGGCCCAGTGCAGATCGTCCACTACTATGACCGTGGGCGCGAAAGACGCGGGGCTGCCCGCCACATGTTGTGGCAGGCTTCGTACAGCCCGTGTTGGAGGGCTTCGCCCTGCAACTGGGGGCCGTCTGAATCCGTCCCGACGGCCACAACGCCTCCACAGCACGGACCACCAGCGTATGGACCTGGGGTGGAAAGCGCGGCGGTGTTTTGGCAATCTTCTCGCGCACCAAATCCAGGGAATCGTTGTCCTCTACGCCATACATCTGACGCACGCGCTGTATGAACAGCGCATACGGGCGCGTCGTGTCGTAAGAAACTCCGTGGCTCACGATCCAGGGCGCCCCGTTGCCAGCAATCTTTTCCCATTCGGCGTGTAGCTCGTCTAACAGGCGGCTCTTGCCGATCCCGGCCTCGCCGATCAGACAGACTATGCCTCCGCTGCCTTGGCCAAGCTTCTCCAAGACCTGGCGCATCACGCTGATCTCGCTATCACGTCCAATCAGAGGAGCACTCAGCCCCTCTATACCCCTCAGCCTACCTGGAACAGCCTTCGGGCCTATTACCCGATAAGCCGACACACGCTCACTCTTGCCCTTGACCTCAATACCGCCCAGGTCCTCGGATTCAAATAGAGGCGCCACCAGCCTGTAAGTGTCCGCGGCGATCTGGACAGTGCCGGGTTGGGCGGTCTGCTCCATGCGGGCTGCGAGGTTGATGGCGTCACCCATGGCGGTGTATTCCACATACATGTCAGAGCCGACTTCGCCTACTACCACCAGGCCTGTGTTGATACCCACCCTTACCTGGAAGTCCAGCCCCCATCTGCGCTTGACTTCCTCATTGTATGGATGGATGCCCTGGATAATGTCTAGTCCGGCTAACACCGCCCGCTGGGGGTCGTCCTCATGGGCAATGGGGGCGCCAACGAAGGCAAGTATGGCGTCGCCCATCAGGCGTGCGAGAGTGCCCTCGTAGCGGTACACCGGTGTGATCAGATACTCGAAAGCCCTATTCATGACCTCGGCCCACTCTTCTGGGTCAAGCGTCCCAGCAGCAGCAGTGGACCCCACAACGTCACAGAAGAGCATCGTAACTACTCGACGTTCGCTCTGCATACCGCCGCTGGTCCGAACTGCTTGCAGCTTGGCTAGTAGCTCTTTGGGGATATACTCTTGGAGCCGGGCCTGGCTGGAGCCGGTCTGGGGTTCGGTCATCTGGTGGCCGCAATTAAGACAAAAACGGGCCCGTGCCGGCAACTCGGTGCCACATTCCGGGCATGCGGTAAACAACGGGTTACTGCATGACATACAGAACCTTGATTCCTCAGGATTCGCGTCCTGACAGCGAGGACAGTCCATATCTAGTCGTGTGTCTGCCAAATGGGTTTACAATACGTCAGCGCTCGACGTGGCCCCCCGGTCTGCCTCCTCTCCCTATGGGAGAGGATTGAGGTGAGGGTGAGACCGGGGTTCGCGGGGAGGACCTCCTCATATCAGCATTGTAATGCTATATACGAGACACTAGACTAGCTCTCCCGAAACAGTTCGGACTGTGATTTGTCATAGACTAGCAACAAACTGAAGCCCTCTCATGTGCAGCCCAGGCAGCTAGGCAAATACCCTACCGTGCCCGCGAGACTACCGCAACGGCATAAGCCTCCGGGACTACTCTACAAACGCACGCGAAACTTGCGGATCAATCATGAGGGTATTGTACTCCAGAGCCAGCCGTCGCTAGAAGTCCCGACAAAGGCGAGGCCCTTTCTGTCCGGCGAGATGCCCCGACCAGCAGGAAAGGAGGATCCCGTGCACGGCGCCAGCGATCCGGCTAACATCCTCGGGGGAAAGCACCCCTTCCGGTACGTCGATGGCCGATTTGAAGCTGACGATCCCTTCCGGTATCACTCCAGGCAACGTCTTGATCTCGTCGATGAGCCGACTAGTCTTTTGCCAGGGTCTCACTGGTGAGTACCCCATCGTCATTGACTATGCCCAGGACGATCATGTCCCTTGTACCGAAATCAGACCGTATCGATCGGTTGAGCACTCGGACGGAGTCGTCGCCGGGCAACATATTCTCCGGGTCGGTGTCCACGTCAACTCTGACAATGGCATATCTGGCGCATCCAGATGGGCAGCCGCTACTACCCTTCTCCGCTCACCGTTGCCGCCGCCACTTTCTCCCTTGCCCTGTCCAGCACCTTACGTAAGTATTGTCCCGTGTGCGACCTCTTGGTGCGAATCACCTTCTCGGGCGTGCCGGTAGCGATTACGCGGCCACCCTTGTCCCCTGCTCCGGGGCCCAGGTCTATGATCCAGTCGCAGTTCTTGATCATGTCCAGGTGGTGCTCGATCAGCACCACCGTGTTGCCGGCGTCCACGAGCCGGTGAAGCACCCGCAGCAGGGCGGCGCAGTCCTCAAAGGAGAGGCCGGTGGTGGGCTCGTCCAGGAGATACAGCGTCTTGCCCGTGGCCCGGCGAGACAGCTCCGTGGACAGCTTTATCCGCTGGGCCTCGCCCCCCGACAGCGTGGTGGCGGGCTGCCCCAGCCTTATGTACCCCAGACCCACGTCCCGCATGGTCTCCAGCTTTGACCGTATCTTCGGGAAGTTCCAGAAGAAGTCCAGTGCCTGGTCGACGGTCATGTCCAGCACTTCCGCGATGCTCTTCTCCTTGAACAGCACCTCCAGAGCCTCTCGGTTATATCGCTTGCCTTTGCAGATCTCGCAGGGCACCGTAACGTCGGGGAGGAACTGCATCTCGATCTGGATGTACCCCTCTCCCTGGCATGCCTCGCATCTCCCTCCCTTAACGTTGAAGGAGAATCGCCCTGGGGCATAGCCCCGGACCTTAGCTTCGGGCAGCGCGGAGAACAGCTCTCGGATGGGGGTGAAGGCGCCGGTGTAGGTTGCCGGATTGCTGCGGGGGGTGCGCCCGATGGGAGACTGGTCTATGTTGACAACTTTGTCCACGTGCTCGATGCCCAAGAGGGCATCATGTTGGCCCGGCCTGTCCTTCCCCCTGTATAGCATCTGGGCCAGCTTCTTGAACAAAATCTCGTACACGAGGGTGCTCTTGCCAGAGCCCGATACGCCGGTGACGCAGACCAGGACCCCCAGAGGGAACTCTACGTCCACTCTCTTGAGATTGTTCTGTCTGGCGCCTTTCACGATGAGACGTTTCTCGTTGGTATGACGGCGTTTCGCCGGGACCGGGATGGTTCTCTTGCCGCCGAGGTAGAGACCGGTTATGGAGTCCGGGCAGTCGATAATGTCCTCGATGCCTCCGGCGACCACCACGTTGCCGCCGTGCTCTCCCGCCCCCGGGCCCAGGTCGACGATATAGTCTGCGGCGCGCATGACGGCCTCATCATGCTCCACCACTACTATCGTGTTCCCAAGCTCTCTCAATCGTTTCAATGTGTCAATGAGACGGTTATCATCCACCGGGTGAAGGCCCACCGTAGGCTCGTCACACACGTATAGGACTCCGGTCAGGCCTGAGCCGATTTGCGTCGCCAGGCGAATCCGCTGAGCCTCGCCACCTGACAGTGTACGCGCCGTGCGACCCAGCGTGAGATAGTCCAGCCCCACGTCAACCAGGAACTTCAGGCGGGCCTCGATCTCCTTGAGTATCTGAGAGGCTATGGTCATCTCTCTAGGGGAAAGGGCAGCCTTCTTGCGGCCGCCGGAATTCTTCCCCGAACGGGCCTGTGAGGCCGGCGGCGCCCCAGTGCCGATGTGCCGCACCCACTCGAGAGCGCCGCTTATTGTCATGTCGCAGACATCCATTACTCCAAGTCCGCAGACCTCTACAGCCAGGGCCTCCGGGCGCAGGCGTTTACCCCCGCAAGATTCACAAGACCGGGCCGCCATGTACCGCTCGATCTCATTGCGCATGTAGTCGGATTCGGTGTCCTTATGTCTCCGCTTGAGGTTTGGAATCACCCCTTCGAAGTTCGTCTCCCAGCTGTACTCGTGGCCCGAGTGGGTCGTGTGGCGCATCGTCACCGGCTCGTCGTTGTTCCCGTACAACAGCGGTTCTAGCGCCGAGTCGGGCAGGTCTTTTACTGGAACCCTTGTAGAGAACCCGTAAGCTTTGGCTACTGACTCTATGAGGCTCATGTACCAGCTGCTGGCAGTGCCGGCCCGCACCCATGGCATGATAGCGCCCTGACTAAGGGAGAGGTCTTTGTTGGGGATGACGAGGTCGGGGTCCACCTCAAGCTTGTAACCAAGGCCGGTACATGCCTGGCAGGCGCCATGGGGACTGTTGAAGCTGAAGGTGCGGGGCTCTATCTCGGGGAGGCTAATCCCGCAGTGAACACACGCAAAGTGCTCGGAGAAGACCAGCTCCTCTTCCCCCGAAACGTCAACCTGCACTACCCCGCCGCCGTGTTTCAGGGCCGTCTCCACCGAGTCCGCCACACGGTTGATCTCCAGACCCTCGCCGACCGTGAGCCGATCCACCACAATCTCTACATAGTGCCACTTGCGTTTATCCAGGTTAAATTCGCCCATCTCATCCAGCAGGTAGATGGTGCCGTTGACCCTTACCCTGATGAATCCGGCTTTGCGTGCCTCCTCGAAGACCTCCTTGTGTTCACCCTTGCGTCGTCGTACCTTGGGCGCCATTATCATTATGCGGCTGCCTTCGGGCAGGTTGAGCACCGCGTCCACGATCTGCTGAACGGTCTGCCGCTCTACCTGACGGCCGCACTGCGGGCAGTGGGGGTGTCCAACCCTAGCGAAGAGCAGGCGGAGGTAGTCGTACACCTCGGTGACGGTCCCCACAGTGGACCTGGGATTGTGGGAGACCCCCTTCTGGTCTATAGAGATCGCCGGAGAAAGGCCCTCGATGTACTCTACGTCGGGCTTCTCCATCCTGCCCAGGAACTGGCGAGCGTAGGCGGAAAGAGACTCCACATACCGTCGCTGGCCTTCCGCATAGATGGTATCGAACGCCAGGGAGCTTTTACCGGAGCCGGAGACCCCCGTGATGACCACCAGCTTGTCCCGCGGGATGGTGACGTCTATGTTCTTGAGATTGTGCTCCCGCGCTCCTTTGACGTATATGTGCTCTTGTGGCATCAGACATGCACCTTCGGCCGGATAGTCTCTCTTATTTTAGCACCCGAACAAGATCACTTGCACACGCAATGTGCGACTGTGGGAACAACTACGTCCCCAGACTTCACGCGTCTGAGAACGGATTGCGCCCCAAAAAACTCATCGCGAACAAGGCGGTGGGTCCAGGCTGGCGTGACGTTCGGGACGTCAAAGTCCGTTGCGCCTACTCTAGCTCCATGATGGGGTCGTCGGTCGCAACTTGATCCATGGGGCGCACGTGCACTGCCTTTACAAGGCCGCCCTGGGAGGTACGGATGCTCTGCTCCATTTTCATGGCTTCCACCACGCAGACTTCCTGTCCCGGCGTGACCGTGTCCCCTGGCCGGACGGCCACAGCCACCACCTTGCCCGGCATGGGAGAGCGTATGATTTTGCCTGAAAGCGGGAGCGCCGGCTGCGCTGCCCGGTGCTGGGGAGCTCCGACGCGAGTTGGAGTACCTTCGCCGGAGGAAGGATTCCTGGGGGGAAGCCCTTCGACCTCCACGTAAAACGTGTAGCCTTCAACGTCAACCTTGACCGGTGAGGAGGAGAGGTCCTCTATTTCCGCTGTGTACCACCGGTCCCCGACCTTTACACGGACACTTTTAGTAGCCAATCGGTTCCCCGCGTGTTGAATGCATTTCCAGGATTGTCATTACCGGTGATCCTCAGTAACTCGCTCGCCCTGATGGGTACTCTCCATCGGAACACCCTGCGAGGCACGGCAGCCCAGAACCCTTACGGGGAGGTGCTCTGGCTGCCGGCGACCTGTGTTACCGCCTTTCGGGAGTCCTCTAGGTGATCCATAAAGCTTCTGGACCGGATTTCCTTGTCGAGCCAGTATTTCAGGCAAGCGGATAGAAGATTCTTCAGCTCTTCCGCCAGGCTTCCCGGGACATGGAGCCTGGTCAGGTCTTCAAGGGACCCCCTGTGGACGTGGCGCAACACCTTGAGGGCCTGCAACGAGAAGGGCATTACACGGACATCGGCTGGTGTGCAGCGCAGGCAGAGGGCGCCTCCCACCTGAGGGCTGAACCGATGCCTGCCTGGAGAGAGCTCATCTCCACACTCGACACACCGGTAGAGCTCGGGCATGAACCCCGAGCATCTGAGCAGATGGAGCTCAAAGTAACGCAACGCGGAGTCCCCATTGATCGAGTCTTCATTGAGAGCTCGCAACGTGTCTACCAGGAGGGAGTACAACTCCCGGTTGGCGCCCCCTTCAGTACCGTACCCGTCCACCAGCTCGGCCAGGTACAGTCCTCTGGACACGCTCTCCAGGTTGGCCTTCAGAGAAGAGAAACTTTCAAGCACTTGGGCCTGCGTTACGGTGTGGATCCCTCCAAGTCTTGGGCTGGCCAGCGCCAGCTCCACACGATTCAGGGGCTCCAGATGACCCACCATCTTGCTGGTCGGCTTATGTGCCCCACGCACAACGGCTTTCAGCTTACCCGAGTTGGTGGAGTACAGTGTGACCATAGCCGTGTCTTCGGCGAAGGGAGCCGACCTGAGCACCACGCCCTCGCTCCTGTAGGTCCGGGGACGCGACATTGCTAAAGCTCCTGCCTTCCCTGGAAGGCCCGGCTCAAGGTCAACTCGTCAGCATATTCAATGTCTCCCCCGACGGGCAGACCGCGTGCCAGGTGCGTCACCCGTATACCCAGGGGCGCGATGTAGCGCCGGATGTACATGGCGGTGGCTTCGCCCTCCACGGTGGGATTGGTGGCGATTATAACCTCTTTGACCGAGCCCTCGTTGAGCCGTGGGACCAGCTCCTTGAGCTTTAGGTCTTCCGGGCCGACTCCGTTGATCGGGGATATGACGCCCTGAAGTACGTGGTAAAGGCCCCTGTAGCAATGTGTGCGTTCCAGGGCCAGCACATCCAAGGGCTCCTCCACTACACAGATCTGGCCCCGATCCCGCCGCGAATCTGTGCAGACGGAGCAAGGGTCTATGTCGGTCAGATTCTGGCATTGAGAACAGAAGATAATCTTCTCTTTGACGCCCAGGACGGCCTCCGCGAGAGCGTGGGCTTCCTCTACGGGCAGCCGGATGATGTAATACGCCAGCCGTTGGGCGCTCTTGGGCCCGACCCCTGGCAGCTTATTCAGCTCTGTTATCAGGCGTGCCAGTGGTGGCGCGGCGGCTGAGGGGATGTGCTCGTTGGTCATGCGGATGCTAGCTTAAGTCAGCCCCGGGATGTTCAGGCCGCCCGTGATGACGCTGAGTTTCTCCGAGGCCAACTCCTGAGACTTGGTCATGGCGTCGTTGACGGCGGCCGTCACCAGGTCCTGAAGCAGTTCCACGTCCTCCACGGCCTCGGGGGCTATCTCCACCGACTCGACGGTCTGCTTGCCGGTCACTACCACTTTCACGACACCCCCGCCCGCGCTGCCTTCGACAGTCAGCGTCTCCAACTCTTCCTGCACTTTTTGGAGCATGGCCATTGGCTGCTGCATCTGGGCCTGGCCTTGTTGCCTCCCCTGCTGGCGCTGGGCCTGCCGCCGCATCTGCCTGTTCATCGCTCACGTTCCTCCACGATTCTTGCGCCCATGGTGATGGCCGCCCTCACCAGAGGACTCTGCGCGGACGTCGGAGTGACCCCGGCTCTCTCATCGCCCACCTGGATCAATCTCAATTGATAAGAGGAGCCCAGCACCTTGAGGACCGCCTCTTGCACAGCTTTCATTCCCTGGGGGTCGTCCAGCTCCTCTTGCATCCTCTCAAGATGAGAATTGTGGGCAAATCCCAGGAGAAGCGTGTCGTCCTCGATAGACTGGCTCTTGCAGCCGCGGAGGAGGGCGCCGAGATCGTAGCGCTTGCCTTTGCGCCGGCTCAGTGTCTTTACTAACGTGCCCCACCATTCCTGTCCCGGCCCGCCGCCCACTCCGGCCGCTTCCTGACCTTCGGGTTCCTCGTCCTTGGGCGATGCCGGCCTTGGAGGTCCCGGGTCTTGGGATTCTGGTATGCCGCCTGATTGTGCCGGAGGCTGCCCCGTCTCCGCAGCCGGCATATCACTTTCTTGAAGAGCTTTGTTGCCTGACTGGGGGGCGCCCACTTGCGAAGCGCTGGCGGAGGCTGGTTCCCGTGTTGTGTCTCTGACTTCCTTCATGATTCGCTCAGGTGGCGTAGAGGAGACACGCGATGCTGGGCTAGGAGGGTCGGAGGGCGGAGCCTTTCTCCCCTCCGAATCCTCTATACAGGCTTCCACTACAGCCAGTTCCAGAGGCAACGATGAAGACACATTATGCTTCATGTTCGCCTCTCCCAGGAGCTTCAGCGATTTTAATACCCTGGCCGCTGTGGTCTTGGGGGCCAGGTCCTCCAGCTCCGCCAGCGTATCGGGGGCCAGGTCCAGAGACTCCCTGGCGCCGTACTGGATCATGAGCACCGCTCGTATCAAGTCCACTGCCTGCCGATGCAGCTGCCGGAGGTCCAGCCCGTCCCAGGCGGCTCGGTTAATGGTGGAGAGGGCGGCCGAGGCGTTCCCCATGAGGAGGTAGCGTACGAATTCCCTGGCCCGCTCTCCATGCCCGAGGCCCAATAGGTCGTAGACTTCTCGGATGCCGATGCGGTGGCCGCCGGACACTACAAGCTGTTCCGTGAGGTTCTCTGCATCCCTGAGACTGCCCCCCGCTGAGCGCGCAAGGGCTATAAGGGCGTCTCCCTCCGCTTCCACCCCTTCGTTGAGGCAGATTTCCTCGAGACGTCCCTTGATGGCATCTGAGGAGAGCCGCCGGAAGTCGAACCTTTGGCAGCGGGATATGATTGTGGGGAGAATCTTGTGAGGCTCGGTAGTGCACAAGACAAAAATGGCGTGAGCAGGTGGCTCCTCGAGTGTCTTCAGGAAGGCGTTGGAGGCATGCTCGGTGAGCATGTGGGCTTCGTCTATGATGTAGACTTTGTACCCACCCTCGGCCGGAGACAGGTTCACCTTGTCCCGGATATTGCGAATTTCGTCGATGCCTCTGTTGCTGGCGGCATCCAGCTCGATCAGGTCTATGAAGCTTGCCTCGTTTATGGCCAGGCATGGTGGGCAGCTGTTGCAGGGGTCGCCGTCCTCGGGGCTACGGCAGTTGACGGCCTTGGCCAGGAGCCGGGCCGAGCTGGTCTTGCCTGTGCCTCGGGGACCACAGAATAGATAGGAGTGGGCGACGCGACTCTGCTTAACTGCTTCGCGGAGAGTAGTCGTGACGTGGTCCTGCCCGACCAGATCGCGGAAATTCTGAGGGCGCCACTTCCGGTAATAGACCTGGAAGGCCATCTAACCCTCTGCCTGGGAGAATAGACTCGACAGGATCCCCCTCTGCTTGGCGTCCATCGCGGCTTTTTCATCGGGCTCCACGTGGTCGAATCCCAGGAGGTGTAGCACGCCGTGTACTATGAGCAGGGCGAGTTCCCTCTTCAACCCACTATCTCCCGCGTCCGCCTGGCGGGCCGCTTGAGGATAGGAGATGACTACCTCCCCCAGATGCCGCGCCTCCAGGGCCGGAACGATGAAAGGCGCCTCTCCCGCGGCTCGTGGGGGCGCCTCTCCTTCCCAGTGGCCAGGGTGCGAGTCGGAGAAAGCGAGCACGTCCGTAACCTCGTCCAGGCCGCGATAGTCTTTGTTGAGGTGGCGTATCGTGTCGTCGTCAGCTATCGCAAGACTTAGCTGGCAGTTTTCGTGGGGGAGAGTCCGATCCAGGACCGAAGCAACGACGCTCCGCATCCATCCCTTGGAGATCGGGCTCTTTACGGGCTCCAGTATATTGATGTCCACCCGTCGCTTCGTCTTCGTGGTCACCCGTCGTTCTCCTGTATGGGCCCGCCGTTCTCCCGCATGGGAATGATAGCACAGGGCCCTAATGCCTTCAAGGAAGTCCGGTCGCCGGGTAGGCTCACCGCCCAGCACTCTGGCCGACGCCGGCTAACGGCCTTGTAGCGGCGGTGTCTGGCCGTTGAGACAGGTAGTTCTGGAACTCCTGGTAGCTGCCGAACCCGGCAACCGTCTTGATAAAGTCTCCCAATGAGTCGGTGATGCTCCGCAGCTGCTGGACCTCGTCGCCGATCGGGCTCACCGAGGCTGGGCTGGTGGCGTAAGTGCCATGAAACGCGAAGTAGGCCTGGTTGAGCTTTCGAATAAGGAATCCGTTCTCAGCAAATAGGAGGCGCCGCTCCTCCATGTAAGCCTCCGCCTCCTCCACCTTTCCTTCCGCCAGTAGCTCATCAGTCCCGACCCGGGTCCGACGCATCTCCTCACCGAATTCGAAGCGTCCTTCTTCCTGGTCTTCCGTATCATCATCATCATCCACTGTGGACTCTTCATCGGAGGTTGGGTCTTCGTCTGCCGACTTACCGGTTATGGCCTGGTAGACGCGTTCTCCCAGCTCCTCGCCCGCCACGTCCGCGGCAGTCTCGTTGAGCGTACGCATCTCAGCGCCGTCGAAGATGTTCCAGCCCAGGGGCCGAAAGAACCAGTAGGTGTGTAGCCACTCATGAGCAGCGATGACCGAGGCACTCTTAAGGGACAGCCCATCCCTGACGATGGTCGGGTACGTGGCTATACCGCCAATTCCCTCTACAAGGGCCGCTAGGTCCTGCTCTAGGAAGATCTTGTCCTCGAGCGCCTCCATCTCCTGCACGCTCATATCCGGTTCCAGTAGCCGATCAGTCCTCCGGTCGATTCTGTCCCTCGGAGAGATCACAAGGACTTTTGGGGCGCGGGCCAGGACTAGGTCCACCGGAGGGAAGATGAGCCCTATCCGGAAGGAGATACCCTCCTCCTCGAGGACGGCGCTGATTTCAGACTCCAGCGTCTCTTCTACTCCGGGTTTCAAACGTGATCGCCTCTTCTCGAGTTCCTTCATGCGGTCCGTCAAGGCGACAGCTGCGTTATTCGGGTCCACTGCCGCAATTGAGAGCCGCCCGTTGGTGCGGGGGAGACTTGCGAGCTGATGTTCAAGCGAGCTGATCTCCTCGCTTAGCTCGAAGAACCTCAGCACGTCGATTACCCGTTCTTCGCGGCTGCGAGAGTTCCACGGCAGGAAACTCTTCAGTTTATGCACCCATTTGTCCGGTAGATTGGTGAGCTCCCACTTCAACAGATCATATCGGTGGGGGGACGCTGCTAATCCGATCGGGGAAAGGCGAAGCCCGCCGCTGCCTCCAAAGAGGAGAAGAAGAGAGAGGACAAGAATTACCGAGGGTTTTTTCAGCCTGCCCATGTGCCTGAAATCAGCATAACATAGGCGCTGCTAATCGAGCTGGTAGAGACGCGCCCGTAATGTCCCGGAGTTGCGTTTGACGACTGCTTGTCGCTACAATATGGCATCGAGGGGAGAACCTTAGAGTGTGGATACGCTGGCCCACTCCTGGTTAAATCTCGAGGTGTCGTATTCTTTTTATGGCGAATGGAGGTATCCGTATGGCTGACGTTGATAAGCTACGCAACATCACCCTGCTGTCCCACAGTGGGGCCGGAAAGACCTCCCTCTGTGAAGCGATACTGTTTAATTGCCAAGCAACGACCCGCTTAGGCAAAGTCGATGATGGCAACACGGTGTCCGATTATGAGCCGGAAGAGGTAAAGCGCAGGGGCAGTATTCAGACTTCCTTGATACCCTGCAGCCTGAACGACAGTAAGGTGAACTTCCTCGACACACCTGGCTACGACGATTTTGTTTCGGAGGTCATGTCCGCACTTAGAGCGGCCGAAGGGGCCATAATCGTAGTGGCTGCCTCCTCTGGGGTGGAGGTGGGGACTGAGAGAGCCTGGCAGCGGTGTGAGGAAGCCGGGATTCCGAGGATATTCTTCATCAATAAGATGGACCGGGAGAACGCCGACTTTCACCGCTCTCTCGAGAGCATCCAGGGCAAGTTTGGACGCATGTGTGTTCCGTTTCAGGTTCCAATAGGATCGGAGCAGAGCTTCAAGGGGATAGTCGATCTACTTAACCCACCGGGCCAGGTCCCGGACGAAGTGGCGGACGAAGTGCAGAGCGCCAGGGAGCGGCTGATCGAGGCGGTGGCGGAGACCGACGACGGTCTGGCCACCAAGTATCTGGAGGAGGGAGCCCTTTCCGACGAGGAGATCGCCCTCGGCGTGCGAAAGGCAGTCCTCTCGGGCGATATCGTGCCGGTCCTGGCAGGCTCGGCCACGATGAATCTAGGGGTCCAAGAGCTATTCAAGGCCGCTGTTGACTACCTGCCGTCCCCCTTGGCGGGAAAGCGTGTGACCGCGATGGCCTCCTCTGAGGGAGAGGCGGACGAGATCGCGCCAGAACCAGACTCCCCGCTGGCTGCCTTCGTCTTCAAGACCACTGCGGACCCCTTCGTCGGCAAGCTGTCCATCTTCCGGGTGTTCCGAGGTAGGCTCAAGGCCAACTCGGAGATTTGGAACGAGTCCAGGAAGCAGATGGAGCGCGTAGGCTCTGTTTACGTCCTCCGGGGCAAGACACAGGAGCAGGTACAGGAGGTCAGTGCCGGGGACATTGGAGCCATAGCGAAGCTGACGGCTACTGTTACCGGAGACACCCTGTGTCAACGGGACACTCCCCTGGAGTTCGAGCCCATAAAATTCCCCGTTGGGTACCATAGCATGGCAGTCTATCCCAAGACTAAGGCCGACGTGGACAAGATGTCCATGGCCATTAGCCGCATCGCCGAAGAGGACCCCAGCTTACGGATAACCCGGGAGCAAGATACTTCCGAGGTCCTGGTGTCGGGTCTGGGTGACACCCACGTCGAGGTGGCAATGGAGAGAGTGCGCCGAAAGTTCGGCACGGACCTGGAGTTGCAGCAACCAAAGGTGGCATATAGAGAGACTATAACAAGCGTCATCCGCTCGGAGTACAAGCACAAGAAGCAGACGGGCGGCCATGGCCAGTACGGACATGTCGTTCTTCGGCTCGAGCCCCAGGAGCGGGGTCAGGGTTTCGCATTTGGCGCTGAGGTTGTCGGCGGGTCCGTGCCCAAAGAGTACATACCATCCGTAGAGAAGGGTATCCTGAAAGTTCTTCAGGAGGGCGTACTCGCAGGGTATCCGGTGGTGGACTTGAAGGCTGTCCTGTGCGACGGAAGCTTCCACGACGTGGACTCGTCTGGCATCGCCTTCGAGATAGCCGGCTCCAACGCCTTTCGGAAAGGGGTTGTGGAAGCTCAGCCGCAGCTCCTTGAGCCCATCATGAGACTGATCGTGACTGTTCCAGATAGCTTTAACGGCGACGTGATGGGCGACTTGAACGGCAAGAGAGGGCGAATAATTGGGTTGACCCCCGAGGGAGGAGAAACGGTCATCGAATCCGAGGCGCCTCAAGGGGAGATCCTCAGATACGCAACGGACTTGCGCTCGATGACCCAGGGTCGAGGGAGCTACACGGTGGAGTTCAGCCACTACGAACCGATGCCTCAACCCCTCTCCCAGAAGGTAATCGAAGGGGCCAGGAAAGCCAAGGAAGCGGTCAAAGCCTAGCGGCCAAAAGAAGCATGGCCGGCGGAGATGGGTCGCATCCGGAACTGGGAGCACTCTGCCCTGAATTGATCCATCAGTGTGGCTGTCAGTGACTCGGGAATTGTCCCACCGGATGAGCCTTGGTACCGATGATTCGCCTGAGTCGCACCCCCTGCCTCCATCGGGACGCTCAGGAAGCTCGGGGCTCATGGAGCGGTAAGAATGCCTGGACCGACACGTCCCAAGACTATCGGACATCTGCGGCAAAGTCACTACAAGGTCCTGCCGGTGCGTGAAGAGCTGCGCAAGAATCTGATGGTCAAGCTCAGGAAACGAGAGCCGCTTTTTCCGGGAATAGTTGGTTTTCAGGACTCGGTGATACCCCAAATCCAGAACGCGATACTCGCGGGCCAGGACATCGTGCTCCTTGGAGAGCGCGGCCAGGCCAAATCCCGCCTCATCCGTCACATGGTCAGCCTGCTGGATGAAGAAGTACCCGCGATCGCGGGCTGTGAGATAAACGACAACCCCTACGCTCCAATCTGCAAGGCGTGCCGTCTCAAGGTGCAGGAGGACGGGAACCGTGTGGAGATCGACTGGCTGCCCAGGGATGCCAGGTACTCCGAGAAGTTGGCCACTCCCGACATCTCTATCGCAGATCTTATAGGGGAGATCGATCCCATCAGGGTAGCCGAAGGGCGTTACTTGTCTGACGAGCTAACCCTCCACTTCGGACTGATCCCCCGTACTCACCGGGGAATATTCTCCATCAACGAACTGCCGGACCTCGCCGAGCGCATCCAGGTAGGAATGTTCAACCTGATGGAGGAGCGGGACGTGCAGATCAAGGGCTATCGAATTCACCTGCCCCTGGACGTGTACGTGGTCGCCACCGCCAACCCGGAGGACTATACCAACCGTGGCCGGATTATCACGCCTTTGAAGGACAGGTACGGGGCCCAGATACGGACCCACTACCCCAGGACCATTGAGGACGAGATCGCCATAATGGAGCAGGAACGCGCCCGTTTCCCTAACGAGAAAAACATAACAACCCCCGAATATATGAAAGAGGTGGTCGCGGAGATCACGGCCCTGGCCCGACGCAGTCCCGAGATTAACCAGCGTTCGGGCGTCAGCGTGAGGGTTTCGATCGCCAACTACGAGACGGTCATCAGCAACGCTCTACGCAGGGCGATAATCCAGGGCGAAAAGAAGGCGAGTCCCCGGATAACGGACCTCCCCTACATTGTGGCCTCTTTCGCAGGGAAGATAGAGCTGGAGACCTTTGAAGACGGACGAGAGTCCAAGATCATGGAGGACCTGACCAAGAAGGCTGTTCTCAGCGTTTTTGGAAAGTATTTCGATGTCGGAGAGCTGGAAAGAGTAGTCGATCAATTCAAGCAGGGTACGAGGGTGGAGACAGGAAGCCATAAGCGCTCCAGGGAATACGTGAAGCTGCTGGACCAGATCGATGGCCTCTCCGAGGCGATAAGCCGCTTGGGGGCCGGCGAAGGCTCTGAGTCGGTCGCCTGCGCCACCGAGTTTGTTCTTGAGGGTCTCCACCTGAATCGGAGGCTGAACCGCGACCGGGTGGGGGATGGGTTTCGCTATAGAGGTTAGTTGGGTCCATTCGGCCAGGACCTTCTAACGCCACCGTCAGCATTGTCGGTAGCGCTGTGACAGGGGGGCTGAATCCATGCTCGAAGCATACGAAACTCTTACCGTCCGCCAAGAAGTAGAGATGCTCCAGGCTTTCACAGGCCTGGAGACGGAGAATCGCTACAGGATACTTGACTCCAGCGGCAGCGATGTATTGTTCGCGTACGAGGAGTCGGGTTTTATAGCCCGTCTCCTCCTGCGTAGCCACAGGCCCTTGACCATCAAGATCGTAAATAACGACGGGGAGCCCCAGCTCGTCGCCCGCCGAAGGTTCTTCTGGTTCTTCTCTCACCTGGAGATGTTCGCCCCTGATGGGGGCGTCCTCGGCCGTATGCAGCGTCGGTTCAAGCTCCTCGGGCGCAGGTTCGACCTGTACGATGCGGACGGACATGTTGGGCACGTCGAAGGGCCACTATTCAGGCCCAACACCTTTTGGCTGCGACGAGACGGCGTGGATTCGATGAAGATTACCAAGAGATGGAGCGGAGCGGCGAAGGAGATGTTCACTGCCGCCGACAATTTTCAAATCGAGTTCACGGACTCCACGTTATCCGAGTCGATGCGCTGGCTGAGCCTGGGTGTGGCGTTCTCGATAGACCTGGACTTCTTCGAAAACCGTGGTGGTGGAGGCCTGCCGCTTGGCGTTGGTGGTTAGTGGACACGGCTTTTAGGTGTCCCGAATCTATCTCGCAGAGCCCCATGCCGGTCCTCACCGCAGTCCTTCCCCAGGGGAGAGAATACTGATCGGCCGCCCTGCTCTGAACCCATGACTCTTGCATCCCAGCGGAATATGCTATAATGGATTTAGGGTCCCAATTCGATACGAGATGAGCAAGGATTGGGCAAGGAAACTAGACTATGAACACATTAAAGACCTTCGTGTTGATGGTGGTCATGAGCGGCCTCCTACTGGTTGCGGGCTACATCTGGAGTGGCGTTACAGGGATCATCATCTTCCTGGTGATCGCCCTCGTCATCAACTTCTTCACTTACTGGAAGAGTGACAAGCTTGCGCTTCGCATGGCCCACGCCCGGGAAGTGTCGTCTGAGGATGACCGGGACCTCCACCAGATCGTCGATGAGCAGGCGCAAAAGGCGAATATACCTAAGCCAAAAGTGTACGTTATTGAAAACGATTCGCCCAACGCGTTCGCCACAGGCCGAAACCCTCGTAACGCCGCTATCGCGGTTACGACGGGGATAAAGAGACTCCTGAATCGAGAGGAGCTCGGTGCGGTAATTGCCCACGAGCTGGCCCACGTGGGGAACAGGGATACTCTAATCATGACGACCGTCGCCACGATGGCCATGGCCATCGGCATGATTGCATTCGCGGCGAAATGGGCCATGATTTTCGGAGGGTTTGGGGGCAGAGGCAGAGGAGGTGGAGGTGGAGGTGGTTATGGGGTCATCGTGGGCATAGTTGGTTTGTTGGTCGTGGCAATCGTCCTCCCAATGGTCGCGACGCTGGTCCGTCTGGCCATTTCCAGGGCAAGGGAGTACCAGGCCGATTCCACGGGCGCCCGAACGTCCGGCAATCCACTGGCGTTGGCCAGCGCGTTGCAGAAGCTGGAGATGGGCAGCATGCGACGCCCCATGAAAGTCAACGAGGCGGTGGCTCATCTGTATATCGTCAACCCCCTGAAGGGCGACAGCGAAAATGACCCGCGCACGCAAGCGGCCTCGGGCGAAAAGGGCTTCTCTCGCCTGTTTTCGAGTCACCCTCCTATTCCCGAGCGGGTCCGGCGTCTAGAGAGCATGCGGATGGGGTGGTAAAGGATAGAAATTGAGTGGAGAGAAGGTCCTGGTCACGGGCGGCGCAGGCTTCATAGGCTCTCATCTCGTAGACAGGCTCCTGTCTCTGGGGTACCGAGTCGCGGTTGTGGACGACCTTAGCACTGGCCGGCTGCAAAACCTCAACAAGGGAGCGACTTTCTACCACACCAGCATCACCGACCCTGGCCTTGAAGAGGTCTTCGAAAGGGAGAAGCCCACCCTAGTCAACCACCACGCAGCCCAAATAAGCGTATTCGAGTCGGTAAGGGACCCCCTCAAAGACGCCGAAGTCAACATTCAAGGTACACTGCGTCTGATCGAGCTCTCTCGCCGCTATGGGGTCGAGAAATTCATCTTCCCTTCATCGGGCGGGAGCCTGTACGGCGAGCCCCAGTATTTGCCGTGCGACGAGAATCATCCCATAAATCCTCTTTCTCCATACGCTCTGTCCAAACACGTCGCGGAGAGATACCTTGAGCTGTACAACCATACGTACCGGTTGGACTATGTAACCCTGAGGTACGGAAACGTATATGGCCCCCGACAGGACCCCCATGGTGAAGCCGGTGTGGTGGCCATCTTTATAATGGCGATGCTGGAGGGGCGACACCCCAGGATATACGGTTCCGGTGAGCAAGAACGCGACTTCATTTACGTGGACGACGTGGTCGATGCCAACGTCCTGGCCATAGAGGCGCAACACAAAGAGTACAATGTTGGTTCTGGCCAGGGGGCTTCGGTCAATAAAATCTTCGAGATGGTGAAGCGCATCACAAGATATAGATGGAGTCCCGAGTACGGCCCTGCGAGGCCCGGAGAAGTATTCAAAATCAGCCTGGATTACTCCAAGCTTATCAAAGAGTTCGAGTGGCGGCCGAAAGTGGGTTTGGAAGATGGGTTGCTCCAGACCGTGGAATATTTCCGAAGCCGTGTGAGGGCGTCAACATAACACAACGATAAGGTTATGAAATGCGGATGGATTACGACGTGATCATTCTGGGTGGGGGAGCGGCAGGGCTGAGCGTAGCGTTGTACTCTACTTGAGCGGCGCTGAAGACCCTGTGGGTCAAGGACCTCAAAAACTGGCGAGCTCTACGACTATCCTACGTCCGCCGCGTTCATATACATAGGGTTTCACTCTAACAGCGAGCTGTTCAAGGGCCAGATACCCTTGGACGAGGCGGGTCACATCTACACTGACATTAACATGTCCACCGATATGCCCGGCGTCTATGCTGCCGGCGATATTCGTGTGGACTCTTTCCGCCAGCTGGGCTCCGCCGTAGGTGATGGCATCACCGCGGCCCTTTCGGCGTACCGCTATATCAACGAGGGTTAGTCCCGCTCCCTCACCCTACAGCCCTGCGATCTCCCTTCCCAGGAGGCCGAGGCTCGCAAGGATGATCACCACGAGGAGGATGTGCCGCAGCATTCTGTCGTCCATGCGCCTCATCAGGAGGGTCGACAGACCGAGACCCACGGGGACCGCAGGGGTGAGGGAAGCGGCCAGAACCAGCCGGTCGACGGTGAACAGCCCTGTCGCCGAGTATAAAATAAGGGCTCCGAGGGTTACCGCCATGTAGTATATGGCTACGGAGGCGCGCAGCTCGCCCACGTTCCACCTCTGGTTGACAAAGAACAAGGCGACAAGGGGAATCCCAACGCCAAACCCCGTAACCAGCATCGCCCCCAGGAACCCGACCCCGGGGCCTATGATGCCGGGGCGTGGCAAAGGGCGCTGCAGGTTGAAGGCGCTTGGGAATGGCCAGGACCAGGATGATCACAGCGATAGTTATACGCAACGTCCCGGGGCTGGCCGAGCTGAGGATCAGTACGCCTACTGGTACGGCCAGCAGGCCCGCCACTGCTAACGGTAACACCCTGCGGATGGCGACATAACCTCTGGTCTGGAACAGGACCGGCACGAGCACAAGAGCAGAAAGAGCGTTGATGGTCGTCACGACTGACTGGGGCTCGATCATCAGAAGCAGAATGGGCGAAATCACCATGCCCATGCCGAAACCGAGGAGACCCATTATGGTCGCGGCCACCAGCACGATTGCCAGCGCGGGGACCAATTCGGAGGCGGAGAGCAAATATGCGTCCTTTATGCTCAGGGGCGACTCGAGTTTGATTTTCCCAGCCGATCACATCCCACAGTAGCAAGCCGTAGGGCTCCGCTATCGCATCCACCGCGCAGACACTCCTAGCAAGAGCCTGCGGGGAGTATCTCGGACGGGCGCCAGTTGAATGCCCACTCCCAGTGTTGCCCCTATGAACCCACCCAGGGTCGCCGTGGAGTTGCACTGTTTGTGGCTGGCGTCGCTGAGGAAGATTGTCGCCAGGAAGCAGTTGAGCACATCGTTGGCTCTGATGGCAGTGGCAACGCCGCACTATAAAGATCAAATGTCGCGGGGGGAGAAGTGTCTCTTCTTGCGTCGAGCGACTAAGGCTAGACGCTGGACCGGTCTTACAGGAACGTTTCCACGCCGTGGATAAAACTGAAGGAACCGCAGACCTTGTGCCGCGGTTCCCCGGTTTGACAGCCATTTCCGGTGAGAGAAACTCTGCCTTATTTCTTGATGTACGAAGGCTTCTCGAACGAGCCGCCGACTACGGGGTTCGCGTCGAGTCCCATCCAGTCCTCGACTATGGTGGAGTACACGCTCCGAAAGTCGATGTTGGGGACCAGGTCGCCGAACTGAAGGTCTTCTGGCTTCCGCGACGGGTACTCACCGTGGTAGCCGGCCACGACGGGGTCTCCCACAGCGATACACAGGCCGCCCGCCCCGTGGTCGGTCCCGGAGCCGTTGTCCCGCACGCGGCGTCCGAACTCGGAGAACATGAAAAGCAGCACGTTGTCGGCTGCGTCGTGCTCCTTGAGGTCCAGGAAGAAATCGGACACCCCCTCGGACACCTCTTTGAGGAGCTGGGCGTGCATCCCAAGCTGGCTGGCGTGAGTGTCGAAGCTGGCGTGCTGGGTGTAGAACAGCCGGGTGCCGAATCCCGCCAGGTGCACCTGGGCCACGTCCCTGAGTTTTCTGGCTATTGGGCTGGCGGCGTACTCAACGTTGGAGGAGTATTTGTCGGGAGCCGTGCGTAGGATATCCGCCCCCTTGAGCGCGTCCAGACCGGTCTGGCTCAGGTAGTCCATCACGTAGCTGCTCCCAATTGCCGGGGCGTACATCCTCTCGAACCTCTCAAGGGCCGCAGCTCTCTGGTCCTGCTCCAGACCAGTCAAAATCCCGTAGGTAGCGAGGTCCGACACTGAAGCTACGGAAACGCCGGGCATCGCCAGTGCCCTGGGCAGGCCGTTACCGAAGTTCACGCTGGTCAGGACGTTCTCTTTGTTGGGGTCCAGGAATTTGGTGACCCGGCCGAGCCAGCCTTCCGTCCCCACCTTGTCCGGCTCGCAGGTGTGCCAGATGTCCATGGAGCGGAAGTGGGAGCGGGGTGAGTTCTCGTATCCCACACCGTGAATGAGAGCGACCATCCCCTGGTCCCATAGCTCCTTCAAGGGAGCCATGCTGGGATGGAAGGCGAAGTCGTCATCCAGCGGGAGCATCTCTTCATCCTTGATCCCCACCGCTGGCCGGTTGTCCCTGTAGAGGGGATCGTTGTAGGGAATCAGAGAGTTGAAGTAGTCGTTGCCTCCCGTAAGCTGCAGTATCACCAGGACCGGGTCTTTCTTGGTAGATGTCATGGTCTCCTCCTATCTTGCATTAAGCGAGCCGATATTTTCTTGAAGCTGATATGAGTGCCAGCATATCGGTGACCACTGAGCAACTCAAAGAGATTACTGCAATTTTATATACGCCGGAATACTCCTGTCAACAAAAACCCGTAACTGAGCAGGCAGGCTAGGCCGCGATTACATGACATCCAGTCTAGTCAGATGCCTCGGCGGAGTGAATACAATAAGTATCACGTAGGAGTCATTATAGGACGGGGATTTCTCGTGTGTCAATATGGCAAGGCAATAATGTCAATGGTGGACGAGGGCAAGGACGGGCCTTTAGACCCATTGGCCGCTGTGCGTCTCCATTAGATCCTGAAAACGTTCAAGTTTTTCTGGGTGGTGGATCGTGCAAAGGTCAAGGACGCTGTCCAGAGCGCCGGCGGTGGACAGGGTATCGTCTTGGACGATCAACAGGGGTATGCCCTCCTTCTCCGCCTGGTAGTGCACGTACTGAATGGGCTGGTGTCCACCGGTGAGAATCAGGCCGGTGGTGGGCGTCGACAAGGCGGCAAGTTGGATGTCAGGGCGGTCGCCTCGAACGATCACCACTTTCTTGCTCGTCCGGCCGAAATAGGTGGCGCCGCTGTCCATAATGTTGCCGCCGATAAGGAAACTCTCCACCAGCTCATGGCCCTTGTCCTCGCCCAGAGACCATTGTGCTCCCAGGTGGCGCGCCACCTGTTCGAGGGAGACCGAGAGCATCAGGCGGTCCTCGGGAATCGCTCCCAGGAGCCTCAGTCCCTGGGATTCGATCGCGGGTGCCAGGCTCAGCTGGACATCTCGCCCCTTGAAGCGGGAGACCGAGTTGACCAGGATTCCGAAGAGCCGGGATTTGAAGGGAAGGCACATCTGCGAGACCCGGTCTACGGTGAGGTCCGGCCCGTAGTGCAGGATCACTACGACACGGGCGTCGAGGACCTCCGCCAGCTCCTCCGATACGGATGAAGCGACACCTTGGGCAATGGTGAGGCTCGGGCCTTCGATCAGGACTGTATCCGCGGAGGAGGCGAGGATCTCGACGGATCGCTTGATCTCTTTTATAGAATCCTCGGGCAGTGGACGCGATTCAGCTGGCGACTCGGGCATGGCGAGAGGGCGCGGCTGCCCACCGTCACTGCCTGGGAGAATACTGTTCCCGATGAACTTCAGGTCCGGGTCATTCTCGGGAACGGGAGAAAAGGGCTTGTAATAGGCGACTGCCTCGCCGGACCGGGACAGCCGTGCAGCCAGGGCACCGGCCACGGCCGTCTTTCCCGCCGACGGCAGGTCCGAGGTGATATAAAGAGTGGCCAAAAGCCTCCCCTACTCCCCGGTCTCTTTCAGTCCCGCTACGGCTGCCGCGCTCTATGCGTTGGCGGCGACTGGAGACAGATACTTCTGGAACCAGCCAAGCGTCCGTTCCCACGCGTCTGCGGCTGACGAAGCCTGGTAGCTGGTCCGGTCGTTGCAAAAGAAGCCATGGCCCGCATCGGGGTAAATCTTGAAATCGTGCGTCTTGCCGTGTTTCTTGAGCTCGGCTTCCATCTGGCGCACCTCGTCCGGGGTTGGGTTCTGGTCCAGTTCTCCGAAGTTTCCCATGACAGGACACATCATGTTGGCGGTGCTGTCAAATGGAGAAGGGCCGTCACCGAGGGCCCGCATGGCGCCACCGCCGTAGAAGTTGACGGCAGCGCTGAGCCCGTTGCAGGCAGAGGCGGCCAAATACGTGATCCGGCCCCCCGCGCAGAATCCCACGATGCCGATCCGGTTCTCCAACACCCTGGGATGGCTATTTAGCCAGCTGATAGTCGTATTTATGTCGAGGATTATTTCCTCGTCTTTCCAGTTGCCTACCGCCTTGCTCCGCGCTTCCTGCTCCTCGGGATTGGGCGGAACGTCGAGAAGGCCCGCGTAGCTGAACACCGGATTCGTCCCTCTTACACCTTCGGATGTGTTTTCCCGGTGGAACATGGCGGGGGCGACGGCAAAATAGCCGGCCTTGGCGAACCTGTCTGCCACGTTCTGGATGTGGCTGTCCACTCCGAATACCTCCTGGATCACTATGACCGCCGGCTTCTTCCCGGGTTCGTTGGACAGGCTCACGTAAGTGGCCATGTCGTCTAGCAGATCGCCCGGACTGGCGACCCTCTGGATTTCCCAAAACGACGGCATCTCTCTACCTCCTGTGGAATGACAGATTTAAGGGCGGTTCGACCAGAATAGTCGCGTGATTTGACATCGGCACGGCGAGTACAAGAGTGAATCCATTTTGCGGAGCTACTCGCCGTACTTCGCATAGATTTTAGCAAAGCGTTCGACGCTAAACAAGCGGGCCGCAAGTCTTAGGGGTTGGCAGGTCATCCGCGATTCCACAGGCGGAGAGAGATCTGCATTGAGGAAAAGGGAAGCGTCTTTCCATGCATATGGTAATATGTGTACAGGTTGGACATGGAGGTACGGCGCAAATGGCTGAAATAAGCAGCGGCGGATATTCCTATGATGTGATAGAAAGCTGGGCCAAGGTGCCGGCGGGGTGGTCCTTCGGCCTCGTTACCGGGGTGGCTGTGGACTCAAAGGACCGCGTGTACATCTGCCACCAGAAGGAGGAGCCCCCCTTGATGGTCTTCGACCGGGAGGGGAATTACCTTAGCTCCTGGGGCTCGGATTTCATGGTGGAAGCCCACCACATGTATATCGATGCCCAGGACCACATCTATCTGGCCGATAGGGGTTCCCACGAAGTGTCGAAGCTTACCCTCGACGGGCGGCACCTCATAGACATGGGCAACAGGGGACAGCCCTCGGACACCGGCTGCTACGAAGATGGCGGCGAGGTACTCAGGGCGGCCGGGCCCTTCAACCGGCCGACCCACCTGACACCATCGCCTTCAGGAGACATGTATGCCTCCGACGGCTACCGGAACTGCCGAGTTCACCGTTTCTCCGCCAACGGAGACCTGATCTCTTCCTGGGGCACACCGGTTCCCGGGGTCCAAGGCGGGCTCCATGGGCCTCATAGTGTCTGGGTCGACCGGCAAGGACTGGTGTACGTGTGCGACCGGTATAACAACCGGATCCAGATCTTCTCGCCGACCGGTGACTATGTATCCGAATGGCCCAATCTCAACGATCCCACCGACATGTTCGTCGTCGACGACCGGACAGCATACGTCTACGAGGGAGGGCCCTACCCTCCCGATAACTATGTCACGGTGCGAGACATGAGTGGGAACATTCAGGCGCAGTGGGACACTCCCCCGGCCCATAGCCTGTGGGTGGATACCCACGGCGACATCTATCTCACGATCGTGACGCAGAAGAGGGTCATGAAGTACATAAGAAAAGGATGATTAGTCTCCCTCTAGCTTGAGGAGGGCGAGGAAGGCTTCCTGGGGGATTTCTACCTTGCCAACCTTCTTGAGGCGTTTTTTGCCTTCCCTCTGTTGTTCGAGCAGTTTACGTTTACGGGTTACGTCACCACCATAGCACTTTGCCAGGACGTCTTTCCTCAGTGCCCTAAGCGTCTCCCTGGCGACCACCCGGCTTCCCACGGCCGCTTGAATGGGTATGTCGAAAAGCTGGCGCGGTATCACGGCCTTCAGGCGCTCAACCAGGGCTTTCCCGTACTGGAGTGCCTTGTCTCTATGGACGATCATGGACAGAGCGTCCACGGGCATCTGATTTAGAAGGATGTCAAGTTTGACGAGAGATCCGCTCCGGTAACCCTCGAATACGTAGTCTAGAGAGGCATATCCCTGGGTACGGGACTTCAGCTGGTTGTAGAAATCAGCCAGCATTTCCGCGAGAGGCATTGAGTACTCCAGCAGCACCCGCACATCCCTCTTCTCCTCATCCCCCGCAGCTGAATCAGCCTGGCCCGTTCCTCCTTGGATGTACTCCATGCGTTTGAACTCGGCCCTGCGGGTAGACATAAGTTCCATGACGGCGCCGACGTGACGGTTGGGCGCCAGTATAGTCATGGCGAGCCATGGCTCCTGTATCTCGGCCACCTGGTTGGGGGGAGGTACGTTGGACGGCGTGTCCACCTGAATTGTAGCTCCAGAGTTCAGGATGATACGGTAAGACACGCTTGGAGCCGTAACCACTAAGTCCAGGTTATACTCTCGCTCTAGTCTCTCCTGGACAATGTCCAGGTGGAGCAGTCCGAGGAAGCCGCACCTGCAGCCGAATCCGAGCGCCGGGCTGCTCTCGGGCGTGTATGTAAGGGCCGCGTCGTTCAGTTGCAGCTTCTCCAACGCGTTCCTGAGGGACTGGTAATCGTCCCCGTCGGCGGGGTACAGTGCCGCGAACACCATGGGCTTTAGAGGCACGTATCCGGGCAGAGGCTCTTGAGCCGGCCTATCAGGGAGGGTGAGTGTCTCGCCCACTCCGCACTCCTGCAATGCCTTCAGGCCGGTCGCTACGTATCCCACCTGCCCCGCCGAAAGGACATCTACCGGCGTCGGCTGTGGAGAGAATACCCCCAGTTCGAGGGATTCCGCGACCTTGCGCGTGGACATTATCTGGATACGGTCGTTACGCGAAATAGACCCCTCGAAGACTCGTATGTAGGCCACGATACCCTTATAGGTGTTGTAGACGGAGTCAAAGACGAGGGCGCGGAGAGGACGAGAACTTCCTTCACTGGGGGGAGGTACGCGGTCCAGTATAGCCTGAAGCAGCTCCGGCACTCCCGAGCCGTCTTTGGCCGAGGTGAACATAATCTCTTGTGGGTCGAACCCGAAGACCTGTTGCAGCTCCTCCGCGACCCTCTCGGGCTCCGCCTGGGGAAGGTCGACTTTGTTCACGACGGGCAAGATTACCAGGTTGTGGTCCAGGGCAAGGAACGTGTTGGCCAAGGTCTGGGCTTCAATGCCCTGGCTGGAGTCAACTACGAGAATCGCGCCCTCGCAGGCGGCAAGGGCGCGGGACACTTCATAGCTAAAATCCACATGGCCGGGGGTGTCTATGAGGTTGAGTTGGTAGTCGTGACCATCATTGCCTCGATAAGCCATGGTCACGGCCTTGCCTTTAATCGTTATTCCTCGCTCCCTTTCCAGCTCCATCTGGTCCAGGAACTGCTCCTTCATGTCCTGTGGGTTGACTGTGTTGGTGATCTCGAGGAACCGGTCGGCAAGGGTGGACTTACCGTGGTCTATGTGAGCGATGATACAGAAATTTCTTATGAAAGGCGACCGCATCGTGCAGACCGGGAAGGGGCGCTATCATCAGGACCCAGGCGGATATGCCAGGAGGCAGCCGCGTTCAACGCCATGGGGCGCGCTATGGAGAACCGTACCCCGGAACACGGATGCATGCTACCCAGTGCTCTGACTGGACTTCCCGCAGCTCGGGCAACTCTTCCTGACACTGGTCAATAGCCATGAAGCAACGGGGATGGAACACACACCCTCGTGGCGGGTTTAGCGGACTGGGCACCTCCCCGGTCAGTACGATCCTCTCGCGTTGGGCGTCGATAACCGGGTCCGGTATGGGGACGGCGGAAAGGAGTGCCCTCGTATAGGGGTGCAGCGGGTTGGCGTATATCTCGGTCCGGTCCGCGATCTCAACGATGTGGCCGAGGTACATGACGGCCACTCGGTTACTGATGTGCCTTACCACCGAGAGGTCGTGGGCTATGAACAGGTAGGTGAGGGAGAACTGCTCCTGGAGCGTTTCCAGGAGGTTAATGATTTGGGCTTGAATGGACACGTCCAATGCCGACACGGGCTCGTCAGCCACGATGAACTGGGGATTCACGGACAGCGCCCGTGCCACCCCGATACGCTGCCTTTGGCCTCCGCTGAACTCGTGGGGGAACCGGTCCGCCATATACGGGTTCAGGCCGACAACTGAAAGTAGCTCGCGCACCTTCTCCTTGTAATCGGACCTACCCTTAGTCAAGCCGTGGACGATCAACGGCTCTCCAATGATATTTCCAGCGGTCATCCGGGGGTTGAGGGAGCTGTATGGGTCCTGGAAGATCACCTGCATCTGCCGCCGCATCGCTCGCAGCTCCCGTCCCTTCGTCTCCACCAGGTTCTTCCCGTCCATCATTATTGAGCCGCTCGTCGGTCTATAGAGCTGAAGGATGCACCTTCCGGTAGTGGTCTTTCCACATCCGCTCTCACCCACGAGGCCCAATGTCTCTCCTCTGCGGACGGAGAAGCTAACGTCATCCACGGCCTTGATGTGGGCCACAGTGCGCTGGAAGATCAGGCCGGCCGTGATCGGGAAGTGCATCTTGAGGTTCTGGACATCCAACAGGACGTCCCCAACGCGGCCATTTCCGCCGGGCTCAAGAGTAGTCATTAATTTTTCTCCATCGCTTCGGCGCCGAGGCTATCCGCAACGAAGCAGGCCGACAGATGTGCATCCCCCACGGTGTCAAGTGGGGGCGCCTCGTCGGCGCATTTCTCAATGGAGAACTTGCAGCGCTCACGGAACGAACATCCCTCCGGCAAATTCGTCAGGTCAGGTGGCTGTCCCTCGATGGGGTCCAACCGCTCTTTCCTTGGCAGGTCTAGCCTGGGCACAGAGTGAAGGAGACCGAGGGTGTACGGGTGCCTCGGGTTCCCGTAGATCTCTCTTGCTGTCCCCCGCTCCACGATCTTTCCGCCATACATGATGTTGACTCGGTCGGCGTAGCGGGCGACTACTCCAAGGTTGTGAGTGATGATGATGAGGGACACCCCAGATTCCTTACTCAGACTCTGCATCAGCTCGAGGATCTGAGCTTGGATCGTCACATCCAGCGCAGTGGTAGGCTCATCGGCAATGATGAGTTTGGGGTTGCAGCTAAGGGCCATAGCGATCATGACCCTCTGGCGCATACCTCCGCTGAACTGGTGGGGGTACTGCTTGACCCGGCTTTCAGCGTCGGGTATCCCCACCTGCTCAAGGCGACGGACGGCTTCCTTGCGGGATTCGGACTTGTTCATGCCCAGATGGAGGACAAGGGACTCAGTGAGCTGGCGCTCGATGGTAAGGACGGGATTAAGGGACGTCATGGGCTCCTGGAAAACCATGGAAATCTGTCTACCTCGGATACGGCGCATCCGATTGTCCGGGAGCTTCATAAGGTCTTGGCCCTCGAAAATGACCTGCCCGGCTATCGTTTTTCCTGGGGGGTCTGGGACAAGGCGCATGATGGAGAGGGCGCTGACGCTTTTGCCGCATCCGCTTTCGCCCACGAGGCCAAGGGTTTCTCCTTCCTCCAGGTCGTAAGAGATCCCGTTAACGGCTTTCACGACGCCTTCTTGGGTGAAGAAGAAGGTGGTTAAGTCCTTAACTTCTAGTAAGGTAGCCAGGGGGGACTCCTTTCACGGCAGCTGACTGGTCACGACGTAAATTTATCTAGGTCGCTCCCTGGTGGGGAAGGGGAGACTCGAACTCCCACGCCTTTCAGCACATGATCCTAAGTCATGCTCGTCTACCAGTTCCGACACTTCCCCCGTGCCGGGATAACTGAAGCTCTGGAGGTTACCACCGACATAGCCAAAGGGACATCACGGCGCTCGCACAACGTCCGCCTCGTCGGCTCCTTGACATTATAGTAGAGGTCAAGTCGTCCTGTCCACTGCCCTCTTCCTTGAACTACCTGCGAGCTATACCCAGTTCTCGCGCTGAGCATGCGGGCTCTTGTATATGGCTATCTCACGTTACCGCTGCACGACTTGTCCTCGTCGTGAAGACCGATTCTAAGCGCAGACCAGTCTAACGCCACTTTTTGGGGCCAATGTGTCGGCCCGGTAGAACCTTGCCATAGTCCGTATAATAGTTAACGCGGGATTTGGAGGTATGTTGAAGGAACTCAGGTTTGTTAAAGTGGCCTCAGTCGGGGAGATTGGCCCCGGGGAGTCTAAGAGGGTGTTCCCGCAGCGTGGTGAGTACATCGTGTTGTGTAACGTGGCAGGCTCCTATTACGCGATCAAGGACGCCTGCACCCACGACGGGGGAATCCTGGGGTTTGGTGATCTTTACGGCGACCTCATCGAGTGTCCGCGCCACGGTGCTAGGTTCGATGTAAAGACGGGAGAAGCCGTCACTCCGCCTGCCATTAAGCCGGTACAGACGTATCCGGTCCGTGTTCGTGGTGAGGATGTTGAGGTAGAATTGAGGGGATGACGGCCTCTAACAGGCTACGGAAGAAGGAGAGTGCAGAGGGGAGAAGCCCCTTTGCCGGGAGTCTGAGAGCCTGCCCTGAGCCAGCCGAAGGGGTGTCCCTCAGATATAAATTCTTCCCCATTCCTGGCCGGGAAGGGGGTCAGGGGGATGGTCGGTAGGGTTTTTCAGCGCCTGCTAATGACCCCTATGCCGGAGGGTCGGCTGGCGCGAAGAAGTGCCACTATGGGACCCGAGTTTTTGGGCGGGCAGTCCGCCCCGGGAGGAACGACTTATGGCTACTAAATCAGAGACTCACGCGGAAGCAGTCGTTCGAGCGGCAGGAACGGAGCTTCATGTCGTGAAGGGCGGCTCGGGAGATCCTCTGCTCATCCTTCATGATGAGATGGGATATCCGGGCTGGCTGCGTTTCCAGGAGTCACTGTCCGGGCATCATGCCATTCATATGCCGCTACACCCGGGCTTCGGGAGGACCCCGCGGCAGGACTGGATCATGACCATGCGGGACCTGGCCGGCTGGTATCTGGAAGCTTTGGACGACATGGGCCTGGAAAAGGTAAACGTGATCGGCCTTTCCCTCGGAGGATGGCTCGCCGCCGAGATGGCAGCTATGTGTCCCCACCAGTTCCTGAAGATGGTGCTGGTGGGTGCTCCCGGAATCCGACCTCCCGCCGGAGAGATCCACGATATGTTCCTTCGGGTGGCCAGGGACTATATCACGGATGGGTTCCTCGACCCGGCCGGCGCCGAAGAGTTTCCGCTGGTGTGCCCAGAAGACCCAACCCCTGAGCAGATGGAGGAATGGGAGCAAGCGCGGGAGCAGGCCTGCCGGCTGACCTGGAGGCCGTACATGTTCAACCCCACTCTGCCGCAGCTATTGGGCAGAGTCAAAGAGCTTCCGACTTTGATCTTGTGGGGTAGGGAGGACCCGATAGTACCGTTGAGCGTTGCGGAGGCGTATCGACAGGCGATCAAGGGCGCCCGGCTCGTGGTTCTCAATCAGTGCGGCCACCGGCCTGAGATCGAGAAGTCCCAGGAGTTTGTGAGGCTGGTGGAGCAGTTTCTGACGGCCTCACCGTGACGGTGAGGCTTGCGGCCGTGGTGGGGACGGGACAACTGTACAACTCACAGGCACGGTGCTATGCTCCAGAGACGACGGATTCATTCCATCACATGACCCCAGGCAGCTCGCACCAGCGCTACTGAGGGATAGGGAGAGGAGGCGGCAATGTTCGTCGGATATTTTACCGAGCGACCCTATCAGGACCAGAAATCGGGCTATTTCGGTGGTGCAGGACTACCCATCAAGGACCTGAGCCTGAGCAACGAAATCTATGACCCGGAGGTGGGAGCCGATCTGTACAACCGGTACCTGGACGAGAAGCTGTATGCCGAGGAGATCGGCTTTGACGGCCTGGTGCTTAACGAGCACCACAGTACCCCCTTCTGCATGGGGGGTGTGATGAACATTGAGGCCTCGATCCTCGCCCGCATCACTAAGAGGGCGAAAATCGTCCTCCTAGGGAACATATTGCCTCTCTGGGATGACCCCCTCTGGCTGGTCGAGCAGCTTGCCACGATAGACGTGATATCCCGTGGGAGGCTCGTTTCCGGCTGGGTGCGGGGCACCGGGCGGGAGTCCGTGTCCCACAACTCCCCTCCCCCCTACAACTGGGAGCGTTTCCAGGAGGCCCATGACTTTATCGTAAAGGCATGGACGGTGCCCGGGCCCTTCCGATGGGAAGGGAAACATTTCCAGTACCGGTACGTCAACCCCTGGGTCCGGCCTTATCAGAAGCCCCACCCGCCCATCTGGTTGCCCGGTGTCGTCAGCCGGGACTCCCTGAAGTGGGCGGCGAACCAGCGCATACCTTACATAATGCTGGCCACGAAGCTTGAACCCACGAGGCAGGCGATTCAGATATACCATGACACCGCAGCGGAGCTGGGGTACAAGTCCGGTACGCAGAACGTAGGTTATCTGTTCAAAGTACACGTGGATGAGACGGAGGAGCTCGCTTACGAGGTGGGCAGGAAGTTCGTCGAGGGCCCCAGCAACCCGTTCCTGGCGGGCAACGAGGGCATAATGTCGCCGGAGCTGCTGGCGATGCCTGGGATAACCTCTCGGAAGAGGGTCCTCCCCACCAGAGAAGTGGCATCGGCAGGCCGGGGTGGAATCAACTTCGCTCCCTACGATGAGCAGTTACAGGAATATACGATTATCTCTGGCACCCCCAAGACCGTGATACCCAAGATAAGGCACGTGCTGGAGTACCTGAGGCCCGGGAGCATCTTCCTTTGGGACGGCGACGGCGCCATGACCCACGATGACGCGATGCGCAGCCTGAGGCTAATGGGAGAAGAGGTCCTTCCGGCCGTCCGGGAGATAGGCAAGGAGCTGGGCCTCGACAGCCCCTTTGAAGTGGATCCCGCCACCGGCGAGCGCATTGGGGATGGTGCGGTGGGCAATGGTTCAGTGCCAGAGGAGTCCGCAGCATCGGAGTAGGCGCCGCCGCGAGGGCGCTACAGGGTGCTCACTGATATCCAATAGAATCTACCATGCTAGTTGCCACCATCACAGCTAAGGATGAGAGTGGCACCTCCGCTCGTGGTGAGCTTGTCAAATCATGAGTGAGTCGACGCCTCCCTGACACGTCAAGGGCGAGCGGATCTTTCTTAGCGATGCCTACTGTCGTCGGTTCGGCTGTCGAGTACCCGGGAGATGCCCTTCACTGCTAAGTGGGACATCACTGCGGAAGTAGTCGTAATCGGCGGTGGCCCGGCCGGCAGCACCGTGGCTACCATGCTTGCCCGGAAGGGCGTCCGGGTGCTTCTTCTTGAGCAGGAGACCTTCCCCCGACATCACGTAGGGGAGTCTTTGCTTCCGGCCAGCGTCCCGGTCCTACAGGAGCTGGGAGCGTTGCCTGGCGTCCAGGAGGCCGGGTTCCTCCCCAAGTGGGGCGCCACGATGGTGTGGGGGAAGGATAGCACGCCCTGGAGCTGGTACTTCAAAGAGACTAACGTAAAGTACCCGCATTCCTACCAGGTCTGGCGGCCTCAATTCGACCAGTTGCTGTTGGAGAACAGCCGGGCTAGTGGCGTCGACGTCCGCGAGGGACACCAGGCGCTGGATGTCCTTTTTGAAGGGGGTCGGGCCAAGGGCGTCCGATACTCCAACGGTGTTGTTGCACAAGGCCTCGCTGCTGCCCGGTTCGTCGTAGACGCCACCGGCCAGCGGGCGCTTCTGGGGCGCAAGCTTCGGCTACGCCGCTGGGATACCTATTTCCGAAACCTGGCGGTCTATGGGTATTTCGCCGGAGCGAGGCGCCTTGCTCCGCCCGACGAGACTAATATCTTCATCGAGTCCTACCCACAAGGCTGGATCTGGAGCATACCTCTACACACGGGCTGGTCCAGCGTGGGCGCTGTTGTGGACGCCGCTACCGGCAGGGACGGCATCCGCCGGGGGGGGCTTGGCAAGTTCCTGATGGACCAAATCGCCCAGGCCCCACACACGGCACGGATGCTGGAGGGAGCCGGACTGGCGTCGGGCCCCTACGTTGTCAAGGACTGGTCCTACGACTGCAGACGGTTCGCCGGTGATGGATACGTGCTCGCCGGGGACGCGGCTTGTTTCGTCGACCCCCTTTTCTCCTCAGGCGTTCACCTGGCGCTCATGTCTGGGGTCCTGGCTGCTGCTTACGTAACGACGGCTTTGCAGGACGACGGGATGAGGGAGCCGGCGGGACGCGCGTATGAAGAGCTGTACCACAAAGAGTACGGCCACTTTCGAGAGATGGCGAAGCTGTTTTACTCAACCAACCGCACTACCGATTCCTACTTCTGGGAAGCCAGGCGGTTGATGGCCGCAGGTGATGGGCTGTCGCCGCGACACTCGTTCATACGGGCGGTGGCGGGCCAGCCTCCTCGTGGCTACGAACGAGCGGTTATCGAGCGCGGCGAACCTCCAGAAGATTTGGTGCGCGGCATCCACCTGGTGGAGTCGGACCGGGCCGAGCGCCGTGAGCGTCTGAACTACATGGGCGCTCAGAGCGGGGCCTTTAACGAGGCCGTGCCCAATCTTGCGCCCGGTGTTAAGCTTCAGCGGAAACCTGTGGTGGCAGAAGGAGAGTTCGTCTGGAGCGACGTTCTCACGACCGAAGGCGCTCCAGAAGGCACGCCATGCAGCCGTCTTGTCTCCCGCACGGTCTTTCTAATAGATGGCCGGACGACCGTGGCCGGGCTCCTTGACAGGGTGCGTGAGGGAGCGGACGGGGCAGAGTGGGCCCGGTTACAGGAGAACGTTCTGGAGACGCTCCGGATCCTGTACGTGGACGGCGCTATCGCAGACCTGCGCCCCCCGTGAAGTTGACATGTCCTAGCGCTCGCAGGATAATCATAGCTGTAAATTCCGGCTATCGCTCTGAGCAGGCTGCGGAAGAAGGGGAGTGCAGAGGGGCGAAGCCCCTTTGCCGGGAGTCTGAGGGTGTCCCTCAGATGTGAATTCTTCCCCTTCCCTGGCCAGGAACACGGAAGGGATGGTCAGAAGGATTGTTCAGCACACTGCTAGTAGGGGCTGACCCAGCGAAGTAAAAGGGACAGAGGAGAGCGCCAGCTATGGCTGGATACAGAATCATATCTCAGGACGATCACATCTATGAGCCTCCCGACCTGTGGACCAGCAGGATCGAGTCCAGGTACAGGGATAGAGCTCCCCAGGTTATTCGTGAAGAGGACGGCGACTGGTGGTATTGCGACGGCATCAAGGGCCAGGGTGGTGGTGGTGGGGCGCAAGCAGGGCTGAGGTTCGAGCAACCGGAAAAGCAGAGTCTTGCGGACTTCTACGACAACGTCAGGCCGGGTGGCTATATACCCGAAGAGCACATAAAGGACATGGATATCGACGGGCTGGACGTGAGCATGCTCTACCCCAGCGTAGGGCTCTTGCTCTACAGTGTGCCGGATGGAGACCTCCTCAACGCAGTGTTCAGGACCTACAACGACTGGCTCGCCGAGTTTTGTCAGCCATTCCCGAGACGTCTGAAGGGAATCGCCATGCTCAACATCGACGACGTTGAGACCGGGGTGAAGGAGCTGGAGCGCTGCGCGAAGATGGGGCTCATAGGAGCAATGATATCAGTGTATCCGCCCGAGGATAGATCGTATCAGTCTCTGGAGTACGAGCCCCTCTGGGCCGCCGCGCAGGACTTGCAGATGCCCCTCAGCCTGCACACAGGGACCCACAGACCCACAACAGGAGAGGCCGCCCACAATCCAGTTTTAAGCTCGTCATACGTGGCCAACCTGGATCATTGGGTCCGGATGTCCCTTGGCCACCTGATTTTCAGCGGCGTGTTTGAGCGCTATCCCAAACTACAGATAGGTTCCATCGAGCTGGAGATCTCCTGGGCGCCCCATTTCCTGGACCGGCTGGACTACACGTACACACAAAGGCCATCGGAGGCCGTCTCTTACCGCTACAAAGAGGACATGCTCCCAAGCGACTATTTCCATCGAAACGTGTTTCTCGGGTTCCAGGAAGATGCCCTTGGAATAAGGGACCGCCACATAATTGGGGTCGATCAGATCCAATGGGGCTCCGACTATCCCCACTTCGAATCGACCTTCCCGCGGAGCCGCGAGATCCTTGAGGAGATTCTGGCCGACTGCACCGATGAGGAGAAGGCCAAAATCGTCGGTGGCAATGCCGCCCGGGTGTACCACCTAGACTAGATCAGGCCTCCTCCTGGGGCGTCACTGCTGTGATGCGACCCTGGCAGTCCAGAGAGCCGGGGCCCGTAATGAGCCTCTCGTCCCGGCCCGCCTTGCAGCCGTGGCGCCCTCCCGGCATAGAGCCCCTTGGCACCGACCAGCGCAGTACGAAAGGAGACTGAGTGAGATGGCCCTTCCAGAGCGGATGAAATTCGGAATTTTCATGGCGCCTTTTCACCGGGTTCCAGAGAATCCTACACTGGCCCTGGAGCGGGACCTTGAGCTGGTCCAATGGCTCGATACTCTGGGCTATGACGAAGCCTGGATCGGGGAGCACCACAGCGCGGGATGGGAGACCATAGCTGCCCCGGAAATCTTCATGGCGGTGGCAGCGGAGCGCACTCGGAATATCATGCTGGGCACAGGGGTAACCAGCCTGCCCTACCACCATCCTTTTATGGTAGCCGAGCGCATGGTCCTTTTGGACCACCTTACACGGGGCCGGGTCATGCTGGGAGTTGGGCCGGGCGCCCTTCCCTCGGACGCATATATGCTGGGCATCGATTCGACTCGGCAACGGGAGATGATGGATGAGTCCCTGGGGATAATCCTTCGGCTGTTCACCGAGTCCGACCCGATAACCTATGAAAGCGACTGGTTCGTGTTGCGGGAGGCCATGCTTCAGATTCGGCCCTATCAGCGGCCCTACATGCCGATAGCTGTGGCGGCGGCCCAGTCGCCGGCCGGCCCTGCGTTGGCGGGCAAGCACGGCGCGGCGGTCCTGTCGGCCAGCCTGCCGCGTGACACCTCCCCCACCGATCTTGGGTACCTGTGGGGTATTGCCGAGGAGTCGGCCGCGGAACACGGGAAGACGGTGAGCCGGAAGGACTGGCGGCTGGTGATTCCGGTCCACCTGGCGGAGAGCCGCGAGGAGGCGATCAATGACGCTCGCTTGGGAGCGGGTCGCTGGGAGATCGAGTATTTCGATGAGACACTGGGCAGAAAACCCCAATTCGACGGCCCCATGGAAAAGATAATCGAGCAAATGGCGGATGCCGGGCTGTGGATAGTGGGTACTCCCGATGACTGTATTGAAGCAATCTACCGCCTTGACGAGAGGAGTGGTGGGTTCGGGGGGCTCCTGGTGACGGCCAACGAATGGGCTCCGAGAGAGAAGGTGCTTCACAGCTACGAGCTGCTGGCCCGCTACGTGATGCCCCATTTCCAGGGGTCGCTAGCAGCCCTGACGGCGTCCAACCAGTGGTCCAAAGACCACGTAGACCAGCTCATTTCCATGAGGACTGGTGCTATAGACAAGGCCAAAGCCGCCTGGACAGAGCGGAAATAATGGAGACACTACCCTACCTATTCTGGGGCTCTCATCAGGTCCGATTGAGGTGCTGAAACATGATCCGAATAATGGGGCTTTATCCCAACGAGTCAGGTAAAAAGTTCGACTTGGATTACTACGTGAACAAGCATTTGCCGTTGCTACACCAGCGCCTAGACCCACTAGGATTGGTTCGGGCCGAAATAGACAAGGGTGTCAGTGGTCTCGAGGCCGGTGAGCCGGCGCCATACATTGCCGTAGCCTATTTGTATTTCAATTCTGTAGAAGAATTTCAAACGGCGCTCGCGACCCACAGCGCAGAACTCATGGCGGATATTCCCAATTACACCAACATTCAGCCACAAATTCAAATCAGCGAGATCGCCGATTAGGCAGGCAGCGGCGTGATCATACCTCTCCCCTCGCTGGCAGCACCTCCTCGGCGAACTTGGCCAGTTCCGCGTTGAACTTCTCGGGCTCCGACCAGGGCAGGGCGTGGCCGCTACGTTCAAAGTATATAAGCTTGGAGTTGGGCATCGCGTCGTTCATGGATTTCGCCATCTCCGGAGTGATATGCCCGTACTTGGCCCAGCAGACCAGCGTCGGAAGGCGCACCTGGGGCAAGAAGGGGCGCCAGTCCGCGTAGTACGCCTCCTTCACTGTGACAGAGTGGGTGGACGCGGGAGTTTTCATACGCTCGTAGGCCATCCAATTCACCACGTCCTCTTCCTCCGGCGCCTCTGGGCCGAGCATGCGAACGACTCCCTCCTTGCAGTAGCGCAGCGGGTGGCGCTGGATCGCGTCTAGCTGTTCTCGGAGCACCTCCTCGGGTTCGGGTCTCGCGGGCCGCTGGTCCACATTAACATAACCCGAGAGCCGCTCTTCGCCGAACTGCTGTATGTAGCTCCATATAATTGATCCTCCCAGTGACCAACCCACCGCTACAACTCTCTCCAGGCCAAGCACTTCCAGCATCTGCCGAAAGTCACGAGCGAACTGGGCGAGGCTGTGGCCGCTGTCGGTCTTCCCCGACTCGCCCCGGCCCCTCACATCCATCGCTACCACCCTGAACCGGCGGGCCAGCTCAGGGATGTTCTTCTTCCAGAAATTGGTGGTGAGGGTCTCGCCGGGAATCAAGAAGATGCCTGAGCTACCCCTCGGGCCTTCGTCCACATAGTGTATCGGTACCTCGTCTTCCGTCTCCATGTAGGGCATTCTTGCGTCCTCCGGGCTCAGGCTTTCTTGGAGCCATCGTAATCCATCCCCTGAAGTGTGGCAATACGCGCGCCCGGCAGCGCCCGGCAGCGCCCGGGTGCGACCGTATCCCCTGTTGAGCGGCGCAGGTAGATTGAGCAGCGCCCGGCAGCGCCCGGGTGCGACCCTTAGGTCTTCTGGTTGACCATCGGCCGGCCCCTTCTATCGAAGATGGCACGCGGAATTGACACCCTGATAGGACCTAGATTAAACTCGTGCTAGAGTTGATACTATGTAGGCATCGGATGCCTGTCTGAGTATCAGCCATAGTATTACGGCAGGGAGGCGCCGGATATGGGCGGCTACAGGATAATCTCCTCTGACGATCATATAATGGAGCCACTGGATCTTTGGATCAACAGGATCGAGCCCAAGTACAGGGATCGAGCCCCCCAAGTGGTCCGCATGGAGGATGGCGGCGATTGGTGGTTCTGCGACGGTATACGGGGGCTGCCGGCTTCGTCCGCCGCACAGGTGGGCCTGAGATTCGAAGACCCTGGGAAGCTGACTTACGCAGACATATACGAGAACGTGCCTCTCGGCGGGTACATACCCGAGGAGCACGCCAAGGACATGGACGCTGACGGGGTCGATATAAGCGTGGTCTATCCTACTGTGGGTCTCAGTCTCTACGCGATTCCGGATAGCGAGCTGGTGACTGAAATGTGCAGGACCTATAACGATTGGCTGGCTGAGTACTGCAAGCCCATCCCTAGTCGCCTTAAGGGCGTCGCGATGATCAACGTAGACGACGTCGGGATAGGCATCCGGGAGATGGAGCGTTGCGCTAAGATGGGGCTTACCGGGGCCATGGTAACCGTGTATCCAAACGAGGATAGGTCCTACGATTTTCCTGAGTACGAACCCCTTTGGGCTACGGCCCAGGAGTTGGGAATGCCTCTCAGCCTGCATGCGGGCACGTACCGCACTACAACTACACATGCCCCCGTGAAAAACTTGATGGGAAAGCCGTCTTTCTATGCCAGCCTGGACCACTGGATGCGGATCTCTTTGGCCAATATGATCTTCAGCGGTGTGTTCGAACGTTTCCCGAATCTACAGGTGGGGTCGATCGAGACTGAGCTCTGCTGGGTACCTCATTTCCTGGACAGGATGGACTACACGTTTTCACAGAGACCCCACGAGCAGGCCCCCTACCGTTTCAAGGAGGACATGTTGCCCAGCGACTACTTCCACCGCAACGTGTTCATGAGTTTCCAGGAGGATGTCCTGGGGATACAGCTTCGCCACATCATAGGGGTGAACACCCTCCAGTGGGGCTCGGACTATCCCCACGTTGAGGGCACCTTCCCGCGGAGCCGTCAGATCCTTGAGGACATACTCGCTGATTGTACCGAGGAAGAGAAGGCCAAGATAGCCGGGGCCAATGCCGCGAGAGTCTACCGCCTGGACTGATCCCTCTGGCGCTTGATCGTGCTCTTGGGACGCACAAGATTCCCTCAAAGGGTCCAGTCTGCCAGGAAGAGTTTAATGGGGAGGCGAGCGTTTCGAATATGGGAGATCTCAGAATTCTTTCTTCCGACGACCACGTCGTAGAGCCCAAAGATCTTTGGACGAGCAGGATAGAGGCTAGGTATCGCGACCGGGCGCCCCGAGTGACGAGGCTAGAGGACGGCAGCGACTGGTGGTTCTGTGACGGAATCCAGGGGAGCCCGGCCACCGCCGGCGCCCAGGCCGGAAGGCGGTTCGATAACCCGGAGGGCCTGACCCTTGTCGAACAGTACGAAAACGTCCGGGCGGGTGGCTACATCCCTGAAGAGCATATTAAGGACATGGAAATCGACGGGATAGACGTGAGCATTCTCTATCCCACCGTCGGCCTTAACCTATACTACGTCCCGAACGGAGAGCTGCTAGACCGCCTGTTCGGTATCTACAACGATTGGCTTGCCGAGTTCTGCAGACCTTACCCCAGTCGCCTCAAGGGTATAGCGATGCTCAATGTCGACGATGTACAGATAGGAGTCAGGGAGCTGGAGCGCTGTGCTGGCATGGGTTTGGTGGGGGCCATGATCACGGTGCACCCGCCCAGGCAGCGGTCATATGACTTGCCCATGTACGAGCCATTATGGGCGGCGGCCGAGGACTTGAAGATGCCCCTGAGCCTCCACATCTCAACGAATCGCCCCGAGGACGGGAAGGAGTTCATGGCCGAGATGACGTCGGCCGCCTTCTCCTGCAACGTGGACCACTGGGTCCGTATGTCCCTGGCCAACATTATCTATGCCGGGGTATTCGAGCGATACCCAAAGCTACGGGTCGGCTCTATTGAAATGGAGATGTCCTGGGTGCCCCACTTCGTGGAGCGTATGGACTACACGTACACCCAGAGGACCCGCGAGTACAACCCCTACCGGTACAAGGAAGACATGCTGCCCAGTGACTACTTCCACCGCAACGTGTTCCTGGGTTTCCAGGAGGACGCCATTGGTATAAGGATGCGGGACCTGATAGGAGTGGACAAGCTCCTGTGGGGCTCGGACTATCCCCACGTGGAGTCCACCTTCCCCAAGAGCCATGAGATTCTCGATGAGATCCTGGCCGATTGCACCGAAGAGGAGAAGGTAAAGATCGTAGGCGCCAACGCCGCCCGGGTCTACGGTCTCGACTAGGACGTTAACACCCAAGGAGCCTGAGGAGGGACGAGAATGGCGAGCTACAGGATCATATCCTCCGACGACCACGTGACTGAGACTCCTGACCTCTGGACCAGCCGAGTGGAGCCGCAATTCAGAGAAAGGGCGCCCAGCGTCGTTCGGAGGGAGGACGGCGACTGGTGGTTCTGCGACGGCCTGCGGGTGATGTTCGCCCAAGGATCTCAGGCGGGCTTGCGCTTCGACGACCCTCAGGCGCTAAAAGTCACCGACATCGTTGAGAACGCCCGCCCGGGGGGCTACATCGCCGAAGAGCACGTTAAGGACATGGACCTAGACGGACTGGACGTGAGTATCATCTACCCCACTGTAGGGCTCACTCTTTACGGCGTGCCCGACTCTGAGCTGTTCAGTGAGGTGTGCCGCGTCTACAACGATTGGGTGGGTGAGCACTGCCTGTCCTTCCGAGACCGGCTAAAGGGTATCGGCATGGTGAACCTGGACGACGTAGAAGCCGGCATCACGGAAATGCGGCGATGCCGTTCCCTCGGGTTGGTGGGGGCGATGGTCACGGTATACCCGCCCCAGAACAGGCCCTTCGGTTCCCAGGAGTACGAGCCCTTCTGGGCGGCCGCCCAGGAGCTGGGCATGCCCCTTAGCCTCCACCTCGGGACCAACCGAGCTTTGCCCGGACAACCCGCTAGGGACTTCATGTTGGACCCCGTTGGCTTCGCCAACAGAGACTTAAGCGTGCGCACCTCTCTTGCACAGCTGATTTTAGGCGGGGTTTTCGAGAGGTACCCGAAGCTCATGGTGGGAGGCATCGAGACCGAGCTCTCCTGGATTCCCCACTTCTTGAACCGTATGGATTACGTCTACACCCAGAAGCCCATCGAGTTCGCCCCGATACGGTTCGGTGAGGACATGTTGCCCAGCGACTACTTCCACCGCAACGTCTTCATCAGCTTCCAGGAGGACGCCGTGGGCGTTCGGCTTCGGGACATCATAGGGGTGGACAACCTGCAGTGGGGCTCTGACTATCCCCACGTGGAGTCCACCTTTCCGAGGAGCCGTGAGATTCTCGATGAGATTTTGGCGGATTGCAGCGAAGAGGAGAAGGCGAAGATCGTAGGCGCAAATGCCGCCAGGGTCTACGGTCTCGAATAGGGATCGACGTCTAGGTCCGCGCCTGCGCCGCCCGCTCCTCCGACTTCTTGAACTCGGGGATGACGTACTTCCCGAAGAGTTCTATGGACTTCATCACCTTCTCGTGGGGGATGGTTTCCGTCTGCATCATGACCATGAGCTGGTCGCAACCGGCTTCCTCGTGCAGCTTGATCCCCCTGATGCAGCTTTCTGGGTCCCCACCTATAGCCAACCCCCCGGTCACACAGGGTGTCGGCATCGAACTGGTTCCATTGCGCCTCGGCGAATGTCGCCGCACCGTAGCCTTTCACGTAGCTACTTGCTGTGTCCCCCTGATCCTCCACCTTGACGTCGCTCAAGGCCTTGACATTCCAGAGCAGGTGGTCGGGTACGCCGCCCCAGTTCTCCACCAGCCTGGCGTATATGTCCTTCTGGGCCTGGGCATAGGGGCGGTCCGGCCCGAAGAACCGCTTGATGGACTGGCCCGCCAGCTCTCGCCCCTCCCGGTTGTCCTCGGCGCAGATGCCAATGGTTGAGTTGGCCCACTGGTCGTTTATCGCTGAGCCCACGGGTCTGGCGTTGCGCACCCTCTCACGGTAGGCCTGTATATGGGGTTTGAGCTGCTCCGGCGTGTTGGAGCCGAAGGACAGGATTCCGATGCCCTTATCAGCCGCCATCTCGTATGTAGAGGGCTGGAGGGCCGCCACCCAGATGGGAGGATGGGGTTTCTGGTAGGGCTTGGGGAACACATGGCGCGGAGGCACATTCCAGAAACGGCCCTCCCACTCGAACATGTCCGACTCCCATATCTTGGGAACCATGGACAGGGACTCCTCCCACATGTCCCGGGTGTCCTTTGGGTCCAGGCCCATGCCCGTCTGCTCGTATGCCGCCGAGCGGCCCGTACCGAAATCGACCCGGCCGTTGGAAAGGTGGTCCAGCATGGCCACCCGTTCCGCGACCCGGATAGGATGGTGGTATGGCAGGACCACCACGCCCAGGCCCAGCCTGATCCGCTTCGTCAATGCACTCAGGGCGCCGAAGAACACCTCTGGGCAGGGGGAGCTGGAGAATCCCGTGAGGAAGTGGTGCTCCACGAGCCAGATGTAGTCGAATCCCATTTCGTCGGCCAGCACACACTGCTCCAGGGTCTCTTGATACATCCGGTGCTCGTCCCCGGTGGAGCTCTGGATCTCGTACTGTATCCCGATCTTCATCAGCCCGTCCTTATTGAACCTCGATTGCCGCCGGTCTTGCCAATGTCTAGTGGTTAGTCCCTTTCTGTCACCACTTCGGCGAGCTCAGTGCAGGCTCTGAGCCGGAGGCGAAGGGTCTTGGGAGGTGGCAGATCCATCCTGTGAACCCAACCCCGCCACCAGATTCTTCGCTTCGCTCAGAAAGACAATTTTTAGTTGGCCTGAGCACTAGGCCTGGGCAATCCGGTTTCTAAGCCCACTCCATTGCAGGCATGCCGGAGCCGGCGTGGGTACCTTCATGCCTATGTGGCGCTTGAGCCTTCCGCCTCAGGCCGCGGCTAGTAGCGTCTCTCGCTCCTCCTGGGAGAGGTGGGCGAGGGCCTGGTCCACGATATTCACCCCGGCCATGTCACTCCACGCAGCCGTCAGTGCCCTGGTGACCGGCCCCGGGACCTGGGGGCCGATGCGCCATCCGTTGAGGCTCGCCGCGGGGATGATGCAGTAGGAGGAGGTGGTTATCATGGCCTCGTCCGCCTGGTAGACGTCGAAGGGTGTATAGTCACCCTCCTGGACGGGAATGCCCAGGTTCTCCGCCAGCTCCAGGACCGTGGCCATAGTGATGCCCTGGAGAACCTGCCGCCGGTTGGGCACGCTGATGCAGCCGTCGGAAACGAACATGAAGTTGGCCCCGCTGGTCTCGGTGATGTTCCCGTCCAGGTCCAGCATGAGGGCGAAGGCCTCTGGGTCCACTTCCCTGGCCTCGAAATCGGCCTGGTAATGGTTCATCTTGTTGGAGATCTTGCTTTTGGGGGAGAGGCACTGGGGTGGCGTCCTCCGGGTGGAGGGCGTCACCACGCGGGTGCCCTTGAAGTAGTGGTGGACGAACTCACGAAAGGCCATCGGGCGGCAGTAGATCAGCACGGTGGGCCCCTGCCGTGCCTGAGAATTCAGCTGGCCACGGCTTATGTTCTGGGTGACGATCAAGTCGTCGTTGGGCCCCAGCAGGTGTCTGTTGGCCTCCACCACCTCCAGTGTCAGCCGCTCCATCTCGTCCTGGGACATTCCCGGGTCGATACGGGTGTAGCGAAGGGAGCCATACAGGCGGTCAAGGTGCTGGCGCAGTTTGAACACCTTTCCTCCGAAAGTACGCTCGACGTCGTACACGGAGTCGCCCCAGAGCATCCCCCTGTCGAGAGGCGAGATAAGGGCCTTGCTCTCGGGCACTATTTCTCCATTTACGTATACCATAAACTCTTGGTCCTGGCTCATGTCTGACCCTCTCGATACGGATTTATCGCCCTGTGGTGCGGGATGCCATGATAACGATAACGCGGACGGCGGGATGCTATGAGCGGAGTCCATCTCTTTGTAGTCCAGTGAGGACGTCTAGAGAAGGTGCCCCTAGGGTTGGCGGCAGTATACCAACGGCCCTCGAAAGCTGTCAAGGCGGCCTTGGCTGCTGCCCGACAGGCGGCGGACGGGCGCTGTTTGGTCTGTTCTCCGGGCGACGAATACGACGCCACCACATACCCTTTACCCCGAGGCACCGGCTTGCCTGTAGCGCGGGCAGGGAATATGATATGGGCATCCTCAGAGCGAGAGGTCAACGTATGAAGTATTTCCCGCCCACCGGGCTTCCGGCGGTAGTCTTACTCGGCGTCCTGACGCTGGCTTCGGCCTGCGGCTCACCCACTCCGACTCCGACGCCCATACCTACACCTACATCCGCGCCCACTCCCACTCCCACGCCCACTGCCGGCTTCCAGTCCGTGGAAGGCGCCAAGGTCAGTGAGAGCCTGGACCAGGTGGTGACCACGGCGTCGGGCCTGAAGTGCCAGGACCTGGTTGTGGGAACACTGGAGCAGGCCTTGGCCGGGGACACGGTCGTGGTCCACTACACCGGCTGGTTGGAGGATGGGACCAAATTCGATAGCTCCCTGGACAGGGGCCAGCCTTTTCAGTTCGTCCTCGGCGCGGGCCAAGTAATCAAGGGCTGGGACGAGGGTGTGGCGTCCATGAAGGTGGGGGGCAAGCGGCGGCTGACCATACCGGCGGACCTCGGCTACGGAAGCAGGGGGTTCTCCAACGTTATCCCCCCCGGCGCCACACTCATCTTCGAGGTGGAGCTGCTGGAGGTGCGTTAGGTCGCTTCCGAGCCTTGGCTTTGGTGACCCGTCTCGGGCTCTAACCGAGAACCTGCTGATTAAGGGTCAGCTGCTCTGACAGCTACCGGATACCTCCCTAGGTCTCCTGGCTTGGGGGTGGCAGCCTTTAGATTCCGAACTGCGTCGGGCCAGAGCTATTCCAGCACGTTCAGGCGAGGGCCGGATGCTTTCCCAGCGTTTCCGTGCTCGGTCCTTGTCCTAGGTTCGGCTTGCAACTATCATGTCATCAAAGCTTTGGCATTTACTCATTTCCTAACCTGGAGGGCGTAGGCATGACGAAACAACGATGGCTTGGCGTTGCACTTGGTGTTATGGTCTTCCTGATCGCCTTCGGGCTTGCCCTGGCCCAGCAGCTTTTCCAGGTGAGCCGGACTGTGCCCGCCGACCTGGAGGTATTCGATACGACCGTCCTACCCGACGGACAGCTACAGTTAGAGTTCCGGGATGGGGTGCAGGTGGAATTCCTGGGCTTCAGAAGGTTCCAAATTCAGCCCCCCTTGCGCCAGTTCAATGAGGATGCGGCTGGCACTAGAAGAATATTCGCTAGAAACGCCACCGAGCCGCCGATCAGGCTCCGCCTGTTCGACCCGTGCCGCCCGGCGGTGGATTCGAACACGGGGCAGGAGATCGGCTTCTTCGTCGCCGATCTGCACGGTGGAAACATCTGGTGGGACGAGCAGGCAGGTAGGTGGAACGACGACGACAGGGAATGGGCGGGTAACACCTGCGACCCGGGTAACGAAAGGCCCGAAGGCAAGGCGTTTGTGATGCCCGGCCAGACCTTCACTATGGATATCAGGCTAGAACTTAACGAAGCGTACCGAAATATCGATCCTACGACGATCGCGCTTGAGCCCGTCGTAATCGGCGGCGTTGGACGAGAGGTCCTGGGTCCAGCGCCTATCCAGCCACCCGCCGGAATGGTGGGCTGGTGGCCGGGCGACGGCAACGCCGAAGACATCATCGGCGGCAACCACGGCACACTCACTGGCGACTTCGTCGAAGGCATGGTGCAGCAGGGGTTCGGCCTTGACGGTGTCAGTGATCACATCCTGGTATCCGACAGCGCTGACCTCAACATCACAGGTGATGTCACAGTTGATCTGTGGGCAAAGCGGACCGTGTTTGGCGAAGGGTACACAGTCATGGTTGGTAAGGGTGCGGATTATGTTGCCGAAGGTCACACTCTATATGACTACGGAATGTTCTTTCTTACCGGCGATGAGCTAGTTGTTGGATTTTCCAATGAGGATGGCTCAGCCGCCCTCTTAATAGGCCCGACTGTGAGGGATACCGATTTCCATCACTACGCCTACGTACGTAGCGGCGACACCCATGAGTTGTTCATGGATGGTCGTGTCGCTACAATCGCTACCTTTGAGGCATTTGCGGACGGGTTAGAGACTATAGGTGACCCATCCGATCCCTTCACGGCGCGTCCTGGAGATACTTCGGGATTGCCGTTCGTAATCGGCGCCTTCCGGGAGTTCGACGAATCGGGTTTCTGCTGTCGCTTCGGAGGGGTTATAGACGAAGTCGAGGTCTTCAACCGAGCCCTCACCGCCGAAGAGATTAGAGCTATATACAACGCGGGCAGCGCGGGGAAGATCAAACCGCAGCCGCCCCAGCCCATTCCACCTCCGGAGGGCATGGTCAGCTGGTGGCCCGGCGACGGCAACGCCGAGGACATCATCGGCGGAAACAACGGCACCCTAGTGGGCGACACTGGCTTCGCAGCAGGCATGGTCCTACAGGGATTCGTCTTCGATGGAGACGGGGACTATGTCACGATGGGAGATGTCCTTGACGTAGGTGTCGGCAGCTTTTCCATAGACCTCTGGTACAAGGCCTCCAGGAGTTCGGCAGGTGGTGTGAACTGGAGGTTAGCGAGCAAGGGCCTGTTCCTCGCTGGGACGCCGCCTGATTCCGGTTACGGCTTCCAGCTATTCGATGGCGAGTTGAACTTCACTGTTTCGGATGAAGGGGAAGTCCACCACGTGCCCGTACGAGTCCCTGAGCCATCACCGGGGGAATTCCACCACCTAGCAGGCGTACTGGATAAGGACCAGGGCATCGTTAAACTCTACGTTGATGGAGAGCTTGTAGGCCAGAGCAGTTTTGAGGGGCTCGGAAGCCTGGACACTAACCTGCCTTTGACCTTCGGTCACGGTGTAGGTGGCGGGAATGATTTTTTCGAGGGCCAGATAGATGAGGTGGAGTTCTTTGATCGAGCCCTCACCACCGAAGAGATCAGGGCCATCTACAACGCGGGCAGCGCGGGGAAGATCAAGCCGCAGGGCGGCCAGATCCGCGGCCGCAAGTTCTGGGATCAGAACGGCAACGGACAGTGGGACGCGGGCGAGCCGCCCCTGGGCGGCTGGGTTATCTACCTGGACCTGAACGACGACGGGAACCCTGACATGGTGACCGCGACCAACGACGACGGCGGCTACTGGTTCATGAATGTTCCCGAGGGAGAATTCGGGATATGGGAGGAGCCGCAGCCAGGCTGGGTGCAGACTTGGCCCAGTGGTGACGGAATCTACCACCATTCCCTGGGGCGGAACGAAGTAGCCGATGGGCTGGACTTCGGCAACCACCTCACGGCCGCGGAGATCCACGGGGTTAAGTTCCGGGACAGGAACAATAACGGGCAATGGGACCAGGGCGACGAAGAGGGCCTTCCAGGCTGGGAGATCGTACTGGATCTGGACCAGGACGGTACGGGAGACATGATCACCACGACCGACAGGAATGGAGAATACTGGTTCATGGACCTGCCATCCGGCCCCTTCGACCTGTGGGAAGTGCTTCAGCCCGGCTGGGTCCAGACCTTCCACGACGCTGGTATATACAGTGATACCATCCAGACAGGAGAGATACTGGGTCTGATCTTCGGCAACTACCTCACGGCCGCGGAGCTCCATGGAGTTAAGTTCAACGACAGGAACAATAACGGGCAATGGGATGAAGGTGAAGAGGGCCTTCCAGGCTGGGAGATCGTACTGGACCTGGACCAGGACGGTACGGGAGACAGGACCACAACGACTAACAGATGGGGAGAGTACTCGTTCATGGACCTGCCGGCTGGGACTTTCGACTTGTGGGAGGTTCAGCAGCCCGGCTGGGTCCAGACCATGCCGGAAGGCGGCATCCACATTCCGAACATCCAGATCCGGGAAATCCAGCGGCACTTTCACTTCGGCAACCACCTAACTGCCGCGGAGATCCACGGCCGGAAGTATAACGACCTTAACAACAGCGGTGGTTGGGACGAAGGCGAGCCGTTCCTGGAAGGCTGGGAGATCGCCCTGGACCTCAACAACGACGGCACGGCAGACACGGTTACCACGACCAACGAGTTTGGCGCCTATTGGTTCATGGACCTGCCAAACGGGCCGTTCACATTGTGGGAAGTGGTACAGGAAGGCTGGGCGGTGACCGAACCCGCGAGCGGCATGCACACGGGTGACCTCAACGCCGGCGACATACTCAGGGGGATGCTCTTCGGCAACTATCAGTCTGGGCCGGCACTGCCTGACCTCACGATTACACTGGGGGCACTACGTGGCCATTACCCAGCCAACTGCGATGGCGGGAATGTTCAGTGCTTCCACGATGTAACTTTCACCGTCCACAACAGTGGTGGGCCTGTCGTGGGGTCATTTTCCGTCGCTTGGGTCCTTCAATCCGCTTCTGGAGGGGATCCTACTGGCTTTGTGGACGCAACTAGGTCGGTCCAATTCCACGGCTTCGCCGCCAATGACTCCCAAACGCGGACCTCCCCTATAGAGACAGGCCAAGATTGCTTTCTCCCCGCCTGCTTGGTTACTATCGGAGTGGACACCACTGAAACGGTGGCCGAGTCCAACGAAGCCAACAATGAAGACGTCGTCGAATACATAAGGCCTGGTGAACCGCCGGCATAATCTAACACAGCACCTTAAGCTAGATGGAAAGGGACGGGAATTGGGAGATATACGTGATGAAGCAGACCAAAACCCCGCCCGCCCGGCGTGGTGCCACCGTAGTGCTGGTGGGGGCGTCAGCGTCGCCCACCCAGACCGCCTGACAATTATTGAAGGGGTTGATGCAACTGGGTCCACGGCGCTGCCTGAAAGAAATCTGCCCCTGTGTGCGGTGTTGCTGAAAGAATTCTGAGGTTGAGGCCCGGTCGTTACAAAAGTGGTTACAAAGAAACTAGCGGACTCCTCCGATCCGTGTCGGCCGCAGGCCTCCCACAGAATGGTGACCCGCCTCGGGCTCGAACCGAGAACCTGCTGATTAAGAGTCAGCTGCTCTACCAATTGAGCTAGCGGGCCGGAAGGCTCCATTATAGGGATGCGCCCGAATCGCGGTCAAGCAAAACGCGCAGCCATAGAAACGCCTCGGCACGCAGCACGGGTCACCCCGGCCGGCATCAATCCGACCTGTCTGGAACGTTCCCTGAGCGGGGCGGCGCTCCGGAACTGACGTCCGGCATGGCGGTGGTCTTCGCCGTGCAGAACGGCATCGTGGACTGAGCTTAGCGTCGGGACAGCTCAGGACCCGACGTATACAGGGCCCTCGCAGATGTTAGGCGACCCGCGGCTAGAGCCCGGCGTCTAGGCGGACAATGAGGTCCTCGGGCAGCCCGGCGATTCGCATCTTCTCCTGGGTCACGGCGATCTCATAGCTGACCCGGTACCTTCGCAGGGTACCTTCATAGCTATCATAAATCGCATAGCTGGGCCTCGGATTGCCGTCCCTCGGCTGCCCCACCCCTCCGGGGTTGACTATCAGCCGCTCATCGCCGAGGTCGATAGCCTTACCCTCCGGGAAGAGCTCGAAGCTATACTCGGTCTCTCTTTCGCGGCAGACGAAGGGTATGTGGGAGTGGCCCACAAGGCAGAAACGGGACTCGAGGAGCTGGAAGGTGGCCGCTGCCGCGTCGGGGGACAGGAGGTATTCGTGGATTGGGGCCTTCAGGCTCCCGTGGACCAGGGTAAAGTCGCCCGTTTGTACCACCTCGGGCAACGAGGCGAGGAATTGTGCGTGCTCCGGCGCCAGCTGAGAGGCCGTCCAGTGGGCCGCGATACGTGCGTGGGTATTGAAGTCGTCGGCGCTAATCCTACCGGCCGCCGCCAGGTCGTGGTTTCCTACTACGCTAAGGTAGGCGTGGCTTCGTAGAAGCGCAATGCACTCGCCTGGGTCCGGCCCGTAGCCCACGATGTCTCCGAGCCCCCAGGCCTCGTCGAAGCCGCCCCGCGACTCGGCGTCCTGAAGCACGGCCCGGAAAGCTTCAAGGTTGGAGTGAATGTCCGAAAGGATGACGGCTCGCAGTATTAGACCTCTTGCGCCGAAACTCCCAGCCCGGATAATCTCTTCTCCCCTAGCGGGAGAGGATTGAGGTGAGGGGTATTAGGGCAGAGCCGCGAGAATCAGCTCGTCCATGCGCTGGGCCAGCTGGTTGGTGGCTGCGGTGCGGTCTTCCTGATCGAACGCTCCTACCACAACGGTCGCCACGACATTTCTCCTGTGCCAGGACACAAAGGTGTTGGTGAGGGTGAAGTCCAGCCCGGTAAAAGAGAACGTTAGCTCCCCTGAGATTGCGTCCTGTCCCACGTTGGGGGGTGCTACCTGCCGGAACTGGCTCAGAATGACTTCTGGACTCTGCCCCTCCACTGCTTCCTGTATTACTGTGCCCTCCAGCCGTTGGAAATCTTGAACCTGGAGTCCGAGATAGGCCTGCGCCAGTGCCTCGGTCTGGAAAAGATCGGTGCCGGCTGACACTGAGAAGTCCCCCGTTGTGTTTCTGAATTCACTAGAGAACCCATCGAGCCGCCCCCGAGCTGCAACATCTGCCCCGGTATCGGCAGGGTCTATGGTCCCGCCCGCCACGCCGTCATTATCCAGGAAGCCGCTGGAGACTCTGATCAGCCCCAGGCCAGGCAGCGCGTTCTCAACGTCGCCTGTCACCACCACCATCCCTGGTAAGTCGTTTCGGGTGACTTCTGGCACAGGCGTAGGCGTAATGGGTTGGGGTGGGCGTGGGAGTGGGAGTGGGTGCGAGGGTCGGCGTAGGTGTCGGGGTCGGCGTAGGGGTGGGAGTAGGCGCAAGGGTCGGCGTAGGAGTAGGCGCAAGAGTGGGAGTAGGCGTGGGCGTCACGGCGGGGGCGACGGTTGGAGTGGGCGTCGCTGTAGGAAGAGGCGTGGGCGTCGTGCCGGGGGCGATGGTTGGAGTGGGCGCTGCTGTAGGCTCCGGTGTCGGCGTCGGAGGTTCCTCGGGTTCTATGGATGCTGCTTCCTCAGCATCGGATAAGGGTTCTTCTTGTCTCCTGACCAGCAGCTTTATCGTCGGCTTGATCAATACTCTATTTCTGCCCGTGACCACCACCGATTTGCCGGCGTCGAAATCAAGAGTGAGGATCGTTGTCTCCCCGGCAATAGCGTCGAAACCGCCTACAAGCCGTAGCTTGCCGCTGGGCACACTCGCCTGAATCTCTTCGTCGTCGAGTGTGACCACCACTTCCAATACCTCTAACCTCACCTGGTTGTACCGTCCTGGCGTTAGATCACCAGTCCCGAGCAGCTGTTCGACCCCGATTATCTCCATCAAGTCAAAGGTCTGGGGCTCGCTGACAATGACGGTCCATCCGCTAGCTGCCTCTGCTTGGGCTATATTCACCTCGACGCTATTGATAGTGAACAGGATCTTAGACACTCCCTCAGGCGCAGGGGCATCTGTGGCGCGAAACTCCAGCGTCGCGGATTGGGCCACCGGAGTGGGTGTAGGCGTCGGAAGACGTGTGGGTGTTGGCGCAGGCGTAGGCGTGGGTGTGGGTGTCGGAGTTGCAGCCTGTGTCGGAATAGACGTAGGCGTTGGGAACGGTGTAGGAGTGAGCGCTACCGTTATTCCCCCCGCCGCGAATCGAGCGATGCGTTGGTCCATTGCACGGGCCAGCGCTGCGGCGATGGCGCCGCGGTCCTCGCCTGCGATCCCTGCCACCAGGACACTAGCCGTCAGGTTCCCTACTCTCCACGACACGAAATAAGAATCGAGGTCCAGCGGGACGCCGGGCGGCGTAACGATGAGTCTTCCAGCGAAGGAGTCGCTGCCAACGTCGGGACCAGCCAGCTCTTCGAAACCCCTGAGAATAAAGCCTTCTCCCAGGTCGGTTCCCTCAAGCTCCGGAAAATCTTGCAGCTGGCTCGTAAGGTAGCCTCTTGCAGACTGTGGTGTGTCAAATAGTTCTACAATGCTACTGATTTGAAGGACTGCCCCGACGGTGTAGGTGGACCCGAAGCCCGTTATGCGGCCCTGGGCGGCCAGGTCGGCGCCGGTGTCGTCGGGCCTTATACTAGCCTCGGCCGCGCCCTCGTTGTCCACGTAGTCGCTCTCGTCAAGCCCTATTGTGAGACCCGGGAACTCGGCTAGGACTTCCTGGTCCGTAAGGACTAGCGCAGGCAAGTCGGGTCGCTTGAAGGAAACGGGTGGTGAAGTAGTAGTAGGAATAGCGCCTGTGGTCGATGTTGGGGTGGGAGCCGGTGTCGGAGTAGGGGTCGGGGTAGGCGTGGGTGTAGGTGTGGGGGTCGGTGTCGCGGTTGGAGTGGGAGTAGATGTCGGTGCGTCCGGTGCGGCCGAATCTGAGCTAGATTGAACACACGCGACAGCGATGATCGCCGTCGCGCCGATGATTCCAAGGACACGCAGTAATTCTCTCAGGACCGTCTCCTCCGTTCCAGTTGTACCCTAGACGTCGACGCTGGCCCGTCCCCGCAAGTGTATGATCTGAGCCGATATAAAGGCATTGTACCACCTGCCCCCAGGATAAGTCGCGCCGGGCCCGAATCTTGAGCCGCCAAAGGCAAAGGGATATAATTCGTCCATATGAAGGTAAGCGAGCTCGGCGAGTTCAAGGTCATAGATCTCCTGATGGAGAAGGTGACCCGGGAGAGGTCCGGAGACGACAGCGGCTCTCCTTACGGCTTCCACCTGGTAGTGGACGTGGGAGATGATGCGGCCGCGTGGGCTATCGGTCGCGGCACGGAGCTTTGCACAACGGACACCGCGGTGGAAGGCGTCCACTTCACGCCAGCAACCACGCCCTGGTACGACCTGGGCTGGAAGATAATTGCCGCCAACGCCAGCGACATCGCCGCAATGGGGGGTGTCCCACTTTACGCCTTGATCACCCTCGGACTGCCACCGGAAACAGAGGTGGAGTCACTTGAATCCCTGTATGCGGGTATGGTGGAGCTGGCTAACCGACACGGCGTGGCGATAGTTGGCGGCGACGTCGTGAGGTCCTCGGTATTGTTCGTGACTGTGGTGCTCACTGGAGTCACCGACGGAGAACCATTGCTACGGTCCGCCGCCGAGTATGGAGACATGATCGCCGTTACAGGATACTTGGGCTCCGCGGCGGGAGGTCTCCGTGTAATGGTTGGGGAGATTGGTCTGGAAGGAGAATCGGCAGAGCGCCTGAAAGTAGCCCACCGGATGCCCGAGCCGTGCGTGAAACAGGGCCGGACGCTGTCCCGTTCCGGCGTGAGGGCTGCCATAGACATAAGTGACGGCCTGGTAGACGACCTCTCCAAGCTGTGCCTGGCCAGCGGTGTCTCGGCGGAGCTGGATGTCCGAAATATACCCGTCCACTCCGCGTTGAGGGACGCATTCCGGGAAGAGTATCTGGATCTGGCACTGAACGGCGGTGAGGACTACGAGCTCCTGTTCACGGCGCCTGAGGCACTGATGGGCAGCGTCCTGGCTGAGCTCGGATCACCCGCGGCTGTCATCGGCCGGATTGTGAAAGGAGAGTCCGGGGAGGTCGTCATCCTGGACTCGCATACGGGCAAGATGGTCAAGGCTGTCCAGGGCGGCTGGGACCATTTCGGGTCGAGTCTCCAACCATGACTCAGAGGAATTGGACTGGAATTTGGAAGTCTGGCCTGGGTTGGCAGAAGCAAAAGCTCGGCTGCAGCGCCCTATTAGAGCGATTGATGAATGCGTAGCTCTCTAAGGATTGTCAGCGACAGCCCTGAATGTACTCAGGAGATAGGTCGCATGCTGGGCCGGCACGCTCAGGGAGGGGATGTCCTCCTGCTGGCAGGCGAGCTGGGCACCGGCAAGACGTGCCTGACCCAGGGGATCGTGTGGGGCTTGGGAGTGGAGGGATATGCCAGGAGTCCTACCTTTGTCATCGCTACCCGGTACAAAGGAGGAAGGCTTCTCGTGCATCATATCGACCTTTACAGGATAGGGGACCCTTGGGAAGCACTGGACCTGGGCTTGGAGGAGTACTTGTCCGGCGATGACCTATGCGTGGTAGAGTGGGCCGATAGGGCTTCGGAACTTTTTGCCGAGCAAGGTCTTTCGATAACCTTGGAGTACGGCGCCGAGGAGACCCAGCGCCTCATAACTATCACGCCAAAGGACGAGACTAGCCTGGCTCTCTGCGAACTTGTCAAGCAGGATTTGCCACTAGGGATGGAGACAGGGTGACAGGCTCTACGGGAATGCGTCAGCCCCCCTGTGGCGCCGGGCCAACGGCTTAGATGATGCTGCTTGCCATCGATACATCCACCAGGTATGCCGGAGTCGCCCTTTGGAAGGAAGAGCGGCCAGTTTCAACCCGCTGCTGGTATTCTCAGCGAAACCACACCGCTGAGCTCATGCCCGCGATCGAGTCCATTCTTGCGGCCGCTCGAGCACCGAGCACGCTGTCATCCCGGGATGGGAAGAGGGTCTCGATGAACCAGGAGTTGGAGGGTGGTCCCCGCGATACCCCGGAAGCGCTGAAGGCCATCGCGGTGGCTATGGGGCCCGGTGGATTCAGCGCCATCAGAGTCGGCATTAGTGCCGCGAAGGGGCTGGCGCTGCCTCTGAACATCCCGGTCATTGGGGTGGGCACCCTGGAGATGGAGGCCTATCCCTATGCCGAAACCGGCATGCCCATCTGCCCCCTGCTGGAGGCGGGGAGGGGAGAGGTGGCCGCCGCTCTGTTCCAGAGGTCCAGAGGCCGCTGGAGAAAGCTGGAAGAGGAGCGGATCTGTAAGCTGGAGGACCTGGCCGGCTCGATTACGAGACGTACCCTGATCTGTGGTGAGGGCGTCGCTCAGCATGGCGAATATCTAGGGCAGGCCCTGGGGAGGACCGGAGTCATTATCAGCTCCTACACATCGGCGTCCCGACTGTGGGCGCTGGCCGCGGTGGCGATGGAGCGCCTGGCCCGTGGGCCGGTAGACGCGGTGGACAGCCTGGGGGTCCTCCAGCCGCTCTACTTGAGGAGCCCCAGCATAGGAGCGCCGAAGAAACCTCAAAGGGTAAGCCGATAGGTAAAGATATATCCTCGACTAGCCGCCCATGGCCAAATTGAGTTGTGGGGAAAGAGCCATAACTCTCAGGAGAGTGAAGAAGATGCGCAAGTTGCTTCGTATCGAGGCGTTGTTGGCCCCGTTGGGTGTCCTGTTGCCCCTGCCCTGGTGATGAGTGCTGCCAGGCGCGCTTGGACTTCTGGGAGTGGCCGGGACTGGGCTCGCCATCGCGCCCGCGTTGCGAGTGCTCAATTACCCATTCTTACTCTTGACTGTGGTAGCTTTAGGGCGTGGATGGTACCTCCAGGTAGCCCACGACGGTGCAACGACCTGGCAGCGGAGAGCTAAGTGGGTATTGTTGCTGACCACCATCGCTTCCATGGCGTTATGGGGTATGCGATTCGGGGGTGTTCTCGGACCACCGCCGTTCTGATTGTAGGACCGTTGATTCCAGAGGCCCAGGCCCATGGCAGGGTGACAAGCATTAGAGAAAAAGTCCGTTAGCGCAAGGAGTAGTAACAACGATGGAGCGTACGCTTGTACTGATTAAGCCCGACGCTATTCAGCGGGGACTGGCCGGGGAGCTGATTTCCCGGCTGGAGTCCCGAGGGCTAAAAATGGTAGCCGTCAAGATGCTTCAGATGGACGAAGAAATGGCCGGCCGCCACTACGAGGCCCACGTGGACCAGCCTTTCTTCAAGGGCCTGGTACAGTTCGTTACCTCGGGACCCCTGATCGCTATGGTCCTGGAAGGCAAAAAAGCGATCGCGGTAACCCGGAACACGATGGGCGCCACCGACCCGGTCGAATCTTCTCCAGGGACGATTCGGGGCGACCTGGCAGTTGAGATAGGAAGAAATCTCGTCCACGGGTCCGATTCACTGGAAAATGCCCAAAGAGAGATTAGCCTATTCTTCGCGCCAGGAGAGATACTGGACTACTCGAGGGCAGTGGAGCCGTGGATTACAGAATCCTGACCACCTGGGCAGCCCCAGACCATAGCTCGTCCAGCTGGTAATATGACCGCTCTTCGACCCCGAACAGGTGTATTATCACGTCGCTGTAGTCCAGGAGCATCCACCCCGACTCAGCGGTGCCCTCTTTGTGGTGGAGGGACGCTCCCGAGTCTTTAAGGAATTTGGCTATGTCTTCCTGGAGAGATTGCAGTTGGCGGCGGTTCTCGGCGCTGAGAATGACAAAGTAGTCGGCGAACCCGGTTAGCTGACGTATGTCCAGCATGACAATGTCTTCCGCTTGCTTCTCCGAAGCTAGTTCTACGGCTGTACGTGCAAGCTCACCAGGGTCCAGAAGACTTTCCTTTTTTGTGTTGGTGGTAGTCCGTTGGGCGTCGCCCATTACCTCGGATTATAGTCCGCAGGCAGGGTTACGGTCAACGTATCAGCCTGGATAGACCCCGGATGACACGCCCGGACCTGCCGGTCATCAGCTGCTCCACTCGTATGTGGGCCGCGGCCTGCATGCTGGCTGTGGAATAGGTAGGATAGACGTGGATAGTGTTGGCCAGATCACCTACCTTCATGCCGCGATCGAGGGCGATTGTCCACTCGTGGATCATCTCGCCCGCCCTCGCTGCGACGATTGTTACCCCAAGGAGGGTACCGTCTCTTTTGTGAACGATTTTGAGAAAACCGTCGGTGTCCCCCTCTGAGCGTGCCCGGTCTACCTGGGCCATCGGCCAGTCGCAGGTCATCACCGACTCTCCGAACCTCTCCCGCGCCTGAGCCTTGGTCAGTCCTACATGGGCCACTTCCGGGTCGGTAAAGGTGGTCCATGGCACCCTTTCGGTGACGGCCTTCTTCGATCCGGGCAGAAAGGCGTTTCGAACAGCCATGAAACCCTGCCATCCGGCGTAGTGGGTAAACTGATAGCCTCCGGCACAGTCGCCGGCGGCATAGATGTGCGCCTGGCTGGTGCGTAATCGCTCGTCCACTTGAACTCCCCCGTCGTCGTATCTGACCCCGGCGCTGTCCAGGTCCAGGCCGTTGACGTTGGGGCGGCGACCCACGGCGACCAGGAGAGCGTCGGTTACCACCTCGTCGCCGGAGGCGACAACGTGGATACCGTCTCCGTCGCGCCAGGCCCGTTCCAGCTCGGCGTTGAACCTTATATCGATACCTTCGTCGGCGAACCTGGACGCCATCACCAGAGATGCCTCCTCGTCGTCACGGGGCAGGATCCGATCGGTGGCTTCCATCAGAGTCACCGCCGAGCCGAGCCGCCGGAACGCCTGCGCCATCTCGCATCCGATGGGCCCCGCACCAAGGACCACCAAGTGCCGTGGAAGGACGTCCAGGTCCCAGACGCTCTCATAGGTGAGGCAGCCTACGCTCTCCAAGCCCTCCACCGGGGGAAGGAAAGGGTGGGCACCTGTGGCGATGAGTATCCGCCGTGCCGACAGGACGTCTTCACCTGCGGATATGGTATGTGAGTCGAGGAAGCGGGCGGCGGATGTGAACACGTCGATGCCGTCGGCCCGCAATGCCTCTGGGGACTCCTGCTCATAAACGTCGGATACGACTGCCCGAACGTGGGCCATCACGCTACTGAGGTCAACGACCGGCTCGACGGACTCCAGGCCGTGGCGAGATGCCGTGCGCATCTGGTGGGCTACACGGGCCGCCTTGAGCAGGGTCTTGCTGGGCACGCAACCCGTCCAGGTACAGTCCCCTCCGGTGCGGTTACTCTCGACCAGGGCCACTCGGCTTCCCAGCTGGACCGCAAACCCGGCGGATGTTAGACCCGCGGAGCCTCCGCCTATTATTACCAGGTCGTATGAGTGCTTCAACCGTCCTCACTGCGGGTCGCGGGTTCACTAGGCGGCTGGACCTCGGCCGCTCTCAGCGGCGAATGTAGGTGTGCTGGCTTCTCACAAAGATACATCATATCCTTTGCCGGCTGTGGGGTTCACGGGTGCGACCTCCCAGAGGCGAAGAGATTTCGGAATTCACGAGACCCTACAGTTATATGATGATCAAGATGGCTGGTTCGGTGCGTCTTGTTTGACCCGATTCTCCTCAGCCGCCCGGGATTCGGCCTTGCCAAGCATGACAGCCGTATTGATAAAGGCCATGTGGGAGAAGGCCTGGGGGAAATTCCCCAGCATCTCTTCGGTCTCGCCGTCGATCTCCTCGCTGAAAAGGCCGAGGTCGTTGGCGCAGCGCTGGAGTTTTTCGAAGAGCGCCCGGGCCCTGCTTATCTGTCCCAGGGCAATGAGGTCGTCGGCCAACCAGAAAGTGCAGATGGTGAACGCACCTTCGGCGCCGCCCAGGCCGTCGTCATAGTCCTTGTAGCGGTACAGGTATCCAGCCGGAGACGTGAGCTCCCGTTCGATTGCCTCAATGGTAGACCTCATGCGTGGGTCGTCGGCCCGGATGAAGCCCAGCAGCGGGAGCATCAGGTTGGCGGCATCCAGCGATTTGCTGCGGTAGGCCTGCATGAAAGCTCCGTACTCGGCGTCGTAGCCATTGGCTAGCACGTCCTCCTTGATCTCGGCCCGTACCCTGCGCCACTTCTCCACATCTCCCGGAAGGTTAAGGGCCCGAGCCGCTTTGATCGCCCTGTCCATGGCGACCCAGCACCAGACTTTGGAGAACACAAAGTGCTGGCGTCCGCTGCGTGTCTCCCAGATGCCCTCGTCCGGCTCCCGCCAGTGGTGAGTGACGAACTCCACTACCCGCCGCAGGTACTCCCAATACTGGGGGTCCATCTCGCCGACGAACTTCCGGTACAGGTGGGCGGAATCCAACACTTCGCCATAGATATCCAGCTGGAACTGGGAATACGCGCCGTTGCCCACGCGGACAGGGCGGGACCTTCGGTAGCCCTCCACTTCTGGGAGCTCTACTTCAGTCAGCCTCCTATCTCCGACAAGGCTGTACATCACCTGAAGGTCTCTCGCCCGTCCCAGGGTGCTCCATTCGAGCCAACCCTTGAAGGCCCGCGCCTCAGCCGTGTAGCCCAGTATTGAGAGAGCGTACATGGCGAAGGACGCGTCCCGAATCCAGGTAAAGCGGTAGTCCCAGTTCCGACCGCCACCAATTGTTTCAGGAAGTGATGTCGTAGCCGCCGCTACGAGCCCTCCCGACGGCGTGTATGTTAGCGCCTTTAGAGTGAGCGCGCTCCGAAGCACGTCTTCGCGGTAGACCCCCTCATAGGTGCAGATCGCCGACCAGTCCTGCCAGAAACGCACCGTGTCTTCCAGCTGTGATTCGATGGTACTGTCGTTAAGTGGCTCTGCGGCATGAGAGAAACGCGACTGATAAGTTATCGCCGCGTACAGCTTCTGTCCCTCTCTGAGCAGCCCCTCCGACTCAAAGCCGTCATAGGCAGCTTTGAGCGGAGCTGAGCAGTAAACGGTCAACCCGTCGGCTCCGCCGTGGGCAAAGCCTGTATGAGGGCCGTCCACAGAGGCGTGGGGGACGATGGTGCCGTAGTCGAATCCAGGGTGGCACTCCATCTTGAAGTCGATGTGGCCACCGGTACATCTAAGGATTCGGGCCACCTGCTGCGTCGGGCCGGACTCTATCGGCTCCTCCGGGTGGCAGTCAGAGTGGGTGGGCATGAAGTCCGTCAGTACGGCTACCCCGGTGTCGGTATGGAAGGTAGTCTCCAGGACGTTGGTGCCGGGGATGTAGTGCCGCTCAATGGAGCGGACCCCCAGAGGCGAGATCTGGAAATACCCGCCCTTCACGGAGTCGAGGATGCGGCTGAAGACCGCAGCGCTGTCGAATCGCGGTAAGCAGCACCAGTCGATGGACCCGTCCAGCGCTACAAGAGCCGCCGAGTGGCAGTTGCCGATGAGCCCATAGTCGCTGATGGGCCTGTACTCGCCTTTCGCCCTTCTAGGACTCATTCGATGACCCGTGCATGACGGCCCGGATATTCGCAAGACGACCCTGAGCCGAGTGGCAAATACTCGGGTCACTCATCGTTTTCCCCTTGCCCGCTGGGGGCTTGCATCCACTCCCGCCCGTCGCGGGCAAGAAATGCGTCGCTCGCCCTGGGGCCCCAGGAACCGCGCTGGTATACGTGCAAAGGGGACACTTCCGGGTTCTCCCAGGCCCGCAGCAGCGGGTCAACTATTCGCCATGCTTCCTCGATATGGTCGCTGCGGAGAAAGAGGCTCGCATCGCCTTCCAAGGCGTCCTGAAGCAGACGTTCGTATGCCTCGGGGATAACCTGGCCCTCGAAGGCTGACTCATAATGGAACTCCATGTCCACCGACCTGCGGTCCATCCCCTGGTCCGGAATCTTTGCCTCGAACCTCAGGTGTACTCCTTCGTCGGGCTGGAGTCGCATCGCCAACAGGTTGGACCTGAAGTGCTGGTCTGAGCCGGCGGAGAACATCAAGTGAGGCGGGTACCGAAATTGGATCACGATCTCTGATACCTTTTCCGCCATCGCTTTGCCCGAGCGCAGGTAAAACGGTACCCCCTGCCACCGCCAGTTATCGACGTATAATCTCAAGGCCGCGAAGGTTGGCGTGATTGACTCTGGCGGCACACCCGTTTCGCTGCGATATCCCATGTACTGGCCCCGCAAGGCATTTTCGACTTCCTCGCCAGGGGCCCACCTGCGAATCGCCTTGAGCACCTCCACCTTCTTGTCACGCAAGAACTCCGCGTCCATCGCGATCGGGGGCTCCATGGCAACCATGGTAAGCAGCTGGAGCAGGTGGTTCTGTACCATGTCGCGCACCACCCCGGACTGGTCGTAGTAGCCCGCCCTGTCGCCCACCGCCACCTGCTCCGCAACGGTTATCTGCACGTTGTCCACGTAATTGCGGTTCCACAAGGGCTCGAAGATCACGTTAGCGAAGCGGAAGACCAGCAGGTTTTGGACCGTTTCCTTTCCCAGGTAGTGGTCTATATGGTATACCTGGGACTCATCGAAGACCGCATGGACGACCAGGTTCAGCGCCTGGGCCGACTGGAAGTCGCTTCCGAAGGGCTTCTCGATCACCACCCGACGCCATCCCGTGTCTTCAGCCGCCAGGCCTGAGGCGCCCAGGTTCTGGACCGCGGATCCGTACAGCTGGGGCGCGATGGATAGATAGAACAGCCGGTTGGCGGGCCTATAATCCCCTTCCAGCTCTCTCAGACGCTCCCCGAGGCGGGCGAGGTCCTCCGGCTCGCTCGCGCTCCCCCTGACGTAGAAGAGGTTCTTGGCGAAGGCGTCCCATTCTTCGCGGCGCACATTCAGCTCGCCGAACCCCTGCACTCCCTTCCATGAATACTCCCGAAACTGCTCGTCCGAGTGCTCGGAACGGGCGTATCCCACCACATTCAGCCTGTCCGGAAGGCGCCCTTTGCACTGAAGATTGAACAGGGCCGGAAGGAGCTTTCGCTGGGTCAGGTCCCCCGTGGCGCCCATAATCAGGATGGTGGTTGTGTCCTCCGCCGTCACTACGTCTTCTTCACGGCGTGGCCACCGAATTGGTTGCGCAGCGCGGCCAACAGACGTGCGCCAAAAGGCTCCTCCTGGCGAGACCGGAAGCGTGCTTGGATAGAGAGGGTTATGACGGGTGTTGGAATCGCCAAATCGATGGACTCCTGCACCGTCCAGCGGCCCTCCCCCGAGTCTTCCACATATGCCTTGAGGTTCTCTAAGGATGGGTCTTCCTCCAGCGCCGCAGTGGCCAGATCGAGCAGCCAAGAACGTACCACGCTGCCGTGGCGCCAGATTTCGGCGATCTGAGCAAGGTCAAGCCCAAGCTCTTGTTTCGCCTGCATCAGCTCGAAGCCCTCGGCGAAGGCCTCCATCAGCCCATACTCGATGCCGTTATGGATCATTTTAACGAAGTGGCCGGCCCCACTTGGACCAACGTACCCATACCCCTTATCGTGTGCTGGAGCCAGCGTCTGGAATAAGGGCTCCAGATGACGAAATGCATCCTCGTCGCCGCCTATCATGAGGCTATAGCCCTCTTTAAGTCCCCATATCCCTCCGCTGGTGCCTACATCCATAAGGTTGAGGCCGTTCTTGCGGAGCTTCTCCGCGCGGCGCTGTGTGTCTTTGTAGTTGGAGTTGCCCCCATCGAGGACAATGTCACCCGAGGAGAGGTGCCCGGCCACGCGATCTATCGTCTCTTCTGTGGGGTCACCCGACGGCACCATTATCCAGATAGCCCGAGGGGTCTGGAGCCCGGCTACCACATCCTCGATGGACGTGGCGCCCTGCGCCCCTTGCTGGGCCAACCTTTCCACGGCTTCCGAGTTGGGATCGTAAGCGACGACGCGGTGTCCCCCGCCGAGTAGACGTTGCACCATGTTGCCGCCCATGCGGCCGAGGCCGATCATCCCCAGATCCATGGCTCACTTCCCTTTCTAACATGCGCGTGCCGAACTTGTTGACTGTGCGAGACCTTCAGGTAAACCCTTCGGACCGCACCCTATCCTACGCGAAGCGACCCGAAAGCCCGCTGTACCACCTCCGGCAGGGCAGGGTGCACGTAGATGGACTGGGTTATGGCGTCGGCGCCCAGACGCATGCGCATGGCGTTAACCGCTTCCTGAATGAGAATGGACGCATCGCTTCCGATGATGTGACACCCTAATATCTCCCCGGTATGGGGGTGTGCCAGGACTTTGACGAAGCCGTCTCTGTCTTCTATGGAGGAGCCGTATGCCGTGTCATAGTAGTCATAGGTGGCGGCGGTATAGTGGACCTGCCGCTCCTGCGCCTCTTCCTCGGTCAGTCCCACGCCGGCGACCTGAGGCGAAGAGAATATGGCGTGGGGCATGGCGTGGTAGTCCACGGGCTCTTTTTCACTGGGGTTGAAGATGTTTTGGGCCACGTAGGACGCTTCAAGATTGGCGCTGTGTTTCAGGAGGTACTCCCCAACTATATCACCCAGCGCCCAGATGCCGGGGACCCGCGTCTCCAGGTACTCATCCGTCTGGATGAACCCACGCGAGTCGGTCTCTACGCCGGTGTTTTGCACCTCCAGCAGGTCTGTGTTCGGCACGCGGCCGGTAGCCAGGAGGACGGCGTCGGCGACTAGGTTCTCCTTGCGCCCATCTATAGATACTTCCAGAGCGACCTCGTCGCCGTTGAGACGGGCGCGAGTAAGCTCGGCACTCAGCAACATGTTGAACTTCCGCTGAAAGACCTCGGTAAACTTTCTAGCGATCTGCTGGTCCTCGCCACGGAGGAGAAGGGGTCTCCGGTGGATTATGGTGACTTCTGTACCCAGGGCGCCGAAAAAGTGGGCCAACTCCGCCGCGATGTACCCGCCACCCAGGATGGCGAGGCGCTTCGGTTGCTCCGGCAGCCGCAAAGCCTGGTCGGAGGTGAGATGGGGGACATCCGAAAGGCCGGGTATATCCGGAATCCACGGCCTTGTGCCGGCGGCGATAACGATGGTATCACCGTGAAGTTGCTCGCCGTTCACCTCCAACGTCTTCTCCCCCACGAACCTTCCGTTACCCTTGTACACGGTGATGTTGGGGGCCTGTCGGTTACCCTCTTCGATCCCTTGGGCATCACGATCGATCTCTTCGTAAGTCCGCCGCATGATGAACTGCCAGTCCACCGCCTCCACGCTGGCCGTGATCCCGAAAAGCTCCGCACTCCGGATGGTCTCCGCGACGTCAGCGCAGTGGATCAGCATCTTTGAGGGGATGCAGCCCCGGTTGAGGCATGTTCCGCCGAAGGGTCCGTTTTCCACGACGGCCACCGACAGCCCCATTTCGTCAGCCTCCGCGGAGACTTCCAGTCCCGAACCCGAGCCGATCACGATCAAATCGTAGTTATTCATCACCAGTCCTAAAGTTCCGCCGGACGCGGAGCGTGAACACTATCCTATCTCCCCGGCCAGCTCACGGATCGCAGCCTCGATGTCGGCGCTCAGGTGTATTCTCGTGACCCGTCTCCCCAGTGCTTGCAAAGCCTGAAGGTCTCCTGTTGCCTGGGCGTCCGCCAGAACGCCGAAAGTGTAATCCTTCCCCGGAATCTCCACGTCTTTTGCGTGGGTCGACGTCAGCTGCAAGAACAGCCCGGTGCCCGGCCCTCCCTTGTGGAGCTGCCCAGTGGAGTGGAGGTAGCGTGGGCCGTAGCCGAAGGTGGTGGCTATATGGTACTGCTCCATCACTTTGAGGCGCAGGTGCTGGACCGCCTCATCCACCGCTGGTGTTTGGACCAGATAAGCCAGGATGGCCAGGTAATCGCCTGCCCTTGCGGACGAAAGCATCTCCTTCAGCGGGATCCGAGCGTCTACTTCGGGGATGCGTCTTGAGCCGCGATATTCCTCAAGCACCCGGTCCGTCGCGTCTTTGGCGCCCTGGACGTCGGGCTGATCAAAGGGATGGATGCCCAAAACCCTTCCTGCTACCGATGTGGCGAACTCCCACCGATAGAACTCAGCAGCGAGGTCATAGGGGTCCCGCAGCGCGACGGTCACAAGAGGATGTCCGGAAGACTTGACGCGCTCGACGGCATTATCGGTGGCGGCGTTGTCGTCACCGTCCAGTCGAAGGTAGACGAAAAGCCGGTCATCGCCGTAACTTTCGGGGTCCATGAGGGGCTCGCGCGCCACGGGTATGATGCCCCTTCCTTCTTTGCCAGTGCTTTCCGCTAGAAGCTGCTCTACCCAGAGTCCGAAGCTCCCAATGGCAGGCGATGTGACGATGGTAAGCTTGTCGACGCCTCGGGAGGCTAGGGTCCCCATCACCGCACCCAGCCACGCTCCCGGGTTCTCGCCCACCGGCTCGTGGGAAGCGCATGCCCGCTTCATTTCCTCCGCCCGCTCCAGCAGGAGGCGGACGTCGATGCCGGTGAGGCCGGCCGGCACGAGTCCAAAATAGGAGAGGACGGAGTAGCGCCCGCCGATGTCTGGGGGGTTCGAGAAGATGCGCCTGAATCCATCTTCTCTGCCCAGCCTCTCCAACGAGGTGCCTGGGTCGGTTACGGCCACGAAGTTGTCTCCGGCCCGTTCCTTGCCCAGCGCACCCTCCACAAGGTTCCTAAAGTGGGAGTAGAAGGAAAGTGGTTCGACTGTACTGCCTGACTTGGAAGACACCACGAACAGTGTCATGGCTGGGTCGATGGCGCTAGTCACTTCTATCAGCCACCCAGGCACCGTCGAGTCCAGCACAATAAGGCGCGGATAGCGTGTAGCGACATCAAGGGCGTCGATCCGGTTGTTATCACCCAGAAGAGTCTGGCGTATCACCTCGGGTCCCAGGCTGCTGCCGCCCATCCCCAGAAGCACAACGTGCCGGTATCCCGAGTCCCGAGTCTCCGCCGCGAAGCTCTCCAGGGAGGAGACCTCGTCGGACATGGTCTCCATCACCGAGAGCCAGCCGAGCCGGTCGGTGATCTCCTTCGGCTCGGGCTTCCAGACTGTGTGGTCTTTGCTCCACGTGCGCTCGATGACCCGGGCCTTCGCCAACTCCGAAAGGGTCGCTTCCACTGAGGAAAGATGTTTCCCCAGGCTTGCCGTGGGACTCAGGCGCTTAGCCTCTGTCATTCGGGTCCTCCGTGGACTGGTTGCCTGCCCGGAGAGCGCCCCGCTCGATGGCCAGGGTCTTGCTCAGTCGCCGGCGATGCCTGTCTTCGCCGGTAAACTGGGCGCTCAGAAACGCCGTCACCAGCTCTTTGGCCAGCTCGGGCCCGATGATGCGGGCGCCCAAACATAGGACATTCATGTCGTCGTGCTCCACCCCCTGGTGGGCCGAGTAGGAGTCGTGGCAAGGGCAGGCCCGGATCCCTGGAACTTTGTTGGCAGCGATGCATGCGCCAACGCCGCTCCCGCATATCAGTAGCCCCCGCTCCGCCCGGCCTGACACTACCGAACCGGCGACCAGCTCTGCGAAATCAGGGTAGTCGTCCTCGGGGTCGAAGGAGTGGGCTCCCAGGTCCTCAACGTCGTATCCCTGGGTCCTGAGCCAGGGCAGCAACTCCGACTTTAGATCAAACCCCCCATGGTCGGCGCCGAGCGCTACACGCGGAGTCATGTCTTCCTTCCCGTCAACAGGAGTTCGGCCTCCTCTACGACGTGCTGCGGAGTGAGTCCGAATTCTCGGTAGAGCACCGATATTGGGGCCGATGCACCGAAGCTGGATAATCCGATGGCCTTGCCGTCCAGACCCACGTAACGTTCCCAACCGATGGTCGATCCCGCCTCTATCGAAACGCGCGCCCTGACGTTGGCTGGCAGGACCTGTTCCCGGTACTCTGCCGGCTGGGCGTCGAATAGCTCCCACGAGGGCAACGACACCACCCGAGCGGAGATGTCTTTCTCATCCAGCAACGCGGCGGCCTCCAGGGCGATGTGGACCTCTGAACCGGTCGCTATGAGGATGACCTCCGGGTGGGCCCGGGCCTCCCATAGGACGTAACCGCCCCGATGTACTCCTTCCGCAGGCGCCAAAGCGGCCCGGTCCAGCACTGGGAGGTTCTGGCGGCTGAGGACCAGGACCGTCGGGCCTCCTGGGCCGTTTAGCGCCTGTCTCCAGGCCTCGGCGGTCTCGGTGGCATCGGCGGGGCGGAGGACGGTGAGGTTGGGGATCGCCCGTAGTCCCATAAGGTGCTCAATAGGTTGGTGAGTGGGTCCGTCCTCCCCAAGGCCGATGGAGTCGTGAGTAAAGATATATACCACCCGCGTTCCCATCAACGCGCCCAGCCGGATGGCGGGCCGCATATAGTCGGAGAAGATGAGGAAGGTGGCGGTATACGGTATCGTCCCGCCGTGCAGGGCCATCCCGTTGGCGATGGCGCCCATGGCGTGCTCCCTGACTCCGAAGTGCATGTTGTGGTCGCAGTACTCCTGAAAGCCGTAGTTTGTGTGGTCTTTCAGCAGCGTCTTGGTGGAGGGAGCCAGATCCGCCGAGCCGCCAGTGAAGGAGTTGACCCGTCGCCCGATAGCGTTCATCACCTGCCCTGAGGCCTCCCGTGTCGCGATGGGCTTATCTTCAGGGTCGAACAGGTTTGCCAGCTCACTATCCCATTCCTTGGGCAGGCGTCCCACCAGCTGGTCCTCCAACTGGGCCGCTTCGAGTAGATACGTATCACGATACTTCTCCAGGCGCCCCTCCCACTCTTCTTGCTGCTGTTTACCCCTTTCCAATGCCTGCCTGAAATGGGCCAGGGCTTCGGAGGGGATGGTGAACGGCTCCTGGTAGTCCCATCCGAGGTTGGCTTTGGCCAACGCGACCTCCTCCTCACCCAAGGGCTCGCCGTGGGCTGAGGCAGTTCCAGCTTTGTTAGGGCTTCCGTATCCGATGATGGTTCTGCAAATAATCAGGCTGGGGCGGATAACCTCTGCCTGGGCCATTCGGATGGCCGAGTCCACTACCCGGGTGTCGAGTCCGTCTATCGGGCCTATCACGTGCCAGCCATAGGCCTGGAACCGCTGCGCCACGTTCTCGGCGAAGGCGATATCCGTATTGCCTTCAATCGAGATGTCGTTGTCATCGTAGATGTATATAAGCTTGCCGAGTTTGAGGGTTCCGGCCAGGGACGCCGCCTCGGAGGATACCCCTTCCTGAAGGTCGCCGTCAGACACGATTGAGTAAATGTGGTGATTGATTATCTCATGCCCAGGCACGTTGTAGTGGGAGGCGAGCCAGCGCTCAGCTATGGCCATGCCTACGCCGTGGGCGAACCCCTGACCGAGGGGGCCGGTGGTCATTTCGATCCCGGAGGCCAGGTCGTACTCGGGGTGGCCCGGGGTTTTGCTTCCCCACTGCCTGAAGTTTTTGAGCTCCTCCAGCGGCATGTCGTAGCCGGTGAGGTGAAGGAGAGTGTATAGCAGAGCCGAGGCGTGGCCCGGCGAAAGAATGAACCTGTCGCGGTCGGGCCAGAAGGGGTCTTTGGGATTATGCTTGAGGAACCGGTCCCATAGGACGTAGGTCATAGCGGCGGCGCCCATAGGTGTTCCGGGATGGCCTGAGTTGGCCTTTTGAACTGTGTCCACCGCCAGGAACCGGATAGTGTTGATGCACAGCTCATCAAGTTTCGGATCGGTCATGCTCGACTCCTTCTACACGTTCCCAGTGTCGCTGAGCCGGAGTCCAAAGGCTGTTAAGGCGGCGGCGCCACTTCATCGTCCTTTGGCGCGAGGGGTGCTGGCATGTCCAGTTAATTGATACGTCTTACTGGAAGTCTCCTTGGTTGTGAAATCATATTACCCTTGTTGCCCATAGACGGCAAGACTGGGACCGAACCTACCTGAAGACTCGAATAAACCTCTTGCATCACAGTTACATCAAAGTAGTTGTAAGGGCCCGGTCATAAACCACGACTCGGAAGTGATCAAATGCTGCTTAGAGTAGCCCAGGTGAAATGTTTCAACTGTGGCCGAATATGCGCCGAGGTAATCGGGAGATCGGTGAGGGACCTGGATCTGCGTAATAGGTACGCTCCCAAGTATTCGTCGTACACAGGACTCTCGGAGGACGCCCCTCCGCTGTGCAAGCGGTGTGGGGGGTCGGTGTACATCGATGAACCCTTCACAGTTGGGGCGGAGGAGTCCCTATACTATACGGCTTCGCTTGGTATCTCGAGTGGGGCAGGCGAACGCCTTGCCGTCAGCACGTGAACGGAGAGTTACGAGCTAGATGGCCGGACCCAGCTAGAACAACCAAGAGCATTCAATCGTGTAAGATATGAACTGAGGGTGAGGAAGAGATCCATTGTCTCGGACAAGGACCAAACTCCTATACATGGCGGTGGCGGGCCTCATAATGGCAGCCGGCGTGATAGGTGCGTTATCCATAGCCGGAGCGTTCGATTCGGGTGATTCCAACCCCACAACCATAGTTGAGGTTCCCCCGACCCCCACTCCGACTCCAGCGCCTGAACCCGGTGAGGTCATCGGGGCTGACTCAGGCAGCCGGCTTGGTGCCGGTTCCGAGCCGGACGTGGACGCGGACCCTGACTCGGACACAGCCCTTGAGACGCCACCCCCAACGGACCCGGACGTTGACTCCGACACCGCGCCTGAGCCGACAATCGAACCGGACCAGGACCTTGGCTCCGACACCGCGCCTGAGCCGACAATCGAGCCGGACAAGGACCTCGACTTCGACCCCGTGCCCGAACCGACAATCGAACCGGACCCCGACTCCGACACCGCGCCTGAGCCGGCGACCGAACCGGACCCGGACCTCGACTCCGCCACAACGCCTGAGCCGGCGACCGACGCGGACCCGGATTTCGACTCGGACGCCGGACCTGAGGCGGTAATTGAGCCGGACCCGGACTATGAGGCGGCCCTCGACAGGGCGCGTTTCTTCACCTTCGGGTGGGAGACGGATTTTAGCCTCCACAGCGTTCCCTATGACGAGATCATGGGAGGCGGACCTCCCCGGGATGGGATTCCGCCCATCGACGACCCGAAGTTCGTGACAGCCCAGGAGGCAGACGAGTGGCTCGGTGAAAAGGAGCCGGTGATAGCCCTGGAGATCGATGGCGATGTCCGGGCCTATCCTCTGCAGGTCCTTACCTGGCATGAGATTGTCAACGACGAGGTTGGTGGCGTTCCCGTGAGCATTACGTTCTGTCCCCTCTGCAACGCCGCCATCGTCTTCGACCGGAGGCTGGACGGGGTGGTCTACGACTTTGGGACCTCGGGCAACCTGCGCAACAGCGACCTGATAATGTGGGACCGGCAGACCGAGTCCTGGTGGCAGCAGTTTTCTGGGGAGGCGATAGTTGGTACGCTGACGGGCAGGCAGCTCACCTTCCTGCCTTCCTCGATCGTATCCTTTGGGTTCTTCAGGGAGGCCTATCCGGATGTCAAGGTGCTGTCCCGCGACACCGGCTTCAGTCGTTCTTATGGCCGCAACCCTTACGCGGGCTACGACCGGGCTGACAACCCACCCTTCCTCTTCGACGGTGACCTGGATGGGAGGCTCCTGCCCAAGGAGCGGGTAGCCGCTGTAACGGTCGGCGAGGTGGACCTGGCCTTCCCCTTCTCGGTGCTGGAGAAGGAGCGGGCAGTCAACTACTCGGCGAACGGCCGGGACCTGGTTGTGTTCTTCGTACAAGGTACCCTGTCCGCGCTGGACCGTAGCTCCATCCAGGACTCCAGAGAAGTCGGCTCTACCGGCGTGTTCGACCCCAATCTGGACGGCCAGAAGCTGACCTTCAGGCCCGAGGGTGACGCGATCGTCGATAACGAGACGGGAAGCGTGTGGAATATCCTGGGCGAGGCGGTAGAAGGTCCCCTCTCTGGGAAGAGACTGACACCCGTAGTGCATGCCAACCACTTCTGGTTCTCTTGGGCCGCTTTCAAGCCGGATACGCTCATCTACCAGGGCGAAACCTAGGCATCCCTTCGCGGATTGAGCCAGCCCTCACCCGGCCTGCGGACACCCATTTTCGGCCGAGATTCTTCCCCGTTCCCGGCGGCGGCTATCAAACGTTGACGTTCCACCTTGCATTATCGCGCCTGGCGTAGCAGACTCGTATGCGGCAGTGGTATAGAGTTACTCCAGGTCCTTCGAGGTCTGTGTATACGAATTCGACGACGACGGCTCGGGACGCCCTGACTCCCTCGGCGCGGCTCTATTAGCACTGTGTTGCCAGCGCGTCACAAGAAGCGCTAGCTTCAATTATTTGGGACGAATGTTAATCACGCGGCCGGAGTCTCCATGCGGCAAAGGATAGGTGATAGGCCCTCCTACAAGTGGTGGGCCTTTTGGGCGGTCGCCATCGGCACCTTCGTCTCCGTACTGGACCACGGCAGCGTGATCGTTGCCTTGCCCACCATAGCGGAGCATTTCGACACCGACCTTCCCACGGCGCAGTGGGTAGTTGTCGGCTACGCTCTTACCATCAGCGCATTGCTGCTGCCGATGGGCCGCCTGGCCGATATGATAGGCCGTAAGCGAGTCTACGTGGGGGGGTTCGTCGTCTTCGTAGTCGCCGCCGCGTTGGCGGGCTCCGCGACGGACGTGAAGACGCTGATCGTGTTCAAAGCCCTCCAGGGGATCGGCGCCGCTATGAGCCAGAGCTGTGGCATGGCCATTCTCATCTCGATCTTCCCGTCTCACGAGCGTGGAGCGGTCCTGGGATCACACATGAGCGTCGTCGGCGTGGGAGCCGTCATTGGCCCAGCTTTAGGCGGAATATTGGTTGGCTCTCTAGGTTGGGAGTGGGTCTTTTACATCCACGTGCCGGTGGGGATACTGGCCGCTTTAGTAGCAATGGCCGTCCTGGACGAGCGCGGTCTCGCTCAGCCTGGCCCTCGTACCACGTTCGACTGGTTGGGCGCGGCAGCGTCAGCCGGGGCGTTAGTTGTCATGCTGCTGGTCCTGACCACCGGCTCCAACATCGGGTGGGCGTCGCCCCCCATCCTGGTGGGAGCGGTGGGTGGCGTGGCCCTGCTGGCCGCCTTCATATGGTGGGAACTTCGCACGTCGAGCCCGATGCTGGACCTGCGTCTCTTCAAACGCAGGATCTTCTCGTTTGGAGTCTCGGCGGGATTTATCTCCTTCTTCGGGGGTTCCTCGTCTCGTTTTCTGATGCCATTCTATCTCCAGAAAGTGCTTGGCTTCAGCGCGATGCAGGTCGGGCTGATCCTGGTCCCCGCCGCACTGACAATGATCATGACAGGGCCGTTGAGCGGCCGCCTCTCTGACCGTTACGGGTGGAGGATATTCAATGTGGGCGGGCTGGCCCTGGTTGCCACCGGGCTCTTTATTCTGAGCGGAGTCACACGGGATTCGCCTTTGGGCCTGGCGTTGGCGGGGATGATGCTGCAGAGCTTTGGCATCGGAATGTTCCAATCCCCTAACAACAGCTCCATCCTCAGCACTGTGGAAAGGTCCAAGTACGGGGTGGTCTCGGCGCTGACCCAGCTTATACGCAACTCGGCCACGGTCACGAGTGTGGTGGTGACCACGGCTATCGTGGCGGCGGCCATGGCTTCCAAGGGGTACGAGCCCAGCCTCGAAGCCGTCTCCGATGCTCCTCACGCGTTCTTGTCGGGACTGCGTACCGCCTTCCTGGCGATGGGCGGCCTGGTTGTACTGGGGGCGGTTATTTCCTTCTTCAAGGGTGAGCGAGCCGGGGGAGTGATGGGGCCTGCGTCTCAGGCGCGAGCAGGCGAGACCTCTTCGGACTAAAGCGGCTCGCGCTTACCTCGCTAAGGAATGGCGCCATGGGCCTCACCCGTGTCTGAGACCATCCCTCTCCCTGAGGGAGAAGCGCCCCAAGACCAGTCATTTCGAGGGCCGAAGCGACGGGGAATCGCAGAGGGGCTCTCTTACATCAGCGTGGCCACACACCCGGAGCCCTCGCTTCCCCCGGGGTGACATGTTCCGGACTACTCTTGAGGCAGCCCCTCTGAGGGAGAGGGGCCGGGGTGACGGCATCCCAGGCCTAATCGGTGGTCTCCGTGCGCCCTAGTTTGGCCTCTCGCCCAAAGTGACAGTGAGGGTTCGTTCCTGGTCGCCCCTGTAAAAAACAACCTCTACGGAAGTGCCCTCCCGGTACTCGATCAGAACGCCGTCCAGGTCAGAGATATTGTCCACAGCCGTGTCCTCGACCTGTACTATGACGTCGTTGGGTCGCAGGCCTGCCAGGTCCGCTGGGGAGCCTGGAACTACCGAAACCACGCCCACGCCGGAGGTGACAGCCAGGCCGGCGTTCATCGCGATTGTCTCGGTGATGGTGATAACCGATATCCCGAGGAAACCCCTGTCTATCCTACCCTCGGCGATGAGCTCTTTGATCAAGGGCAGCACCGGATCGATGGCGATGGCGAAACCTATTCCCTCTCCACCCTGGATCTTGGCCGTGTTGATTCCCACCATCTCTCCATCCAGATTCACCAAAGGGCCGCCGCTGTTGCCGGGATTGATGGCGGCGTCGGTCTGGATGAGGTGCTCGAGGGTTGCGGTCTCGGACAGGTCTATCGACCTGTCGAGGGCGCTCACGTATCCAACAGTCACGGTGGGGCCACCCGGAAGGTCCAGGGCGTGGCCGATAGCCACCACCTGCTCTCCCACCTCCAGGTCGGCCGACCGGCCCATGGTTATCGGCGTCAGGTCCGCGGCGTCGATTCGGATGACGGCCAGGTCGATTGAAGAGTCGCCGCCTCTCAGTTCCGCCGACAGGCCTCTTCCGTCACTTAGTGTCACAAGTATCCGCTCTGCCCCTTCCACTACGTGGTTGTTGGTGAGGATGTGTCCCTCGTGGTCGATGATCTCCCCGCTTCCAACCCCTCCGACGGGCACCGGCTGGTTGAACACGTTGAATCGTACGGCTTCGGTCTGGATGTGTACAACCGATGGACGCAACATCTTCACGATATCAGGGATTGTCCTGGGTGATGGCCGGTCATCGACGACGGGAGCTGCTTGCGTAGGTGTGGAGGTCGGTAGGGGGGTCGATGTCGGTGTCGGCGTGGCGGCGGTAGTGCTGGTCGGCGTGGGAGCGATAGTTCTTGTTGGCGTCGGAACCTGTGTCCCCACCAGCACAACAGTGGAATCGGGAGTTGCGGTGGGAGTCGGAGTTGGAATGGGACGGGTCGGGGTGGCAGTGGCCGTAGGTGCGGCCGTGGGTAGGGGAGTGGGGGTAGGGTTGCCGTCTCCGCATGCCAGGACGAGGGACAGTGCCAGTGCTATCAGCAGAACGGGGATCAGGCCAAGCCTCAGCATTGCCACCTCTAGGTGAGTGATTCTCCGGTGGTTTGGTTCACCATATCAGATCGTACGTGGTCTAGCCTCTTACGGTTTCTTGGCGTTCCTGCCGGAGGGCTGGCACGGGGTCGCTGTCGCGAAACATCGGGTCCTTCTCCAGGTCCATCTCCCACACGGAAAACTCCAAGGAGATGCCGTTGGGGTCCTCGAAATATATGGACCGGACGAAGCCATGGTCTACTACGTCGCTGGCCGGCACACCCGCCTCCCGCGCCCGCTTCTGCAGGTTAAGGAGTGCCTCCTCCGATGCGACACAAATGGAGACGTGGTCGAAATTCCGCCCCGAGGCCGGCACTCCGGATGCTTTCGTGGGAGGCAGCTCCGCATCCGGCCACTCGAAGAAGGCCACGCAGCTACCCGAACCGAGGCTGAAAAAGTAGTGGCGTATCCGCTCGTCGCCGACTCCGGCGGCCATTGTACCCACAACCGGCATATCGAGGATATCCCTATAGAAACGCACCGTCTTATCCATGTCGTTCGTGACCAACACCAGGTGATTAACGCCGCGATATTCCATTCCAGGTACTCCTCTCCGAGGTGAATCTCACCTCCCATTATAACCGTAGATCGGGCTCTGAATATACGGGGGAACTGCTCCCGGTGAGACACGCCGTTCCCGGCACCTTGACACGCCACTCCATGGCCCTATACTACTAGCGGCTGTCATGCGCTTCTCTCGACGGTGGTCCCAGGGATCGTCGGGTCTTGGACCGGCATGTGTGTCCTGGGAAAGGCGCTGTTTACTTGGAGCGCCGGTGGTCAGGCGCAGGCGATGACACAGCCGGAAGAGGCTGGACTATCCCGTCCTGTTGGGCCCCAACCTACTATACATGCGGAGGTGTAACGATGCTCGACTTCCAGGCCAGCAAGGAGATCTCTGTCAAAGCGTCACCCCAGGCGGTCTTCGACATAGTGAGCGACTTCACGAAGCACGCGGAGCTCGTGGGCAGTGGTGAGGTCCTGCGCATCAGGAAGTTGACAGAAGGGCCGGTGGGCGTCGGGACGATGATCGAGGCCGACGAGTCTATCAATGTAGGTGGTCAGCAGATGGATTTTCCCGCCAAGTCCATAGTGGTCACCTGTGAGTCTCCGAGCACATTTTCCTGGATTCCCATACCACCCTTCCCTATGCGACGAATTCAGTGGTGGTTCAATCTGATCCCTCAAGAGGGGGGCACCCGCGTCGTCCACGAGGTCGAAGTGGACATGGGTGAACCTACAGACCCTCAGCTCAAAGCCCTCAAGGACAACTACGAGCAGCTGCGCGCCGGGGTTATCGCCCAGGGCATGGACAAGACGCTGGAGAATCTCAAGAGGGCCGCGGAAGGCTCTTAGGACCGCAGAGATTATGGCGCTGCCCGTCGGGGCAGCGAATCCGTGCACATGCTCCCATCTCCTTCACGCTCATCGGAAGGAAGTGGGGATACTAAGGGCTTTAGTGCTCCCCATCCTCTGGGGGCTCCGACGCCTGCCGCGAGAGAAACTCCTGCATATCCAGGACCTGGATGGTGTTGGTCGTCCCAGACACGCCGGGCATGTAGCCGTGGATAATGGTGACCACGTCGGCGTCCTCGAGCATCCCAGAGTTCATTGAGGCTCTCACGAGCGACGAGACCAATTTACCCACGTCTCTCTCAGGCGGCACCACTCCTACGGGGCGCAGTCCCCAGCCGAGACACAGCCTGGGTAGCACCGTTTCGTCGTGGGACAGCACGATGATGTCGCTGTCGGGCCGGAAACGGGAGAGCTCGAAGGCAGCGCGACCGGTGCTGGTAATGACTATGGGCTTTGATTTGAGTGATCGTACCAGCCTTGCCGCCGCGGACGTCATTGCCTGGGTGCGGTCGCGGGATCCGAGTTCTTTGTAATAGGGATATATCTTCTCGGCTTCTTCGATTGTGGCGTCGGCCACCCTTATCGCTTCAACGGGATACTTGCCTACGGCGGTTTCGTCTGAGAGAAGGATGGAGTCGCAACCGTCTAGCACGGCGTTAGTGATGTCGGAAACCTCGGCGCGAGTCGGTGTCGGAGAGACCACCATGGACCTAAGCATCTGCGTGGCGATTACCGACACCTTGGCCGTTTCGTTGGCTTTTTTCACTATCAGCTTTTGCACGATTGGGACCCGTTGCATTGGGATCTCGACTCCCAGGTCGCCCCTGGCCACCATGACTCCGTCGACCTCTTCTAGGATGGCGTCCAGGTTGTCGATTCCCTCCACTCTTTCCAGCTTGGCCATCACCAGAGCGTTACTTCCGATATCCTCAAGATAGTCTCTGGCATATCTGATATCCGCGCCTGTGCCCACGAATGACACGCCGACCCAGTCGATTCCCAGCTTCACTCCGAACCCCAGGGCTATCTTATCGTCTTCGGTCAGGACAGGCTGGTCCAGACTCACGCCGGGGAGGTTGACGCCTTTGAACGAGGACAGTATCCCACCGTTGCGGACACGGGTCTTTACCTTCTGCCCGTTGGTCTCCAGCACCTCCAGACAGACCACGCCATCGGAGATGTAGACCAGGTGGCCCGGCCGAAGGTTCTTGATCACGTTTGCCTGAGGAAAGGGCAGGACATCTCGCCGGCTTGAATGGGACTGTGAGGACAGCAACACCTCATCACCGTGGTTGTATTGAACGGCCTCATCCATCTTCCCAAGGCGCATCTTGATGCCGCCCAGGTCCTGGAGGATGGCCAAGAGCCGCCCGCGCTTTTCGGATAGTCTGCGCACCGTTAGAATGATCTCTTTGTGCTCGGCCAGGGTGCCGTGAGAGAAATTCAGCCGGGCGCAGTCCATCCCGGCTTCGATCATCTGATCAAGGATCTCCGGGTCCCGGCTCGAGGGGCCGATTGTTGCGATGATCTTGGTCTTCCGCATGGCGCGTATCCTCTCGAACCTCCGGCCGGCCGGCGATGTCCCTCAAGAGCCTGGGTGCACTTGGGGCGGCTTGATGGTGTTAACTAAATTCTTGCATCCTGATGCTGGACAGCACAACCCTCTGCTTGCACAAATTACGGGTGAAATTCAGGAAATGTTCGCTGGAGAGGTGCGACCCCGGAGCTGGGAGCAGAGCCTAGGGCGGAGAGTAGAGCCCAACTCCGTTACACAGTGAAACCAGAATAGCTCGTGGGATGGCCAGGCTCTTGCTGAGGGTGCCAACGCGGTCTAACGCGTCGTCGTTTCTCGCAATTGGCTGGTGCCGACCCAGTCCACCTCTAGCGTCTGCGCATCGACCGCGACTCCGTAGTCTCGCCGAGCGCGCTCGGCCGACATTTTGTCCTGCCGGACATCCTGAGCGACCGCCGCGGGATCGCGCTCGAACGGATCACCGAACCCGCCGCCTCCTGCCAGCTCTACTCTCACCACCGAACCCTTCTTTAGCTGCCTGAGCCATTTCGAAGGCAACAACTCGTTGCCGCTGTCAGGGTTAAGGTAGACCTTGCAGGGGGAGCCGGAGTTTCCGCCCTGAAGGCCATAGGGTTGATACCGCCTGCGGTCCGACCGCACCTGAACGGTTGCCTCGTCGGCCAAGATCCTGTACTGGCGTGTCAGGCCCAGCGCTCCTCTGTACTTGCCCTGGCCCTCGGTATCCGGCAAGAAGGAGTACTCCTCCACAAGGAAGGGCTGCTCGGCCTCGATCAGCTCGATGGGGGTGTTGGCCAGGTTCATGACCGGCACCGGCCCGCCGTCCACGCCGTCGCGGTCGGGGCCGCCTCCCGTACCCGTTATATTGTGGAACTCAAGAAAGACGAAGGGTTTTCGGTCGCTATAGTAGCCTGCGATGGTTATGCCCAACTCTCCGCTTCCCCAGCACGCGGGAATGCGGTCTGGAGCCAGCTTGGCCAGCGCGCCGAATACGGCTTGCATCACCCGAAAGCCGCCCAAAGCCCTTGCGGCTACTGGAGCGGGGTGTTGTGGGTTGGCGAAGCAGCCCTCGGGGGCGTATACCTTGATGGGCCTGAAGTAGCCGGCGTTGTTGGGAAGGTCTGGACTCAGCAGGCACCGAACGGCCGCGTATACACAGGACTTGGTAAAAGCGAAGTTCGGATTGATTGCGCCCTTGGCTTGGGGTGATGTCCCGGTAAAATCGGCGTAGACCTCGTCGCCTTTGATGCTGACCTTCACGTGGATGCGGATGGGCTCAGGGTCTATCCCGTCGTCATCGACGTAGTCGGTGAACTCCGCTTCACCCTGAGGAAGGGCAGAAATTTCTGCTCGGGTGCGGCGCTCGGTATACTCTATAAGCTCCTCCATATACCCCTTGAGCTCCTCCACGCCGTGTTCTTGGGCCAGGCTCAGCATCTCCCGTTCCCCTCCGTATAAGGCCGCAATCTGCGCCCAGAGGTCCCCCAGCACCTTGTCCGGCACGCGAACATTCTGCTTGAGTAGGCGGAAAATGGTGTGGTTGGGCTCGCCGGCGTTGAAGAGCTTCAGTGGCGGGATCCGCAGACCCTCCTGGTAGATCTCAGTGCTGTCGCAAGCGTTCCCGCCGGCAACCCGCCCGCCTATGTCCGTATGGTGGGCGATAACGGCGAGGAACCCTAGAAGTACGTTGCCGGCAAAGACGGGTTTGAAAAGGAAGATGTCGGGCAGGTGGCTTCCGCCCTCGTAGGGGTCGTTGCTGATGAAGATGTCGCCCGGTTGAACGTCGTCCCCGTAGTCTTTGAGTACCCCCTCGAGGCATGGCATGATCGCGCCCAGGTGCACGGGAATAGATAGCCCCTGGCTGACCATCCTGGCCTCCGCATCGCAGATGCCGGTCGAGAAGTCCAGAGACTGTTTGACGACCTGAGACCGGGCTGTGCGCACGACTGTGACCGCCATATTGTCGGCTATGGTGGCCAGGGCGTTCCTCACTAGCTCCTGGGTGATGGGGTCACGTTGCATTCCGGCTCCTCTCGAGTCTGGATTAATTCCCTGCTTCTACGATTATGTTCGTCCACTCGTCAAGGGAGGCCCGGTATCCCGGCGGGACGACCGTAGTGGAGTCGTACTCCTCTACAATGAGTGGTCCTGCTAGGGTCGATCCTGCCAGCTCAGAGCGGCCTATGACAGGAGTCGTCTGCCACCCGGCTTTGGGGCCGTAATAAGCTTTTCGTTCTCTCCCGGTGGAACCCCGTTCATCCCGCAGGTTTATGCTATCAGGTACCCTGGGAGTCAGCGGCAAGCCTCTACCGACCGCCTTCAGAGAGGACAGCTGCAGGCTCTCGTGGTCGGACCTGTATCCATAGGTCTTCTCATGCTCCTTCGCGAACTCCTCCGCGATGGAGTCCAGCGTATCCACGGTGACGGGGGTCGTTGGTACGGGTATGGTCAACGCCGTGTTTTGCCCGACATACTGGACATCGACGTAAAGGACAATGTTCTGGCGTTTTTCATCGAAACCTTCCCTCACGAGGGTGGTCCGGGCCTGCTTGAGCAGGTCATCCAGGCGCAGGTTCATCTCGTCCAGGCCAAGATCGTTCACGTTCCGGAAGAAGGCGGCGACCAGATGGTGTTCCACGTCGGCGAAAAGGAGGCCCATCGAGCTGAAGAGGCCGGCCAGCGGCGGAATAACCACCCTGGACATTCCAAGGGAGCCGGCCATCCCCACCGCGTGTACGGCCCCACTTCCTCCAAAGGGGATGAGCACGAAGCGCCTGGGGTCTCTCCCGCGCTCAGTAGACACGCTGCGTAAAGCCCGGATCATGTTGGAGTTGACGATGGCGTGTACGCCATAGGCGGTGTCGGCGGTTGATAGACCCAGGGCTTTTCCAAGATCGGAGATCGCCCTTTCCGCCTTTGCCGCATCTATTTTGAGCTCCCCTCCCACCAGGTGCTCCTGGTTCAGGTAGCCAAGCACCACATTGGCATCGGTCACGGTGGGTTCGGTGCCTCCGAAGTCGTAGCAGATGGGACCCGGATATGCTCCCGCGCTACGGGGTCCCGTCTGCAACGCCCCGCCCCCGTCCACCGCTGCTATGCTACCCCCGCCGGCGCCCACCTCCGCGATGTCGATGCTGGGGACCCTCACGATGTACCCAGCCCCTTTGACAAGGCGGTTGCCCGCGTTCATCCCGCCCCCTACTTCGTACTCGGGGGTGACGGTAATCTGGCCGTCCTCGATGATGGACACTTTGGCCGTGGTGCCGCCCATGTCGAAGGTAATAACGTCCCTGAGGCCAAGCCTCTCGGAGAGACGCAGCGCGCCGATAACTCCCGCGGCGGGGCCGGATTCGATGATGTGGATCGGCAGCTCCGATGCCGCGTCGACGGGCATGACGCCGCCGTTGGACTGCATGATAAGCAGTGGCGCGGTGATCCCCATCTGGTCCAGTTTCTGTTCGAGGGCTTTGAAGTACCTCTCCACAACCGGGCGTATATAGGCGTTGATAACCACTGTGCTGGTGCGCTCGTACTCCTGCATTTGGGGGAGGACTTCCGCGGATGTACAGATACACAAGTTGGGAGCCTTGGCCCGGAGCCTCTCCGCCACGGCCAGCTCGTGGGCGGGATTGGTGTAGGAGTGGAGAAAGCAGATTGCCACGGCTTCCACGCCCGAGGCCACTATGGACTCGCTGACGCTTTCCACAGCGTCCATGTCCAGCGGAATGAGGATTTCTCCCTTGTAGTTGAGGCGCTCCGGGACTTCGAACCGCAAGCTGCGGTCTACGATCGGGTCGGGCTTCTTCCAGGTAAAATCGTACATCCTGGGCATCCGGTAGCGGCCGATTTCTAGTACATCTCGGAAGCCCTTGGTGGAGATGGACGCGATCTTCGGCCCTTTCTGCTCAATAATGGCGTTGGTGGCGACGGTCGTACCATGTCCCACCTCCTCGATATCCCTCACATCGACGGCGTTCTCGTCAACGATCTCCTGGACCCCTTGGACGATAGCCCGGCTATAGTCATCTGGGGTAGAGGAGATCTTCTTGGTGATAAGCTTACCGTCGTCGCCCAGCAGGACGATGTCCGTAAATGTTCCCCCTACGTCTACTCCGAGTCTGAACCTGGTCATCAGGCGATTCCCTCGTCTTATAGTGTCCTGAGTCACCATTCCGCAGCCGAATGGGACGCCCTTCGACAAGCTCAGGGTGAGCGGGGAGTGGCGATTTCCGCTCTTGGTGAGCCTGTCGAACCATGGGGGCCAGACGGGTGTCGTCCAGCGCTGGCCCTAGCGGCATCCTATAGAATAGCTTTGACAGCCACCCTGCGTCAACAGTGAAGCGCGCAGTCGATACCCTAACGGACGTCACCCACCCCGGTCGTCACGGCTCCCCCGTTGCTCAACCCGACTCTTCGCCTCTCGTTGGTAATTGGCCTGAAAGTTTTCGTGTGACACCGCGCGGTTGACGCTCGCCGGGACCTGTGCTCCAATGCAACTTGGGAACATATGTGCGCACAGTTTGTCCGGGAGAGAGGAAATGAGTCCTGTACGTTACGAGGAGATACGTCCTTCTGGGGCTTTAAACCGGGTCAGAGGTATGAGCTTTAAGTGGTCCTTGAACCCGTACCAAGGGTGTGTACACGGATGTCACTATTGCTTCGCCCGCCATTACAACTACTTCCAGAACCTGGACCCGGGCGAGGATTTCTCAGGAATCATCTTCGTGAAAATCAACGCCCCGGAGATTCTTCTGGGCGAGATCTCAAGGCCCTCATGGAAGCGGGAAGAAGTGGCGATAGGCACTGCCACCGACCCCTACCAGCCCATTGAGGGCAAGTACCGCCTAACCCGGGGATGTCTCGAGGTCCTTTGCAGGAGACGAAATCCCATCAGCCTGGTCACTAAGGGCACTCTGGTGATTCGGGACATCGACCTGCTGGCGGAGCTATCACGCGTGGCAGGCTGCACCGTCTGTTTCAGCATTACAACTCTGGATGACACCTTGAAACGCCGCCTTGAGCCCGGCACTCCTCCGCCTCTCAAGCGGCTGCAAGCCATGGAGAGGCTTGCTCTGGCGGGGGTAAATGCCGGGGTGCTCCTGGCCCCCATTGTCCCCGGTATCACCGACTCCCTCGAGAACCTTACCGAGGTGGTGCGGGGAGCTGCCGAGCATGGGGCCCGCTTCCTCCACTCCAATGTGTTGTTCCTCAAGGAGGGCACGAAGCAGCATTTCTTCAGCTTCCTCGAGAAGGAGTATCCTCGGCTAATATCGCCGTACAAGGGTCTGTATGCGGGCGTCTATGCCCCCGGGCGCTTCAAGGAGGGTCTCCAGTCACAAGTAGCGGGACTGAAACAGCTCTACGGCTTGAGCAGACGAGAAAGCGCGCCGGAATCTCCCCAAGTGGATCGCCAACTTCAGTTAGCTCTTTAAGCACTCCGGCGCATCGGGTGTGTGAGTCCTTGATCCGCTCTTCCATCGTGATGGTGGACCTCAAAAGGGCGGGTTAGTGGCGACTTCATTCCTGGGACAAGCCGGCAAGCCGCCCGGCATTTGACGAGGGATCCGGTCTGTACAAGTACGCCCCACCCGGAGTCAATATCTCCTCGTAGAGCACTTCCTCGTGGCTGTCATACCTGATTATTACGGCGTAGAAAGATTCGCGGGGCACATAGAACTTGATGTAGCCTTGCTTGTTGGTCCTGGACCGCCCCAACCCGACAACCACAACTTCGGCACCGGACACCGGATTACCCTCATAGTCCAGGACCCTGATGCTGCCGGGGCTCCAGTGGAGGGTGGAACGGCCAAAGACGAGAGCGTCGTCGGGGATCTTTTCCACGACGTCTTTCTGAAACCCCGCTGCCTTCGGCGTCATCCAGTTCGGGCCGTACTTCATCCTCAGGTATTCCTCCGGTGGATTCGGGACGCGGAACTTGTCGCCGAGGAAGTCGATCTCCTTTAGTTGAGTGAACAATCGAATGGGAGTCCGGACCCCGGGGTACTGGAAGATGCTGTCGTCAATGATCCGGAAGCACGTCCAGTCAGTCCTCGTCGACGACTTCATCATCGACGTTCCAATGTGGAGCTCTTGGTGTCCGACCCTGGTGAAGTAGCCCTGATCCTTGAATGCGTCGATCACCCTCTCTACGGTCTCCTCGGTGAGCCCGTGAAGTCCGATCACGGAGGCTAGGTCTACGTCATCATCCCAGGGGGTGATCCGGTTGTCCCTGACCGCGCCGAGACATGTCCCCGAACCAAGAAAGAAGGTAACCCCTAGCTGGTCCAAGATCTGCTTTGCGTCCTTGAGCATGCTCTCGGCAATGGGCACATCCAGCTTCTGTGGAACGGTGATGGACCTTATCCAGGCTGCCTCATCCGCTCCGTCGCTTATCGTCATTCCTGCCCTCCCGTGCCGACTTGACCCTCTTGGCCCCGCGGACGCTTGATTCCCTTTGTCCAGCGTCTATTCTGCTTCCCGCCGCAGCTTTGTCAAGCCCCCGACGTCTTTGCCCTGCGTGACCCACTATATAACGAAACCGTGGGAGCCCGGTACGGTCCAGGCTGCCATCAGAGTCGCACTTCGCGAAGCAGAGACCACCACCACCACCACCACCACCACCACCACCACCACCACCACCACCACCACCAGAATTACTGGGCGAGCGCCCTCTCCACGCCAACATTCTAGTGGCCACGCTTGTTTCCCTCCTGTCCACTCCCACCTGTTGTTCCACTACTGTCTGGGTTCTGCGACATGGGGAAAATGCCCTGGGAACATTTTGCCCTCTCCACCCGTCTTAGATCATAGAACCACCTCCGAATCACTAATCTTAGAGGGGGAGAGGGCAATGAAAAAGTGGATGTTACTCCTGATGAGCGTCATCGTTGCCGTCGTTGTGGCCGGAGCCATCGCGGGATTCACTCTAGGCGACGCGTCCGACTCTCGCCAAAATGATCCAGCGGGCACATCGAACTCCTCGGGGGACCAACCAGCCGACGGTTGGAGGTTAGTCGACACGGCGGGCTGGTCAGGAGGCTTCTCCCTTTGGCTCCCTCCCGACTGGCAGCTTAATGAGCTGCAGGGGATAGATTCCTATGTCGGGGAGATCGTGGTGGGCGACGCCCGTCTTACATTCGACCTGGGCTGGTACTCCAGCTCTCTGGTGAATGAATATGATCCCCTACATGTCATCGTTTACGAAGAGGTTGGCGGCCGGCGAGCAAAGCTGGTCCGGCCGAAATCGGGGACAGAAGGAGAGCTCACCTGGGTGTACTTTGAGAACTTCGACAGCAACGACGACGCCCCCCCGTATGGACTCAATCGTCTGCAGATCAGCGGTCTCGGCCTTGCCCCCGAACAGCAGGAGACCGCCTTTGCCGTCTTTCGGACTATTCGGCTAACCGACTCTGAGGAAAATTCGCCCACACACCCTGACGGGAATAACACGGAGACCTCGGGAGAGCAACGCCCGGTACGCTCCGACGAGGCCATCGATCCCAACGAGTGCGACTGGGTCCATGACATCAACGCCTGCAAGAAAGGGGACGTCCCTCAGGGTGGGGATGTGACGGTCATCAATCCCGACTACTCGTCGGACACTCCGGTCAGTAACGATGGAGTACAGGAGCCCATTGAGGAAGTGCCAGACCATGATGATGACGACGGTAGGGACTCCCCCGGCTTCACAGGGCCCGTGGCCGATGTGAGGGCGCCCATAGAGGATGTCGAGGTAATAATCAGGGAGTCCTTTCCCCCTCAATACGCAGTTAGGGTCGTCTCCGGCTTGCCCAGCGGCTGCACCACATTCGGGCACATCTCGGTGGACCGTGGCGGCGACGCCTTTCTGGTAGACGTGTTCAACCTGGCGCCCGCCGGCGACGACATTGCGTGCCCGGCCATCTACGGCACCGTCGAGAGTATCGTGGAGCTGGGCACCGGCCTGGAACCCGGCGAGACTTATAGTGTGCGGGTCAATGATAAGGTGGTTAGCTTCGTGGCCCAATAGCTCCCACCGGATCGGGAGTCCCCGTCATGTGGGGGTCCCGCCGGCGCGGAATTGTTACGTCGTTGGGTGAGCAAACCTAGAGAACAAATGCGAAGGCTATCGTACTATAGTATTAGGGCCTATCGACAATTTGGCCGATTGGCCGATGACGTAGCCAAATAAAAAGGATAACGTACGTAGAAGGGCAGAGCGATCGAGGAACGTGGAGAAGGAGATTCGATGATAGCGGCAGTGATCTCCAAGGTGCAGCAGCTTGGCGCCGGTAGGCTAAAGATGGGGCTGATCCCGGTCTTGACGCTCACGGTGGTTTTTCTCCTATCTGCCGCGTGTGGGCCTTCCGAGGAGGACAGCTCTCCCAGTCCGATGCCTACTCCAACCTCAACGCCCGGTACCACGCCGAATCCGACGGCGACACCGCCGCCACCCGGCGCCGGCTCGGACAGCGTGCCGGTCTGGCTCGAGGAGCTTGTCTCCCGACTGGAGAAGGAGCCCGTGGCAAACCCTCCCGCGTCAATAACCCAATATGATTACGAGGGCCGGACCGTCTATTTCCTGCCCCAGCGATGTTGCGATGTCATGAGCGTCCTCTACGATTCCGAAGGCAACATCATAGGACATCCCGATGGAGGCATCACCGGCCAGGGGGACGGAAACGTGCCGGACTTCTTCGAACAGAGGAGTAACGAAAAGCTGCTTTGGGCAGACCAGCGCACCGGGGAGCCAGCAGTCAAGGTGGTGGACGCTCCAATCGAGAGCGTCCGGATAGAGGTACTCGGTTTCGGGGCTGGGAACGGATCGCTAAGCGTCGTCTCGGGGCTCCCGGACAGCTGCGAGTCCTTCGGAGATCACACCGTGACGCGGCGAGGGGACACGTTCGTCGTAGAGATCACGAATCTGCGGAAGACCGGGACCGACCTGGTCTGTGACGAGCTATACCGGACCGTGACCACCACGATTCCCCTGCCCGGCGAGGTCGAGGCATGCGAAGTGTATGAAGTTGAGGTGAACAGGGAGGCCTACCCCCTCCAGGCCATCGCGCCCAACGTAAAGTGTGAGCGACCCACGGACCCGACCGTCGTTGGTGTTGACCCAAAGGACGGGCTGTGCATACCCTCGGGTCCTCTGGGGGTTGTGGAGGGAGATACCTGGTCCCTCACGGGCCCCATCGCGGTGAAAGGAGACTTTCCCAACGGCTTTCCACAGAGCGCAGCGAGCCAGTCCACCACCTACACTGTGACAGCGATAGAGGGTGGGAAATGGCGGCCTCCGGGTATCACCGAGGACACCACTGTAGAGAACTCCCGGATCCTGGTTGATGTACTGAGGGTAACCCTGGACGCCGCAGGGAACGTCCTCAAGACGGATGACGAAGACACGTACATTTTTGCCACGACCGATGTCCTGGGGCAGGCTCCGGTGCTTACTCTTGACTGGGAGTGCCACCGCCGGGTGTGGCTGGAAGGGTGGAGCGAGCCTGACCGTGCGTCGGTTGGAGAGACCACTTTGACTTCCGGGGAAAGTCTGGTGTTGTTCTCCGTGAAACAGCCGGTAGAGTTGCCCAACCAGACCGAGGACGACGAGGCGGCTGGCGAGAGGGTTTTCGGCTATGAAAAGCGGACCGGGCGCATCCTGCTTCAGGAGTTCAACCTCGCAGGTACGCTCAATGGAGAACCCTTCGAGATCCGAGTGTCCATGCAGCTGCAAACAGGCGATACGACGAACACCGGCGGCCAGACCCGGCCGGATATACCGAAGTGGCTCGCCAATCTCATAGAGAGCCTTGAGAGCGAGCCCGTCGCAAACCCGCCCGCGTCAATAACCCAATATGACTATAAGGGCCGGACCGTTTACTTCCTGGCCCAGCGATGCTGCGACATCTGGAGCGTCCTCTACGATTCCGAGGGCATCGTCATTGGTCACCCCGACGGCGGGATCACCGGCGAGGGAGACGGGAAGACCCCGGATTTCTTCGAGGAGCGAAAAAACGAGGTGCTGATATGGGCCGACGCCAGGGGGCACGACCCTAGCCTGGTCCGAAGGCTGGCGCCCGTCGAGAGCCTCGATATATTGGTAAAGGAGAGCTTTCCTCTCCAGTACGACCTGGTGGTGGTATCGGGATTGCCTGATAGCTGCGCCAGCTTCGACGGGCACGATCTTTCCCGCGAAGGAACGACCGTTCGGGTGAACGTATGGAACTTGAGAAATGCGGACCCGAATCTGGCCTGCGCCCAGGTATACGGGAAGGTCGAGACCCGGATCCCCCTCGGCAGCGATTTCGACCCGGATACGACCTACACGGTTGACGTAAACGGCAAGACGATATCGTTTAAGGGAGACTCGGTTATAAGATCAGCGATCTCTAAAGGGACCAATCCTGGACTATCCACGCTCACCCAGTGTGGAGAAGACCTGGGGCTCGTGATTTCGATCCGTGGGGTAGAGAAATATCCTGTGGTGACGTCTTACCGGTGTGGCAGCGGATATATCGACTCTACTGGTCTATCCCCCACAAGAGCCCCATCTCTAGTCGTCTCCAAAGGTGAGTCAATTGACTTCAAGCTGCTGGCGAGTAACCAGCCGACAGATGTGGAATTAAGGCTCTATCCTGAAGCCGGGGTCTCGGGTTGGTTTCTCATGTGGCCCGAGGAGCAGCCAACTAAAAGAGAGGCTGTTGACAGGTTCCAGCCCACGTCCTCGCAGACTTTCCAGTACCGGCCCCAGGTGCCCGCGGGGGAGTACTCCTTGGTCATAAGGGCCTTCTGGGAAAAGGACATCGACGTCTACTACGCCTTGAGCTTTGAAGTGAAGTAGGGTATGAAGGGCACCCGGCATCTCTTCGCCCTAGCCCTCGGAGGCCTCGTCGCAGCTGCGATCGGATTCTTTGCCGGCGGACTGATTGGAGCCGTAACCTGCGATTGGAGTGTGAGAGAGGCCGGGTGCTTGCAACCCTCCGTGTATGGGGTGATAATCGGTAGCTCGGTCTTGATTCCCTTTGGCGTTCAGCTTACGAGCCGGCGGCGAGATAGCTTCCCTCTATTCCTCCTGACGCTCTTTTCAGCTGGTGCGATAGGGTCGGTCGGCTTCTTGACGACCTTCGCCACCGGCCTGGGCGGCATCATCGTAGCCATACCTGTCGTGCAAATCATCGCCTGTGTCGCGATTCATCGTCCAATCCCAGTCCTGAGACCGCTGACAGCCCGCTAAGACTTTCTGAGTCCACGCGACAGCGAGCCGGGTTGCCTTGAAGGAGCTACGGCGTTGCCTCGGGAGTCAATGTTCTGTAAACTCGACTAGGCGCGGGCCAGGCCTTTTCGTCACGAATGTCACGGGCCTCCTGATTATCAGAGTGCTCCACCTACAACCAAATGCCGCGGCGCGCATCTAATGTAACTGAGGAGGTGGTCATCCGATGGAAGAGCAGAAAATACGGATGTTCGGAGCTCCCTGGTGTCTGGACTGTAAGCGGTCGAAGCAATTCCTCGCGGAACAGCGCGTCCCCTATGAGTGGAACGACATCGATGAGGACGAGGCGGCCCGAGAATACGTTCAGCAGATCAACAACGGCAAGCAGATTATACCCACCATCGTCTTCTCGGACGGTTCGATCCTTGTGGAGCCTACCAACGCGGAGCTGGCCGAGAAGCTGGGGATACGGAGTCAGGCGACGCGGCAGTACTACGACTTGATAATCGTTGGGGGCGGGCCGGCCGCTCTCACGTCAGGTATCTACGCGGCAAGGGAGGGCTTGAGCACGCTGTTAATCGAGCGGAGCGGGGTCGGGGGCCAGGCCGGCATTACCCAGGAAATCGAGAACTACCCCGGGTTTCCCGACGCGGTCAGCGGGGCGGACCTGGCCGACCGGCTGCGCAGGCAGGCGGAACGCTTCGAGGTGGAAATCCTGGCTGCCCAGGAAGTGGTCTCTCTGGCAGAAGATGGGCCCCACCTGGCGGTCCGGGTCCAGTCAGGGCAGGAGTACTGCGGGCCAGCCGTGATCCTGGCCAGCGGCGCGACGTACAGGCGTCTGGGCGTCCCAGGGGAGGAGGACTTTATCGGTGCTGGGGTCCATTTCTGCGCCACTTGCGACGGGCCATTCTATAAGGGCAAGGACATCGTGGTGGTCGGAGGAGGTAACAGCGGATTCCAGGAAGGGGTGTTCCTGACGAAGTTTGCCAAGAGCGTAACCATACTGGAGAGGTCGAAGGAGGCGCGCGCCAGTAAGGCACTCCAGGATAAGGTGGCCGGGCGTTCCGACATGCAGTTCCTCACGGAAACCACGGTGCGGGAATTCAGGGGCGAGACGAAGCTCTCGTCCATAGTGGTCGAAGACCTGGCCACGGGCGAAACGCGGGAAATGAGGCCCGGAGCGGTCTTCGTGTTCATCGGCTTGCTCCCCAACACCGGATTTCTGAAGGGCACCGTTGAGCTCGACGAGTACGGTTTTGTCATGACCAAACCGAACCTGGAGACAAGCATGGACGGGGTTTTCGCCGCGGGCGACTGCCGGGTCGGAAGCACCAAGCAGGTCGCCAGCGCCGTGGGGGAGGGCGCGACCGCTGCCCTGATGGTACGGGAGTACCTGGAGAGGAAGGGTGAGGTTGCTCGCTCTCCGGTGGAGGTCGCCGCCGCGGCATAATCGGGCGGCACGATGGGCCAGCCGGGTCCTGACTGAGACCTGTCCGCCTGGGTCTTTGCTACGCGATGCCGTAGTAGTAGGCGCAGTTGTCCCAGAGAATCTTTCTCTTGTCCTCTTCGGTAATGGGCATCTCCAGGAAGGTCTCCACGGCGTCGGGGAACTTGGAGTCTTGGTGCGGAAAGTCGGTGGAGAAGATGAGCCGGTCGCTCCCCATGTAGTCGACAACGTACTTCGCCGGTTCCTCGTCCGCGTCTATGGAGGCGAAGCACTGCCGCTTGAAGTACCCGCTGGGCGCCATCTTGAGCTCCGGCGCAAACACCTCTCCCAGGCGCTCCCAATGCTCGTCCAGGCGCCACAGCAGGAAGGGTAGCCAGGAGCAATTCCCCTCGAGAAAGGCGACGCGCAGCCTCGGATGGCGCTCCAGGACTCCCCCTCCGCACAAGCTGGCGGCAGCCAGCATCTGTTCCCCAGGGTGGGAGAAAACGTGCCGGAGCATTGCGTTTGCGCCGAACTGCTCGCCTAAGTAGCGGAGGGCGCCACCGGTTCCTTCGTGAAATCCTAAGGATGTCCCCAGATCCTCAAGAGTGGACCACAGAGGCTCGTAATACGGATCATACCAGTTTCTCCCGTTCACCTCGTTGGGCCTGAGCCACACCCCCTTGAATCCCAGCTCATTCACGCAGCGACGCGTCTCGGAGACGGCATCCTCTACATCGAACGGGGAGATAATTCCCGCCCCCATTAACCTGGCAGGGTCCGCCAGGCAGAAGTCGTGGAGCCAGTCGTTGTAGGCTCTTGCCACTGCCGCGGCTAGCCGGGGGTCCATGTCTGGCTCACTGAGGGTGTACAGGCCGTTGGTTGGGAACAGCACAGCTACGTCGATCCCTTCCGCGTCCATCGCCTCCAGCTGTCCATCTCCTGTCCAGCCCATCTCTTGGTAGTGCCTGATCTTCTCGTTGCCTTCCGCGTGTGTTTTACTGGAGAGCGTGTGTTGAAAAGACCGGTCCGTGGCGCCGGTCCTGCCCCAGGGCCTACCGTCGGGGTGCACCATGGATGTGCCCAGAGGATTCGCCGCACCGCTTCCCGGAGCCGTGGCAACGCCCCTGGGGGCTTGGTCCTTGAATTTCGCGTCGATATACCGTTGCCAAAGGTCCACCGGCTCGACGATGTGCATGTCGCTGTCGATCACCCTGAATCCGTTCTTGGCCACGTTACACCTCCATGGCATCAGCTTAAGGCCGAGGTAATTTGAGCCCCGCCGGCCCCCGCGTCAATGAAGCGGATCCTGTCAATCGTTCCTGGGCCTTGGGAGACCTCGGCGGGTGAGTGGGCCACTATACCATACTCATGCGCTATAATCTATTGGGCTTGCTCCGAAAACGGCCCTCGCCCTTGGATGACCTCCTCTCCCCATGAGAGAGGATTGAGGTGAGGGAGAAGACCGAGGCCAAAGGAGGGACTTATGGAACCAGGGCGGCTGAGGCTAGAAGGGAAGGTCGCCATCGTGACGGGCGCGGGTTCCAGCGGACCCGGTGTTGGTACGGGCAAGGCCATATCCATCCTATTCGCCCGGGAGGGCGCGCGGGTTTGGAGACTGATTATGAAGCCTCTGGGTGGGTGGTGATGAATCTGGCAGCTTGGGCCGGGTCCACATCAGGGACACGCACTTTTACGCCGGCGGCCTCCTCTTGCAGCAGGAACGTAACCCTGGAGTCGCGTTCGCCCCATCCGCGGTTCAGCCCCTCCACGGCGATCTGCTCCACCTGGGTGGCGAATGGCATGGGCACGTCGAACTCCCTTGCGAGCTCTGTGGCCAGCCCGATATCCTTTCTGGCCAACCTCAGCGCGAAGCTGGCCGGGTCGAACTTCTCTTGGAACACCGAGGAGGGGAGCGCCTCATGAATGAGGCTCATGCGCCCAAGGGCCCCTCGCCGAACACATTCCCATAGGGCCCTGGGCTCCACCCCCGCCTTGACTCCAAGGGTCAGCCCTTCCGCCAGCGCCTGCTGGAACCCGTAGCCGACCACGTTATGCACCAGCTTACACACGCTCCCGGCGCCGATCCCCCCCGCGTAGAAGACCTTGTCCCCAAAGGAGTCGAGAATGTGCTTTACCCGCTGGTAGACCTCCGGGTCCCCTCCTACCATCACGGCAAGGTTCCCGGAGGCGGCTCCCGTTGGGCCTCCGCTGACCGGGGCATCCAGCACGTGGGCGCCCTTCTCGTTGAAGATCGGCTCGATCCGCCGGATCAGAGTGGGACGGCTGGTGGAAAGGTCTATGTAGACGCCCCCTTCCCTGATCCCCTCCAGGAGCCCATCTTTGCCGGTGGCGACCTCCTCTACCTCCTTGGGTCCGGGCAGAGAGGACAACACTACGTCGCACAGGCGTGCCACGTCGGCTGGAGAGCTGGCCAGGCGGGCCCCCCGCTCCAGGAAAGCCCTGGTCGCCCCCTCCCGGATGTCATGGACTACCATCGAATATCCAGCCTTCTGGATATTCGCGGCCATTCCGGACCCCATGTTGCCGAGGCCGATGAATCCTATTGTCTCCATGTCTGTTCCTCCTCGCTTTCTCTCATATTGGGCAGGTGACCGTCACCGTTTCTCCCTACCTACAGTAAGGGGGAGATTCATATCTGAAGGACGACCATTAGCAGGGTGCTGAAAAGCCCTTCCGACCATCCCCCTGACCCCCTTCCTAACCAGGAAGGGGGGAGAATTTATATCTGAGGGACACCCTCAGTCTCCCGGCAAGGGGCTTCGCCCCTCTGCACTCCCCTTCTTCATCAGCCTGTTAGGCAGGCTCTCCAACTTCCGGCGGCGGTAGGTGCGAGGCATGGAACCCGTCTCATAACTACCATGAGCGAGCGCTGGTCTCTTTCCTCTCCCTTTGATGGGAGAGGATTAAGGTAAGGGTGATCCTCTCATCGGCCCGTAACCGGCATTTCTAGATAGCGATCTGCCGACTTTCGTCGGTACCCCCTCATCCTAACTTTCTCCCGCCACAGGAGAAGGGACTTCTGAGACAGGCTCCATGCCTCGCCCCTACGGAACATCCGGTTGCAGGGATCCCTCTGCGGACCCCCGCTCCGCATCAGCGTGTTGGTACTACGGCGTCAACAAGAGCTTGCCGAAGAAGCTCCGCTCCTCCATCATGCGGTGGGCGTCGGCCGCCCTCTCCAACGGGAACACCTGGTGGATAGCGGGGGCGATTTTGCCTGCGTTGAGCATCTCCACTATCAGTCGCAGGTCCTCCTTCGAGCCCATGAACACCCCGAACACAGTTAGCTGCCGCGAGAACAGCAGGCCCATGTGGAGCTCCCCTTTATAGCCTGTGGTGACCCCACACGTCCCATACTTGCCGCCCCGCTTCAGTGAGTTGTAGGCCGCCTGAAAGTACTCGGCGCCGGTGTGGTCCACGACCAGGTCAACACCCTCGCCGCCCGTAAGCTCCCGCACGCGCTGGGTGATGTCCTCGCTGGTGTAGTTGACTACGTCGTCGGCTCCCAGCTCATGGGCTTTGGCCGCCTTCTCGTCGGAGCTGGTGGTGGCGATGACCCTGGCGCCTACTACGTTCTTGGCCACCTGAATAGCGGCGGTACCTACCCCCGCCGACGCCGACAGCACCAGGACGGTTTCCCAGGCTTTGAGCTGGGCGCGGCGCACCATCATGTTCCATACGGGAAGAAACGTGGTGGGCACGGCGGCGGCCTGTTCGTAGGAGACCTGCTCCGCAATGAGGTTGGTGTTTTCCGCGGGAACCTTGACGTACTCGGCGTAGCTCCCGTCCATGTTGTCTCCCAGCATCCTGGCGCTGGCACAGAGGTCGTCGCTCCCCGAGAGACAGCGGGCGCACTGGCCGCAGGTAATCCTCGGGTTGACAACCACGCGCTCGCCCACCGTCCGGCCACTGACCCCGCTGCCCACCTCCACGATATCCCCCGCGCAGTCTACTCCCAGCACGAAGGGTGGCGGAAACTCCCGGCGGGTCCCTCGCACTCCGGCCCGGCGGTAGAGGTCCAGCCTGTTCAGGGCGCTGGCCCGTACCCTGATCCTCACCTCATGGGGTTCGACCACAGGGTCAGGGCGCTCCCCGTAGGTCAGCACCTCCGGGCCGCCATGGGACTCGATGTACACTGCCTTCACGTTAAATGCCTCCAGCTGACTATGATGGTAGCCGGCAGCCTGTCCGTCCCGCCCTAGCCCGTATTCTGCCAGCCATCTCTTATGATTCCGTAACAACCCGAGCTCAGGAATACCAGTGCCAGCGCCGCCTGGTGCTGGCGATGCGGCCGCACTGTGCCACTTCGGCATCGACGCTCCAGGGTTGGTGGAAGATACCGCCGCACTTCTGGCGGGAGGCCTGATGGGACTCGTCCAGTGGCACGTCACACACGGCGCAAAGCTTGTCCGCCGCCGGCGCCCCTCAGGTCCCGTTCAGTCCGCCGAGCGCCTTCGCCATCCGCACCTCATCCTCCCGGGTGAGTACCTTCCCATCAATCTTCGCCACCTTCAGCTGCCCGAGGATCTCTCCCACCCGAGGTCCCTGGGACACCCCCAGGGAGATGAGGTCGCTCCCGCGAAGGATTGGCTTTACATAACGCAGAACGCTCAGATAATGTTCCAGAGCCTCTCGTACCAGGGGCGAATCCGAAAGCAGGGCGTTGACCTGCACGCTGATGGAAGAGACATGTTCCAGGGCCGAACACAGCTCGGCGTGTGATTTGCCCTGCGCCCCGACGTAAGAGCCGTCTGAAAGCCGGTCCCCGCTGATCCCATGCACCGCGATCGTATCCCGCACGATCTTGGCCCACCGGGCCGGCATCGCAAGGCGACGAATGAAAGCTTCTCCCTCCTGGGCGGTCAGGTTGTATGACAGGGCTGCCAGGTAAGCCAGCGGAAGTCCATCGGTCGCATGGCCGTCCAGCTTGGCCGCGCCCGTACCGTCTCTCAGGGGTGGGTGGATTGCTCGCAGGATTCCCGGCTCGCCGCACCTGGATAGAAGGCGCGAGGGCTGGTCCTCTTCGAACATCAGCTGCAGCTCTTTCCTTATGCGGGAGCCGCTCACTGTGTCCAAGCTTCCTCGGTCCACTGCCTGGCTCATCGCGGCAAGGGTTTCGTCCTCCATCTGAAACTTCAAGCGCTGCTCATAACGTATGGCTCTGAGGAGGCGAGTCGGATCGTCCAGGAAACTCCCCGGATGAAGCACGCGGATGAGGCCACGTTTCAAATCCTGCTGGCCCTTATGGGGATCAAGCAGGATTCCAGTCCCCGGCCCGGACATCGGGATGGCCATGGCATTGATCGAGAAGTCGCGCCGGCCAAGGTCCTGGTGGATGGTGCCGGGCCTGACCTTTGGCAGCGCGCCCGGCCTCACGTATACCTCTTGTCGGGCTGTGGCCAGGTCGAAGCGGTGACCGTCCAGGTATACCAGGGCGGTCCCAAACTGGGAGTAGGAGGAGACCTCTCCACCCAACCCTTTGGCCACCTCTGCGGCCAGTGCCGCGGCATTGCCCTCCACGACCAAGTCCATGTCCTTGACAGGCACTCCCAGGAGGATATCCCTGACGGAGCCGCCGACAACAAATAGGGACATGCCCGTTGAGGCAGCCTCTTTGGCGATACCCTCTATGATGGTGTAGCTATCTGGCGGGAGAGAGGCTTGCAGGGCCGGCAGCAGATTGGAAGGCTTCTGAGGCATTTGCTCATTTACCATGCGAGACGGTGCCATTATAACACAGGGAACGGCCCGCTCCAGCTATCTATGTCCCTGCTGGAGGGTATCCTACGGCCTGACTCCGGCGGGCTTGGAAACTTGCTCGGACGAGCCTCTTAGAGCGTTAAAATTTTCACAATATTATTGACGAGGAGTACCTAACATAATACAATGTAGCCTCTTTAGCACCACTGTTCGGTGAGCCGAGGTAATACATCATTTGATACCAACGGCCGCCGGGCCCCGTGGCCCCGAGGAGGCAGAACTAGATGGCAGCGCGTTCGCCCTCTGAGCAGGGCCGCCGGGCAGAGGTACCTGAAGTAGTCATAATGAGGCTGCCCCAGTACGTTCGAGTGCTAAGCTCGCTCCTTGATAGCGGGACCCAGATAGTAAGCTCCCAGCAGCTGGGAGAAGTACTTCAAGTAACGCCCGCTCAGATACGAAAAGACCTGAGCTATTTCGGCCGGTTTGGAAAACAGGGCCGGGGTTATAGCGTGCGAAATCTCCTGGTGGAATTGAAGGAGATCCTGGGGATCAGTAGGCACTGGAACGTGTGCCTGGTAGGCGTCGGGAGACTGGGCAGGGCTATCCTCAGCTACCCCGGCTTCGCCCCCGAAGGGTTTCAGATAGTGGCTGCCTTCGACGAGAGCCCAAGCACCGTCGGGCTGGAAGTGGGTGGTCTGGTAGTGCAGCCGATGGGCGATATGGCCGGCGCCGTCACCAGCCTCAACATCGAAATCGGCGTCGTAGCGGTACCCGGGCAGCATGCTCAGGGCGTGATTGACCGCCTGACCGAGTGTGGCGTAAAGGCCATTCTCAACTACGCCCCTATAGCCGCACAGGCCAAAGAAGGGGTAAAAATAAGGAGCGTCGATCCGGTCCTTTCGCTCCAGTCCATGACCTTCTACCTGCTGGAGGGCAAGCCCTCCAGCAGGTAGCTCTGTTCCTCGGTGTACCGTCGTTCACGGCTAAGTGGGTAGCTGCCTCCCCCTTCGACAGGCTCAGGGTGAGCGGATCGCGTCGCTCCAGGATCCCCCGGGGATGGGCAGTGCGCGTCAGCGGTGGTGGACAGTGCCGCTCCACGAACTCTGCACGGGCGAGATAGTGCCCCTGATTAGAGTGTCGCGTGATTTATTAGACCGCTCGTGGTGAGCCTGTCGAACCACGCGCCCGGATACTGGTGTGGTGGTGTATCCGCCGAAGGGTACCCGGCCAGGCTGGAGGGAGCGCCGGCTTAGCCGTGAGGCCGAAGCTCATGCGGGAGGGGACGGCCTCTCGCGTGGACGTCTTCGTCGCGCCACCATCAGGCGGGTCCCGGCGCGTCGGACGGCCGCCGCTGCCGCCTCCAGGTCCAGGTCTTCGGTGCGGCTGGCCAGCCTATCCTGGGCCTCTTGCATGGCTATCCGAGCCTGCTCCTCGTCTATCTCGTCGGAGCGCTCACAAGCATCGGCGAGGATAGTAACCTGATTTCCCATGACCTCGAGGAAACCGCCAGACACGGCCAGGAAGGTCTCCTCGTTGTCCTTGCGTATCATGATCTCTCCGGGCTGGAGGGCCGTCATCAGGGGCGCGTGATGGGGCAGGATGCCCAGCTCCCCATCAATGCCCGGCGCGACCAGCACCTCCACGTCGTCGGAGTAGACGCGCCGCTCTGCTGTTATTACTTCTAGACGCATAGTTGTCATGGTTCTATCTCACTAACCACTCGATTTGCGGGCGTAGGAGGCAAGCGAGTCCTAACAGCCGCTCGCGCTGGTTAGGGAACTTGCCAATCCCGATCTTAGCTCCATCGGTGTTTCTCGGCATAACGGGGTCTTCTCTACACCGCCGCCTTCATCTGCTCGGCTTTTTCCAGGACCTCGTCAATGGTGCCGGACATGTAGAAAGCCTGCTCAGGGATCTGGTCATGTTTGCCTTCCAGTATCTCACTGAAGCCCCGCACCGTATCCCGCAATGCGACGTAACGGCCCTCCATTCCGGTGAAGGTCTCGGCCACGTAGAAGGGCTGGGTAAGAAACCGCTGGACTCTCCTCGCTCTCGAGACAGCTATCTTGTCGTCTTCGGAGAGCTCCTCGATTCCGAGAATGGCGATGATGTCCTGGAGATCTCTGTATCGCTGCAGCACCTGTTGCACCCCACGGGCTACCCCGTAATGCTCCTCTCCCATGATTCTCGGCTCCAGCATGCGCGAGAAGGAGGCCAGGGGGTCCACCGCTGGGTACAGGCCCTGGGCGGCAAGGGAGCGCTCCAGCGAGATCACCCCGTCCAGATGGCCGAAGGTGGTAACGATACCGGGGTCGGTGTAGTCATCCGCCGGCACGTAGATGGCCTGGAAGGAGGTTATGGACCCTGCCTTGGTCGAGGTGATGCGTTCCTGCAAAGCACCCATCTCGGTTGCGAGGGTGGGCTGGTAGCCCACCGCAGAGGGCATGCGTCCCAGGAGCGCCGAAACCTCCATGCCTGCCAGAATGTACCGGTAGATGTTGTCGATAAACAGCAGCACATCCCTGTTCTGCTCATCCCGGAAATACTCGGCCATCGTAAGGCCCGTGAGGCCGATTCTGGCCCGCACACCGGGTGGCTCGTTCATCTGCCCGAAGACCATCACGGTGCTGTCCAGCACTCCGGAATCCTGCATCTCGTACCAGAGGTCGTTGCCCTCCCTGGAACGCTCCCCAACACCGGCAAACACGGACACGCCCTTGTGTACGGCCGCTATATTCCGTATCAGCTCCATTATTATGACGGTCTTGCCGACGCCGGCGCCTCCGTAAGCGCCCACCTTACCCCCTTTCATGAAGGGGGTGATCAAGTCGAACACTTTAATGCCTGTTTCCAGGAACTCAGTGGTTGTCTCTTGGTCCTCGAAGGAGGGAGGGGGCCGGTGAATGGGCCACCGCTGGGGAGGCTCTACCGGACCCAAATTGTCCAGAGGCTCGCCGGTCACGTTGAAAAGGCGGCCCAGCGTCTCCTCTCCAACCGGCACTAATACAGGATTTTCCGTATCTGTAGCCTCGGCGCCCCTGGCCAGTCCTTCCGTAGGTCCCAGGGCTAAGCACCTTACCCAGTTGTTCCCGATGTGTTGCTGCACTTCCAGGGTCAGCTTCTCGCCCTGATTGACGAGCTCCAGGGCGTTAAACAGGGCCGGAAGCTGGTCGGGTGGAAACTCCACGTCTACCACCGTACCGATGATCTGGATTACCTTACCTTTACCCATGGTCGCCTCCAGTGCGTTTGCTATTAGGCCCAGCCCCTTCGCCTACGTTGCTCTCACCCTAATCCTGACCGTTCGGTCCAGCTCACGCCAAAGCTTTCTCCAGCTCGGCCCCTACCAGGGTGCTGAAAAACTCTTTCGACCATCCCCATGGCCCCTTCCAGGCCAGGAAGGGGGAGAAACTTATATCTGAGGGACACCCTCATCCGCCTGAGGCGGACCGGCAAAGGGGCTTCGCCCCTCTGCACACCCCTTTCTTCCGCAGACCTCTCCAACCCCCCGGCCCCTTCGTGGGGGCGGCGCTTGCGTCGCCGCTACACATTGCCTGGTAAGGGCCTGTGGTGCCATTCTCAGCCAGCGAGAGCCGCGGTCCCACCCATGATGTCCAGCAGCTCGTTGGTGATGCTCTCCTGGCGCACCTTGTTGGATAGGAGGGTTAGATCGGAGACCATGTCGCCGGCGTTTTCGGTGGCGTTCCGCATAGCCACCATGCGGGCCGACTGCTCGCTGGCTATTAGCTCCAGCAGGGCGTGATAGATTTCCATCTCTGCAAATCTGGGAAGCAGGGACCCCAGCACCACCAGGCTGTCGGGCTCGTATATGTAGCCGACCCTCTCCTCGGCCCTCAGCTCTGCGGGGACGATTGGTAGCAACCGTCTCACCACAGACCGCTGGACCGTCGTAGAGACGAACTCCACGTAGGACACGTATACCTCGTCGGCTGTCCCTTCCGTGTAGTCGTCGATCACCATACGGGAGATGGCGATGGTGTCGGCCACTGACGGCCTGTCGCCCAGGTTGATGAAGATAGCCCTCACGTTCTGTCCGTACCTGACCATGAAGTCCCGCCCTTTCCTCCCAACCGCAACGATGCTCACGGGCGCCTGCTGTTCGAGGATGAACTGGGCGACCCGGCGGTTCAGGTTGGAATGCATGCCGCCGCACAGACCTCGGTCGGGAGATATATGGAGAATCTCGATGTGGTTGACGGGCCGGGTCTCCAGCAGGGGCTGCACCGAATCGCTGTCTTCGCTGGGCTGGGCGGCGAGGTGGGCGATGACCTCTTGAATTTTCTCCGAGTAAGGCCTCCCGGCCAGTACGCTGGCCTGGGCGCGCCTCATCTTGGAGGCAGCAATCAGTTCCATGGCCTTGGTCACCTTGGCCGTGTTCTGTATGCTTCTTATCCGTCTTTTTATCTGCCTGAGGCTGGGCATATGCGGCTCTCTACGTCAGGACACAGTCATAATCTTCGACCGGCCCTGATCGTTTCTGTGCGGGTTACTCTTGTGGCTGGAAGGTGGCCTTGAACTCCTGGATGGCCCCCTTCAAAGACTCTTCCGTGTCTTCCTTGATGTCCCGGGTCTCCAGGATCGCGCGGCCTATCTCCGGGTGGGCCGTCTCCATATGTCGAAGGAACCCTTCCTCGAACTCCTGGCAGCGTTCGATGGGGACGTCGTCCAGGTCCCCATTGTTTACTGCGTAAAGAATCAACACTTCCTTGTCCAGAGACATTGGCTGGTACTGGAGCTGCTTGAGAATTTCTGTGCTCCTCTGGCCTCTCTCAAGCTGCGCCCGAGTTGCCCGGTCCAGGTCGGCGGTCCCGAACTGGGCGAAGGTAGCCAACTCCCGGTACTGGGCCAGATCGAGGCGCAATCTCCCGGCTACACGTCTGATTGCCCTGGTCTGGGCCGCGCCGCCTACCCTGGAGACGGAGAGGCCGACGTTGACCGCTGGGCGGATTCCTGAGTTAAACAGCTCGGGCTCCAGGTAAATCTGGCCGTCGGTTATGGAGATGACGTTGGTAGGTATATAGGCGGATACGTCGCCCGCCTGGGTCTCGATGATGGGAAGGGCGGTCAGGGAGCCTCCGCCGAAGTCAGGCGCCATCCTGGCGGCCCGCTCCAGCAGCCTGCTGTGCAAGTAGAAGATGTCCCCTGGGTAGGCTTCCCGTCCGGCGGGACGCCGGAGGAGCAGTGAGAGCTGCCGGTACGCCCAGGCGTGCTTGGTGAGGTCGTCGTAGACGATCAAGGCGTCTTTGCCCTGGTCCATGAACTCCTCGGCCATAGCACAACCCGCGTAGGGTGCGATGTACTGGAGAGGGGCCGGGTCAGAGGCGTTGGCTGCCACGATCAGCGTGTGCTCCATGGCCCCGTGTTCCTCCAGGCTCGCCAGCACCTGGGCTACCTTGCCCTGTTTTTGCCCTATAGCCACGTAGATGCAGAAAAGGTCCTGGCCTTTCTGGTTGATAATAGTGTCTATCGCGATGGCCGTCTTGCCCGTAGATCGGTCGCCGATTATGAGCTCCCTCTGGCCCCTGCCGATGGGGATCATGGCGTCTATGGGCTTGATCCCCGTCTGGACCGGGGTGTCTACTGACTTGCGGGTCACCACGTTGGGGGCGATGCGCTCGACGGGACGGGACCTGGTGCTGTTTATCGGCCCCTTGCCGTCCAGAGGTTTGCCTAGAGGGTCGACCACGCGCCCGATGAGGCCCTCGCCCACCGGCGCTTCTATGATGCGGCCGGTGGATCGGACTGTGTCGCCCTCCTTGATGAGGTTAGCGTCACCCATTATAGGGGCGCCAACGGTATCCTCTTCCAGGTTCAGGGCGAGTCCCACGATCCCATGAGGAAACTCCAAAAGTTCGTTATACTGGGCTCCCTGGAGCCCCTGGATCCTGGCGATCCCGTCGCCAACCTCGACCACCGTACCAACGTCCACGAGGCTCAGGTCGGCACCGAACTCCTCTATCTGCCGCCTAAGAACCGAGACTATATCCTGACCTCGTGTGGTCATTAAAGTTACCTCCTAGGGTCTACTGATGCTGTCGGAAATAGCTTGGGCCTGCTCCTCTTTCTCTTTAGGTGCTCGCTCTGGTGGCATTCGTTTGAAGCTCCTTGCCAAGGGCTTCCAGCTTTGAGCGGGTACTGCCGTCGATCAGCCTATCCCCAACTCTCATCACCAGGCCGCCCAGGATGGATGGGTCTACCCGGCTATCGAGGAGGACATCTTTCCCAGTCAGCGATGTCAGGAAACCAACGATCCGCTCCTTCTCCTTCTCCTGGTCCTGGAGCGGGACGGCGGAGGTAACCTCTACTTCCTCTCTCCCGCGAAGCTCATTCAATAGCTGCTGGAACGCCTTTTCGACCTCTGGGAGCAGCTGCACGAGGCCCCGCGAGACCAGCAGGGACAGCAGATTCCGCGCGATGGGCGTGGGCTCAGGAAAGATCCGTCCTATAGTGTCCACCTTCCGGGAAAGGGGGACCTTGGCATGCTCGAAGAAGGTCCTGAGTTCCTCATTCTCCAGGGCCTCAGCCATGATGCGCAGGTGGTCGGTCCATTGTTCAAGCTGGCCGCTTTCAGAGGCCAGACCGAACACCGCCTGTGCGTACCTTTTCGCTGAGGCTCTTGTCGGCATGTTCTCTTACGCTCTCGGCAGCTTACCACCCTCTTCGAGGACACCGGCGATGAGCTCGCTGTGGGCGTCCTGGTCCAGGGAGCGCTCGATCACTTTCTCGGCGGCGAGGATAGCCAGGTTCGCGAAGTGGACTCGTACCTCCTGGATCGCTGTGTCCCTCTCTCTCTGAATGTCCTCCCTCGCCCTGGCGACAAACGCTTCCGCTTCCTGTCTGGCCCGCTCCTTCTCTTCCTCGCGGTAGCGCTCGGCAATCTCTCGAGCCTGCCCGATGAGCCGCTGCCCTTCAGCTCGAGCCTCGTTGAGCTGCCGCTGGGTATCCGCCTGGGAGCGGGCAGCCTCGTCGCGGGCTGCTTCCGCAGCGCCGAGGCTTTCCCTTATCCTGTCGGCCCGCTGGTCCATCATGCGAAGGATTGGTTTGTAGGCGAATAGATAAAGCAGCCCCAGCAACAAGCTGAAGTTGACGAGATAAATAATCAGCGTGGGGAGGTGAATCCCTAATTTTTCCACGGAACCCCCTAGATCAGGTGAGGAGCCACCCCGCTAGAATACGAATCCTATCATGATGGCCGCGATCAGGGCGTAAATACCAAGGGCCTCCGCGAAGGCTATCGCAAGGATCATGTTGGTCAAGATCGCGCCGCGGGCTTCGGGATTCCGTCCGATGGCGTTCATCGCCGCTGCACCCAGCATCCCAATGCCTATGCCGGGACCGATGAGGCCCAACCCAATTGCCAGGCCCGCGCCGAGCATCTTTGCGGCATTCTCCTCTATCTGGGCAGCTACACTAGCAAGCATTACGAGAAGTTCCATGGTACCTCCGAAGTAAGTTGATTAAACATGGACTACTGATCCGGGTATTACTCCTGCCTGGAGGAGTAGATAGCGAATATGCCCCCGACGGCCGCTGCCGACAGGCCTAATGTGGCGACTACCAACAAGAATATGAGTATCTCCATGTCACGCCCCTATCCCTTCTTAGCAGTGTATCCGATCATTCCGGGTTGGTTTTTAATGCTCCTCTTCTCCATGGGGAGTCAAGGCTATGGTTACGAACACCAATGTAAGTCCCGCGAAGATGAGCGCCTGAACGAAGCCGACCAGTAGCTCCAGTCCGTAGACCCCTATTGTGGCTACAAACGGCACCAGGAAGGCGGAGACGAGTACCAGTATCTCCCCGGCGGTCATGTTCCCGAACAACCGGAATGTGAAACTGATGATCCGTACCAGCTCGCTGAACGCTTCCAATGGTCCCACGAAGAAGAAGTCCAGCAGACCCTGAAAGGCCTCCATGGGCCGAAAACGGATCATGCCCTTTAGCCCGCGCCTGAGACTACCGACTCTTACGAACTTCCCAACATAACGCATGCCCAGCAGTCGCAGACCCAGGAGCTCCACAAACAAAAATGAGATCAGCGCCAGGGCCAGTGGCATATTTAGGTCCGTCCCTGCCGGCCGGAGGAGGTGGATCAGGAGACGGTCGTCCTCGATCCAACCGAGGGCTGGGTATATGGGCAGTAGACCTATCCAGGCGTTGAACAAGACGAAGAGGAAGATGGTTGCGATAACGGGAAACACGAGCCTACCCCGCTCTTTACCTATGACCCCTTCGACGAAATTAAGCAGTCCGTCTATGATGATCTCGCAGAAATTCTGCAGGCGCCCGGGCACCAGCCTGGCCTTCCTGGTGCCGATTGCGAATAGGAGGACCAAAACAACACTGGCAATCCAGGAGGACAGCAGGGTGTTGGTCACGATGAACTTGAATCCGCTTCCGAAGGCTCCGTCATCCACCAGCTCATGCTCGTGGTGTGTGAGCGCCCCTCCTCCTTGTTCTTCCTCTTTCGCTTCCGCGCCGAGAAATTCCAAGTAGCGCTCACGCTCGCGGTTAGGGAAAATCGGCTGGGCGGGGAGATGTACCTCGGGTACCCGAATAAACGGACCTGCGGCCTTTTCACCCGAGGCCTTGTCCTCCTCGGACTGGGTGAAGCCCGCGCCGATGGCGCCGGTGGCGAAGCCGAAAATAAAAAGAGCCGCGAAGAGTATAAGGCCTATGACAAGGAATCTCTTTGATCCCCCACCGGAAGGCACTAAGTCTTACCCCCGTCCGTCATAGAATCTCCATTTGTATCCGGCTCTTTCAGTAACGGCAGCGCCAACTTATAGATGCCGTAGAATGCGGCAACCGTTCCTAGCAAAACTCCGAGGAGCGTGAACAGCGGCCGCGTACCCACGGCATCGTCGAGCTTGAGGCCCCCTATTATCCCTACTACGATGCAGAGGGCCACATACCAGCCTATGCCTAGAAACCGTAGGGCCAACACCGATCAGGTGTCCTCCACATCAAGCCTAGAGAATCCTAGCACTATCGCTTTTGAGTGTCAACTTCCGGCCAACGGTGCTCAGTCGTGCCACGTGAGAAGCCCCGGCTTTGGATGAGCCGGGGCTTCTTTCAGCTGGGAGGCGTAGGTGCTCGGTGGCTACTGTTGCTGCTGTTGCTGCTTCCCGAAGTCCTCGAGGTCCAGGCTGTTGATGAAGTCGGTGAAGGCTGACATCCGCCGGAGGTCCTCTTCCTTGACCTCGGGAGCCTTCCCTTCTTCACTCGTATCATCAGGCTCACCAGGAAGAATCGGTTTTCCCGTCTCCTTGTCGAGCAGTATGCCCGCTTTGTCCATCACTTTGTCTTCGACATAGATGGGGACCTGAGCCCGCACTGCCAGGGCTATAGCATCACTTGGCCTGCAGTCTATCTCGACGCTCTTGCCGTTGGTATTGACGACGATCCTGGCATAGAAGGTGTCACTCTCCAGGTCGTTAACCAAAATGTGACTCACAGCGGCGCCTAGAGTGTCTATGACAGACCCCAGGAGGTCGTGAGTAAGGGGCCTTGGGACCGAGATATCCTGGAGCTTTACGGCGATCGCATCTGCCTCCGCAGGGCCTATCCAGATGGGCAGATAGCGGTCCGAGTCCTTCTCTTTGAGGATGACTACGCGCTGGTAGTTCATCAGACTAACCCGAATGCTATCTATCATCAACTCGAGCATCGCCCTAGCCTCCATGATGGTGCTGTCACTCATTGTAGCCCTCGTTCAAGAACTGTGTCAACAACCTTCCAGGCGTCGAAGAGGGGCGCCAAGCTATGGAGGTTTGCCCGCCACCGGGCTGGGCGCCGGCGTCTCATGACCACGCTACGGGCCTTCGGGTTTGGCTGGGCAAGGTCCGGGTCCGTCTTGAGAACGCGGTCCCCTGGTGGTTACTCCGGGGTGCTGGTCGAGACGTCGTTAGAGATGAACGCAAAGTATCTGGAGTCCCACCACTTGCTGTCCAGCTCACGGAACAAGAAATAGTCCAGCATGTCCTTCCAGGCTGCTCCTCGGGTGATATTGTTTTTGAGGGACAGAAAGTCCCTTTTTAGCTGTTCTCCTATTCCCTCGTTCCTGCGGTTCTCTCCCGAGCGCCGGTAGCTTTCGGGGAACCATAAGAGGTTCTTGAAAGGGCCGGACTTCTCGTATTCTCCAAGGTGCTTGGAGTCCCGATTGGCGTGGGTCTCATTCATGAGGACGGCCTTGGTGGTTGGAGGCTCTTCCAGAGGATTGCACCAGGAGACGTAGCCGTCCTCTTTTTCGGACTTGTAGCACCGGAATTCCAGGATCTTGTCCTTCTCTTTACGGCGCACATACCAGTTGAACGGGTACCACATCTCGTAGTCTACCTCGGCCACCGTCTCCCCTTCCTGCCTATCGAACACCCGGTTGTTCAGATCTCCCATAGTGTCGACGAGGTCGGCGCTACCCTGTGCATATGACAGCATCTCGACGCGGTTGTCGTCGTAGCTGTAGCTTGCCTCGAAGGAAATGTAGGTGCTGAACCCTAGAAGCAGGACTCCCACCCCCAGAGTGGCTAGAGTCATGCCCACCCTTGGGCTGGTCCGCCTGAAAAGAAGGACCAGGGCGCCGGCGATGACGAGCATCGTGGTCAGGAGGCTCCAGCTTTCCCACGAAGATATCCCCCCCATGTCCAGGGACCGGTGCAGAAGGTAAACTCCAGCTGCCACCAGCACGGGAGCGAGTGGCAGTACAGTTATTGATGGGCTCCTCAGTAGTCTGCTCCACTGTACCCGTTCTATGATCTCTCCCACGAACTTCCCCGTGAGTAATATCAATGGCACTGCCATGTTTACCAGGAGCCAGGGCATCTTCTCTGCGGCGACTGTGTAGGCTATCACGGTGAGCGTAGCCCAAAACCCAAGTAGTAAACCAAACTGGTCGCCTCGTCTCAGGTAATAAACGACAGCTATGGCGCCGAAAAACAGGGGTAGCAACTCGTAGACCGAGCCGATTGCCAGATGGTAGTACCAGGGCTGGCCTCCACGGGCGACTTCCTGCTGGGCCAGCCAGTAGCCGAGCCCTTGCCAGGAGCCCGTATATACGCCGCCCAGTTTGCTGCACATGGTCCCAAAGGCCCCGCCTATCGCGCCGGGACAGTAGCCGTGGTGTTGGACAAATGCTCCAAAAAAGCTGGTGTATAGTGCGGTCCATATGGTGTAAAAGATGGCTGCGCAGGCCAGCCATACCCGCCATTGCCACATGACTCCGACGATAATCGACAGTAGTAATGTTGAAGCCAGAACCCCGAAGGAAATCAGGTAGTCACGGGCGATGGTTCCGCTGGGGAACGAGACCATCATGAAGGCCAACGTGGCCACCACCGTCATAGGGACGAGCCACTTGACCGACCTTCGCCCGACCGCCGTTAGCAGAATCGCGCCCAACGGGACCGCTGCGATGGCTAGCGTGATGAGTATGTCCAGGAACAGGGGGAGGGAGACTACGGGGAATGACACGAAGGGTGCTCCCCACACCGGTAACCCCACGTCGCCGACGCCTTCGTTGACCAACTCAAGCCCCAGTGTCCCCAGGGGTATGCTGGATATTGCCGACCACTGAGGCAAGGTCAGGGTGACCAGTAAGACCAGGAACGCGGCCGGGCCCCTCAGGTCCGAGAGCTTGCTCCGACCCAAGGCCCATGGCACGAGCTCCGTGATAGACATCAGGAAAAGGGCCAGGCCGAATATGGCGGCTACTATGTAGGCGGTCTCTTTCGTGGCAAACATCAGGGCAAGGACTGCCGCCGCCATGTAGAGATAGCGGTGCTTACCCTCGTTGAGATAGCGCCACATCAGGGCCAGAAGGGCTACCGCGAAAAAGGCCATCAGGATCTCGTTTCGCCCGAACCGGCTGAAGTACAACAGCGAGGGCGATAGCGCCAGCAGAACGGCGGTGACCACGGCGCCTGTCCTTCCCAGGTAGGTCCTCAAGAAGTATGGCAACGCTACCAATGCGGAGCCGAAGAGGACATATCCCAGGCGTGCCGTGAAGTCGCTGTCGGAGAATAGCGTGAAAATAAGAGCAGTGAGGTTTACCTGGAACGGTCCATGCATCCAAGGGCTGTGGGAGTAACCCCCACCCTCGGCCAGCCGGAATGCGTAGTGGACGTGGAGGGCCTCGTCGTAGTGCATGGTGCGCCCGCCCAGCTCCCAGAGCCGCAGCCCAAGAGCTCCCAGTACCAATCCGGCGAACAGCGCTAGTTCCCAGGTTGGCTTGATAGAGATCTGTCCCAAGAGCCTCTGAGGCAGAGGACTTTTTGCCCAGTGTTTTATCATCCGGCTAAGCCCCCTCCTCCGGCTGTAGCCTTTCGTATATTACTACGTCACCAGGCTGGAGCACGGGTCGGAGGAATGGGAAACCGTCGAACTCTGGGGTCCCGTATTCCCTCCGCTCCCTGTGGCCGAGGTACACGTAGCGTATGTCGTGGGTTTCCAGGAGGTCGCGCACGATCTCGGGGTCGTCGCTGGTGTAGATCGTCGCTACCTGCTCCTCCCTTTCGTCCAGGAGGTGATTGACGCCCGTTCCCCGCCATTGGCGCTCGTGGCCTTTCCATCCCAGCATCGTTGGAAGGCCGGTGCTGGCGGAGATGCGCCCGTACTCGCTGTAGGAATGGTCCCCCGCCGCCTCTACGATTCGCCCCCAAGGAGCCTCATCCCGAAGCCATATTATCGCCTCGTGCTCCCCCGAATCCCTCCCTTGGAGGAAAGCTAGCCCGTCCAAAGTCCTGTCACCTCTGAGATCGGTCCTGCTGAGGGCCGCCCCGACGGGATAATAGATTGATGCGAGCAGAAGTACCGCAACCAGGGCCCACCAACCATAAGCGAGGGGTTTGCCCAAGATGCCCCATGGCAGCCGCGCCATCCGGAGTCTTTGTAATGGTGCGGGCACGAGCTCAGCAATTTTGGGCACCGGTTTAGAGCTCACGTAGTATAGGCCGTAGGCGGAAGCTATAGCAAGCAGGACCCAGGCCTGGTAATAGAGCTTGAATACGGTGTTCATACGATTTCCGAAGTGGTCCACAACGTAGAACAGCTCCGCGCCCAGCAGGATGTAGAAAGCCAGTGCTAGAGAGAGCAAGGAAAAGGCCGTCGCCCTATCGCCTACATGTCTCGCTCTGAGGACCATGCTGTATAGAGCCACGCCTGCTATGGCCAGGCCGGGAAGCAGTATCCCAAACCTTTTCCCGACCGTGCTTGCGTCCTCGATGACGCGGCCTCCGAGACGGTCGAACAGGGCGTCCCAGCCCGTCCACAGGATAAATAGCTCCAGGACCCCCCATATCAGGAAGGGGGTGAGGATTATGGTCCCAACCAGGGTAAGTAACCCGGAATTCTTGCCGGTAAGTTCAGGCACCGTCCAGACCTGTTTGAAAAGGAAAGCGCCGCTCAACACGACAAAGAGTCCCAATACCAGGAAGAAGAAAAAGGGCCTGGTGCTCACCTCGCCAAGCGGCAGTATCCCAGAAGCCTGGGTGCTTAGAGTCCCGTAGAAGGGCATGAAAAGGAGAATGGCGCCGGCGAGCGTGGGCACCAGGACATAAAGGGAAGGGAGAAGGAAGCGTCGGGCGTCACCTCCCCAATCTGCGTAGCCCTTCGCCAGGACGAGGGCGACGAAAATGGTTGCGAAAACCGGAAAATCCCAGGTGTTTATGAAAGCCAAGGAGCCCAAGGATAGGGCGATCATAAGCATCTCCAGAGGGTTGCTGCGTATCCAACCAAGCCCAAGCCTTTCTTCCGAAACGAACAGGTTCAATCCCAGGGCCAGAGTCAGTATGACGAAGGGCAGCGCCGACACGTGCGGGTGAAGGTCCGCCAAAAAGAAGCTAAAGAAGGGGAACTCGGTGATCGTATAGTCCAGGCTTCCTCCGTCTACCACCGTGTCGATCACCCGAGTTGCACGCCACCACCACCAGTGTTGACTGGGGAAAAAGTTGGACTCGCCCGACGGGGCGCCCTCCAATCCCTTTATGGAGACCCACTGCCAGAAGCCGTCCGAGCCCCACCCGTTGGCGTGCACGAACTCCAGCACTCCCTCCAAGTTGCCGATCAGGCCAACGAAAAGGGGCGCCGCCAGGCCAAAGAGCACCGCGGTCCGCAATCGCGATCCGGATAGCCTTACAAGGTTGTAGACCAAGCCGAAAGCGGCAACTCCTGTCATTGCCGGAATCAAGGCTATCGATAGATTGTAAGAGACACTGGAAGGTATCGCCGAAAGCTTGGTCAAGAAGGCCATCATGAAATGGCCGAAGTAGTAGTAGCTTATGGAGTGTCCAGCAAGCCATGGGTCTTCTGGTGGAAAGTGTTCGCTTCTAAGTATGGAATTGAGGAAGGCGAAGTCCATGGGCATCTCAGTGTGGTTAATAGCCGGAGACAGGGACACTAACGAAAGCCAGAGGGCGTACAGCCCTATGAACACCCCCTGCGCCGCCAACAGGAGGGGCCAATTGCTCCGCACGAAAGAAGACATCTCCGGCAGCTTCTTTCGCAGGACCAGAGACGTGGCGATGGCTAGAAGAGCCAATATGACGATTATCGTGTAGCGGGAGTTGGGGAACAGATGGGTGAGGCCCGCCAGCCAAAATATGTAAGAGCCGAGGAGCAGGCCCAGGGGCATTGAGATGGTGAGGCCCCTGTCGGGCAGGCGGCGAAAGAGGCTAAAAGCAAGGGGCAGTGCTAATAGTCCCAGGAGTTCGATTACGAGGAACCAGATCAGGGCGTGGTGCATGTCTTACCGGACTATACGATATCAAGGCGCTATTGTACTTGGGCAAGGAGCGTATGCCCCGGTTTTGGAACGTTTGGAGGGTTGGTCCTCTGGACAAGACTGGATTTCAGGTGACGTCGACGCTCGGGGTGGGCTCAAGATTCGGCTCCAGCAACGCATCCACGAACTCTCGGGCGTCGAATGACGCCATGTCCTGAAGCGTCTCTCCCGTGCCGATGAATAATATGGGGAGGCCAAGCTCGTCCTTTATGGACAGGACAATCCCGCCCTTAGCTGTCCCATCCAGTTTCGCCAGGAATATGCCGGTGCAGTCTACGGCTTCGGTAAAATGCCTCGCCTGAGCGAGCCCGTTATGGCCCGTAGTGGCGTCCAGGGTAAGGAGTACATGGTGGGGTGAGGAAGGGTCCAGCCGGCCCAAGACCCGTTTGATTTTCTTAAGCTCCTCCATTAGGTTAGACTTCGTGTGGAGGCGGCCTGCGGTATCTATGATCAGGACGTCCGCGCCCCGAGCCATGGCGGCCTTTAGAGCGTCATGTGCTACGGCGGCCGGATCGGCGCCAGGCTGGTGGCTGACCACCTCTACTCCAGCCCGCTCGGCCAGCACCTGTAGCTGGTCGATGGCGGCCGCGCGAAACGTATCCGCTGCCCCCACGTATACCAGTTTCCCCTGCTCTTTGAAGTTATAGGCCAGCTTGGCGATACTGGTGGTCTTACCGGAGCCATTTACGCCAACAACCAGGATTACCAGAGGCGAGGGGTCGTCTCCCGTTTCATTCCATACATCAGACCCATTGCCGGCCTCGAGGCGAGATACGAGCTCCACCTTAAGTGCTTCCATGAGCATATGGGGCTCTTCTATGCGCTCTTCCCGAGCTCGGGCCTTCAACCGCTGGATCAGCTTCAGGGAGGTGTCGACTCCCATGTCCGCGGAGATCAGCAGCTCTTCAAGTCCATCCCAGACTTCCTCGTCCAACTTTGATGAGGTCAGGATGCCCGCTAGCCGCCCAAACCACGTCTCGCGGCTCCGTCGCACGCCCTGGCGGATCATGGTCTTATTTTTCGGCTGGTCTCTTTTCAGCAGTCTGAACATGGGTAAGTATTCCCTATAATATAGAAGTATCCGACTTCAGCCGCAATTGATGTCATGTTGAATCAGCTCGCTGGGAGGTCATGCGGCCGTTGATGTCATTCTGATCCAGCTGTTGATGTCACTCTGATCCCGCGATTGATGTCATTCTGAACGGAGTGAAGAATCTGGAGGGTAAGGGGCCAAGCGACACCAGATAGGAGTGTCCACGCCACTAGATTCTTCCTCGCTTCGCTCGTGAGAACGACATTAGTGCTTCGCTCGTCAGAATGACATTAGTGCTTCGCTCGTCAGAATGACATTAGTGCTCCGCTCGTCAGAATGACATTAGTGCTTCGCTCGTCAGAATCGTCCATGCCGGTTGCCTCCGGCGCCCTAAAGGATGAAAATGCCGACACCTCTGTCACCCTGAGCGGAGCGAAGGGTCTGGAGGCGGTGGGGCGTCTCACCATCCCAGCACCAGATTCTTCGCCTGCGGCTCAGAATGACACTTCCGTGGGAAGGACATCAATGCGCCTATCGAAACGGTACCGATCTACCTCTTGCGCCTGGCGGAATAAAATCTGGGGGTTAGGGCTCTACGTCCGGGGTGAGCTGCCTCAGCGCTTGCAACGCCGCCCTGTTTTCGGCTTCCAGCTTTCGCTTCCCCAGTCCCTTCCCCAAGACGCTGCCATCCATCACGACTTCCATTTGGAAGCTCTTGTCGTGGTCGGGGCCCCCTGATTCGACCAGTCGGTAGACTGGAGGTGCCCCTCCCGATGCCTGTATCAGTTCCTGAAGTCGGGACTTCGGGTCTTCGTGGGCCCCCTCCGCCAGGGCCAAGTCTATCTCTTCAGCCATCATTAAGAGAACGAACTTTCTGGCGGCATCATGGCCCCGGTCCAGAAGCACCGCCCCTACGAGGGCTTCCAAGGCGGCCGCCAGATTCGATTCTCTGTCACGGCCCCCGGTCGACTCCTCCCCCTTCCCCAGCTTCAAGTGTTGACCCAAGTCCAGGTCTCTCGCTACCTTTGCCAGGGTCTTGCCCCGGACGATCGACGACCTGAGCTTGGTCAGATGCCCCTCGGAGAGCTCTGGACACCTCTTGTAGATCTCCAGGGTGACGGCCAGTCCGAGCATGGCGTCCCCGAGGAACTCCAGCCGCTCATAGGAGCCAACGAGCTGCTCGCCTGGGTGGGTCTCGTTGAGGTAGGATGGGTGAGTGAGTGCCTGCTCCAGCATTCCCGCGTCTTTGAAGCGGAGCTTCAGTTTTCCCTGTAGTAAGTTCCCTTTCAAAGGCTCCGCCCTAGGTGAATACTCCTTTGGGCCAGGGTGGTTGAGGCCGCTTTATCTCCCCGATGTAGTTCCACTTCCCCATACTGTTGAGGAGAGACTCGAACATCTCTACGGCGTCTTCGTCCGAGGGTGGGTAGGTCTTCACGAAGGCGACTGCGCCGCTGGGGAACACGAACGTTGGTACGCCGAACACCCCGTATTCCTCTACCGCTTGGGTGTGGCTATGGGCGAGATCATCGAGGATACTCTTATCGGAGAGATCTTCACGGAACCGCGCCATATCCAGGCCACTTGCCTCGGCCGCTTCCATTACGACCTCGGAGCTGGTCAACTCTTTCCTATCCTCGTGTCGTGCCTTCAAGAGGGTGAGTTGGAAAGCCTCAAAGGCTTGGCTGCCCTGTCTTCGGGCAGCCTCACCCGCCCTCATATCCAGGAGGCTTGTGGTTGGCGAGTCAGCGGTGTGCTCCCATGCCTTCCATTCGGGGCCTTCCTTGCTGTTTACCTGAGACAAGAGGAAAGGCTTCCACTCTACCTGTAGATTATCCCCGTACTTCTCCTTAACCTTCGCGAACCACATGGCCGCGTTGTAGACGAAGGGTCAACGGAAGTCGTAATAAGACGTGATCTTTATCGGCTCCATAAGTTTACCTCCTATCTATCTGGATTTTAACGACCGCCGCTACAGAAGTCAAAGGGTGGACATTGCTATAGCCTAAGCCCGAATCCACCGAAGGACGGCCTTGGGGACAGTCCTTGAAGAAGCTATTGGGTGCTCCTCTGAATCTGGGATAATGGTTTTGGAACAGGAACCTGCCGGGAAACAAGGAGCACCCAATAGATGCTGCCACAGAACAAACCCGACCGTATCCGCATCCTCTTTGACGACCATCGCCTGGTGGCCAATGCCGGCCTGCTCCTGCCGGCCACCCTAGCCCGGCACCTGGGCCTGCGGGAACTCGTCGACCATCACCTTGACCTCGGCGGAGCGCCGGGACGGGCGAACACTGGGGACAAGATGCTGACGCTGGTCGCTTCCGCGCTGGCAGGCGGCGACTGCATCGACGACGCCGATGCGCTGCGCGCTGGTGGGACGGTCGGTGTTCTAGGCTGCGTGGTCAAGGCGCCATCCACCCTGGGGACCTTCCTGCGCAGCTTCCGGTGGGGGCATGTCCGTCAACTCGACCGCGTGAGCCGCCAGTTGTTGGCCCGGGCCTGGGCCGCTGGGGCCGGACCCGGCGACTCGCCCCTGACCATCGACCTGGACTCGACCATCTGCGAGACCTATGGACTGGCCAAGGAGGGAGCGCGCCACCACGGCTATACCGGCGCCCGCGGCTATCACCCGCTGCTGGCCATTGCCGCCGGCACCGGCGAGGTGCTGATGTCCCGGCTGCGCGAGGGCCGGGCCAACACCGCCCGTGGCGCCGCCCACTTCCTGCGTGAGACGGTGGGGCGGGTGCGCTACGGCGGGGCCAGGGGACAACTCACGGTGCGGGCCGACAGCGGCTTCTACGCCCACACTGTCGTTGCCGCCTGCCGGGAAATGGATGTCCGCTTCTCTATCACCATCCGCCAGCGCGCCAGCCTGCGGGACCTGATCGAGGCGATACCAGAGGAGGACTGGACTCCCATTCCCTACTGGATGGACGGCGCCGCCGATGTCGCCGAGACGACTTACACCCCGTTCCAGACCAAGCCGGACGCCGCGCCGGTGCGGCTCATTGTCCGGCGGGTGAAGCCGACGCCCGGTTCCCAGCTCGCCCTCTTCGCCAGATACAGCTATCACGCCTTCATCACCGACCGCGATGGGGAGACGCTGGAACTGGAGGCCGATCATCGCCGCCACGCCGAGGTCGAGAACGCCATACGCGACCTCAAGTACGGCGTCGGGCTGAACCACATGCCGTCGGGGCGCTTCGCCGCCAACGGCGCCTGGCTGGCGGTCCAGGTGATGGCGCATAACCTGGCCCGCTGGACAGCCCGCATCGGCCTGGGTCAGCAGATCGTGACCACCAAGACCCTCAGGCGGCGGGTCTTCGCTCTGGTGGGACGGATCACCCGCTCGGCGCGCCGCCTCACTTTGCATCTCCCCCGGCGCTGGCCTTGGGAAACCCAGTTCAGTCGCGCCTTGGCCCGGCTGCAAGCCATTCCATTCCCGGCCTGACGGCCAGCCTGCAACTGACCCAACGTCCCCGCAATCTCGCGCCACCCCGGTCGCGAGAGTCCCCTGCTGCGTATCCTCTCGCCATCCCGCGCATCGCAACTCCCGCATAGGGCCTTAGGGGCCCTGTGCGGCGCCTGAAGACCCTCCGCCGGCCTCCCATCTACCCCAAGACCCCAGGCCATCTCCCCTGTAGCTCCCTCACCCACCCCCTTCCGCTGTCCTCACGCCGTCCATCCGTGTCCTTCGGTGGATTCGGGCTTAGGCATTTAGGTGCTGACACTCTATGTCCGCAACACCGCCTCGCGCTAACCTAAGCGCGTTACCTTGGCGGGAGTCCGGGTATCAACCGTCGTTATTGGCGGACAGCCGGGCGCCGCCTCTCTGAAGGGCATCTTAACCCTGCTCCGTGAGGAGTATGGATAAAGCGCTGGAGTATCAGTTGCCCCTGGACAGCGTGGTAGGCGTGGCCGCATCGCGGGGTGAGCTGCAGGCGGATGTCCGACGTGATGTGGCGCTGGGCCCAGTCCTCGCGGACCACGTGGTGCCTTCACTGCCGGCAGAGAAGGCCCAGACTCTGGGCTGGGAAAGGGGCATGCACCTTCCCGCAGCTCCGTCCCTGAGGGTATTCACCTCCGTTGCGATAACTACCACATTGTTCCTGGGACTGGTGATAGGACTCACCTTCGCCGAGGTCCTGGGTGACCTGTCCGGCGCCGTCCGGGGTTTCCTCCTCGTAACTTCATCTCTTTCGATCGCACTCATGACCACGGTCTCACTGTCGATGATCTTCCCTCACAGGTCCCTTGCCTCTGGCTATCCCGTTGGTGCCCTATTCTGGTCGTATTCTCCTTATCTGTTGGGCGCTCTGGCGGGGATATGGTCGGCGCTCTGGCTGGGTGAAATACTCACCCTGGGGAGCGCCCCCTTGGCAGGATTGTGGAAGTGGATAGTTGCCCTGGTCGCACCTGTTACTTGGCTGGGGATGGGGTTGTTGATCACTCATCTCGTTACGGCGCTAGAGCGCAGACAGGAGCACGACCGGAACCAGGATGGAGTCCGGGAGTCCAGACACCGGATAATGATAGTCCACGAACAGACCAGGAAAGAGGTAGCGGGTCTGTTGCATGGCCGAGTGCAGAGCCGCATGGTGGTGCTGGGACATTGGATAAAGCAATGCCAGGACCGCGTCAAAGACGGCCCCAGGGAAGTGGTGGAGGGGCTGGAGAATGTCAGCAATCTACTTCAGGAGATAAGGGACCAGGAGCTGAGGTCCATTACCCGCCAGCTATATCCCTCGATCATTCGCACGGGACTGCCAAGCGCTCTCAATTCCCTTACGGACAGGTTTCGTCCGATGTTCGACGTGCACTTGGAAGTCTCAGCGGACATAGGAGCCCTTGAGAATCCCGTGAGGCCCAGCCTGAACGAATCCCTGCGGCTTGCTCTATACAGGGTCGCCGAGGAAGCGCTGGGTAATGTGGCAAAGCACGCTCAGGCTACGCAGGCGTGGGTGAGCTTGAGCCTATCCCCTGTACAGAATATCCTCGTGGTGGTCCGGGACAATGGAGATGGCTTTGATCCGGCGACAGCATACCCGGGCCAGGGGCTGCTGTCCATGGAGGACTATGTGGTCGGCCTCGGCGGCACCATCGAGGTGGACAGCCGTCCTGGTATGGGTACGACCGTCAAGGCGTCAGTCCCTCTCGCCTGATCCCTATTAAACGTGACACAAAGGGCGACGCCTGGAGCCCGTCTCACAACTGCCTAAGCCCGAATCCACCGAAGGACACGGATGGACGGCGTGAGGACAGCGGAAGGGGGTGGGTGAGGGAGCTACAGGGGAGATGGCCTGGGGTCTTGGGGTAGATGGGAGGCCGGCGGAGGGTCTTCAGGCGCCGCACAGGGCCCCTAAGGCCCTATGCGGGAGTTGCGATGCGCGGGATGGCGAGAGGATACGCAGCAGGGGACTCTCGCGACCGGGGTGGCGCGAGATTGCGGGGACGTTGGGTCAGTTGCAGGCTGGCCGTCAGGCCGGGAATGGAATGGCTTGCAGCCGGGCCAAGGCGCGACTGAACTGGGTTTCCCAAGGCCAGCGCCGGGGGAGATGCAAAGTGAGGCGGCGCGCCGAGCGGGTGATCCGTCCCACCAGAGCGAAGACCCGCCGCCTGAGGGTCTTGGTGGTCACGATCTGCTGACCCAGGCCGATGCGGGCTGTCCAGCGGGCGAGGTTATGCGCCATCACCTGGACCGCCAGCCAGGCGCCGTTGGCGGCGAAGCGCGCCGACGGCATGTGGTTCAGCCCGACGCCGTACTTGAGGTCGCGTATGGCGTTCTCGACCTCGGCGTGGCGGCGATGATCGGCCTCCAGTTCCAGCGTCTCCCCATCGCGGTCGGTGATGAAGGCGTGATAGCTGTATCTGGCGAAGAGGGCGAGCTGGGAACCGGGCGTCGGCTTCACCCGCCGGACTAATGAGCCGCACCGGCGCGGCGTCCGGCTTGGTCTGGAACGGGGTGTAAGTCGTCTCGGCGACATCGGCGGCGCCGTCCATCCAGTAGGGAATGGGAGTCCAGTCCTCCTCTGGTATCGCCTCGATCAGGTCCCGCAGGCTGGCGCGCTGGCGGATGGTGATAGAGAAGCGGACATCCATTTCCCGGCAGGCGGCAACGACAGTGTGGGCGTAGAAGCCGCTGTCGGCCCGCACCGTGAGTTGTCCCCTGGCCCCGCCGTAGCGCACCCGCCCCACCGTCTCACGCAGGAAGTGGGCGGCGCCACGGGCGGTGTTGGCCCGGCCCTCGCGCAGCCGGGACATCAGCACCTCGCCGGTGCCGGCGGCAATGGCCAGCAGCGGGTGATAGCCGCGGGCGCCGGTATAGCCGTGGTGGCGCGCTCCCTCCTTGGCCAGTCCATAGGTCTCGCAGATGGTCGAGTCCAGGTCGATGGTCAGGGGCGAGTCGCCGGGTCCGGCCCCAGCGGCCCAGGCCCGGGCCAACAACTGGCGGCTCACGCGGTCGAGTTGACGGACATGCCCCCACCGGAAGCTGCGCAGGAAGGTCCCCAGGGTGGATGGCGCCTTGACCACGCAGCCTAGAACACCGACCGTCCCACCAGCGCGCAGCGCATCGGCGTCGTCGATGCAGTCGCCGCCTGCCAGCGCGGAAGCGACCAGCGTCAGCATCTTGTCCCCAGTGTTCGCCCGTCCCGGCGCTCCGCCGAGGTCAAGGTGATGGTCGACGAGTTCCCGCAGGCCCAGGTGCCGGGCTAGGGTGGCCGGCAGGAGCAGGCCGGCATTGGCCACCAGGCGATGGTCGTCAAAGAGGATGCGGATACGGTCGGGTTTGTTCTGTGGCAGCATCTATTGGGTGCTCCTTGTTTCCGGGCTGGTTTCTGTTCCAAAACCATTATCCCAGATTCAGAGGAGCACCCGATGGCTTCTTCAAGGACTGTCCCCAAGGCCGTCCTTCGGTGGATTCGGGCTTAAGGGAGCGCTGGTTTCTTCCTCTCCCTTAGATGGGAGAGGATTAAGGTGAGGGTGATCCTCTCGTCGGCCCGTAACCGTCATCTCTAGATAGCGATCTGCAGACTCTCGTCGGCATCCCCCTCATCCTGACCTTCTCCCGCCAGGGGAGAAGTGACTTCTGAGACAGGCTCTCTGCGTCGCCCCTAGACTTTGTGGTGAGCTCCGCCGATCGGGCGCGGCCCTACCTGGGTACGATGGGCAACGTGATATGAGAGGGGTGCTCGGAGTCGTGCAGAATGGTCTGCAGCGCGGGCTTGAAATGCGCGTCCGTGGCGATCACGTTGCCCGTATTAGTGTTGCGGTCGAAGCGGGGGAAGTTGCTGCTGGAGACCTCTACCCGTATCTGGTGCCCACTCTTGAAAACGTTGCTTGTCGCCCACAGGTCAATGGTGTAGCGGTAGGCCCTGCCGGGCTCCAGCAGTGTTGGAGCCGACGTGGACTCCCGGTAGCGGGCGCGGATGATCCCATCGGTCAGGTTTTGGGCACAGCCATGTTCGCACACGTCTACCAGCTTGGCCGTAAAGTCCGTGTCGGTAGCCGAACTCGCGGCCCATAGAGTCAGGGTTATCGGCCCGGTGACCTCCACATCGTGTTCCAGGGGAGGGGTCGAATAAATCAGCACGTCCTCGCGCGCTTCCACCTCCTGCTGGTCGAAAGCGCCGTTGGACATAAAGTATGGGCTGCAGCAAAGGGGGCCACCCTTGGTTGGGACGGGGTCCGCGGGGTTGTACAGGAACGCGTCGGGTGGTTCATCCGCTGGAGGTTCCGCCGAGAGGGCGCCGTTGCCGCGGGCAGAGTTGGCCATCCCATCGCTATGAAGGTAGTAGTCGACTGACTGAGCTCTGGCCAGGGGCCACTCTTGCTCACTGCGCCACACATTGTCTCCCATCACGAATATCAGCACGGGAGGCTCGTCCAGTATTCCGTTGTCGATGCCCTTGAGCCAGTAGTCGAACCATCGAAAATGGATGCCGTCCAAGTCGACGGCGAGGGCGTCGGCCGCTGCGCCGAAGTAGTGGCTGCCGGCCACACTGGTTCCCCGGGGCGAGTGCTGCCAGGGACCGATGAGGAGCTTCTGGCCCCTTCGAGCGTCGCGGTTGCCGCCCTTCTCTCGCATGCCCATGAAGTTGCGTAAGGTCCCCCCCAGGAAAATGTCGTACCAGCCGCCGATGTTGTAAGCGGGAACGGCGATCTTGGGGTGGTGCTCTTCTATGCATAGCTCTTTCCAGTAATCGTCGTAGTCTGGATGGGCGAGCCAGTCGTAGAAATAGTCGGCCAGCCCATCTTTCAGTTGAGGGAGCTCACTGGTGGGAAGGTGTTTGAACGTGGCTTCCATGGAGTCTACCGCCTTGATGAGCTCTTTGGACCGCTCCTGGGGGATGCTCTTCTGAGCGGAGGCCTTGGCGAAGTTGGCCAGGGTCAGAGCGCCGAGGGTCCAAGAAACATTAAAGCCGAGCTCAAAGGCTCCTCCCTGATATGTCCAGCCCTCGTGGTAGTTGGAAGCGGTAAGGTTGGGCACGATAGCGGCGAGATGGGGCGGCCTGGCCACCGCCGCCAGCCACTGGGTAGCGCCTACATAGGAGCAACCGAACATGCCCACCTTCCCCGAGGACCAGGGCTGGGCAGCTGCCCACTCCACCGTATCGTACCCGTCCAGAATGTCGTCCCTGAAGCAGTAGAATTCTCCCTCGGAGGCGAAGCGCCCTCGAGTGTCCTGGACGACCACGGCATAACCCTTCCCGGCGGCCTTGAGGGGCGGCAGCTGAGGGACGGTAAGCGGCCCACTCTTATCGTAAGGGGTCCGCTCGACGAGAACGGGGAAGGGTCCCAGCTCGTCCGGACGGTACACGTCGGCGTACAAGATGGTACCGTCCCTCATGGGTACGGCTACGTTGGACTCCACCTTGACCGATACGAATTCCGGCATGCTTGACCTCCAGCAATGATTTTGGTTCTGCTCGGAGCCCTGGAGGCCTTAGGCTTACCCGCTCCTAGCCGGACGGCTGTGGTTACCCTAAAGCGCTCATGGGTTTGTAGATTATGTGGCGGCGGTTGTAGGTGTGCGGCCTTATCTCCGGCGCCCATCTCCCGGTGTCCGCTGCGTTGACGAAAGCCTCGCTGGTGGGTACCATCGGGTCTTCAACTTCGTATAGCGCCAGGTACTTGGGCTTCGTTTCGGCGGATGTCTGGTACCGGGTAGCGCTCAGGACTCCCGGAACCTTGAGTATCATAGGAATGTGCTCTTCATCGTAGATTTCGTTGAACGCCGCTTCTTTCGCCGGCTCCACGTCCATAATTACCACGAAGAGATGCTTCTCCCGGTATTCAGAGCCGGTCGTTATACGCTTGAAAACGGCCATGGCTCCATTCCTCATGTGAGGCCTCACCTTTACCGGCCACTCGCCGCTGGTCATCGCCTTGATGAACACCTCGGTGGTGGGGAGGTCCTCGCTGGCCATCCCGTACAGGCTCATGTATTTTGGTCCTGGTATGGAGGCGAGGTACTGGGGGTCACCCTCCGTGGCTGCCACGTACCGAACGCAGCTTAACATCCCCGGTACACTAAGCATGACTGGAACGTGCTCATGATCGTATATCTCATTGAATATCTCCTCCCCCTCCGGGGCCACATTCATGGAGACGAATAAAAGGTAATCAGAGCTGAATACCGATTCTCCCATTTCAGACCTCCTAAACTGGCGATCTCCTTGCTGTTAGTCCTGTGGACCGCAAGGGGACTGGTCCAGTGCATGACGTTTCTCGCGTCCCTGGCTGCGCCTCTATTCCGAGGGGCCAATCCGCCTGTAAATAATGAGCGATCCGTTTTTGAGATGTGGCCTCACCTTGGTTGGAAACTCGCCGCTGTCCGATGCCGTCGTGAAGGCCTCACCGCCGGGTACGTCGGGACTCTCCACCTCATACAGTGTCAAGTATTTGGGCGTGTCCGGCCCGGCCAGGAAATGGGGAGCGCCCTCGTCGGAGACCACATACCGCGTGGCGCGCAAAACGCCCGGCACCTTTAATAAGACCGGAATGTGTTCCTCATCGTATAAATCATTAAAGACGTCTTCGCTATCGGGGTCCACGTCCATCCTGACCAAACACAGGTAGTCCGCTTTGTTTGCCATAATTTTCAGGCACCTCCGGAGTTCATATACGGGCACGCCAGGAGTAAATGACAGATAGGGTTGTCCAGCCGTCGACTATCCCGCACCTTACCCTGGCTGGACCGGTTATACTTTACCCCAGGTGGCCGGACCTGACAAGGCGATGGAACAGTGTCCCCAGTGGGGTGGTACGTCCGAAGAAAGGTTTGCCCGATGAGAGGTTTCGATGAGGCAGAATAGCTTCCGAGGGTTGGCGGTGGTTGGGGCGAGCGCTGCCCTTATCCTGGCAGGTGCGCTGGCGGCCTATCTATTGGGGTCGTTTTCAGGAGCCTCAACCGCTGAAGTCGCCGGCAGCGTGACCGGCTTGGACGGTCTTTCCGGTGACTCGCCCGGCGGGGCGTTTGACGAGGGGCTGGAGACAGTGGTGAATAGCAGAAGGGAAGTGGAAGTGGACCTGCGGCAGTTCAACCAGCTCATTCCGGTGGATGCGATTCGCCCCATCTACGACCCTCAGTTCGCTCCCGGCGAGCCGTTGAGTCTCGGCTCCCTTGAGTTGGTCATAGGCGTTGAGATAAATGGTGTGAGTAAGGCCTATCCTGTAGGCCCGTTGAGGCGCCGGGAGATGGTAAACGATGTGGTGGGAGGTGTGCCCGTCCTCGTCACGTGGTGACCAATCTGCTACACCGGTCTGGTTCATGACCGGAGGATAAACGGCAAGGTCCACACCTTTGGTAATCAGGGGGCCTTGTTTATGAGAGCGATGACATGGTGGGACCACGAGACGCAGAGCGTCTGGTCCCAGCCCTGGGGCAGGTCCATCGCCGGCCAGCTCGAGGGGACTGAGCTAAAGCTGGTGCCCGCAAGTATCGTACCCTGGAGTACGTGGCTGTCGGAGCATCCGGAAACCCTCGTGCTGAAGGTGGCTCCGGGAAGGTTCGGCAGCCCGGGGCAGCAATTCAGCGAGGACTATGTCATCGGCTTGACCCTGGGTGATCACGCGACGGCCTATCCCTTTGGCCAGGTGAGCAAAGACAGGGTGGTCAATGACCGGATTGGTACGATCCCGGTGGTGGTCCTGGCCGATCCCGTGACCAAACCTGTGAACGTGTTCCACCGGCGGGCGGGAGATCGGGAGCTGAGGTTTATGGTGAGAGACGGCCTTTTGGTAGACACTGAGACGGAGAGCACGTGGGACTCATCGAAGGGGATTGCGGTGGAAGGCCAGCTCCGGGGAGAAGTTCTTCAGCGTGTCCCATATATTACAGCCTTCGACTGGGCGTGGGAGGACTTCTATCCCCACTCGAGATTCTATGGGACTGGGAGCTAGACTCCCCGTCCTCGATTCCTCATACCCATCGCCGGCGAAGAGCGATGGTCATGAAGAGAAAGAGAGTCGGCGCCAGCCCGGCCATCCAGTCCCAGTGGACGGAGCGGCCGAACACCGGGTTCACGGTAGCGCTGAGCACGATAGAGGCCCCGACCAGCCCAGCGGCCAACAGAAGTGACAACGACCAGCTCCGTCTGCTTGATGGAACCGTATCGTTGCCGTGTTTCTCGCGGCCTTCATGTTTGAGGCTCTGAGCTCTCGGGTTGGTTGACCGTTTCATTCTTACTCCCCTACCTGGTGCATTTAAATGGGCAGCAGACAGACCTCTGCCGCGCTCTACAAAAGGTCCGTCCCTACATTCCTCTAACAGGCTGATGAAATACGGGGTGTGCAGAGGGGCAAAGTCCCTTTGCCGGGAGCCTGAGGATGCCCCTCAGATACAATTTCTTCCCCTTCCTGGCCAGGCGTGTCCTGAGTCTATCGAAGGGAAGGGGGTCAGGGCGATGGTCGAAAGGGTTTTTCAGCACCCTGCTAATAAGATGAACCTTGCGTCAGGAGGGTGCACCTGCCCTGTCCATCAAGTCTTCGAGGATGCGGGTGAGGCGTCCCTGGTCCAGAAACCCCTCTTCCCTCCTGAAGACCTTTCCTTCAGGGGTAAGGAATATGGTCGTAGGTATGGAGGTGACTCGGAATTGACTCACCGCGTCACGGTTGTGGGTGTATCCTGCCGGATAGGTGATGTTGAGCTCCCGCAGCAGATTCCTCGCGTCTTGATTGGAGCCAAGTCCCATGAAGGGGCCTATATCCAGCCCTATAAGGGTGAAATCATCCTTGTGCCGATCGTAAACCGCTTGAAAGCCGGGCATCTCGGCTCGGCAGGGCGGGCAGAGGCCGGCCCAGAAATTGAGCACGATCGGCTTTTCGGGCGGGAATATCTCTGAGAATTTCAGTTCCCTCGCCTGGACTACCTCTTCGCCCTGATACATTGAGAACTCAAAGTCGCTGCTTATGGAATCCAGCACTCCATAAACCAGCAGGGCAACGATGCCGGCTACTACGGCGAATCCAATGGCGTATGCGCGCAGATTAGACTTCTTGGCCCATCGCCGGGGAGCGGATACGCTCGCAGGGCGCCCGGCCGTCCGCCGGTGTGAGGGTACGCTCGCAGGGCGAGCGGCCCTCGCCGTCCCGTCTTCTTGGGGATGTCAGCCCTCCTCGAGGAAGAGTAGAGGTCTAGAAGCTCTTAGCGAGGTCACCTAACGTGAGCCAATAATAGACGATGTACGATCCAGCCACGATCATTAGCACTGCGCTTACCGGATGAATATACGGAAGGGCCTTCCTAAGCCCGGTGACCATGACTCCCTTGAACAGTCCCATGCCCACAGTCAGCACCATGATCACCAGCCCCATACCCAGGGCGTAGAGGACGAACTGTGACAGGGCGTCCAGAGCTCCGTCAACCGCGAAGGTAGTAGCTACCACCACGAGGAAGATTGGAAGAGTGCAGCTTAATGAAGCTATCCCGTAGCTCAACCCGAACAGGAAATATCCGCGGATGCTGACGTGCCCAGGATCCCCGATGCGGGCGGCGGCCCTTCCAGCCAGACCACTATAGAGCTCGCCTCCTGCCAGCATCCACGCTCCCGCGAGGGTCAACAGCACGCCGATGGCCAGCCCGAGCCATGGGATCACGTCCACGATGGACCGCGCTCCCAGATTTATCACGACGCCCGTGACGCCGAACAGCAAGACGAATCCAGACGTGACTACCGTGCCGATAAACAGAGACCTCATGACGCTCTGAACCGGACTTCTTTGAGCCTCGCTCTTCTCGCTGGTGCCCAGGTAGAGTCCCAGGTACGCTGGAAGCATGGCAAAGCCGCAAGGATTGACGGTGGCCACCATTCCGGCTGCAAAAGCGAAGCCGAGGGGGGCGAGAACGCCGATGTTCCCCAATTTGGTGCTGGCGTTGCCAGAAAGGAATTCCACGAAGCCGTTGGCTCCGCCGGTGGTGGAGGCATCTCCCGTCAGGGTAGCGCCTACAATGGCTGCCGCCAACGCTCCGGCTCCTGCCAGTGCTGGAAGGACCAGGCTCTTCCATCCGATGTTACCGGAAACAGATAATGACATATTCTTCTTAATACGGCTTCTCGGGAGAAGGCCTTGTAGGGGCCAAGCCCCCATCCCAGCGCCCGGCTCCCCTGGAACACCTGCGCGAGTGCCTCGTGCGTCCAAGGCCCGATTCTCCCGGCGGGCGCCACAACAGGTGTTTGCTACACGGACATCAGAGGATTTATCTCAGCATATTCTCCGTGATCTCCGCCAGCTTTGCCTTATTGAGCAGCCCGGTCCAGCTCCTAAATATCTTACCATCAGCGGTGATGAAGACAGTAGATGGCATACCCAGTACTTTATAGTCCCTGGCGACGGCAGGATCGGAAGTGAACCCAGCCGGATAGGTGACCTGGAGCTCCCTGAGCAGGTCAATACCGTCCTGTTTGCTACCCAGATCAACGAAAACGCCTAAATCCACTCCCACCAAGGATACCCGGTCGTTATATTCTTCATAGAACTCCTGTAGGTCGGGCATCTCGGCGATGCATGGAGGGCAAAGCCCGGCCCAGAAATTAAGCACCAGCGGCTTGCCCTGAAGGTCCGAAAGCATTAGACGGGACGAGCCCAGGACCTCGTCTCCCTGGTGAAGATCAATCTGGAAGTCGGGGGCCGACTTGAGATCCGCGGAAGATCCGCAGGCGGCGAGAGCCAGGGCTCCCACGAGGATAATCCCCATCAGCAGCCTGGGCCGGTGTTTCCTCAGTTTGTTCACCCTGTCCCCCGTCTCAGGGGCGCCCGATTTTCCCTGATCGTCCGATCCGGCTGTTCCACCGCCGGCCTGGCTACGCATGAGCCGGACTTTCGCCATAAGACTCCTTCATCGTGATCGTTATTCCGCGCACTCGGCGCTAACGGCTTAGATGCTTATCAGGAGGTGGAGGTGCATCCAAAGGTTTTTGCACACAACGAGGGTTCATGATGAGATTTCCTGCTGGGGTTTGGTCACTCTTTCGGTATTACGCCCGAGAGACCCGGACGGTTTCTTGTCACCAAGGGCCGACTGGCCGGGGGATTGTGCCGTGGAGTGATCACCCTTTGATTATAGCTGAGACTTCGTTGAGGTACATCGCCAAGGCTTTTATTCCGCCCGACGCCTGCCCCCAGTCGTAGTGCTCGTTAGGGGCATGGTAACCGTGCTCTGGAAGACTCAGGCCGATAAGCGTGATCGGCGCCTGCAGGTATTCCTGCATGGTCACTACGGCGCCTATGGAACCACCTTCGCGAATGAAAGCGGGCTCCTTCCCGAAGGCGAACTGTATGGACCGTCGCGCCGCGTCGGCATAGGCGCCATGGAACTCGCCCAAGTACGGTTTTAGCGAACCGGCCTGCTCCAGCCGCACGTCTGGATTCATCTCTCCTATGTATTGTTTCAGGAGCATGAGTATCTCGGCCGGGTCCTGGTCGGGTACGAGGCGCATACTTATCTTGGCTTCCGCCCTGGGCGGCACCACGGTCTTGATCCCCGGTCCGACGTACCCTCCAGAGATACCGTGTACCTCGAAAGTCGGCGCGCACCAGATCCTCTCCAGTATTTCTCTCGCGTCGAGAGTGCGCAGGCTCTTGAGGCCGTGGGCGCTCATAAAGGTCTCGACGTTGAACCCTGAAGCGACGAACCCCGACATCTCCTCCTCGGCTACGGGCACGACCCGGTCGTAGAAACCCGGCACCGCTACCCTGCCTGAAATCGGGTCGTAGCACCGAGCAATGACCTGGCACAGCTCGCCAATGGGGTTGCGGGCTGCGCCACCCGTCAGCCCGGAATGGGCATCCTTTTCCCCGGTCTCCAGGACCAGCCGGGCCCCCTGCAACCCCCTCAGACTGTAGGGGATGGCTGGGGTGTCACGGGATAACCAGATTGTGTCAGACACCAGCACCGAATCCGTCCGCAGCTCTTCAGCTTTTGTGTTCACAAAATGCTCGAAGTTTGGGCTGCCGATCTCCTCCTCCAGCTCCCAAACGAAATGTACGTTGACTGGCGTGTGATTCTCTAGCGCGAAGCGCGCCGCGAACAGGGCGGTGAGGGCCGGGCCCTTATCGTCGGTGGAGCCGCGCCCCTCGTACCGGCCGTCCTCGACATGAAAGGAGAAGGGATCGCGCACCCACTCCGGCTCCTGGGCCGGCTGAACGTCCAGGTGGTTATATATGGTTATCGTGGGATATGCCGGGTCAGTGAGCAGCTTCCCCAGCACCACCGGATTACCCGGCGTCTCCACCAGCTCTGCCGAAGCCCCGAACTCCCGCAGGTACTGAAGGGCCAGCTCGGCCCCTTTTCGTATGTCTCCGCTGTGTTTCGGGTCCGCGCTGACGGTAGGAACTTCCACCAGCCCGCCCAGCATCCTCTCGAACTCTGGACGAACGCCGGCGACGTAGCTGTCGATTCGCTCCGCACTGAGCGCCTTATCTGTCATGTGGGTTTCCTTTCTATGGCGACTTAATTATAGCATTTGGATCGCGGTGGCTCACCGGTGCCTCAAACTCGGAACGGGCCCCAAGCCGGTCCACCGTGGACCAGCTACGAGTTCGGCGCCTAGCCTGTGGCTGGAAGGCGTACAGCGGTCCACGCAGGCGGAAATAGCCGCTAAGACCGTATGTGGCGTTGAGGAGCGCTGTTTTGCTGAGAAGCAAGAGGTCGTTTTGCGTTGACGAAGAGACCGCAACCTATGGAGGCTGACTTGAAACCTCGTGGTTCCCACGGCCAGCCCGCGAGGGCCGATACGCCCGCGTGCTCCTGTTACGAAAACCCGCAGAAGACTGGAGCCTAGCGCACCCGCCTCCCGCTCTGGAACACGGCCCAGACGTTGCGCAGCGCCCCTGGGTCGGAGAGAGGGTCGCCGTCTATCAGGACCATGTCGGCCTGCTTCCCGACCTCGATGGTGCCGGCAAGGTCCTGTATGCCCATCAGGCTGGCCCCCTCTTTGGTAGCGGACTCCAGGGCGGCCTTGGGGCTCATGCCCGCGCCTACCATAAGCTCCAGCTCCCTCGCCAAAAAGCCGTGGCGCGCCGCAGAGCCGCCCGCGTCGGTGCCGGCGGCTATTTTGACGCCCGCCTTCAGTGCCCGTCGGAAGCTGGCCAGGGAGTTCTCTTTGCGGTTAAGGGTATCGGTCATCTGCTCCCGGGACGTGCCGAGCTGTGTCCCAAGGCGCTCCCTGGTGTCCCAGGTCGACATGGTGGGCACTAGATAAGTCCCTCTCTCGGCCATCAGGTCAACCGTCTCCTGGTCCACCCAGGTGCCGTGCTCGATGGAGTCCACGCCGGCTTCCACCGACTGGCGGGTGCCCTCGTACCCGTGGCAGTGGGATGCGATCTTCAGACCGGCTTCATGGGCGGCCCGCACCGCCACTTCCAGCGCCTCTGCACCCAGGGTGGGGAACTGCTCTCCATTGGGTCTGATTCCGGTCGCCCCGACTTTGATTAGCCCGGCGCCCCTCTCGATCTGTTCCCGGATGGCGAGCAGCAGGTCCTCTGGTGACTCTATCAGGCTGGTGAGGCCGGCAGGCCAGCACCCCGGGTACTGGAGCCATTCCCCCGCTGCCACAATTACGGGGGCCCAGGACCGATCCCGCCGCCGTGTTCTGGGCAACGAGGATGTTGATTCCGTACCGCGCGCCCACGTCCCTGGCCGAGGTCACGCCGGACATGAGGGCCCGCCTGCAGTTGTCCACCGCCTTTAGAGTGAAGACCTCTCGGCTGTCGCCCAGAAGGCGGTCCATCGGGTCCATTCCCCCGTTGCCGGTAAAGTGCTCGTGGCAGTCGATCATCCCAGGGATGAGGGTGAGGCCGGAGGCGTCGATGTCATCGTGGTGCGCACGTGCCCGAGGCCGGGCAGCTTCCTCTCCGATCCAGCTTAAGACCCCGTTGTCTACCTGGACGCTGGCCCGCGACACCGGTCCGGCTCCCGTACAGTCTATGAGCCTCACGTTGCGGATGACCAGGTCCATATCCCATCCCCTAAATCTGCCGTGCGTCTGGCGGCATACTACTACCGTGCCCAGGGGGAGTCAAGGATGTTCAAATGGAGGAAGAGTCCCATAGGGCAGCTCATTCGAACGGGAATCCAGGACCGGGGACCCTTGCTTTGGCCGCCGGCTGCGTATAGAATGTAACGAGCCTGAGAGGAAATCTGGAAAGGTATCAATATGGATGCGCGTTCTGTAGTCAGTGTAACTCCCAACCCCAAGGTCCAGAAATTCGTGCCTGGCGATACCGTGAAGGTGAACTTCCGGGTGAGGGAGGGAGAGAGAGAGCGGGTACAGGCCTTCCAGGGTCTGGTAATCAAGAAACGTGGCGCCAGCCCCGGTACCACATTTACCGTGAGACGTGTGACCCACAGCATTGGAGTCGAGCGTACCTTCCCCATCTATTCACCGCTTTTGGAGTCCGCGGAAGTATTGAGAAGCGGGATCGTGCGGAGGGCGAAGCTCTATTACATTCGAGGCCTCTCCACCAAGGCTGCTCGGCTCAAGGAGAGACGCCTGCCCAGAGGTAAGCCGCAACCGCCGACGGGCGGGTAGAGGGTTCCTTTCTCCCGGGATGCCTGTTACCTTTGACGAAGCCCTGTGGTTCCTTCGAGATGCTTCGGGACATCCTCCCGCCGGTGCCTGAACGCAACGCATCTGGTATCGAGTTCCATATCCCGGCACCGACCTCCCGCCCGCATTGAACAATGGGTTCGCCTTCGCCTCTCGGGGAAGGTTCCTGACTTGGGTGCACCATGCGATATGCCGAGGTAGCCGTTGATGCCCCGATGGGCCATGGCAGGACCCTTTCCTACAGCCTACCACCCCACTATGACGTGGAACCTGGCCAGATGGTTTGGGTCCCACTTGGAACAAGGCCGGTTCAGGGGGTCGTCTTCCTCCTGGCCGACGATCCCCAAGTAGATGTCGTAAAGGACATCATCGCCCCTGTCGAGCCTTCTCCTCTGGTCGCTCCGATTGGGCTTGAGCTCGCCGACTGGATCAGCCGCTACTACATGTCATCGCTATTCGACGCGGCCACCCTCATGCTGCCCTCAGGATTCAGAACCCGGGTCCGGTCGTACCTGCGCGACGCCCGCCGGAACCGGGGAACCCCTTCCAGTCTCGATGCACCGCAGACAAGGGCCCTAGAGCTGGTTTCGAGCCGTCCAATGATGGGAGAGAGGGAATTTTTAAAGGGGCTGGGGGACGGGGCTGAACAGGAGTTGCGCAAGCTGTTGAGGAGAGGGCTGGTAGAGCGTCGCTGGAGGTTGCCAGGGGCAAAGATGTCCCACCGTTACGACTGCTTCGTCCGACCAGCGGCAGGCGAGGAGGACCAGGAGGTAGCTGTAGCGGCCCTCATCGGGAGCAGGGCCTCGAGACAGCTGGCATTGTATCGAGCCCTTGCCTGCTCCGAGGGGCGTATCCCGGTATCCTTGGCAAACAAAGAATACGGGCCGGGAGTCGTGGCTGGACTTCTGTCGAGGGGACTGGTGTCCCTGGAGTGGGTCCGGGCGGACCGGGAGCCTCCGCTTCAGGGCGGGGAGCAGGAATGGAGCGCTGCGGAAATCGTCCTAACGCCCGCACAGGAGCGGGCTGTGTCGGAGATTACCTCGGCGCTGGAACATCCCGGACGAGTTGGGGGTCCCTTCCTCATTCATGGGGTCACGGGTAGTGGCAAAACAGAGGTATACCTTCGGGGGCTGGAGCGCTGCGTGGCAATGGGCAAAAGGGGCATCTACCTGGTTCCGGAAATATCCATGACTCCACAGACGGTGCACCGCCTTAACGCCAGATTCTCCGGTAGAGTGGCTGTGCTACATAGCCGCCTTACCACCGGCCAGCAATTCGACCAATGGTGGAAGATTCGGAACGGGGAGTTCGACGTGGTCGTTGGGCCTCGAAGCGCTCTATTCGCTCCGCTGGCTGACCTGGGTCTGGTAGTCCTGGATGAGGAGCACGAGTGGACCTACAAACAGCAGGAGGCCTCGCCCCGCTACCACGCACGCTCGGTGGCCTTGAAGCTGTGCGAGCTTTCCAGAGCCATCCTGGTGATGGGCAGCGCCACCCCCGACGTGGAAACCTACTACGGGGCGAAGCACGGCGGGAGCACGCTGCTAGAGCTGCCGAGACGGATCGGCCATGCCGGCGGTGGCAGCGTCGATGGAGCTGGGCTCGCCCGAGTGGAGGTCTGCGACATGAGGCGGGAGCTGAAGGAGGGGAACCGCAGCATCTTCAGCCGAAGACTAGCAGAGGCCCTGGATGAATGTATCCAGAAGGGGGAACAGGCGGTGCTATTCCTCAACCGCCGCGGCAGCTCGACCTTGGTACAGTGTCGAGACTGTGGCTATGCGGTCCGTTGCCGTAGATGCGCCGTGACGCTGACGTACCACGCGTCCGATTCTCGCCTCGTTTGTCACCATTGTAACCGCCGATCTAACGTGCCAAGGGGCTGCCCCGAATGCCGTAGCCCAAGGATCAGATATCTAGGCGTGGGCAGCCAACGAGTCCTGGACGAGCTCCGAACGTTATCGCCTGGCGTCATAGCGCTCAGGTGGGACCGTGACACAGCCCTGGACCCTCGCGCCCACGAATTGATAATGGGACGGTTCCTCCGAGGAGAGGCGCAGGTCTTAATCGGGACACAAATGGTGGCGAAGGGGCTGCACGTGCCCAGCGTGACCCTGGTGGGAGCAGTTCTGGCGGACGTTGGGCTGAACTTGCCCGACTTTCGAGCAGGCGAAAGGGCCTTCCAACTACTTTGCCAGGTGGCCGGAAGGGCGGGCAGAGGCGTGTTCCCCGGCAGGGTTATCGTTCAGACTTATACGCCCACCCACTATGCCATTCAAGCTGCTGCCAGGCAAGATTATTCCCTCTTGTACGGCCGGGAGATTCGCTATCGCCAGGAACATGGGAATCCCCCATTCAACCAGCTCATCCACATGGTCTATGTCCACATCAACCCCACCGCGTGCCAACGAGAGACGGAGAGGATGGGGCGCGTGATGCGCCACAAGGCCGACTCGCTGGGACTGACCGACGTACAGGTGATAGGTCCGGCTCCAGCCTTTCCGGAGCGGGTCCGTGGCAGGTTTAGGTGGCACCTGATCCTGCGGGGCAGGAACCTGCATTCGTTCGTGGAAGGTATAGCCATACCACAGGGCTGGACATTAGACGTGGACCCCGTCTCGGTGCTCTAGAACTCCATCTTCCCGGAGAAACACCGGGACGGTATGCCGGCCGCGGCCACCAGATGGGAGGGGAACCTCCTTCTCCCTGGAAGGCTGATGAAGAGCGGGCGTGCAGATGGGTGAAGCCCCTTTTCCGGTCCGCCTCAAGCGGATGAGGATGTCCCTCAGATGTAAATTCCTCCCTCTCCATTGTTGTCAGGTCTAAGTTGAAAATCAGTCTTGCCAGTCCATCTGGACCAAGACTCGAAATGTGAAGTCTTGTTCTGGATAGTGAATATCTACGAATCGCTGGCAACAGGGGCCTGGTAATTCTGTAGAGCCCGTGATATCAGGTCCGGTTTGATCGCATGTTTGAGGGTCTTTTTCTTGTCCTTCCCAGCGAATCTCAGCTCCACCATTGCTTGTAGAGAGCACTGATATGAAGAGTTCTCCGGCGCATCCAGGCGGGATACCGGAATTAGGATTGATCAAATTGAAATGGAGCCCTGGCATTCCAGAAAGAGCAGTTTGAACTGGTATCGGGATACATTCTTTTTCATCTTTTCCGAACGAACAGGTGGCTAGAGCAAAGATGGGTTGAGCATTTTCGGAGGGTGTCATTGGACAACGAGGCTGGAGTTGGGTTTCGCTATCTTCACCTGTCGCTCCCCGTGGTTCGACAGGGCCAATCCCACACATAAGATTACCTGAGGTATCCTCTCCTTTATCTGGAGTGGGAGTAATCGTAGGAGCAGGGGCGGTCGTGGGAGTCGGGGTGGGGGTTGGGGTTAGGGTGGCCGTAGGAGTTGGCACTGGCGTTGCAGTTGGGGTGGCCGTAGAAGTTGGTATGGGGGTTGGGGTTGGAGTGGCGGATTCGGCGCAGGCGGCCAGGAGAGCAACCAGCACTATGATGCTGGCGGTTACCGAGATAACCAGTCCTTTTCTGGGACCGACGCCGCTAATGGGACCTGAGTCCATCTTCTTCATTTTATGGCCTCCTGGACTTAGCTGAGTACGAGAGACAGTAAGTTCCCGCAAGCCACGGACCTACCACTGCATTGTTATCTCTCGTCCCAAGGACATGGTACAGGTTCGGGGTGACGTGCCGGACCGACCAAAGGTCCCAGACGGGGTCGGTATTAGGGGTCGTAGAGAGAAGTGGGGCTAGTACCCAGTCAACTTAAATCTGATATGAATGTCATTCTGAGCGAAGCGAAGAATCTGGGGTGGCCGTGGGTAACCCCTCCTCAGATTCTTCGGTCGCTGCGCTCCCTCAGAATGACATGCTATCGAAATCTTGTTGACTAAGTACTAGTGGCCGGCTTCAAATCCCTGCGCTTGGGCGCTGAGCGGTGAACGTGAGTATTTCTCGAGTGACACGCTCACACACGACGGCCAGCAGGTTCAGTATATGCAAGGAAAGCAGGCCGAGAAGTAATCCCAATGGGAAAAGGATAAAACCTTCTCCCACGGTATCGATATTCCAAATTCCCATGTCATAGTCGGAGAACGGGGCCGCTATCGGTGCTGTTAGAAACATGAAAGTCACCGAAATAGAGGTGACCGCGGCCGTGAATCCTCCGACTCCTAGGGGAAACAGTACCAAGAGATAGACAATGTTGCGATACGTCTGTTTCCTTGCTACAACTTCTAAAGTCCTCTTAACTCTGTCAGCTAGGGCTTGTCGGGCATCTCCAGTTACAGCGCTCATCTCAGAGTCCCTCCTATTATGGTTCGTATCAATACCCCCAAGGTTTGTGTACACCAACATCGGTCGTCACCAGTTTGGCAGCAGCCAGTTCAAAGTGGCGCTAATCCCCGTCCGCGCTGCCCCTGGCCGCTTCGACGCTATGACCTCCCTCGATGCTGATCTTGGGCAGCCATTCCAGCCAGCTTGGGAAATACCAGTTCTTGTCGCCCAGCAGCTCCATGCTCGCGGGGACGAGCACCATGCGAACGATCGTGGCGTCGAGGATCACCGCGACAGCCAGACCGAAGCCCATCTGCTGGAACATCGACAGCGGCCCGAGCGCGAAGCCTCCGAAGACGGCAACCATGATCAGGGCAGCACCGGTGATGATCGAAGCAGTCGAGCGCAGGCCGTACATCACGGAACCGGAGTTGTCACCGGTCTGGTCGTACCGTTCCTTGATCCGGCTGAGCAGGAAGACGTGGTAGTCCATTGAGAGCCCAAAAAGGATAGCGAAGAGGAACAGGGGAATCCACGATTCGACGACCGGGACCTCCTGGAAGCCGAACAGACTGCTCCCCACGCCCTTCTGGAAGACCAGCACTACCATCCCGTAGGCGGCGCCGACCGACAGCAAGTTCATCACCACTGCCTTCAGGGGCACGACGATCGAGCGGAAGGCAATCAGCAGCAGTAGGAAGCTTGCCGCCAGCACTGCCGCCATGATCAGTGGCACGTACCGCCTAACGAATTCGACCGAGTCCATCACTTCGGCGGTCCCGCCCCCTACAAGCACCTCCGCGTCCACGTCAGCGAATGCTGCCGGGATGTAATCGTCGCGCAGCCGTCGGATGCCAGCGATCGACTCGTCGCTGGAGATGTCACCCGCGATCGAGACTCTGATGTTTATAAGATCGCCATTAGGGCTGAGCATCAACTCCGCGGTTCCAAAGAAGTCATCGGACGCGAGGGAAGCGGTCAGGTCCTCGATGGCACCTTGCACAGCGTCAGCGCTGACGTCTGGAGCGAGCACTACGATGTCGGCTTTGATGATGCCGTCTGCGAACTCCTCGATAACGACATCGAACGCGTGTCGTTCATCAGTGTCATCCGGCATCATACTGATGCCGCCCGAGCCGAGCTCAAGAGTCGTCACCGGCGCGGCCAGTGCGATCAGGATAGCTGCCGTGATGACAACGCTGATCGCCGGATGGGCCGTCACAACGCCCGTGACCGCACCCCAGAATCCGCCACCACTCCCAGGAGAGCGACGCCTGCCGATGATCGGTATGGTCAACCAGTTGACGCGATCTCCAAGTAGGCCAAGTAGTGCCGGGAGGAGCGTCAGTGCCGCCGCCACTGCCGTAACGACAACCACAATGGTGCCGATTCCGAAGCTCTTGAACAGCATGTCTGGCATGATCAGCATGCCGGCCAACGCGATGGCAACCGCGACACCCGAGAAAGCACGGTGCGGCTTGCAGTGTCGCCGGCCATGGCGATCGCGTCGTAGCGCTCAAGACCGTGGTGACGCTCCTCTCGGAAGCGCTGCACAATCAAAAGTGTGTAATCAATGCCGACGGCGAGGCCGACCATGGTGGTCACAATGACGGTGAACTCGTTCAGTTCCCTGGCCATGCTGATGATCGCGATGATTCCGACTGCCGTGAAAATAGCGACGATGGCGAGCAATATGGGGATCAAGGCCGCGACGACGGCGCCGAACACAGCTAGCATAATAAAAAGTGCCGCGATGATGCCGATCATCTCACCTTTCTGGAACGTCTCGTCGACCATCTCTCCGAAGAGCCGCTCGATGCTCATATTTCCGATGGTGGTGACGCGGAGGCCGGAACTCTGGTTCGCTTCCTCAACCACGTCCAGCACCGGATCGGCTTCTTCCAGGTCATCGTCTTGGGAGAGGGTGGTGGTGACATGGATCAGCGCCATGCGGCCATCAGGCGTGCGCAAGCTCTCAACCCCGTCCTGGAAGCTGATCACTTCTTCCACGATCGGAAGCGCGCGCATTTCGGTGACGATCGAGCTAACGACGGACGCGAACAGGTCTTCGTCGGTTGGACCGTCATTGGCCTCGACCAGTACGAACTCTTCGGCGAGAGCCTCCCCTCCGGTTGCCTCCTCGATTAAGGCGTTGGCTCGCCAGGAGTCAGTAGTTTCGACGCCACTTTCACCCGTGACGTTCAGATTGCCGGCGAGCAGGAATGCGCCCACCAACACGACTACCCACGCCCCCACGGTGATCCAGGCGTGACGGGCGGTCCACCCTGCGACGTGGCCTGTTAACGACACGCCGGGCGCGTCTCCGGCACGCTCGTCGTCTTCAGCTTTGACGCCTCCCGAATTCCTGGTCGCGTATCTCCTCATTCCTTCCAACATTGTTGGCCTCCTCTGAGATCGGTATAGGACCAACAATACTGCCCGGCATCATTCTTGGCGTCTCCCTGTGGGGGGAAATTGCCGTCCACTTTGGAGGGACAGGGTTTACCGCGAAGTGCTTCTCCGGAGGGACAAGACTTGCTGCGAAGTACGGTACACGGCATAGGTAACGACTGCGATGCTACTCGTGGGTGTGCGGGCCAGAGTTCGCGGTGGGTGTGGCTCTTCGAATCAGCGGAGACGGTCCATTTCTGAGCCCGATGTAGTCCAGGACTCAGGGTATATCCCAGATGTTCAGGCGCTCTTGGGCTCGACCATGCCTGCCTCGTAGGCGAATATGACCGCCTGCGTGCGGTCGCGGAGGTCGAGCTTCGTGTAGATGCGTTTCACGTGCGTCTTGACGGTGCCCTCGCTCATGAAGAGCTGTTCGGCACATTCGCTATTAGACAAGCCTTTGGCAACGAGGGTGAGCACCTCTCGTTCCCGACGGCCCAGGAGCTGCAGGGCCTTCGCCTCAGGCTTACCGGGCTCCGGGGAGCCGGCGAACTGGTCGATCAGCCGGCGTGTCACAGAGGGTGCCAGGAGCGCGTCGCCGTCTGCGATTACCCTGATCCCTTCGACGAGGGTCACCGCTGGGGTCCGCTTGAGCAAGAAGCCGCTGGCGCCTGCGCGCAAAGCCTCATAGACGTACTCGTCCTCGTCGAAGGTGGTGAGGATCAGGACCCGGCTATTGGGCGTACTCTCGTCCGCGACGATCCGCCTCGTTGCCTCCAGGCCGTCCATACTGGGCATCCGGATGTCCATCAGTATGACTTCGGGCTGTAGCGACTGGGCCATCTCAACCGCCTCGGTCCCACTCGATGCCTCGCCCAGCACTTCGAAGTCGTCCTCAGCCTCGAGGATCATACGGAACTCGGTACGAACGAGCTCCTCGTCGTCGGCGATGAGGATGCCAATGCCCACTAGCAGCCCGTCCGAGAAACACGGTTGGCGAGTGCTTGGGGGTATGATGGGCCCAGTGCAGTAGAGGGGAGTCGTTGATGAGCAAGACCTACCTTCCCTACGAACCCGACCAGCAGTTGTTGTTGCCAGCGGCATTGCAGGAGTGGCTGCCTGACGACCATCTGGCCTACTTCATATCCGACGTGGTGGACCAGTTGGACATGTCGGAGGTCACTGCTCGCTACGAGCGGGAACGGCGTGGCGGGCCGCCGTATCATCCACGGATGATGGTCAAGGTGTTGCTCTACGGCTACTGCGTCGGGGTGGCGTCCTCACGCCGCATCGCCCAGCGTCTCCACGAGGACATCGCCTTCAGGGTGTTGGCGGCGAACAACACACCGGACTTCCGGACCATCTCCGACTTTCGCAAGGATAATCTGGATGCGCTGTCGGGCCTGTTCGTACAGGTACTGGCGTTGTGCCAGCAGGCGGGGCTGGTGAAGCTGGGGCACGTGGCGCTGGACGGCACGAAGGTCAAGGCCAACGCATCGAAGCATAAGGCGATGAGTTACCAACGGATGAAGGAGAAGGCAGCGCAGTTGGCGGCGGAGGTAGCGGAGTTGTTGCGACAGGCCCAGGCAGCGGATGATGAGGAAGACCGGCGGTACGGCAAAGACAAGCGTGGAGATGAGTTGCCGGAGGAGTTGGCCTTTCGAGAGCGTCGGTTGGAGAAGATACGGGAAGCCATGGCGGCGCTGGAAGCCGAGGCGCAGGCGGCTGCCGAACAGGCCGAGGCCGAAGGTCGTAAGCACCCGGGGGTGCCCGACGACAAGGCCCAGCGTAACTTCACCGATACCGAGTCGCGCATCATCCCCGCACCTGGAGGAAAGGACTTCCTGCAAGCGTACAACTGTCAGGCGGTGGTGGACAGCGCTCACCAGGTGATCGTGGCGGCGCGGGCCACCAACCAGACTTCGGATAAGCAACAGGCTGCGGCGATGATGGAGGAGACCATCGACAACGTCGGTGCAGTCCCCAGGGAAGTATCCGCCGATGCTGGCTATTACTCGGCGAAGGCAGTCGACGAGCTTTATGCTCTGGGCGTGGACCCGTTCGTCGCGCCGGAGCAGACCCGCCACGGCCGGGTTGTGCCACCCGCGCCCCGAGGTCGCATACCCAGCCATCTGTCTCCCAGGGACCGGATGCGACGGAAGTTACAGACCAGGCGGGGTCGGCAGCGCTACGCTTTGCGGATGCAAACTGTGGAGCCGGTATTCGGCCAGATCAAGCAGGGCCGGGGATTCCGGCAGTTCCTGCTGCGGGGACTGGAGAAGGTGAACGGCGAATGGTCGCTGATCTGCGCAGGCCACAACCTGCTCAAACTGTTCCGCTTTGGGGTCAATCTGCACAGGAAAGCACGGGTCGATGGGCCAGCCCAACGCATCAGGAACTTTTGCCGAGGTAGTGAGCACGGCGCTATTCGCAAAGCTATCTGGGGTCCGGCCGGGGCAACCGGCAAAATTAGTTGTCGCGATCCATTGTCGCTGACCCGCAAGCACCGTTAGATAATCCTCGGACGGGCTGCTAGCGGCTCTCCTCGAGTGGCAGACTGGCATGCACTCGGAAGCCGCCCTCTGCGGCAGGACCCACGTCCAGTTCGCCTCCAAACAGGGAGACCCTTTCCCTCATCCCGATCAGCCCCCGGCCGCCACCTGCGTCGTGCCCGTCATCGCCTGAACCCTGTCCATCATCAACGATGTCCAGCACCAGCTTGCCGGCGAGGTAGGATATAGCTACTCGCGCCCGGGCGGGACCGGCGTGCTTTAGGGCGTTGGTGAGGGCCTCCTGCACAATCCGGTATGCGGAGAGGTCGAGGCTCGTCGGGAGCTTATGCGGCTCCCCCGCCACGTTCACCTCCACGGGCAGGCCCGCGTCGGTGAACTGCTCGGCCAGCCCATCGACCTGCCCCAGGCTTGGCTGAGGGCTGATCTGCATCACGCTTTCCCCCGCTGGCGTAAGGATCCCTAGCATTCGTTCCGTATCAAAGAGGGCATCCCTCCCAGTGGATTCTATGGAGGCCAGCGATTCTAGCGCTCGGTCGGGGTTCGACTTGAACACTTTCTGGGCAGCACCCGCCTGAACAACGATGAGATTTAAAGTATGCCCAACGATGTCATGAAGCTCCCGTGCAATACGCGCCCGCTCGTCGGCGACGGCTTCGCGGGCGCGTGCCTCACTGTCTTGCTCCAAGACCTCCGCGCGCCTCTCAACGGTGGCTGTGTGACTCCGGCGGATGCGAAATGTAGACCCCGCTATCCATCCCGCTGACCATAGGCCAGAGGTCACGATTACCTCGGCGGGATTGAAAGGGATACGGGTTGTCCCGTAAAAAACCCCGATCCCAACTGCCATGATCAGCCCGGCAACCACCGCCCGTCGGTTGTCCGTTAGGTAGGCAGCACTACCTACAGCGAAAAGAGAGGCCAAGGTGCCCGCCTGAACATTGTCGTATCCCAGGGCCGCCTGCAATGCGATGGCAGCGGTGATCACAGCCAGCGAGCCGAGCGGAGCCACGCGTCGGAGCCCGAGGGGCAGCGTCTGCGCCAGGACCAGCAGCGCGCCGAGACCATCGCTATCGCGAACCCCCTCTTCGCTCTCTGCCGCGGCCTGCATCTCGACAACGGCTAGGCTCGCAAAGGCGATCGCGATCAGCGCATCGACGACGAGCGGATTTGCCCTGCGAAGGTGGTCTGTCAAGGTTCCTAGTTGTGCCACTGGCAATGTCTCTCGCGCCACCTGAGCAGGGATTCCCATTCCGGCCACCCCATTGCTGATAGTAGGGTGCGAATGAGGCGGTCGGAGCTTACTGCTGGTCTTTGGTGCTTGTCAATCTTCTCTCGCTCCTGCATGGGATACGGTTTCTGCTATGAACACCGCGGCGAATATGCGTCATCCTGATCCTAGCCCAGTACGAGAAACATTCGGCGTGAGCTCAGCCAAAAGGCCGGGATGAGGTGGAAAATCCTACCCAGTCCCCCGTCTCCTTTACATCGTCAAGCTACGTTAGCTATAATCAATTGTCGGAAAATCCTACCCAGTCCCCCGTCTCCTTTACATCGTCAAGCTACGTTAGCTATAATCAATTGTCGATAGATTACGGTGCTCGATCTATCAGTACCCCGGAGGTAGTAAAAGTGTCGGCTCTTCCCATGCACTTCGTGCCTGACCCGATACTGAGGCAGCGGGCAAAGCGCGTGAGTACTCTCGGTTCGTCTACCCAGAGGCTGATAGACGACATGATAGAAACATTGGACATCGCTCAAGGGGTCGGCTTGGCCGCTAACCAGGTGGGTGTCCTGCAGCGGGTCATCGTGATCCAGCTGCCTGAGGACGAGGAGCCCCGGGTGTTCGTCAACCCTGAGCTTGTCAGGCAAGAGGGCGAGCGAGAAGTGGAGGAGGGATGTCTGAGCATACCCGGGTACCGCGGCCTGGTGAAGCGTTCAGTGAAAGTGCGCGCAAAAGCTCACGACCGGAACGGGAAGACGGTGCGAGTAAGCGCCGAGGGGCTGCTGGCCCAGGCCCTGGAGCATGAAATCGATCACCTGGACGGCACCCTCTATATCGACAAGCTGGTTTCCAGAGACAAATTGTGGAAGGAACAGCCCCCGGATGAAGAATCTGAAGAGCCCGAATCAGAACCGGCGACGGTAACGGTAAAGGCCGGATACACAGGCTAGTGGTCTGCCCACCTTCGCCGGCGTACGGATCCACCGCGGCGCATGCAAGCCTAACCCCTGAGATCATTGCCATAGTAAGCGAGCTCAGAGAATTCCTCCGCGCCCGGTCCGTGCGGGCCTTCCTGGTAGGCGGTTACATTCGGGACGCTCTCAGGGGAGAGTCCTCTCACGACGTAGATGTGGCCGTGCACGGAGAGTCGGGTTCAGTGGCAAGATCGCTGGCCGACGCCGTCGGCGGAGCCTATGTTCCCCTTAACCAGCCCGGTGAGGCTTCCCCTCCCAGGCCTGAGGGTCGAAGCGTCGCGAGGGTCGTCGTGCCCAACCGTGAACGTGGACCATGGGTCGTGGATGTCTCCTCGATAGAGGGCTCCATCGAAGAAGACCTCAGCGAGCGCGATTTCACCGTGGATGCTATGGCCCTCGACCTGGAGGACTGGCTAAAACCCGGCTGGGGAGAGCTCGTCATAGACCCCTTCGGCGGCAAGAGCGACCTCGCCGATAAGACTATTCGGGCGATCCGGACGTCGGTGTTCGAGGAAGACCCTGCCCGCCTCCTCAGGGCCGTTAGACTGGCGGCCTCTCTGGGCTTCCGCATCGAACCAGCCACTGCTGATGCGATCAAGGGTCAGGGCCATCTGATCAATTCGATAGCCGGGGAGCGGGTCAGAGATGAGCTTCTCTCCATCTTGTCTCTAGATGGCGCCAAAGATCACCTGGAAATGCTAGACCAACTCGGCCTCCTCCGCTGTATAATCCCTGAGTTTGATGTCACAAAGGGGGTCGAGCAACCGAAGGAGCACTATTGGGATGTATTCGAGCACTCCATTCGTGCTGTGGAAGGAGTGGAGCGCGTGGTCTCTGGTCCCAAGGGGGACCCGGTATCGAATCTGGTGCCCTGGAACGAAGAGATAAAAGAGAGGTTCTCCCAACGGGTTGGCGACGGCCATACCCGGCGCACCATGCTAAAGCTAGCTGCCCTTCTTCACGACGTAGCCAAACCCCAGACAAAAACCACTGACGCCAATGGGAAGACGCGGTTCCTGGGCCACCACACCCTTGGGGCGTCCATGTCCGGTGGGATTCTTCGGCGCCTGCGTTTCAGCAGCCGGGGCAGGGACATGATATATGGAGTTGTGGAGAATCACCTAAGGCCCACTCAGATGAGCCAAGGTAGTGAGTTGCCGACCTCCAGGGCGATTTACAGGTACTTCAGGGATGTAGGCGATGTCGCCGTCGATACTCTGTACATGAGCCTGGCCGACCACCTGGCAGCAAGGGGGCCCAAGCTGGATATGGGTGCATGGAGTCGCCACGCCGAGAGCATATCTCATGTGTTGGAAGTCGGTACACAGACTCAATCGCCCGAGAAGTTTCCCAGGCTGATTGATGGCCACGACCTGATGCGTGAGTTCGGGCTTAGCCCCGGCCCTTATATCGGAGCATTATTGGAGGAAATAAGGGATGCCCAGGCCGCGGGGGAAGTACAATCCCAGGATGATGCTCTGAACCGGGCAAGACTGAGCCTCGCGGGCCAAGCTTCGTCACATCCTCCCATCCATGGCGAGGAAGGCTCTAGTCCAGCTGGGTCTGGAAGGTAAGGGAGGCCAGTGCGCACGAGAGGCTTTAGGGTACTAGCCATTATCGCGGTGATAATCGGCCTTTCTATAGCCACGCTAAGTTTCAAAGAGATCCACATATCTTTCCTAGGGGCGGACCTGGACAGAACGGGCTCTGGTCCCCTTGGCCTGACGTTGGGTCTGGACCTTCAGGGTGGCAGCCACCTGGTCTATCAGGCGAACATACCAGTTGAAGTGACCTTTCAGGATTCCATCGACGAGTCGCAGTTGCTAGGACTGGTGAAGGAGTTGGGTTACAAGGACGCGGACATCCAAACTCCCGCGGCCAGCGATTACTCGATACGCCGATTGTCATTCGGGGAGGTGGCTCAGGCGCAACTCAGGGAAGACTTGGAAGAGGTCCTTGGTCCGATAAATGTCTTCGACGCAGCCGGCAGCGGGCTTGTCGTAGCTTTCCAGGACTCACAGGAGGATGGGCGTTTCCGCGACAGACTCAGTGAGTTGGGATATGTGGATGCGATCGTTACGGACCAGGGACGGGCTCGGTTCATGGTAGAGAATTTGTCGTTTGAAGAGGTGGCGCAGCTTGATCTCAGGTCCTCGCTCGAAGACAGATTAAGTCTCGTCCAATCCTTCGCCACCGGCGACGAAGGGGCCGAGGTCACATTCCTGGTGAGCCAGGATAGAACTGACGTCCGGGAGCTGCTGGACGAGCTAGGCTACACTGCGGCGATCCTTTCTCAGAGATACGAGATCCTTGGCCTCGCTTTAAAAGCGGAGGCGCAGCTTGAGCTTGAGCTTGCCCTCGAGGGTCTGGCGCCGGTGGAGGTCTTCAACCCCGGCGAGGCGATCACCGAGGACAAAATGAAAGGGGTGGAAGACACAATCCAACGGCGAGTGAACGCCCTGGGTACTTCCGAGCCGATTATCCAGACCCTGGGGGATGACCGTCTCGTTGTCCAGTTGCCCGGCGTAGGGGGTTCCAGTGTCTCCGTCACCTTCCTGTCCCCGCCCGGACCGGCAGACATAACCCGCGTCCTGGAGGTCCTCGGCCGCACCGGAGACACCGTTGTGGCAACGAGTCTCAATACTTTCGACATAGGCGCCGTCGAGGCACTTTCAGAGGAGGAAAAGCAAGCTATCCGCGAGGCGCTGGTTGGAGGGCTTGGGCCGCTCGAAGAATTCGAAACCGTGACCGGCGACGACGCGACGTTAACCGTCACCTTTCCTCTTCCACCAGACGAAAATTCCATTAGCGCCGTGGTGGCGAGCCTGGGCCTCACCGATTTCTCCGTCCAAGGACAATCAGCGCCAAACCAGTTTGTGGTCCGCACCGAAGAAGCGATGAGCACGGAAGACCAGGAGATGCTTCGTGAGGCCCTGGAAGAGAAAGTAGCCTTGGTATTCGCCTTCAGTACCAGGGGCGGCATAGAAGAAGCCAAGGCGCTAATCCGGGGGACGGCGCAGCTAGTGTTCATGGAACGTAACTGCCTTCTGACCCTAGCGGCGTTAGAAGCGGCTAGCGCGGTAGGAGCACCAGACCCCTGTGGAATCGAGGGGAACTATATAGATAAGGACATAGGGTTGACGGGGGAGTTCCTTGACCGTGCCTTTCCTGGCCAAGACCCCATTTCCGGCGCGCCCTGGGTACACGTGGAGTTCAATAGCCGGGGCGCCGGCATCTTCCGCGACCTGACCGAGCGCCTGTTCGACATGGGCCCCATCGGCAGAATCGCCATGTTCCTTGACGACGACCTAATCTCTGCGCCATCGGTGACCAGTCCGATCCGTGACGGCCGCGGCGTTATAACTGGGGGATTCACAAGGGAATCGGCCAAAGACCTGGCCATACAGCTCGACTCCGGACGCTTGCCCGTTCCGCTGAAGCTCATTCGAGAAAGTACCGTGGACGCCCTGCTGGGCTCTGACTCTCTACGCAAGAGTCTGATTGCTGGGCTCGTGGGACTAAGTTTGGTACTGGGATTCATGATTGTGTATTACCGCATGGCGGGAGTGGTCGCCGCCGTTTCCCTACTAATATACGCGACAATAGTGCTGGCTATTCTCAAGTTGCTCCCTGGCAATACCCTTACCCTATCCGGTATAGCCGGATTGGTTCTGTCTATCGGTTTCGCTGTGGATGCCAACATTCTGATATTCGAGCGCATGAAGGAGGAGATGAGGACGGGACGTTCGTTGACGTCTGCGATGGAAGTTGGGTTCCGCCGTGCCTGGGTCGCCATCCGGGACAGCAACTTCTCTACCATCCTTACGTGCGGGATCCTTTTCTTATTCGGCTCCAGGCTGGGCGGAGGAACTCCCGTCGTCACGGGTTTCGCTCTAACCCTGTTGATTGGCGTATCCGTGAGCATGTTCACGGCGATTATGATTAGCCGCAACTTGCTTCAGATTGTCGCCTTGACACCGGCCGGGAGGAATATGGCCCTCTTCACCCCTGAGCCGCGGAGGCAGCCCGTTGCAGTAGCGGGGGGAGGTAAATAGAGTTGGACATAGTCGGAAAAAGGGGCTGGTTTTTTCTGATCTCCGCATTGATTATTCTCCCCGGAGTGATATCTCTTATAATCCCGCCGGCCCTGAGACCCGGCATCGAGTTCACCAGCGGCACGGTCCTGGACATCACTTTCGTTGATCCGGTTTCGGAGGAGCAGATCAGGACTGAGCTGAACCGCCTTGACCATCCTGAAGCCCTAATACAGAAAACCGGCACGCGGTCCGCGTTCATACGGACCAATCTGCTGGAGGAGGCGGTGCTGGACAGCGGGGGGATGGTAATACAGCGCTCGGATCAGTCCTTGATAGAGGAAGCGCTCACGGAAAACGTCTCCGCCATTGAGTCCACGAGGATCGACAGTGTATCGTCGATCCTCGCCCGGGAGACCGTCCGAAATGCCGTGATCGTCGTACTGCTGGCCGCCGTCGGAATACTGGTTTACGTGACTTGGGCGTTTCGCAGGGTCCCCAATCCCTTCCGGTACGGCGTCGCGGCAATACTAGCCCTGGTTCACGATATGCTGTTGATCATCGGGATCTTTTCCATCTTGGGGAAGGTGATCAATATGGAAGTCAACTCCATGTTCATCGTCGGGTTGCTGACTGTGCTCGGCTACAGCGTGAACGACACGATTGTCGTTTTCGACCGGATCAGGGAGAACGTGGCCAGAAACATAGACAGGCCCCTACTGGGAGTCGTAAATGCCAGCATTCTGGAGACGATAGGACGGTCCGTCAACACGAGCGCGACCACTCTATTCGTCCTCATGGCGCTGCTCCTCTTCGGCGGACCTACTATACGAGGCTTCCTGCTGGTGCTAACGATCGGAGTGATCGTGGGGACCTACAGCTCCATCTGCATCGCCAGCCAGTTTCTGGTGATGTGGGAGCGTGGCGAGATACGGCCCTTCCTTGGCAAGTTCCTGCCCTTCCTAAGACGCGCCCCCGCCTAGCCTGCTCGGGAGTCCATTAACTTGAGACGGGCCCCCACGGATTGCAGTCTTTTGTGCCAAACTCCAGAAATCTCCACTGGAGGGGGTCCTGAATGAAACTGGGCGCCCACGTATCCACCGCAGGCGGCCTGGACAAGGCCATCGACCGGGCCGTCGAGATCGGGTGCGAGGCGATCCAGATCTTTGGGTCGTCTCCGCAAAGCTGGGCCTTCAAGCCGATTCCAGAGACGCAGGTCAGCTCTTTCCGGGCGAAGGCCGGCGAAGCGGGAATAGACTCCGTTTTCTTCCACGCCATCTATCTCATAAATCTGGGCACAGCCGATCCCACCAATCTGGAAAAGGGAATCCAGTCCCTGATCAACTACATGCGGCTGGCCTCGGAGGTGGGCGCCCAGGGGGTGATACTCCATCCCGGCAGCCACAAGGGGGCTGGATACGAGGGCATTCTACGGCAGACGATCTCCAGCATCGACCGGGTCTTGGAAAACTCACCCACTGGGCCATGGCTGACCCTTGAGAACACGGCGGGCATGGGCCAACATATCGGCGCGAAGCTCGGTGAGCTGGGAGGAATCATCAAGGGAGTTTCCGAGTCCCACCGGGGAAGGGTGAAGGTCTGCCTGGATACACAGCACAGCTTCGCCGCGGGGTACGATATAGCCACCGGCCCCGGGCTGGAGGCAACGTTGGCCGAGTTTGACGAAACGATAGGTCTCGATAACCTCGTGGCCGTCCATGCCAACGACTCCAAATACCCCCTTGGCGCAGGGGTGGACCGCCACGAGAATATCGGGCAGGGTTACCTGGGCCTCCAGACTTTCGAGAACCTGATGTCGAATGCCGCTTTCATGGACCTGCCTTTCCTCCTGGAGGTGCCGGGCGCCGAGAAGAAGGGACCCGACAAGGAGAACCTGGATATACTCAAAGCAATCCGGTCGAGAGTGGCCTCCTAAGGGCTGAGCTGATGCGGTTTACGCGCCGGGAGTTTCTTAGATTGGTGCGGCTGGCACTCGAGGAGTTGCCGACGCAGATCGACTACGCCCTTGAGAACGTGGCCATCCTGGTGGAGGACTGGCCCGGTGAGGATGACCCGGAGGTCGCCGGACCGGAGGGCCCCTACGATCTCTTTGGCGTCTATTCAGGTGTGCCACTGCCGGAGAGGGAGGGCGGACTGCCCCCCCTGCCTGACAGGATAACGCTGTTCCAGCGCCCCATCGAGACCGCGTGTGCTACCCGAGAAGATGTGTTGCGGGAGGTCCGCACCACTGTTCTGCACGAGGTGGGACACTATCTCGGGCTGGACGAGGAAGACCTGGAGCGTCTGGGGTATGGCTGAGGAGGTGCTCCCTCCCCCGGCGGGAGGGAGTTAGAGGGAAGGCGAGCACATCTGGAGGATCGCAGGTCTTGGAAAACAGGAGGTGCCTCAGTGGATGATGTCACCATAATGGTCCGGCGCAACGGGCCCTACCGGCTGGAGGGTCCTGTGACTCTCATCGACCAGGACGGGAACGAGTTCAAAGTGCCAGAGGAGCGCTACGTTTTTCTGTGCCGCTGCGGCAGGTCGGACAACAAACCCTTCTGCGACTCTACCCACCGCAAGAAGGAGCCCACTTTCGACGCACCGACGATGGCCGTCTAGCTATCCACGTGGCTTGCGTCATCCGTTGACTGCGCGAACGAGCAATCCAGGAGCGTTCTTCCCCTTCAACCGCAAGCCGAAGCTCGTGACCGTTACCGGGTGTTGGTGAGGGTTGCTGGCAGTTAGAAAGAGCTGGGGCTCATCATCGGACGGTAGCCCAGACGCTTTGACAAGGTCTTTCGAAACGCCTGGCGTTACCTGGTAGCCGGACGTCCCTTTCACATTTAGATGGGGTTTCGAACGGAAGTAACGGAGCCAGCCAACAGGAGCCCAGCCAAGACGGCCGCTGCACCGCCCGGCCATACCTCCGCCAAAAGCCGCCCAGAATACGTCTGACATTCTAGCCACGTCTGCGCCGGTCTAGCCATGAGCGGTATTAGCTGCCAGGGAAGCTGATGGCCGTGGAGGGTTCACCGTCCCCCGCGGTAAATCCCCCGGACGCTCTTTACGGAGTTTATCCGGTCCTCCGCCAGCCGGTCGGCTGCCTGGGCTGTCGGAATCTCGTCGCGGGACGAGATGTGTAAGACCCGCTCCATGGTCTCGTAGATGCGTTCGGTCATCTGTCGTGCGCGTTCCAGGCTATAGGCGGCGTCGATCTCGCAGGCGACGTTGATGACTCCCCCGGCGTTTATGATGTAGTCGGGTGCGTAGAGTATCCCCCGCCGCTGTAGCTCCGCGCCGTCTTCCTCAGCGGCAAGCTGGTTATTGGCCCCTCCCGCTACGACCGCGCATCTGAGGCGGGGAATCGTCCGGCTGTTCAGCACCCCTCCGAGGGCGCAGGGCGCGAATATGTCGCATTCCACGTCGTATATCTCGTCTGGCCCTACAATGGTCGCGCCCATCTCACGTGCCTTCGCTACAGCGGCGTCGTTTATGTCGGTGGCCACCAGCCTGGCGCCCTGGGCGAGGAGGTGTTCGGCTGTGTATCTGGCTACCTTGCCGAATCCTTGCATGGCCACTGTCCTACCCGACAGGGAGACGGAGCCCCACAGGGCTTTTGCGCAGGCCTTCATGCCCTGGTAGATCCCCACACCCGTAAGCACCGAGGTATCGCCGCTGCCGCCGAGTGAAAGGGGAAGGCCGGTAACGTATTCGGTCTCCATTGAGATGTATTCCAGGTCCCGTGAAGTGGAGCCCACGTCGGTGGTGACAATGTACCGGCCGCCCAGAGTGTCCACATATCTCCCGAAGGCGCGCAGCATCGCCTCGGTCTTGTCCTTCTCCGGGTCCGCAATGATAACGGACTTGCCGCCGCCCAGAGGAAGGTCCGCTGCCGCCGATTTGTAGGTCATGGCCCTCGAAAGGCGCAGGACGTCGAGAACGGCGTCCTCCTCTGTCTGGTGGGGCCATATTCGAACACCGCCGACCGCCGGACCCAGGGTCGTGTCGTGGATGGCTATGAAGGCGCGAAGTCCCGCCGCGGGCTCCACGCATACCATGAGCTGCTCGTGTCCCTGGTCTTCCATGTACTTGAGGACATCCATGGCCAAAGGTGCCTCCTCCAGGTCCGGCCAGCCTATTTTACGACTAGCACGGCTTCCATTCTCTCGTGCCCGGGCACTTCGCAGGTTAGCTTGTACTCACCGGGCTCCGGGGCACCCAACTTGATCAATATCTGGCTGTCGGGCCCGAGGGTGTGATCGATGTCCAGGTCCTTGATGGTGAAGGTATGTGCCAGGATGTCGTGGTTCTCGATGACCGTTTGAATGGAGACTCCGGCGGGTATGGTGATCCGATCTGGTCTAAATTGGAAGTTCTTCAGTGCGATGGATAGTGACCGCGCCCGGTCTTCGGCGCTTACGGTGGAGCGTTGGGTGGCCGTAACGATTACAGACATGACTACCAGCACTACCAGGGCGATGGCGATGCCTAACGAGGCGCTGAGCTCAACCCCGGTGATAGCGGTCCGGGGTTCCTCCCTGCCGGCCTGGATATACGCGTTAGCTCCCCACAGCAGGGTAATGAGCGATCCGACCAGAATCAGTAACGAAGGTACGAAATCGAAGAAGCTGTTCGGGCGCCCCACGCCGTACTCAAGGTAGGGTATCACATTCAGCAAGTCCAGCACCCCAACGACCATGGCTACGATCAAAGCCCATCGACCGTAACGCCAGATCAGGACCGCCGCGGCCAGCGGTATTACAAAGATTATGAACGCGAAAATCAGCGATCCGGCGGCGTTGCCTTGTGCCGACTGCACGATGGCTATCATGATAGCGGGCAGGGCCATCAAGACGAGACCTATGATGGTAACGCGAGTATAGACCGGGCGACCGTTCCAGGCGTTTGTCATTGAACCCTCTTGAGACATTGTTCCCTCCATAGTCGGTCTGTCTGCTTAACTCCCGGCAGGGTCCTGAAAAGACCTCTCGACCGTTCCCCTGGCCCTTCCCTTCGCTAAACTCAGGACATGCCCGGCCATGAAGGGGAAGAATCCGTATCTGAAGGACTCCGTCATCCGCCTGAGGCGGACCGGCGAAGGGGCTTCGCCCCTCTGCACCCTCCCGTTTCATCCATGATATTCCCGAGCTCCGACGTGCTGGAGGAAAACGGATCAAAACAAGTCCTTGATCTCCTCGTCGATGGGTCGCGGCTCCGGCGGAGACCCGTCACTTTTCACCGACGAGTCCCTATTTAGCTGGCTGTAAGAGGAGGCGGAGCCGTACTCTCTGGTGTGGACCACCACCGGCATGGGCAGCGCATGTCCGAATATCAGCGCCTGCTGGGTGGACTCGAGCCGGGACAACACCGCCCTCAGCTCCCGCCCGCCCGGCGCCCCGCCCAGTACGGCGTCGATGTCCTTCTCATTGTCCATCTGGCACGTCAGCTTGGTGCCTATCTGGCTCATGACCTCCGAGTCGATGGCGCCCGGGCGCTGGTCGATAACCATAAGGGTTACGTTGTACTTGCGCATCTCTCTGGCTATGGTGCCGAAGATGGTCTGGGAGGCTACCGTCGGACTCAGGAACTTGTGGGCCTCCTCCAGGGTTATGACCAGAGGCCTGGGCTCCACGCCCGCCCCGCCTTCCGCCTCTTCTTTGCGTCTCACGTACCGTTCGTGGATACGCCTGGTCAGCAGGTTGGCCACCAGAATATAGGCGTTCAGGTCGTTTCCGTAGCGCCCGAACTCCAGCACCACGTGCAGGCCTCGGTCGAGGTGCTCCAGTATTCGCTGCACCGAGTCGTAGCTGGCTGTCGACTCGAGGAACTTGTAGCGGTTGAGGCGACCCAGGCGGTTGTGCAGCGCGGCCAGCGCCTGGGGTGGCACGCCCAAATCAGAAGCCATGTCAAATACCGCTTCACGTCCACCCAGGGCGAGAAACTCCTGGAGCCACTGGGGACCCAGCCGCCTCTGCAGGTTATATGTGGCCTGGGTGGCTATATCGGACAGTCCCAGGTTGTCCTGAAGTGCCTCCACATCCTCGGGCTGAATGTCGTCGTACCCGATTCGCACCACCTCATCGGCGGAAACCCCTCTGCGGCGCGCGCTTTCCTCGTCCACGGTAAACACGGCCACCTTGGACGGGAAGAACTGTTTGAGGCCCTTCACTTGCCGGCCACGCTCGCTATCACGGCCCATCCAGCCGTACTCGCCGTGCATGTCGAAGATGAGTGTGGAGGCTAGGTCGCTCTGCAGGATCCCGATGAGGAGCAGCCGGGTAAGGAAGGTTTTCCCCGTACCCGTCTTGCCGAATACTCCCATCGAGCGTTCAATCAGCGCCTTCAGGTCGAGGCATACCTTGGTCTCCATGTCCAGCGGGTTGCCTATCCAGAAGTGCCGGCTATCTTCGCTGCCGAACACTAATTCCACGTCTCTATCCGAGGCGACGTGGGCTCTTGAGAAATGGGATGGCACAGTTTTCGCCGGCGAAGGCGCGGTCGAGTCACCGAGTGCCACCGGCATGGTGAGGGCTGGGAGGATGGAGATGGTCCCGAATGCGGTGGTCCCCGAGATGACCTCGGCTATGAAGGGGTCCTCCACGTCGGGGGGAGTGAACTTGATTCTGGGGTCGGCCGCACCTAGGGCAACCTCGGTGACAACTCCAAAGAAGCGCAACCGCTCCCCCTGCACCGTGACGAAGGTGCCTACTTTGATGTCCTCAACCGACGTGGATGGGTCGAGGCGTATCTCGACCCCCCGAGCAAGGGAGCCTTCCGCCACCGTGCCCAGGTACCTGCCCTGGGTATGGAGATGATCAGCCCCGCCTACAGATCCTTCAGTCATGGAGATAGGATATCTTTTTGAGGATCAAGGTTAGCCGGGGCAGGTCCCCAGCCATGAATTGGGCCAGGGCCTTTCCCGCACGCAGCCTGAATCCTCGAGAGTCCTCCACCTGGGTGCTGGCTCGTCGGATGCAGGATGCGATAACCTCGTCGTTGGTGGCGGCGCCTCCCCCCGGGGCATTAGCCAGCGTGGTCAAGAAGTCCAGTGATGCGCTGAACCTTGACACCTCCTCCGGAGTGCAGCCGTAGACGAAGGCGTGGATGCGCGGGGGCACCGCAGGCAGGTACTGGTTATACCGGCTGTCGTGGCCGTGTCCGACGATTACCGCGTCGAAGCGGGTGCAAAGGAGGCGGGCAAGCTGAGGATTGCTGTGGTAGATGTCCTCTTCACTCTCCTCCAATTCCCCTCTGGCTATCACCGGCCTTCCGGGATCGATGGACTGGGTACTGACACGGCACACGACGGCGTAGATGTCGGAGGGCCCCTCCTCGGACCTTGGGCCGCCATCCGACGGCATGGGGGCCTCCGTTCTGACGAAGGACCCCAGAGGTGGCGACTCGTACAGCCGGTAGCACTGGGCCGAGAACCGGTCAGAGGCGGACTCCACTACCTCGCCGACGCGTCTGGGCATGGGCGCCTCTGCTCTTCCAGTCATAGCGACCGCATCCGCTTGGACCTGGCTTTCTCCGAGGTATGTACCGGGAGGTGGTTTCGGTATAGGGCATCGGCCAGCATTTGCTTGAAAGCTTCCCTATCGGGGCCGGTTACCACCGCCTTCTCGTGGGCTTCCGCTATCGCAGCCGGATAGCCTCCGCCACGCCTGCACTGGTCCAATATGAGTGTGTGGCTCAGCTCCAGCAGACCCTCGCTCTCCGCTACCCACATGGGTACCTCTACCCTCGCTATCTCATCTCCCGTATTCACGTAGTAGAAGTGCACCTGATGGTGGCCGTAGGACTCCCTGGAGATCGAAGAGTTGCTTCGGTAAAGGCTGGAGCGCTCTCCAGGTCCGAGGTGCTCCTGGAACAATTGCCGGTCCAGCAGACCGTCCAGGGCGTCGCAAGGCGCCCGGCCTGAGCGGTGGCTGGTGCAAAGCCTACTGCACTCTCCCGCCTCTACGGGGCAGCGGTACAGCCGGAGGGCGTTCACGACCTCGCGACTCTGAGGCAGGCTTGTGTATGCGGCGACCGCCATGGTCTGCTCCTGAGCCATTTCCCGAAGTCTGTCAAGAGACTGAATGAGGCCCTTGCCGAGTAACTCTTCTTTAACGAAGGGCGGATAAGCGCGCCCTGCCAGCCCCCAGAGGAGAAGGGTGCCGTCTACAAGAGCGAGGACGGGGAGGTCTCTGGGCACGTCACGTACCGAGTCCACTAGCCCCTTGACCTCCTCTACGGCCCTTTTCAGGCCCAGCAAGGGTCCCTCGACGGACACAGAACCCACCGACTCCGGAGTTGAGCTGGTAATGTACAGGTCGCCGTCCTCCGCGTAGAGGCTGGGGTGGCTGAAGAGGTGGGCGTCGGGACGGGAGCCGTAGGTCAGGACACAGCCGCCGACGTTGATGAGGTAACAGCGGGCGGGAGTATCCCGGTCCACGTCTATGTGGGACCCGTCCACCGATGCCACGCAGAAGTCCCTGGGCGCTACGTGGGGCTCGTGCCTTCCGGCGAATTCGTCCACGGGGGAAGCGAACAGGTATGGCCTCCCCTGGCCGCCGTCAGCCTTGGCCTTCACCTGCAGGGGGTCGGCTTCGACGAAGGCCCTGAGGGCCGTCTGGAGGCGGTTCGCGTGGTCGGTCGAAAGCCCGGTGAGGCGCTGGGCCAAGGCGTCGATCTGGACTACCGTTTCGCTCAAGTCGAGGCTCATCGCCTACCTCAACACCCGCTCGTCGCCGGTCCTGCGGGTGATGCGCTGCTGGTCCAAGTACTCCAGCAGCGGAAGGATGTACTTTCGGCTGGTGTCGAACAGGTCCCGCCCCTCGGCAACAGTGATTTTTCCACGCTCTTTCGTATGGGTGACTATCTTCTCAACCATGTCCTTGTAGGCGGAAGCGGCGAAGACCACGGTCTCATTGATCTTGACCACCCTGCCGTCCTCTACAAGCAGGTTCAGTAGCTCCGGGTCGAGAGGGAGGTCGGTTGGGGGCGAATAGGGCTCAGCTTCCAGGGTCTTGATGTAGCCTTCTACCTGTCTCTGCTGGGCCGGCGTCAGGGTCACCGTGCTATCCGGCAGGCTTACCCAGGCCCCTTCCTCCTTGAGGACGCCCTCTCCAGCTAGACGCTCCAATGCCCTGGGAGTAGCCGGCGGAGATAGGCCCAGCCGGCTCCTCAGCTCTTCCCGTGGAATGCCCTTGCGTAGGGGATATTGCCGGTGATAGGCTTCCAGGGCGGTGGCGCACTTTTCCCTCAGCGACTGCCATGCGCGTGCTGAGTACACAAGGGCGTCGGCCTGGGCGCCCAGGTCTCCCAGGGGCACTACCTGGTCCCGACCGGCCAACTCTCTGATCCCCTCGATGGTGTCCTCTCTGGAGAGGTTAGCTCGCTGTGATAGAGTGTCCAAGTCACAGGGACCCCAGTGCTCCACGGCGCTGATGAGAGCGTCCTCACCGGTACCCTCCTCCGTCGCCACCAGGCGCGCGATTACTGCCGGGACAAAGCGGCGGTGGCGTCTGAGGGGGGAGGAATCCACCACTTTCCCTCCGCCCAGGGTGGTGTCCGATGAGCGGATCACGAACAGGTCACCATTGACGGCGGGCATCGGGTAACGGAGGTGAATCTGCCCCCAACCTTCTTCTCCCGGTTTCAGGTACTCCTTGTCCAGCAACCGTACTCTGGCTGAGGCCTCGCCGGTGTACAGGTGGAAGGTGATGCCCTCGTTATGTTTTAGCGGGCGTGGAGCGTCTTTGGGCAGCTTCAGCTTGGCGTCCAGCCGGGTGGTGGGGCGAAGCCAATTCGTTGCTGTTATCACCTCGCCCCGCTGAATATCGCTCCGGGATATTCCGGACAGGTTCACCGCCAGCCTCCTCCCGGGGTCGGCATGGTTCAGCTTCTTCTTGTGGCTTTGGAGGCTACGGATGCGACCCTTCTCTCCCGAAACCACAAGCCGGGCCTCCTGGCCGACCGAGAAGGCGCCATCGATGAGAGTGCCGGTAACCACGGTCCCAAAACCCGCCACCGTGAAACACCTGTCCACGGGCAACCGGGCCCGGCCCACGTCCTTTCGGACCTGGGTGGAGTCCAGCATGGTATCGAGCATGCCCTTGAGGTCGTCGAGTCCCTGGCCGGTATAGGCGGACACGGCCGCCATTGGCGCGCCCTCGAAGGTAGTGCCTATCACGGCGTCTTCAACCTCCGCCTTCACCAGCTCCAGCAGCTCCTCGTCCACCGTGTCGGCTTTGGTCACGACCACGAGGCCCCGCTTTACCCGCAGGATGTCGAGGATCGCGAGGTGCTCCCTGGTCTGAGGCATGACGCTCTCGTCGGCGGCTACTACCAAAAGCGCCAGGTCCATGCCCCCCACGCCGGCCAGCATGTTCTTGATGAACCGCTCGTGGCCGGGAACGTCCACGATGCTCACCTCGCGGCCGCTGGGCAGGGTGAGCCAGGCGAAGCCCAGGTCTATGGTCATCTCCCGTTCCTTCTCCTCGGGCAGACGGTCGGGATCGATGTTGGTAAGGGCCTTCACCAGGGTGGACTTGCCGTGGTCTACGTGTCCCGCAGTGCCTATGACGTACATACGAATCGCATCCTCATGGGGCTCGCTCTTAGAATAGCATCAAAGGGGAAGGGGAGGCAATTTAGGGTGCCTTCATACTCCCGAGCGATGTACGGAATAGGATGAATCAGTTACCAAGAAGCAGGCTTGGTGAATGTGCCTTGAGCGTCGGTCAAGGTTGGTGGGAATTGGCATCTAGCTAAGACTTTCTTGTTGATAGTTCCACGTGAGAACTCGCACACTTGATCAATCGTCCGTTGATCTTCTTCTCGGGGTGGGGATTGATTATAGTCAACGTCAAGTCCTCAGCCCACTCGAACGCCAGCTTTTACCCAACAGTGTGTTGGACCTGGTTACTCCAGAAACCGAATGAAGACCTGGTTGGAGAGGAGGCATCCCCTCTTGGTCAGGCGGAGCTTCCCATCCAGCTGCTCCAACAGACCTTCCTCCACAAGCTCGCGAATCTGAGGGCCGTATATCTCCATGGGATCGCGGCCGAACCTCCGCGTGAACTCCTCCGTTCGCAGGCCGTCCAGCAGCCGTAGGCCCAGGAACATGGTCTCCGCCATGGCCAGCCCCTTGTCGATGACCTCTACGTCGGCGACTGCGCCGGCCCGTCCCAAGGTACCCTTGTCCAGAGTCTCCAGCCTGCCCGCGCCGTCCGATGCCCAGCTTTGCACCTTTTGGATGTAGAGACGAGGAGGCGCTACATTCCAGAACCTGTGCCCTTGAAGGTGAGAGTGGGCGCCTGCCCCAACGCCGAGGTACGGACGGTTCAGCCAGTAGGCCATGTTGTGGAGAGACTCTTCCGTCTGAAGGGCCCAGTTGGAGATCTCGTAGTGGTGATACCCGGCGTCCTCCAACGTTTCCTGCGCCAACGTGTACATATCCGCCGCCAGGTCTGAGTCCGGCTCGGGCAGGGTCCCGGTCCGCACCCAGCGCTCCAGGGGAGTCCCCTGCTCCAGGGTCAGGCCGTAGAGGGAGAGGTGGGGCGGCTCCAGATCGAGGGTCCGCTTCAGGGTGTCCTCCCACTGCTCCAGCGTCTGGCGAGGGAGGCCGTACATCAGGTCCAGGTTCACTCTCTGGAAACCTGCCTGCTGGGCCAACCTGTAGGCGGCTATTGCCTCTTTGGCGGAGTGGCGTCGCCCCAGGAGCGCGAGTAGGCCGTCGTCCAGGCTCTGGACGCCGATGCTGAGGCGGTTCACACCCATCTCCAGCAGCCTCGTCATCCCGGCGGCGGCAACATCCCCCGGATTGGCTTCCACGGTGGTCTCGGCGCCGGGCGCGACTTGGAAGGAATCGGCTGTGGTGGCCACCACCTGCCCGATGAACTCCAGGGGAATGTAGGAAGGGGTCCCTCCCCCGAAGAACATGGTGTCTACCCTGGGATGGCCCATAGTCCTTCCCCAAAGCTGGATCTCCAGAAGAAGAGCCTCCATGTACTGGCCTATGAGGGAGTCGATCCCCTGATAGGTGTTGAAGTCGCAATACGGGCACTTGGTCTTACAGAAGGGGACGTGGATATATAGAGATACTCCTTCTTTCAGACGTTGCGGTTCCGTGGGTACTCTAATCATTTGTGCTCGCCCTACTTACTTACACGTTGAAGAGGAAAGTGATCACGTCTCCGTCTTGGACCGGGTAGGTCTTGCCCTCCAGACGGAGGAGGCCCTGCTTCCGGCACTGGGCTACCGAGCCAAACCGGGCCAGGTCGTCGAAGCCGACCACCTCCGCGCGGATAAAGCCCCGCTCCATATCGGAGTGTATCTTTCCCGCTGCCTTCACTGCCGGAGTGGTCGCGGGCACTGTCCAGGCACGGACCTCTTTGGAGACGAAGGTAAAAAAGGATACCAGGGATAGGAGCTCGAAGGACAGCGTCACTACCCTATCGAGGCCCGACTCCCGGACACCCATGGACTCTCTGAACTCCGACTCGTCCTTCGGCGATAACTGGGAGAGCTCCAACTCTAGCTTGCCACATAGAGGCGTAGCCTTCGTGCCCGGCCGGTTGTATCGTTGCTCTAGAGTCTCTTCCAGCTGGGCCGCGCCGTCCAGGGCTGCCTCGCCTATGTTCAAAACGGTCAGCAATGGCTTGGCGGTGAGAAGCTGATAGTTGGAGAGGATGTCCTTCTCCTCGATAGTGACCGGCTGCTCCCTGACCGGCACGTCCTGCTCCAACGCCTCTCGTATGCGCTGGAGCAGTGATTCCTCCCTTGATAGCAGGTCACGCTCCCGGCCCTTGGCACCCGTCAGATTGGCTTCGATGCGCTGTACCCGTCGCGCCAGGATACCCAGGTCCGAGGAGGTGAGGGCCGCCTCTATCTTGGCGGTGTCCCTGTACGGATCTACGCTTCCGTTGATGTGGGCGACCGAAGGGTCCTCGAAGGCCCGCGCCACCTGGAGGAGGGCGTCGGCCGACTGTAACAGGTTCAAAAATTGGCCCCCGATGCCATCCTCGCCGTCGGCGAGTCCGGAGCCCGGCACGTCCCAATACGTTATTTCTACTGGGACGACCTTGTCTGGGTTGAATATCTCCGTAAGGGTGTCAAGCCGGCGGTCGCGTATTCTACCGACCCCCGCTTGGACCTCTTGCCTGCCGCTGCCGTGGACCCCTGCCTCGGATCTGCCACGCGTCAGTGCGCTCAGAAGGGTCGTCTTTCCGCTTTGGGGAAGTCCTATGATGCCTATTTCCATACCTGGACCAGGCAGGCCACCTCTACTTGTTGGGGTCCTCTTCGTCTACCAGGCTGTAGTTGCCCTCCACGACCCTCCCGGAATCCTTCTCACCGGGGTGGGGCCCTCTTCTCCTAGCCCGCCAAGGGGCGTAACCCTCTACCACGTCTTGTGGGGCCAGATTCACCAGGAGAAAGGCGGCCAGCGAGAGAAGCAATACGAAGCCGGTTACAGCCAAGAGAGGCACTCTCGCAAAGGGGATAATGAGTAGCGAGGCCGGCAATAGAAGCTTCAACAACAGGGGAACCCGTCGGTCGAACATCAGCTTCCAAACGAGATACACTCTTCTGACCAGAGAAGGAATGAGCCGGGGACCAAGTATCAGGAGGAAAAACTGTATGAGACGCAACCACATATCATCGCCCAGTTCGCCTTGTGTCAGTTACTATTATAACCTCCGCCATGGTATCTTTGAAGCATTCATCCACAGGCGGCGGAGAGCCGGCAATGCCCGCTCATCTACTTTACGGCGACAACTTCTTGGTGTCTGAGGCCCTTGGGGAATTTAGGGAAAAGGTAGGGCCGCCAGATCTGCTCGATGCTAATAGCCACCGGATTAGCGGGGCTCAGGTCGACCTTGGGCAGCTAAGGGCTGTATGCAGTGCGATGCCCTTCTTAGCCGATCGTCGGCTGGTAGTTGTGGATGGGCTGCTCGGCCTTTTTGAGTCCCGGCCGCGCCGAAGGAGGTCACCCGCTTCGGCGGGCCGAGCCGGTTCCGCTGGGCAAGCGCGGGGAGCGCCGTCCCTTTGGAAGGAGCTGCCCAAGTACATTGGAGAGGAGATGGCCCTCACAACAGAGCTGGTATTTCAGGAGGGGGAGGTGAGCAGTGGAAACCCCCTATTCAGGATGCTTCGACCGGCACTCCAGGTGCGAGAGTTCCCAACCCCCTCCGGAGAAGGCCTCGGCCGCTGGATCCGGAACCGCGTAGGTGAGAAAAGCGCGCGCATAACCCCGGGAGCAATAGCCCTACTCACTCAGCTTGTCGGGGGTAGTCTGTGGACCATGGACAGCGAGCTGGAAAAGCTGGCCCTATATGCCCGGGACAGGGAGATAGAGGAGGGGGACGTTAGGTCGCTGGTGTCCGGCGCCAGAGAGGCGAATATCTTCGCCGCCGTTGACGCGCTTCTAGAAGGCAGAACTGCAGTAGCTCTCCGGCTCGTGCACCGGCTCCGGGAGGACGGCGCGGAGCTCCACTACATAATCGCCATGACGGCCAGGCAGCTCCGGCTGGTGACCATCGCCAGGGACCTGATCGATAGGGGACACAAGGTCAGGGAAATAGGACAGCGCCTGGGGCTCACACGAGAGTTCGTTCTCAATAAGACTATGGAGCAGGCCCGAAAGCATTCGTGGCATACTCTCGAAAGCCTTTATGGCAGGCTGATGGAGGCAGATCTGACGGTGAAGCAGGGGCGCATGGACCAGGATGTTGCCCTGGAAATACTGGCTGGTCAGCCTCCAACCCCGACCGCTAGTGCACGTCCCTCGGGGTACCGAAAATAAGCTTCAGGACGGCGGCCTCGAGGCGGCGCTGGCGGGTCGTCACCAAACCAATCGTAGTCCACCATATTATAGTAGGACACCCGATGTCCTACTGCGACTTCCTCCAGCGGTGGACTGGGTTCGAGCCTGCACCTGTCGACGGCCTTGTGGCACCGGGGGAGGAAGGGGCACTGGCCGGGCAAGTTCATCAGGGTTTGGTGGATTCCCATTGATGGGGTATGCGCGGGTATCGGGCCGGTGATATTGAATTCTGGCTGGACGCTGACGCCGGTAGGAGAAGCCGTCCTTACACTGGCGCCAGCTGTAGGACATCAATCAAGTAAACCTTCACAGGCTCTGTCCGGTTCTTGACGTGGATCGGGTCAAGCTCTTGTGCTTCGATTTCGCCCTTTATAGGAGCGTAGGCGGTGTCACTGATCAGCACCCCACCCGGCTTTCCGTTGCTCTCAAGCCTCGAGGCGACGTTCACCGTATCGCCTACGACGGTGTAGTCCATCCGGGTATCTGCGCCGATGCTGCCTGAGACGACCTCGCCTGAATTGACCCCTACGCGTATGCTCAGATGGCCCAGGCCCTCTTCCATCCATTCCAGATCCATTTCGGCCACCGCGTGCTGCATGGCTATGCCGCATTGCACCGCCCTCAGGGCGTGGTTGTCGTCCTCGCCTTCCGAGAGGAACACAACCATGATCCCGTCTCCCATGAACTTGTCCAATACGCCGTTGGATTCATCTATAACCGCATTCATCGCCGAGTGGTATTTATTGAGTGCTTTCACCATCACGGGAGCGGGGTTGGCCTCGGTAAATGCCGTGAAGCCCTTGATGTCGGAGAACAGGATGGTACAGTGGATTGTGCGTGTAGAGGATGCCAAAGCCTGCTCTCGATCGCGCTCGATCTCTGCCACCACCGACTTGGGCACGTACTTCCCCAGTTTGTCCCTCTGAAGAGTCAGCCATCTCTCCCGCTCCAGGGCCTGGTGGAGCTCTTCCGCCCGTTGCTTGATCTCCTCATAAAGCCGAGCGTTTTCGACGGCGATGGCGGCGTTGTCGGCGAAGGACGTGAAAGTCCGGAGCTCGCCCTCCTCGAAGCTCTCCTTATCCGATATTTCCCAGATGGAATCCAGTGCTTTCATAAACACACCATCCTGAGACAGTCCAGACTATAAGATCGCCTGCTGAAGTTGTCAACTGCCACCAACCGCGCTAATATCACTTCATCTAGAGAAACAGGGTCTCCAAACCACTGGGAAAGGCTCTAAACGGATTATTCAGACCGAACCTCACGCTGCAAGTCGCGCACCTTGCTCAGGGCAGCCTCGATATGATCACGATTCCCTAACAGACACATGCTCCTATCCAGGATTGAAACGAAGTCTCCCTATCCGCTCCAGCATTTCATCGAACATCTCCCTGGTCACCATCACCTCGGCAAGCTGGAACACAAGCCTCCTCGCATGACGCACCAGTCGCCCGCCTATCTTGATGAGTCTCGTCTGAATACTTGTCAGGGACCAGCTCTTTATCGCTTCTGGCAGAGCCAGCCTTCTGAAGAAGTTGCCCAGATTGTATGCCAGGATGAATAGCCACAGCCTCACCTGATTAGCCACGAACTTATGGCACGAGAGCCGAGTCCAATTGAGGGCGTATTTCCCCTCTTTAATCCACTGCTCTGCTGTGCCTCTGCCATTGTAGAAGCTGACTAGTCCCTTCGTTGGATAGCTCAGGTTGGTTACGATGAAGCCTACTCTTGGGAACAGTTCTCCCTGATGCCACTCCACCTTGGCCACTACTCTTCGAGGAACATTCCAACTCTGGGCCTGATAAACGAAGTCGTGATACGAGACGATGGGCTTTTGAGAGGGCCACTCGGTAGGCCGTACCAACAGGTGAGCTATTTCCTTCTGAAGCACTTCGTTCGCCGGAAGCCTTATGGCGTAGCCGATATGCCTTGTCTCCAGGTACTCGTAAATCTCAGGCTTGGCAAAAGCAGCGTCTGCTCGAAACAGCAGCCTCACCGCCAGCTTCAGGTAGCGCTCGACGATGGGATTGATGAACTCCTTCCAGCCATCGGCGCTGTGGACGTTGCCTGGTCTGAGAACCGCCCCTTCGCAATCTCCAAACTGGTTGAAGCAGAACAAGGGGTGATAGCACATGCATCCAAAGTGGCCGTTGTAGGCTGCTTCCTCCTGCTCGCCATGCACCGGACTCTCCGAACTGTCGATGTCCAGGATGATACGCCTGTGTACGGTCTTGGCTAATGCACGTTTTATCCATTCGACATTCAGCCGCTCAATGCCCTTGAGGTTTTCCTTTTGTGTCAGCAACTCCGTCTCGAACCTACCCATCTCGCTGGTGCTGGCCGCGTTCCTGTCAGGGCCTTTCCAGCCTACCACTACTCTCAGGGCTGGGTCTTGGGAAAGGCGGTCGGCATCATTGGTGTCGTCGTATCCAGCGAGGCGGCTGTAGACTGACTGTCTCAGCAGTGGGATTAGCTGATGCAGGATGTTTTTGCCCGTTCGACTCTCTTTGAGGAATTCGTCGGCAGAGTCGGTCAGGCTTAGGGCGTCATCAAGCTCTCTGCACGCCAGCAGTCCTGCGTCTGAGGTGATGGTAGCACCGCGAAACTCCACGCGAACTTTGGAGTCAAAGTCGAGCTTGAGAGGGGTCTTTTCGTCGTCACCCATAAGGTGCCTCCAACACGATTACGTAATCAGAAGCCAGAACCTATATTCATGGGTGTATTATAATGTATAGACTCCCATTATATCCGTTTAGTAATCAGAATATTCATAGTAATCACAGGAACGCCAATCACCACTTGGGTCTATCTGGGAAATCCAGGCTTATACCTGGGGTTAATCACCTGGACCACGCCGAGGATACGGTCCTGTATCATAAGTGGGACACACACCATAGACCTCGTGCGGAACCCGCTCTTCTTGTCCGCGTCGGGGTTGAAGCGGGAGTCTTGGTAGGCGTCGGGCACCAGAAGCGGCTCTCTGTTCTCAGCTACCCAGCCTGCGATACCTCGACCCAAAGGAAGCCTAATCTCTTTAATCGCCGCACCTTTTTCTCCCGTGGCCACGTTAAAGTACAGCTCCTGGGTCTCTTCGTCCAGCAGCATAAGGGAGCTGGCCTCCGCGTCCATCACATCTTTACTCTTCTCCATGATCATCTGAAGCAGAGGTTGCACCTCCATCACCGAGCTGATGGCGGCGGCGACCTGGCTCAAGGCGGTGCTTTCAGCTAAACGACGGTTAAGCTCTTCGGCATCCCGCCTTGACTGTTCCTGAAGTTCCTCGTTGACGCTTTGTAGCTGCCGGATCTGGGAGGACTGGCCCTGGACGATCAGATTCGCGTCACCCAGCTGCTTGACCAGATTCTCTTGCTCGACGGTCATGGGATACCTCCAGCACCTTCCGACATGCACCCGACCAACTCGGACCGGCGCCGGGTCAGCTGTCCAGCAGTCCGGATCTCAGGAATACTGGGTGCCCTTCAGCCTACAAAGGTGGTATTTGATCATCCGCGATGCCATCGAAGGGATTGCCCTATTACGGGCGTCAAACGACCACCGACATGTCCTCTTTTCCCAGGCTGAGGTCAATACCCAACTCGTCGGCCAGAGCATGCACCTCTGGAATCACTTCTTCTCGGTTGGGCACGTTCATGTGCACGGCGACCAATCTGGGGATCTTCAGGTTGGCTTCCATGGCCTCCAACAACTGCTCTCGTAGTAGACCAGGCGTCAAGTGACCTGTCAGCTTGGCCAAGAACTCCAGGCGACTGGGGAAAGTTACATCCACGAACACGACCTCAGGAGTTATCTCGCCCTTGAAGAAGGGAAGTAGGTCGCCGCCCGTGTCGCCGGTGTAAGCCACGGTACCCCCTGAGTTGGACCTGATAATAAAACCCACCGAGGGGACTGGGTGGGGCACGGGTACGGGTAGGACTTCATAGTCCAGGACTTTGAAACGTACGCCGGCTTCGATTGGTTGAAACCGGTACTTGGGCGGAGCGTCCGTCAGCTTCTTGGTAAAGTCGGGGTAGACATCCCCGTCGATGAGGTGAGTGCGCACAGACTCCAGGGTTTCCGGCAGCGAGTAAACGTCAATCTGTTTGGGATCATCCAGCGTCATCAGCGCCAGCGTGGGAATGTCCCTGGTGTGGTCGAAATGCCGATGGGTAAGCAGCACCGCCATTATCTCGCGCTGCTCGGCGGGGCTGAGCCCACTGGCAAGGCTCCCCATGTCTACAGCCAGGACCCCGTCTATAAGGTAGCAGCTCTGCCGGGTGCAGCTACTCTGAAGATTGTGGGCGCCGATTATGCGAACTTCCAACTCGCAACTCCGTTGTGTGCACGGCCTTTCGCGGCCGGCGATTGAAGGGCCGTCGATCGTCCATTGTCGTTGGGTTGTGTATAGCGGTCCATGATACTCTCATCTACACGCTCTATCAAGCCCGTGAAACGGAGGGAAAGCGATTTCGGGATTCTTGCAACGCTGTCCAGATATCCTTATACTCCTACAGGCGAACGCCGGGTAGCCTCAGGAATATGTTGCAAAAGCGTCGACGAAGAAGGACGAAGTCGGAGGCCCACGTATGGAGAACCCCATACCTGGGTGGGATGTAGAGGCTGACTGATTGGAAAAGAGAGGACGTATATTTTCCGGCATGCGTCCCACAGGTCGTCTACATATAGGCAATTACCTGGGGGCTTTGAAAAATTGGGTTGATTTGCAAGACGCCTACGAGTGTATATACTGCGCCGTTGACGTCCACGCTCTCACCACGATCACCTCTCCCCAGGAGGTCCACGAGATCGGGCCCAACATTCGAGAGATGGTGCTAGACTGGCTGGCTGCGGGTCTGGACCCTGAGCGCAACATCATTTTTATCCAGTCCCAGGTGCCCGAGGTCATGACGCTGTATACGCTTCTGAGTATGGTGACCCCTTTGGGCTGGCTGATGCGAGTGCCCACCTTGAAGGAAAAGGTCCGGCAGATGAGCGAGACAGAGGAGAGCGTGAACTACGGGCTGGTCGGGTACCCGGTTCTCCAGACGGCCGACATAATCCTGTACAAGGCCAACACTGTCCCCGTGGGCGAGGACCAGCTGCCCCATCTGGAGCTGGCCAGGGAGATAGTGCGGCGCTTCAATAACAAGTTCGGCTACGTGTTTCCCGAGCCCCAGGCCAAGCTCACCGAGGCGCCACTTATCGTGGGTCTGGATGGGCACCAGAAGATGAGCAAAAGCCTGGACAATCACATCGACATCGCCGCCACGCCTGAGGAGACCCGCGATCGGGTGCGGACCGCTTTTACAGACCCCCAGCGCACACACCTCAGCATGCCGGGCAGACCCTCGGTCTGTAACGTCTATTCCCTGCACAAATTCTTCAACCCGGCCGACGTAGATACGGTTTATGAGGAGTGTACCACCGCCCAGCGAGGGTGCGTGGACTGCAAGCTTCACCTTGCTGAGGGGATCAACAGGCACCTGGAGCCTCTGCGGGAGCGAAGAAGGGGGTACGAAGCCAGGCCGGACGACCTGGAAGAGGTGTTGGCCGATGGGGCAAGGAAGGCCAGAGTGATCGCCCGGGAGACCATAGGGGAGGTTAGGGAGAAGATGGGCCTTGGTAGGGACGACTAAACGGAGGTCTTACCCCTCGATCCATGTCAGAACGCTTTGAGGAAAGGGCGCCGGGCAGTCGCGGAGAGGTGGGCTCATCCCTGGCCATCCCGCCTTCGGCCGGTGGCCGTAACGCCCTTGAGGTTGCGTGTGAGGCCGCCCGAGGCGCCGGCGAGGTGATTCTAGACCGGTTCCACAGCGAGAAGGATATCAGCTTCAAGGGCCGCGCCAATGTCGTGACGGACGTGGACCTGCTGGCAGAGAAAGCGGCGCTTCAGGTCCTGCGGGACGAGTACCCCGACTTCGGCATTCTCTCTGAGGAGTCAGAGCCGGTCCGCACCAGCTCCAGCTACACCTGGGTGGTTGACCCTCTGGACGGGACGAGGAACTACGCCTCGGGCGTTCCCCATGTGTCCGTCGTGGTGGCGTTGGAACGAGATGGCGAAGTGGTGCTGGGCGTGACCTACGACCCGATACGGGAGGAACTCTTTACCGCTGAGAAGGGCGAGGGAGCCTACCTCAATGGCGGACGAATTTACGTTTCCCAGAGAGAGTCCTTGCCAGAATGTCTGCTGGGGTTCGACATGGGATACATAGGGGAGCGGGCGGTGACGGCCCTGGACATGATCAAAGCCCTTTGGCCTGAATTGCAGGGCATCCGGATCATGGGGTCCGGGGCCCTGGGCCTGGCATATGCCGCATGCGGCCGAATGGACATCTACTTCCACCACCGCCTTTATCCGTGGGACGTAGCCTCGGGCTTGCTGCTGGTGAGAGAGGCGGGCGGTCTCGTGGTAGACCGCCACGGGAACGAGGCGAAGCTGGAAAGCGAAAGCGTCGTGGCCTCCAGTCTCCACCTGGTAAACGAGTTCCTTACTGCCACGGAAGGGTTGGACTGGCGCGAGTGATGTTGGGCCGGTATCATCCGGCTTGACTCATGCCGGTGATTTCAGTAGCGTGACGGTACACGGGCGCTCCGGAGACTATAGCTATGACGATAATGCGCTGGGCCGGCTTCAGCCTCGGGACAGCGGTACTGCTGGCGTTCCTCGGTATAGCCCTAGCGATTATCCTGGCGCGAGTAAACCAGTCGGTGGCCGACACCATGACTCTCAGGTCATCGGTTCTGCAGGCCAGCGGCGACCAGCTGGGGCTGTGGAATGACCGAGCTAAGACAAACCCGGTAACCTCCCTCTCCTTCAAGCATCTTCGGGTACAGCCGCCTCTCCGCTCCATCGGGCCCGACATGCCCCAGGCCACGATATTCGTCGAGAACTTGACCACGGGGGACCTCTATCTTGTCGGACCCTGTGGGAATGCAGTGAGCCCCCAGGGCACGATACTCGGTTTCCTGGACGCGCTTGTCTCCGGGGGGCCCAACGAGCTGAAGGGCAGCACTTGTAACGCGGTGCGCTTGCCGCCGGGGCAGCTGTTCGAGGTACTGGTGCGCATCGAGCTGGCGCCGGGGCTGGCAGCCAGGGACGATGCCTTCCAGACGGTGTTCGAGGCGGTGAGCCAGGTCGCTGTCCCGCCTCCGGCGGGCATGGTGAGCTGGTGGCCCGGAGATGGCCACGGCAATGACATAGTCGACGCCAACGACGGAACGCTGGTAGGAGGCGCTGGATTCGCGCCGGGCATGGTGGGGCAGGCGTTCAGCTTTGACGCCGGCTTGGACTCCGGTGTTACAGTGCCAAACGGCGCGAACCTGAACATGACCGAGGCGATAACCCTGGACGCCTGGGTAAAGCCCTCAAGCTTCCCTAATTCCTTTCCGACGGTCGTGCGGAAGCATACGGACGACGGCGGCAATCAATACATTCTCGCTGTTACGGACCAGGGGCGGGCCCATTGCAATATCGGCAATTTCGTGAACGTGACGGGCGGCACGGTGGTGTTGAATGAATGGACGCATGTCGCCTGCGTCTACGATCGAGTTGCCGTGCGGGTTTACGTGAACGGTGGGCAAGTTGAGGCCGTGCCCGCCACACAGCCAATGCCAGCCAGCTCGATGCCCCTCGGGATCGGTAGGTCGGAATCATTGGCGACCAGAAATTTCGACGGTCTGATAGACGAGGTGGAGATATTCGACCGCGCTCTGAGAGGCGAGGAGATCAGGGCTATCTACGACGCCGGCAGCGCGGGGAAAATCAAGCCACCGCCTCCGCCGCCGCCTGAGCCTATCCCGCCTCCGGCGGGCATGGTCAGCTGGTGGCCCGGCGACGGCAACGCCGACGACATTATCGATGGCAACCCTGGGACGCTCTCCGGGGATGCCACCTTCGCCCTCGGCATGGTGGGAGAGGCGTTCACCCTGGATGGGACGGGCGACTTCGTCGTCGTTCCCGACAGCCCAAACCTCAACATCACCAGCGACGTCACCGTGGACCTTTGGGCGAAGCGGACTGTGGTCGGTAGTGGTAGCCCTGTCATGATTGCAAGGGGGGCAGGTGCCATAGGGGTAGTCGATGCGCCTGACTTGTATTTCCTGAGCTTCGATTCCACTGATCATTTAAATGGCGGTTTTGAACGGGCTGATGGTTCGAATGTAATTCTCGTAGGGCCGACTGTAACCGATACCAACTTCCATCACTACGCCTACGTGCGGAGTGGAGATACCCACAACCTGTTTATGGATGGGGTTATGGTCACGGGAGATACCTTTACAGGGAGTCCGGGGGACACCACCGGGATTGAGCTGGCGATCGGAGCGCTAAGGCACGATGCATTTCCTGGTGGCTTTTGTTGCCATTTCGGCGGGGTCATCGACGAAGTAGAGATATTCAACCGTGCCCTAACCGCCGCCGAGATAAGAGCCATCTATAAAGCCGGCGGCGCCGGGAAGATAAAACCCGAGCCCATCCCGCCGCCCGCGGGCATGGTGAGCTGGTGGCCCGGCGACGGTAATGCCAACGATATCGTCGATGGCAACCCCGGCACGCTCCAGGGTGGCGCGACTTTCGCGCCGGGCAAGGTGGGGCAGGCGTTCAGTTTTGATGGCTTGGATGACTATGTCGTAATGCCAGATTCTGTGAATCTTGACCTAACCGAACAATTCACTCTTGATGCCTGGATCAATCCCAGCTCATTGCATAACGCTCCACTTGACGGAGCGCTTATCTCGAAAGTGGGGGGCGCAGCAGGGAATAATGGTTACCAATTTGGGATAACTGGTAACAATGCGGTGTTACTCTGCCAATTTAATGCCGCGGGAGAACCATGGCCTGGGAACCAACTCATTGTAGACTTGCCTAGCGCCATCCCACTGGACCAATGGAGCCATGTTGCCTGCACCTATGATAATGCTGACTTAAAAATCTATGTTAACGGCGGTTTGGTTGGTACACAGCCCGTTGGCGCCAAGAGTGTCGTTGATTCTGCTTCGAGTCTCAGAATTAGCGGCGACGACAACAACCATGTATATTTCCACGGCTTGATCGACGAGGTGGGGGTCTTCAACCGCGCCCTAACCGCCAGCGAGGTCCGCGCCATCTACACTGCCGGCAGCGCTGGGAAGATCAAGCCCTAGAGCCCTCGCGGTCTGGAGCGTCCCCACCGGCCCTCAAGAGGGCAATTCCACTGCCTGGGGCGGACCCTGCTGGCTCCAACGGCAGCTAGGATACCTTCCTCGCCGCTTACCGATCGGGGATGACCTTTATCTATGGCCTAAAGGAGGGTCCAGCATGCCACGCATACCCGCCGTCGTGAGAAATCAGCTCGCTCCTGATGACCGGCACTACTTCGACCGCATCGCTGAGAGCAGGGGCAGCGTGAGGGGTCCCTATTCGGTCCTCCTCAACAGGCCCAAGCTGGCGGGCCTGGTATCCGACCTTGGAGCGTATGTCCGCTTCGAGACCGACATCCCCAAAGTCCTCACGGAAGTAGTTACTCTGGCCACGGCGCGGGAGATCAGGAGCAGGTATGAGTTCTACGCCCATGCGCCCCTGGCCCGGAAGGCCGGGGTCTCCGAGGAGACCATCCACGCGATTGCCCAGGGTGCGGCGCCCCAGGGCCTCTCCGGGGACGAAGATCTGGTGGTCCGCTATGCACAGGAGCTGCTTCGAGACCGCAAGATAAGCGACGCCACCTTCGGCGCCGTCCAGGACCGCTTCGGGGTCCAGGGGACTGTGGACCTAACCGCGCTCATCGGCCACTATCTGCTGGTCGGGCACGTTCTGGCAGCGTTCGAGGTGGAACCGCCGCCGGGAGAGCCCCAGGAGTTTCCCCCGTAGGCTCGGCGTCGTTTCTCGACAAGCCAGGATGATCCTTCGACAAGCTCAGGATAAGCGGCGAGGACTGCCGCTTCCGCGCATGGTGAGCCGGTCCGTTTTCCCGCGCATGGTGAGCCGGTCTGTTTTTTCCCGCTCATGGTGAGCTTGTCGAACCATGTGGGCCTGGAAGCGCCCTCGGGCGCCCGCTAGTAAGTGTAGAACATCCGCTGAATTTCGTTGGTGTCTTTGGTTGAGGCTAAGGCCAGCATCAGCAGGATACGCGCCTTCTTTGGGCTCAGGTCATCGCCCGCCACTATCCCCCTGTTGTCTGTATTCGACGTGGGTATCACTCTGCCGTTGCCCACGTGGGAGCTCATTACCACGGCTATCCCCTTCTCGCGGGCTTCCTCCAGGGCATCCTGGAAATCCGGGTGGCCGCTACCGGACCCATACCCTGCGGCCACGATCCCCGCGACCCCCGCCTCTACCAGGGCTCGCACAAGCAGCCCATCTCCCCAGGCATAGGAGTACACGATATCGACCCTGGGGAGCGTCGCAATTTCCTCCAGATCGAACTCGCTCTCGTGGGTGTGTCTTCTCGTGGGGGTCTGGTAGAAGACTACTCGCTGGTCCGAGTCCGCGTACCCGAGAAATCCCAGCTCCCCGGACCTGAATGTCTCCAGGCGATAGGTGTTGGACTTGGTGACGTGGCGGGCCGCCTGGATCTCGTTATTGAGCACGGTGAGCACTCCCTTCCCAGCCGCTTCAGGGCAGGCGGCCACCCGGATCGCGTCCAGCAGGTTGAGCTGTGCGTCGGTACCTATAGCGGTGGTGGGGCGCATCGAGCCGGTTACCACGACTGGCTTCCGGCTTTTTACGGTGAGGTTAAGGAAGTAGGCCGTCTCCTCTATCGTGGCGGTGCCGTGGGTGACCACTGCGCCGGCGACATCAGGCTCCTGGCGGAAGACCCTGTTGATGCGCCCGGCCAGATCCAGCCAGTGCTGAAGCTCCATACGGTTGCTGCCCACGTTGATAAACTGCTCGGCCTTCACGCGGGCGATTTTCTCCGTTTCGGGGATTCGCTCCAGCATCTCCTGTATGGTCAGCAGCGGGCCACCGGTGTAGCCGTACTCGGTAAAGTCCAGGCGGTGGGAGCCCTGGCCCGCGATGGTGCCGCCCGTGCCGATGACGTATACCACGGGCTTCTGGGACGTGCCCATTATTGCCTCCTATGACGTACCTTTCGATCGGGCCGGAAAGCCCTCGCGAATCCGGCTTGATACCTCTCCGGAAGACTCTGGTGCATTCTACCACGGATGCTCTGCTCCCCATGGGAAGTGAGGGCCGCCACCCTTCAGTAAAACCACCTGGAGTGGGTGAAGAGTCGGCCGAGCCAGCGGTAGCGGGCCTCTTCCTGTGCTTGTGCTGCGTGGACCTGAGTATATAATTGGTGGGCTTACTAGAACATGGAGGTGAGAGCTCATGGGTGCTACCGAGACCGTCGCCCGGTGGATAGTAGATGTGCCCTCCGAGGACATCCCGTCCGAGGCGATCAGGGTGGCCAGAGAGTCCTGTGTCGACTGCATCGGGGTTATGCTTGCGGGCGCCGCACAGCCGGTCGGGCAGATGATCCAGGACTACGTGGACTACCTGGGAGGCAGGCCCCAAGCCACCGTGCTGGTTTCGGGCTTGAGGACGTCGCTACCCAACGCCGCCCTGGCGAATGCCACAATGGGGCATGCCATGGACTACGATGACTTTGACGGTTTCGGCCATCCCACTGTCGCCATACTTCCTTCCCTGCTGGCGCTGGGGGAGCAGATGGGCGTCTCTGGCCGGCAGGTCCTTGAGGCCTTCGTTGTTGGGTGCGAAGTCGCTCTCGCTCTGTCCAGGGCTACTAAATACTACGCCAAGCAACTGGAGAAAGGCTTCCATAGCACCTCCGTGATTGGACGACTCGCATCGACCGCCGCTTGCTCTAGATTGATGAAGCTGGACCATCGTAAGACGGTGATGGCCCTCGGTATATCCGGCTCCATGGCCGGCGGGCTGATCCACAACTTTGGCTCCATGACCAAGCCCCTTCACGCGGGCATCACGAACAGAGACGGGGTGACTGCGACCCATCTGGCAAGCATGGGCTTCACGGGCGGAGACCAGATCCTGGAGCACCCGATGGGATTCGTCCACGCCATCAGTGGCCCAGGTTTCTACGACCTGGACGCCATGGCCGACGGCTTGGGCGAGGAGTTCTTCACCCAGAGCTCGCTCAACATCAAGAGATACCCTACCTGTGGGCGGAACCTGGATATCGTGGACTGTATCCTCGGGCTCATGCAGGACCATGGGTTCCGCTACGAGGACGTCGCGGAGGCGGAGGTGGACCAGGCCCCGGATTCAGTGGTAATGCTCTTTACCCGGCCAAAGGATGAGCTCCAGGCCAAGTTCAGTGCACTATACAACGTGGCCGCCGCCCTGGTGGATGGGAAGGTGGATATCGAGACTTTTACTCCGGAGAAAGTAAACTCCCCGGTGATCCAGGAGGCCATGAACAAAGTCCGCATCAATGTCCTGCCCAAATGGGTGAGGGACCATACCGCGGAGGGGCACCCCGTAACGATACGTCTGAAGGATGGGCGGGTGCTGAAGCGGACCATCGAGAGGGCCCAAAGGGTGGGCATGCAGTCGAATCCCTGGGGCTTTGAGAACATACTCGGCAAGTTCCGCGTGAACGCCAGCCAGTCTCTGCCACAGGACAAGGTGGACGTGGCGGTGGGGACATGGTCCGCGATGGAAGATATCGAGGACATAGGCCAGGCGGTGAAGACGTTGGTGGCGTAGCCTCGTCCTATGGATAATTCTTGGACGACCTCAGGATGAGTCGCTCGCAAGTCCGCTCATGGTGAGCTTGTCGAACCACCGGCTGCCGTCCGTTCGCAGGCCGGACCGGCCCAACTCGGCCTAAAGCTGCCTTAAGCCTGGATACCGACGCCTTTATTCTGGACGCTATGATGGGCTATCCGCCGGCCGCCGAGACCATAGCTTCAACGAGTGTCATGAGCTCCCCAGGATCGTCACCCTGGGCTCCGAAAAACACTGAGCTAGGAGCATCGCCCCAGAACATCCCATAAACGTCGCGCGTAACTCCGCCATCGGTAGCGGTGGTTGTTGGGTGTCAGCGGTTTTGGACAGTTCTGGGTCCGAGAGATTGGGGTGAAGAAGCTCCTGGTTTGAGGGTTTCTCTGACCTCCTGATTGTACCGCCTCCGCCGGTCAAAAGTCTCTCGCTGTACCTCCTTCCTCTGGGCTAGAATTGCCTCCAGACGGCCTTCCAGCACGTCAGCCGGAGTTACAACCCTGAGCGCCTGATGATATCTTCGGTAGTTGTAGAACTCGACGAAGTCCCGGATGGCCGCCTCCAGGTCTTCCACCACCTCGTATGGCACCTGGTTAATGTCGTCTTTCAGGGTTCGGTGATATCTCTCCAGCGTCCCGTTGGTCTGAGGGTGATAGGGTGCTGCCAGGACGTGGCGAATGCCCACCACCCGCATGTACTCGCGGAAGGCCCGCGATACATAACCTGAGCCATTATCTGAGAGGAGCTTGGTCCGATCCTCCAGAGGTACATCAGTCATACCAGTAGAGTCAACAGCTTCCTGGACCACCTCTATGAGGGAGTTGGCCGTCATGTCCCGTTGCACCTTCCAGGCCAAGATGAACCGGGAGTAGTCGTCCATCACCGTCACGAGGTAGTAGTAGCCCCATCCCACTACACGGAAGTAGGAGGCATCGGTGGCCCACAGCTGGTGGGGCCCTGTGGTCTTGTGCTGGTACTCTTTGCTCGCTGCCAACTGGTATTCGATCCGTTTCACCAGACCCTCCCGTCTCAGAATACGATAGACTGTGGAGGCGGAGACCGATAGGCCTCTGTGGTCGGTGAGCGAAGCCGCCAACTGCCGGCTTCGCCAGGTCGGCATCCCACGGGCTGCCGCCAGCACTACTGCCTCCTCTTCTGGACGCAGGCGATTCCAGGGCCTCTCAGTTCCTTCCGTACCCTCCCAACTACCCTGCCGGTGCCTCCACCTCCACCAATAATACGTGCTCCTGGAAATGCCAAGCTCCCTGAGTCGCCTGTTCTTCCCTCTACCATGTCGCTCCACCTCAGCCACGACCTTCGATTGTTCCACTACGCTCATGCGACGGTGCCGTTGTCGTGTAGGGGCGGCAGAGCTGTTTTTTTGAAGCGGTGCAACTCCAGGGACAACTCACCCACCAGCTGCTTCAGTTCTCTGTTCTCCCGCTTGAGCTGCTCTATCTCTTGCCGGGTCGCATCACGCACACTGTCCCGAGTCAACCTCTCCTTCCCAGCTTCCATGAACCCCTTCGTCCAGGCGTAGTAGGAGTGGGGTTTGATTCCTTCCCGTCGGCACAGGTCATTAACGGTAGTCTCCCGTCTGAACCCCTCCAAGACGATGCGGATCTTCTCTTCAGGGGTATACTTACGGCGGGTCGCTGCACGGACCTGACGCACGAAGCTTCGTGTCTCCTGGCTTCGCTCCTCAGCTTGGCTGGCCTGATCCTCTACCTGGGTCATCAATGACTCCTTTCACTTAGGGTTAATCTACCCCTCTGAAGGAGCCTCTACCACCCCCAACCTCTTCGGTTTTCTAGGCCTCAATAGTGTCCAATTGCGCTGACACCCTACACACGCGGGCTGCCAATCGGTATCTGAATTATCGGTCAGGCGGGTCTGGCCGGTGCCGTCGGCGTTCATAACGTATATTTCGAAGTTGCCGTCCCTGTTGGATATGAATGTGATCCTAGTACCATCGGGGGCCCAGTCGGGTTCGGCGTCGTGGGCTGCGAAATTGCTGAGGCCCGTCTGATCGGAACCGTCGGCGTTCATAACGTATATTTCAAAGTCGCCGTCCCTGTCGGATGTGAATGTGATCCTAGTACCGTCAGGGGACCACGCGGGCTGCTGATCTTTACGTGAATTATCGGTCAGGCGGGTCTGGCCGGTGCCATCGGCATTTATCACGAAAATATCGTTGTTGCCAGTTATATGTGACTCTGAGTCAAAGGCAATTCTAGTGCCGTCGGGGGACCAGGAAGCGTTGCGATCCCAGTCGGAGTTATTGGTGAGCCGGGTCTGGTCGGAACCGTCGGCGTTCATAACGTATATTTCGAAGTTGCCGTCCCTGTTGGATTGGAAGGCGATACGGGCGGGGCCGGCCTCATTCGCTGCACCTATGGCGCCGAACACTGCCGTGAAGTCGTACTCCCCCGCCGCCAATCCCGGATCGATATCGATGAACACCGCTGCGGCCAAGAGGCCTCCAGGGGCAATGGTAGCTGCCCTTGCACATGCGCTCAGAAGATATTCCCCGGTTACCACGTCGACCAGGTCGGCCCCTATTTGACCGATAACCGTTCCGGGTGGGCTCTCCACATTCCCACATGGGGCGATGATGGTGAGGTCTATATCGGACCTGTTCTCAATGAAGATGTTCGAATACACGCGGTTCGTAACAGAGAGGTGGTCAAGGGGTGGCTGTAGCTGGAAGGCATCGAACACCAAGGACGTCACGGGCGTTGTCTTCCCTTCATCATGCCACAGACCCAGGTTGTCGCCGCTTATGACCACCGCCGCACCAAGCCGCAAGGTGCTGGGGACCTCCCGGCTCACCTGAATGATGGTGACCGCCAGAGCGGCCCCAAAGGCCGTGAGAAATATCGCTATACCTAAGCTAAGGCCCACCCAACGGTGCTTGGTCATTCTAAGCTCCTCGAATCAAGAATCGATAACAAAGGTTACTTAAATCGCCGGCATCAGTCAAGCCGAAGAGCTAGGGGAACCCGGTAACAGGGCCTGCCCGCCTCGAATGGGCTGATTTTCACCCTCCGAGGATCATTTCCTAGCTCACGCGAAGGCTGCCGTACCGCTCGTGCTGGAACACGATTCCGCGCCGCGGCCAAGCCCGGCGGGCGGTATCTCCAGCCATACAATCTTGACAATCGCGCACAGATGCCGGAACATTGCCCGCAAGCAGCCTCCCAGTCATGAAGCAGTGATCGCCATATGATGCCGACCGAAATGGGCGAAACTCTGGAGCTCATGTATCAGACCGGATGGACCGACGGCCTTCCGGTCGTTCCTCCAATCTGGGACCGGGTAAAGCAGTTCATAGAGTGTGTGGGCAGCTCCGCCCACGAGACGGTTAAAGAGCGAGTCTTCGCTTCCAGGACGGGGTTATCGCGGCGCTGACCGGATCTGGCTAGCTGGGCTCTCCTGAGGTGCCGTGCCACGCCGCCGGGCTCGGGTGCCGTGCCACGCCGCCGGGCTCGGTAGCTGCCGAAGCAGGCGACCACCGGCCACCCGGCCCTAGCCTTGCCGGACCGGATAGAGGGACTGACTGTTGCCTCGTGCATAGAGCCAACTACGGCTAGCAAACTACGTATTCCCTTGTTCCGATCAGCCAACCGAGGGAGTGACAGTGGAAGATAGTTCGAATAAAGAGTCTATTGGGGAAGCGGTCCGCCGGACGATTGACGGCAACGCTTCCATGGTCCAAAAGTGGATAGCGGGTCAGCCGGGAAGTTGGGGATTCCTCGCGGGCAAGGCAGTGACTGCAACCCGCCAAACCTTAGGTAGGAAGCTGACGGATTGGGAACGCCGGGTTGTGTGGCATCTCCTTTGGGAAAGCCTAGTGGAGCTAAAGCGGTGACGGCCGCCGGCTAAACTCCCTCATGGAGAAATCCTCCCCTTGATCAACCTGGGTAGGCGCCGACATATCGTCCATCCGATGTGCCTAACCAATCCTGGCAGACACCTTGCGCCACGTGTCGGCCGGCATAGCTTGCTCGGCGAGCTTCAGCATTCCCTCGACCGCCTGCGGCGGCGCCGTCGCCTTCATCCCGCCGAACATCCCCGTCAGCTCGTCAGCATTCATGCTCGAGCATATTACGGTGAGCCACTCCGCCATCCGCTCTGGCGCCACGCTGCCCATAATCTGCTGCTCCATAGCCGCCAGCTCTTCGTCGGTGAAATGGGCCAGGAGGGCCGTCTCTAGCTCCGTTTCCTCCCGGTCCAGGTGGCCGACGTAACGCCCGATGAAACGGTTGAACGTACCGTATACCTGGTTTCCCAACGCGGTCGGATTGTCTCCCTTGGAGCTGAGTATCCTGGCGCCTAGCTGTTGAAGCTCGTCATTGTAGGGTGTCAGCGCAATTGGACACTATTGAGGCCTAGAAAACCGAAGAGGTTGGGGGTGGTAGAGGCTCCTTCAGAGGGGTAGATTAACCCTAAGTGAAAGGAGTCATTGATGACCCAGGTAGAGGATCAGGCCAGCCAAGCTGAGGAGCGAAGCCAGGAGACACGAAGCTTCGTGCGTCAGGTCCGTGCAGCGACCCGCCGTAAGTATACCCCTGAAGAGAAGATCCGCATCGTCTTGGAGGGGTTCAGACGGGAGACTACCGTTAATGACCTGTGCCGACGGGAAGGAATCAAACCCCACTCCTACTACGCCTGGACGAAGGGGTTCATGGAAGCTGGGAAGGAGAGGTTGACTCGGGACAGTGTGCGTGATGCGACCCGGCAAGAGATAGAGCAGCTCAAGCGGGAGAACAGAGAACTGAAGCAGCTGGTGGGTGAGTTGTCCCTGGAGTTGCACCGCTTCAAAAAAACAGCTCTGCCGCCCCTACACGACAACGGCACCGTCGCATGAGCGTAGTGGAACAATCGAAGGTCGTGGCTGAGGTGGAGCGACATGGTAGAGGGAAGAACAGGCGACTCAGGGAGCTTGGCATTTCCAGGAGCACGTATTATTGGTGGAGGTGGAGGCACCGGCAGGGTAGTTGGGAGGGTACGGAAGGAACTGAGAGGCCCTGGAATCGCCTGCGTCCAGAAGAGGAGGCAGTAGTGCTGGCGGCAGCCCGTGGGATGCCGACCTGGCGAAGCCGGCAGTTGGCGGCTTGGCTCACCGACCACAGAGGCCTATCGGTCTCCGCCTCCACAGTCTATCGTATTCTGAGACGGGAGGGTCTGGTGAAACGGATCGAATACCAGTTGGCAGCGAGCAAAGAGTACCAGCACAAGACCACAGGGCCCCACCAGCTGTGGGCCACCGATGCCTCCTACTTCCGTGTAGTGGGATGGGGCTACTACTACCTCGTGACGGTGATGGACGACTACTCCCGGTTCATCTTGGCCTGGAAGGTGCAACGGGACATGACGGCCAACTCCCTCATAGAGGTGGTCCAGGAAGCTGTTGACTCTACTGGTATGACTGATGTACCTCTGGAGGATCGGACCAAGCTCCTCTCAGATAATGGCTCAGGTTATGTATCGCGGGCCTTCCGCGAGTACATGCGGGTGGTGGGCATTCGCCACGTCCTGGCAGCACCCTATCACCCTCAGACCAACGGGAAGCTGGAGAGATATCACCGAACCCTGAAAGACGACATTAACCAGGTGCCATACGAGGTGGTGGAAGACCTGGAGGCGGCCATCCGGGACTTCGTCGAGTTCTACAACTACCGAAGATATCATCAGGCGCTCAGGGTTGTAACTCCGGCTGACGTGCTGGAAGGCCGTCTGGAGGCAATTCTAGCCCAGAGGAAGGAGGTACAGCGAGAGACTTTTGACCGGCGGAGGCGGTACAATCAGGAGGTCAGAGAAACCCTCAAACCAGGAGCTTCTTCACCCCAATCTCTCGGACCCAGAACTGTCCAAAACCGCTGACACCCAACACTCAACCTCTTCATCGTAAGTGGGGTCGGGGTTCCGCCAAAGCAGATGAGCCGACTCCTACGACTGCGCTGGCCAGTCGCGGTTGGCTCGGATTAGCTATCGGTCCGGTACGCCCCCATTAGGTGTGATTCCAAGCTGTTTCAGAAGTCCCAACCTGTCCATCTGGACTTGGCTCTCGACGATCTTCCCGTCCTCCAGATGTCCATATAGGCTGCCTCCACTTGTACATGTCGCCTCACACACATAATACATTGCTCTGATGCGTGGGCCGAACTGCCTTTACGATGGAGCTGCTGGAGCCGGGAGAATCGTGAACTTCGTGGGGTTCCTGTTTGCCGCCGTCGTCGCGGACGTGTGACGCATGGGAATCCTCCGCGTCGTGATGGAGAACAAAGGCCAGCTGGATGTGCAGTTCCGGGAGTTCGGCGACGATCTCTTCGGGAGTTGTGAGGCTCCGCAGGTCTTCCACCGACCATCCGGCAGGCGGGCCAGACTTGTCGTGGCTGACGAATAGTAACGTGCCTCCGGGAGCCAGCGCATTGGACACTTTGGCCAGCATATTGGCCCGCTGCTGGGGGAACATCTGAATGTAGAAGCACGTTATCAGGTCGTAAAACCCCTGGGGCTCGTATGTAGAGGCGTCGGCCACGACGAACTCGATGTTTAGTCCTTGTTGAGCGGCCAGTGCCTTGCCTTTTTCGATGGCGACCACGGAGTGGTCAACCGCCGTCACCTGCCAACCCTGCTTAGCCAGCCACACCGCATTGCCGCCCGTACCGCAGCCGATGTCCAGCGCGCGTCCCGGTGGCAGGCTCTCTACCTGACCAATTAAAATCGCGTCCGAGCCTGAGCTACAGTCTTCTATATCTTCCCAAATTTCGTTCCAGAATTCGGGAGTGTCGGTTGACATGACAATCGCCTTGCCTTTCACTAATTTTGTTAACCCATCTCCTGGGTCATGGTCGTGGAGCGCCCCCATTGTCCATTAGTCCGTGACGCTATGATACCCAACACGCTTACGGTTCAGCTAGACTCCAATGAGGCCGAACGAGAAGTTACGTATAGATCGGGCGATCAGGGATGCTCAGGGTCCTACTCCTTAGGTGGCGGCGTGCGCGGTCCGTGTTCTGGGAATTCTCGAAATCCAGGGGTCCTGGCAGTATAATTGCAAAATAGTAGTGCATCCAAGAGCTTAGGGTGGGGAGTCCCTCATGGAATGCCCTCGCTGCCAGACCAGCAATCCGGCCGACGCCCGTTTCTGCATGAAATGCGGCGCCGGTATGGCAGTCGTGTGCGCCAAATGCGGGACAGAGCTCCCCATTGAGGCTGCGTTCTGCTTCAAGTGCGGTCAGCGGCAGGCGGAGGCCGAGAGTGAGGCAGTGCCAGTCCAACCCTGGCTACAGCAGTACATTCCCAAAGAGCTATATGCCAAGTTAGAAACAACTCGCGTTAGCGGCGGAATGCAGGGGGAACGCCGAATCGTGACGATGCTTTTCTGTGACGTCCAAGGCTCCACGGCGGCGGCGGAACAGCTTGATCCGGAGGACTGGAGCGAGATAATGAATGGCGCCTTGGAGCACCTCATAAAGCCGGTCTACCGGTATGAGGGCACCTTGGCTCGTATCATGGGTGACGCCATCCTTGCCTTTTTTGGCGCACCCATCTCTCATGAGGACGACCCCCACCGAGCTAGCGGGGCTCGACATTCTCCATGCAATCCGCCAATACGGAGACCAAATAGAGCAGAGATGGGGGCTGGAGTTTGGTGCCCGCGTTGGAATAAACACCGGGCTGGTGGTCATGGGTGAGGTTGGGTCCGATCTACGCCTGGAATACACCGCCCTTGGCGATGCGGTCAACGTCGCGGCTCGTATGGAGCAAACGGCTGCTGTTGGAACGGTTCGGATCTCTGCCGACACGTACAAGCTGGTTGCGCGGCATTTTGACTGTGAGAACTTGGGTGAAGTCCGACTCAAGGGCAAAAGGGACCCGGTACGGGTGTACAGAGCATTGGGACCGAAACCGAAGTCGGGCTGGCAAAGAGATGACAAAGGGATATCAGCGCCGCTGATTGGCAGGGAGCCCCAGATAGATGTGCTCCGCGGAGCGATTCGCGAGCTGCTCCTGGGGCGAGGTCAAATCGTTTCCGTGATGGGCGAGGCCGGGCTGGGGAAATCACGGTTAATCGCGGAACTCAAGCAAGCGTACGAACCCGATGACCTATCTTCCCCCGGATATGCAGAGCCGGCCACACAGGGGGACGAGAATTCCGCCCCGGCGATTTCCTGGCTTGAGTCCTGGTGCCTCTCATACGGATCGTCTACGCCGTATACGCCCTTCGCTAATTTGTTCAAGAATTGTTTTGGGCTTCGAGAGGAGCAGACAGACGCACAGAAGTACGAGCTCATAAAGTCTCACCTGGCTGAAATAAGGCCGGGGCTTGAGGCAGAAAACGCGCCGTTTATTGCCGAGCTGCTCGGCATTAAGGTAGCAGCTCAGGACCAAGAGTGGATCAAGTACCTTGAGCCGCGACAGCTGCGCGAACGGGTCTTTCGGGCTACCTTCCAGTTTTTTGAACAGATGGCGGCAACACAGCCTATTGTGCTTGTATTGGAGGACCTACACTGGACTGATCCGACGTCGCTGGACCTGCTGGTGCAGTTGATGTCGCTCACGGAGAGGACTCCGTTCTTGATCATCGCCCTCTTTCGTCCTGGGCCGGAGGACCCGTCGTGGCGTTTTCACGAAATCTCCGCACGAGACTACCCTCACCGCTACGTGCCGGTGGTACTCGGACCGTTGGATCACGCGGATTCTCGGGCGCTAGTCAGCAACCTTTTCAGTACTGAAGGCCTGCCAGAGAAGGTCCACTCCTTCATCATTGGGAAGACCGAAGGGAATCCACTCTTCGTAGAGGAAATCATCCGATCCCTGCTCGATGCGGGCACGCTCGTGCGGGAAAACTCGCATTGGCGAATGACCCAGGATATCGAAAGTATTGCTGTACCTGACACTCTTACTGGGGTGATCATTTCGCGCCTGGACCGGCTCGACGAACAGTCCCAAACGGTGGCGCGGACTGCAGCGGTCATCGGGCGCGAGTTTGGGTTCGATCTACTGGCCGATGTGCACCGGGGAGGAGGGTCTCTGGAAGAAGCGATCATGGACTTGCAGCAACGGGAGTTGATCAGGCAGAAAGGTACGGGCCCCGAGAGGATTTACACATTTCAGCACGCGTTGACACAAGAGGCCACATACGCTTCTCTCCTGTTCAGCGCCAGGCGTGAACTACACTGTCGGGTAGCGGAATGCCTTGAGAAACTCGAGCCTGACCGGGTGAACGACATCGGCCGGCATTTTTTCGAAGCCTCCGAGGAAGAACGGGCGCTGCCCTATTTCGTGGAAGCCGGTGACCGGGCCGCCAGGTCCTACGCTGGGGCCGAAGCAATCCTGTCCTACACTCGAGCTCTCGAGATCGCGGGACGCCACTCGGCCTCGAATCAGGATCTGGCGTATCTGTACACGGCGCTCGGCCGGACACTGGAGCTGGGCGGGCAGCACGGCGATGCCATTGCCAAGTACCAGGAGTTGGAACAACTTGGTCTACAGCGTGGGGACCGCACCTTGGAAATCGCGGGGTTGATACCTCAGGCGACCATACTATCGACCTATACCGGGAAATTTGATCCTGAGGAAGGCCGGACTCTGTCAAACCGCAGTCTCGCTCTAGCTCGTGAACTCAAGGACTACCGGTGCGAAGCAAAAGCCCTCTGGAACCTGATGCTGTTAGAAACCTTTGGTGGGCATGACCACGAGCGGGCCTTGGGGTATGGCGAGCAGGCGCTGGCAATTGCGCGCCAGCACGGCCTGAGCGAGGAACGGGCGTTTATTCTAAATGATATTGCGCGAGTGTACTTTGTGTCTGGTCGGAAAGAAGACGCTTGGAGCGTGCAGAAGGAATCCCTGGAGCTGTGGCGAAAGCAGGGCAACCTGCCAATGTTAGGAGACAGCCTCATCACGTCCGCGGGAGCCCACTACCTGTTGGGCCAGTTCGACGAGGCCCTGGCGTCGGTAGAGGAGGCGCTGCTGACCAACGAGTCTATTGGCAGTCAATGGGGGAAAACTATCTGTCTTTACGTATTGAGCCCCCTCTACTTGGAGCGTGGAGAAGTCTGGAAATGTATCGATGCTTTGAAAGATGCGATCCCGCTGACCGAGCAAGTCAAGTTTACGCCACCAGTAACCGCGCGTGCCAGGTTGGCCATATTCTACGGGATGGTCGGTGATGTCCAGAATGGATTCGAGCAAGCCCGGCTTGCTCTGTCAGAAGGGGGTCAACGCCAGTTTGCGTTGGCCGCTCTTGCGCAACTCCATCTTCGGAGCGGGGATGCTGTGGAAGCTGATGCGGCCATAAACGAGGCCCTCAAGGAGTTCGAATCGGGTGAGTCGGACCCACGAGGGGGCTATGCTATCTTCCAGGTTATCGAAGGAGAGGTGGCGCTGGCCAACAAGCAGTATGACCGTGTGCTCGCCCTCACCGACCGGACAATCGTGGTGATGGGCGAGATGGATATGCGGGTCCATCTCGCCGACATGCTGCGCTACAAAGGTGAAGCACTGCTTGGACTCGGGCGCATCGCCGAAGCCCGCAAGGTCTTGTTCGATGCCCGCGCTGAGGCCGAGGCCCAGGGCTCCAGACGGGCGTTATGGCCGATTCTGCTTGCCTGGAGCCGGCTCGAAGCGGAGCATGGCAGCCATGATGATGCCCAAGTCCTGCGCGCCGAGTCTCAAGAGCTTGTGCGGTACATTGCTGACCGCGCTGGGGAAGTGCGAAGTCTGTTTCTCAATAGGTCGGAGATTCGGGACATAGCACATTAAATGGGAAGGGTCGCTTACTGGAGCGGAGCACGTTTGAGCGGGAGGCCAAGTCCGGGAAACGCTCTATCTAATACGGGAAGCGCTCCTGTGGCGAACGGCCCTGGTGCCTCTCTAAACGCCGTTGACACTCCCTAGGCAGGGTAATATACTCGCCGCAACAGAGTACGTCATTCTTGGTGTTATTGGTCATAGTAATAGGTTTCAACCAAAGGATGACATGATGGCCGAGCTGGTAGAATAAGGAATCAAGCGGCGTTATAGGCCCGCGGGTCCCAAGACGAATCACGGAGGCGCAGATATGGGTAGCTACAGGATACTCTCTTCCGACGACCATGTGGTTGAGCCGGGCGACGTGTGGACCAGCAGAATTGATCCCGCGTGGAGGGAGCGTGGTCCGAGGATACACCGCATTGAGAATGGGGCGGACTACTGGTTCTGCGATGGCCGGAAGCTGATAAGTGTCATCGGCGGCACCCAGGTCGGGGTGAGGTTCGAAGGGTCGGAAAACCTCCAGCTCGGCGATACCGAGGACAAAATCCGGCCGGGCGGGTACATTCCGGAGGAGCACGTGAAGGATATGGCGATCGACGGGATCGACGTCAGTATTCTGTACCCCACCGCTGCACTCAACCTCTACAGCACTCCCGAGAGCGATCTGCTGACGGCGATCTGCCGGTGCTACAACGACTGGCTGGCCGAGTTTTGCGAGTCCTATCCCAAGCAGCTTAAGGGCATCGCAATGATCAACATCGATGACCTGGACTCGGCCACCAAGGAGCTGGAGCAGTGCGCCAAGCTGGGGTTCGTGGGCGCCATGATAAGCGTGTACCCTCAGGAGGACCGGGCCTACGACCTACCAATTTATGAGACATTCTGGGCCACAGCCGAGAGTCTGGGCATACCCCTTAGCCTCCACATCACGACCAACCGGCCCGGCCCCGGCCAGGACTATCAGGACTTCGATACTGTCAGGCCGGCCTTCTACACAAATGTGGACCACTGGGTGCGCATGTCCCTGGCGCACATTATCTTCAGCGGCGTCTTCGAGAGGTACCCCAAGCTGCAAGTGGGCTCCATAGAGATGGAGCTCTCGTGGGTGCCCCATTTCCTGGATAGGGCCGACTACACCTACACTCAGCGGGTACCCGGCATAGGATGGCACCGCTTCAGCGATGACATGCTCCCCAGCGACTACTTCCACCGCAATGTGTTCCTGGGCTTTCAGGAGGATGCTCTGGGGATCCAGATGCGCAACCTTATCGGCGTGGACAGTCTCCTCTGGGGCTCCGACTATCCCCACGTGGAGTCCACGTTCCCTAAGAGCCGGGAGATTCTGGAAGAGATCCTCGCGGATTGCTCGGAGGAAGAAAAGGCCAAGATCGTAGGGGACAATGCCGCGAGGGTGTACAATCTTAGCTAGTGTGCTGGGTCAGAATTCCGCAGTCGAATGGGACGCCCTTCGACGGGCTCAGGGTGAGCGGGCGCGGGGATTTCCGCTCGTGGGGAGTGACGAGTTCAGCTCGTGGTGAGCGGGGCGCGGTGATTTCCACTCGTGGTGAGCCTGTCGAACCACGGCCTGGCAAGCACAACCCATAACCGTCAATTTATTGAACGAACTCAGGACGCTAGTGCTTGACAGATTTCTTAACGGGACTGGGCGCTAGCTGATTCGGTAGATCCTGGCCCCGTTGCCGCCAGCGATCTTCGCCTTCTCCTCCTCGGTGCAGTCCCTCAAGACCTCCTCGAGGATCTCCCTGCTCTTTGGAAAGGTGGACTCCACGTGAGGGTAGTCCGAGCCCCAGAGGATGTTGTCCACTCCTATGAGGTCCCTGAGCCTGATCCCTACGGTATCCTCCTGGAATCCCAGGAACACGTTGCGGTGGAAATATTCGCTGGGGAGCATATCCTCTCCGAACCGGCGCCAGCCCACCCCTGGGACTCGTTGGGTGTAGGTATAGTCGATACGCTCCAGAAAATGGGGGACCCAGCCGAGCTCCATCTCCACTGACCCCACCTGTAATTTTGGATATCGCTCGAACACACCACCGAAGATCATGTTTCCCAGCGAGTAACGCACCCAGTGGTCAACCGAGGCGACGTAGGTCGGCTTGAGACTGTCAAACCTCTGGCTATTCTCCCCCAGGCCGGTCCGGTTCGTGCCAAGGTGCATGCTGATGGGGATACTCAGGTCCTGGGCCGCCGCCCAGAAAGGATCGTATTCGGGCAGATCATAGGACCTGTCCTCTGGAGGGTACACGGTGATCATGGCGCCCGTCAGCCCTATCCCGGCACACCGTTCCAGCTCTTGAACACCCTCCGCTATGTCGTCGAGATTAATCATGCCGATGCCCTTGAGGCGGCGCGGAAACGGTCTGCAGAACTCGGCGAGCCAGTCGTTGTATGCCCGAAAGATGCCGGTGACCAGCCTGCTGTCAGCGAGAGAGAAGTGCAGCAGACCGATGGTGGGGTAGAGCAGCGAAGCATACACCCCGTCGATATCCATGTCTTTGACGTGCTCTTCCGGGATATATCCGCCGGGCCGTATATGCTCCGACGTGTCGCTATAAGTCAGCTTCTCGGGCTCCTCGAACCGCCGCCCCGTCTGGCCTCCCGCCGAGGCCGGCACTCCGGCCACGCCTTCGCAGAACCACCAATCGCTGCCGTCTTCCAGGCGCTCGACATGTGGCGCCCTGCCCCTGAGCTCACCCTCCATCCTGCTCGTCCACAGGTCACCGGGCTCGAATACGTGGTTGTCCGAGGATATTAGCCTGTAATCTGGCATCGCGTCCTCACCGCTCCCGGAGGTGATGTCCGTTCAGTCGCCTACGGAGGCCTCCTTGAGGACCCTGGGCTCGGCCCAGGCCCGCTGGGCGGCGTCCACCGCCCGCGTCCTCATTGCCTGGAGCTCTTGCATGTGCTTCTTCGACCACTCGTTAGACCTGCCCAGCGGGGCCACGCTGTCCTGGAACTGAGGCATAACGTACCTAGCCAAGAGTTCGTAGCTGTGGAGTACCTTCTCTCTGGTCGTCCACTCGGTCACGTGCACCAGGAAAGTCCCGAAGCCTCCGCTCCGCTCGATTAGCCGCTGGATCCCGGCGATACAGTCATCGGGCGTACCCACGACCCACGAGCCGGACTCTATCATGGCGTCGACTATTTTCTCAGCCGGGCCGGCGATCCCTGAGTTCATCCCAGCCGTCTCTTCTGAATACTCTCGGATGAAGCGGCCGGAGGCCACCCTGACATCCTCCACAGCCTCCCTCCGGCTCTCGGCCAGGTGAACTGGGATGGACACTCGCCAGTCCTGGCGTTTCATCTCCTTGCCGTGCTGGGCAGCGGCCTCCTCAGCGATGGTCCAGAGCTCGCTGGGCTCGGGCTGGTCCTTGGCGCTCTTGACGCGCACGGCGGCCGAGAGGACCCCAACCCCGTACTTGCCTGCCACCGCCAAGCCCCAGGGCGAGCGAATGGAGGCCACGGTTATCGGCATGTGTGGTCGCTGATAGGGGCGAAGTTGAAGCACGCCTTCGTTGATCTGAAACCAATCGCTCTTGTAGCTCAGGGGGGCCGTTTCCGTCATGAGCCGGATAATGATACCCAGGGCCTCGTCGGTCCGATCCTTCTGAGTCGCGGGGTCGATCCCCAGCATGTAGCTATCGGACGCCAACGCCCCGGAGCCCACGCCCATCATCACCCTGCCACGGGACAAGTGGTCCAAAAGAACCATGCGGTCGGCCACCATGAAGGGGTGGTGGTAGGGCAGGCTGACTACACCCGAGCCCAATCTGATATGGCGTGTCCTCTCACAGGCCACTGCCATGAACAGCTCTGGGGAGGCGATCGTCTGCCACCCGGTGCTATGGTGCTCACCGATCCAAGCTTCGTCGAATCCGAGGGCGTCCACCCACTCCACCAGCTCGAGGTCCCGCTCCATTGCCAGGGTCGGGTTTTCCCCGATCCGATGGAAGGGTGGCACGAATATCCCGAACTTCAGCCCCTGGTGCGTCACCCTACTTTTCTATTCTTTGACTATAGTCGACCAATTGACCCAAGCCCAGGCGCCGAACCCGTGGCCTGAGATATTGCTCCTTACCGCCAACGTATCAAAGGCGTACGCTGCCACAAACTGGGGGAAGTCATTCATGACCAGAGTCTCGAGCTCTCGGGTGATCTTGATTGCCTCTTCATCGGTCAGGGCGGCTACGCCTCTGGCCAGGACTTCCGATACCGCAGGGTTGTCATAGTCACTGTAGTTGCAGCAAGAGATGCCCGGTGGCTGGAAGAAATGGGTGAAGACGTATAGACCCACCGGCACGATAGCTCTACTGGATTTCTCGAGGGCCATGGCGTACCGCTTCGGGTACTCGAAGCGCATTCCCCCAAAGTCCGCCGCGCTGATTATGTCAATGGTCAGATCGATCCCCACGTCGGACAGAGCGGTCTTCATGGCCACCGCCAAGTTCTGGGAGACGGCTGACTCTAGCTCGACAACCATTGAGGTTGCGAATCCATCAGGGTAGCCGGCCTCCGCCAAGAGCTGCTTTGCTTTGGCTGGATCGTAGGAGAACCACTCCTTGCTCTGGTCGGTCCCGAAGTCGATTGGACGCAGCACCGTGTTCTGCCTCGTCGCCAATCCACGGAACACGCCTTGTTGGATCTCATCGAAGGGGGTGGCGAAGGCAATTGCCATCCGCACCTTCGGGTTATCAAAGGGGGCTACCCCATTATTCATGTTGATCCAGTACTCCAGCCCGAATCTACCCTCGGGGTCGCGCAAGATGTCCACGTCGGGATCGCCCTCCAGCCTCTCCAGCTCATCCACACCAAGCTGCCACGCTACGTCAATAGTCCCGGCCGCTAGCAGGGATGCCCGTGTAGAGGCATCCGGCACTTCACGAAGGATCACGCGGGCGTTGTTGCCGGGAGTGCTCCAGTAGTTGGGATTCCTCTCAAACTCCCATTCCTCCCCTTCCTGGACGCGGGAGAGTTGGTAAGGACCGAAGCTTGCCGAGTTGTCCTCAAGCCACACTTCGCCAAATTCGTCATCAGCGGTGAGGTGCTTGTTCAGCTCATCGAAGTCAGGTACGTGGAAGAATATACGGGCTGTAGGCAGAAAGACGGAGTTGGGCGCCGGCAGGGTGTACTCCACCGTGGAGGCGTCCTTCACCACAACCTGGTCCGGGCTACTGAAACCGACGCTGCGCCAAACGAAAGCCCAGATGCGATTCATGGCGATGTAGCGCGTGGCGTGGGCTTTGAAGGTGTCGGCCGTCAGCAGATTGCCGTAGTTGCTGATCACATCAGGGCGAACCTTGAAGGTGTAGACTGTCCCGTCTGCGCTCACGTCCCAAGACTCGTATAGTCCAGGCACTATCTGACTCGTGTCCTCGATGAAATTGCCGTCCCCGATGGGAGCGAACGCGTACTTTACCGGAAAGTCGTGGGTGTTGAACATGGATTCCAGGCCCACATCCCCTGCTACCGGGGCAGCTTCTCCATCCATCGCCGTCGGTAAATTGAAATGGGCGATGATCAATGTTGTGTCGGCCAGAGGCGCGACTTGAGTGGGTGTGGGAGCGCGAGTTGGGGTCGCCGTAGGCGCCGGGCGAGGAGTTGGAGTCGGCGCAGGGGTTGGCGTGGGCAGAGGCGTCTGGCCTGGGGTCAATCCCTGAGGTCCTTGCAGTCCTACAGGCCCAGCCGGCCCCGGGGGTCCCGCCGGTCCGTCAGCACCAGCCGGCCCTTGAGCCCCTGCTGGCCCTTGTGGCCCGGCGTCTCCCTCACATGCAGCCGCCACTGCTAGTATTAGTATCAATGATAAGATGACCAAGAGCTTGCGTCGGAGTAGCATAAGAAAAGCCCCCATCACATTAGTCTGCGCGACCACGCAAAGGCCACACACATGTGCAACTGATGGAATTTACCAGAACGCCCCTCTAGCTGTCAACCCGTCCCGCTGGTCGAAATCAACTTTCCTTGGGCACGGCGATCGCGCCTTCAATCTCGATGAGGATGTCGGGGTGCGCAAGTGCGCTGACTTCGACCAGGGTGCGTGGCGGCGGGTTCTCGGGATCGAAAAGGCGGGCCGAAATTCCGTTAAGAATATTCTGGCCGCTTATGTCGGTCATGTAGATATTGAGTTTGACGATATTGCCCCATTCACCATCGACGGTATCCAGAATGATTTTGATATTAGCGAAAGTCTTCTCAGTCTGCTCACGGATACCACCTCGTAGCCACTCTGCTTCCGCGACCGGGTCGTGAGGATGCACGTGGTAGATCGGGATCGACCCGCAGCCAGAGAACAGGACCAGCTTGGCGTCATCAACTGAGTAGGCCGCGCTGAAGGGGCTGTTGTATCCAGAATGGAGTGGGATGTGGTGGATAGTCGTGATCTTCATGACAGAGCTCTCCTTGTCATTACTGATTCAAGCGTGCAGCGGTGATCATAGATGTGTATATAGTAGGATTCGTAGCTGCTCCAGGTCCTGTTGGACACCCTCCGCGAATCAAAATGCACCCGGCGCGCATGGTTGAGAGTCCCGCCCGGTGACACCTACTCCCTGGAAAGGTTTACATCTCAATGTGATTACTGCTACACGCGGTCTCCGGGCCCGACTGACCATAATGCGCCGGTGTTGCGTATTTGTCCATGCTGCCCTAAGGTGGCTGGATTCCGGATATGGCGGGAACTTGAGCAACAACTGCTGCGTCCTCTGCGATAGCGGGCCAAGCCTATATTTGCTGGATAAGGAATACCGAGGTCGTCAGATCTAAAGGGGAAGGGCGAGGGGACAAACCCCTCGCCCTTCCGACGCACCACTCCGTTATTCTATCGGAGGCTGCACCCCGCCGCCGTCGATGGACCGTACGCCCTACTCTTCTTTAACGATGGTGGCCCAGTTCAGCCATTGCCAGGGAGCCCAGGCGTATCCCGATATGTTGTCTCTCGTGGCCAGCCTGTCTATCTCGTAGACAATGGGCACTTTGGGCAGGTCGCTCATGATAATCTTCTGGATGTCATTGGCTATTCTCAGCTGCTCATCCACAGAGCTTGCGGCGACGCCCTCGGCAAGCTTGGCAGATATCTGGTCGTTGGTATAGTCAGCCCAGTTGCAGCACGCCACGTCTGGGGGCTGGTAGAAATGGGTGTAGACGTACATGGCGTTGGGCACAATGGACTTGTCCGAATCGTTTAGCCACATCGCATAGGGCCGAGGCCTGCTGAACTGGCCAATGTCGGAAGCGGGTTTCTTATCGATCCCCATATCTATCCCGACATCCGCCAGTGCGGACTTCATAGCGATAAGCACCAGCTCGCCAATGGCCGATTCCGAATTCAGTGTGACCGTCGTCGAGAATCCATCGGCGTGCCCGGCAGCGGCCAGTAGCTGCTTCGCTTTCTCCACGTCGAAATCATAACGGGGAACTCCGGACGTCGAGAAACCGATATCTATCGGGCGGAGGAGGGTCTCAAGCCGGTCCGCGTGGCCTTTAAACACGCCCTGAATGATATCGTCGTAGGGGATCGCGTGGGCGATCGCCTGGCGCACCCGAACGTCGTCGAAGGGTGGCAACGTTGTGTTCATAACCAGATGGAGCTCAGTGCCTATCTTGCGGGTTGGGTCACTGAGAATCTTTACCCCGCTCTTGCCCTTGAGCCTCGCGAGCTCATCCACAGAGAGCCCCCACGCGATATCGACCGTCCCTGCCTCAAGGAGGGACGCCCTGACGGATGCGTCCGGAACGTTGCGTATAAAGACACGAGAGTTGTTGGGTGTGTCTCCCCAATAGTTGGGGTTAGCTTCGAACTCCCATTGTTCACCCTCCTGGATTAGAGCAAGACTATAGGGGCCGAAGCTGGCGGAGTTCTTTTCAAACCACAGCCGGCCCCACTCATCATCCGGCGTCAAGTGTTTCTTGACTTCCGTAGAGTCGGCTATGTTCCAGAATATGGTAGCGGTGGGGACAAACACGGCATTGGGGGCTGCCAGGTTGTACTCCACTGTGTACTTGTCTTTCACTACGACCTGGTCTGAACCCTTAAGCCCCACGCTACCGTAGACGAAAGCCCATATTTGGCCCAGCCCAAAGTACCGATCGGCGTGCCACTTGAAGTCCTCGGCAGTCAGCTCGTTTCCTCGGCCGCTCTTGACACCCTTGCGAATGTTGAAGGTAATTGTCTTTCCGTCGGCGCTTACGTCCCAGGTCTCCACCAGGCCGGGCTGGAACCCGGAAGTATCCTGGATGAAGTTGCCTCCCGCGACGGACTTATATTGATACTGGAAGGGGAAATCGTGGGTATTCATCATCGACTCAAGGCCGACATCGCCGCCCGCTGCCGCTCCTTCCGCTTCCATCGCGATGGGAAGGGCGTTATGTGCGATGATGAGCGTCGTGGCGGGGGCATCGTCATCTCCGCCGCATGCCACTCCAAATAACAGCAAGAACCCGAGTACGCCAGCAATCAGGCTCCCGAGAATCGCTCTTGACCTCATGACCGACCTCCTAATCCTTACGTAATGGTGTAGACAGCGAGGCAGCGCAGGTTAGTTGAGATTATAAACCCTCGCGGCGTTTCCGCCCGCGATCTTGGCCTTCTCCTCTTCGGTGCAGTCCGCCAGAATTTCCCCGAGTATCTCCTGGCTCTTTGGGAACGTGGACTCCACATGGGGGTAGTCGGAGCCCCACAAAAGTTTGTCGACACCTATGATATGGCGCATCTGCATGCCCAGGGGGTCCTCCTGGAAGCTCAGGAACACATTATCGTGGAAAAAGTCACTGGGGATCATGTTCTCTTTGAACCGGTACGGCGCGACTTCCCTGGGTCTCTGGTTATACATGTGGTCCAGCCGCTCCAAAAAATGCGGGACCCACGACAGCTCGTGCTCTATGGACCCGACCGCCAGCTTCGGATAACGCTCGAACACGCCGCTATAAATCATGTGGGTAAGGGACATGCGGACCCAGTAATCCATATTAACCAGAAAGGCCGCAACCATAGGTTCCTGCTCAAGTGCTTTCGCCTCTTCCACGGAAGGACGGTTGGTGGCCGTGTGGAGGCTTAGCGGGATCTGGAGGTCCTGCGCCGCTGCCCAGAATGGCTCGTATTCCGGAGAATCGTAGGTCCTGTTGGGCTGGGGATATACCGGGATCATAGCTCCCACCAGCCCCATCTTTGCACAGCGCTCCAGCTCCTCGATGGCCTCCCCCACGTTATCCAGGTTAATCATGGCTATGCCCTTTATCCGCTGCGGAAAGGGGGCACAGAACTCAGCCAGCCAGTCATTGTAGACGCGGAAAACCGAATTGAGAAGCTCCCGGTCGGGCACCTTGTACAGCAGGAGGCCAACGGTTGGGTAGGTTATGCTGGCATACACGCCGTCTATCTCCAGGTCCTTTATGTGCTCTTCGGGTATATAACCTCCCGGCCGGACGCTGTCCATCGTATCTCCCAGCGTCAGATTGTCGGGGTCCTCGAACCTGACACCCACCTGGCCGATCCCAACGTTCATACCCTTTAGGCCGTCGCAATACCACCAATCGGCTCCATCCTCCTCGCGCAAGACCTGGGGCGCCCGCTCTCTGTACCGCGACTCAATCCTGCTGGTCCACAGGTCTGCGGGCTCAAACACGTGATCATCTGATGATACTATTCTATAGCCATCCATTTCGGAAACTCCTGTGCCAAATAAGTAAGGTTCCGTTCCTCCAAGAATCTTTAGCGCCTGAAGCTGGCAAAGCGAGTATATTATTCGACCTGGCGAGTGTCAACTGGCGGGCGTGTGGGGCACGCGATACTCCCCTAAGCCGATATTTCCCAGATGGAATCCAGCACTTTACATAAACATACCATCCTGTGATAGCACAGACTCTATGACCGACTTCTGAAGTTGCCCACTGCCACCAACCGCACCAATTTCACCAAGGACTCTCGGAATCGTCGGCCACCGTTCAGGGTCGGGGGTGTAGATGCCTAAGGAATCAGCTTGGGGACGAAGTCACCGAGCGCTATGGAGAAGTTCTCGTACTATTTCCTCCGCTAGCTCCCGTGTGCAGGCGGCGATGAAAAAGGGGGCGCGCTCTGCCTGCCCTCCCGGCATGAACTGATAAGGCGCCAGAGACCCGTCCGACTGTACCGAATACACCGGATATCCGGTCGCCCATGGGAAAGCGAGCCCAGGGTCGATCTCGGACCTTGGTTCATCGAACATAAGATAGGCGTGGACCAGGCCTCTTGCCAGCCAGGGATAGATACACGAACCTCCGTTTGGCCAGAGACGAACGCCGGGAGACCTCTCCAATACGGATGCCAACAGGCCTTTCGACTTTTCGGTCCAGTCGAGGAGATAAGTCGGGTTCATCAAGTAGGCCGCGACCACCGTCTCGTTGTCGATGACCGTCTTTCTCGAAGGGGTAACGGCGATCCGGCGCCCATCGTCCAAAGACAGGAGAGTAACTTCCCCGTCCTGCGCCAGGTAAAGTTCCCTCCGAAGGACGTCTACGGCGCCACCCGCGCAGGGGAGCTTGTCCTCCGCAGTGAATACTGTCAGAACGCTCCACCATTCAGCCGGCAGGCCCCTGAGGAACAACCCGGAGCCGTCGAACGGATCGAGGGAAACGAGGTACTTGGGGCGCGATGCCTCTTGGCCGATATGTCGAGTGCCGTGTTCCGAGTAGAGGGCGATCTCCGTTCCAAGGTCCTGGAACTTGCTTAGAAATAGCTCTTCGCAGATCCGGTCCAGGGCTATCTCAACATCCTCCGATTCCGGTCTGCCGGGGACGCTGCCGAGGACCGCCCTTCCCGCTCCCTGTTTCGCGAGGGCAGGGACTTTCGTTGCCACCGCCCGTAGATAGTCCTCGATGAATCGCAGGAGCTCGCTCAAGAACCAGCCCTCTCACTCCAGGTTTCAGCCGACCGTCGGCCTTATACGCAGGTTATTATAGCCGACGTTTCGACTACAACGCCCGACGAGCCTCCACATTGACTCCTACCAAGGCATGATACTGGCGACTCGGGGCCGGGCGCAAGCGGTGGATGGTCACGGACACTTCCGATCGCGCGGCCAGACACAGCGCATATTGACATAGAAATAACCTGAGGGCATACTTTCCGTATATTTTCAGACGCGAAGGCGGTATTTCCGCCTGAAATGTGATTGGAAGCCGAGCATGGGTAGCTCCAGGATAATATCATCCGATGACCATGTGTTCGAGCCGCCCGACCTGTGGACCAGCAGGATTGACAGCAGGTTCCGGGAACGGGCGCCTCGGGTGGTACGTGAAGAGGATGGCACCGACTGGTGGTACCACGACGGCGTCAAGGGCTTGGGCATGGCCCAGGGTGCGGGCGAGGGCGTCAGGTTTGACGCCGCCGAGCGGCTAACCGCAGCGGGTACCCTGGAGAACGTGCGGCCCGGGGCCTACATACCTGAAGAGCACGTAAAGGACATGGACCTGGACGGAATCGACGCAAGCTTGACATATCCTAATGAGGGCCTGCTCTTGTATTCCGTGCCCGACGGCGAGCTGCTAAACGCGACTTTCAAGATCTACAACGACTGGCTCGCTGAGTTCTGCGGAGCCTTCCCTGAGCGCATCAAAGGCGTGGCGATGATCAACCTGGATAACGTACAGGAGGGGGTGAGGGAGCTGGAGAGGTGTGCGGAAATGGGGCTGGCGGGGGCCATGATCACGGTATACCCTCCTGAGGAGAGGTCCTATGACCTGCCAGAGTACGAGCCCTTCTGGGCGGCCGCGCAGGACCTGGGGATACCCATCAGCCTCCATGTGAGTACGATTAGGATCCCACCAGGGCATAATCCCAAGGACTTTAGCTCCGTCAAACCCTCTCACATAGCAAATCTAGACCACTGGCAGCGGATGTCCCTAGGCCATATGATTTTCAATGGGGTATTCGAGCGCTACCCGAAACTACAGGTGGGAGCGATAGAGGTGGAGGTCTCCTGGGTGCCCCACTTCCTGGAGCGAATGGACTTTACGTATACACAGCAGCCGAAAGAGTTCGCTCCATACCGGTACAAAGAGGATATGCTGCCCAGCGACTACTTCCACCGCAACGTGTTCCTCAGTTTTCAGCAAGACGCTCTGGGGATAAAGCTGAGGGACCTAATAGGAGTGGACAACCTGATGTGGGGCTCCGACTACCCCCACACAGAGGGTACCTTCCCCAGGAGCCAGCAGATCCTAGCAGAGATCCTGGCGGATTGTACTGAAGCAGAGAAGGCCAAGATCGCGGGTGGGAACGCTGCCAGGGTATACGGCCTCTAGGCCCGGCAGCCCGTTGGTGCTGTGGCCCGCCGCATTTCAACACGAAGAGGTTATTTCGCCGGAAACACAAATGGAAGGCAAGCATGGGTGAGTACAGGATAATATCGTCGGATGACCATGTGTTCGAGCCGGCCGACCTGTGGACCAGCAGGATTGAAGGCAGGTTCAGAGAACGGGTACCCCGAGTGGAGAGGGCGCAGGATGGCACCGACTGGTGGTACTGCGACGGCATCAGGGGCATGAACATGGCTCAGGGCACCGGGGAGGGAGTCAGATTCGCCGCCGCCGAACGCCTGACTGTCGCTGGAACCCTGGAGAACGTGCGGCCCGGAGGCTACATACCCGTTGAGCACATAAAGGACATGGACATGGACGGAATCGACGTAAGCGTAACCTATCCCACCGAGGGCCTTGTCTTGTATACGGTGCCCGACGGCGAACTGCTAAACGCCACCTTCAGGGCGTATAATGACTGGCTCGCCGAGTTCTGCAGTGCCTTCCCTCGACGCATCAAAGGCGTAGCGATGATCAACCTGGACAACTTGCAGGACGGCGTGAAGGAGCTGGAGAGGTGTGCTGGAATAGGGCTGGCAGGGGCCATGATCACAGTGTACCCTCCGGAGGAGAGGTCGTATGACCTGCCCGAATACGATCCCTTCTGGGCGGCCGCCCAGGACCTGGGGATGCCCATCAGCCTTCATGTGGGTACAATCAGGGTCCCGCCGGGAAGTGGTCCCCTGGACTTTAACGCCCTCAAGCCGGGCTTCACCGCCAACGTGGACCACTGGCCGCGGATGTCCCTTGCCCATATGATCTTCAGCGGGGTGTTCGAGCGCTACCCGAAACTACAGGTGGGAGCGGTAGAGGTGGAGGTCTCCTGGGTGCCCCACTTCCTTGATAGGATAGACTACACCTATACACAGCATCCGATCGAGTTCGCCCCCTACCGGTACAAAGAGGATATGCTGCCCAGCGACTACTTCCACCGCAACGTGTTCCTCAGCTTTCAACAGGACGCTTTGGGGATAAAGCTGAGAGAAATCATAGGAGTGGACAATCTCCTGTGGGGCTCCGACTACCCCCACATGGAGGGTACATTTCCCAAGAGCCAGGAGATCCTCGAAGAGATTCTGGCTGATTGTACTGAAGAGGAGAAGGCCAAGATCGCGGGACAAAACGCAGCCAGAGTGTACGGCCTGAGCTAGCTGGGAGATAGCGTCACGGACCCTCCCGCAGCCGCCTTATTGGTTCCGATTATTCCTTCACCTCTATCCCAGCTTTCACGGTTACGCGAAGGACGCTCCTACCCGTCCGTGCACATCGGATCGTTACCGCGCCGGCTCCCCGCCTTGCATTCCAGCCCCTTTCTTGACACAATAGGAGCGTGAGAATCGGCGCTTTCGAGATAGATGAACCGGTACCGGAGCTTGAGAGGCCACATGCCCTCGTGAGCCTGCGCCCATGGGTAGACGTGGGCAAGGTTGGCAGGCACACCCTGGTCCGGCTGGAGAGGCATACGGAAGCCCAGGAGCTTGGCAGGCTGGTGCGTCCGGGCAACTACTATGACTTCACCCGATACCGGCCTAGGTCAATGAACGTGGGAATCCAGCGCCGGTTGCATATCCCCAACACCACGGTGCTCTACGCCAAGCGGGATCAGCCGCCCGACTTCCTGCTCTTCCATCTCCTCGAACCCCATGGTTTCGGGGAGGACTATGTCGATTCTGTCGTCCAAATCCTCAAGACATTCGACGTAGGGAGGTACATACAGGTTGGCGGTGTCTCCGACGCCGTCCCTCATACCAGACCACTGCTGGTGAGCGGGATTGTGGAGGATGGCATAGCGGGGCAATTCGGAATTCAGCGCAACGACTATCAGGGTCCTACCAGCATCGTTTCCGCCATCCCGCTGGAAGCGTCCAAGCTGGGAATAGAGACCATGAATCTCCTGGTACATTTGCCCCACTACGCCCAGCTAGAAGAAGACTATTCAGGCGTGGACCGCCTGCTTGAGATTCTGTGTGGCCTTTACGGTTTTCCCGCCGAGTTAATTGACACCGAGCGTGGCCAACGGCAATACAAGAAGATAAACGAAGCGGTGGCCCGCAGCCCCAAAGCGACCAGTCTGGTCCAACAACTGGAGGCTAATTACGACGCCAAGGCTCGCACGTCCCAGGAGAGCATGGCCCCACTCTCTCCAGAGGTGGAGCAATTTCTGCTGGAGATGAACGAGCGCCTGGACGAAGATGGTGATTGACATCTACCGATCACCCATTCGCGCCAAATAGACGGTCGTTTGGCCTCTTCCGTCCTCAGGGACACCCAGAAACTTGATCCTCCGGTCCATTGTAGTCCCTCCAACCCCTGCCACGACGCCCCTTGAGAACCTTCAGTGAGCCGGCGGCATGAAGACGTTTAAACCGGTGATTACCTCCTGAATGCGCAATCTTTTGTGGGCCTATGGCGACCTATCACCCTGAGGTTCGACTTTAGAGAAGGAGGTCGTCCCTTCACCAGTACCCGACTGTTACCTTCCTTAATATGTTGCCCCTGGGCAAGATATATTGCATAGCCTGCCTCATTTGACATCGGCCCACGGTGTCATTACCATGAGTCGTTGGCCACCGACCGTTGTTCTTGCAGAGTGAGCCCGCCACTGAGGTATCGCCATAAGCACTCGGAGTTTGAGTGAATCCTTGAAGGAAAAAGAGGGGATCGGCTGTCTGATCCCTTTATTCGGATTCCTAAGGACCCCTCTTCCGCTCAGTGTAGATTCCTTGGTCAATGTCAGGTACTTCCTCCACCGCGAAAATTAGCCGCCCCTATTGAGTTCAGCAGCGCGAGGTTGTCGGCTTTTGGGTCAGGCAAGTAGCTTCCAGACCGGGACCTTCCATCCCGATCTCGTTGCTTTTTACAACGGCGCGCTGTCTTGGTCTGGCCAGTCGTACGCCCAGCACGCGTTGGGGAACATTAATCTGGAATTGGGGCACCAGTGTAAACAATCCAATCTGTTCAATATTCGGACATGGGGGACTAAAGATGCGAATCATGCTCAAGTCAAAAATCCATCGTGCCTATGTCACATACACCAACCCAGACTACATCGGAAGCATCGCCCTGGACCGAGCGCTCATGGATAAGGCGGATCTCCTGGAATACGAGAAGGTCCTGGTCTGCGATGTCACCAACGGAAACAGGTGGGAGACCTATGTCCTCCCTGAGGATGAGAACTCGGGTGTCGTGTCAGTGCAGGGAGCAGGCGCCAGGCTTTGCGAGGTAGGTGATTGCCTGATCATCTTGGCTTTCGACGTGACTGATGAACCTGTGGAGCCTAAAATGATCCTCGTCGACCAAAACAACAAGTTCGTAGAGTATCTAGCAGGCGTGAGGCATGAAGCCCCAGTTCACTGAGCGAGATACCGAGCTGTTCTACGACTCCGAGGACGAGCTGTATCGTTCGTTCTGGGATGAAGCCGGAAGTCTGCACTGGGGTGTCTTCGATGAGCACACCGGAAGCGATTTTTTGAAGGCCTGCGCTAACCTGAACGACATCATGACGCAGAAAGGCCGCATCGACCATGACTCGAAGGTGCTCGACTTGGGCTGCGGGAATGGAAACACGGCCCTGTGGCTCTGTGAGAGCCGAGGGAGCCGGGTGACCGGCATAGACCTGAGTGGTGTACGCGTTGGAAACGCTTTAGAGGCCCTGGCTCGCCAGACCGACGACGTGAAGAGTCGTCTCGCATTCGAGAAAGCTTCCGCCACCGATCTCCCCTTCTATGACGGGACCTTCACCCATGTATGGAGCCAGGCAGCGATCTACCATGTTCACGATAAGCGAAAGGTCTTGCAAGAGACGTACCGGGTTCTCGGCAAGGGAGGAGTGTTCGTGTTCGATGATCTGATCAAGCCGAAACCCGATATCAGCGAGACTGCCAGGCAATACGTGTACGATCGGCTCCTTTTCGACACCGACTTCAGCTTTGACTCTTACCAGGAAGCGCTTCGAGGCGTCGGATTTCGGGTGCTGGAGGCGTATGATCTGTCCCAACATCTCAAGATGAGCTACCAATGCCTCGCGACAGTCACACGGGGCAAACTCGACGGGAACCCACGGGTGTTCGAACCCCTGTCCTTCGCCTATGAGCAGATGGTGCAGGCGGTGGACAACGGGGAGCTTGGCTGGGGCATGTATGTGTGCCTGGTGTAGCCAATTCTCTCGGCGAATGAGGTGGTGATGGCAGAACAAAACCGGGTCCAATGGGTATACTCCTCGAGCAATATGGAGGAGCTAGCTGAGCGTTATGATGAGTGGTCCAAGGACTATGAGTCCGACCTGAATCGAGACTTCGGTTGGCTGGGTCCCGGGCTTGCCGCTGAGATATTGACCAAGCACGTGTCTCAGGGGGAGAAGATTCTGGACGCTGGGGCCGGGACAGGCCTGGTTGGCCAGCTCTTGGCCAACCAGGGGTACCGCAACCTGGTGGCCATGGACCTGTCTGAGGGTATGCTTGAGGAGGCACGTAAGAAGGAGGTCTACCTCGAGTTGCACCAGATGGAGATGGGGAAATCGCTGAGCTTCCCGAGCGACTCTTTTGACGCAGTAATCAGCGTGGGTGTACTCACCGTGGGCCATGCGCCGACTAGCTCACTCGATGAGCTGGTGCGCATCACCAAACCGAAAGGGCATGTGGTCTTCAGCTTGCGTCCCGACCTCTATGAGAACGGTGGATTCAGGGAGAAACAATCGGCCCTGGAGTCGCAGGGAAAGTGGCACTTCGTCGAAGTCAGTAAGGCTTTCCAGCCACTACCAAAGGGCGAACCGGGAGTGCTTCACCAAGTCTGGGTGTATCAGGTCTTGGAAGAAAAAGCTTGAAGCTGACTGCCTGCTATATTCAGCCTGGATTTCCCAGATAGACCCAAGTGGTGATTGGCGTTCCTGTGATTACTATGAATATTCTGATTACTAAACGGATATAATGGGAGTCTATACATTATAATACACCCATGAATATAGGTTCTGGCTTCTGATTACGTAATCGTGTTGGAGGCACCTTATGGGTGACGACGAAAAGACCCCTCTCAAGCTCGACTTTGACTCCAAAGTTCGCGTGGAGTTTCGCGGTGCTACCATCACCTCAGACGCAGGACTGCTGGCGTGCAGAGAGCTTGATGACGCCCTAAGCCTGACCGACTCTGCCGACGAATTCCTCAAAGAGAGTCGAACGGGCAAAAACATCCTGCATCAGCTAATCCCACTGCTGAGACAGTCAGTCTACAGCCGCCTCGCTGGATACGACGACACCAATGATGCCGACCGCCTTTCCCAAGACCCAGCCCTGAGAGTAGTGGTAGGCTGGAAAGGCCCTGACAGGAACGCGGCCAGCACCAGCGAGATGGGTAGGTTCGAGACGGAGTTGCTGACACAAAAGGAAAACCTCAAGGGCATTGAGCGGCTGAATGTCGAATGGATAAAACGTGCATTAGCCAAGACCGTACACAGGCGTATCATCCTGGACATCGACAGTTCGGAGAGTCCGGTGCATGGCGAGCAGGAGGAAGCAGCCTACAACGGCCACTTTGGATGCATGTGCTATCACCCCTTGTTCTGCTTCAACCAGTTTGGAGATTGCGAAGGGGCGGTTCTCAGACCAGGCAACGTCCACAGCGCCGATGGCTGGAAGGAGTTCATCAATCCCATCGTCGAGCGCTACCTGAAGCTGGCGGTGAGGCTGCTGTTTCGAGCAGACGCTGCTTTTGCCAAGCCTGAGATTTACGAGTACCTGGAGACAAGGCATATCGGCTACGCCATAAGGCTTCCGGCGAACGAAGTGCTTCAGAAGGAAATAGCTCACCTGTTGGTACGGCCTACCGAGTGGCCCTCTCAAAAGCCCATCGTCTCGTATCACGACTTCGTTTATCAGGCCCAGAGTTGGAATGTTCCTCGAAGAGTAGTGGCCAAGGTGGAGTGGCATCAGGGAGAACTGTTCCCAAGAGTAGGCTTCATCGTAACCAACCTGAGCTATCCAACGAAGGGACTAGTCAGCTTCTACAATGGCAGAGGCACAGCAGAGCAGTGGATTAAAGAGGGGAAATACGCCCTCAATTGGACTCGGCTCTCGTGCCATAAGTTCGTGGCTAATCAGGTGAGGCTGTGGCTATTCATCCTGGCATACAATCTGGGCAACTTCTTCAGAAGGCTGGCTCTGCCAGAAGCGATAAAGAGCTGGTCCCTGACAAGTATTCAGACGAGACTCATCAAGATAGGCGGGCGACTGGTGCGTCATGCGAGGAGGCTTGTGTTCCAGCTTGCCGAGGTGATGGTGACCAGGGAGATGTTCGATGAAATGCTGGAGCGGATAGGGAGACTTCGTTTCAATTCTGGATAGGAGCATGTGTCTGTTAGGGAATCGTGATCATATCGAGGCTGCCCTGAGCAAGGTGCGCGACTTGCAGCGTGAGGTTCGGTCTGAATAATCCGTTTAGAGCCTTTCCCAGTGGTTTGGAGACCCTGTTTCTCTAGATGAAGTGATATTAGCGCGGTTGGTGGCAGTTGACAACTTCAGCAGGCGATCTTATAGTCTGGACTGTCTCAGGATGGTGTGTTTATGAAAGCACTGGATTCCATCTGGGAAATATCGGCTAAAGTCGTTGCCAGAGAGAGTACCACCTGACCACCATGGGCGATTGCCCTGAGTCGAGCGCACCGGTTGACAGCGTTACCGTAGTAGTCGTTGTCACGTAGATCGGCCTCGCCGGTATGCAGGGCCATGCGAACGCGAATGGAGATCTCAGAAGGCCAGGATTCACAGAGGAGCGCTTGCTGGATAGTAGAGGCAGAAGCCACCGCGTCTGTGGCGCGGACGAAGACCGCAAAGAAACTGTCGCCTTCTCCTCGGCTTTTTACCACTACGCCGCCATGCTGCTCGATTCCAGCAGTGCGCAGAGCATCATGGCGTGTCATGATCACCCGCATGGCATCGGGGTGTTGCTGCCAGAGCCGGGTGCTGCCCTCGATGTCGGTGAAGAGGAATGTGACTGTCCCGCTCGGCAGCGCCATCTTAACTACCTTGCTGTTCGGCTGCGACAGTCATCATCTTAGTCGAGATTCTAACTAGATTTCAACACAGCTGCTCAAATGCCAACGATCTTGATCATTGAGTGGCATTTGTATATGCGGTTGATACTGACAAGCATCGCCGTGAACTGCTCCACGTACTTCGCGTTCTCCAGAGCACCGCCGTCCACCGGCCTCAAGTCCCGGATCGACCGGACCATCTCCATCACCGCCTGTTTGGCCTCCTGGTGGTCCGAGCACACCACCACATCGCCCTCCATGATCTTATCAGGGACGGCAAGCTCAACGGCGCTGATATTCTGGAAGGCTGCGACAACGTAGGAATCCGGCAGAATCTGCTGGGCCTGCTGGGCGGCCGAGCCCTCTTCCACTGATACTGCCCTGGCCCTTCCTTTTGTGAATGCCATAGGGGCCACCGCACTTACTACAACCTTGCCGGAGAGGTGGTCCGCCACGTCCCGCAACAGGGAGCTCTGGCCATCGAAGGGCACCGTGACGAACACCGTGTCACCACGCTGCGCGGCCACGGAGTTAACCTCGCCAGAGATCACAGCCTGGGGCGCCAGCTCCTTGAGGGCCGCGGCGGCTTCCGCGGCCCGTTCCTCACTCCGCGATCCGATGACCACCCCCTGGCCCGCCATGGCCAGCCTCAGGGCAAGGCCCTTACCCTCGGGCCCCGTTCCTCCTAGAAAAGCCAGCATTGAATCCTCCCTTGACCGGATGGCATGCACGACATGATAAGTGCGGCGGTCGGCCTCAGATGGCGCCACCTCGGCCTGCGGCCGCCCCTCTCCCATAGGAAGGGACCGGGGGTGAGGGGTACCGTCGTAACAATGACACAGACATCAGCAAAAGGCAACCACAACATCGGCAACGAAACAAGGCGGATAACCCTCCTGGCCAAAAGACACAGCTCCACTAATTTACTGGACGAATACAAACACTTGACAAGTCTTTTCAAGAGTGGTGTAGAATGCAGGCGTGAGCAGACAGGCTGGCCTCAATCGGCTCGCTGGTTTTGGTGACCGCCCGAGAGAAGAGTGTGGGGTGATAGGGGTGTACGCCCCGGGCGGGGACGCCAGTCGAATTGCCTTTTTCGGCCTGTTCGCGCTTCAGCACAGAGGCCAGGAGAGCGCCGGCATCGCCTCCTCCGACGGCCACTCCATAAACGTCCACTCGGACATGGGCCTCGTAACCCAGATATTCCGCGAGGAAGAGTTCCACCCCCTGACAGGTAGACTCGCCATCGGCCACACCCGCTACTCCACGACGGGATCCAGCGAGCCCTGTAACGCCCAGCCATTCCTGGTCAAGGGAGTCCACGGACAGCTTTCCTTCGGGCACAACGGCAACGTCGTCAATGTCCTGAAGTTACAGCGGGAACTCAAAGAACAGTGGGGTTGTACATTCACCTCCACCACCGATTCGGAGGTACTGTCTTATCTCCTCGCCAACGCACCGGGGCAGACCTGGGAAGAGCGTATTTCCCACTTCATGCGCAGCGTGGAGGGGGCCTACTCGGCCGTTGCCCTCAGCCGGGACACCCTCATCGGGATGAGGGACCCCCTGGGCATCAGGCCCCTCTGCATAGGGGAGCTGGACGGCGGCGGGTGGGTCATAGCCTCCGAAAGCTGCGCCCTCGACCACCTTGGGGCGACGTACCTTCGAGAGCTGGAGCCCGGCGAGGCCGTGCTCATCGACAAGAAAGGCATGAGGTCCTTCATCTGGCCCGGAACGGACGGGCGCAGGGCTTTATGCGTGTTCGAGCTCATCTATTTCGCCCGCCCCGACAGCATTCTTGCCGACAAGCTCATTTACACGTCTCGCCAGGCTATGGGGGCCCAGCTGGCCAGGGAGCACCCCGTTGACGCCGACGTTGTAATAGGTATACCAGACTCGGCCACAGCCGCCGCCGTTGGCTACGCTCAGGAGTCGGGCATACCGTACAGCGACGGACTCGTAAAGAACCGTTACGTGGGTCGCACTTTCATCGAACCAGACCAGAGGCTGCGCGACCTGGGAGTCCGTCTCAAGTTCAACCCCCTGCCTGGGGTTGTCGATGGAAAGCGGGTTGTGGTGGTTGACGACAGTATAGTTCGAGGGACTACGACCCCCCATGTGGTGGGTCTCTTGCGGAGAGCGGGTGCCCAGGAGATACACATGAGGGTATGCGCTCCACCGATTCGCCATCCCTGCCACCTGGGCGTAGACATGGCCACCAAGCGAGAGCTCATCGCGGCCAACATGAGCGAGGAACAGATACGCGAAACCATCGGCGCAGATTCCCTTGGCTACCTGAGCGTCCGAGGGCTGCTAAAGGTGGTGGGCGGCTCCAACGGGGGCTTTTGCGACGCATGCTTCACGGGCAACTACCCGATCCCGGTCCAGCTGGAGATGGACAAGCTGGTGCTGGAGAATTCTCATAGCAGCACCTCATCCTAGTACTTAGTCAACAAGATTTCGATAGCATGTCATTCTGAGGAGCTCAGCGACCGAAGAATCTGGGGAGGGGTTACCCACGGCCACGCCAGATTCTTCGCTTCGCTCAGAATGACATTTATATCAGATTTAAGTTGATGGGGTACTAGGGCCGTATCGCCCTCCCTGTCTGCTTTCCCAATAGCGCGCGCCTCATTACGTCGGTCCACTCGCTCTCGGAGCCCGCTCCTCCATTCGCCCGCCACAGACCTTGCCAGGAACGCCTGACGCCACACCCGACGCTGGCCGAGCAAAATTCGCCCTGAAGCAGTGGGCCAGCGAAGCCTTGACGCCCTGCTTTCCCGCTGCTATATACTCACGACGGTATTAAAGGGGGTGCGCTGTGTCCACCGGGGAGACCTATCTTTCAGCCGGCGTTGATGCCGAGGCCCTTGCCAGCATAAAGGAGAAGATAGGCGCCTTTTCCCGCATTACTCACAACCGCCATGTGATTAGCACTCCCGGAGGATTCGCCGGGAGCTATCAGTTGGAGGGCTACCGCGAGCCCGTGCTCGTATCCAGCGCCGACGGTGTAGGGACCAAATCGACAATAGCCTCTCTGCTACAGCATTACGAGTCCCTCGGTATCGACCTCGTGAATCTCAACGTCAACGACATTCTAACCCAGGGGGCTAGACCTCTTTTCTTCCTCGACTATATCTCCATGGATTTGCTCGATCCGCAGCGCCTGGATGCCTTGCTGCGGGGTATGGCCTGGGCATGCCGTGAGACCGGGTGCGCCCTTATAGGCGGCGAAACGGCCCAGATGCCGGGAGTGTACGCTGGAGATGCCTTCGACCTGGCGGGATTCGTGGTGGGGGCCGTGGAGCGCAGCTCCCTGATCGACGGATCGGACATCCAGCACGGAGATATCCTGGTGGGGGTGCCCTCTAGCGGCGTCCACACCAACGGCTTCTCCTTGCTGCGTCGTATCTTCGACATCGACGGAAATCCGGAGGTGCTCTACCGCAGGTACGAGGAGCTGAAGCACACCCTTGGGGAAGAGCTCCTTATCCCCCATAGGCCCTACTATCCCCTTCTGGAGCCCGTGCTGCCCGTCATCAGAGGCATGGCCCATATCTCCGGGGGCGGCCTTATTGGGAATCTCCCCAGGGTTCTGCCTCCCGGTCAGGCTGCCAGGCTCCACGCCGGCGCCTGGGAGGTCCCGCCCATCTTCGACATCATACAGAGGGAGGGCAAGGTGGGGCGGGAGGAGATGTTCCGGGTCTTTAATATGGGACTCGGAATGGTCCTGGCGTGTGCCCCGGAAAAGGTGGAGGAGATACGGGAGGCAGTCCCGGATGCAAAGGTCGTGGGGGAGGTGGTCGCCCAGAGGGACGAGCAGCGGGTGATCCTAGAAGGGGACCTATAGGCTTGATGTTCACCGAATAACTGTATAAATGACAAATAGCACAAGATGGTCATTTCGACGACTGGGGGGGCATATGGGCACACACCGTACTTCTATCACCAAGGCAAAGCAGAATTTGGGCGAGCTGGTGAAGAGGACCGCTTACGGCGGAGACCGGTTCATCCTGGAGTTTCGAGGTAAGCCCCTCGCCGCTATCGTAAACTGCGAAGATCTGGCACGGCTGGAGGGCGTGGACGAGACTCCAATCTCTCAGAGCGAGGCCCTCGAACGGCTCGGGGATCTAGGAAGACGGATCGCCGCCCGGACCGATGAGGTGTTTGACTCTGTCCGCGATCTTGAACAAGTGAGACAGGAGCGACTTGATCAACTCTCAGGTCTGCGTTGAGCTGAGGTCGATCCTTTACTTCTAGGAGGGAGCCATTGAAGGCCCTGATAAGCGTTTTCGACAAGACAGGCATCCTAGAATTCGCGCGAGCGCTACACCAAGCGGGGGTCAGCCTCGTTAGCACCGGCGGCACCCACCGTACCCTGAGCCAGGACGGAAAGCTGCCCGTCCAGCAGGTTTCGGACCTCACCGGCTCTCCCGAAATCCTCGAAGGCAGGGTCAAGACCCTCCACCCCCGCATTTACGGTGGTCTTCTGGCACGGCGAGACAGTCCGGAGCACATGGAAGAGCTGGAAAGGCAAGGAATTGAGCCGATCGACCTGGTCGTCGTGAACCTGTACCCCTTTGTCGACACGGTCAGCAGGCCCGGTGTAACTCTGGACGATGCGCTGGAGAATATCGACATCGGCGGACCCACGATGTTGAGGGCAGCGGCCAAAAACTTCCCCCACGTCACCGTGGTCGTAGACCCCAACGACTACGAGTGGGTCGCAGGCAGGCTCCGCAACTCGGGGCTCAGTGTCGAAGACCGCCGCCACCTGGCCCACAAGGCCTTTAGCCACGTATCCACTTACGACGCGGCGGTGGCCCAATATCTCTGCCGGGATCCAGGCGTCGACGCTGCGGCTGGTGGCTCCAGCGGCTCGCCGCCTGAGGAATTGACGCTCTCCTACAGGCGGCTACAGGAGTTGCGCTACGGCGAGAACCCCCATCAGAGCGCCGGACTTTATGTGCCATCTACGTCCACGGGCACGGCAGGAGGAATCGCGAATGCCCGGCAGCTCCATGGAAAGGAGCTGTCCTACAACAACCTCCTGGACGCGGACGCCGCCTGGCGCGCCGTATCCGATTTCCAGGAGACGGCGGTGGTGGTCATAAAGCACACTAACCCTTGCGCACTGGCCTGCCACACCGACCAGGCAGAAGCCTACCGGAGGGCACACTCCGGGGACCCGGTATCGGCCTTTGGCGGCATAGTGGGCTTCAACCGGACGGTGAGCGTCGCTGCGGCCCAGGAGATGGGAGGAGTATTCTACGAGGTGGTGGTGGCACCGGACTACGACCCGGATGCGCTGGAGGTCTTGACGAAAAAGCGCAACCTCAGGATACTGGCTGTGCCTCCTTCCGGAGAGGGAGACGATCCCTACGACCTCCGGCCTCTCAGTGGAGGCCTGCTGGTTCAATCGAGGGACGTCATAGTGGAAGACCCGGCCTCCTGGAGGGCAGTGACTGAGCGGCAGCCGACTCCCGAGGAGCTTGAGGACCTGGCATTCGCCTGGAGGGCCGGCAAGCACGTCAAGTCCAACGCCATCGTGCTCGCCAAGAACCGTACGTTGCTGGGCATGGGGGCGGGCCAGCCAAACCGGGTCAACAGCGTGCATCTCGCCCTCCGTGCCGCCGGAGAGGGCGCCGGTGGAAGCGTCTTGGCCTCCGACGCCTTTTTCCCTTTCGCCGATAACATAGATCTGGCCGCCGAGGGTGGGATCACCGCCATAGTCCAGCCCGGCGGCTCGATCCGGGACGAGGAAGTAATTCAGGCCGCCGACAAACACCAGATGGCTATGGTATTCACAGGCGTAAGGCACTTCAAGCACTAGACACACGCACCCACCCCAAAGGCGTGGAAGCCAAGGCGAGGGTATCAGTAGAGGACCGGTGATGAACCTTACGTTAGACCTGGTGATCCCCGTTTACAACGAGGAGAAACAACTTCCTCGTAGCATCGATATCCTGACCAGGCACCTGAAGGAAAACCTTCAGAATCCGTGGCGCGTTATCATTGCCGACAACGGCTCCACCGATAACACCCTCTCCGTAGCCGAGATGCTGTCCAGCAAGTACACGGGCGTCACCTGTGTTCGCATCCCTCAGAAGGGCCGGGGTCGGGCCCTCAGGCACGTCTGGCTGGAGAGCACGGCCGACATCGTCAGCTACATGGACGTAGACCTCTCCACCGACCTGGCCCATGTGGGTGAGCAGGTAAGGGCCATAGAAGAGGGCGCCCACATAGCGATAGGCAGCCGCACCATCAAGGGCGCCAGGATCACTCGCTCCCTCAAGAGGGAGCTCATCTCCCGGTCCTACAACGCCCTGATCAGAGTCATGTTCTTTACGCCCTTCCACGACGCTCAGTGTGGATTCAAGGCGGTGGACCGGGGCGTTGCCAGGCTGCTCATTCCCCTCGTCAAGAACAACAACTGGTTTTTCGACACGGAGCTCCTCATCATCGCCGCCAGGCGGGGCTTCAAGATCAAGGAGATCCCCGTCCACTGGGAGGACGACCCCAAAACCAGCGTCAAAATCGTCCGAACTGCCTGGGAGGACATCAAAGGCCTGCTGCGGCTTCGATTCGGCGGCATCCCCTCCTTACCTCCGATCACATCGGAGACCTCCAGGGAAGCCTGAAGCCCGGCGGGCCGGCTCCGGGCTCAGCTGGCCCACTCTAGATATGGGGTGGTTCGGCGCGGGTGTACGACGGCAGATAGCCGGCGCGGTATTCCCTGTCCTCCCAGCTGTCGTCGTTTTCGTCCCAAACGTAGGGCAGCGTCACGATAGTCCCCGGCGTGGTGATGGTCTCCAGGGCGTGAAGCGCGTCCCGTATGATGCTGCGCTGGAGGTCCGGCTGGTGGGGCTTCCCCGTCTGGTGGCCCAGAGGAAAATTCACGAACACGGACCTGGGCGGCTTCACCGCCCGGGTGATATCCAGGGCCGAGGTCATCGCGAGGGTGGGTATTCCCACCGCCTCCACCTCCCTCGCTATCAGTCCGACCGACTGGTGGCACACCGGTCAGGCGGGCACCAGGTACAGAATGTCAGCCCCGCTGTGTAGGATCTCCGCCACTATGCGGGGCGCCAGCTCCTCCCTCACCCGGCGGGCTGAGTAGACACCGCCCATAGCGGTATAGGCCGGGTCGGCAAGCTCGCCGATGGTCCCCTCCGCCTCCAGCTCTCGTAGCCTCTCAATTGGGAAGACGCAGTTAGGGTCCCTTTTGGCGTCTTCGGTGCGATAGCCGAAATGAGAGATTCGCAGGTCGTCAGCGGAAACGTCCTTTGCGATCTCCCGGTATGAGGTATCATCCTTGCTGTGGAACGGCTGCTGATCCCTGTGGTGGACCCCACCCGAGCTCATCAGAGCCAGTCGGCATCGATTTAGGGGTTTGTTAAGGGGAGCCCAGGGCACGTCTTCATTGACAACACAGCGATAAGGCGAGAAGCCGGCGTACAGCTCACGGGTGCGGGGGATGTAGTCGATTGGACACATTCGAGATCACCCGAGTCAGCTCACGTGCAGGCCGAGCGTGGGCCTTGCCTCAAAAAGTCGCATTCCATGCTGTCACCCTGAGCCCAGCGAAGGGTCTCACGTTGACCATACGAAGCCTGGGACAGATTCTTCGTCGCTTCGCTCCTCAGAATCGTCCACGCCGGTTGCCTCCGGCGCCCTAAAGGATGAAAATGCCGACACCTCTGTCACCCTGAGCGGAGCGAAGGGTCTGGAGGTGGTGGGGCGTCTCACCATCCCCACACCAGATTCTTCGCCTGCGGCTCAGAATGACACTTTCGTGGGAATGACACCCTATCGAAATCTTGTTGACAAGCTATTAGCTCTGAGAAGGTATCAGCCCACATGCGGACCAGGGGTGGAGTACACCTGATCCCACAAAAAAGTAGCGTAGAGGCTGATCCTGCATCTACAGATTGAAGGGCGCATCCACGAAGTTCCTTTCCTTGATGTAAATCTGGATGCGGGCTCGTTGCAGCTCGAGCACCATGATTCTACCCTCGTGGTCGACGTTCACCGCCACAGGGCTGGTGAACCTCCCCTCGGGTGTCAGATCGGCCCTCCGACGCGCAACCCCCAAGTCCGGATTCGAGTCGACGTAGTCCTGTGACCAGGTTGGCAGCGCTTCAGCATCTCCGAAGAACGCGGTGAGGAAGGTCCCGTCCGACGAGTATATGTTGAGCCGGTTGTTCCCATAGTCGGCGACGTAGACATCTCCGTCATCGTCGATCGCAACCCTGGTTGGATAATGCATCTCCCCGTCGGCGGTCCCCGGACTGCCGAAGGTCGCGAGGTAGCTGCCATCAGGGGAGAACTTCTGGACCCTGTGGTTTCTCCAGTCGGCCACGTAAACGTCTCCTGATTCGTCTATGGCGACGCCCCAGGGCATGTTGAACTCCCCTTCCCCACTGCCTTCACTGCCCCACCCGCCGAGGAAATTGCCGTCCCTGGTGAACTTCTGGACGCGGTGGTTGAGCCCGTCCACTACGTACAGATTGTCTCGGGCATCGAATGCCAGGCCGGAGGGGCGATTCAGTTCCCCATCGCCCGACCCATTCGTCCCCCACTGAGTGAGAAAATTGCCATCCTTATCGATTATGAAAATCTGGCTCACATAATCGTCGGACACATACACGTTCTCGTCGCTATCAACGGCAACGGAGCTGGGCCACAGGCAATCGCCGTTGCCAAAGCCAGGCCCCCGGTCTTCCCACAGCAGCTGGTGGTCCAGGGTGCACTTGACCATGCCATGGCAGGGAATCATCTCCATCGCTTTGTTTATCACGTAGAGGCTCCCACCGGACCCCAGAGCAAAGTCCGATGGCGCGAAAAAGCTGGGACCGTTCATGCCTATTCTGCCGATGCAGTACCCGTAGTTATAGGTACGGCCGGCTACTTGCCTCGTGATCATAGACATCCACCCTCAGGCGAACTGGTACTCCCTTGTTGCCGCTATCAGAGCCAGCATATCGGCGGCCCGCTGGGCTGACTGTCCGGCTTCTTCCTCAGTGTCCCAGGACAGCTCGCCACCCTGGGTAGCCATGTGTACCAACTCCCCGCGTGTCGCGTCGGCCACATCCAGAGGACCAATGAGGTCAAGACATGTGTCCACCAGCTCCTCGGGGGGGATCCTCCCCCTCTCCTTGATCCTGCCGATGATAGACTGTACTCCCGGAAAGTCGGTGTTGGATAATCGTTCCGCCGCGAAGTTGATACGCCTCACCAGAGCACCGCTGTCTATCCACTCAGCGCCCGTGTGCCACCCCTCGACGCTGGGTGGGTCGATCAGCGCCTGCCCCTGATAGCTGGTCTCTTCCGCCACGGGTCCGAGGCCGGGCTTGGGGAACCGGAAGTCGTCCACCAGCCGAATGGTGCCAACCACCACCTCTGTAGGGCTCTTGACTTTGGCCCACCTCACGCCCTCCGACTTGAAAAAGTCCGAGTTAAACAGCACCCGCAAGGTAGAACGTATATCGTAGCCTGAGCTCACAAAGGCGTCTCCGATGATGTTGACGGCGGCGGGGTCTCGGGGCGGGGAGACTTGCCAGGCCGGCACCTGGGCCTCGTCGGCTACAAAGAAGCTGTACAGGTGCCGGGCGATGAACCTGGCCGTGGCAGGCTGACGCACTATTATGTCGATGATGTCCTCTCCATTGAAGCACCCCCTGTGGCCCAAAAATGTCTTCTCCGAGTCGTCATGGTCTTCGGACCTGAATTGAAAGGACCAGGGAAAGCGCCCCAGCGGGAAGCGGGGGATTTTGGGCGCCATGGTCCAGCCGGTGAAAGCTCTGGAGCACTCGTAGACGTCTTGTTCCGTGTAGTTGCCCACCCCCATAGAAAAGAGCTCAAGCAACTCTCTGCCCCAGTTTTCGTTGGGGGCGTCTTTGTGGTTTTCGTTGTTATCCAGCCAGTAAATCATCGCGGGATTCTTGGCCAGCCCCAGCAGGAGGTCCCGGTAATTGCCCATCCCATGGTCGCGGAACATGTCTATCTGGGCCCTCAACTCGTTGCCGTTGTCCACCTTTGCGTTGCCCGTGGCGAAGATCGAGTGCCATAGGAGGGCAACTTTCTCTTCCAGGGGGCGCTCGCTGTTCACCATACGATAGACCATATAGGCCCTCAGACTGTATGGGTCACCCACGATCTGCATGCAAGGAATATACCGGTACAGAACAGCCGTATCCACATGGGGAATGTTGTGCCCATCGGGGTCCAGAAGCTCCTCCACCGTTGCTTCGTACCCTTTGGCTACGCGTCGCTCAAGCTCGTCCCGTGTGGCGCCAAACCCGGCCCTGCGCATCAGGTGGGCCATCAAGGCTATTTCGTTATCAGGCATCTCTTTTACCTCGCTATGCTGTCGTCTTACAGCCTGAGCGTGGGACGGCCCCGCCTCTTGCCCTTGATGCGGTCGTTAACGGCCAGACCCAGAGATCGGCGGAGCCTCTGAGGTTAGGTGCGAGCCGCCACCGCACTTAGGTCCGGCATCCCCGGCGGCCAGCTCCGGTATGGGACCAGCCCCAGCTGATCCAGGAGACTAACCGTGTCCTGGCAGCCCCAGTGCTCGGCGATTTTGCCATCTACAAACCGTGCGATGCGAATCTGCGAAACGGAGAAGGTCTTTCCGGTGGCTGCGTACCCCAGGAACTCTCCCTGATGAGTGCCATGGGCGGTGACCCGCCCTATCACCTTGTCACCATCGGCCAGCAGGTCCTCGATCGTGTAATGGATGTCGGGAAAGGCCACGAGATAGTACGAGACAATCCGCTGGAATAAGTCAACTCCCCGGAGACTTTTGTTGTGGATGAACTCCGGGGCGAAGAACTCGCCGACCGACTGCAGGTCGCGTTCGTTGAAAAACTGCTGGAAAAGCCTTCGGAAGACGGCCTTGTTAGCCTCAGACAAGATCTGCTCCTTTCACTCTCGCGCTCGCGGCCGGCCCGCCAGGACCGCCATCTCCGGCGCTCGCGGGGTTCGTCGGCGCCGGGTCCGGGGTAATTGTAGCACGCTCACCGCCACGCAGGAACGATGACGACAGTTCGCCGGGCTTAGTTCGCGGCCAGGACCCTGTCCCCATAGAGGGCCACCGAGTTGTCCCAGAGGATCTTGCGCTTGTGATCATACTTGAGGGGACGGGCCAAGAATGTATCCACCACTCCTGGGTAGGGGGCGTCCAGGTGTGGGTAGTCGGTATTGAAGATGATGTTGTCCGCGTCTACGTACTCGGCGACCAGCGGAAGAGTCTCTTCATCGCCATCACATGCGACGAAGACCTGCCGCTTGAAGTACTCACTCGGTTTCATGGCCAGGGGCGCATTGTGGAAGAACACATCCTGGCGGCCGTGGGCGTGGTTATCAAGTCTGCCCAGCCAGAAGGGCAGCCAGCCCGCGTTGCCCTCCAGCATGGAAACGCGTAGCTGAGGGAAGCGCTCCAGAATACCCGTATAGATGAAGTGGCCCATCGATATCATGTTCTCGAATGGGAAGCTGATGGCGTGCTCGAGAGCTATCAAGGAGCCCTGGATACCGACTCCGGTGATGTCTTGGTACCTGGCGTTGCACTTGGGCACGCCACTCTCGACGCCGTGGAAGGAGACGGGAAAGTCCAACTCGACGGCCAGGTTCCAGAAGGAATCGTATTCTGCGTCATGCCACTGGTGACCCTGGACGGGTTTGGGCATCATCACCGATACCGCGCCCAATTTCTCAACGGCGTACCGGGTGTCGTCCACCATCGCCTGGATGCTCAGGGGGGCGATGGGCGCTACCATCTTCGTTCGGCTGGAGCCGCTGCAAAAGTCATGGGCCCATCGGCTGTAGGCCCTGCACATTGCCGCCGCGACCTCTACGTCCTCGTAACTGGGCGCCATCAGGCCGTTAGTGGGGAGACACACCTGGACGTCCCACCCCTCCTTGTCCATATCTTTGACGCGGCTCGTGATGCTCCAATCCTCGCGGAAGGCGTGTCCGTATTTTTCTTCCATGTTCTTGAAGAGGTCGCCGGCTCGCTCATTGTTGGTCTGGTCTTCCTGGCCTTCGTACTCGATGAGTACCTTGCCGTGCATCTTTACCGCGATAGGCCGGCGGTCGTAGTACCGAGGCTCGAAGTAGTTGTCCCATATATCGAGGGGCTCTTGCAGGTGTGCATCGCCGTCCAGTACCTTGAATCCGTTCCTCACTGGTTTGACCTCCAAACTAGTAACTCTGTCGATCTAAAATATGATGCATGTCATGCTGAGCCGAAGGTGAAGAATCTGGTGGGGTGGGGGTCGCCTCCCTTCCAGATTCGGTCGCTGCGCTCCCTCAGAATCGTCCATGCCGGTTGCCTCCGGCGCCCTAAAGGATGAAAATGCCGACACCTCTGTCACCCTGAGCGGAGCGAAGGGTCTGGAGGCGGTGGGGCGTCTCACCATCCCCACACCAGATTCTTCGCCTGCGGCTCAGAATGACACTTTCGTGGGAATGACACCCTATCGAAATCTTGCTGACAAGCTATTAGCTCTGAGAAGGCATCAGCCCACATACGGACCAGGGGTGGAGTACACTCTGATCCCACAAAAAATAGAGTAGAGGCTGATCCTGCATCTACAGATTGAAAGGCGCATCCACGAAAGCCTTTTCCTTGATGTAAATCTGGATGCGGGCTCGTTGCAGCTCAAGCACCATGATTCTGCCTTCGCGGTCGACGTTCACCGCTACGGGGCTGGCGAACCGACGCTCAGGTGTCAGGTCGGCCCTACGGCGGGCAACCGTCAGGTCAGGACTCGAGTTGACGTAGTCCTGGGACCAGGAGGCCAATGCTTCAGCATCTCCGTAGAACGCTGTGAGGAAGGTCCCGTCCGCAGCGTATATGTTGAGCCGGTTGTTCCCGTAGTCGGCGACATAGACATCTCCCTCATCGTCGATGGCCACCCCGGTTGGATACTCCATCTCCCCGTCGGCGGTCCCCCGGCTGCCGAAGGTCGCCAGGTAGGTTCCATCCGGGGAGAACTTCTGGACCCTGTGGTTTTTCCAGTCCGCCACGTAAATGTCGCCTGTACTGTCTATGCCTATGCCCCAGGGCATGTTGAACTCACCTTCCTCGCTGCCCTCCTTACCCCACCCACCAAGGAACTTGCCGTCCCTGGTGAACTTCTGGACCCGGTGGTTGAGCCCGTCCACTACGTACAGGTTGTCCTGGGTATCGAAGGCCAATCCCGAGGGGCGATCGAGTTCCCCATCGCCCGACCCCTTCGTGCCCCATTGCGTGAGAAAGGTGCCGTCCTTATCGATTATGAAAACCTGGCTCACATAATCGTCGGAAACATACACGTTCTCGTTGCTATCGACGGCAACCGAGCTGGGCCACAGGCATTCGCCGTTGCCAAAGCCGAGGCCTCGGTTTTCCCACAGCAGCTGGTGGTCCAGCGTGCACTTGACCATTCCATGGCAGGAAAGCAGCTCCATTGTCTTGTTTATCACGTAGAGGCTCCCACCGGAGCCCAGAGCGAAGTCCGGCGGTGCGTGAAAGCTGGCGCCATTCAGGCCTATTCTGCCGATGCAATACCCGTGGTTGTAGGTACGGCCCGCTACCTGCCTCGTAATCATAGGTGCCTACCTTCTCTGGAGCTGACCTACGCTCGCTTGGGGACCCGCGAAGCCGACATCAGGTGAACTGATACTCCCTCGCCGCCGCTATCAGTGCCAGCAGCTGCCCAACGCTCTGGGCCGATTGTCCGGCTTCTTCGTCAGTGTCCCAGCGCAGCTCCCCTCCTTGGGTTGCCTGGGACACCAGCTCCCCTCGTGTCGCTTCGGCGACATTCAGAGGACCAATGAGGTCAAGACATGCGTCCACCAGGTCATCGGGGGAAAGGCTCCCCCTCTTCTTGACCCTGCCGATGATAGACTGCACCCCCGGAAGGTCGGTGTTGGATAACCGTTCCGCCGCAAAGTTAATGCGCCTCACCAGAGCACCGCTGTCTATCCACTCGGCCCCGGTGTGCCATCCTTCGACGCTGGGTGGGTCAGTCAGCTCTTGCCCTTGATAGCCGGTCTCCGCCGCTATCTCTCCCAGACCGGGCTTGGGGAGCCGGAAGTCGCCCACGAGCCGGATGGTGCCAACCACCACCTCGGCGGGGCTCTTCACTTTGGCCCACCACACCCCCTCCGACTTGAAAAAGTCCGAGTTGAACAGGACCCGCAAGGTAGAGCGTATATCGTAGCCGGAGCTAACAAAGGCATCGCCGATGATGTTGACGGCGGCGGGGTCACGGGGCGGCGTGTCCTGCCAAGCCGGCACCTGTGGCTCGTCCGCTACGAAGAAGCTGTACAGGTGCCGGGCGATAAACCTGGCTGTGGCAGGCTGCCGCACTACTATGTCTATGATGTCCTCTCCGTTGAAGCGCCCCTTGTGTCCCAGGAAGGTTTTCTCTGTATCGTCATGGTCTTCGGGCCTGAATTGATAAGCCCAGGGGAAACGCCCCATCGGCGAGCGGGGTATCTTGGGCGCCACGGTCCAGCCGGTGAAGGCCCGGGAGCACTCGTAGACGTCCTGTTCTGTGTAGTTGCCTACCCCCATGGAAAACAGCTCAAGCAGCTCTCTACCCCAGTTCTCGTTGGGGGTCTCTTTGTGGTTTTCGTTGTTATCCAGCCAGTAGATCATCGCCGGATTCTTGGCCAGCCCTATAAGGAGATCCCGATAGTTACCCATCCCATGGTTGCGGAACATGTCTATCTGGGTCTTCAACTCGGTGGCGTTGTCTACTTTTGCGTTGCCCGTCGCGAAGATCGAGTGCCACAGGAGAGCAACCTTCTCTTCCAGGGGACGCTCGCTGTTCACCATTCGATAGACAACATACGCCCTGAGACTGTATGGCTCATTTACCATCTGGGTAGCGGGTATGTACCGGTACAGAACGGCCGTATCTAGCTCGGGAATGTTGAACCCATCCGGGTCCAGAAGCTCCTCCACCGTTGCCTCGTACCCCTTGGCTACGCGTCGCTCAAGCTCGTCCCGCGTGGCGCCAAAGCCGGCCCTCCTCATCAGGTGGGCCATCAGGGCTATGTCGTTATCTGGCATCTCCCCTTACCTCCGTGCCATTGTCAGTCTGAAAGTGAGAGGCGGTCTCATCTAAACTTCGCGACCACCCGCTCGCCAAACAAGCGAATCGAGTTGAGGACACGATCATGTGGCACCATGCCACCAACGTTCATCTCGGCCAGGACCCCCGACAGCTTCAGCCGGTCATCGAACTCCTTTATCCGATCCACCACGTACTCGGATGTGCCGTAGGCCATCCTGTTCACGCGCAGGTCGTCGTAGGTCTGCGCCGCCATCTGCCTGCCGCGTTCCGCTCGAGCGGCGGAGGCTGCTTCGCTAATCCCTGCCATGGGTTGGAGAAGACGCTCGGATATCCACCTATGGGCGAGCATCGTGCTGGTCTCCGGATCAGATCGGGCCCGCTCGCCGGTATCGGCCACGTAGATAGGAACCCGCAGCATTACATCACCGTCGCCGGGGTGGCCTGACTCTCGCCAGGCCTCACGATACCGCCGCACACTGCCTACCATATCCTTCAGGTCGGCCGCTCGGAGGCCGACAAATATGGGGTACCCCATGCGGGCCACCTGGGGGAAGGTCTCCTCGCTGGCCGCCGCTATCCTGATAGGGGGATGAGGCTTCTGGTAGGGCCTGGGAGTAACCGATACGTCGTTAAAGTCATAGTATTGCCCTTGATAGGAAAACCGTTCGTTGGTCCAGGCCTTGACAATGACCTCCAGGCACTCCTGGAACCGCTCTTTACTCTCACTATACGGGATGCCGTACCCTTCGTAGGACCTGGTCAAGCCGCTCCGACCCACGCCGAAGTCGAAGCGGCCCCGGCTGATGTTGTCCAACGTAGCGGCCTCTTCCGCCATGCGGACCGGGTGATTCAGGGGGAGAACGCTGACGGCCATACCTATCCTGAGCCGCTCCGTGCGGGCAGCAATGGCGCTGGCAATAATCAAAGGCGCGGAGACTATCGAAGGTAACGGACCGCCCTGGTCGCCCGAATCGCTTTTAGCAGGTGAGAAATGCCTTTCCGCCAGCCAGACGCCGTCCAGGCCGTAGGCCTCGGCCGCTTCCACAACTGAGAATACCTCTTCGAAGGCGTCTTTCTCGGTAGCACCTTCTCGGTAGTCACATTCAAGCATCAGACCAAAGTGCATTGAGGCTCCCTTCGGACTCTTCGTCGCCCAAATTCCATCGGGGTCGCAGGACATGCAGGGCTCGAAATTTCACGTCCACATGGGTTGAACATTACTGCCCTCTGGCCGCCCACACCTGCTTTGCTCTGTCGATGGCACGGGTGCTCATCGCCTGGAACTCTTCAACATGCTCCTTCGTCCACTGGTTGGACGCCTCTATGCTGGACAAAGACCCCTGGAAATGGGGCATGACGTAGCGCGCCAGCAGCTCATAGCTGTGGAGCACCTTCTCCCAGGGCGCCCACTCGTTGTGCATCACCAAGAACCCACCGAAGCCTCCGCTCCGATCGTTGAATCGGCGAATAGCCTCAATGCAGTCGTCAGGCGTGCCTACAACCCAGGCCCCTGCATCCACGTTTGCGTCGATTATCTTATCAGCCGGACCATCAAAGCCGGACTTCGCCCCTATCGTCCCTTCGAAATAATCGCGTTGAAATATCCCCGCGGCCATCCGGGCGTCTTCAATGGCTTCCTTGCGGCTTTCCGCCAGGTGAACGGGAACAACCAGCCGCCAATCTTCACGGCTGACCGTCTTGCCGTGCTCCTCTGCGGACTCCTCGGCCACGCTCCAGAGGCCACTAAGGTCCAGACTGCCCGGCCCGGCGGGAGGAACACTCATTGAGAGGACCGAGGCCCCATGCTTGCCTGCCAGGGCGACACCCGCCGGCGACTGGACCGCCGCCACCGATATGGGCATGTGGGGCCTCTGGTAAGGCCGGAGCTGGAGCATCGCCTCGCGCAGTTGGAACCAGTCACTTTCGTAGGTCAGAGGCGCCTCCTCGGTGAACAATCTCAGGATGACCCCCAGGGACTCGTCCATCATGGCGCGCTGCTTGGTTGGGTCGATGCCCAACATGTAGGCGTCGGAGGCCAACGCGCCAGGGCCTACACCCATCAGCAGCCGGCCTCTGGTCAGGTGGTCCAAAAGCACCATTCTCTCGGCTACCATGAAAGGGTGATGGTAGGGGAGGCTGATCACACCGGTACCCAGCTTGATGTGCCGCGTCCTCTCCGCGGCGGTGGCTATGAATATCTCGGGGGAAGCGATCGTCTCCCAGCCGGCACTGTGGTGCTCGCCGACCCACACCTCATCGAACCCAAGTGTGTCCAGCCACTGCGTGAGCTCCAGGTCTCGTTCCAGGGCGAGAGTCGGATTCTCGGAAGCAGCGTGGAAGGGTCCCAGGAACAATCCAAATTTCATTCGGTAGGGAAGGGCCATCTCGAAATCTTCTCCTCAGGGCCCAGACGCTGTCGGATCGTAACGAACGATGCGTGCTGTTGCGATAAGGTCTCTACACACTGGCAATTATAGTTGCCTTTGGGAGGCAGGGCAACCGGACGGGCCTCCCCTGTACCCTGGCGGGCCCCGATGCTAAACTACGGGCCTAAACTCAACCCGAAGAGAGGCAACAGAGTGGCCGTTCGCAGACGCACAGGCATTCTTGTGCCGGTGACCAACACCACCGCGGAGCCCGACTTCCACCGGGCCGCACCTGCCGGAACTACGATTCACAGCCACAGGCTCTGGTTAGCCAACGAGCGGGCCGGGGAGGAACGCATCGACGCCATGAACGCGGAGCTGGAGCAAGGCGCTCGCTACCTTGCCCAGGGCAAGATGGACGTGTTGGCGATGGTCGGCACCACGAACTCCTTCTACAGAGGCATCGAGTACGGAGACGAAATGGAGGAGATCATGGCCCGGATGTCAGGTGTACCTTCAGTGACCACCAGCTTGTCCGTCGCCCGGGCGCTGAAGTTCTTCGGCGCCCGGAAGATCTCAGTCGCGACCCCCTATCCCACGTGGAACAACGATCGCCTCAAGGAGTATTACTCTGCGCTGGGATTCCAGGTTCTCAACGTGGATGGCGAGCCCTGGTGCGCGGCGTCCGGCGCCAGGGAGATCAACGACCTGGAGCCCATGGCCATCGCGGAGTTCGCCGCAGGAGTGTGCAGGCCGCAGGCGGACGCCCTCTTCTGCCCCTGTACCGGCTGGCGGGCGATGGAGGCAGCAGAAGAGCTCGAGCGTCGTCTCCAGATACCGGTCATAACCGCAGTGCAGGCTACCGCCTGGCGGACCTTCCGCAAGGCGGGAATCACGCGGCCCATAGCAGGGTCCGCCAGGCTGCTGGAGCTGATGCCCGCGATAGAAGGGTAGCCTTGCGCTCTCACCTCGACTTGAACGCTATGGCCCCACGCACCACGCTGCGTGCCTCACGGCTGGAATGAGTAGCAGACACTCAGCGGATGTGGGATACTGAACGTTGAAGGAAAGTTCGAAGCCGAAGGAAGGAAGATCGCCATGAGAAGATGGCCCCAGATCAAGCTCAAGGAAGAGGGGATGCGGGAGGGCATGCAGATCGAGGACGTTAACATTCCCGTAGACGACAAGGTGAAGCTGCTGGATGCCCTCTCCGAGACGGGTCTCGAGCGCATCGTTGTGGGGTCATTCGTGAGCCCCAAGTGGACGCCTCAGATGGCCCGGGTAGACGAGATAGTCTCCAAGTTTAATCCCAAGCCCGGGGTGACCTACACAGCCCTGGCCCTCAACGAGCGGGGCGTGGAAAGGGCGAAGCAGTACTCGCCTCCACTCACCATCGAGCAGGACCCCTGGCCTCGCCTGTCCTGCCACATGTGTGACGCCTTCGTGCGGCGCAACAACAACCGGTCCCAGATGCAGGAGACGGAGCGCTGGCCTCGCATCGTTGCCCAGGCCCAGGAGCTCAACGTCAAGGAGGCCGGCATAGGCACCAACGCGAGCTGGGGCTCCAACTTCATTGGGGACATCGCCGTTGACACCCTCATGACCATGCTGGAAAAGCAGCACCAGCTCTGGGATGAAGCGGGCATAAAGGTCGTGAGCGTGGCGATGGGAGACCCCATGAGCTGGTGCAGGCCCGACAAGGTGGAGGAGAGCATAGAGCGTGTAAAGGACAATTGGCCCGAAATCAGGCACTTCACCCTCCACTTCCACAACGGACGCAACATGGCGCTGCCCTCGATCTACGCCGCCATGAGGGTGCTGGAGCCCGAGGATACCATGTACCTGGACACCAGCATCGGCGGCATGGGTGGCTGCCCCTACTGCGGCAACGGACGCGCCACAGGAATGGCCCCCACCGAGGACCTGCTGGACATGATGGAGAACATGGGCATCGAGACCGGCGTGGATATGGACAAGCTGATCGATTGTGTGTGGATGGCCGAAGAGATGATAGGCAGACCCCTCTACGGACACGTGTCCAAGGCCGGGCCCACTCCCAAGAGCGCGGAAGACTTCTACGACATCAACGCACCTTTCATCGAGACACTGGACCAGGCCAAGCACTTCAAACTGGGCCCCGAGGCTTACGAGGGCGGCCTATCCCCATTCAAAGAGCCCATAGCCAGCCCCTACAGAGACCGGGTGGAGGAGGGTCGGCCTGCCTACGACTCCGCCGGAGGCAACTGGCCCTGGAAAGCGGACTGGTTCCCGGTGAAGGACTAAACCTGCCTCACACTGATCCTTCGACAAGCTCAGGATGAGCCGTGGGCGGGGGGCTCAGGATCGGCGGTGGGCCATTGGTTCAGGATCAAGCAGCGGGCCATTGGTATGAGTGAGGGTGGGCTCTTGGCTCAGGATCGGCGGCGGGCCATTGGTATGAGGTGAGCGGTGGGCTCTTGCCTCAGGATGATCTGGTACTTATATGTCATTCTGAGTACGCCAGAGGCGGACGAACAATCTCCTAACCAACTGCGAGTCAGGCAGGTACGTTTTAGCGGGCCGCTTCCTCTGCCAGCGCTTCCCGGGAAGGCTCCAGCCTGACAGCGTCGCCGACCCGGAGGGCGCCCCCGTTCAGCACCATCGCCAGGATGCCCCGCCGGCCCTCTAGCTCCTCCTGTAGCCCGGCGCGTATCTCGTCCATCCGGCTACAGGGGACGCATTCGCCTGTGACCTCCATGGTTACCTGGTCGCCTATGAAGAATACCTGGCCCGGTTCAGCAGAGGCGAGATCGAGCCCCTCAATGGTGATGTTCTCCTTGATGACCCCCGGTGGGAGGTCATGGTCCCTTAGCGTCTCGATGTCCGCTAAGAGCACTTGCCTGGGGCCGCCCCTCTTCGCATGCCTATCTCCCTCCAGGCCGAAGTCAGAAATCGCCACTGCTTCTGGGACAGCTGTCATGGGCTGTCGATGCTCTTTGCACAGTTGTATGGAAACTACTCTTCCTTGTGTCACGCCTGTCCTCCATGCGCCGTCGGCGTTGTCAGTTCTACACCATTATAAGAGCGGGGTGGTAGAATTGCCAGGTTTACATACATCATAGGAGGGGCACTCATGTGGTCGTACCGGTACCTCCAGGTGGAGAAGGTGAAGGGCGTCCTGGTCGTAAGGATGCACGACCCGGACACAAGAAACGCGCTGGGAGGAGAGATGGCGGAGGAGATTCTGCGGGAGCTCGACCGGTTTGAGGACGACCCGGAGGACCGTCTCCTCCTCCTTACAGGAACGGAACCCTCCTTTTGCTCGGGCGCCAACGTGAAGGAGTTGCGCCGGGACACCCCAGAGCGCGATACCGCAGCCGAGGCGGGGTCCCCCGTCCACGCCGGCGGCACCTGGGATAGGCTGGAGGCGAGCATCCGTGAGGGACAGAAGACCGACAAGATCCTGGCCAGCGTGGTGCCCTTGAGGCTATACGAGCTTCAAAAGCCCTCCCTGGCGGCGGTTAACGGCCACGCGATGGGAGTGGGAATGGGGCTAGCCCTCGCCTGCGACCTTCGGATAGCCTCGGAGAAGGCGGTCTTCTCCGAGGCGTTCGTCAACATGGGGCTGGTGCCCGGGGACGGCAGCTGCTGGCAGCTCCCGCGCCTCATCGGCCTTACCAACACCTTCCTGCTTCAGTACACGGGAGACCGGATCGACGGCAACGAAGCCTACCGCATGGGCCTGGTCAGCAAAGTCGTGCCCCACGACGACCTTGTAGCAGCCGCCATGGAGCTGGCTTCAAGGCTCGCCCAGGGACCCACTCAGTCCCTTTCCATGATCAAGTACCTGGTCCATAAGTCTCTGGAATCAAGTTTCAGGGAGAGCCTGGAGATGGCCCACGCGGCGCTGGACCTTTCCAGGCAGACTCGCGACCATAAGGAGGCAGTCCTGGCCTTCCTGGACCGCCGGCCCCCCAGGTTTATCGGAGAGTAGAGGGACTCGGCGGAATTGGATGGGGCCCGCGCTCTTTGACAGTCCTTGCTAATACCGTGACGCGGCTAGTATTATGGCAAGAAGCTAGCCCATATGTTTCATAGTTTGTCTCAAATCGTATGTCGGGACTGTGTCCTTTCGCGGCAAAGCGGCGCTTGCTAGCAGCCGGTCATCGCTAGAAAGGGGTGTGCAGAGGGGCGAAGCCCCTTTGCCGGGAGTCTGAGGGTGTCCCTCAGATATAAGTTTCTCCCCCTTCCTGGCCAGGAAGGGGGCCAGGGGGATGGTCGAAAAAGTTTGTCAGCACCCTGCTAGAGGAAAGACAAGTTAATGCTTTATAGCTCCTACAGCTACTCCCAGTGGGATGGCACCCAGATCATCTTCGACATCGACGCCGAAGAGCTGATGGACCACCTCTCTGGCGATCTCCTCGGCCACGGTGACGCATGGAAGGCGTTGAGAGAGCTCATGCGTCGAGGCATGCAGGACAGAGAGGGCCGCCAGATGCCGGGCCTCAGGGACCTGATGGAGCAGCTAAAGGACCGGCGCCGCCAGCAGCTTGAGCAATACAACCTGGACTCGGTAATGGAGGACTTAAAGCAGAAGCTCGATGAGATCCTCAAGACTGAGCGAGAGGGAATCCAGAAGCGCCTGGAGGAAGCTCGTAGGGAGACTGAGGATGCCGAGGGACCCGAGCGTGTCCAGATGGAGGGGCTGAATAAGCTCCTCGAGCAGCGGGCCCAACGGAACCTAGAGAAGCTGGACAGCCTGCCTCCGAGTCCCGGTGGCGCCATCAAAGATCTGATGGAGTACGACTTCATAGACCCCGAAGCTCAGAGCATGTTTCAGGAGCTTCTGGACATGCTCAGGGCCCAGATGGCGCAGAACGTCTCCCAGGACATGGTGCAGCGCCTCCAGAGCTTGACTCCCGAAGACATGGCCGGGTTGAGGGAGATGCTCAGCCAACTTAACCAGATGCTCCGCGATAAGGCTATGGGCCGGGAGCCCGATTTCGATGGGTTCATGCAGCAGTTCGGCTCCATGTTCGGGCCCAACCCACCCCGCAGCCTGGAGGAGCTGTTGGAGCAGCTGATGGGCCAGATGTCCCAGATGCAGTCGCTGATGGATAGCATGTCACCCGAGGCGCGACAAGAGTTGGAGGATGTTCTTAACTCTGTACTGGACCCGGAGACTCGACTTGAAATGGCCAACCTGGCTTCGCTGATGGAACAGCTAATGCCGATGGACGAGATGCGCCGCCAGCACCCTTTCCTCGGCGATGAGACCCTCACTCTAGACCAGGCCATGCAACTCATGGGCCAACTTCAGGACATGGATGAGCTGGAAGGGGCAATTCAGGAGGCAATGCGCACTGGGGAGCTGGACGAAATAGACCCCGACAAGCTTCAGGCGCTTCTGGGCGAAGACGCTCGCCGTACCTGGGAGCAGCTACAGAGCCTGATAGAGATGCTGAAGGAGGCAGGGTACGTTACCGGCTCCGACAGGCCGGAGCTGACGCCCAAGGCCATTCGAAGGATCGGGCAGAGGGCCCTCAGAGAGGTCTTTATCAACCTCAAGAAGGACCGGGCGGGCAATCACGAGCTGGCTACCAGAGGTGCGGGTGGGGATACCCAGGTTGACACCAAGCTTTACGAGTTCGGCGACCCTTTTCAGCTTGACCTGCACACGACCCTGAGGAACGCGATAACCAGGGCAGGACCACAGGTGCCGGTGCGCCTCAGCCCAAAGGACTTCGAGATATATCGGACCGAGCACATGACCAGGGCCGCCACGGTGGTCCTCCTGGACCAGAGCAGGTCTATGGGCCTCTTTGGCAGCTTTCAAGCGGCCAAGAAGGTGGCGATGGCCCTTTTCGCCCTCATCCACAGCCAGTTTCCCAGGGACACTCTCTATGTGGTCGGATTCTCCGATTATGCTCGGGAGATAAGGGAGGAGGACCTCGCCAAGCTCAACTGGAACGCTTGGGTATCCGGGACCAACATACACCATGCCCTTATGCTATCCCGCAGGCTCCTCACCAAGGAGAAGGGAGGCACCCGCCAGATCATCCTGATCACCGACGGAGAGCCGACCGCCCACTTGGAGGGGGACATGTCTTACTTCAGCTATCCTCCCAGCCCCAGGACCATCACCGAGATCCTCAAAGAGGCCCGACGTTGCGCCCAAGACGGCATCTTCATCAACACCTTCATGCTCGAGAACAGCTACCAGCTAATGAATTTCGTGGACAAGATAACTCGCATAAACCGGGGACGGGCCTTCTACAGCACCCCCGATAAGCTAGGGGAGTACGTGCTGGTGGACTACGTCTCCCATCGCAAGAAACGGGTGTCTACGTAGCCGCTGGGCAAATAACGTGGCGTGGCCCAGCCTCATCGAAGAGACGCCCGCCCGAATGCCATCCGGGGACGGGCCTTCTACAGCACCCCCGATAAGCTAGGGGAGTACGTGCTGGTGGACTACGTCTCCCATCGCAAGAAACGGGTGTCTACGTAGCCGCTGGGCAAATAACGTGGCGTGGCCCAGCCTCATCGAAGAGACGCCCGCCCGAATGCCATCCGGGGACCTGTACACGGTAGTAAGGAGCAACTTTGGGCCCCATCTGGGTAATCCTGGCAGTTTTCCTCGTCGTCGTGGCGGCGGCCGCGATCGTGGTCGGCGGGCTTACTCTCTTTTCCCGGTTCCGCGCCGGCGAGCCCGTGCGCATCCCACTGCGGGATCTCCTACGGGTCTACTTAGATATCGTCATCATAGTCGGGATGCTCCTCTTCACCCAGGGGGTTTCGGGGCTGATCAGGGCCGGGCTGGGAGCCGCTCTGGACAAGGACTACAGCTACCGGCCCGTGTTTTTCGGCTTTAAACCTGAGCCCCGCGCTCCCGACCCTCTGGAGCTCAAGGACCGCACCCAGCTGACCGATGCGGACCGGGAGAAGCTGGCCGGAATTCTGGGCGAGCGGGAGCAAGTGGACATAGAGCGGCAGAGGGAACAGCGGGAGGAGGGGCTGGACAGGGCACTCAAAGAGGGCCTGATCGAGGGGGTGACCTTCGCCATTGTAGGGGCCATCATCTGGGGCGTGCACATGGGTGGACGAAAGGGATTGGAGACCGCGGAGGAACGGGACAGCGCCCTGAACAAGGTCTACCTGATTCTTATCGTGGTGATCTTCGGGATAATCACCATCGTCAACCTGCCCCAGGCCATCGCTGAGAGCTTCCGGTTCTACCTGCTAGACCCTCTGGACGAGTTCAGCCGGCAATCACCCCCAGGAGGAAAGCTGGCCCTATCCATCGCCTCGCTGCCCGTCTGGATAGCCTACCTCGTGACTGCCGTCCGCGCCGTGAGGAGGGGGAGTTGACGACAGTAGCTAATACTTGATTTGACTAAAGGGGATTGGCCGACGTTGGCCAGCCCTAGACAAACCGAATAATAAGGGACGGATCCGGATATTGCCCAGGCAGCCTGTGAGCCGGCGGGTTGATCGGGAGCAATTGCGGAGGCTCGGAAGTCTCTAGGATTCTCAGCACTTGCTTCTTGTAATGCGTTTCTCGGAAGGCCGTCTCTTCAACAACGAACTTCTCGACGTCTCCGACAGTTGTTTCTTGTCCGTGGAACCGCTCGATCACCTGTCCCCGTAGGATATCGAACTGCGGCTCCCTCCCAAACAGCACTAACTGCCGAGGGTTACTGGCGTCTGAGAATTTAAACTCACCTGACGGGTCCACCCGCCACATGGACTCCTTCATCTTCTTGAGGCCAAGTATGTTGTTGGTCGCAAAAAACAGGTAGTACTCGGTCACGTCTGTGTCGTTGCGCATTTCGAAGGACCGCACGTATTTGACGCCCGCTTTCTGGTGAAGCTGGCTCAGGTAAAGATCGTGGGAAAACCTGTTACGCTGTGCTGGAATCGTCATTTGAATGCCCTCGCGCCATTTGTGTGTCCCGAAGAAAGCGTCAAAGTTCTGTTCCTGCTCGGGCAGTTTAACAAACCGGTTGATCTCCTCGTACATAAATGTGATCAGGGTTTCGCAGCTAGGATAGGACAGAATGCGCTGCACCAATTGAAACGGGACGCCTTTCCAGCCGAATGGGTCTATGAAAGCAAGGATTGGCGGAGGACGCTGCCCTTTTGCTACGTAGTCATCCAGGAGCTTTCCCACCGCCTGCTCAAATGTGCTGTCGCTTTTGACCTGGACGTCGAACCGGGGTGGCCGCTCAATCTCGTCAAGGACTTGCCTAAGTACCTTTGCTCTGTCGCTTCTCCGCTCGACGAATAGGAAGGTTATGCTGGAGCCTATCCCGTGCTGGTGATCCAGCGCCACCTCAAGCGAAAGAACTGGTGACCCGGCTTCTCCTTTTGAGTACCTCCCTGGGCCAGCGAACCCGTCAATATACACGAACTCCGGGTATCCAGCCCGGCCCAGGATTCCCATCCAGGCCTGCAGGTAGCGCCTAAGAATCTCATGTTTGGCGCGAGAGTGAGGTTCCAGGTCCCAGGTGGTCGTCTTAGGAGCGGCCAAGGATCAGCCTCCGGTGTTCAAGGGTGCGGCGCGACGGCCAAAAGATAGGCTCACTGGGCTAGTTACCAGAGAGGTATCACAGACACCTATTTGATTGCCTTGGAAGGGCATCTGGCTCCAAATTTGGCCATCTAGGGTTCGACCTCCAGCCTTGCTGGTCCTGCCTCCCCATTGCTTGAAGAAATATGCGACTCCGGCCTCAAGGCATTGATCGCGTATGTCCGTCGCCCAAGACGCATCCATGGGCCTTGCCCTCCGCCCACTCTCACCCCCAACAATCACCCAATGGATTCCTCGCAAGTCGAGAGTGACTGGTTTCAGGAGCGGCTCGCACGAAAGAAAACGGACCGCTGCCGGTATCTCTTGAAGAACGGGGATTCGGCGGTCTGCCCAATACTGATTCTCTACAGAGACACCTGCCCATACGTTGATTGGCCAACTTTTACTCGCATTCGTCGTCTGGGTGTATTCGAACATCCTCTGAGGCCGTTTCGTCAGAACCTGAAACGTATGACTGCTGCAAGACTTCATTACCTCTAACACCTCGGCGACAAAGCTAAACGGAATTTCTTCATGGAACAGGTCGCTCATGCTGTTCACGAAAACCATGCGAGGTGTTCGCCAACGCTCCGGCTGCCTCAGACGATCCGGATGAAGCCGTATAGTTGTCTTCCCAGGCAGGAATGGGCCACCTCGCTTGTATCGTAGTGTGATGGCCTCTGCGTAACAGTGCGCACAGCCTGGGCTGACTTTGGTGCAACCGGTGACGGGGTTCCACGTTGCGTCCGTCCATTCTATGCCAGTTTTATCTGCCATCGTTCTAGATAATAGCACAAGTATTGGAGAAAGTCTAGAACATTTGTCTCAATGCCATCTCATGTTCAATCTGCTTCCCCGTGTAAACGATTTGAATAAGGCCCTGCAGTCTGGTATCGTGAGAATAGCAAACCTATTTGTCAATCCGAAGAGCCACACGATGAAGGAAGTAATTCAAGAGGCGGTACGACTCGCCCGGCAGAATGAGCCCAGCGTCCTCGCCACGGTAGTCAGGACCAAGGGCTCGACGCCTCAGAAGCCGGGGGCCAAGCTCCTGGTCCGGAAGGACGGCAGCGGCGTGGGCACGCTGGGCGGTGGATGCGTGGAGGGGGACATCTGGTTCGCCGCCAAGGAGATCCTCCGCCGCGAGGGTGGCCCCGAGTTCCGCGACTACTACCTCAACGAAGACATCGCGGCCAGAGACGGGCTGGTATGCGGCGGCACCATGTATTTCTTCATCGAGCCCATCTGGGACCCCCGGGAGTTCCTTCCCTTCGGCACGGAGATGGTGGACGCATACGAGACGGGCAGGCCTTTGGGCATGGCGACATTGGTGAGAGCCGACTCGGCTGGCCGATGGACGCCCGGCGCGAAGATTCTGGTGCGCAAGGACGGCTCCACCTACGGGTCTCTTGGAGACCCCGAGCTGGACCGGCTCGGCGCGGAGGCGGCCCGACGGGTGGCGGACCTGGGCACCAACCAGCACATCGTGACCCATGACGGGGTCGAGATTTACGCCGAAGGCTTCACCACCCCTCCCACTCTGGTACTCATGGGCGGAGGTCACGTCGCCAAGGCCACCTACGCCCTCGCCCGCTCGCTGGGCTATCGAGTGTACGTGGTGGACGACCGGGTGGAGTTCGCCAATAAAGAACGCTTCCCTGAGGCCGCGGATACTCTGGTGGTTCCCGACTACTCCGTAGGTCTCGACCAGATTCCCATAAACGCTAACACCTCCATCGTGATAGCCACCCGTGGCCACTGGTTCGACGACATTGCCCTAGAGGCGGCGGTCCGCACGCCTGCCAGGTACGTTGGTCTGCTTGGCAGCAGGCGCAAGACGATCCTCATATACCAGCGCCTCGTACAACTGGGGATACCGGCCGAGCGGCTGCGGGACGTACACGCCCCCGTGGGGCTGGCTATAGGCGCCCTTACTCCAGAAGAGCTGGCTGTGAGCATCATGTCGGAAATCATCATGACCCGACATGGTGGGTCGGGCGGCCCTATGACGATGGACGATGACTACTTCAACCGGGCAGTAACCAAAGCTATGACCGCCGGCGCCCTGACCGACTAGGGGAGGGGGTGGAGGACGTAGCCGGCCTTCTCCTGGCCGCGGGGCAGTCCACCCGCATGGGAGAGCCCAAGGCACTACTCCCCTGGCACGGTATTCCCCTCATTGAGCATCAATTAAGCACCCTTGCGTCGGCGGACGTCTCGCCGGTCATGGTGGTACTGGGGCATCAATTCGAGAGGTTGGAGTCCCTGGTCAGGGGCCGGGCGGGGGTCAAGTGCGTCCACAACCCGGATTTCAGACACGGCAAGACCACCTCCATCAAAGCGGGGCTCCGCGCCCTTCAAGGAACTCTGGATTCCTCAACGCCACCCTCCTCTGATGTAGCCTCGGTACTTGTTTTGAGCGTGGACCAGCCCCGCTCGACCGACACCATCCGACGGATCATCGAGGAGCACCTCCGTCCCCAGGAAGAGGGGCCACTGGATAGCTCCCACCGCATCACGGTCCCTACCTTCGATGGTAAGGGCGGCCACCCCATAGTCCTGTCCATGTCTCTCATGGACGAGCTTCTGGAGATTTCCGAGGAGACGCAAGGACTCAAGGCCGTAGTACGCCGGCACCTAAACGAAACCCGGCGGGTGGAGGTTGACACTCCCGAGATACTCCTGGACCTGAACACCCCCGAGGACTATCGCGACGCCATGGAAATGTGACCTCGTCGGGGAAGACGTTAGGAGCCAACATTGGTATTTAGTCCCGACGATTCTTTCCCGTGCTCCTCATACCTATTGACTACTCGCCAATCATCCTTCCGGCCGATGCACTTCCCCCTGAATGTGACTAATCTTCTCTTGACCAGCCTCTAAGACGCCGATACACTTAGGCGCGCCCGGACCGTAACATCGGGCATTGGGAACAACGGGACCTTCAGACGCGAGGAGCCGTGGGCCTTCGTACCTACCAGGATGGGCCCCAGAGCTCATTTCGAGAGAGGCACTCACCATTAGAATTCAGTCAAGGGAGCCCGAGGCACAATCCGCCAACCGTCAAAAACAAGGCAAGGGCGAATATCAGACCGGAAGAGGGTCAGGGGGGATGGTCGACAAAGGTTTTCCTTACCCGTCCGGTAAACAAATTCCTTGCTGGGAGTGGAATGCATGAAAGACGCGATCATCGTAGCCAAGGGTATCTACAAGACCTACGACACTGGGAAGGTTAGAGTAGAGGCCCTCCGGGGGGTAGACCTTGAGGTTACGAGCGGAGAGATGGTCGCGATCATGGGGCCCAGCGGCTGCGGGAAGACTACCCTCCTCAACTGCCTCTCGGGTCTCGACTCCACCGACCAGGGCGAGATATGGATAGATGGCAGCGAGCTGCACAAACTCCCAGACGACCAGCGCAGCGATTACCGGGCTCGCCGCATGGGGTTCGTGTTCCAGCTATACAACCTCTTGCCGGTGCTAAAAGCCGTCGAGAACGTGGAGCTGCCGCTGCTGGTCTCGGGCGTGAACTCACGGCAGGCCCGCAAGGCCTCCATGGAGATGCTGGAGAACGTGGGGCTCCAGGACTGGGCCAACCATCTCCCAGGGGAGCTCTCGGGAGGCCAGCGCCAGCGGGTGACCATAGCCAGGGCCCTGGTGAACAATCCCGCCATCGTCTGGGCCGATGAACCCACAGGCGACCTGGACAGCGAGACCGCCAACGAGATCGTCGACCTGATGTGCGACCTTAACCGCACTAACGGGCAGACCTTCGTCCTGGTGACCCACGCCCTTGAAGTTGGACAGCGTGCCCACCGCATCGTCGGTATGCGTGACGGACGCATCGTGACGGACGGAGCGGGACTGGAGTCCCCCCGCGGCGAACAGGGGCAGGTCCAGACAGCGGCTTCCCCCGCAGACGGGGAGAATTAATGGAAGAGCTGTTCGGCGTTCCGATGAACGGGATCATGGCCGTCCTTCTGGTCATCTTTATATCCATAATGGCAGTTGTAGTCGTGATGGCATGGCGCAACCGGATCATGCTGAAGCTTGGCCTGCGGAATATCCCCAGGCGCCGGGGCCAGAGCGTGATGATCGTGGTCGGATCGATGCTCAGCGCCGTGATAATCGCCTCCGCCTTCGGCATCGGCGATACCATAAGTTTCTCCATCCGGGACGACGCTATAAAGGACCTGGGCACCATAGACGAAGTCCTCGTCTATACCCGTGACGCGGAAAACTTCGGCCAGGGTGGTCCGCCATACTTCCTGCGAGCCCGTTTCGACGAGCTGGCGCTGGAGTTTTCCGACTTCGACTCCATCGACGGCATGCTCCCTTACATAGCGCAAACGGTCCCTGTACTGAATACCGTTACATCCCTGACCGAGGGCCAGGCCAGAGTCACCGCCCCGGACCCGGAGTACTTCGACGGCTTTTGGCCTCTCGTGTCGGTCTCAGGAGGGCAGGTCCTCCTCCAGGACCTATCGGACAACGGCGTCTACGTCAACGATAAAGCGGCGGAAGAGCTGGATGCTGAGGTGGGGCACACGCTTAGTCTTTTCCTCGGAGACGAGCGCGTCCCGGTCCGAGTCCAAGGAATCGTCGAGAGCAACGGCATCGGCGGCAGGGACCCCACGATCTTGATGACACTGGAACTGGCCCAGCGCTTCTTTGAAGCGCCCGGCCAAATAAACGCCATCGCCATCTCCAACCGAGGCGGCGTCAAAGAGGGCGCCGAACTAAGTGAAGAGGTCACCGAGAAGCTCCGGGTCTTCTTCGCCGACCGCCAGGTCGCGCTCCAGCTCAAGTCCCTCCTCAACCAGGATGGAGTCCTCGATGCCTTGGCGGACCGCGAGGAGTCGCTGGGCGGAAACATCAAGACCGATGTCTCTCAGCTCAGGAGCGAGCTCCCCAAGGAGGAGCTTTCGGACGCCCTCATCCGGCTCCTCTCCGACGATGCCGTATCGGACCAGGTCCTGGAGGCCCTAAAGAGAGCCGAGGCCCCCGACATCGCGCGCCAGGCGGACACTCTCTTTCGCGACCTCGCGGAAATAGAGGTGTTCGAGATCAAGCGGTTCTTGCTGGACATAGCGGACGCGGCCGGCAGCGGGGTCACATCGATCTTCATCCTGTTTGGCCTCTTCTCAATCGTCGTGGGCATCCTGCTGATATTCCTCATATTCGTGATGCTGGCGGCCGCGCGGCGAACGGACATGGGCATGGCCCGCGCCGTAGGCGCCAAGCGCAGCCACCTGGTGCAGATGTTTGTGTTCGAGGGGACCGCCTACGACCTGGCAGCTTCAACGTTAGGGACCTCCCTGGGGCTGCTGATAAGCCTGGGGATAATAGCGCTGATCAACTCCTTGATCGGGAACTTCGACGAGGAATTCAGGTTTGTCTTTCACATTGAAGCAAGAAGCGTCGTTGTCGCCTTCTGCCTGGGAATGATAATCACCTTCGCCACGGCCGCCGTGTCCGCCTACCGGGTCAGCCGCATGAACATCGCCGAGGCCGTAAGGGGCCTGCCGGAGACTTTGGTCCTTAAAGGGGAGGACCCCTTCCTGAGCCGTTTGATGCTGATACCCAAGGCCTTGGTCCAACCCTTCATTTATCAGTGGCAAGCCCTGCGAGACCTAGCCAACTTTAGATTTTCCCGCTTCTGGCTGGCTCAAGGTGGCGTGGTAATATCGGCTCCGTTCCTCCCTGTCGGATTTTGGATAGCAGTGCTACGTTTCCTCTGGCCCTATCTACGCCGTGGCTGGCTGACGATCTTGCTCGGCATTCTCCTGGTCTACGTCGGCGTCGGCCCGGCCGACCGGGTGGCGCCCCTCGCCATAGGCTCCTCCCTGATGATCCTGGGGACAGGGCTTATGCTGCGACTCTTGGTCTCCCGCGTGCCGGCCCTCCTGGAGGTGTTTCCCGGCCTCGTGCTGGCGTCCGGGACTGTCCTGCTGGTCCATGGGGGAGTCCGTGGAGAGGTGTTGACCATATTGATCGGTGTGGTGGCCGCCGTCATAGGCGCGGCTATGCTCATGCCCCTTGTCTTGAATCGGACGGACAGGCGTCCCGAAACGATAAACCGTCTGGCCTTCACCTTCATCGGGGTTATAATACTGGCTTACTGGATGCTGCCATTCGACACTATGGAGCCCATAACCGGCGTCCTGGAAGGCGATTTCGAGATGTTCTTCCTGTCCGGCATCTCCATGGTGGCGGCGGCCGTCTGGACCGTCATGTACAATGCGGACCTGCTGCTCCGGGGCGTCAGCTCCCTCTCTTCCCGGATCGGGAAGCTGCGTCCCGTCCTGGTGACCGCTGTGGCCTACCCCATGAGTACGAAATTCCGTACCGGGTTGACCGTGGGGATGTTCGCTCTGATTGTCTTCACCATGATAGTGATGTCCCTGATCACCGAAGCCTTCAGCAACACCTTTAATGACCCCGACCGCGTCTTGGGTGAGTGGGACATCGGAGCAACGGTATCCTTTAACAACCCCATCAGTGACATAAGGGCGGCCCTAGAGGAGAACCCGGAGCTTTCCGCCGCCGATTTCGAGGCTATCGGTGGCTTCCTTCGGGCGCCCGTGGACGTGCGCCAGCCGGGATCGGATAATCTGCTTTGGAAACGCTACATCTTACAGGCGAGCGACGACGAGTACCTGGATGCTTCACGCTACGATTTCAGGGTTATCGCCGAGGGTTACGGCGACACCAAGGAGGAGGTCTGGCAGGCCCTGAGGTTAGACCCAAGGCTCGCGGTCATAGACGCGGCGGCTACTCAGGGAGCGGATGAAGGAATAGGCGACGCTGGTTCCTTCAAACTGGAGGGCGTGTCGATCAATGACAAAAAAATGGACCCCATCGAGATCGAGGTGATGGAACCCCTGTCTGGCGGAGAGCTCCGATACACCATAATAGGGGTGTTGGACTCCGCGGCCGCCGACACAGGAATCATCACCTCCAAGGCCGGCGTGGACGAGGCCTTTCCGTCGTTCACGATTCCTTTGACTGACTATCGCTTCAGGGTGGCCGAAGGTGTAGACACAGACGCGGCTTCGAAGAAGCTGGAAGCGGCCTTCCTAGAGCACGGCATGCAGACCGACGTGCTGGCAGAGGTGCTCAAGGACATAGTGTCAACCTTCACTTCGTTCTACAATATGCTGACGGCCTACATGGGCCTCGGGATCGTGGTAGGCATAGCTGCCCTCGGCGTGGTCAGCATGCGGGCTGTGGTGGAGCGTCGCCAGCAGATAGGGGTGTTACGCGCCATAGGCTATCGCCGGGGCATGATACAGCTCAGCTTCTTGCTGGAATCTTCGTTCGTGGCTCTCCTGGGTGTAGCGCTAGGTGTTGCCCTGGGCACCATCATCTCCATCAACCTGGTGGATGACATTGAGGATGAGCTGGAGGGATTGCGGTTCTCGGTTCCGTGGTTACAGATCATCGTCATAATCGCAGCAACCTACGTCTTTTCCATGCTTGCCACCTATCTCCCCGCCCGGCAGGCCTCTCGCACCACACCCGCCGAGGCCCTGAGGTACGAGTAGGCATGATCCAGCGAAACGCGGCGTCGATACTCCACGTGAAAGTGAGCGCAAAAACCTTGAAGCGTGCATTAGGCTTGGTCTTAATCGGCATCTTGGCTACGATTTTTGCGGCATGCGGCCCTGCCGATGCCACCCCAACTTCAGCTCCAACTCCCACACCAACGGCGCTCCCCGCAGCCTCTCCCACATCCACGCCTACCCACACCCCCTTTCCTGCCTCCGTACCTACCCACACTCCCTCTCCTGCCTCCGCACCTACCCACACTCCCTCTCCCGCCTCCGTACCTACCCACACTCCCTCTCCTGCCTCCGCACCTACCCACACTCCCTCTCCCGCCTCCGCACCTACCCACACCCCCGGGCCTACTCCTACGACGGCGCCTACTCCGACTCCGATCCCATTGCCCCAGACGGGTGTCGGCACGCCAGTGCCCATTGTCGGAGCACTGCACATCCCTGACGATCAGAGTTTCGCCGAATATAACTCGGTCCCTCCCACGTCAGGTTCTCACTGGGACCGGCCTGCGAGGTGCGGCAGCTACGACGATGAGCTCCCCGACGAGCGGGTAGTCCACAACCTGGAGCACGGCCAGGTGGTCATCAGCTACAATCTTCCATTAGCCGAGGACGTCCAAGAGCTCAAGCAGCTGATCGAAGACCTTCCGGGGTCCGAGATGTGGACTGTGATGCGGCCATACTCCAAGATTGACCCGGGAACCGTAGCCATGACCGCCTGGGGCGTAATGGACCTGATCCCGGGTGTGGACGAGGCCCGGATCAAAGCTTTCTATAGCGCCTACGCCCGCAACCGCCACAGCCAGGAGACTTCTAGCGCGGGGCCTATCCGGTGCGGCCTACCGGGGATGACGATCAAGGAAGAGAACAAATACATAGCCACGATAAACACCAACCAAGGACCCATTGTCCTGGAGCTGTTCCCGATGGAGGCTCCCCGGACCGTCAACAACTTCGTTGCCTTGGCCAGGGAAGGTTTTTACGACGGGACGATTATCCACCGTGTAATAGCGGGCTTCATGTTTCAGGGGGGCGACCCTACCGGTACCGGTAGAGGTGGGCCCGGGTACAGGTTCGAGGACGAAATCGTCGACACCCTGGTTTTCGACAGGGCCGGTCTCCTGGCCATGGCGAATTCGGGCCAGCCGGTGACCAACGGAAGCCAGTTCTTCATCACCCTGGCGCCAACTCCCTGGCTAGACGGCCTTCACACTATCTTTGGGCAAGTAATCGAGGGTACCTCTGTAGTGGACGAAATCTCCGCGGTACGTACGGGTGCCGCAGACAGGCCCGTGAGCGACGTGGTCATCGAGGGTATTGTCATCCAGGAGACCACTCCGTAGCCCTAAAGCTGGGCTCGAACGGGAGCGGGCAGCCTAGCAGGCTGCAGAAAAAAGGGGTGTGCCGAGGGGCGAAGCCCCTGTGCCGGGAGTCTGAGAGTGTCACTCAGATATAAGTTTTTCCCCTTTCCTGGCCAGGCATGTCCTGAGCCTGCCGAAGGGAAGGGGAACAGGGGGATGGTCGAAAGAGTTTTTCAGCACCCTGTTAGTGTATAATTCAGGTAGAATTACGTGGTTCTGACGGAGGGGACATGACAACGAACGAACAGGAGAAGCGGCAGGTAGAGGCGACGATCCAGGAGTGGAAATCCGCCCTGCTCGCGACGGACCCGGATAGGCTGAGGGCTCTCTGGGACCAGGATTACCCCCAGCTCCTGTACATTGCCGAAGAGAACGACGATCCCATAACGGAATGGGCCGCCATCAGCAAGTACTATGACGGGCTCCGTGAATTCGTCGAAAAGCTGGACTGGGGGGCCTTCGACCTTAGCGTGGACGTCCTGGGAGACGCCGCCTATGCCTACGTGAGCTTCTCCATCAAGGCGAAGGTCAAGGGCATAGACCACGCCATGGAATTCAACGGGCGGAACACCTTCATCCTGCACCAGAAGGGCGGACAGTGGAAGATCATCCACTTCCACGAGTCCCTGTCCAGGGACAACAGCCACAGTGCCTGGAGTTTCCTTTGGAGCTAAGCCCGAATCCACCGAAGGACACGGATGGACGGCGTGAGGACAGCGGAAGGGGGTGGGTGAGGGAGCTACAGGGGAGATGGCCTGGGGTCTTGGGGTAGATGGGAGGCCGGCGGAGGGTCTTCAGTCGCCGCACAGGGCCCCTAAGGCCCTATGCGGGAGTTGCGATGCGCGGGATGGCGAGAGGATACGCAGCAGGGGACTCTCGCGACCGGGGTGGCGCGAGATTGCGGGGACGTTGGGTCAGTTGCAGGCTGGCCGTCAGGCCGGGAATGGAATGGCTTGCAGCCGGGCCAAGGCGCGACTGAACTGGGTTTCCCAAGGCCAGCGCCGGGGGAGATGCAAAGTGAGGCGGCGCGCCGAGCGGGTGATCCGTCCCACCAGAGCGAAGACCCGCCGCCTGAGGGTCTTGGTGGTCACGATCTGCTGACCCAGGCCGATGCGGGCTGTCCAGCGGGCCAGGTTATGCGCCATCACCTGGACCGCCAGCCAGGCGCCGTTGGCGGCGAAGCGCCCCGACGGCATGTGGTTCAGCCCGACGCCGTACTTGAGGTCGCGTATGGCGTTCTCGACCTCGGCGTGGCGGCGATGATCGGCCTCCAGTTCCAGCGTCTCCCCATCGCGGTCGGTGATGAAGGCGTGATAGCTGTATCTGGCGAAGAGGGCGAGCTGGGAACCGGGCGTCGGCTTCACCCGCCGGACAATGAGCCGCACCGGCGCGGCGTCCGGCTTGGTCTGGAACGGGGTGTAAGTCGTCTCGGCGACATCGGCGGCGCCGTCCATCCAGTAGGGAATGGGAGTCCAGTCCTCCTCTGGTATCGCCTCGATCAGGTCCCGCAGGCTGGCGCGCTGGCGGATGGTGATAGAGAAGCGGACATCCATTTCCCGGCAGGCGGCAACGACAGTGTGGGCGTAGAAGCCGCTGTCGGCCCGCACCGTGAGTTGTCCCCTGGCCCCGCCGTAGCGCACCCGCCCCACCGTCTCACGCAGGAAGTGGGCGGCGCCACGGGCGGTGTTGGCCCGGCCCTCGCGCAGCCGGGACATCAGCACCTCGCCGGTGCCGGCGGCAATGGCCAGCAGCGGGTGATAGCCGCGGGCGCCGGTATAGCCGTGGTGGCGCGCTCCCTCCTTGGCCAGTCCATAGGTCTCGCAGATGGTCGAGTCCAGGTCGATGGTCAGGGGCGAGTCGCCGGGTCCGGCCCCAGCGGCCCAGGCCCGGGCCAACAACTGGCGGCTCACGCGGTCGAGTTGACGGACATGCCCCCACCGGAAGCTGCGCAGGAAGGTCCCCAGGGTGGATGGCGCCTTGACCACGCAGCCTAGAACACCGACCGTCCCACCAGCGCGCAGCGCATCGGCGTCGTCGATGCAGTCGCCGCCTGCCAGCGCGGAAGCGACCAGCGTCAGCATCTTGTCCCCAGTGTTCGCCCGTCCCGGCGCTCCGCCGAGGTCAAGGTGATGGTCGACGAGTTCCCGCAGGCCCAGGTGCCGGGCTAGGGTGGCCGGCAGGAGCAGGCCGGCATTGGCCACCAGGCGATGGTCGTCAAAGAGGATGCGGATACGGTCGGGTTTGTTCTGTGGCAGCATCTATTGGGTGCTCCTTGTTTCCGGGCTGGTTTCTGTTCCAAAACCATTATCCCAGATTCAGAGGAGCACCCGATGGCTTCTTCAAGGACTGTCCCCAAGGCCGTCCTTCGGTGGATTCGGGCTAAGAACAGAGGAGGTCTGAAATGGCAATCGTTCACCGTAGAGTTTTCTTCGCAAAGGTGGGACAGGCCGGACCCCTGGTCCAACATTTTCAGGAAGTCGACAAGTCGATGCGGCAATACGGGGTGGATTTCAAAGCCCGCATTCTCACCGACCACTTGAGCGGCCGCTCGGACAGAGTAGCCATAGAGTGGGAGGTAGAGAACCTGGAGGAGATCGATGCCTCGCTGGGGCGGCTAATGGGAAGCCCCGAAGGACAGGCCTACTTCGGCAAGTGGCTTGAGAAACTCAACGATCTGGTTCTTTATTCCGAGGCAGACAACTGGCACGTCCAGTAGGCTTGTGAAGTCGCTGGCTTGCGGCCAGCCGCCCGATGCTCCGCTGCAGTCTAGTGTCCTGAAGCAGCAATCCGCAGTCGAATGGGGCGCCCTTCGACAAGCTCAGGGTGAGCGGGGAGTGGCGAATACCGCTCGTGGTGAGCTTGTCGAACCACGGTCTGGCGAGCACATCCATAATCGTCAATTTATTGAACGAACTCACGATTCAGGACACTAGCCCAACGGAATATCCCGCGCCCCCATAACCCTTCTTACTACGGAGCTTATGGAATGCCTCAGGAGCTGAGACGTTGCCTGCTGGCCGTAATGGCCCATTCAGATGACGAGACCTTCGGCTGCGGCGGTACGCTGGCCAGGTACGCTGCCGAGGGCGTCCACGTGGCCCTGATCTGCGCTACCCGCGGCGAAGCGGGAGAGATCAGCGACGCGGCTCTGGCGACTCCGGAGGACCTGCCCCAGGTGAGGGAAAACGAGCTGAGGGCAGCCTGCGACGTCCTGGGAGTCAAAGAGCTGCACATGCTCGGATACCGGGACTCGGGTATGGCGGGGCCGCCCGAGAACCACCACCCACAGGCTCTCATGCAGTCCGATCGCGCAGCGGTGGTTGACAAGATAGTGGAGATCATCCGGAAGGTCCGGCCCCAGGTGATAGTCACCTTCGACCCGAACGGCGGCTACGGCCACCCCGACCATATCGCCATTCACGAAGCGACCCGGGACGCCTTCGCCGCCGCCGGGGATGGGTCCGGTACCTTGAAAGACCCTGCCGATACACTGGAGCCCCATAATCCCGCCAAACTGTACTATTTTGTCTTTCCCCGAAGCCTGGGCAGGGCGATGCGAGAGGCTTTCAAGGAGTCCGGAATCAAATCGGACTTCGCCGACATGGACCCCGAAGCCCTGGGGGTGCCGGATGAGGAGATCACTACGGTCCTGGACGTAAGCCAATACAAGGAACAGAAAGACCAGGCGGGCCTGTGCCACCGCACCCAGATCCAGGATGTCGGGGCGTTCTCCTGGCTGCCCGACTCCGTGAGGACTCGGTATATGTCCACCGAGCATATGATACGAGCCGAGCCGCCCTTCACGCCGGTGGATGACACGCCGGAGGACGACCTCTTCAGGGATCTCTGAGGTAGTGCTATAGACTTTATTACCCAGTTATCTTAAATCAGATATAAATGTCATTCTGAGCGAAGCGAAGAATCTTGGGTGGCTTTAGGTAACCCCACCGCAGATTCTTCGGTCGCTCGACTCCCTCAGAATGACATATTGTAGGAATCTTGTTGACTATCTTGCGGGTGTTCGATTGCATCCGATGGAACGGGTTGGAAGAGTACTGGAACCACAGAACGTGACCAGGGACACTCGAATGACATCTCGAAAGGAGGGCAGACGCTCATGAACTACGGCTTCGCCATAGGGAGCCCCAGTGTCTATCGCACCCCAGAGAACCTCGTTGCCATGCTCAAGCTTGGTGAGGAGCTGGGATACCACTCGGTATTTCTCGGCGACCACATCATCGTGCCCAAGAACATCGGATCCACCTATCCATACACCGCAGATGGAATATTTCCTTCCATCGGAGATTGTGTGGACACGTTGACAATACTGGCCTTCATCGCAGGCCAGACCCGGACGCTGAAGCTGGTGACCAGCGTGCTGATAGTCCCCCATCGGAACCCCATTGTGGCTGCGAAGGCGCTGGCGACCATAGACTTCCTGTCTAACGGCCGTCTCGTCGTCGGGGTCGGGGTCGGCTGGATGCGGGAAGAGTTCGAGGCATTGGGACTTCCTCCCTTCGAGGAAAGGGGAGCGGTGACCGACGAGTATATCCGGGTCTTCAAGGAGCTGTGGACCAGCGACAACCCTACCTTCGAGGGGAAGTACTGCCGGTTCTCCGACATACACTTCATGCCCAAGCCGGTGCAAAAGCCTCATCCCCCTATCTGGGTCGGGGGAGAGAGTCCTCGGGCCCTGCGACGCACCGCCGAGTTGGCCAACGGCTGGTATCCACTGGGATCGAATCTCGAGTTCCCCATGGCCGAGGCGGATCAGCTAAAGGCTGGCTTGGAACGCCTCGGTTCATACGCCCGAAGGGCCGGGCGGGAACTAAAGGAGTTCGACATCATCTACAGGCCCTGGTACTACGAGCTCAAGGCCGACGGCGGGTCGCAGAGGGCTACCACCGGCGAGAAGCGAAGGCCCTTCACCGGTAACGTCGAAGAGATGGCGGCGGACATCCGCCAGTTCCGGGACGTGGGCGCTACTCACATCCTGCCAGACTTCTTTCTCGGGAACACCTTCGAAGAGGGAATGAAGAGCATGGAGGAGATGGCTACCAAGGTGTGGCCTCTCGTTTGAGAAACGCGATGCGCCGTGCCTCGCCCTGAAAATTCGAGGGGCCCTTATCGGCGCGGCCGGGGCGACGCCTTGGAGCGCCCTTCCGATGGTGCACGGCGGGTGAGTCGACGTTCTCTAGTCCTTGAGGGCCTCGATTATCGCCTTCAGAGCTTCCTGGTCCCCCGGCGAGCTCACCTCCATCTGGAAATTGACCGCGCCCAGTACGCCCCCTGACCGCTCCTTAATCATACCGGCAACCTCGTCGTACTCGCCCACGACGGCGTAGGTCTCTAACATCTCGTCGCTCACCTGCTTCGGCATTTCGTCCCACTCTCCCCGCAGCGACAGCTCGTGTAGCCTCGAACCTATCTCCCGATAGCCGTGAAGCTCCAGGACCGGGAAATAGGTCCGCGTGGAAGCGTAAAAGGCTATACGCCGCCTTACCGCCTCCTTTCGGACTTGGACACTCTCCTTGCTGGGTCCGGTGACGACGAACCCAGCGCCGCTGAGCTCTATATCCGTGGGGCTGCGGCCTGACTTCTCGGCTCCAAGAGCTAAGTTCGGCGTTATGACCTCCCTGAGGTACCGGGGTGAGGTCATCGGGTGAAGCGCCAGACCGTCGCATATCTCGCCGGCTAAGCGGCAGTTGTAGGGATTCACGGCGCTGATATAAACGAGCGGTTTGGCGTATTGGGATGGTCCCGGGCTGAACGCCGGGGGCATCAGCGTAAAGTTATAGAACCGGCCGTGGAAATCGAGCTTCCTCGCCTCTTGCCAGGTGTCCCATATTGCGTGAAGCGACTGGACGTACTCCCGCATGCGGGGCCCCGGCGAGACCCAGGGGACCGAGAACCGCCGCTCGTTGTGGCCCTTCACCTGAGTCCCCAGACCCAATCGGAACCGGCCCCCTGACAGCTCCTGGAGGTCTCTGGAAGCATACGCCACTACCATAGGGGAGCGCGGGAAGGCGATAGCCACCCGAGTCTCCAAGGTCGCCTCGGAAGTGGCCATGGCCGCGCACACTAGGGGGAAGAAGGGGTCGTGAGCACTCTCGTTGGTTAATAGGCCGTCATACCCCATCGACTCGGCCCAGCGGGCCTCTTCAGCGATGCCTGCAAGGGCGGTGCTATTGAGATGGTAAGTGACTCGCATGCCTATCTCGGGCTCTTAGATGGTTAGACCTAAGGCGTCGTGATATGCTTGGCCGCTGCCATTGCAAGGTAATATCCGTAGACACCAAACCCGTAGACCGAGCCCCTGCACGCCGGCTGGACCATTGAGGCGATACCTCTGGACGTGGGGTTGGTGAAATGAACCTCGATAACCGGGTATCTCACCTGCGGGATGGCCATGGGCAAGGGACCTGTACTCGTCGTGAAGCCGGCGGGGTTGATTACCGCGGCGTCTACATCGCGATCGTGAGCATCGTATAGGGCGTTAAGGACCTCACCCACTATATTAGAATGGAACAACTCGACTTCGACGCCGAGGCTAACAGCATAGCCCCTGATCTGCTCGTTTATCTCCTCCAGCGTTGCCGTTCCGAACACTTCAATCTGGGACTTGCCGCGCATATTCATGCCCGCCCCCTGGATTACCAGAACCTTGGTCATGTGCGGCTCTCCTAATGGCAGTTTAGATATCCTTCGGCCCAATCCAGCCGGCGCCGGTCAACTAGTGACCGGAACTCCAACAAGTATCGGAAAGCCGATCAGATCCGGGGGACCCTAGTACAGGTACAGATGGGCCCAAAATATCCAACGGGGTCCGTCGTCCCAGGACGAGAGACCCCGTTAATTGGGGGGGGGGCTTTTGGCCCGCGATGGCCGAGCCCCCTTATTCTTCGATGCCGCGTTTCCCGAAGTTCTGTCTCACCGCTCGTTGGACTGACCGTAGCCAGCGCCTCAGAGCAGAGCCCAGAGGTTAAATGATCCTCTGTTTGAGTCCGGTGGCGATCATGGTGAGCTTCACTTCATCGTCCAAGGTTGGATCAATGGACATGCCAAAGAAGATGCTGGCGTCCTTCCGTACCGTCTTGCCAATGAGCTCACCAGCAGCGTTGACACCGCCCAGCGTAAGCGCTTCGCCTCCCTTGACCGAGAAGAGGACTCCATGGGCGCCCTTGATCGACAGGTTCAACAGCGGATTCGCGATTGCCTGCCGGGCAGCCTCAAGGGCTCCCATATTTCCATGCCCCACACCGATTGCCATCAGTGCTCCACCAGGGTTCTTCATGATGGTCCTGACATCGGCGAAGTCTACGTTGATCTCGCCGGGGACATTAATGAGCTCGGACACGCTCAAAATCCCCTGGGTTACGACCTCGTCGGCCGTCTTGAAGGCCTCCACCATCCGCGCATCGCGGTCCACGAACTCCAGCAGGCGGTCGTTGTGGATTATGATGAGGTTGTCCACGTAAGGACGCAGACTGGCCACGCCGGCCAGAGCCTGTTCGAGGCGGCGGTTTCCCTCAAAGCTGAAGGGAGTGGTAACCACGGCTACGACCAAGGCTCCCATCTCTTTTGCCATATTGGCTATGGACGGGGCGGCTCCAGTGCCGGTCCCTCCACCCATTCCGGAGGTTATGAACACCAGCTCGGCATCCTTGAGCGCCTTTTTGATGGATGCGGCCGACTCGTCGGCGGCTTTCGCTCCCACCTTAGAGTCCCCGCCAGCGCCCCAGCCGTGGGTCACCTTCTCTCCGATCTGCAGGTGGTCCACGTCTTCGGCCACCGTTTCAAGAGACTTGATGTCGGTGTTGACCATCACGAACTTGACGCCGGGCACTCTGTGCCTCAGCATACGTCTCACACAGTTACACCCGCCGCCACCGACACCCACCACCTTGATCCGGGCAGGGGCTCTCTCCATCGAAAGAGACAGAGATGTCTCTTGGTTTACTTCATCGTTAGTGAGCATCCTCTCTATCGCCATAGCGCTACTCCCTCCTAAGAGATATTACCCACGGACGTTCTGAAAACTCTAAAGACCACCGGCTCTCGAATATCCGATTAGAGCTCCCGGCGTCTCAATAGGCTCCCGAACATCCACAACACTGCCCACATGTTAGTTGTATTCACGATAGCCATGTAGGGTGATAACACCCAAGTAGGGTGGTGAATTTACCCTGATAGTTGGGCTCCGCAGTGATGCGCAGTCCGATGAGCCTCTTTGGACAGATCCCCAGTACCAAAGTACCGTATCGATCGTCTTGACAACTGGGGCTGCAATCATTGTACTTGATATCTGCTATCAAGACACACCTCCCCTTGAGTGCCCGTCCTCAACCTCCGCCTCTGCACCCCCCACTGACGAAGCAGCCACCAGGGCCATGCTGTATAATGTCGGGAGTCGATCTGGGTAGCCCACATCCCTCGGCACCGACGATGGACGCCCTTGCCTTAGACTCTAGCGGCCTCGTCGCTCCTCAGACGCTGTGGATAGTTTCCCGGTGACGCTGATCCTTAAGAGAGGCCTGGCATGGCTCAGTCTAAGGCGGCATTCAAAGTACTTCAGGCAGACAGGCTCATTGACAGCTCCGGAGGCGCGGTTCGGAGAGACGTAGCCGTGGTATTGGAAGGAGAGCTGATTAAAGAAATCTTGCCGCGGGATCATTTGGATGCCCCGGTCGAGGACTCCTACCAAATAGTGGACTTCCCTGGGGCCACTATCCTGCCCGGCCTCATAGACTGCCATACCCACACCAACATGCCGGCGAACGGGCGCCGTGGGGAAGAGGTGATTCCCGACGGCGACGACATACGCCTGTTAAGGTCCACCCAGAACTGCCGCATCGCCCTCCAAATCAGGGGTAACAACCATGTGCGACAACGGCGCATGGAACAACACCGCCTTTTCACTGAAGGAAGGACTAAGCCGCGGCGTCGTCGAAGGGCCGCGTTTGATGGTGTGCGGGCGGCCCATCACCACGACGGGTGGGCACTGCTGGTTCATGGGCTCGGAAGCCGATGGCGTCGACGGCGTCAGGAGCGAGACTCGGAGGTTAATCAAGGAGGGGGCCGACTTTATCAAGGTCATGGCCACAGGCGGCAGCACCGTGACCAGCGATCCATATCGGCCGGCCTATACCGTAGAAGAGCTTAGGACGGTGGCTGAGGAGGCCCACAGACGCGGCATCGTCGCCACCGCCCATTGCCGCTGCACTGAGGGAATGGTCAACGTGCTAGATGCGGACTTCGATGTCATTATTCATGCTCACTTTGCCGACGCCGATGGAGCCAGAGCATTCGACCCGCGGGTCGCCGAGCGCATCGAGAAACAGGGTGTATGGGTGAACCCTACCCTTCACATCGGCAGGTGCCGCATGTGGCAACTGCGTGAAAAGAGGCAGAAGGAGGGACTCTCCCAGGAGGAGACAGAGCTACTAGAAATGGTAGAAAAGAACGTGAAGCTCAGCCTCGAAGAGTGCAGGCAGCTTAACGAATCGGGTGTAAAGCTGGTAGCGGGGTCAGATTGTGGATGGGGGACCTATCCCTTCGGACAGTTCGCCCAGGAGATCGGCGCCCTGGTAGAGGCAGGCTTGACACCTATGGAGGCCATCCTTGCCGGCACCAAGAACGGCGCTGAGGTGCTCCACCTGCTGGACCGGGTAGGGTCCGTCGAGGCAGGAAAGCAGGCGGACTTGCTGGTCGTAGACGGCGACCCGTCACAAGACATTACCGCGCTGGAAAGGGTGCTTGCCGTATACAAGGCAGGCAAAAAGGTCGATGCCTGATCCGTCAACGCCCGTACGTGGGTGGTAGACTTGGGGGGACTGGATCCCCAAGAGCTCGTGTTGGTCTGCGCCATGTGCCGGCGCCAATTTCCATCGGGTATCCAGGCGAAGGGCCGGGCATTGGAGGAACTGGACCTGTCCGGTAGGGTTCACGAGTGCCCCTATTGCGGATTCACCGCTGCCTACAACGATACCGACTATACACGCAAAGGCGAATAGCACGGGCGCCGCGTTGGTGGGGGCGCGTCCGATCTTGTCCATCCCAAAAGCCCCGCTTCTCGATGCCTGCACGGGTGTTGTGCGGTGATTCGCAACGGAGAGGGAGCACTTGCATCCGCTATGTGGGCCCCATATAATTGAGGAGTCCCAGGCAGTGGAGGGCGAGGGCGGTTAGCTCAGCGGTTAGAGCGCCTCGTTCACACCGAGGAGGTCAGAGGTTCAAATCCTCTATCGCCCACCATCTCCGATGCCGATCCTTAATCGGGATCCGTGGTGCAGACAGCCAATAGAGTCGCGCTCCACGTCCCCAGAAGGTCAAACCAGCCGAGGTGGCGGAACGGCAGACGCGCTACGTTCAGGGCGTAGTGTCCTTACGGGCGTGTGGGTTCAAATCCCACCCTCGGCACCAAACCAGTCCAACTTGGGGGACGGCACAACGCGCTTGTAGCTCAGCTGGATAGAGCGCAGCCCTGCGGAGGCTGAGGCCGTGGGTTCGAATCCCGCCAAGCGCGCCATCAAGAAACACCGCCGTGACAGTAACAATAACTAGAGACACGTCCCACTAGAGTGTCATGTAAACGCAATTGGGCGGTTAGCTCAGCTGGTTAGAGCACCTGCTTTACACGCAGGGGGTCAGAGGTTCGAGTCCTCTACTGCCCACCAACGCGTACGGTAGATACCACCGTCTTCGAGATGTGGCTGGGCAGCCTGTCAACGCACCGAGGCCTCTCGATTCCTGCATTGTGATGCGGTGGGGCGGAGGAACGTACGGGGCGTCACGCTACCCCGCCCTACTACGCATCCGCCTCTTCCTGCGTCCCCCCCTCGGCATCTGGTAGCTGACGCTAGGCTGGCAGAGACGTAGGTCGGGTTATCCGCGTCCTCCCAGACCTGCAGCGAAGCATCACCAGATGGGTGCTAAGCGTTCCAACATCCCCGGACTTTTCAGGACCATCAGACCCTTTGCAGCAGAGGGTCGTGGGTCACTTGCCACCTGGAGCTGATCGACAGCTCGACGGGCATCTGGTACTAGGCGGGAGTCTCCAGGCAAGCAGAAACAACCGCGGCGGAAACCATTCGGACCCAAAATTCGCAGCACGGTGCACTCTAGTCCGCATGGGGGGCGAACAACACGCCATCCCCTGAAGGGCAGCCGGCGCTCACTAGCCAAGTCAGGGAGTCGACTCCTCTGATGGTGGTCATAGGGGCTCCTTGAGAGGTGGAGCGCGTAGGGCTCTGCTTCAGATAGTCCTGGTGAGGGTTCCACCATTCCTGTTGGTGAGGACTCGCCGGTGCTCATGGGCTAGACACAGTGACAACGGAAATTGCCGTACTCATGGGCGGTCGATTTGGAAACAATCGAGTATACTGGAGCATGCGGATGAAGCGGGTTTAGGAGCCGCCTGGTAGAGAGGGAGAGCAGTGGGCAGATAGGCAGGCACACATCAAGCCGAGACTAGTACCGCTAAGCCCGAATCCACCGAAGGACGGCCTTGGGGACAGTCCTTGAAGAAGCCATCGGGTGCTCCTCTGAATCTGGGATAATGGTTTTGGAACAGAAACCAGCCCGGAAACAAGGAGCACCCAATAGATGCTGCCACAGAACAAACCCGACCGTATCCGCATCCTCTTTGACGACCATCGCCTGGTGGCCAATGCCGGCCTGCTCCTGCCGGCCACCCTAGCCCGGCACCTGGGCCTGCGGGAACTCGTCGACCATCACCTTGACCTCGGCGGAGCGCCGGGACGGGCGAACACTGGGGACAAGATGCTGACGCTGGTCGCTTCCGCGCTGGCAGGCGGCGACTGCATCGACGACGCCGATGCGCTGCGCGCTGGTGGGACGGTCGGTGTTCTAGGCTGCGTGGTCAAGGCGCCATCCACCCTGGGGACCTTCCTGCGCAGCTTCCGGTGGGGGCATGTCCGTCAACTCGACCGCGTGAGCCGCCAGTTGTTGGCCCGGGCCTGGGCCGCTGGGGCCGGACCCGGCGACTCGCCCCTGACCATCGACCTGGACTCGACCATCTGCGAGACCTATGGACTGGCCAAGGAGGGAGCGCGCCACCACGGCTATACCGGCGCCCGCGGCTATCACCCGCTGCTGGCCATTGCCGCCGGCACCGGCGAGGTGCTGATGTCCCGGCTGCGCGAGGGCCGGGCCAACACCGCCCGTGGCGCCGCCCACTTCCTGCGTGAGACGGTGGGGCGGGTGCGCTACGGCGGGGCCAGGGGACAACTCACGGTGCGGGCCGACAGCGGCTTCTACGCCCACACTGTCGTTGCCGCCTGCCGGGAAATGGATGTCCGCTTCTCTATCACCATCCGCCAGCGCGCCAGCCTGCGGGACCTGATCGAGGCGATACCAGAGGAGGACTGGACTCCCATTCCCTACTGGATGGACGGCGCCGCCGATGTCGCCGAGACGACTTACACCCCGTTCCAGACCAAGCCGGACGCCGCGCCGGTGGCGGCTCATTGTCCGGCGGGTGAAGCCGACGCCCGGTTCCCAGCTCGCCCTCTTCGCCAGATACAGCTATCACGCCTTCATCACCGACCGCGATGGGGAGACGCTGGAACTGGAGGCCGATCATCGCCGCCACGCCGAGGTCGAGAACGCCATACGCGACCTCAAGTACGGCGTCGGGCTGAACCACATGCCGTCGGGGCGCTTCGCCGCCAACGGCGCCTGGCTGGCGGTCCAGGTGATGGCGCATAACCTGGCCCGCTGGACAGCCCGCATCGGCCTGGGTCAGCAGATCGTGACCACCAAGACCCTCAGGCGGCGGGTCTTCGCTCTGGTGGGACGGATCACCCGCTCGGCGCGCCGCCTCACTTTGCATCTCCCCCGGCGCTGGCCTTGGGAAACCCAGTTCAGTCGCGCCTTGGCCCGGCTGCAAGCCATTCCATTCCCGGCCTGACGGCCAGCCTGCAACTGACCCAACGTCCCCGCAATCTCGCGCCACCCCGGTCGCGAGAGTCCCCTGCTGCGTATCCTCTCGCCATCCCGCGCATCGCAACTCCCGCATAGGGCCTTAGGGGCCCTGTGCGGCGACTGAAGACCCTCCGCCGGCCTCCCACATCTACCCCAAGACCCCAGGCCATCTCCCCTGTAGCTCCCTCACCCACCCCCTTCCGCTGTCCTCACGCCGTCCATCCGTGTCCTTCGGTGGATTCGGGCTAAGACTATCCTCAGCCTGGACCAGCGAAACACATCACAGTATTCATGACCAATTGCGTACTAGTACGTAGAGGAATAATGACCAAAGCTGGCTGGTACAAATTGGGTGATCGGGCGAGCGAGCCGTTTACACTCATACGCGTCTCCATTACGGGCGGCTCCGAGACCGCCGAGACGCTCGGACAGTTCTTGCTTCACGGCCTAACGGATACCGATCATCTTGGAGCCCTGATGGCCCGACACGGCTTTGCACGCGTTGCACAGTACGTGCAAGAGCGCCGAGTTCCCACGAAGCTAAACATCCGAGTGGCGAACTTTGGGGAGGTAACGTCAGGACACTTACTCGAAGAGGAGGAGGAGCTGCTCCGCCCAATCGAAAAGCTCCGCTATACCTTCAACCACGAGTGGTCTCCGCACCTCACCGACGTCTTTGCCGTCTTGACTGAGGGCGACGAGATTACCAGCTTCGCGTATTGCGAGGTGAAGGCTGGCACCACTTCACCGGACTCTGATGTGGGTGCCAAGGGTTACAAAGACCTACTCAAGGTTTGGAGGGAGAAGACGCCCGAGATACTACACTTCACGGCGGAGCGCTTGTGGGAAGCTCAACGAATCGATGACTATGACCGCCTGGACCGTGCAATGTCCAGCTCGACTCCAGTTCCTCAACTGCTACGCCTCGTCCTAATCTTCGACGAATTGGCTTGGGCGGACTCCGTACTCGACGCCGTCGCCGCTGCAGTTGAACAAGATGCTACACCGGACGACTCGTTTGTCTGTTATCTGGTCACGCGGACCGAGCTACGCACCCTGGTGAACGAGTCATTCGGTAAGATGGCTGAACTCGCGGTGCATCCATGATGCGTGAGACGTTTCTGGAGAGGCTGCGCGAGTGAGGTGGACCCCAAAAACTGGACAGGTGGTTAAGCTACAGTCAGGCTCCTAGAAAGACGTAGGCGAAAGGAGCATGAGATGAAGCAATCACACAGGAAGCACGGTAGGGCGTTCAAGGCCAAGGTAGCCTTGGCAGCTCTTCGAGGAGATCAGACCATCTCGGAGCTTGCCAGCCGGTTTGAGATTCATCCGACGCTGATCCATACCTGGAAGAAGCAACTGGTCGAGAGTGCGCCGCAGCTGTTCAGGCCCGGGCATGGACAGCAAGGCAAGGGCCAAGAGGAGTTGGTAGCCAAGCTCTACCAGCAGATAGGTCAACTGACGGTGGAGCGGGATTTTTTGTCAGGGAGGTCCGGTCCATGAGTCGCCATGAAAGGCGAGCTATGATTGACCGGGGCCACCATGAGTTGTCGGTGGTCAGGCAGTGTGAGCTGCTGGATATCAGCCGGTCGTCAGCCTACTACAGCCCCGTTCAGGCTGACGAGTACGAGTTGGAGTTGATGGGACTGGTTGACAAGCAGTACCTGCTGACGCCCTTCTACGGCTCAAGGAAGATGGCCGTCTGGCTCAGGGGTCAGGGACACCAGGTCAACAGGAAGCGGGTTCAGAGGCTGATGCGACGGATGGGCATCGAGGCCATCTACCGCCGACCGAGGACCACCATGCCGGATTCAGGACACAAGGTGTATCCCTACCTGCTCAGAGGCCTTGAGATCGATAGAGTCAACCAGGTGTGGGCAGCAGACATCACCTACATCCCGATGGTCCATGGGTTCATGTACCTGGTGTGCGTCATGAACTGGCACAGCCGGTACGTGCTGTCGTGGAGGCTGTCCAACACACTGGAAGCCGACTCCTGCGTTGATGCATTGGAGGAGGCGTTGAGCAGGGACCTGCCTGGGGTATTCAACACGGACCAAGGGAGTCAGTTCACCTCTGAAGCCTTCACCTCGGTACTGGTGGCTCATGGAGTGAGGATCAGCATGGACTCAGTAGGCAGCTACATGGACAATGTGTTCGTGGAGCGGCTGTGGAGGAGCGTGAAGTACGAGGAGGTGTATCTGAAGGCGTACGAGAGTGTGGCAGAGGCCAGGGCCAGAATTGGAGCTTACCTGAGATTCTACAACAGCGAGCGCCCTCACCAGACCCTCGACTACAGAACTCCGGCCCAGGTGTTCGAGGAAAGAAGGAACCAGGTACACCAGTCTGAGGTGAGCCTCACCCCGGAACTGGTGCCCGCCTGGCAATGGATTGGTGTGCTAGACTCTAGCTTAACAAGCCTCGATTCCTGTCCAAAGGATTGGGTCCATTTCACACTTCGAATGAAACCTTCGAGTTCTGGCTGTACCGCCAGTCCTGGGTTCCGGGTGTATTCTTGGTTGTGGATAAGGTCTCACAACGGGTTACGGCTACACCGCCGGAGGGCCGCTTCCTCTCGGTGAGCGCCGGGTGGGACCACACCTGCGGGGTGCAGCGCGACGGCTCCGTCGCCTGCTGGGGCGATGACGGTGACGGCGAGGCCACGCCGCCGGCCGGGGAGTTCGCCTCCGTCATCGCCGGGGAGGAACACACCTGCGGGGTGAAGGTGGACGGCTCCGTCGCCTGCTGGGGCGAGCAAGCTCGGGGGCTGACTGCGGCGGACTTTGAGTGACGGGGCCGGGACGGCTCCGTCACCTGCTGGGGCAACCAAGCCCGCGGGCTGACGGCACCCCCAGCGGCTGACGCGACTCGCCTGCGTGGGCATAAACCCGCGGCTTGGTCGAAGTTCCTTTACGACCGCAACTCGTATCCACTACGGGCGCACTGGGCCAACGAGGTCAACGCGGTGTACAGGGCAGATTGGTCGGCATGCCTAGGCTAGTCGTCATCCCGTGCTGCTCCAGCTCCACCGTACCAGACTCTTTATATCTGGACCTCCCAGCGAAAAGTTCGCAATTCGGTACGTGCAGGCCCGCTTGCGGGGGATCGAACTACACGCCATCCCCTGAACTCCCTTTCTAGTCAACTGCCTCCTAGTCCGACCGCCCACGAGTACCTGAGTTTTCCGTTGCTATTATGTCCGGCGGATGAACGCTACCCTTTATCCCAAGCCGGCCAGAGGGGATTGGAACGGTGCGGGCGCCCACACCAACTTCTCCACCAAGGCGATGAGGTCTAGCTACCAGCCCTGCGTCGATGCCGCCGAGGCCCTGGGACGGAGGCACGACCTGCATATAGCCAACTATGGCTTTGGTATAGAAGAGCGTCTTACTGGCCTGCACGAGACCTGCTCATACAAAGAGTTTCGGTATGGCGTCTCAGACCGTGGAGCTTCCGTCCGGATTCCATGGCAGGTCGAGGTGGAGCAAAAGGGCTACATCGAGGACCGGCGGCCCTGCGCCAACGTCGATCCATATGTCGTGACCCGCTTGATCATGGAAACGGTCTCCGGAGTAGCTGCTTAGGCACGTATTTGCAGGCTTTCCGGTCTACTGGGAAAGCGGTAGCCTGGGAATATCTGTAAACAGGAGAGACCCGATGGTTCAAGACGTCCAGGAGATCACCTTGCTGCGTCAGGTGGAGCTCTTCCAGGGATTAGACGAGGATGCCCTGCGTTTGATCGCCAACCAGATGGCCGAGCAGCCGTTTGCGGACGGAGAAATAGTGTTCCGTGAGGGTGATCCCGGTGACCGCCTGTTTGTGCTGCTCAGCGGCACCATGCACGTCTACGTGGAGCGTGACGGCAAGGTCATCTCCTATAGCAGGCTCCAGGTGGGAGAGTTCTTCGGGGAGATGGCACTAATCGACGCCATGCCTCGGTCGGCGACGGTCCGAGCGGAAGCGCCATCGGTCTGCCTGACACTTTCCAGGCAGGGGCTCCTGGACCTCTTGCAGCAACATCCACTCATTGCCCTGAGGATGATGACAAGCCTGCTCCCGCGCCTACGCCGCACCAATGTCCAGCTACAGGATTATGCTAGCAGGCTGGCCAGCGCTGGTGAGAGCCCCGATGTTGTGATGAACTTCAAGGATTACGACACAGAGGGCTTCTACGACGAGATGTTGCAAGCTGACGGGCGTCCCCGGGCTGGTGCGGCCCTATTGGCGCAACGTGTCGCCTCCCTTCCCGAGGGGGAACTACTCAGGCACCAGCGAGCCGCAGAACAAGCTATGCTGCAGTTGGGTATCACTTTCAATGTATATGGCGACGAGTCCGGGACGGAGAAGATCTTCCCTTTCGATATACTTCCCCGCATCGTCGACGCTGCAGATTGGGGCTACATCGAGCGTGGGCTGAAGCAGCGAATCCAGGCCCTCAATCTGTTCATCGACGACGTTTATCACAAGCAGAGCATTGTGAAAGACGGCATCGTCCCTGAGCATATGGTCCGATCCGCCCAGAACTTGCAAGAACCTTGCATGGGGCTCAATCCCCCACGGGGTATCTGGTGTCATATCACTGGCACCGATCTGGTACGAGACCGGGACGGACAGATGTACGTCCTCGAAGACAATCTGAGGTGTCCGTCCGGTGTCTCATATGTGCTGGAGAACAGGCAGGTGCTAAAGGCGACGTTTCCCCAGGTCTTTGAGGCGTCCAGGGTGCGGCCGATCGATGACTATCCTAGCCGCCTGTTGGAAACACTCCAATATCTTGCCCCGGAAGGTGTTGAGTCCCCTAACGTCGTGTTGCTGACGCCAGGCATTTATAACTCCGCCTACTTTGAACATGCATTCCTGGCGCAGCAAATGGGGATTGAACTCGTCGAAGGGAGTGATCTAGTAGTCTCAGATGGGCGGGTTCTGATGCGCACCACCAAGGGCCTCGAGCGCGTGGACGTGATCTACCGGCGCATAGACGACGATTCCCTCGATCCGCAGACCTTCCGTGCGGACTCGCTGCTGGGTGTTCCTGGGCTCATGGACGTTTACCGAGCAGGAGGGGTGGCCCTGGCCAATGCACCGGGAACAGGCATTGCCGATGACAAAGCCATTTACGCTTACGTCCCCCAGATGGTCAAATACTACTTGGGTGAAGACATTGTGTTGCCCAACGTACCGACATACATCTGCTGGGACGATGTACAGCGGCAACACGTTTTGGCCAACCTGGACAAGCTCGTCGTGAAGGTGTGTAACGAGTCAGGAGGCTATGGGATGCTGGTTGGGCCCCATGCGACGCCAGAAGAACGTGAGAAGTTTGTCGGTCTCATCCAGGCCAATCCACGTGACTATATAGCCCAACCAACCCTTGCTCTGTCCAGAGCCCCAGTAATCGTGGATGATCACTTCGAGGGCCGCCACCTAGATCTGCGCCCGTACATACTTTACGGTGCAGACATCTTCATCCTTCCTGGTGGTTTGACCCGTGTGGCGTTGCGTAAAGGCTCGCTCGTGGTCAATTCGTCCCAGGGGGGAGGCAGCAAGGACACCTGGGTACTGGCGGAGGACTAACTCACATGCTGAGCAGAGTGGCTGACTCCATCTATTGGATGAACCGCTATATCGAGCGGGCTGAAAACGTGGCGCGTTCCATCGATGTCAATCTCCAGCTCGCCCTAGACCTCCCCGGAGGCGCAACCGAACAGTGGGAACAGTTAGTAAGCAGCACCGGCGACCAGCACATATTTGAGGAACGCTTCGGAGAACCCAGCAGGGAGAACGTCGTCGCCTTTCTCACCTCTGATGCCGGTAATCCCAACTCGATTTTCTCCTGTTTGCGGGCCGCCCGGGAGAACGCTCGCTCGGTACGTGAAAGCATCACGTCCGAGATGTGGGAGCAGATCAATAAGTTTTACCTGATGGTTCGCGCATCGGCCTCCGCCGGTGGGGTCCTGGACTCGCCCCACGAGTTTTTCACCGAAATCAAGATGGCCAGCCATCTTTATGCGGGAATCACCGACGCTACCATGTCCCATGGTGAGGGCTGGCACTTCGGCCGCCTCGGACATCTCCTGGAGCGGGCCGATAAGACGTCGCGCATTCTTGACGCCATGTACTTTGTCCTGCTTCCCGGAGTTACCGATTTTGATGCGCCCATCGACGACATCCAGTGGTCCGCCGTGCTCAAGTCGGCCAGTGCCTTCGAGATGTATCGCAAACGGCATGGGCGGATCACGCCGTACCCGGTCACCGAATTCCTAATGCTCGACAGCGAGTTTCCTCGCTCCATGCATTCCTGCGTGGTTAAGGCTGACGAATCACTGCACGCCATTTCAGGTTCACCCATCAGTAGCTTCGAGAACGCTGCTGAGGAACGTCTGGGTCAACTCCGGTCCGAACTGGACGACGCCCAGATCCACGACATCGTCTCTGGAGGCTTACACGAGTTCCTCGTCGGGTTTCAGGCCAGCCTCAATCGAGTCGGAAACGCCATATTCGACACTTATTTTGCCTCCCAGCAGTTTACCGCACTCAACTCCTCCGACGGGGTCGCCGACTGACCTCGCGGTCACCAACTGGATAGCTCGGCCGCATGCTGTTTCAGGTCACACATATCACCGAATTCCGCTATAGCCATCCGGTCTTCCTGGAGCCCCACAGAGTACAGCTTCGCCCACGCCACGATAGTTGTCAGAGGCTGCTCGACTTCGACATGCGCGTCGATCCTGCCCCGGCAGGTCTGTCCGCGTGTATCGAGCTTGATGGGAACGCATCTGACCGTCTCTGGTTCAATGGCTTGCAGAAAAGGCTCGCAATTACCACCAGGTTCACCGTAGAAACTTTGCGCACTAATCCTTTCGATTATATCCTCGATCCGGCTGGTCTCCGCCTCCCGATGGTCTATGACGAAGAAGTCTCGGCCGCGCTGGCTCCCTATCGTGAGCGCGCCAGTTCGGGAAGTGCGGTGTTAGACTTTTCCGAAGCCATTGCCGAAGAGGTTGACCGAGAGACAGTGCCCTTTCTCAGCATTCTCACCAATCGCATCCAAGAAAGGTCTGAAATCATCTTACGTCGGCGCGGGGATCCATGGCCGCCGTCGCGAACCCTGACGCAAGGGCGGGGCGCCTGCCGTGACTTAGCGGTCCTAATGTTGGACGCCTGTCGTGCGATGGGGCTTGCGGCGCGGTTCGTCAGCGGTTATCAAGAAGCCGACCCGGCGCGGAGCGAGACAGAGCTGCATGCCTGGGTTGAAGTGTACCTGCCCGGGGCCGGCTGGCGAGGCTACGACCCAACCCACGGTCTAGCCGTTTCCGACCGGCACGTGGCGCTGGCGGCAGCTCCAAAACCATCTGGGGCGTCCCCAACTATGGGCGCTCTTCGGGGCGATGGTGCCACCTCGACGCTACATACAGAGATTCGTATGACGATGTCAAATATCGAGCCAGGTACGAGTCATGCGTATCATGTGGTATAGCTTATACTCATGTGCGCTTGTCTGCTAAGGGTAGTCGAGAGGGCCAGGGCAGAGGCAACCGTGCTAGCAGCGCCGCTAAGAGTTCTGATCTGGTTGGGTCACAGTGCCTGCTGGGCCAGGTAGTGGCAGAGCCTGGGTGGCCTCATCGTAGTCCTGGACGGCACTTCGGTATTGGCCCAGTTGATTGTAAGTCTCAGCCCGTTCGCTACATCGCACTGTGGGTCAAGCCGCACTTCTGGGGCAGGAGGACGGGGCGTCCGGTTTACTCGGATGCTGCTGGCTACCGTCCTGGCCTCATAGGCCCTTGTAGTTGGCCACCTGCCGCAGGGTATGAACGATCTCAACCAGGTCCTTCTGCGCCTCCATCACCTGGTCGATATCCTTATAGGCAAGGGGGTGTTCATCCAGCAGCCCTTTGGCGTCCTGGTTCCACGCCTTGCCCTTCATCGCCTCTACCAGGGACTCCTCGGTAAGATCCCGCTTGGCCTGGGTCCGGCTCATTCTCCGGCCGGCCCCATGGCTTGACGACATGTAAGACTCCGTCTCTCCCAGCCCACGGACGATGTACGAGCGAGTCCCCATGCTCCCGGGTATGACTCCCATATCGCCCTTGGCGGCCCGGATGGCCCCTTTCCTTGTAATCCAGAGCCAGCGCCCTTCGTGCTCCTCCCGCTGGGCAAAGTTGTGGTGACAGTTGATGCGGCCCAACTCGTGGCCCGCTCCGACGAAGGCGAAGAGATCGGCCAGAGCTGCATCCAGCATCAGCTCGCGGTTCTCCAGGGCGTATGTTTGCGCCCACAGCATATCAGCGACGTAGGCGTTGAACTCGACGGTCCCCTCCAGAAAGTAGGCAAGGTCCTTGTCTTCCAGGGCCTGCTGCTGTGCCCGTGCCAGCTTGATATGACGGTCTGCCAGCCTGTTGCCCACACCACGGGAACCGGAATGGAGGACGGCCCACACGACCTCGTGCTCGTCAAGGCACACTTCAAGGAAGTGGTTGCCGGAACCCAGGGACCCCAACTGTGAGAGTGCGCGCTTGTCCAGTCCATCCGGTAGGTCGTGCGGATGCCCGGCCATCCACTTCTCGGCCCGGCGGGTGATGCGTTGGTCGGAGGCGCCGGTACTCTTCGGGTCACGGCCTCTGCCTACCCCGGCCGGTACCGAGCGTCCGAATTGGCTTACGAGCGGTTGCAGGTCATCGGGCAAGTGCTCGGCATGGAGGTCGGTTTCCACGGCGATCATCCCGCAGCCAATGTCTACACCCACGGCAGCCGGGATGATGGCGTTCTCGGTGGGAATGACCGAGCCCACGGTGGCGCCGATCCCGACATGTGCATCTGGCATCAGAGCGACGTGGCCTGCCATAATAGGCAGCCTCGCCGTTCGCTCAGCCTGTACCAAAGCCCCCTGGTCAATGTCAGTCCCCCAGATGCGTATGGTCATTGCAGTCTCCTTATGCGGGAAGGTAAACTCACCGCCTCTCGAATACCTGGCAGCTATTGCGTTTCTCCCCGTTACACAGCGGTTCCCCCGCCCGGGGTTAACATTAAGCCGATATTTCCCAGATGGAATCCAGTGCTTTCATAAACACACCATCCTGAGACAGTCCAGACTATAAGATCGCCTGCTGAAGTTGTCAACTGCCACCAACCGCGCTAATATCACTTCATCTAGAGAAACAGGGTCTCCAAACCACTGGGAAAGGCTCTAAACGGATTATTCAGACCGAACCTCACGCTGCAAGTCGCGCACCTTGCTCAGGGCAGCCTCGATATGATCACGATTCCCTAACAGACACATGCTCCTATCCAGAATTGAAACGAAGTCTCCCTATCCGCTCCAGCATTTCATCGAACATCTCCCTGGTCACCATCACCTCGGCAAGCTGGAACACAAGCCTCCTCGCATGACGCACCAGTCGCCCGCCTATCTTGATGAGTCTCGTCTGAATACTTGTCAGGGACCAGCTCTTTATCGCTTCTGGCAGAGCCAGCCTTCTGAAGAAGTTGCCCAGATTGTATGCCAGGATGAATAGCCACAGCCTCACCTGATTAGCCACGAACTTATGGCACGAGAGCCGAGTCCAATTGAGGGCGTATTTCCCCTCTTTAATCCACTGCTCTGCTGTGCCTCTGCCATTGTAGAAGCTGACTAGTCCCTTCGTTGGATAGCTCAGGTTGGTTACGATGAAGCCTACTCTTGGGAACAGTTCTCCCTGATGCCACTCCACCTTGGCCACTACTCTTCGAGGAACATTCCAACTCTGGGCCTGATAAACGAAGTCGTGATACGAGACGATGGGCTTTTGAGAGGGCCACTCGGTAGGCCGTACCAACAGGTGAGCTATTTCCTTCTGAAGCACTTCGTTCGCCGGAAGCCTTATGGCGTAGCCGATATGCCTTGTCTCCAGGTACTCGTAAATCTCAGGCTTGGCAAAAGCAGCGTCTGCTCGAAACAGCAGCCTCACCGCCAGCTTCAGGTAGCGCTCGACGATGGGATTGATGAACTCCTTCCAGCCATCGGCGCTGTGGACGTTGCCTGGTCTGAGAACCGCCCCTTCGCAATCTCCAAACTGGTTGAAGCAGAACAAGGGGTGATAGCACATGCATCCAAAGTGGCCGTTGTAGGCTGCTTCCTCCTGCTCGCCATGCACCGGACTCTCCGAACTGTCGATGTCCAGGATGATACGCCTGTGTACGGTCTTGGCTAATGCACGTTTTATCCATTCGACATTCAGCCGCTCAATGCCCTTGAGGTTTTCCTTTTGTGTCAGCAACTCCGTCTCGAACCTACCCATCTCGCTGGTGCTGGCCGCGTTCCTGTCAGGGCCTTTCCAGCCTACCACTACTCTCAGGGCTGGGTCTTGGGAAAGGCGGTCGGCATCATTGGTGTCGTCGTATCCAGCGAGGCGGCTGTAGACTGACTGTCTCAGCAGTGGGATTAGCTGATGCAGGATGTTTTTGCCCGTTCGACTCTCTTTGAGGAATTCGTCGGCAGAGTCGGTCAGGCTTAGGGCGTCATCAAGCTCTCTGCACGCCAGCAGTCCTGCGTCTGAGGTGATGGTAGCACCGCGAAACTCCACGCGAACTTTGGAGTCAAAGTCGAGCTTGAGAGGGGTCTTTTCGTCGTCACCCATAAGGTGCCTCCAACACGATTACGTAATCAGAAGCCAGAACCTATATTCATGGGTGTATTATAATGTATAGACTCCCATTATATCCGTTTAGTAATCAGAATATTCATAGTAATCACAGGAACGCCAATCACCACTTGGGTCTATCTGGGAAATCCAGGTTAAGACATCCTGGCTGCCAAAAGCAACCTGAATCGGGCATATACATTTGAACAGCAGGTGGAAGAGTCCTGGGAGCGTTGCCTTGCCGGAGATTTCGGCACGCTCATCTGTTACTCGACCTAGGAGCCTTCGCCCACCTCTACGAAAACCTTGACAGCGTGCCAGACGAACATCTCGGGAGTCATGCCCAGCTCCTCGGAGTGCTGTCGAATCTGGTGGGCCATGGGCCCCCCGAAGTAGGCCGTGACCGCGTCATCCTGGACGGCCCAAGAGAGAAGGTTCCTCAGCACTTCTATGGGCCACTCGATGACCTGCTCGTCTTTCCCGGTTGGCGTAGCTTGGGATGGGTCTGGTCCCCTGTGGATCCTGATCTTGCGCTCCACGAGGTCGGCCCACCAAGTGTAGCCATCCAGTATCCCTATATCGAATGTACTCTTCTGCATGTTTGCGTCTCTCGTATCGTATCGTTTATTCTCTACGGCAAGGCATCATATAAATATTACAGCATAGCGCAGCTTTTCGTGCCATGAAGCTAATCACCTTTGATTGGGACCAGACCCTTTGGAATAGCTGGGACGTTCATGTGGAGGCTGCCCAGTATGCGGCGCGCCAGAGAGACCTGCCAATTCCCGACAAAAAGTGGATAGCCTCCACCTTCTCGGAGCCCTTCGCCAGACACATGGAGCTGATTTTCCCCCATGATACGCGGGAGGCCACCAAACACTACATGGAGTTCTACCACTCAAGAGTGATGGTGATGGGCCACCTGTTCGATGGCGTGCCACGAATGCTCGAGTCTCTCAAGGCCCGGGGGTTCGTATTGGCCCTGCTATCGGACAAGGGTCGCGTGTACGGCAGTCAGGAGTTGAACGCTACGGGTATGGCCGGCCATTTCGACGTCGTCCTGTTTCGGGACGGTACGAGACAATACAAGCCCAACCCTGAAGGACTCGAGCAGGTCATCGACGAAGTCTCGATAGCCGGGGGGGAAGTGCTCTACGTGGGAGACAGCTACGTGGACGTTCAGTGCGCGCGCCGAGCCGGAGTGGCCAGCGCTGCCGCCCTATGGGGCTCGGTCAATGTGGACTAGGTGCTCAAAGAGCAACCGGATTACGTGACCTCCTCATATGCATTGGACTAGGTGCTCAAAGAGCAACCGGATTACGTGTGGCACAGCGTGGAGGACGTGATCGCTGCCCTGGCGCCTGAGGTGAGACAGGTCTAGCGGCATTGAATTGGAACAAAACACCGCCGTCCTTCGTCTGGATATAGGAAGCCTCTTAAATACTGATAAATCCCACAGGAGGATGTGGAAACGATGGCGAGGTATTTTGCGCTGGCACTAGGCTTTGCGCTACTGGCGATGGCCCTCGTTTCAGCTTGTGGCGGAGGTGGAAGGACCTCGACGCCAGCCGGGCCCTCTGAAACCCCTACTCCTACCGCTAATTCCGGCGCTACCCCGACCAATACGCCGATCGGACCGGCGCAAACCCAAACCCCTACTTTTACTCCCATCCCCACGCCGACCCACACTCCAACCACACCGAAGCCTTCGCCGACCGCGACCGCTACACCGACCCCGCCGTCCGCACCTGGTCCAGCGCCGGCCCATATGGCCCTCGCACGGGCCTTTCATACCGCGACCACGCTTGAGGATGGTAGGGTGCTGGTGTCGGGCGGTAACTGTATCGACGGGGATGACCGCAACTCCCTGGAGATATACGACCCCCTCACCGGGCGGTGGTCGCTGGCGGGCCCCAGTATTTGCTGGCTGCATACAACGACACTCCTAGGAGACGGCCGGGTGCTTATTGTAGGAGGTGAGGACGCCGAGCAGTTTCATCGCGATGCGGTGGTTTACGACCCAGCTACCGGTATGGTGTCGTCGGCAGGCAACATGGCCGAGGCGCGCGGCTACCACACCGCCACGCTCCTTCTAGATGGGAGGGTTCTGGTTGTGGGTGGAGGAGAATCGGGTCCCGTGTTCGCCTCAGCGGAGCTTTTCGATCCTTCAACCGGCGCCTGGTCGCCGGGCGCTACTATGGCGCAGCAACGGGCGTTGCACACGGCCACGCTGCTTGAGGACGGCAGGGTGCTGGTGGTAGGTGGATTCGACGAAGGGGGACAGCCTCTGGCTACGGCCGAACTGTACGACCCCACGAGTGGCGCCTGGTCGTCCGCTGGAAGCATGGCAACGGCACGGTTGTGGCGGCGGTTCTGCTGGTAGATGGTAGGGTGCTCGTTACGGGTGGAATGGGTGAGCTTGCCTTATCCGGACCAGGAATTGCGTCTGCCGAGATATTCGATCCGGATACCGGTACCTGGTCATCGGGCGGCAGCTCAGCCCGTCCGCGAGCCGGCCACACCGCGACTCTACTCGCCGACGGCATAGTGCTGGCTGCCGGCGGATTCGATCAAGAGGAAAATCCTCAGGGCTCGATGGAAGTGTACGATCCAACCACGGGCGCCTGGTCTCAGACGGACAGGATGCCACAGCCGCGTGCGAAGCACACCGCAACCCTGCTGGCGAATGGCCTGGTGCTCTTTACCGGCGGCCTGGACCTGGAGAGTACCTCGCCCGCCGCTGGCACGGGAGAGGCTCTTCTCGCCACCGCTGAGCTCTATGACCCCTCCACAGGTAGGTGGTCCAGCGGCAGCTGGACAACCGCGGGCAGCATGGAGCAACCCCGCCGGAACCACACCGCCGCGCGCCTCAGTGATGGCACGGTGCTCGTGGCGGGTGGAACGTACAATGTGGGGTTCGAGGCGACGGATAGCGGATCCACGAGCGGCCGTACCGAATGGAGCGCCTCGGCGGAGCTGTACGACCCCTCTAGCCTCACTTGGTCTACAGCGGGGAGCATGGCCCGGTCCCGCGAAAAGCATACATCCACGGTGCTGGCCGACGGCAGGGTGCTGATTGCCGGCGGTTCTGAAGGTCCAGAGAATTTATCTATAGCCTCTGCGGAAGTATACGACCCGTCCGTCGGAACCTGGTCGACCGCCGGAAGCATGGCAACGGCACGGGTGGAGCACACCTCGACCCTGCTCTCCGACGGGAGGGTGCTTGTCGTTGGGGGCTCCAACGGAAGGGGGAGCTCCATCGCCTCGGTGGAGCTGTACGACCCTTCGACAAGAACATGGGCCTCGGCCGGTGACATGGCCCTGGGTCGTCGTGGGCATACGGCGACGCTCCTTCCTGATGGTAGGGTGCTGGTTGCAGGCGGGTCTGCTGAAGGGCCGGAACCATTTCTTTCCCAGGTGGAGGTCTACGATCCCAGCGCCGACATCTGGTCATCGGTAACCAGTATGACCTGGGCCCGTAGCGGGCATACGGCTACGCTGCTCTCCGACGGGAGGGTGCTGGTTGCCGACGGGGCAGGCTCGGCGACGGTTTTCAACGAGTCAATCGGCGATTTTGCCTCACCGAGCCCGGAGGTGTACGATCCATCCACCGACAGCTGGTCCCTTTTGGGCATGATGGCGGATGTTCGGCGTGGGCACACCGCGACGGCGCTGGCCGACGGCAGGGTGCTGGTCACTGGGGGCGGCGAAAACAGCTACCACCTTGAGACCGCGGAGGTGTACGACCCCAGCACGGGTACTTGGTCCTCGGCGGGAGGTATGCCCGCGTCTCACGGGCATACCTCGACCTTGCTTGAAGACGGCACGGTACTGGTTGTGGGCGGCGAGGACCAAGCTATCGCGCGCAGGCACGGCACCAGTATAGCCGTGGATTCAGCCCAGATTTATGGCCCGTGAGAGTGAAGCTGCCTATCTACGTACCGGATGTAGACTAAACGCCGAGGCTCTCCGCAGCCGCCGCGTGCTGCTCGTCGGCGTGGTAGGAGCTGCGCATCAGGGGCCCCGAGGCCACATGCTTGAACCCCAGGGACTCGCCGATTACCCGAAGCTCTTCGAACTCCGCGGGGGTGTAGAATCTGGAGATTGGGAGGTGCTTCTCTGAGGGGCGGAGGTACTGGCCTATGGTCAGGAGGTCGCAGTCAACACCGCGCAGGTCCCGCATGGTGTCTACGATCTCGTCCCACTCCTCACCCATCCCCACGATTATCCCCGACTTCGTCGGCAACATCGGGTCCAGCTCCTTCACCCGGGCCAGCAGCGCCAGGGAGCGCTCGTAATTGCCACGGGGCCTGACCTTTGGAAACACCCTTCGGCTGGACTCGATGTTGTGGTTCAGGACGTCCGGGCGGGCCTGGACTACCCTCTTGAGGCCCGGTGACGAGCCGTCAAAGTCGGGAATCAGCACCTCAACCTTGCAACCGGGCACCGCTTCGTTGATCTTTCGGATGCACATGGCGAAGATAAAGGCCCCTCCGTCCGCCAGGTCATCTCTGTTTACCGAGGTGATCACGCAGTACTTGAGGCCCATGCGCTTTACCGTGTCCGCCAGCCGCTCGGGTTCCATGATGTCCAGGCCGGTGGGCCTGCCGGTGGTGACCGCGCAGTAGTGGCAGCGGCGCGTGCATATGTCGCCCAGGACCATGAATGTGGCGGTCAGGCGCTCCCAACACTCGCCGATATTGGGGCAATGGGCCTCTTCGCACACGGTGTGGAGCTGAGAGCCCCTGAGCAGGTTATGAAGCTCGATGTAGTTGGGCCCTCCGGGTATCCGGACCTTCATCCAGGCAGGCAGTCTGCGTTTTGGTTTTGTAGCTACCGTCCGCTCCAAATCTCTCCCTTGTTCGGCCAGCGTTGGAACCCACGCACCCTAGTACTTAGTCAACAAGATTTCGATAGCATGTCATTCTGAGGGAGCGCAGCGACCGAAGAATCTGGGGAGGGGTTACCCACGGCCACCCCAGATTCTTCGCTTCGTTCAGAATGACATTTATATCAGATTTAATTTGACTGGGTACTAGCAGGGTGCTGAAAAACTCTTTCGGCCATCCCCCTGGCCCCTTCCCTTCGATAGACTCAGGACATGCCTAGCCAGGAAGGGCGAGAAACTTATATCTGAGGGACACCCCTTGGGCTGGCTCAGGGCAGGCTCTCAGACTCTCGGCAAAGGGGCTTCGCCCCTCTGCACAACCCTTTCTTCCGAAGCCTGCTAAGAGCTTACCATAGAGGTGCCGCGTCCGGACAGGTCGCCGCTTGATTCATTGCCCTCCTCAAAGTGTCCGGGATTAAAACGATATATGGCGGGACGGTACGCGGCACTTCTCTGCCAGGATGATCGATTCGATGCGGGCGGCGGCGTCGTCCAGACACCCTTCCCGGTTGACCACCCGGTAGTCGTAGGCGGACTCCCGATCCATCTCCTTCCGGGCGGTGCCGATACGGATATCTAGGGCCTCCGGGGACTCGGTGGCCCGCGAGGTCAGTCTGCTCCGCAGCTCCTCCATGGAAGGAGGGACTAGGAAGATGAACACAGCCTGCGGTATCAGGCCCTTTATGGTGGAGGCTCCCTGCACGTCAACCTGGAGTATAACGTCTTGACCATTTGCGAGGGCATCGCGTATCTGCTGCTTGGGTACGCCGTATAAATTCTCGTAGACCTGCGCGTGCTCCAGAAACTCACCCTCTCCGACCATCCGGTGAAACTCATCTCGGCCCAGGAATATGTAGTCCACCCCATTGGTCTCGTTGGGTCGTTTGGGCCTGGTTGTGGCGGTGACAGCGAAGTGCCATGGCCGGCCCGCATTACGAGTACGCAGGGTGCTGAGGACCGCGTTCTTTCCTACCCCTGAGGGGCCGGACAGTACTACCAGGAGGGGCGCATCCTCCGTGGGGACGTGTTTGGGTGGCTCATCACTCAACGTTCCTGTCCTTCTAGCGTGACTGAGTCGCACAATCGGTCCATATGCTGCCAGAACTGGGGATAGGATACCGAGGCTGCCTCGGCGCCGTCCACGGCCGTCTCACCAGCTGCCAGGAGGCCGGCCACCCCCAACGCCATCGCGAGGCGGTGGTCTCCGTGACTTTGACAGTTTCCGCCGTCTAGCTTACCGGTCCCGTGGATTACCATGCCGTCAGGTAGCTCTTCAATGTGAGCTCCGAGCCGTGACAGCTCCATGGTTGTTGTCTGGATCCTGTCCGACTCCTTGACCCGGAGCTCCCGGGCATTCCTGATGGTGGTGGTGCCTGTGGCGAAGCAGGCTGCTACCGCGAGGACCGGCACCTCGTCTACGATCCTCGGGATCAGGTCGCCGCCAATCTCTGTACCCGTGAGCTCCGTAGACTCGACCAGAAGGTCGGCCACAGGCTCGCCTCCCTCTATCCTGGGGTTGTGCTGAGTGATCCGGGCTCCCATGGCCTCCAGGGTCTCCAGTATCCCAGTGCGCGTGGGATTTGTTCCAACTCCCCTTATCGTTATTTTAGCATTGGGGTGGCAAAGCCCTGCCACCATCCAGAAAGCGGCGGCGCTCACGTCTCCGGGTACCTCGACATCCACGGCGGACAGGCTTCCCGGCCTCAGCGAGAGGGTAAGCCCGTGCTCTTCCACTTCTCCGCCCATGGCCCTCACCATGCGTTCCGTGTGGTCGCGGGATTGGGCTGGCTGGTGAACTACCGTCTCCCCTTCAGCGAATAGAGCGGCCAGCATGATGGCTGACTTGATCTGGGCGCTGGCGACCGGCAATGTATACTCGATTCCCTTCAGGGGCCCTCCCCGGATAACGAGGGGCGCTAGGGTGTCGTTTCCGCGGCCGTGGACATGGGCTCCCATGAGTTTCAAGGGCCGTATGACTCTCTCCATGGGACGCGAATGGAGGGAGTGGTCGCCGGATAGCACCGACAGAAAGGGCTGGCTGGCCAGCAGACCCAAGAGCAGCCGCATACTTGTGCCGCTGTTGCCGGCATCCAGGACCCCCTCGGGCTCTTTCAGGCCGCCGGCAGGTGGACGGATGGAAACGTTGGCTTCCTCGGACTCGTAGTCGAAGCCGACTCCCACAGCTTTCAAACAGCCCATTGTGGAAAGAACGTCTTCGCCCCTGGATAGTCCTTTGACTCTGGAGGTCCCCTTGGCGATGGAACCGAGGATTAGAGCGCGGTGGGATACGGATTTATCTCCCGGTGGGAAGACGTCTCCGGTCAATGCCGAGGGCTTTCGGATAACCCTCTTCACGGTCGGATATGACCCCGGCTATTGCTTCTTGCCTCTGTCTTGCTTGTCACCTCTCCCCTCTCCCCATCCGAACAGCCGGCGGCGGGCCCCGGAATCGCCAACGAAAAATCCCGCCATGCTTTCCGAGGCTGACGGCATCCTCTCCTTATTGATGGCTGCTTGAGATTCGGGAGTGACAAGGCCTGCCATCCATCTGGCGCGAGCGGTGAAGGCTTCGTTGAGTACCTTTCCCAGCGTTTCACCCTTTTGGTCGGCATCAGTGTTGAGGATTTGCCGGATATCGTAGAGCTCGTTGATGAGGGCGTCCAGCCAGCTAACTATATTTTTCGTGTTACCGACGGCGAGGTCTTTGTATGTAGTCGGGTCTCCAGACACCATGCTGGTGGCGTTCCTATAGGGTGTGGACGCGATCTTCGCGATGTCGTCCCACGATGGGCTTTTTGAGGTGCAGCCCACCAGGGCGACAGACATTAGGAACGGCAGATGGCCCACCGCTGACATGAAGCTATCGTGCTCACCCACGTCAATGAAGTATGGCTTGGCCCCCATGGAGTTGATCAGATCAGTGAGCAACCTGACTGCGTCCTGTCGCGCTCCGCTTGCGGGCACAACGCAATATGGTCGACCTTGGAACAGCTTCGCATCGGCCGCCTCGGGGCCAGAACCCTCCTTCGCCACCATGGGCTGACCCCCTACGAAGTTGACGCTGTGAGGGAGATATTTGTCCGCCCATTCCAGGACGACTCCCTTTGTACCGCCGGTGTCCGTAACCAGGCACCCCTCGGGCAGCCGAGGGCCTATCGCCTCCATAAGCTCTTTCATCTCCATTACCGGCGTGGCGAGGATTACAATCTGCGCGTCGTTAACGGCGTTACCCAGGCTGCCGCTGGCCTCGTCTAATGCGCCCATCTTCTGGGCCGTCGCCGCTCGTCCTCGATCTCTATCCGTTCCGACAACACGGATTCCTTTGAATCCGGCGCTCTTTATGGCCAACCCCATAGATGTGCCGATGAGTCCCGTGCCGATGATCGTTATTTTGTTCACCATGTACCTCCCCGCGAGGACCGAGGCTTTCCTGCCGCGCCCACCTCAGGCTCAAAACTCAGAAACGTTCCGTTATATAGTTTTAGCGGGCTGCCGACACACTCTTTCGACCATCCCCCTGGCCACCGCTCTACTCGGGTAGGTCTTCCTCCTCGACATCGCCGTCGCCGTCGCCATAGGGGCCGGCGATGCTGGGGAGGACGGCGGCGTGGCCTTTGGACTGGTTTCGCGGCTGTGCGGGAAGCGAGTCAAGTCTCTCTTTTAGTGCCTGGAGAGCGTCGGCTGAATGGCTGGTGGCGTCTATTACCAGACCGATGACCCCTATGTCCCTGAGGCCCTCCAGCTCGCGAGTCGAAAGAATTTCCGACACCTCAAGTAGCAGGTGCTTGCTGAAGGAGGCGCGCACTGTACCGATCGTCAGGAGGTGCTCGAGGGTCAAGGGCTCCCCTGAGGAATCGAAGGGCAAGAGCACCGCGTCGACGGGAAGGTCTTCTATGGCGCGGAGGCGGATCTCCTCCATGTCGGTCTGTATGGACAATATGTATCCGGTATCCTCATCCTGGAGGGCGTCTAATAGGGCCTCTTCGGGAGCAAAGGCAAGGAAATCACAGCCCTTCTCCTTGCATCTCGTCGCTTCGTCTCCTTTTAGTTCGTGAACCCTGATGCCCCAAGGCAGTTTTTGAAGCGCCTTGGTCAGCTTTTTGGTCATCTTGTCTAATCCCAGACCGTCAATCAGGGCGCCGTCGGCTCCCATCTTCGCCAGGATGGATGCCCCCTGGGCCGATTTCGCCGGGTCGGACAGTTTACCGATCAACGCCATAGGCGGCACTTTGTCAGCGCGTGATGAGGCCCCGAACCCCATGGATTTGATAGGGCCGCGACTGATCTTGTCTAATCGATCTAGTAGAACGCTCATGCGCTCCTTCCTGAGTTGGGCCGGTAAAGTCGCTCGAGTCCCGGTGTGTGTTTGTGTTGCGGGCTCGCTCGCCTAGTGGCACGAAGACCTGTGTTTTTTCCGGCTTGGGTTTGTACCAATGATAACATCTGGGGACACCCGGTGCCAGGGAATGGGAATGAAACTTCGTGGAAAGAGGTCGAGCCGGTGGCGTTAACCTGACCCGGGTAAAGGTACGACGAACTCGCCTCACGGCTGCAGTGGAAGGGAATCGAAGGATGTCTGGAGGGGTGAACGCCGGGCAATTCGTGACTACGATGCGTCCGTGGAACGGGTAGCTCCAAGGAGCCTCCGGAAACGGAACGCTCCGGATCTTCTAGAAGAGCCCGTCCACGAAGCCTATCTCATACATGAGGAAGCCTCCGAAAAGGACGCTGAGGGTCCCGACGGCGAACTGAATCGAGCGGTTGAGGTTGGGCAGGCGGTTTGCTGAGAAAACGAAAGGAAAGCTGATGAAGATGGTCATTACGCCCATGCTCACCACCGAGCCCAGTCCAAACAGCAAGATGTACACGATTCCCGCCAGCGGAGAGTCAATTGAAGCCAACACGAGGAGGGTGAGTGCGGCACTGCCTGCTACGCCGTGGACAGTCCCGATGAGATAGGACTTCTTCCTCAAGAAGGGTTTTCCGATTCCACTGACCTTGTGGTGCGTTTGATCGTGGTCTGGCTCTCGGGAGTGGGAGTGGAAGTGTTGATGAGCCCTTTCCGGATGGCCGTGGATATGCTGGTGCACTCTCTTTTTCCGGAAGCCGTACATGACCTGCAGCCCAAGGGCGACCAGCATAACTCCCACGAAAAACTCCAGGAGCAGGGCCAAGCGGTCGGGTATGGTTAATCGCAGGGCGATGATCACGATGCCTATTACTAAGAGAGTGGTGGTGTGTCCCAGACCCCAGGAGACTCCTACCCAAAAGGACCTCCAGGGATTCTTATACTGGCTGACAATCGTGGACACGGCAACCACGTGGTCGGGGTCCAGGGAGTGTTTAATCCCGAGAACTATACCCAGCCCCAGAGCTGCTAGCAAGCCAAGTTCAGCTAGCTTCTCCTCCATGCTAGTTCCTTCTCATCGCCTGTGGTACTTGATCCGCGTGGCGCATTTGTAAATATTCGGCCCGTACTGCAATCGGAAACTGCTGCAAACAGTGGCGATTAACTATTGTAGCAGCTAGCACTCGTTTGTCAAGACACACGATATCAAATGCAAACCACCACGGGAAGAACCGGACGGGCCGTCAAATTTGTTGGGATTCAAGGCGGATATCACTGGGATCACCCTGGGCGGTAAGGCCGACTTGAGAGATTGAGCGCAGGAGGGAGCGAGGATCAGGGGCAATTATCGCCGCGCGCGGTCCCCATTCGCGGGAACGGATGCCGGGCCCAAGGACTGGCTCGGAGCCTGTCGTATTGCTACAACGCGCGCGCTACTCGTAAGGTTGAAGCTTGATCTCATGCAGTGCCGGGATGACCTCTTTCCCCAGCAGCTCGATGGAGCGCATCACGTCATTATGGTGAATGTCGCCGTCGCAACCGATGAGGATGAGATACCCCGGGTTAAGCCCCTCTATCGTGCTCGTCAGCTTTCTGATGACCGTCTGAGGGCTGCCCGCGATAAGGATGTTCAGCTCCTGTAAACCCTCGTAGGTCATGCCCTGAGCCGGGCCTACCGGCCTGAGACGCATCATGGCCTGGGCATCCCGAGATTGGTAGCCCGGTGGGTCGTTGTGCTCTCGGGGCCCTCTCATCCGATGGTCCTGAGTCCAGAGGAACCGTCGTCCGATCTCCTGGGCCTTCTCATCGGTGTCGGCGACAACAGCTCGCAACTGGTAGCCGAAGTGCTCGGGCCCAGGCTCAATACCGACCTCATGGGCCGTATCTATATAGATACGCTTCAGCTCTTTGGTAAAGTCCATCACGGCGCCCAGGTTGATGTATACGTATCCGTGCCGCGCGGCCCATTTGACGCTCTCAGGGCTGCTGCCTCCTGGGAACCATATGGGCGGATGGGGCTTTTGTATCGGGAGCACCAGGGATTCACTACCCTATGATGGTAATACTTCCCCTCGTGCCGGAAGGGGCCCGGGATTGTCCAGCACCTCATTATAAGGTCGTGGGCCTCCTCGAACCGCTCTCGGTTCTCCGTTGGGTCTATGCCAGCATACAGAGTCTCCAGGGCGCCTCCTCGTACGAACCCTGAGATTAGCCTTCCTCCCGAATACAAGTCCAGCATCGCCAGCTCTTCCGCCATCCTGACGGGGTCGCTGATGGGCAGAATGTTTCCAAGGATGGCGATCTTGACGCTCTTGGTTATCTTGCTGATAACTGCGGCATCAAGATTTGCTGAGGGTTTCATGTTCCAATAGGAAGCGTGGTGCTCGTTGGTCATGATCCCGTCTATCCCAACCTCGTCGGCGAAGGCATACTGCTCATGGTACTGGTTGTAGAGCGCGTGGGCCTTTTGGGGATCGAAATATGTGTTAGGGAAGTCGAGACGGGATGAGTCGTACTTTCCCAGGTCATCGTCAGTGACGTGGGTGTATGGTTGTTGGGAGTGGAAGTAGATTTCGACTGTTTCCTTCATAGCTGCCCTCCTTTCGACGATTGGTGCGAAAAAGTCCCCCACCCCTGGTGGCGCTGATGGCAGCCAACGGACGAATTCTGAATAGTATAAACACCCTACCCCTTTTCGACAAATCAAGCTTGCCCAGGAAAGTCGCGAGGGGCTGCCCTTAGGACCGAGGCACGTACGTGGTGGGACAAGACGATTAGAGGTTGAACGGCGCGTCTACGAAGTCCCGCTCCCCAACGTAGATCTGGATGCGGCATTGCTGCTGCTCCAGCACGATTATGCGCCCCTCATCATCCACGTTCACTGCTATCGGGCCAACGAAAAGACGTTCCGGGGTCAGGTCGGCCCGGCGGCGGGTGATCTGGTGCGTTGCGCTGGCTTCCACGTAGTCCTGGGACCACCGCGGCACCGTCTCAGGCTATTGCCGCCTGATATGGACGCTCGTAACTCTTTCAGAGAGGAGTGAGACAGTCACAAGCTCTTGACTGCCATTGTGAACGCCTCTAGAATTGCCCCGTTGGGGATGGCGCTCAGCCTGGAGACCCGCAGGCCGTCCTTCTCGGGCATCGTTTTAGGTTAGGTTTCAAGTAGGCGCTCCATTTTCTGTGTTTGGGACAGGGCGCGCATGGCCAACCTATATAATGATGCGAAACGAGGGGACGGTGGGTAAGTGGCACTGATTGTCTGTTCAAAGTGCGATAAGGAGCGGGGCGCGTTCTACCTCGGGTGCGTGGGCTCCTGGCGCCAGTGCGAAGGTTGCGCCTCCAGGTATTGCGACCGCTGCTCCAAGCGGATCAAGACACGAGATGGGGATCCTCTTAACAGCAAGCGTTGCCCGATTTGCAATGGAATGATTGTAGCCGATGTTGTTGAATAGGCATCCCGCAGTTTGAACTGCGCTGTGAATACTGACTAGATACAGGAGGGACGCCAATGACGAACGCTCGGGGAGACTTGGTAGAGCAGACATGTGCCTATTGTGAGGGAACGGGGCAAGCGTCCGGCGGCGAATGTAGGGCGTGCAACGGTAAAGGGACGGTGGGGGTGGCCGAGCCTGGGGCTAAATGCTCAATCTGCAGTGGAAAGGGCAGGATCGGTACGTCGAGATGCGGTAGGTGCTACGGTACCGGCTGGTCCTTGCCCAGAAGATAACTTCACGTTGGCTTAATCCCGATAATGTTTACCGGCATGGCCCCTGGGCGCATTACCCGAGAGAGCCGTGCCGCATTAGCTACTATCGTGCCGGCCGGCCGGGTGGTAAACGGCCGGCCCGGCTATCCGTCAGACTCGGACGTATTTGTCCACTGCCCTGTTGTAGCCTAGCCCTACGTAGATGTCTCCTCTGGAGTCCACCCACACCGAATGGGCCGAAGGCCGGCACTCCCAGCGAGAAAGTACGCGCCCCTGGGCGTCCATTACGCTTACGCGGGGCATAAGGCGCTCGTGTTTGTCTGGAGGCAGCCAGACCGGGTATGGAGATGAAGACTTGGTGTCGCCATGTCCCAGTTCGGTGATGTAGAAGACGCCGTCGCCATCCATGGCGATGTCCGTTGGCCGGCGTAGATCCTCCCACATCTCCAGATACTCCCCTTCGGCTGAGAAAATCTGGATGCGGTAGTTGTCCCGGTCACATACATAGACGCGCCCGTCCTGGCCGGCAATGATACTGTGGGGCACGTGGAACTGATTGGGACCGCCGTTACCCGGCTCACCCCAGGAAGCGATGAGTCGGCCATCGCCGGTGAACCGGTGGACCCGGCTGTTTCGATAGCCGTCGGACACATACAGATCGCCCCAAGGAGAGGGGACCAGCTCTGACGGGTAGTTGAAGGGACCTGCTGCCTGTTGGACGAAATCGCCCCCGTTCACGCACCCAGTATCTGAATGGCCCCCCCGGTTGCCGATCACTTGAATTGGCCTGCCGTCCAGGGTGAATTTGACTACCACAGAGTCCGCCCGGTCGGCCAGGTAAACGATGTCATCACCGATGAAGAAGCCATGGCCGCTGGCGATGGCTCCGTTTCCCCAGGAGCTAAGGTAGTTGCCTTCGCGGTCGAAGACCATCACTGGAGGGTTACCGTTGTGCCCTATGTACACACGGTCCTGAGAGTCCGTGGCCACGGACTCGACCATGCCGAAGGTCTCTCCCTCGGGCAATCTACCCCAGTCCTGGATGAGCCGGTAGGTGTATTTCCCGGTGCCAACATTCGTCATCTGCAAGTGATCCCTCCTTCCAAAGTCGAGTGACTTAACATAAAGCAACCGCGGGCCGGCATTCATTCCTACGGGGCGGAGCTTTGGCTATAGGCCGTTCTGGAGTCTTGTCGAGGTTACTGCTTGAACATTAGAGTTTGCGCTGGAGACCATGATGGAATGGAGATGAGCGTCCCAGACGGCACCACGAGTATAGGACATGTGGCACTCTGAGTGCAACGATTTCGGGCGATTGACATGCAACTTGGTTGCTACTAGGATGGCGTGTGTGTGCAGGCAATAATCGATCGAGTTTGGTGGCCCCACCGATCGCCGTCCGGCGGCGGAGGCCACCTATTATAATAGGTGGGGGAACAGGGGCTGAGCCTGCCTGGCAGGCGCCAAGACTATAAACAAGGAGGTCGTCCATAATGCCGGACAAGGTAGCTGCCAAGAAAGAAGGGACGCCTGGTCGCCCCGCTGGCGATGAGATGAATTTGTATTTCAAGGGTGGTCCCATTGCCCCAATCCAAGAGAACACCGAGTACGTCGACGCCGGCGCCGTTACCTTTGGCGTCGAATTCAGGTTCCTGAACAAGATCGACGCCCAACATCGAATGACCGCCGAGGTGGCGGACTTCGGTGTGTGCATCCACGTTTTCGCCGGTGGACCGGGAAAGAGCCAGGAGCGTCTGCGCTTTGACTGCTTCCAGATAAAGCCCCACTATCACTACATCAACGTCCCTGAAGGGCGAAATGACCGGCTACACCTGGACACCGCAGCTTGCGGAGACTCCTATCAGTGGATGATGGATTGCCTGCGGAACAGGCTGCCGGCGATGCTGATAGAAGCCGGTGATCCCGAGGCGGCGAGGACAGTGGACCAGCGAGAGGTAGAAGCAGCGCTGCCCAAAGTGGACGCCTGGGCCAGGGCCCTGGCCCAACGGGCGCAGACGAACTGGGAGGGAACCATGGTCCTCTCGGGAGACATTGTGTAGTCTCTCACTAGGTGGCTTGGGCTTGGCGATAGAATACGCAGTGCTGCCCAGCCGCCATTGGACGTCCTTGAGCCGAGGTTAATGTCTGGAGAGGTGGTCCAGCCATGGAGCAGCCGGAGCTACGTCTATATTCCCCAACGGGCCTTCTGGGTTACGGGTACCAGGATGACTCTTTCCGCCGTGCGATGGAGAGGAGCCCCGACCTCATTGCCGTCGATGGAGGCAGTACCGATCCGGGGCCCAATTACATGGGCATGGGCAAGGCTTTCGTAGGCCGGGACGCCGCCAAGCGAGACCTGAAGAATATGCTCATCGCGGGCCACGACCGCAACGTGCCCGTCATTGTCGGCACCAGCGGCGGCGCGGGGGGAGACCCGCACCTCCAATGGACCAGGGAGATCGTGGAGGAGATCGCCAGGGAAAACGGGTTGCACTTCAAGATGGCCCTCATCCATTCAGAGCAGAGCAAAGAGTACGTGGCCGAAAAACTGGAGCAGGGCAAGGTGGAGCCCCTCTGGCCGATGGGCCCACTTGACAGCGAGACCGTGGAACGGAGCACTCGCATAGTGGGCATGGCCGGGGTCGAGCCCTACATCGAGGCCCTGAGCGAGGGCGCCCAGGTAATCCTCGCGGGCCGCTCCGACGATGCAGCCATATTCGCCGCATTACCGATAAAGGAGGAGTTTGACCCGGCCCTGGGATGGATGGCTGGCAAGCTGCTGGAGTGCGGCGCCGCCTGTACCGAGCCGCGGGGTAAGTACGGCAGCGAGGGCGTGATGGTCTCACTCCGGGGGGACCACCTGTTGGTGGAAGCCCCTCATCCCGGCCTTCAGTGCACTCCCACGAGCCTCGGCACCTTCTTCCTACACGAGAACGAGAGCCCCGTCCACCACACAGAGCCTTCCGGCGTCCTAGACCTTAGCCAGGTTCAGTTTGACGCCGTGGACGATAGGACGGTGAAAGTTACCGGGGCCAAGTTCGTTCCTTCAGAGAAGTACACCGTTAGGCTGGAGGGCGTAGAGTTCGTGGGGTACCGGTGTATCTGTATTTCCACGACGCGGGACCCGGTGCTGATAGGCTGCATAGACAGCTATCTGGACTCGGTGGACGGCATCGTCCGCAAGCGGGTGGAAGGTATCGGCATAAGGGAGGACGAATACAAGCTTCATTATCGCATAATAGGCAAGGACTCGGTAATGGGGGAAAGGGAGCCGGTGAAGGAGATCAAAGGCCATGAACTGGGGGTTATCATCGAGGCCGTCGCCCCGACCCAGGAGCTGGCCAACGAGATTGTAGGCATGACCCGGCCCGTGGCGAAGAACGCGTACTACCCGGGCAAGCTCGCTAGGGGCGCTGAGATGAGCATGTTCCCCGCTCACCCTGAGCTTGTCGAAGGGGCTCAGCCGACAGGTCATAGTTTCCCGATCACTGAACCTTATTGAATCGTTTCGGAGAGGTGACACATGGCCAGGATCAGGGACATCGCCGTTACGTGCCGCAGCAAGAATGCAAGCCCCTTCCTCCTCACACTGGACGTGGTGTTCCGCAATAGAGAGACCTTCGAGAAGGTGCGGGCATCCGGAGTCATCAGCGCGGAGCTCATCTCCAGGCTGTACAGTGTGCCTGTGAAGGACGTACTGCTGGTAGAGTACCCTCCGGCCAATGCTATCAAGGCCACAATCCCGCGGCTGCATGGCTCCGGCGACGTCGAGGACACCGACGTCTACGGCGCCCAGCAGCACGCACCCCTGATGGACGTGGAGGTCACGGTCTAGCGACCGACCTGCCTTGGCCGAAGTTTGGCCTGGCTCGACGAGATAATACCCTTGTGGGCGGTCTGGGTCTTCAGGAGGATGAACCTCCTATGCGTGTGTGCCGTTTCGGATCGTCCCAATCCTTGGCGTCCGCTACCACCTCGATCGCCTGTCCCGGATGTCTGTTGGTCCTGGAGCCTTGAGACGCCGGGTCCTGGGCCTAGTTTTTGAGGTACTTCTTGTAGAACAGGATCACTCTGTGCCACATGTCGGCGGCGGGTCCCAGACGGAAGCTGGGTCTGTAGTCGGCGAAGAAGACATGGCCCGCGTTTGAGTACATGTACAGTTCGTGGGTCTTGCCGTGTTTCTCCAGCTCGTCCCTCAGGCGTTCCGCGTCGGCCAGCGTTGGGTTGGCGTCCTCCTCTCCGAAAGTAGCCATAAGCGGGCAGGAGAGGCTGGATATCATGTCGATAGGTTGGGTCGGGCGCTCAGGGGTCTGGTCCGCGATGATGCGACCACCCGCCGAGTCCACGACGGGCCGTACAGCGGTCACCGCTGGAGCCTTCTTGACGCCTGATGGCACGCTGGCTATAATCCCCTCGTCGAGCCACCAGCCGTGCGTGTGTGGGCACACCGGCTTTAAGAGGGAGGTCGAGAGGTCACATGTCCAGCGTTCAGATTTCTGCCACGGAGATGCTCAAGCGCGTTTCCCGCTTCGCAGAGCTGAAGCCCAGCAGCAAGCCCTTCGTAGACAGCTTGATCCCAGGGCACGAGCGCCAGAACTTCCGCATCATCGGCCGGGGAGTGACCGAAGACCCCTCGGCGCAGCCGGCGATATCCGGGGCCCACGACTTCAACCTGGGGCTTAACAAGGCGGCTCCAGGTAAGAGGGCGGCCCTGCATAGCCACACCACGGTAGAGGTGTTCATGCCTCTAACCGGCGAGTGGTCGATAACGTGGGGAGATGACGGCGAGAACGAGGTCATCCTCGGCCCTTGGGACGCTATATCCGTCCCCCCGGGGGTAATGCGTGGGTTCCAGAACGTCAGCGACGAGGACGCATACCTGCTGGCGATTTTGGGCGGTAGCGACGCAGGTAAGGTCACCTGGCCTGAGGAAATTCTGGAGCAGGCGAAGAAGACCGGCCTGCATCTGGACGAGCGAGGAAACCTGGCTCAGGGGACAACGGCGTCGTCGTAGGCCGGGTTATCGTGGATGCCCCGTGCAGAGCCTCAACGGGGCATCCACCCTCCTCGGTGGCGCGCTGCCGTTGGATGGAGGTCTATTGATTTTCAGAGGTGATTGAGAGTGCTGACCGTCGCGAGCTGGAAGGAAGAACATAACTGGCGTGGGAAGTTGATGAGGATATCAGACCGTCCCAAGCCGTTTCTGCCGAAAAGGCTCCACGAATGGGGAGTTGTCCGATGCTTGATCCCGGATCGGGAGCTCCTCAGGGAGTATCGCGCGGGGGCTATCTCAAAACCTGAGTTGTCCTCAAGGTACCTGCGCAGTCTAGAGAAGAGGTGGGACCAAGTGTCCACCTGGCTGTCCAGCCTGTCCAACGACGAGGACCAGACGCTCTTGTGCCATCAGCCGGAGAGCCGGTTCTGTCACCGCCTTCTCGTAGCGGACCTGGTGAGAAAGCATCGACCGGATATCGAAGTAGCGATCCACTGATCGCAAGCAGCTCCGGAATAACAGCGAGTTCCGAATGATTCAGGGATCCCATGACAGGCGGAGGTCCGAATGGATACGATGTTCCCCAATCTGCTGTCGCCCACGATAGCGGCCATAAGCGCTATAGAGGTCCTCAGATCAGTGGGCCTGACGTCCACCGATTGACTCCTAGACCTTGCGAGAAGGCAGCCTCGTGGGTATGATACCGCTTGGCGGATAAGCAGCTCGCGTTGGTATTCAGTGAAGTGACCAATGAGAGAGAGCCCTCTGGTCCGGCGCACCACCGATCTCCACCAAAATGAGGGAGCAGTCAATGCGCTTTGGGTCATTCATCTTTCCAGTTAGTCTAGACCAAGAGAAGGACCACGAGGTCATAGAAAACACCTTGCGGGAGGTGGATCTCTGCGAAGAGATCGGCATGGACGCTGTTTGGTTGACCGAGCACCATTTCGACGGTGCCGTAGCCTATGCAGACCCGGTGGTATTCGCCGCCGCCGTCGCCACGAGGACTCAGCGGGTACGAATCGGCTTTGCCGTGGTAGAGATGGCGATGCACCATCCGGTGCGCCTAGCAGCGCAGACGGCATTGCTGGATAACCTGAGCCACGGCCGCCTGACGGTAGGCACAGGGAGGGGATCGGCCTACAACGAGTACGAGTACATCGGATTTGGTGTGGCTATGGAGGACGCCAGAGACATGCTTCCCGAGGCTGAAGAGCTTCTGGTGAAAGCCTGGACGGAAGAAGACGTGCGCCACGAGGGGCGCTTCTGGAAGAGCTCTTTCCCGATTCTGCGGCCGCGACCCTATCAGAAGCCCCATCCTCCCCTGATTCGAGCCTGTATCACCGAGAGTTCGATGGTGGAGATGGCGAAGATCGGTCGTCCAGTGCTCATGGGGGTCCTGACTGTAGATGGACTGCGACACCGGTTACAGCTATACAAAGATACCATGCGTGAGGAGGGGTTTGGGGAGGACGAAGTGGAGCGATCCCTCGACCAGTGCTGGGCTCAGCGGGCGCTGTACGTGACCGATACCGACGAAGAGGCCGAGGGACCCGCCAGGGCTGCTCTGGAACGGTTTCGGGAGCATTTGCTGGAGGCGCGAGTAAAGTGGAACCCCGGTGGTGTACCGCCGTCCGCGCCGGGTCAGCCTCCTAATCCAGCCGAAGTCTTTGAGCACGCCTTTTTGGCTGGCTCCCCCGAGCGAGTATCCGAGCAGATCGCTGAGCTGGGGGAGGCGGGGGTACGGAACCTGCTCCTCAACATAAACGTGGGACAGATGCCTCGAGAGCAGGTGGAAAGCTCGCTCAAGCTCTTCGGCGAAAAAGTCATACCCAGGTTCCGCTCCTAGGATGCTACGGAAGAAGGGGTGTTCAGACGGGCGAAGCCCCTTTGCCGGTCCGGCTCAGGCGGATAAGAGCCTGCCCTGAGCCAGCCGAAGGGGTGTCCCTCAGATATAGGTTGCTCCCCCTTCCTGGCCAGGCCCGTCCTGAGCCTGCTGAAGGGAAGGGAGCCAGGGATGGTCGAGAGAGTTTTTCAGCAGGCTGCTAGTGTCCTGAATCGTGAGATCGTTTAATAATTTGACGGTTATGGTTGTGCTTCCCAAGCCGTGGTTCGACAAGCTCACCACGAGCGGAAATCGTCGCTCCCCCGCTCACCCTGAGCTTGTCGAAGGGCGTCCCTTTGCTACTGCGAACTTCTGACTCAGGACACCAGACCACAGTCTTTCGGTTCCACGGGTCGCTATTCAGATGCAGAGCCCGGCCTTGTCCCTTCCCAGGATTTGTCACGATCGCCCCAACGTTCTTCACAAACAGCAGAGCAATCTTCACATTGCTCTTGGGTAGTCTGCCGTGCTCCGTCGACCGCAGCTTTGTAGTCATCTTCCTCAAAAAAGGTGCTGCTCACACCATCGGTAAGGTCCTGATGTTCCTTGAACCACGCTGCATATTCCGCCGTGCTGAAGCTAGTTGCTCGAGCTATCTCAGCACCGACGATGCAATGCTTCCACTTGTCGTTACGTATCTCCTCGTCCAGGTCTAGCTGCTCTGATACCTGCCGCCCTATTCTGCGTGCCGTCACCTTCTCCAAGACCCCTCTTACGCTTGCCAGAAATCCACCCGGCTCCGGTTCCTTAAGTTCCCACTCGGCGACCTTCTGGCTCCACTCATCAGCAGACCCGAACGACTCCCCTTCGTAACTTTCGTTGACATAAATCGGCGTTGGGTCTGCGATCGCTCCGGTTTCAGGAGTTGCGAGATCAGGCTGGAGATCGGGCATTGGTGTGGGCACGGATATAGGGGTGGCCGTGGATGACGGGCCATGGGTTGGCGTAGTGGTGGCCCCACCACAGGAGATTACGAAGAGTGACAACAACAAGCACTGCGGAAGAACGAAATTAGCCATCGTCTCTTTAGCATACTAAGCGCGCGTTTGTTCTTTCAACCCGCGATGCCGTGACGGTGGCTAGTGGGGCCATCAGACCCAGAATGAAGTACCAGCCGGGGGATCGCCTCATACTGCCCGAGCCGTGCCTCAGTCGTGCACTAGGAACCTAGGTCACTCCGACACTAGACCAGTCTGGCAAGAAATCGTCATGCGGATGGGCACTGATATTCATTCAGAATGCTGATTATGGTCGATCCTGCCCCGCTTTCAAAAACTTCATCGACAGTGAATTCACGCAATGACGATTGTTTGATTCGGTAAAGCGCTCTCCAATGAATACATGCCCTAGGTGACCTTCGCAATTGGCGCAAGCGATCTCCGTTCGCTCACCATCAGCATCAGTCAGGCGTTTTACTGATCCCGGTATCTCTTTGTCGAAGGCTGGCCAGCCGCAATGGGCGTCGAATTTGTCGATGGAGCGATACAGCTCAGCATTGCATCGCCGACAGACATACGTACCAGCCTCATAAAAGTCATCGTACTCACCCGAGAACGGAGGTTCAGTCCCTTTTCTTTCGATTACGAACCGCTCTTCGGGAGAAAGTATATTGTGGCTTGAATTGTCCATGTCCAAATCTCCGCACTGCCAGCGACCAAGAAGGCCACTCTTTGAGGACATTGTAATCCAGAAGGGAATGGCGTCAAGAGGGAGTCAACCCGAAGATCCTCAGTGAACGCCTGGGCCACGCTAGTGTGGTTATCACCCTGGACACCTACATCCATGTATGGCCCGGTCTCCAAGAGGAAGCGGCCCTGAAGTTTGAAGAAGGGCTACGAAAAGCGGCGGATCATCAACTGGCGCCAGGGTTGTAAGAAACATGTCGGCAAAATGTCGGCAATCTACAAAACAGACGGCCCCCGAAATCCCTCAGGGGCTCAGTTTGTGCCTGAAAATGGAGCCGGCGAGGGGATTCGAACCCTTGACCTGCGGTTTACGAATCCAACGGTTTTGGTGTCGTTCTGATCCAACAGGTATTGTTGTAGAACTGAGATAGGATGGGAAAAACGGACACCAAAGTCGGATAAGATAGAGCGACGGAGGTGTCAGTATGAAAGGTGTCCCTCAAGGAAGATACACGAGGGAATTCCGCCAGGAAGCAGTGAAGCTGGTAACGGAAGAGAGGCTATCATTGCCGGAGGCAGCCCGCCGGTTGTCCCTGGCGCCATCGACGTTAGGGTACTGGGTGAAGGCACAAAGGGCCGGCAAACTGGGAGATGTCGGCAAGACGTACAGGCCCTTGACTGAAGTAGAGATGGATTTGGCCCGGACTAAGAAGGAACTGGCGGAAGTGAAGATGGAGCGGGACATACTAAAAAAAGCGGCCGCGTACTTTGCCAAGGAGTCGCTGCCCGGTACGCGGCGATGAATGAGTTGCGGCTCAAGTATCCAGTCCGGATGATGCGACGGATTATGAATGTATCGGCCAGCGGCTACTATGCGTGGGTGGACCGGCCGCTGTCCAAGCGGGCACAGGAGGAAGTGCGGCTGGAGCTGGAGATAATGGCGGCCCACCAGCGGAATAGACAGACCTATGGCCCGGAACGGTTACAGCGCGATCTGGCGGAGCATGGCGTTCGGGTGGGTGTTTGCCGGATCAAGCGGATCCGGCAAAAGCTCGGCATACGCTGTAAACAGAAGAGGAGATTCAAGACTACCACTAACTCCGCGCACAGACTGCCAGTTGCGGATAACTTGTTGGGCCAGCAGTTCAAGGTCAGTCAGCCCAACGCCGTGTGGGTGAGTGACATCACCTATATACCGACTGATGAAGGCTGGCTATACCTGGCGGGCCACAAGGACCTGTTCACCGGAGAGCTCGTGGGCTATGCCATGGGAGAGCGGATGACCAGGAATCTGGTTAGTCAGTCTCTATTCCGGGCGCTGAGAGCCAAACGCCCCGCGAGGGGACTGATGCATCACTCTGACCGGGGCTCTCAGTATTGCTCCCAGGAGTACAGAAATCTTATGGAGCGCTCTGGCCTGAGATCATCCATGAGCGGGAAAGGGAACTGTTTTGATAATGCGCCGATGGAGAGCTTCTGGGGAACACTCAAGCAGGACTGTAGGGTGTCAGCGCAATTGGACACTATTGAGGCCTAGAAAACCGAAGAGGTTGGGGGTGGTAGAGGCTCCTTCAGAGGGGTAGATTAACCCTAAGTGAAAGGAGTCATTGATGACCCAGGTAGAGGATCAGGCCAGCCAAGCTGAGGAGCGAAGCCAGGAGACACGAAGCTTCGTGCGTCAGGTCCGTGCAGCGACCCGCCGTAAGTATACCCCTGAAGAGAAGATCCGCATCGTCTTGGAGGGGTTCAGACGGGAGACTACCGTTAATGACCTGTGCCGACGGGAAGGAATCAAACCCCACTCCTACTACGCCTGGACGAAGGGGTTCATGGAAGCTGGGAAGGAGAGGTTGACTCGGGACAGTGTGCGTGATGCGACCCGGCAAGAGATAGAGCAGCTCAAGCGGGAGAACAGAGAACTGAAGCAGCTGGTGGGTGAGTTGTCCCTGGAGTTGCACCGCTTCAAAAAAACAGCTCTGCCGCCCCTACACGACAACGGCACCGTCGCATGAGCGTAGTGGAACAATCGAAGGTCGTGGCTGAGGTGGAGCGACATGGTAGAGGGAAGAACAGGCGACTCAGGGAGCTTGGCATTTCCAGGAGCACGTATTATTGGTGGAGGTGGAGGCACCGGCAGGGTAGTTGGGAGGGTACGGAAGGAACTGAGAGGCCCTGGAATCGCCTGCGTCCAGAAGAGGAGGCAGTAGTGCTGGCGGCAGCCCGTGGGATGCCGGACCTAGCGAAGCCGGCAGTTGGCGGCTTCGCTCACCGACCACAGAGGCCTATCGGTCTCCGCCTCCACAGTCTATCGTATTCTGAGACGGGAGGGTCTGGTGAAACGGATCGAATACCAGTTGGCAGCGAGCAAAGAGTACCAGCACAAGACCACAGGGCCCCACCAGCTGTGGGCCACCGATGCCTCCTACTTCCGTGTAGTGGGATGGGGCTACTACTACCTCGTGACGGTGATGGACGACTACTCCCGGTTCATCTTGGCCTGGAAGGTGCAACGGGACATGACGGCCAACTCCCTCATAGAGGTGGTCCAGGAAGCTGTTGACTCTACTGGTATGACTGATGTACCTCTGGAGGATCGGACCAAGCTCCTCTCAGATAATGGCTCAGGTTATGTATCGCGGGCCTTCCGCGAGTACATGCGGGTGGTGGGCATTCGCCACGTCCTGGCAGCACCCTATCACCCTCAGACCAACGGGAAGCTGGAGAGATATCACCGAACCCTGAAAGACGACATTAACCAGGTGCCATACGAGGTGGTGGAAGACCTGGAGGCGGCCATCCGGGACTTCGTCGAGTTCTACAACTACCGAAGATATCATCAGGCGCTCAGGGTTGTAACTCCGGCTGACGTGCTGGAAGGCCGTCTGGAGACAATTCTAGCCCAGAGGAAGGAGGTACAGCGAGAGACTTTTGACCGGCGGAGGCGGTACAATCAGGAGGTCAGAGAAACCCTCAAACCAGGAGCTTCTTCACCCCAATCTCTCGGACCCAGAACTGTCCAAAACCGCTGACACCCAACACCCTATGATACGGTGGTGCTGACGAAGCGGCTGTTTATATGACCAAGCGAGCAAATCAACTACCCAAGTAGCGGCGGCGTATCCGGTCATAGCACACGGGAAATCCTCGCGCGGTAGTACTGATACACTACCTATCGTCAAGATGGCACGCTTGGCGCTTCCGGAAAGTCGGACCCTAAGACGCTCCGGATCGGCTCTAACATACTTCTGAGGGTAGAGGGGGATAAGGAGACGAGTTAAAAGGAGCACGGCTGCGGCTACAATGAAAGACCGGCTCCTAGCCACCACATCTGGCGGCAGGCAGCCGATGAACGGGACCGTTCGGAACCGGCCTATATCCATAGACAGCCTAGGACAGTGGCGCGGGTGATGTGTCAAGAGACGGAGTGACAGTAGCCAGTAGCGAACGAGAACTGACGTTCTGTATACTCAAGAGGCGTTGTAAGACCACACAGATGGATTCTCCTGGGAGGCTGAGAAATGGCTAAACGGAAACACAAGAAGTCTAAGATCGTCGGGGAGTCAACCCTGCTGCCCGATGAAGACACCTCCGAGGCTGCCCCTCTAGGTGAGCTGACAAAACACATCGTCCAGCCGTTCCGCATGATGCCGGTCAGGACGAAGAACAATCGAAAGAAGAGCGTCCTCACTCCAGTGGACTCGCTATCGGTAGTGAGCGAGGAAGCAGCCAGGGAGCGGGCGGTGAGAATGTTCGAGACGGGCAATTACGTCGGCATAGACGACTACACAGTGACGGGAAACCCGCTCATGGGGGAGTACGGCGAGCCGGTGTTTCACGTTCGCCTAGGAAACGTTCCACGCCACGAGGGCTGGGAGTAATCATGCCTCGAGGTCACATACGTCAACGATCTACTTAGCCCGAATCCACCGAAGGACGGCCTTGGGGACAGTCCTTGAAGAAGCCATCGGGTGCTCCTCTGAATCTGGGATAATGGTTTTGGAACAGAAACCAGCCCGGAAACAAGGAGCACCCAATAGATGCTGCCACAGAACAAACCCGACCGTATCCGCATCCTCTTTGACGACCATCGCCTGGTGGCCAATGCCGGCCTGCTCCTGCCGGCCACCCTAGCCCGGCACCTGGGCCTGCGGGAACTCGTCGACCATCACCTTGACCTCGGCGGAGCGCCGGGACGGGCGAACACTGGGGACAAGATGCTGACGCTGGTCGCTTCCGCGCTGGCAGGCGGCGACTGCATCGACGACGCCGATGCGCTGCGCGCTGGTGGGACGGTCGGTGTTCTAGGCTGCGTGGTCAAGGCGCCATCCACCCTGGGGACCTTCCTGCGCAGCTTCCGGTGGGGGCATGTCCGTCAACTCGACCGCGTGAGCCGCCAGTTGTTGGCCCGGGCCTGGGCCGCTGGGGCCGGACCCGGCGACTCGCCCCTGACCATCGACCTGGACTCGACCATCTGCGAGACCTATGGACTGGCCAAGGAGGGAGCGCGCCACCACGGCTATACCGGCGCCCGCGGCTATCACCCGCTGCTGGCCATTGCCGCCGGCACCGGCGAGGTGCTGATGTCCCGGCTGCGCGAGGGCCGGGCCAACACCGCCCGTGGCGCCGCCCACTTCCTGCGTGAGACGGTGGGGCGGGTGCGCTACGGCGGGGCCAGGGGACAACTCACGGTGCGGGCCGACAGCGGCTTCTACGCCCACACTGTCGTTGCCGCCTGCCGGGAAATGGATGTCCGCTTCTCTATCACCATCCGCCAGCGCGCCAGCCTGCGGGACCTGATCGAGGCGATACCAGAGGAGGACTGGACTCCCATTCCCTACTGGATGGACGGCGCCGCCGATGTCGCCGAGACGACTTACACCCCGTTCCAGACCAAGCCGGACGCCGCGCCGGTGCGGCTCATTGTCCGGCGGGTGAAGCCGACGCCCGGTTCCCAGCTCGCCCTCTTCGCCAGATACAGCTATCACGCCTTCATCACCGACCGCGATGGGGAGACGCTGGAACTGGAGGCCGATCATCGCCGCCACGCCGAGGTCGAGAACGCCATACGCGACCTCAAGTACGGCGTCGGGCTGAACCACATGCCGTCGGGGCGCTTCGCCGCCAACGGCGCCTGGCTGGCGGTCCAGGTGATGGCGCATAACCTGGCCCGCTGGACAGCCCGCATCGGCCTGGGTCAGCAGATCGTGACCACCAAGACCCTCAGGCGGCGGGTCTTCGCTCTGGTGGGACGGATCACCCGCTCGGCGCGCCGCCTCACTTTGCATCTCTCCCGGCGCTGGCCTTGGGAAACCCAGTTCAGTCGCGCCTTGGCCCGGCTGCAAGCCATTCCATTCCCGGCCTGACGGCCAGCCTGCAACTGACCCAACGTCCCCGCAATCTCGCGCCACCCCGGTCGCGAGAGTCCCCTGCTGCGTATCCTCTCGCCATCCCGCGCATCGCAACTCCCGCATAGGGCCTTAGGGGCCCTGTGCGGCGCCTGAAGACCCTCCGCCGGCCTCCCATCTACCCCAAGACCCCAGGCCATCTCCCCTGTAGCTCCCTCACCCACCCCCTTCCGCTGTCCTCACGCCGTCCATCCGTGTCCTTCGGTGGATTCGGGCTAAGTACAAGGACTCCTGGACGGTCTACCTATATCTTGGAATAGACCCGGACTCAGGTAAGAAGCGGTACAAGACCGAGGTGGTCCGAGGCACCAAAAGAGAGGCCCAGAAGCGCCTTACCGAACTGCTGGGACAACTGGACACGGGCACCTATGTGGAGCCCTCAAGGGAAACGGTGGAGGACTTCCTGGGCCAGTGGCTCAGAGACTACGCCGAGACTCATGTCAGGCAGCGCACCCTTGAGGGTTACCGGGGCAACTTGGATCGATACATTATCCCTGCCCTGGGGAGCATCGCCCTTGAGAAGCTCGCGGCCCGGCATATCCAGTCCTTCGAGTCCGACTGCCTGCGCCGCGGCCTATCAGCTCAGACGGTGCTACATTGCCACAGGATCATATTTCAGGTCCTCCGCTGGGGTGTTAAGATGGGTATCCTGGGTCGCAACGTAGCCGAGGCTGTGGACCCGCCCAGGCCACAGCGTAGGGAGTCGCAGACTCTGGACTGGGAAGGAGTACGGAAGTTCCTTGAGGTTGAGGTGGTCCCCAAAATTCGGACAGGTGGCTAAGAGAGAGTCCCGCTCCTAAAATAGGACGGAAAGAAGGAGCAGGACATGAAGCAAACACGTAAGAAGCACAGCCCAGTCTTCAAGGGCAAAGTGGCTTTGGCCGCGCTCCAGGGGGAGCACACCATTGCAGAGCTGGCCAGCCGGTTTGAAGTCCACCCGAGCCAGATCCATGCCTGGAAGAAGGCCTTGACTCAGGGGGCGCCGCACCTCTTTGAAAATGGTGCTGGACGCCAGGAGAAGGACCAAGAGGTCCTCACTGCCCAGCTCTACCAACAGATTGGGCAGCTCAAGGTGGAACGGGATTTTTTGTCACGGAGCTTCGGGTTGTGAGCCGGTCCCAACGCCGGGCCATGATTGACCGAGAAGAACCGAAGCTGTCTCTGGTGCGCCAGTGCGCCTTGCTGGGTATCAGCCGCTCCTCGTTGTACTACCTGCCAACCGAGGCCGGCGCCGAGGACATGGAGTTGATGGCCCTCATAGACCAACAGTACCTGAAGACACCTTTCTACGGCTCCAGAAGGATGACTGCCTGGCGCAGAAATCACGGACACTAGGTCAACCGCAAGCGGGTCCGCCGGCTGATGCAGCTGATAGGCCTGGAGGCCATCTACCGGCGTCCCAACACCACCAAGCCAAACCCAGGGCATAAGGTCTATCCGTACTTGCTCAGGGGGCTGGAGATCAACCGGGTCAACCAGGTGTGGGCCACCGACATCACCTACATACCCATGGCTCGGGGTTTCCTCTACTTGATGGCCATCATGGACTGGCACAGCCGCTACGTGCTGGCCTGGCGGCTGTCCAACACCCTGGAGGTAGACTTCTGTGTTGCGGCTCTGGAAGAGGCCTTGAGCAAGGGTCGGCCACAGATCTTCAACACCGACCAGGGCAGCCAGTTCACCAGCGAGGCCTTCACCAGCATGCTGCTGGCGCAAGGCGTTCAAGTGAGCATGGACGGCAGGGGCCGGTGCATGGACAACGTCTTCGTGGAACGGCTGTGGCGCAGCATCAAGTACGAGGAGGTGTACCTGAAGGCATACCAAAATGGGACTGAGGCCAGAAAAGGGATTGGGGCTTATCTGGCCTTCTACAACCAAGAGCGGCCCCATCAAGCCCTGGGCTATCGGTCACCGGGTCAGGTGTTCCATGCAGTGAGCCCACAAAGGTGTTTACTGGAACATCCACAAGCCTTACAATCGGATGAAGGTTTACGAGACACCCCAGCGGTAGACTCTCTTATTTTAGCCTCACCGCTGTCCTGATGATGGGGTCCACTTGAGTTCCTTGAGGTTGCCCAGAGCAGCAGCTATTATCCTTTGTTCCTGATGGCTCTTCTCACCGGGCTCAGGCGCTCGGAGTTGCTGGCCTTAAGATGGCAAGATGTGGATATGGAGATGGGAACCCTGTCGGTTAACCGCAGTCTAGTAAAGCTCAGGACCGGGGAGTTGATTATGGCACCCCCCAAGTCTGGAAAGCCCAGGGGGGTACATCTGCCCTTGGGAGCAGTAGCCTGCTTGAAGAGAGTGAGAGAGAGAAGGGAGGCGGATGCCCTCCGTCTCGGACAGACACTCTTGCGCGAGAGCTTAGTATTCTCCCGCCTGGACGGATCGGCTCTTCTACCAGACTCCATCTCTCATATCTTCGGCAAGCTGGCTGCAAAGGCTGGATTCAAGGGTAGGATACGCTTCCATGACCTACGCCATACCCATGCCAGCCTCATGCTGGCGGAAGGAATACACCTCAAGGTAGTTAGCGAGCGGCTGGGGCACTCGGGGATAGGAATTACTGGAGACCTTTACTCTCATGTCCTGCCTGGTCTCCAAAGGGAAGCTGTAATGCAATGGGGTGAAAGTTTCGAGCATTTTATGGGGTCAGATTTACAAATGCTTTACATGACCGAGACATCAGACCCGCAAAAGGCTTAATTTAGCTTTGATGCCGGCGTAGCTCAGTGGTAGAGCAGCGGTTTCGTAAACCGCAGGTCAAGGGTTCGAATCCCCTCGCCGGCTCCACATTTTAGATACAACATTGAGACTGGTGAAGATGTTATTGTAGACTTGAGTCGGTGAAATGCTAACGAAATGCTAACGGAAATTTGAGATGGCCCGGTTAATAGCTATGAGAATGGCCACACCAAGACATGGCGTGCCCTTCTTTGCCAAGTTGAGAGTTCTGTCTAGTGCCAAGGGTTGTCGGCAGAATGTCGGCAATTTTTCATAGCTGCCTCAAAGCTAGGGGCCGGTCAAGGGCAGGGGGCCCCTTCTATCAGACCTGTAGTGTCACTCGCGATTTCCACGGATTATCAAGGGGCATGTGGTGCTCGCCCAGTCCTTCGTCCTCTCCGATGTGGGACTTATATCTGTTGGGTGTCAGCGGTTTTGGACAGTTCTGGGTCCGAGAGATTGGGGTGAAGAAGCTCCTGGTTTGAGGGTTTCTCTGACCTCCTGATTGTACCGCCTCCGCCGGTCAAAAGTCTCTCGCTGTACCTCCTTCCTCTGGGCTAGAATTGCCTCCAGACGGCCTTCCAGCACGTCAGCCGGAGTTACAACCCTGAGCGCCTGATGATATCTTCGGTAGTTGTAGAACTCGACGAAGTCCCGGATGGCCGCCTCCAGGTCTTCCACCACCTCGTATGGCACCTGGTTAATGTCGTCTTTCAGGGTTCGGTGATATCTCTCCAGCTTCCCGTTGGTCTGAGGGTGATAGGGTGCTGCCAGGACGTGGCGAATGCCCACCACCCGCATGTACTCGCGGAAGGCCCGCGATACATAACCTGAGCCATTATCTGAGAGGAGCTTGGTCCGATCCTCCAGAGGTACATCAGTCATACCAGTAGAGTCAACAGCTTCCTGGACCACCTCTATGAGGGAGTTGGCCGTCATGTCCCGTTGCACCTTCCAGGCCAAGATGAACCGGGAGTAGTCGTCCATCACCGTCACGAGGTAGTAGTAGCCCTATCCCACTACACGGAAGTAGGAGGCATCGGTGGCCCACAGCTGGTGGGGCCCTGTGGTCTTGTGCTGGTACTCTTTGCTCGCTGCCAACTGGTATTCGATCCGTTTCACCAGACCCTCCCGTCTCAGAATACGATAGACTGTGGAGGCGGAGACCGATAGGCCTCTGTGGTCGGTGAGCGAAGCCGCCAACTGCCGGCTTCGCCAGGTCGGCATCCCACGGGCTGCCGCCAGCACTACTGCCTCCTCTTCTGGACGCAGGCGATTCCAGGGCCTCTCAGTTCCTTCCGTACCCTCCCAACTACCCTGCCGGTGCCTCCACCTCCACCAATAATACGTGCTCCTGGAAATGCCAAGCTCCCTGAGTCGCCTGTTCTTCCCTCTACCATGTCGCTCCACCTCAGCCACGACCTTCGATTGTTCCACTACGCTCATGCGACGGTGCCGTTGTCGTGTAGGGGCGGCAGAGCTGTTTTTTTGAAGCGGTGCAACTCCAGGGACAACTCACCCACCAGCTGCTTCAGTTCTCTGTTCTCCCGCTTGAGCTGCTCTATCTCTTGCCGGGTCGCATCACGCACACTGTCCCGAGTCAACCTCTCCTTCCCAGCTTCCATGAACCCCTTCGTCCAGGCGTAGTAGGAGTGGGGTTTGATTCCTTCCCGTCGGCACAGGTCATTAACGGTAGTCTCCCGTCTGAACCCCTCCAAGACGATGCGGATCTTCTCTTCAGGGGTATACTTACGGCGGGTCGCTGCACGGACCTGACGCACGAAGCTTCGTGTCTCCTGGCTTCGCTCCTCAGCTTGGCTGACCTGATCCTCTACCTGGGTCATCAATGACTCCTTTCACTTAGGGTTAATCTACCCCTCTGAAGGAGCCTCTACCACCCCCAACCTCTTCGGTTTTCTAGGCCTCAATAGTGTCCAATTGCGCTGACACCCTACAGTCCAGTTTGGTGGGCCTAGCTGGACGGTAGGCAGAACCATTTTCGAATTGTGGTTGGGGGCTCTGTGAACGTACCGAAGCCCTCGACCCCGGTATTGGGGCGTGACAGGGCGGAGGAACGCAAGGAGCGTCGCGGTGGCTCTGTCCCCGGCTTTCAGCTCTGTCACGCCTGCTCTTGTTCTTGCGTCTTGGCCTTCACCGCCCTGTAGCCGAGGCGGGCTCGGAGAAGATGTAGACGGGGTTATGCACATCGTAGCCCAGCTTGCGGCGGGGTGTCTTCACCAGGAACATGCAGGTTACTATCGAGTTGGCTAACGGTTGGCCATACTGTCCGACACACGTCCAGCTTCAGGTCGGGGCTTGCGCCCTTGCCCTTCAGTCCCTTCCGTCCCCAGATTCTGCGCGACCTCCGCCTATCCCGGTATCATCCAGCAGGCCGTTTCGCACAGCCCAGACTACTAGCTCCTGCTTCGTCTCGATCCGCAGCTTGTCCTGGATGCCGTAGATAGCATTGCGCTCTGCCGCACTTCATCGTAGCTGTTGCGCTCGGCACCAGGTGTGTCCGGCGAAATATGCGGCCCGTGGGCCGTCTGCCAGCCCAGGCCCGACAGCCACTCCAGCGCAGCCTCTTCAACTATGGACTCGGTGATGGTGGTCATTGTCTTGTCAAGCCATCAAGATTCTCACTCTTCAAGACTTGAACCACACTAAGAACAGCTCTGAGGCAGTCTTGAAGGGTGTTCTTAATGGAATCGGACGGTGGAGGCGTGGTTGTAGACTCAGTGCTCGCGTGGTAGTCGAAGTCAAGGCTAGCGAAGCACACGTCGATTCTAGGATTGAAAACGAACTTCCCTGGGGGCCGAAAGCGGGCAAGTTCAACGCCTGGCTCTAGTAGACGAAAGATGACAGTTCCCAGGGCTGGGAGAGGACTGATATCTCCATCATCTTCTGCGGATTCTACTTCGGCATCAACCAGGCCAACTGCCACCATATTAAGATGCCTATGTTTATCGATGTTACAGATATCGTTGAGCTTCCGAAGAGGAAGCACCCCAGTCATCCCGTTGTATGGCTGACAATTCTCGATCAGATGGAAATCAGACAAGTTTATACCCGTCAAGTAGGCTTTCCTCTCCTCTCCTTTCCTCTCCTTTCCTCTCTTTGTCTCCTCACTTGTCATTTTGCCAAATGCTTGGCGGTTTTTCGCGATTGGAAACTGGTTGTGACCCCCAGGTTCCTCTTGATTGGCCAGCACTAGCTGCCATACAAGGTGGTCTAAGGCGGAGCGACAGTTGTATGCGATCTCCCCAACTCTGACCGAATACTCCATCGGTACCCTAGGTTTATCCCCATGGTATACCCAGAATTCTTCGTCGCCTTGGCTGTCGACCTTCTGTTTGATGAAGGTGTGTTGAGCCTTACAGAATGCTAAGAGGTCGGCCTCAAGCAACTTCAATTGTTCCTGTGACCGCCTGATTTTGGCTTCTACGCCTTCCAACATCGCCAAGAAGTGTTCGCCACGGATATGTCTTTTCGGCATTCCCTCCCATATTTCTCGTTGCTGTTGAAGCTCGCGCTCCCATTCCTGGCGCTTTTGCATCCCAAGGGCACGCGTTGCCTTCAGACGTTCCTGAAGGTCGTCCTGATCCCGAATGATTCTCTCAAGGCGCTGGTTCCGGCTTTCCTGATTAGGCATATCGTTTGTCAAGCAGCGATTGTGTTGCGTCGGGGCCAGGGCTTCCACTCCAGTGCCACGTGCCGTTCGCCCCCCGTCATCTCGAGGGCGCGGGAGCGTGGGACGCGGCCTCGAGAGCGTCTAAAACCGCCGTGGCCGTCGTTAAACCGGAACTCTGTTTCCTGCCAACCATCCCCCAGCAGCGGAGGCACTCGCATTGCCTCGCGGAACCCGCCGGAGACGACGGCTTCCACCATTCTGATCATTTCCTCAATCGACCCGTCGGCCGTTTCGTCGCAGGCGTCGCAGCCACAATCGGGGAATGGTTCAGTGTGCCAGGAGCCGAACCTCAAATGCAGCCCTGGAAAATCAGTGTACGCCACCACGATTGGCGCGGCTTGCGGATCATGCGGGACGAGTTTTATCGGAGGACGCGCAAGTCTTACCTTGCCCAGTTCGTCGTCAGCATCGTGTCCCTCTAATCGCTCGACCCCGAACTCCCGCTCCAGCCGGTCGAGCAACTCCGTCGCTGCGGCGTGCAGAGGCTGGAAGCGTTCCGGGTTGGTTACGCGGGAGTACGCTTCTTCGGGCGGCCCTTCGATTCCCCACCTGTCTCCGCGCATGTCATTGCCCTCCGGCAAGGGTATCGACGCAGCCCTTCGTGACGGGCTCCATCTTCATGGCTATCATCGTCTCATTATGCAGCGCTAGTCTGCAATGGGGGATACGTACTACATCAGTGCGACGTATAGCGCAGTTTGGTGGGCTATCATTCGCCCTTCGCTCCGGCGATGTCCTTACGCTGAAAGAGCCAGAACGCGGCCACGCCAGCGATCAACATGTACGCCGTAACTACGAGGAATGCATGCAGCTGGCTCGGTGGGTCTTTGAGAGCGAACAGGGTCTGCTGGGGATTGGTCGTGTGGACACCCGTCTCGATCATCCACGCTGTGACGCTGGGACCTAGCAGGAAGTCCGCCACGTTGCTGAACCAATCGAACAGGCCACCCACCGTTAGGAAAACTATTAGCTCGACGAAGAAGTACGCAAGAGACATGGCGATCCCCATGCTCGACGAAGTGGTCAGCACGGTCAGGAGAATCGCCAACATGGCGTATGGCATCAACCCGTAGATCGCCTTCCCAAACAACACTGCGAGGGTCGACCACTCGCCGGCATCGGCGAGCCCTCCACCGTCTTCGATGATCAGTGAAGCGGCTACAAGGCTGCTGAGCGCAATGGTAAGGGCCGCCGCGAGGGCCACGAGGATCCACGGCATCTACCTTCTGCGGAGCTTGAAGAATTCCAACGGGTGAGGCGTAGTACCGTGACGATCATTCTCCCCTTGCTCCTGCCACGTCCCTGCGTTGGAAGAGCCAGAAGGCAATGACGCCGAGCACCAGGGTGTAAGCCAGCAGGACGAGAAAGGCGTGCAGCGCACCAGGCGGGTCACTGACGGAGAACAGGCCCCCCTCGGTCGTCACCACCCCGGTTTCGGTCATCCAGGCGGTGGTGTTGGCTCCCAGCAGGAAGTTGGTCACATTGCTGAACCAGTCGAACAGGCCACCTAGGATGCGGACGAGTATGAGCTCGGCGAAGTAGTACGCAAGAGACATGGCGATTCCCATGCTCGACGATGCGGTTAGCACCGTGAGGAACAGCGCCAGGATGGCATACGGGACCAGCCCATAGACCACCTTGCCGAACATCACCGCCGCCGTGGACCATTGAACAGCACCTACCATCCCGCCACCATCGCTCAATGTGAGCGAAGCGGTGATCAGGCTACTGACCACGACGGTCAGAGAAACAACGAGCAGCCCGGCAACACTCAACAGCACGAGCGACAACACCTTCGCACTCAAGAACTGCCATCTCCCGGTGCCCATAGTCAGCGCCGTTCGCAAGGTGCCCCAGCCGTACTCGACCCCCATCGAGGACGCCCCCAGGACCATGACGAGGAAGACGCCGATGTAATGGGCGACCCCGAGACCGTTGGCGAGACCGCCCGGAAGGACGAAGAACTCCCGGTGACGCTCCCGGTCCTCCGCTCCCGGTCCTCCGCTATCTGTTCAACGATATCCGGACAGTTTCCGCGCTCTCGTCGTTGTTCGACCCTCTTGCGAGCGTCCTCACGCATCTCGCCGATCACCATTCCCACCTTGGCGTCGGCCGTCTCGTCGAGGATCTCGGCACACGAGATAGTGACTATTCCACCTGCATCCGGCACTCCCGAATAACCATCGTTGTATTCGTTACCCACGTTCCCGTACGCAGCGTAGAACCCCCACAGAGTGGCCTGGACGACCAGCAGGGCTGCAACCAAAAGAATCCACGGCATCCACCGCTTGCGGACCTTGAACAGCTCCCAGCGAGTGAGGCGCAGGACGGTCAGCATTATTCCCCCCTCGCTCCGGCGACATCCCTGCGCTGGAAGAGCCAGAAGGCAGCGGCCCCGACGACAATGATGTACACCGTGACGACAAGGAACGCATGAGTCTGGCCTGGCAGGTCACTGAGGGGGATCAGTGCTCCGTCGCCACCCGTCGCCTGGACTCCGGGTTCGGTCATCCATGCAATGACGCTGGGACCCAGCAGGAAGTCGGTCATGTTGCTGAACCAGTCAAACACATTAGTCAGGATGCCAACGAGTATCGCCTCAACGAAGTAGTAGCCTAGGCCGATCGAGATTCCCATGCTCGACGATGAGGTCAGCACCGACAAGAACAGCGCCAAGATGATGTAGGGCACCAAGCCGTAAACTCCCTTGCCAAATATCACAGCTACGGCTGACCACGCGCCGGAGTCCATGAGTCCACCGCCGTCGGCACTGATCAGTGAGGCAGCTATGAAGCTGCTGATCGCCGCCAGCAGGGCCACTATGACAAGCCCGACGCCACTCAACAACATGAGCGTAAGCAATTTGGAAGTCAACAATTGCCAGCGCCCAGAACCCCCGGTCAACGTTGTGCGCAGGGTGCCCCAACCGTATTCGGCGCCGATGACCGAGACCGCCAAGATCATGATGAGGATGGTCCCAACACCAGAGCCTACTGCAAGTGCGTTGGCGAGGCTGCTGGGAACCACGAATCTCTCCCTCGCTTCCTGTCTTACCGATTCCCGTGCCGACAGGCCTCCGCATCTGCGTAGCTCCCAGTCAATTTCCCCGGCGAGCCCCGCTCGGTCCTCATCGCTGAGGCGCGATAGCACATCCAGCGGCACAAGCTGCTCCAGGGTATCGCCACACTTAACGGTCAATTCGATGGGGCCGCCGTCGGGATGGGTCATCCTGGACTCAAAAGTAGCACTGAAATCCACAGCCAGGGGCGCTCGTGAGCTCTGGTAGGACGAGAAGCCGCCCCATAACGAAATCTGGGTCACAATGACAGCAATGCCCAGGAGTATCCACGGCATCCACCGCTTGCGGACCTTGAACAACTCCCAGCGGGTGAGGCGTAGCACTTGGGCTATCATTCGCCCCTTGCTCCAGCGATGTCCCGACGGTGGAGTAGCCAGAGGGCTGCGCCGCCGAGCACGACGATATATGCCGTCAGGACGAGGAAGGCATGCAACTGGCCCGGCAGGTCGCTGACCCTGACCAGGCCGCCACTCCCGGTAAAGACCCCGACTTCGGCTATCAACGCGTTGCTCTGTACCCCAGTCTGAGCCATCCAGCCGGCGATACTGGGTCCGAGTAGAAAGTCGGTCACTGTGCTGAACCAGTCGAACAGGCCACTCAGGACCTGAATGAGTATCAGCTCGACGAAGAAGTACGCCATAGAGATGGCGATTCCTATGCTCGACGATGAGGTCACCACCGACACGAACAGAGCTAGGGAACCTCTGAACAACTCGGCGCAAGCGTGGATGGGCAGAGTGGTTCCGTTCTTTGGAGACGTTCAGGCATCTTTGTGACGTTCCAGGTCGTGGTTGAGGCGTTCAGACCGTGTCTGTTGTGGCCTCGAAGCGGCTTTTCGGAGCCATCGCGGCTCCCCGGCCGTGATTTGCGCACTGCGCCCCTCTCATGCCGCCAGACGGCGCTCTGCCGTCATCAAGTTGGCCAGCCCCAGTAGCAATGCCAGCCGTTGCGCGTTCTTAGCCAACCCTCGGTAGCGCACCTTGGCGTAGCCAAAGCGCCGCTTCACGTACAGGAACGGATGCTCCACTTTCGCTCTGACCGACGCTTTGCGCTTCTCCGCCAACGCCTCGTAGCTGCCAGGCTCCAGGTGCCGTCGCCGGCCGGGCCTCATCGCCACTCGCCACTCCACATCCAACTCTCGATTCTCCAACCGCTTGTCCACTCCCTGATACCCCGCATCCCCCCACACTCGTTTCTCTCCACCGTGCAGCAATCGGTGCGCTTCTGTCACATCATGCACGTTAGCTGGCGTCGTAGTCATGCTGTGTACCACTCCCGTCTCAGCGTCAGCGCCTACGTGTACTTTCATCCCGAAGCGCCACTCGTTCCCCTTCTTCGTCTGGTGCATCTCAGGGTCTCGCTCACCCGCACGATTCTTCGTCGATGACGGCGCCTCTATGATGCTCGCGTCCACGATCATCCCCTCCCGAAGCCGCAGTCCCTGGGACTCCAGATGACGGTTGATCTCCTCGAACAGACTCTGCCCCAACTCATGCTCTTCCAGCAGATGGCGGAAGTTCAGAATCGTCGTCTCGTCCGGCAGCGGGCCCGACAGCTTCAACCCTACGAACCGTCTCACCGACTCGACCTCGTAGAGCATGTCCTCCATACCAGGATCGCTCAAGTTGTAGAACAACTGCACGCAGTGTATCCGCACCATCGCCGACAACTCATATGGTCGACGGCCTCGGCCCGCCTTGGGATAGAACGGACGGATGCGCTCTTCCATCTGTTCCCACGGGATCAGAGCATCCATGCGCTCCAGGAATATCTCCCGGCGGGTCTTGCGCTTCTTGCTCTCGTATTCCAAGTCCGCAAATGTTGGCTGGTCCATCAATTATCTCCCCGAACACAGTGCTATTCTCTATGCTACTATGCCCAGACTTGTTCAGAGTATCCCTAGGTTCCCTGGAGTTCCACGTCCTGTTGGCGCGTAATTAGGCCGGGCGGCCTATATAGATGGCTCTGACCGAATATACTTGTTGCGAATGCGGACACGATTTCCCGTGGCGCGATGACTGTCGCGTCGGTGCCCACTGCCCCCGCTGTGGCGGGAGCGACCTCAAGGTTAACCCGTGGCTCCTTTTGACACCCTACACTGAGGGTTTGACCGAAGAGGACCACTACGAGTCCCTCCTGGCTGTCTGAGGCGTGGTCTGCTCCCCGTGATGGAGCAGTGTCTGCGCTCTCGGCATGAGCGAGCGGCGTTGGAGAGATGCCTGGGTTAGGCAGGAGGCGCTCCCTCCATCCCTGGGTGCGCGATGACCGAATCCAGTCCGCCCGCCGGCCCGAAAGGGCGATCCGTATCTGGGGCGTGCTATAATCCCATTTGGCCATGGATGAGGTTATTGAGGTTAAAAGTCTGGTCAAGCGGTACGGGGCCCTCACCGCAGTGGACGACATCTCCTTCGAAGTGTACCGCGGAGAAATATTCGGTATCCTGGGGCCCAACGGTGCGGGCAAGACCACGACCATGGAGATAATCGAAGGGCTCCAGAAGCCAACCAGTGGGACCACTATAGTCCTGGGTGTGGATACCCAGGTTCAACCGGATAAGGTCAAGGAGCGTGTAGGGGTCCAGCTCCAGGCCTCCGCCTTTTTTGACTTCCTCACGCTGCACGAGATTCTGACCCTCTTCGGAAGCTTTTACCGGCGGCGTGTCCCCTCCAGAGAGCTTCTAGAGAGAGTGGGCCTGGGGGAGAGGGCCGGTTCAACGCTGAAGATGCTTTCCGGTGGACAGAAGCAGCGGTTCAACGTGGCGGCCAGCCTGGTAAACGATCCCGAAGTGCTAATCCTGGACGAGCCCACGACGGGGCTTGATCCCCAGGCGCGCCGCAATCTGTGGGAGCTAATCCGAGAGATTCACTCCGGTGGGAAGACCGTGGTGCTGACGACCCATTACATGGAGGAAGCCCAGGTCCTGTGTGACAGGGTAGCAATCATGGACGTCGGTCGTATAGTAGCTCTGGATACGCCAGCCAACCTCCTACGGACTCTGTCCTCACCCCACGGTATGAAGCTGGTAACTTCCAGGTCCTTATCTGACCTGGAGCAGGAAGGATTGAAAGGGTCGCCCGAGGATGTCCTCGTCGCCGACGGCGCATCCTATCAGCTGTGGGTCAAGGAAGTTCCCCAGGCGCTGGCCCATGTGCTGGATTGGGTGGCCCACCTCGGCGTGTCTCTTGAGCAACTGGAGCTGGTGCCGGCGACCCTTGAAGACGTGTTTTTGGAGCTCACCGGCAAAGATCTGCGGGACTAGATATGCTGGCGCTGCTGGTAGCCAACATCAAAATCATGGCCCGTGACCGGCAGGCCCTGTTCTGGGCGATGGTGTTCCCCTTTGTTTTGGTGATGGTCTTTGGTGTCTTCGATATCGGCGGCCTGGCGAAAGCCTCTATGGCCGTGATAGACCACGCCACCACTGAGAGCTCAAGAAGACTGGTTGCTCGCCTCCAGGATGTGGAATACTTGCTCATCGACCAACAGTATGACAGCCGATCGGAATTGGAGGCGAAGTCTGCACTGCAAGAGGGCGACCTCGAGTATGTACTGGTCATACTAGATCCGAACCCACAGCTCGACGGGCCGCTGACACCCCTCCTTTACTACGACGTCAATATCGAGCTGGGAAATCAGCTGGTAATCGGGGCCGTTCAGCATCTTGTGGACGAGGTAAACCTTGAGCTAGCGGGCAGTCCGGAGCTGCCGAAGGTCCGTGCGGTCGAAGTGGACACACAGAGAGTGGATTACTTCGACGTGCTCCTCATTGGGCTTGTAGGGATGGGGATGATGACAAACTCCATCATTTTCATTGCGGTGAAGATCAGCATGTACCGGAACCAGTCCATACTTAGGCGTATGCTGGCCACGCCGTTGAGGGTCAGGAACTACTTCGTGTCGGAGGTGGTTACCCATTTGATCCTGGCGCTTGTCCAGGCAGCGGTGGTCATTGCCGCGGGAATTCATGTATACGGCGCGAACATCCACGGCAATATTCTGTGGCTATTCCTCATCGTCGCCTTCGCTAACACCGTCTTCCTTAACATCGGTTTCATCATTTCCGCGTGGGCCAGCAGTCCGCGGGCAGCTTCAGGGATGGGCAATGCCATCGCTATCCCGATGATGTTTTTCGCAGGCACCTTTTTCCCCACGTCGTCTTTGCCCGCCTTCTTGCCCGAAATGGTCCAGTTGTTGCCCCTGACGCCAATGCTTGACGCCATGCGCGGTGTCGCCATAGATGGCCGGGAGCTGTGGGAGGTGTGGCGGGAACTGGCAATGCTGGCGGGCTGGCTCCTGGTCTCCTCTGTGGCGGCGATCAAGCTATTCCGATTTGGGTAAGTGGTCTAGGTGGCTGGCTCGGTCATGGTTGAAAACGCGGTACCTGAAGTGCTAAGGTGCCATTACGAAACTGACCTGCAGGAGGCGCCACGTGCCCACCGTCCACATCAACGGCTACGAGCTGTACTATGCGCGAGACGACTTCGCCGACCCTTGGAAGCCCCACGACACGATCCTCATGCAGCACAATATCGTCGCTAACCATGACCAGTACCGCCCCTGGGTGCCCATCCTGGCGGCGGAGTGTTGCGTGATCAGGTTGGACAGGCGCGGCAACGGCCGCTCATCGAAACCTCCGCTTGACTATCAATACCGCGTGGAGGACCTGCTTTCGGATTTTCGGGAGTTTCTGAAAGAGCTCTGGCTGGACAAAGTGCATTACGTGGGAGACTCTCTGGGCGGCGTCCTTGGAATCGCGCTCGCTGCCACTCATCCGGAACTGGTCAAGAGCCTGGTGCTCTGTGCAACCCCTTGCCTGATCAATGCCGAGACCCAGCGGAGGTTGGCTCTGGAGGGCCATCCCGATGCTGCGACTGCGGTCACGGCGATGGGATCGCGAGCCTACGCCTACTCCCGGTGGCTGAGGGAGGTACCACCTGACGCCCCGATCGCTGACTTGATGCATGCCGTGTATTTGGCCGAGCAGACGGCCATGCTGCCCACTCACGTCCTGTCTTCCTTGGTGCGAATGGTCAGCCAGCCCGATTTCGACGTTACTTCAATGCTCCCGGACATAAAGGCCCCGACGTTGCTGCTTTCGCCGGGCGCTAGCGTGAGTACGTCTATGGAAGAGCAGAACATGATGAAAGAGCGCATCCCGAATTGCCAGCAGGTGGTCTTTGAAGGGGCCCGGCATATGATCTCGATGGACATGCCCCAGCGCTGCGCTGAAGAGACGCTGAAGTTCATCCGCCGGCACTCCGGATAGCGCTATTGCTTGATCGCTATCCCGCCGGAGCCTTCTCCTTTGGCCTAAATCCGTAATAGCGGTCGTGGTCCAGCACCCGTTTGAGTCCCTCGATGCTGATGCTGCGTGGGTTGATGGGGGAGTACCAGCGCTCCGTCACCGCGTCGTGGAGCTGCTCGAGACTTACCGGCTTGTTTCCAGCGGCGAGGATAGTCCGGAACACTATCTCTTGCAGCGGCATCTCAGGACTGATAAACCCTTCCTTTTTGGCGCAGCACTTGGCCATCTCCCTTATCTGCTTGTTCGCTGGTGTCATCTCCGACTTGCCCTCCAGCTCGGCTCTGCAGGAAGGGCACCGGCGGCCAAGCAGCGTCGACGTCAAGGAGCGATTTAGCTCTTCGACCCTGGCTGAGTCGATAAAATAATCGGTGGGAGGCTCCTCAACGGTAGGACTCTCCTCAATGGGACGACTCTCCTCTTCGGGAATTTCTGGCTCTTCCAGCTTCATCTCTTCTGGTGTGGTCAAATCTGCACCTCTTCGTTCCAATCCAGCATTTTAACTCTTACCTTCTCTTCCGCTTGCATCTCCGGGACGTCCTCGGGGCATATGGCCAGACCGTTGGCTTTGGACATAGAGGTCAATATATTGGAGCCTTGGGGTCCGGTCGGGTTGGCGTAGTAGGTGCCGTCTCGCTTGGTCACGTCTACTCGAGCGTAAACCCGCCTCCCATCGTAGTTATGAATGGGCCCCTCCAATACGGCCTCTATCTCAGGCTTGACCAGTTGTTTCCTGCCCAGCATTCTCAGTATCGCCGGCCGGCCGAACTCCTCGAAGGCGACCATCGCGCTGACCGGATTGCCCGGCAACCCCAGATGAGGGAGTACTCTTCCCCCGGGGCCGCGGATGGCTCCGAAGGCGAGGGGCTTGGCGGGCCTCATCCTCACAGACCAGAAACTGATCTCTCCGCGCTCCATCAATACATCTTTCACTATATCATAGTCACCCCTGGAAACCCCGGCCGAGGTGATCAGGAGGTCCGAGTCGGTCGCCTCGGACAGCTTTCGATTCATATCCTTCAGGTTGTCTCTGGCGATGCCCAAGACTTTGGGGATTCCGCCGTACCTGATGACCGAGGCGGCCAGGCTGTAGCTGTTGGAGTCGTAGATCTTGGCCGGCTCGACGGGCTCTCCCGCCCTCAGCAGCTCATCGCCCGTGGCCAGAATGGCCACCACGGGACGTCTGATCACCCTGACGGTCCTCATCCCCAGGGACGCCAGGACCCCCACTTCGGCAGGGCGCACCACATCGCCTTTCTTGAGTACCACATCTCCTTTCTTGACATCCTGGCCGACGGGGCGCACATGGGAGCCGAGTTTCGGCTCCTCTCGGATACCGATCTCTCGAAGCTCCAGCCCCTTTGCCTTTCGCTCTACCTCGTCCGTGTCCTCGAAGGGCACGATGGTGTCGGCGCCCGCGGGCACCGATGCGCCGGTCATAATCCTGATGGCGGTACCGTCCTCGACCTCCCGCGTAGCGACCTGGCCGGCGGCCACCTGGCTCGTCACCTGAAGGATTTTTGGAGTGTCTGGAGATGAGCCCGCGATGTCGCCGTGGCGAACGGCGTAGCCGTCCATGGCCGAGTTATCCAGTGGGGGTATGTTGAGCTGAGACACGACGTCCCCTGCCAGCACCTGTCCCATGGCGTGGATGACGGGGACCTCTTCGGGCTCCAGCGGGCTGAAGTAAGCCATGATCTTATCATAGGCCTCTTCGACACTGAGCATGTCGGCATGCGTGTGTCCACGCCCGTGTCCGTGATTGTGAGACGAAGCCATCTCCTGTTTCTCCCTGGGTTTACTCTAGCGCTGGGAAGAGGTTTTAGCAAGATTGAAGAGGATTATCCTTTCCGGATCGTAGGGGCGCAGGTCCTGCACCAACTGATCTAACTGAGGTTGCGTCACCATCTGACCGGGTCTCTACCCCTCGTTCGTTTGTCCCCTGAGTTCGGCGCCGACTTCCCGCTTGAGAGACTGTAGGACGGCATCCAGGGACTCGTTGACTTCCTCAGCGTTCAGGGTTCGATTGGGAGACTGGAAGTAGATATGGTAGGCCAGGGAATGCTTTCCGGGGGGAATATTCCCTCCCGAGTATGAGTCGAAGAGCTGAACCATGCTGACGATTGGCTGGGACCCGATCAGGGCGTGAACTTTGGCCGCGGGAACACGCAGGTCTACGACGATGGAAAGGTCCCGCATGGCACTGGGAAATCGGCCGATGGGACTGTAGCGCGGACCCTGCCTGGGCATGGCTTCGAGGAGAGTCTCGATATCCAGTTCGAACAGAGCCACCGGGTCCCTCCCTAGCTCGAAGCTTTCGGACACAACCGGATGTACCTCGCCCACCACACCAACGGGCCGCTCTCCTACCACGACGCGGGCGCTCTTGCCCGGGTGCAGAACGGGGTCGTCCGCCGGTCGGTAGTCAGCCGCAAGGCCAAGGTCTGTTAGGAGGGTTTCGACGACACCTTTCGCGTCGTAGAATCCTAGTTGCCCGTCGCCGGAAAGCCAGTGCGCATCGTGGCGGGGGCCGGATAGGATCCCGCCCACCATCTCCCTTTCCTCTGGCAGGTCGCCCTCGCGGGGCATGTAGACCCGTCCCGTCTCGAAGATGGCGATGGGTCCCTGCTGATGCGGGCGATTCGCCACCAGTGTGGACAGGAGACTGACGCGAAGCGCGGTGCGCATATATTCATGCTGGCCGCTCATAGGGTTGGCCAGCTTGACTGGGATAATGCCGTACTCCAGGGCTTTTACCCTGGTCAGGTCTTGCAGACTCGACGCAGGGTAGGAGATGACCTCCTGCAGCCCACATCCGACCAGCAGGTCCCTGAGTCGCTCCCTCAGCTCTCGCTTGGGCTGAGGCTCGAGCGCTGGTATCGGAGTGGAGAGCATTGTCGTCGGGATCTCGTCGTATCCGGCGATGCGGGCGAACTCCTCAATCAGGTCGTCCTCGATGCTGACGTCGCTGCGCCAGTAGGGCACGGTGACTTTGAGGTCGGAACCGTTGATTCCCTCGCAGTCAAACCCAAGGGACACGAGTACCTCCTCAAGTCGTTCAATGGGCGTCGTCGTGCCCAGCACTTTTTGCAGGCGCGCCATGGTCAAAACGATGACCGGGGCCGCAGCCCGGTCCTTCCCGGGGAACTCGTCGAGAATGCCTTTGGCGACCACTCCTCCTGCTATCTCGTGGACGAGCTGAGTCGCCCTTCGGAGGGCGATCGGAGGCAGCTCCGGGCGCAGGCCTTTCTCGAAGCGGACAGAGGCTTCCGTCGATATTCGCAGAGCCTGCGCCGTCCGGCGGTTGTTGACCGGGTCGAAGTTGGCCGATTCCAGGAGGATGTCGGTGGTGGATTCGGTGACCTCAGAGTCGGCCGCGCCGATGACGCCGCCGAGGGCAACGGCGTCGACGGCGTCGGCTATAACCAGCATGGACGGGGAGAGCGTCCGCTCAAGCCCGTCCAGGGAGACGACTTTCTCTCCTGGCCTGGCTCTTCGCACCACGATCCTGGCTTCTTTGAGGGTCCGGAAGTTGAAGGCATGCATCGGCTGGTTGCACTCCAGCATCACGTAGTTGGTCACGTCCACCACGTTGTTGATAGGCCGCATCCCCGCCTTGATCAATCTGTCCTGGAGCCAGCTCGGCGAAGGCCCTATCTTTACACCTCGTATGAGGCTGGCTGTGTACCTGGGGCAAAGCTCGGCGTCGGCTATCTCAACCGAGGCCAGGCTCTCTATTGGGTCACCGTCTTCTGGGTAGGAGAGATCGGGCTCTCTCACGGATACACCGGTCAGCGCGGCCACCTCTCGGGCTACCCCTAGCAGGGAGAGGCAGTCGGGGCGGTTCGGCGTAACCTCCAGGTCAAGGATGTGGTCGCCCAGGTAGTCGGAAAGGGGGATGCCCAGCGGAGCGTCCTCGGACAGGACCATGATGCCGGAGTGGTCGTCGCCAAGGCCGAGCTCGCGCTCGGAGCAGACCATGCCTTCGGATACCACGCCACGAATTCGAGCTGCCTTCAGAGGCTCCACCTTGTCTGTGTGGGTGTTGATCAGATCCGCGCCGACCTTGGCGAAGGCAATCTTTTGGCCCTCGGCGACGTTGGGAGCGCCGCACACCACCTGCATCTGCTCGCCCCCGATGTCTACGGTACACAAGGTCAGGCGGTCGGCGTTGGGGTGGGGTTCGACTTTAGAAACCAGGCCGACGAAGCAGTTCTTCCAGTCCCCGGTGGATACGATCTGTCCCACCTCAGTACCTGCCATCGTGAGGCGGTGGGCCAGCTCTTCAACGGGTACCACGATGTCCACGTAGTCTTTCAGCCAGGATATGGGGATTTTCATGGATCTAAAGGCCTCGTAGCTTGTCGATCAGGGCTTCCTTGGAAAGATCGTTCCAAGAGCTAACTTTGTTCAAGATATCGTTCAACGTGCCCCGTGCCAACGTCCTGTGGCGGAAATGGTGATGTTGTGCTGGGCCTGCGGGCCAGTTTTTCGAATCCGTATACGACTGCCCCGCTGCCGGATCTCCACGGGGGACTTTCTTACCTAGCGGGTATCACCCACGTCCTATATCTTCGCCCTCAGCTCGTTGACGCCGTCCAGGAAGGACCACCACGCCTCCAGGCCCGCTTGGAGGGCGGACTCGACAGCCGGCTGGTCGGCGGTGCTGGCGTGCTGGCAGATGGCCTCGGCCTCCACCTGGGAGTGATCCTTGTCCAGGTGTGAGTGGACCTGGAAGAAGGACAGCGCGGCCTCGTCCGTTATGCCGTAGCGGTCCCGCAGGCCGGCCAGCTTCTCTACGGCGATGTCCGGGACCTGGGACTCGTAAGCGTAGATGGCCGACAGCCCCTCCAGGAACGAGCCATTAAGACAAGTTTGTTCGTAGGTGTCCAGAAGCCCTTGGGTCTTTGGATGGACCGGGGCCAGCTGAGCTTCTTCGCGGGTCATGCCCAGCCCGGCACAGAAGTCCAGCCACAGAGCTCGGTGGTTCTCCTCCCCCTGCTCCTCGTCCCACAAGTTGTTCAGAATATCCCGGCGCACCTGGCGGTCGGGACAGCGGCTATGCACTGCACTGAGGAACCTGGGGAAGTTGTCCTCGAAGTGATAGTACTGACCCGCGTAAAGCCGCAGGTCGTCCAGGCTAAGTTTGCCGTCCTTCCAGTCTTGGTAGAAAGGATGAGACAGCAGGCTCCTAGCCGAAATGTGCCCGTGCAGTTGGTCCAAGAGCTCCTGGTTCATGAACGATCCCCTCCTCACGATTATTTTGTTGTCCAGCGGGATGTGGGAATCCTTTGGCCTTCCCCTTTGACCCCTCCCTCGAAAGTGAGGAGAGGGAATTATATCTGAGGGACGCCCTCAGACTCCCGGCAAAGGGGCTTCGCCCCTCTGCACACCCCATGTTCCATCAGCTTGCTAGAATTGGCGTAGGAACCGCAGATCATTGGAGTAAAACAGCCTTATGTCGTCGATTCCGTATTTGAGCATGGCTATTCTCTCGGGGCCCAGGCCGAAAGCGAACCCGGTGTAAACCGCTGGGTCGTAGCCGACTCCCTCCAGGACTTTGGGGTGCACCATGCCCGCGCCCATTATCTCGATCCAGCCCGTCTGCTTGCAGATGCGGCATCCACCCCCCTGGCAGGCGAAACAGTCTATGGACATGTCCACACCAGGCTCCACGAAGGGGAAATAGTCGCACCGGAACCGGACCTTGCGGTCGGGCCCGAACATCCGGCGGGCGAACTCGTAGAGTGTGCCCTTGAGGTCCGCGAACGTAATCCCGTCGTCTACGGCCAAGCCCTCGACCTGGTAAAAGTGCCACTCGTGGGTTGCATCGGTGGCTTCGTAGCGATAGCATTTGCCGGGGACGATGACCCTGACGGGAGGACGTGTCTGCTCCATTACCCTGGCCTGCATGGGTGAGGTATGGGTCCTGAGGAGCATGTTGTGTTCGCCGTCCTCGTTTCTGTGGTCTATCCATAGGGTGTTCCACATGTCCCTGGCGGGGTGGTCCCTCGGGATGTTGAGCATCTCGAAGTTGTAGTGGTCCCATTCTACCTCGGGCCCCTCGACTATTTGGAAGCCCATCGCGACAAAGGCATCGCAGATTTCTCTCACGATCTGCGTGGTGGGATGAAGTCGGCCAACAGCGACCGGGCGGCCCGGCAGGGTAACGTCTATGCGCTCGCCCTCGGTTATCCGGCCGATCTCCTCTTCCTTGAGAGCCTGCACCCGCTGGGCTAGACGCTCCTCAAGAAGGACTTTGCTCTGATTGGCGAAGGATCCCACGATCCGCTGCTGATCCGGGCTAAGGCCCCCGATAGTGCGGAGCATGCCGGTGAGCCGGCCTTTTCGGCCCAGGTAGGAAACCCGCCATTGCTCGATGGCATCCAGAGTTCCTTGCCGGTCAAGCTCCGCCAGTGCTTCTTGCTGGAGGTCCTCGATTGTCCCAGGTGTGACCACAGGTCCCATGGACAGCCTTTGTTGATAATGCTTCTGCTGGCTAATTATAGGAACACAGGGTAACGGCGGTCAAGGAAGGAAGCTAGGCAGAAATAGCTACCCTGGCAGTAGCTCCGATTTCTGCGGGAGACGGGATAATATGGGCGCCGGCATCCCTGAGCGCCTGAACTTTTGCCTCTGCGGTAGCTGAAGCGCCGGTGATGATTGCGCCGGCGTGGCCCATGCGCTTACCGGACGGCGCAGTGGCGCCTGCGATAAGCGCGGCGACGGGTTTTTTAAACTCCTTGCCGATGTACTCGGCCGCCTCCTGCTCCATGGTGCCACCGATCTCACCGATGAGCACCACCATCTCCGTTTCGGGGTCCTCGTTGAACAGGCGCAACACTTCGACGAAGGTAGTGCCGATCAGTGGATCTCCCCCGATGCCCACACAGGTAGACTGTCCGATCCCCAGTCCCGTAAGCTGAGATACAGACTCATAGGTAAGAGTGCCGCTTCGAGACACCACACCGACGGGGCCAGGCATGAATATGCGGCCTGGCATAATCCCAATCTTGCAGCGACCTCCAGGGGATATCAGTCCCGGGCAGTTGGGTCCTATGAGCCGCACTCCTCTGTTCCGGAGGTAAGGTAGGAGGCCCACCATGTCCATGACAGGTACCCTCTCGGTAATGCACGCAATGAGGCTTATGCCCGAGTCGGCCGCCTCGAGAATGGCGTCGGCTGCGAAGGGAGCGGGCACCACGACGAAGGAGGTGTCGGCGCCGGTTTCTCTGACGGCCTGATTCACGGAGTCGAAGACGGGCACCTTGTCATCGAAGGTCTGACCTCCCCGTCCCGGAGTCACTCCGGCCACCACGTTGGTCCCGTAGGCTATGCATTGCCGTGTGTGGAAGCTCCCCTCGCTGCCGGTGATTCCTTGCACCAATAACCGTGTGTTCTCGTTTACCAGTATGCTCAAATAAGACTCCGATCGTTGGATTCGCCGCCCCTCATCACTACGCCGCAACCACCTTTTTCATCTCCCGTGCGACATCCGCCAGAGTGTCGGCAAATGTCACGTTCAGGGCCGAAGCCTGGAGGATTTCTCTTCCCTCTTCCATATTGGTTCCCTGCATGCGTACAAATAAGGGTATCGCGCTGCCTGCGTCCTCAACTGCCTTCACGATCCCCCTCGCAACGATGTCGCAATGCAGTATTCCGCCGAACACGTTCACAAGGATGTGCTTGACCTGGGAGTCCGAGAGCATAATCCCGAAGGCCCGGGCTATCCTCTCCTCGTCGGCTGTGCCCCCTACGTCCAGGAAGTTGGCTGGACTCGCGCCTGAGTACTTGATCACATCCATGGTCGCCATTGCCAGACCGGCGCCGTTCACTAGGCAACCCACAGAGCCATCGAGCTTTACATAAGATACTTCGTACTCCTGGGCGCGCGCTTCGGAGGGCTCATCCTGGTCGGGGTCGCGCATGTCGCGTAATTCCGGGTGGCGGAAGAGAGCATCGTCGTCGAAGCTCATCTTGGCATCCAGAGCGATGATCCGGCCGTCTAGAGTAACGGCCAGGGGGTTTATCTCCACAAGGGAGCAGTCGTTCTCAACGAATATTCTGTACAGGTCGATCATTATCTGAGAGGCTGCCCTCGCCAGCTTCGGCTCCAGGTTGAGGGCATAGGCCAGCCTGCGGCCCTGGAACGGCTGGAACCCCACCAGCGGGTCTACAGGTTCTTTGTGAATCCTGTCGGGGTCCTGGGCGGCTACCTCCTCAATTTCCATGCCTCCGGACTCGCTGGCGATCATAACCGGACCGCCGAAGACTCTGTCCACCGTCAGCGCAAGATAGAGTTCCCCGCGTAGGTCGGCTGCCTCTTCCACCAGCACCTTGCTTACGGGCACCCCCTGAGGACCCGTTTGGGGAGTCACCAGGCGGGTACCTAGCAGCGATGCCGCCGCACCTTCCGCCTCGCTGGCGCTTTGGACTATCTTGATCCCGCCGCCCTTGCCCCTGCCACCGGCGTGAACCTGGGCTTTCACGACTGCTCTTTCCCCCAGCCCCTCGGCAATCTGTCTGGCTTCCGCCGGGGTCGAGGCCACGCCTCCCCTAGGTACGGGGATTCCGTAGCGGCCAAATATTGATTTGGCCTGGTACTCGTGGACCTTCATGCGCTCTCCTTGTGTGGGCGTACGTCTCTGCGGGGCCTTTATCCCTTTTTACCTCTACGCCGGCCATGTCTTCGATGAAGGTGACGATAGCCGAGTGGTCCTTGTCTCCGCGCCCCCTGTTGATTAGCGCTCCCAGCATTTGCTGCACCAGGCTCGTGACCGGCAGGGGCACTCCCAGCTCTTTCCCAGTCAGCAGTGCGTTGTGCAGGTCCTTCTGGTGCAGGCGTATCCGGAACCCGGGCTCGAAATTCCGGTCCATGATCAGAGGGGCCTTGGCCTCCAGGGCGTTGCTGCCCGCCAGGCCCCCACGGATCGCCTGGTACACCAGTCCCGTGTCAACGCCTGCCTTTTGGGCCAGAACAAGCGCTTCACCGATGGCTTCGATATTCGCTGCCACTATGATTTGGTTTGCCTTGACTAAGTTGCCTGCGCCGACCTCCCCTATCCTTACGACACTCTTCCCAAGCGTACTCAGGATGGGCAGGCACCGGTCGTAGACCTCGTCGCGACCCCCTACCATGATAGCCAGCGTGCCGGCGATGGCGCCCGGCTCACCTCCGCTGACGGGGGCGTCCAGCATGTCCACCTTCTGCTTGGCGGCCTCAGCCGCTATGCGCTGAGATACCAGTGGTGCGATGGAGCTCATGTCGATAATGACGGAACCCTCATGGGCCCCCACCAGCACTCCGCTGTCCCCGAGAATGGCGCTCTCCGAGTCGGCCGAGTCCGGAAGCATGGTGATCATGATATCGGTCTTACCGGCGACCTCTATACTGGAGGAAGCTCTCTTGGCCCCCTCCTTGACCAACTCGGTGATCGGGCCCTCAGTTCGGTTGTAGACCGTCAGTGGGTAGCCGGCTTTAAGAAGGTTCTTGGCCATGGGTTTTCCCATGATCCCGAGACCGATGAATCCAACCTGGGGGAGCATCCTACTCCTCTTGAATCTCTGAGGGTTCGAGTTTCACGAGCACTGATTATGTTTTGAAGGCGGCGCGTTGTCAACCCAACGAGTTTGCCTTTACTGGAGCTAGGGGGAGAGGTACCCTGTGAGTCCCATGTCCTTTCCTTCCGCGAGAAAGTCAGCTTGGCAGCCTGGGGCTCAGCGGTCCCTCACCGGTAGCCGTCCCTTAGCGCGTGCCACGCCTCCAGCACATGGATGTCCCGGGAAAAAGCGAGGGGTGGAAGTGCATCAATGCTAAAAAAGTCCAACTCCAAGATCTCCGGGCCGGCTTTGAGGTCTCCTCCGGTTATTCGGGAGTCGTAGGTCACGAGAATCACAGGATGGCTGGGCTCGGAGAATACTCCCAGTAATTCGGTGACCTGAACTTCCAGCCCAGTCTCCTCCAGTACTTCCCTCTGTGCCGCGACCTCCACTTGCTCTCCCCGGTCAACGTAGCCCGCGGGTAGGCTCCACAAGCCGACGCCGGGCTGGGTGGCGCGCCTCACCATGAGCACTTTCCCGCCACGCTCCACCACCGCGGCCGCAGTGACCTTTGGGTCGTAGTAATGGACGTGGCTACAGCCTGAACAAACAGGCCTGCTTATACCCTCGACGTGGCGTTCTTCCAGGGTGGAGGCGCAGCGGGGACAGAATTTGTCATCGCCAAGCATCGCCGTATAAGGATACCACGCTTGCAGCCGATTGGTGGATGTTGTGAGGCGAACTCGGGTTGAAGCGGCGGGCTTATTTCATATAAGCCTGGATTTCCCAGATAGACCCAAGTGGTGATTGGCGTTCCTGTGATTACTATGAATATTCTGATTACTAAACGGATATAATGGGAGTCTATACATTATAATACACCCATGAATATAGGTTCTGGCTTCTGATTACGTAATCGTGTTGGAGGCACCTTATGGGTGACGACGAAAAGACCCCTCTCAAGCTCGACTTTGACTCCAAAGTTCGCGTGGAGTTTCGCGGTGCTACCATCACCTCAGACGCAGGACTGCTGGCGTGCAGAGAGCTTGATGACGCCCTAAGCCTGACCGACTCTGCCGACGAATTCCTCAAAGAGAGTCGAACGGGCAAAAACATCCTGCATCAGCTAATCCCACTGCTGAGACAGTCAGTCTACAGCCGCCTCGCTGGATACGACGACACCAATGATGCCGACCGCCTTTCCCAAGACCCAGCCCTGAGAGTAGTGGTAGGCTGGAAAGGCCCTGACAGGAACGCGGCCAGCACCAGCGAGATGGGTAGGTTCGAGACGGAGTTGCTGACACAAAAGGAAAACCTCAAGGGCATTGAGCGGCTGAATGTCGAATGGATAAAACGTGCATTAGCCAAGACCGTACACAGGCGTATCATCCTGGACATCGACAGTTCGGAGAGTCCGGTGCATGGCGAGCAGGAGGAAGCAGCCTACAACGGCCACTTTGGATGCATGTGCTATCACCCCTTGTTCTGCTTCAACCAGTTTGGAGATTGCGAAGGGGCGGTTCTCAGACCAGGCAACGTCCACAGCGCCGATGGCTGGAAGGAGTTCATCAATCCCATCGTCGAGCGCTACCTGAAGCTGGCGGTGAGGCTGCTGTTTCGAGCAGACGCTGCTTTTGCCAAGCCTGAGATTTACGAGTACCTGGAGACAAGGCATATCGGCTACGCCATAAGGCTTCCGGCGAACGAAGTGCTTCAGAAGGAAATAGCTCACCTGTTGGTACGGCCTACCGAGTGGCCCTCTCAAAAGCCCATCGTCTCGTATCACGACTTCGTTTATCAGGCCCAGAGTTGGAATGTTCCTCGAAGAGTAGTGGCCAAGGTGGAGTGGCATCAGGGAGAACTGTTCCCAAGAGTAGGCTTCATCGTAACCAACCTGAGCTATCCAACGAAGGGACTAGTCAGCTTCTACAATGGCAGAGGCACAGCAGAGCAGTGGATTAAAGAGGGGAAATACGCCCTCAATTGGACTCGGCTCTCGTGCCATAAGTTCGTGGCTAATCAGGTGAGGCTGTGGCTATTCATCCTGGCATACAATCTGGGCAACTTCTTCAGAAGGCTGGCTCTGCCAGAAGCGATAAAGAGCTGGTCCCTGACAAGTATTCAGACGAGACTCATCAAGATAGGCGGGCGACTGGTGCGTCATGCGAGGAGGCTTGTGTTCCAGCTTGCCGAGGTGATGGTGACCAGGGAGATGTTCGATGAAATGCTGGAGCGGATAGGGAGACTTCGTTTCAATTCTGGATAGGAGCATGTGTCTGTTAGGGAATCGTGATCATATCGAGGCTGCCCTGAGCAAGGTGCGCGACTTGCAGCGTGAGGTTCGGTCTGAATAATCCGTTTAGAGCCTTTCCCAGTGGTTTGGAGACCCTGTTTCTCTAGATGAAGTGATATTAGCGCGGTTGGTGGCAGTTGACAACTTCAGCAGGCGATCTTATAGTCTGGACTGTCTCAGGATGGTGTGTTTATGAAAGCACTGGATTCCATCTGGGAAATATCGGCTTACACCACTTGACGGGACGTGACCCCCCTGTAGCTCCCTCACCCACCCCCTTCCGCTGTCCTCACGCCGTCCATCCGTGTCCTTCGGTGGATTCGGGGTAAGTTCCAGTGGATGCTCGCACTATGGACTCTGGGTGGTCGGTGGGGCTCCAGCGCTGCCTACGTCAGCGCCCACATCTCCATCTTCTTGCGATGGCTCTTCTCCTGGCGGAGGCATAGGCGCGCCATCGCTGTCGTCGGCTAAAGGCTCCTGCGATATGCGCTTTCTCACCGACACGAGGAACGCAACGACCGCCAGGATGAGTCGCAACGCAAACTCTACCGCTATGAGAAACAGCAGGTAGTAGAAGATGCTCTCTCGGTGGTCATTGGCCTCCTTCAGCGCCTCCAGGGACTCGGCAATCTTAAAGAAAGACGCATCAATTAGGAAGATCGCCAGAACCGCGAAGGGTAGTATCTTGGCCATGTCCCGGGACAGTTCTTCGTTGTAGTATGCGGCCAAGCGGATGGCGCTGACGGTGGCAAAGGCTATCAGCAAAATGTCCGAAAACGACCTGTCTTTCGAAAGGAGGGTCAGGATTAGCGTGAGGGCTGCGAACCAGAAGTAGGCGAACACCGGAAACAAAATAATGTACTTCGCGCCGTATAAGACGAGGTGGAAGAAGTCTCGCACCCACGGATAGCGCGACTCTTCATTCTTGGACAGGTCCAACTCAAACATGTCCCGGGAGGCAATGAATCGGTAGAACTTGAAAACAAAGAAGCCATATATAGCCATGCCGAGGATATAGAACGCTGCAGGCCACAGCAATTTAAGGGCGTCATCAATATCTAACCCGTTAGGGAAGATGGCTTCAATATCCATGAATTCCATCTCCTATCCCGCGACCCGTGCAATGAGACGCGGCCTGCGGATAGTTAGGGGTAAGGGTCGGGACAAAGACGGGACTCCCAATACGTACGTAAGCTGGCGATGGAGGGGCGTCGCTGCCCACACAGGCGTGGGCAACGGACGGTGAGTTCGCCGCATCTACCATTCCATCAGATCGGCTTCGATGGTTTGACGCCCGTAATTCTATGAAAAGCTCACCATCTCGTCAACCAACAGCGCCCGGTCACCCGGGCCTTTAAATTGGGGATTGAGTTTGTCTCATAGACCGGTGGGGGAGCTGACTAACACAGGTGTGGGAGCGATGGGCCTCAAGGGAGGTCGGCCCGTCCAGTTCCACCGGCCGCTTGTCGGCCCCCAGAAAGGTCGTCTGCCTCTCTTAGTTCCATGGGGCCTAGGCCCAGCCCCAAGGGGCTTGGCCCCTGCGCCATAGCTTGAGCAAGTTATGAGTCATCCCTGCCAGCGACCACTCACTCTGTGCAGCGCCCAACCCCCGTCTCATAAACCGTCGGAACCCCTGACCTTCCTTGACCTGTCCGAACACCGGCTCCACCAGTACACCCCGCTTCTTGTACAGAGCTCGGCCTCGCTTTGTCAGCAGCTTGCGCTCCATCCTGCCCCTCGGGCTCAGTCTTTTTGGTATACGTCCTCGGGGACACCCCTTCTCCCGTAGCATCTTCCGCTGTTTCCAATCCTTGGTGGTGGCAATAAGAAGCTCAGGCATCTCTGGCCAGGAGCAAGCCCTGATGTTGGCCTCACTCCAGTACCCGGCATCGGCCAGGCCCGCTTTTGGCCGGTCCTCTATGCCAGCTGCCTCCAGCGTATGCGCCATGGTTTGGAGCATCGGCTCCAGTTGCTGCACATCGTTGGCCTCTTGGGTCACTCCAACGGCTACTATGATCTGCTCCTCGCTCACCACCGCCTGGGCATTGTAGCCCTGCACGTACCCTTGCCTGGTCTTCATGATGCGGCTGTCCGGGTCGGTGGTATTAGCCTTCGCCTCTTCGGTAGGAAGTGACTCTACCACCTTGGGCTTTCGCCCCCGCTTCTTTTTGCCTGTGGCCTCTTCTTCTGCCCGCCGTTGCTCCACGTGCTCTTGGACAGCCTTGGCTGCTGCTTCAGCCTCCCGCTGCAGACGTTCCTTGGCTTCCTTCAGGCGCTTGAGACGCTCCCTCCGTCCCCCTAGCCCTTCCGGTAGCTCATCCCCTCGCCGGTCGGGACCGTAATGGGCATCCTCTTCAGCCCACGCGTCGATACACGAGGGCGTTACCGTCCTTGTCGCAGACCGCGCTAACGCCGCCCTCGCGAAAGCAATACGCAGCCTTTTGGCCGAGTCTCCGGCCTGACTTCATCGCCACCGCGATGTCGTTGCTCGTGAACAGTTCGGGTAGCTCGGCGTCGATCATGGCGAACAGGTCGCCCATCGAGGCGATGGTGTGCGTCTCCACAACATCCACGAGCCTACGGTCCACGCGTGCCCAACCGCGGCGCCATCGGCCGGGGCGATCGCTCAGCGCACGGAGCTCCTCTTCGACGGTCAACACGACGTCCAGCGTCAGGTTGGGATGGGCAAGCATCGCCGGAATGCTGACCAGCGACGAGAAGACGTCAAACACCGAGCCGTGCCGCGGCGTCCTGCGCCGTGTCGCCGGCATGGTCCTGTCCACCGCCACGTTGACGATGTACCGGTCCCTGGCGACTGGATGCACCAGAGTGACCGAATACGCATTGAGCAGGCGCTGCAGCTTGTTCCTGAGCGGCCAGAAACTGCCCGTCTGAACCTCGACGATATGGCCGCCGTTGACTGCGTCTACGACGAAGCCCTCGATGGCCTGTTCAGTCGCGCTGCCGACGACGGCGTAGCGCTCCTTTAAGGACCGGTGCAGTGACCGCTCGTTGAACTCGCCTATGGACTTCATGAGGTGCGCATGGTATGGGAGACCCACTCGCCGGGGCAGGGGCTCACCCAATCTGCGATAATCATCACTTCATCTGACATAGGTGAGTACCTGCTAGAGCTGATAGGCGTGGTTCTCGGGTTCCGCTGAGAGGAGCGCCAGGACTCTCACTTAACTCCGCCACAATTCTGTCCAACTGACTGGGTCCACCTCATATTGAGCTTCATTCTGCTCCTCTTGTGATTTAAACATGCAGCTGCTGGCTAGTCCGATGTCTCATCAGTCCCTTCCGTCAACAATCGCGACACCGCCGCTTCTACCTTCCGCCCCTCCTCCGACTCCTGCAACCACTTGCGGATCTCACGGCGAGCGACGGTGACGGTACAGCTTGTCCCACGCTGCTCACGTAGCTCTTCCAGCCTCACCTTCGCTCCAGCTGCTGCCGCTGCCCCGGCCTCCGACACTGTGACGTGCAGTGGCTCCCCTGCGTCGAACTCCGGGATGGACAGCTTCCACAGATGCTTCTGCAAGTGGCGCGCTCCAAATTGGCCCTTGGCCATCATTGGTGATACTGCCTCATATAGTGCCCAGCTATTGATTATGGCGAGGATGTAGTGGGCTTCTCGGATATTTCTACAAGCAATCCAGAATAGCGTGTAGTCAACAAGCGAACTATCGTCTTCGAGCACTGCGGCCGTCGGTGCGCCCGATTGGTTGTACAGCACCCGCACCGGCCTGCCGCTGTCGTCCTGTTGCCATTCCAACTGAGACGACAGCTTGCCGTAGTAGTCCAGTTGCTCCAACAGACTCATCTTGTTGGCCACCGCCTTGTTCTTCTCCCACAGGCTGCTGACGGTCCGCCACCGGTCGCGCATCCTCTGGCTCAGTCCGCCCAAGCGGATGCCGCCCACGCCGTCGTCGCTTGTGGATAACTCATGCTCGCCGCGTTTCAAGGGCAGGACAGCCTGTAGCGGATCAAGAGTAGCGTAAGGGACGACCGTTTCACCCAAGTGAACATCAAATACATGGGCGGCCTCAACCGTCTGCTCCGATATGACGGTAAGGTCGAGGCTCTTCCACGGCTCCTTGTCCTGTGAGCCTCGCCGAGGATTCACGGTCATGGTCTGTCCGGCCTGCACGATGGCAGGATTCTCGGTCTCTTTCACGAAGAACAGGCACCGAGGGAAGATCGTAGCCCCATTGCGTGAGTGGCCGGCGTAGGGCGACTCTCCGACAACGGAGGTGTCGGTGATGGACACCTGCGCCCGACGAACGTCAGTCGCCCCCGCCTTGCCAAGCCATCGCTCCACTTCGCCAGCCAGTGGGCTCGCCTTGCCGTCCTCGCCGCTGCGCCTGGCAAATACCACAGACGCCGGAACAGGGAAGAAGGTGTTTGGCTCTAGCCCCTCCAGGTCCCATGCCGTCTTGTGGCCGAAATCAACCGCCAAGACGCGGCCCGCCGTGCGGTTCCTTCCTCTGCCAACCGGCTTCGTCTGCCATGAACCGGTGCGCCACTTCGCATACTGACCCGTCTGGAGGGCGCTGTGAGGCATTACCATGCCGATGACGCCGCCGTCCTTCAGATACAGGTCTACGCTGCGGGCGAAGAACAGCCCCGCCACATCCTGGTGGGTGGCGTACCGGCCTCCAGCCCATATCCCGTAGAGGTTCCTGCTCTGACCCTCCAACTCCGTGCGCAGCGTGCTGACGGTCTGGTTGTAGTTGATCCAAGGCGGGTTGCCCACGATTACGTCCACCTTGCTGCGGGAAAGCGCCACAGGCCGCACCAGGTTGCGGGTGTAGTAGGCCCAGATGTGGTTGCGGCCCTCGGAGTGAAGCCGCTTCATGGCGGCGATGGTCTCCCCCAGGGTCTGCCTCTCACTGGGATCGACGATCCCGTGGTCATCCAGAGCGAGGGCAGGGTCGTCGTCCCTCTCGATGGCCTCTGCAACGTCGCTCATCAGCGCGTCGAAGGTCTCCGCTCGTTCCACCAGACTCACGGGAAACACCAACTCTGTGTTCTCCTCATCCTCCACCTGGACCGTGACGTTGTGCTCGGCGAACATGTCCCCGGCGCGAAATCGGAACTGGAGCGCGTCTCCTAGGTAGACCGGAACGGTAACGTTTGCATCGAAGCCGTCCTCCACTGCCGCCTGTATCGCGGGCTGGGCCGCCAGCACCCACGCAGCTCGGGCCAGATGCACCGCCACCGGGTGCACGTCGATGCCCGAGACAGAGAAGCGCAGCCACTCCAACACCTCCTTCGGGTCCAGCGCTGTCTTGTTGGCCGCCTCGATGAAGTGGGCGACCGCCTCGGCGACAAAGGTCCCGGAGCCGCAGGCCGGATCGAGGACGTACTGGTCGAGGGGATCGGTCACCACCTCCCGGACGATGGCCCGCGCCAGCCAGTCCGGGGTGTAGTACTCCCCCAACTGACGCCGCTCCTCCGGCGGGATGACCGTCTCGTACAGGATGGCGGCGATGTCGGTGGGAGCCCGTCGCCAGTCGAACCGGGCTATGCGCCGGGCCAGGGTCCTCAGCAGCGGCAGCCCGCCCACCTCGGTCGGCCAGGCGAAGAAGTCCGACTCCACGACCCCCTGAAGACCGGTTTTGTTGCGGAAGTCCCGCCCCAGAAGCAGGTCGGCGGGATCCGTCTCCGCCAGCCTGCTGATATCGCTGCCGAAGGAGGCTTGGACTACCATGCCGATGACAGCGCTCAGGTAGGTGTGGCGGACGAACAGGTCGTCCAGTTGAGCGGGAGTGCGGGCTATCTCGCCCAAAGCGGCCGTGAGCAGGTTTTCCCACAACTGCCTCTTGACTCTGACTGTGCTGGCGTCGGCGTGCTGGTCATAGAGTGCCTTGAGGGCCACTATGTCCCGCTCATACGATGGGGCAGTTGGGCCGAAGTGCTGCGCGATTGCGGCGCGGGAGGGCTCTTTGTCTCCCTCTGCGGAGAGAGCATGATCGCGGAGCCACTCGAAGAGGGTGATCCAGCGGTCTGCGTCCTCCAGTGTGAAAGCGTAAGGCAGGGCCGTCTTGACCGGACCGGCGTTGGGCCAGCGCAGCAGCCAGCGCCTCCCGTCGGTGAGGATGCCCATGCGCAAACGGCCCTGCTCCTCTGACTGCTCCAGGTAGTCGTCGAGTTGCTGGACGTACTCGGGATTGGGATTGAAGCCTCCCGCAGTCCCGATCCTGCGCTTGAACTCTATGAAGGTGTCGAGGGCGGCGAGGTCCACGGCGCGGCGCGAGCCCTGTGCGGGCGGGTTCTCCTCAACGATCTCATCGGGCATCACGAGCCCCGTGACGATGAGGAAATCGCGCACTGCACTGGTGATATTCGCCTCGGGCTCGCCATTTTCGTGCCGCCGCAGAATCTCTGCGGCGGCCTGGGCGTACCGGGGGTCGTTGTAGTCTATCTGTGCTGCCACGCAAGCCCCCTCCGTGATCTGAGTCTCCCTCTCAAATTGGAATCTATGAGACGAGCGGCAGTTTCCGCACCACTATTCCGGCACAACGAATTCTCCTATCCAACGCACGTGACCCATCTCCTGCCCTACAGACTGATGGAACTTCTCGTCAGCGGTCCACAGCTCGCAACCGAGGTTCTCGGCAAGCGCCAGATAGTGGGCGTCGTAGGCGGCGCCCTGACCAAATCGACTTGCTATCTCCAACGCCTTTCCGTGGAGATTCCACGGCTGATGCAACTCAATCTGAGAGGTGAGCAGGTTTCCGATAAGGTCAACCGCCGCCTCAACGCTCAGTTCGCCTCGGTTCACTCTCTTGTGAAGCGCGTTGGATACCTCGAACGGCAGCAGATGGGGCGCGGCCGGCGTAATCTCCTCGTTATGCCACACCCGAAGAATCGCCAGAGCCTTGTCGGTGTGCTCCTCCCTCACCAACCACTTGAAGGCAAGGCTGGCGTCTACAACCACGAAGCCGCTCAAGCTATCCCCTCCAACTGGGCGTCCCTAGCCTCCCGCGCTTCCCGAATGAACTCGGCGCCGCTGCCAGGGAGCACGCTGTCACCGAAGTACTTCTTCTGGAGTTCCTCGAACCGCTCGGCGTCAGACCAACTGGACACGGAACTGCCGAAGCCTTGTGTCTCGTCTTGCGCCAACTCTTTGTCTATGGCTGTATAGCAGTAATGGCGCATGGTCACTCCCTTGAGGGCGGCAACCACCTTCAGCCTGCGCTGAAAGGTTGGCTCCAAATCCAATGTGAGCCTCTTCTTCTTGACTTCCATGATTTGCTCCTTCCGAGAGAGTCCTACCACCGCAATTATAGAGCATACACAGAAATAGCTTCAATATCCCATAGAAAAAAAGCAACAAAAAGGGCCACCATACATAAATCTGTTGGGGGGAGGGTCATCGCATTCCATTCCTAGCGATGACCCTCCCCTTTGTGAGTGACGTCCCAGCGGCCCTGGCTGCACCACTCGGCCTCTCGCTGCTTCTCAAGGCTACCTGCCCGCTAGAAGAGGGCTAGGCAGCACGCAGCTCCGGCTGCTTCAGCATGGCGGAGTAGCCCCGCTCGACGACGTGCGTCACCGACACCCGGCCCGCGCCGTCGTACCCCGCGCGGTAGGCGTACTCCGCCTTCGCGCCCCAGGGCACCCGGCCGCCGACTCTGACGGTGCCGCCGCCGGACTTGGCGCCGCGCCCAGGGCCACCGGCGCCGCGAACGACCATCCCGCTCCGCTCGCCCTTCCGCCAGCCCAGCACCTTCACCTCGGCGGGCATGACCCGCTCCGCCCTCGTCGGCTGGAACAGCACACCGTGCAGCTTCCTGAGAACGACCGCCGACGGGCTGTTCCTGCCGTTCATGATCTGCGAGAGGTGGGCGGAGCTGATGCCGGCGCGCCGGGCGGCCTCGTTCTGGCTGATGCCGTGGGCGTTCATCCGCTCCCACATGGCCTCCCGGTCGATGCAGGCTGGCTGCGCGGGAGCGACCTTCGCCGGAGCCTCCAGCGCCGACTCCACCCTGGCCTGGACCTTCACGCCCATGTTACTGTGACCCCGCGCCACCATTGACATGTAGCTGTAGGACACGCCCACGCGGTCGGCTAGGTCCCGCAAGCTCATGCCCAGCTCCCTGGCCCGCTCCCGGATGTAGCTGCTCTCGCCGCTCACTACGCATCCCTGGCGGTTGGCGCACCGTGCGGGAGCGACCTTCGCCGGGGCATTCAGCGCCAACTCCACCCTGGCCTGGACCTTCACGCCCATGCTCTGGCGGCCCCGGGCCACCTGGGTCATGTAGCTGTAGGACACCCCCACGCGGTCGGCCAGGTCCTGCATGGTCATGCCCAGCGTGCGTGCGCGCTCCCTGATGAAGCTGCTCTCCCCGGTCACCACGCCGCCCTGGCGGTAGACGGTTCCCTGTCCGGGGACCTCTCCCAGCGCCGCCGCGACCTTCTCCCGCATCTTCGGCGTCCACGGCCTGCCCCCGTTCGCAATCTGCGAGAGGTAGCCCGCGCTCACGCCCATCATGGCCGCAAGCTCCTTCATGGTGAGCCCCCGCCGCCTGGCCGCGGCCCTGATCTCGCTCTCGGTCCTCTCAATGCTCGTAGTCGTCATGTCGCTTCCTCCTGTAATGAAGAAGCGGGACCGCCCCCTTGTCGGAGACAGTCCCGCTCGAATCCGTGTCCCGATGGTCGGGACTGTCTCCTTGCGTGGCGTTGTTGCCGTGGCGAATGGCCGGTGCGGCCTCTGTGGAAGGCCGTGTGCGGGGCAAGCCCCCGGAATCAAGTCCGGGGCAGGCTCCGTCGTGCATAGGGCACAGGTCCCACCCCCAACCAGAGTCGGGGAGAAGACCTGTGCGATGCGTGTGGGGTTGGGGGAAGTGGGATGGAAGCCCGCAGGGGAGCGGGCGGAGGAGGCAGCGCCCCCCGTGCGGGGCGTTGCCTGGTGGAACGGAGCGCCCGTGCAAGCAGTCGCAAGAAGGCGACGACCCAGGGTCCAAGCAGGGCACTGAGGCGCCCCGTTTGCCTCACGAGTCGTCAACCGTTGCTTGGGCTACGCCAGCGCAGGACCACTCTCCGGTCAGGGCCGAGGGCAAGCCTTCGCCAAGGGCCGGAGCCCCCGGAGGCTGCGCCCCGAGACGACCTTGCCGGGCCGCCACCACATCCCCAGGACCGCCGCGACCTCCAGCGTCCCGCCGTTTCCGGTGGGCACCAGGGCGGCGGCCTGTCCCGCGCCCTGGCTGTAGACCAGGACGTCCCGGTCCCCGAACCGCCGCTTCACCAGGTCAGTCCACTCGGCATAGGCCCACCGAGCCTGATGCGCCTCAGCCTTCGTCGTGTCCATGCCGGCGAGGACCGCCAGCGCCCCGTCCACGTCCCCCGCCTGCCTGAGCCGCCGCGCCTCGTGGACGCTCTTGGCCACGCTCGCTGCCTCCGTCGCCGGTGCCGTCTCCGGCTCCTCCGAGAACAGCGCCGCCATCACCCGGTCGACCAGCTCTTCAAGGCTGCGCCGGGGCCGAGCTTCCGTCATCGTCCGATTGCCAGTTGCCAATGTTGCCGTTGTCATCACGACCTCCTTCATGTTGTGTTGCCTTGTTGCTTGCCCCCTTCGGGCAAAGAAGAAGGGCCGCCCCCGGCTGGAGACGACCCTTGCGTGTTGGGATGGGTATCAGAGAGCAGCGGCCCCCTCTTGTCAGCGTCTGAGCCTCCGCACCGTGCGCCGCGCGAGGAACCGCCTGAGCAGCAACGCCCCGATGCCCAGCCCAACGAGGTTCAGCCCGAAGACCTCCACGTCGCCGGTGATGAGCGGCGCCGCAACGACCAGGGCGACCACCCCGGCTACAACGACTCGCTTCCGCTTCCACCACGGCCGCTTCTCCGGGGCCTTGACCGCCGCTTCGCTCACCGGCGCGTAGGCCGTCCAGATGGGTAGCCCGATGGCAGCCTCCAGGTGCGTTATCACCACGCCGCGTGAGCAGCCCCCGGTGTGGCACCTCACGTCGATGCCCTCGCCGTCCGGCCTCTGCCTGAACGCCAGCCCGTCCGAGCGACCGCCGTGGCAGATGGCCGTCGTCGTCCAGAACCAGCCCCGCTCGAAGCTGACCCGGCGCGAGAGCAGGTCTGCGATCCGCTTCGCGCTCGGTCCCGTGTACTGCTCCGTCATGTCCATACCGCCTTCGCCGTTGCCGTCCGTCCGTTCAGTAGCCATACCGTCGTTACCTCCTTTGCTGGTGTTGACTCCATGAATCCGTGTTGCCGTTCCGACGACGCCCGCAGCCCGACAACGAGTCGAACGGGGGAGACGCCGGGGTGAAGAAGACGCAGCTCGGCCCAGGGTCAACTCAGAGGAACCGACTCAGGGGGAGCTGCTGCTACGTGGGGGGTGAAAAAGACGCGGCTCGGCCCAGGGTCACATCACAGGGAACGGACTCAGGGGGAGCTGCGATGAAGTGGGGGAGAACCGACCAGCCTGCAGATCAACCACAGGACGGCCCGGCGAGCGACGCAGCGAGACCCAGGGAGCTACGTCGGTAACGTCCTGGAATGCTGCGTCAGGGGGAAGCGGCCAGCCTACAACGCAATCGCAGACCGGCGCGTGGTGAAGCTGCGGTCAGTTCCACAGGAACCATGCCGCAGACGTGAGGAACCGGCCAGTGTGCAGGGCGCACTCCAACCAGGGTGTCCGAGGGGCCGAAGCGAGAGACGCTCCAACCGCTGCGAATGTGTCCTCCGGGGCGGCCATCGGGAGAGCGAGGCTCAATCCTTCCGGTTCGACCCCTGGGCGGCTGTTCGGAGAGCAAGGCTCGATCCTATGCAGCCGGTCCCGGATTCGGGGGACGGGAATCCTCCAGGTTTCTAGGCACGAAACGCTGGAAAAGCCAGAAACTGAGTCAATTATCGCCCGAACAACCGAGCGAATGGAAGGCCCCGGACGGGCAAATCGGCCCCCTACGCCCAAATTGCTCGCTCCGACTTAGCTCCTATTTCGCAGCCAGCGGCCCGGGCCTAGTTTCGCCAGAGTCCGCAGGTGAAGACGCGCCGCAGCCACCGACGCAGCAGCGCCCGGTTGCGCTCCGCCCGCACCCTCCTCCACTCGACGATCACCGGCGTCGCATCGCCGTACACCAGGTCCTCGTCGGGTTCGGCCTCCGGGGTCACCAGCTGGGGATACGTCCTTGGGCGAACGTACCTTCGCTTCGTCGGCTCAGTCTCTGCTCCGGTCGGAGAGGGCGTCTCAGCCCCGCTCCTTCCCGCCTCCAACCGCACCAGCCGCCGCTCCACGTGCCGCATCGACCTTGCGTGTTCCTCCCTGAGCGCCTTGACCTCTCCCACGACGGCTTCGAGTCCGCCGCGCAGCTCCCGCTCCAAAGCAGACACCCGCTCCACCAACGCATCGACCCGATCTCGCTGCTGGGCGGCAGCCGAGCCGCCCCCCAGCAGCAGGTGCCGCTCCAATGCGTCTGCCATGCGGTCGGTCAACGTGCCTGACCTGACCGCCTTCGACACGGTTCGGTAGTTGACGCCCAGCGCCTTCGCCGCCTTCACCCTGCCCCCGTCGTCGACCATGTCTCGCAGCAGCGCCAACAGCCGCATCTGCCGCAGGCTTTCCAGGCTCCGGCTCGATTCCGGGTACAACTCCGCTCCGTTCATCGCCCTGGCCTCCTCGATTGCACTTCTACAACTTCCGTAGGGGGCGCTGTCCCCCCACATCCGCTTTTCCCGATTGCACTTCCGCAACTTTCACAGGGGGCGTTGTCCAACCGTCGTGGAAGGAACCCCGGAGACAAAGTGCTCGCAGGCTACCTCCTGTAGGGGGGCGTTCCACGCCTACGCCAGCTTGCCCACGACCTCGATTACAACCCGTCCACCGGACTCAAATCCCTGTACACGGGTATCACACCACAACCGGCCCTCCATTTATCAGGCCCTGCAAGGGGGGACTCTGCGCGAGCCCGGGCACGCCGAAAGGCCCTCCTCGCTCACCATTCCTAAGCGCGTCTCGACTCCTCAGACTCGGTGGGAGACAGACGACCCCATCGACGAGGAGGGAAAGACGTGGGAGTTCCATCGACCGTCAGACGGACCCTTGGCAGAGCCGGGCAAAGGCCAGAAGGCTGATTCCCGTGGCCCCATGTCCTGTAGAGGGCTGTCCTATAGGGAGTTGCACACCCCCGATTCCAGCCTCCACGTCCAATTGCTCGCTCCGATGTAGCCCCAACCCCCAACTTCCCTTTTTGGAACTGCGTACCATTTTTCGGAACCAGCCCATTCACAAATTGCTCGCTAAGACGGCCCCGACTTCCCTCTTTTCTCGCCACTTTCAGGTTCAAAACAGCCCCCGACTTGTATTTCGGGAACTGACGCAAATCCCTGTACACGGGTATGACACCACATCCGGCCCATTTCCTCCCATGCCCCAAAAGGGAGGACTCGCGCGTCCTCCCATATACGGCATGGTGTCCCGCCCCACGACCCCTCAGACTCGGCGGCAGGCAAACCGGCAGTGACAGCCGGACGCGTGCTCACGCCCGCCCGGCGAAGAGAGATATGAAGGAAAAGAGCAGACAGAACGGGCGACGGATGCCCGAAGAGGACGCCTCCGAGTTCGGGGTGGTCAGGATCATCTCCAGGCCCGCCCCCGACGCGGAGGACCGGCTGCGCCGCCTCTTCACCCTGCTGCTCGAACACGCAGCCAGGGAGAGGCAGGCTCCGTCCGAGAAGGATTCCCTCCCAGACGCGGATCTCGCTGGCGACGACATCGAGGCGGAAGCCTAATGCAGCCGGAATCGTTCCCCACCGACGACAGCCTGGGCCGGAGTGTCCAACCCGCATCTGCGCCGCTCCCGGCGAGCGAAGGCGCACTCGGCGAGCGCAACGTCCCCTACCAGGCCGTCTTCGGGGACGTGTCGAAGATCATCGACGCGGCCAGGGAATCGGCAGTCCGCTCGGTGAACGCCGCCATGACCGCCGCGTACTGGCTCATCGGACGCCGCATCGTCGAGTTCGAGCAGTCGGGCGAGGAGCGGGCCGAGTACGGAGCCGCGCTCATCGAGAGACTGGCGGAGGACTTGACCGGACGGTTCGAACGCGGCTTCTCCCGTCAGAACGTCCAGAACATGCGCCTGTTCTACCTCTCATACCCAATCGAGAAGATTCGCCAGACACTGTCTGGCAAATTGCCTCCACCCCTTCGACGGCAGATTCGACAGACGCCGTCTGGCAATTCACAAGCCGTCTCCATCGAAGTGGGCTTCGACGACCTTCTCGCGGCCTTCCCACTACCCTGGTCAGCCTACGTGCGGCTTCTGTCGGTCAGGAGCGAGAGCGCCCGCGAGTTCTACGAGACCGAGGCGCTTCGAGGAGGGTGGTCGGTCCGCCAGCTCGACCGGCAGATCGGCTCCCAGTTCTACGAGCGCACGGCGCTCTCGAAGAGCAGGGCCGCAATGCTGACGAGCGGGCAGAGGGAGCGCCCCGAAGACCTTGCACTTCCCGGAGAACAGATCAAGGACCCGTTCGTTCTGGAGTTCCTCGACCTCAAGGACGAGTACTCCGAGAGCGACCTTGAGGAGACTCTCATCCGCCACCTGGAGTCATTCCTCCTAGAGCTGGGAGACGACTTCTGCTTCTTGGGAAGGCAGAGGCGGCTGCGCGTCGGCAGCCAGTGGTACCGGGTTGACCTGCTGTTCTTTCACCGGAGCCTGAGATGTCTGGTGGTCATCGACCTGAAGATCGGCAGCTTCACCCACGCCGACGCCGGGCAGATGCACTTCTACCTGAACTATGCGCGGGAACACTGGGTAAGGGAGGGCGAGAACCCGCCCGTCGGACTGATTCTATGCTCGGAGAAGGACGAGGCCCTGGCCCAGTATGCCCTTGAGGGGCTGCCAAACAAGGTGATGGCTGCGGAGTACCGCATCACCCTGCCCGACGAAACGGTCCTGGCGGCGGAGCTTGACCGGACGAGGCAGGCGATGGAGGACGGCGGAGACGCCCTTTGACGCCCCCTGTCCAGCGGGGTAAAATGGTGGGTAGAAAGTTGGCCCGGCGATGCTGCAAACATCCCGGGCCGTGGCGCCACCTGTTGAAGCCAGGCGATGCGAATAGATTGTACTACTCGCAGACCCGCTCTCGACAGGAGGCGGGTCTTCTTCATTTCAAGGGACACGAGAGGAGGCAATCATGGCGAGAAGAACCAATAGGAAGACGGAACCGGATCGAGCGGCCATCTACGCACGCGTCTCAGACAAGAGCCAGGACGCCGAGGACAAGACCTCCATCTCCGAGCAGATCTCCGACATGGAGACCCACTGCAAGCGCAGGGGGCTGACCATCGTCGCCCGCTACCAGGAGGTGGGCAGAGGATGGTCGAAGAAACGCCCCGAGTTCCAGAGGATGCTCGCCGACGCCAGGCAGGGACGCTTCGACACCATCGTCTGCTGGAAGTCAGACCGGCTCAGCCGGGGCATGTACCCCGCGGCCGCCCTCATGGAGGTGGTCGAGGCCCACCGCATCAATCTCCAAGCCGTCATGGACGCCATCGACCTGAAGACCTTCGGTCTCATGGCCGCAGTCGGCAAGATAGAGTTGGACAACTTCAGGGAGCGGTCGTCCATGGGCAAGCGCGGTACCGCCAAGCAGGGCCGCATCCCCATCAGCAACATCCCCTACGGCTACCAGATTGGAGAAGACGGCAGGCCGGAGGTCGTAGAAGCCGAGGCCGAGGTGGTGCGCCGCGTCTACAGGACGTACGTCCGGGATGGGAAGGGAGCGCCCGCCATCACCCGGCAGCTGAACTCCGACGGCGTGCCGTTGGCGAAGGAGGGAAAGCGGTGGTACGACGGTACGGTCCATCGCATACTCAGCAACGAGACCTACAAGGGCACCTGGTGGTACGGCAAGGCGCGCTATGTCTCCACCGAGGAGGGAATCCAGGTCTACGAGCAGCCGGAGGAAGAATGGATAGCGGTCCCGTTCCCCCCTCTCGTGGATGAGGATACCTGGGAGCGAGCCAGGGTTCTCCGCAGGCAGCGCTGGACCAGAGCCAAGCGCAACACCAAGGTGTTCTACCTGTTGCAGCACATGATGAGGTGCGCCGAGTGCGGGTTCCTCATGGGCGGATCGGCGAATACGAAGAAGGAAGTCAAGCGCAACGGCAAGCTCTACAAGTATGAGTTGGACCCTCCCCGCCGGTACTACAGGTGCTACGGCTATCAGCAGATGCGCCTACAGTGCCGGGCGAAGCCGATGATCCGGGCCGAGCGACTGGAGAGCCTCGTCTGGAACCAGGTCAAGAATGCCCTGGAGAATCCCGGCCTGATCGTCGCCGGCATTGAGGCCCTTAACGCCCAGGAAGACGGGGGAGGGTTGGCCGAGGAGATCGCTCTGGCGGAGCGAGACCTCCAGAAAGTCCAGATGGAGGAGGACCGGGCCATCAGGCTCTACGTGTCGGGGAAGATCACCGAAGACCAGCTGGACCGTCAGCGCAGGTTCATCACGGAGCGGCTGGAGACGCTAAGGGCCAGACTGGACGAGTACCGCTCTCAGCAGACGGCGCTGGCCGAGAAGCGCATCCTGATGGCAAACATCGTCACCTGGGCCGAGATGATGGGCGACAGGCTGGACGACCTGTCCGACGACGGACGCCGCGAGGTGTTGGAGCTTCTTCTCGACGGGGTGACCATCGACCGCGACAACAACGTCGAGATCACGCTGGCTGTGCCAACCGAGGATTTTGTCTCGATTGAACCATCGGCATCAGATTCTCGCTGTAGAACTCGTCCACGCTCTCGATGATGGCCTCCATCAGCTTGCCGGTGGGTGTGTCGTCGGCGTGCTCGGTGATGGAGACGACGCGGACGCCCTTACGCCTGAGCATGGACTTGAAGGCGACGGCGTGCTCGCGCTTGCGGGTGAAGCGGCTGAACTTCCAGACAAGGATGTGTTAGACGCAACTGCGACGTAATCAGGCTCAGGGGAATCGGGTTCGGGCGAATCAGGGTCTGAGGAATCATCGTCGATGGGTATAGCCAGCGTGATGTCCACGTTGTTGTCCCTGTCGATGACGACCTGCTCCAAAACCATCTGGAGAATCTCCTTGCGCTGCTCATCGGTCAGCTCGTCCAGGCCCTGGCCGACGTTCCTCGCCCACGTCAGGACAGTCTCCATCAGCCGCCGCTTCTCAGTTCCGCTCGCCTCCCGTGCCCGGTAATCGTCTAGCTTCGCCCTGGCGCTCTCAAGCCGCTCGGTGATGAACCTGCGCTGATGGTCGAGCTGGGGCTCGGTGATCTTCCCTGATACGAACAGCCTAATGGCGCGGTCCTCTTCCATCTGGATGCTCCGCAGGTCTCGCTCGGCCTGGGCGATCTCCTTCTCCAACCCGCCGCCCTCCTGGGAATTGAGAGTGTCGATACCGGCGACGATCAGGTCGGGGTTCTGAAGCACCCGCTTGACCTCGCTCCATATCGGCTCCTCCAACCGCTCAGCCCGGATGTAGTGCCGCTCCCGGCAGCGCAGGCGCAGGCTCTGCATTCCGTTGCACTTGTAGTACCGGCGAGGAGTGGGAAGGTCGTAGCGGTACTTCTTGCCGTTGCGAACGTTGGTGGTCCTCCAGGTGGACTTCGCATGGAAGTTGTGGCCGCACTCGCCACATTTCAGCAGGTGCTGCAACAGGTAGAGTACCTTCGTGTTCCTCTTGGCCCCCCTGCTCCGCTGCTTCTTCAGCTTCTGCGCCCGTTCCCAGGTCTCTTCGTCCACCAGCGGCGGGACCGGGACCTCTATCCAGGTCTCCCTCGGCTGGTCGTAGGATTTCGTCCCGTCCTCGGTGGAGATGTGACGCTCCTTTCCGTAGACCCACGTGCCCGTGTAGGTGGCATTCGCCAGAACGTAATGGATGTAGGACTGACGCCACAGCAGCTTGCCGGTCTGGGTGGGGATTCCCTCGTCGGTCAGCCGCACGGCAATCGAGGGGGACCCTATCCCCTCATTGACGTACATGTCGAAGATGCGGCGGACGACCTCCGCCTGCTCCTCAACCACCTCGGGCCTGCCGTCGTCTCCGATGCGGTAGCCGTAGGGGAGGCCGCCGGTGGGCACCCGTCCCTGCTTGGCCGTCCCACGCTTGCCCAGAGTGGACCGCTCCCGGAAGTTGTCCAGCTCTATCTTGCCGATGGCCGCCATGAGTCCGAAGGTCTTCATGTCGATGGCGTCCATGACGGCTTCCAGCCGAATCTGGTGGGCCTCGACGACCTCCATGAGGGCGGCTGCGGGGTACATGCCCCGGCTGAGCCGGTCAGACTTCCAGCACACGATGGTGTCGAAGCGTCCCTTCCTGGCGTCGGCCAGCATCCTTTGGAACTCGGGGCGCTTCTTGGACCAGCCCCTGCCCACCTCCTGGTAGCGGACGGTGATGGTCAGCCCTTTGCTCTCGCAGTAGGCTTCCATCTCGCCCGTCTGCTCGGAGATGGAGGTCTTGTCCTCCCCGTCCTGGCTCTTGTCCGATACGCGGGCGTAGATGGCCGCCCGGTTCCCCTCCGTCTTTTTATAGGTGGTCTTAGCCATCGCTCCTCCTTTCCACATTCTCCAAAATCAAAAAGACCCGCCTCCTGTCGGGAGCGGGTCTGCGAGTAGTACAATCTATTCGCATCACCTGTATCCGCAGGTGGCGCCACGGCCCGGGATGTTTGTCGCATCGCCGGGCCAACTTCTACCCACCATCATACCGCGATGGGCAGGCCAACGTCAAAGCTCGTCACCCGTCCGGTAGTGCGTCGGTCATTGTTCATTCTCTCCGGATAGCTCTGGCACGTAAGAGAAATTGCGAGGGTCATCGCGGGCCAGCTGTCCTGGTACGGCTCCCAGCGGGTGTCGGGGAAGATGGCGCAGTCCGGGGTGCGGCCGAAGGCCCCCAGGCTGATGACGGTGAGCGTTGGAGGGGCGTGCATCAGCCGTCTCCCTCGGCGTGGTCATCCTCATGCACGGCGTCGTCCCCCTCCGGCTCGGCCTGCCCGTTGCTGGTGGCGTACTTGACCATCAGAGCCATGAGGCGGCGCAGCCGTTCCTCGGCGTCGGGTCCAGGGTTGGAGAAGACCCTGACCACGCCGATCTCCTCGGGGTCCGCCTCCGGCTTCCCCCGTCTCTTCTGTTTCTTGTCGTCTTTCATATCGCTACAGGTCTGGTGAATGGGCCGCCGGCGTCGGACGGACCGGGCGAATGCCGGCGACCCTTTGGGCCGGGTCTAGCTCTCCTCTTCCTCCTGGTCCTCGTCGTCCTCCGTCTCATCCTGGTCGTCCGTCTCCCAGAGGTTCATCTGGAAGCCGTCGCCCATGAGGATGTCCAGTCCTCCGGGAAACCGGCCCGCGAAGCGGTAGAGGGACTCCATGGCTCCCCCGGAGGGCTCGACGCCCTTCCTGCGCCAGCGGCGCACCTGCTTGCGGTCCACGCCGATGGTCTGGGAGAAGGCGCTCCAGGTGAGGCCGCTGGCCTCCTTGAGGCTCTCCAGGCGGTCCTTGAAGTCTGCGGACAGCACGCCGCTCTGGTAGGGCAGCATCCGTCCGTGTCCGGTGGTCCGGTCGGTCCCGTCGAAACGGGGTTCAGCGTTATGGTTCGTCATCTGTTACCTCCAATCTGAATATCTGGTGAAAGTCGTTCACGCCGAGGGCCTTCTGCATCCGTTCGCGGATGCGTCCCGAGGGCGCTCGCCCTTCGTTGACCAGCTTGGAGACGTAACCGGAGCTGACCCCGATCTCCCTGGCGAGCCAGTTCTGGGAGCGGTTGAGCAGAGCCAGCCGCTCCCAGACGGCCGCCGTGTCAAGCCGGACGACGGTCCGTCCGCGACGCCTTCGGGGGCCGCTCGAATCGCCGGTGTGTGGGCGCATGGCTTCTCGTTCTCCTATCGGGAGGGGAGCGGCGCAGAGGCTCCCCTCCCGTCCGTTGGTTGTCGTTCATTGAGGCGGCAGCGCCTGGGGCGACTGCCAGTCGCCGGGGGTGCGCCAGGCGCGTCCCAGCGGCCCCAGCTCGCTTATGGCGGCCCCGTGGGAGACCCACAGGGGGACCGTCACCCCCCTCGCCCCCATCTCCTCCCGCGCCACGCGCAGGAAGTGGGTGGCCGCGATGTCGTCTTCGAAGACGACCAGGACGTCGGGCCGGACGCCGTGGTCGTCGGTGGGCCTGTGGGACGAGTAGTAGCGCAGGTAGGGCGCGAGGCGCTCCGACATGGTTGAGGGGCGCACGGCCCTTCGCTCCCACTCCAGGAAGAAGGGCCAGGCCGTCTCGTCCTTGCGCAGGACGCCGAAGGCGTCGGGGTGTATGGAGCGCATCCCGCCCTCGTGCCGGAAGTAGCGGGAGGCCCTCCGGGGCGGGTCGAGCTGGGCTATCTCCGAGCCCAGGAAGCCCGCCTGCCTCGCCAGGGCGGCGACGAAGCCGTGGACGGCTGCGGTGTGCTCGACGTTCCTGAGCAGCTGCCTGCTCCTGCCGCCCGACACGTTGCGCCAGTCGAAGGGGTCCTTCGGGACCAGGGGAGCGACGCTCCACCGCTTCCTGGCGACGGCGACGGAGGTGCGGTCCCTGCGGGCCAGCACCGCCAGCCCCCGGTCGGTGAGGGTCAGGCGTCCGCCCGCGCCGGGAAGGCGGGTCGCCAGGCCGAAGCCCTCCAGGGGGTTGATCAGCTGGGACGCTCTCGGAGCCGAGACGCCCAGCAGTCCGGCCAGGTCCTTGAGGACGATCCAGGGCCAGTCGGAGAGAAGGTCGAGGGCGCGCTTCTCGGCGGGCTTCAGAAAGCAGGGCAGCATATGGTCGGGGACGTTCCAGCCCGGACCCTCGACGGCGAGGTCGGCGGGCGCCGACGCCTGGGACGGCTCGGGCTCCGCGGGAAGCGTGCCCCCCGGCTCCGCCCGGTCGAGGACCGAGCGCAGGTCGATGGCGGCGTGGACGGCGGGCGGGCTCCACACCGGGTCGCCGGGACCTGCCGCGACCGCCTCCCGCTCCAGGGCCAGGAAGCAGGGAACCGGAGCGCCGGTGAGCATCCTGCGGGCGTGTCTCAGCCCCACCTCGTCGGGCATGAGCACGAGGACGGCTCCGGGGAGCGGGCCGTCGCGCAGCCTCCGCATCCGGTTGGAGAAGGCCGACCTGTCGGAGGTGAGGCCCCGGCGTACGACGCCGACGGTGCGCCCGTCGGGAAGGGCGAGGGAGGCGTCCAGGGGGCTGGCCCGGAACCACCGGAAGCCTATGGGGTAGGCGACGCCGGAGACGGCGGCGGCCAGCCGGTAGATGACGGCGAGGGCGTCGAGCCGCTCCATCAGGATGCGCCGCCACGCGGCGGAGACGGGCCGGTCGCGGACCAGCTCGTCGGGGGTCGCGTTCTCCTCCCCGGCCAGGCGTTCAAGCCCGTCGGCGGTGAGGTGGAACCTTCGCGTCGGGGGCACGAGGTCGGTGGCGTGGGGGACCGATGCGGCGTAGCCGCCGCTCTCCAGCTTCTCGACGGCCTCGTAGACCGCTCCCCTGGACCAGCCGGAGACGGCGACCATCTCCAGGCGGTCGAGGAAGGGCATCTCTGCCAGGGCGCGGAGCAGCTCCTCTTCACATCCGCCGGGCTTCATTCCTTCGCCTCCTCTTCCGTGTTCTCCTCGGCGGCGGCGCGGTTCCGCTTGCTGACCTGATTCCTGCGCTCCGGGTCCTGCGGCGGGGCCTGCCCCTCCGCCTGCTCGCCCTTCTCCATGGCGTCGGCCTTGTCCCGGAAGTCCTTCACCTTCTTCTGAGCGTCGGCGTCGGCGTCCGAGATGTCGTGGGCCGTCAGGGTGTACCTGGAGGCAGCGGCGCGGATGCGGTCGGCGACGCCGGGGTCGCCCTCCTCCGGCTTGCGCACCATCATCGAGAAGGCGGGCATCCGCTCCTTTCCCACGGTGGCGCGGACGTAGCAGTGGTGGACCGGCAGCGACGTGATGTCGTCCTCGGTCACCCGCTCCTTGCCCAGCTCCCACACCAGCTGCCTTGCGTCGTTCCCGGCCACCTGGAAGACGGCCAGGCAACCCACGTTGGCAAGGAGGGTATCCCGCATGGTGCGGGAGAGGTCGTCGAGCTTGGCGAGGCTCTGGGTGGCGAGGATGAAGGACGCCCCGAACTTGCCCAGCTCGGAGAGCATCGACTCGTAGTCCACGCCGGGCATCGACTGCATCTCGTCCACCACCACCAGCGCCCCTCTGCGCTTCTCCAGGGGCAGGCTCTCCTGCTCCCGTATCACCGAGTCGACCAGGTTGAGCAGGGACGCCCCCACCAGGGCGGCCACGTCCCTGCCGACGCTTCCCTGGGCCGTGGAGACCAGCAGGATGCCGCCCTCCAGGATGGTCTCCCGCAGGTCGATGGTGGAGCGGCGCTGGCCCAGGATGGCCCTGGCCCGCTTGGAGGATGCGTAGTAGGAGAGTCTGGTCTGCACGGGTGCGAGGGCTTCGGCGCGGTACTGCTGGTGCCAGCTTCCGAAGTCACGCGCCCACCACTCAAGGAGGTAGGGGTCCTCGATCCTCTTCAACACCCCGTCCCGGAACTTCCGGTCGGAGAGGAGCTTGAGGCCGTCGAGGATGGTGTGCTGGCTGCCCTCGTCCGTCTCGGGGTGCTCGTTGGCCTCGTGAAGGGTCTTTACGGTCTGTTCGAGGATGGACTGCATCCTCGGCCCCCACTGCTCCCAGAGCCCTTTTGCCACCCTGACCACCGAGTCGGCGGTGCGGTCGCGGTCGGCCAGGTCGATGAGCCGCACCCGGTCGATGAGGGACTCGGGGACGTGCTCCATTAGCCCGGCCACCAGGTCGGCGTGGGGGTCGATGACCACGATGGCGTCGCCATCCCTGCCCTCGGCCTTCTCCCGCATCTTGTGGGCGGCGACGTGGTGCATCAGCGTGGACTTGCCCATGCGGGTGCGGGCGACGTAGAGGTGGTGACGCCTCAGCAGGTCCTCGGGGAAGCGGATGGGCTTGGGCTTGCCCGCCGTGGTGTCTCCCACCAGCGCGCCTCCCTTCACTCCCCTGGCGGAGGGATTGAGCGCCCTCGCGCCGGAGCGCTCCACCAGGGGCGTCTCGTCGCCCGCTCCGGGCGGGTGCCACAGGCAGGCGGCCTCGCGGACCCCCAGGACGCTGCGCCCGCCGAACAGGCCGGGCCCTGCGGGGTTCATCATGTCGGGGTTGGGAACGGCGGGCTTCACCTTCCCCACCTTGAACCGCGCTCCTGCGGGGTTGTCGAAGTGGCGGTAGGCGGCGGCCACCGGCCCCAGAAGCTCCCCGGCCCGCTGCGGAGCCGTGTCGAGGGGCAGAACGGCGGTCACCTGTAGCTCGGCGTCGAAGGCGATGCGGGAGACCTTCTCCTGTATGAGGAGCGGGTCGTGGACGCGGCTTCTGGCCTTCTTCCACCGCCACCAGGCCCAGCCGCCGGCGGCCAGCCCCAGGGCCGTGCCCGTCCCCAGGAGGGCAGCCTTCCATATCTCCCCGTCCTGCACCCACAGGTAGCCCTTCAGCGCGGCCAGCGCGCCCAGGCCGAGCACGGCCATCGTCACGCCGTCCATCTGGAGGGGCTTGGTCTGGAAGGTGTAGGCAGGCTCCCGAGGCTCCATGCCCGGCCGCTTGTGGGCCTTCTCCATGTGGGCCTGCGACCAGTCGGGGCCGAGGGAGCGCAGCATCAGCCTCGCCACCACCCGCTCCCCCTCGTTCAGCTCGGAGAGAGCGCCCATCAGGGCTATCAGGGGGTCCGAGCCGGGGTCGAGCAGGTCGTCGTCGCGGAAGGTGCGCAGGGGCACGTACTCGGGGCCGTCGGCCCGCAGGGTCATGCCCCACGCCTCCTCCCCCTCTTCGAGGCGCAGGGGGTCGTCCTCCTCGTCCACCCTCCGTATGCGGGCCTGGGGATAGTGGGCGGAGAGCTGGCCGCGCACCACCGCTCCGTCCAGGCAGCGGGCCATGAGGGTCACGCCGTCCATGTCGGCGGCCAGCTCCAGGGAGAAGGGCTCCGGCACCGCGATGGACTGGAGCAGGTTCTCGACGCCCAGCAGGGTGCGCTCCCCGGCGCGGGGCGGCGTCACCGCCAGCAGGACGGGCTTTTTCTCTTCTCTATCGGTTCCGAATAGAAGGTCCTTCGTGTTCAGCTTCATAGGTGCTAGTCCTTTCTCTAACGGGGTCTCTCTAATGGCGTCCGGGTCTCCACTCGATGACTGCCGTCTCCTCCGGCGTGGCCTCGATGCGGACCGGGAATCGCTGGCCTCTTGCCAGCAGCAGGCCGTCCCCACGCGGGCAGGACAGCAACCAGCGTTGGAGGTCCTCGGGCAGGTCGAAGGCGTCGCCCACGGTGCTTATGGCGGCGGCGTCCTGCTGGAGGAGGAGCTTGAAGGCGGCGTTCTGGAGGAGCGCCCGACCGGAGTGGCCGGTGATGGTCCTCGACGTATCCTCGGAGAGAAGGTCCTGCACGTCCTGGGTGATGAACTGCAACCCCAGCCGGTGCTTGCGGGCGCGCTTCGCCATGCTGACCATGAAGGCCGCGCCCTCGGGGTGCTGCATGATGCTCCACACCTCGTCCACCACCAGGAGGCGGGGTTTGGGGTCCTGGGCGGCGGCGGCCCACACCGTCTCGGTGCAGACCATCGCGGCGGCGGGCCGGAGCTCCGGTTCCAACAGGCGCAGGTCGAAGACCGTCACCAGGGCCTCGTTGCCCAGGAGGTCGTCGCCCTCGTCGGAGAGCAGGTGTCTCAGGCTGCCGGTGGCGAAGGGCCTGAGCAGCCGTGCGAGGCCGGGGTCTCCCGCCTCGCTCTCTTGCAGATACTTGTAGAAGTCCCTGAAGCCGGTGCGCTCCCGTGGCTGGGCGTAGTAGCCCGCCAGGGCGTGATCGAGGGAGGCCCTGCGCTCCGCTCCGAGGCTCTCGCCCACCATCACTTCGATCAACCGTCTCAGGCTGCCGATGCGCTGGAGAAGCTCCTCGGAGTCTCCCTTGTCGATCACGAAGGGGTTCATGCCCTCGCCAGGGACTCCGGGGGACAGCACCCGTCCTCCCGCTGCCCTCGCCATGTCCGCGTACTCGCCCTCGGGGTCGATGACGTAGGCGGTGATGCCGCGCGTGATGCCGCGCAGCACGCCCAGCTTGGTGGCGAATGATTTCCCTGATCCCGACCGTGCGAGGACGGCGGTGTTGGCGTTGAGGTGCGTCCCGTCCCAGGGGTCGTAGACGACGGGGGAGCAGGCCCGCATGTCGATGCCGTAGAGGGTGCCGCTCCGGGTGTCCAGGTCCGGCGGCGAGAAGGGGAAGAGGCGGGCGATGCTGGACGTGTCCAGGCTGCGCCACTCGGCCACTGCATTGAGGGCCAGGGGCAGCGTGGACAACAGACCCTCCCTTTGCCGGAAGGCCAGGTTGTCGAGCTTGCCCAGGGTGGCGGCGAAGTGGGCCTTGGCCCGCTGCGTCATCTCCTTCAGGGCAGCCTCGTCCCTCGCGTGGAGGGTCACCGAGAGGGAGGCGTGAAAGAGCCGCTCCCTGCCCCGCTGCACCTCGTCCCTAAGCCGGGTGATGTCCTCCAGGGCGATCTCCGCCTCCGGGGACATGGTGCGGCCCCGCTTGAAGGAGAGGGACTGGGCCGATTCGAAGCGCACCTTCTGCCATTCCAGCGTCCTGGCCGCCTGCTCCGCCGGTATCGGGCCGACGTGGACGGACAGGTCCATCGGCGCTCCCGCCGCCATCAGCCCCTGGAGGAAGCCGGGGGCCAGGGACCGGGGCCAACGGCCCAGGTGGAGGGAGCGCACGAGGCTCCCGCCGGCGCGCATGTCGCGGCGTTTGATCTCCACCTCGACGGGGGCCTCCTCGTCGAACTCGGAAGGGGAGCCGCCGAGGGCCGCCGATACGAGCATCATCCGAAGCTGCCGTCCTTTCAGTGGGTGGACGGAGAGGCCGGCCCTCGCCAGCAGGCCCCGCAGGTCGTCGATGCGCCCGGACTCGCACACGGCGTAGAAGCGCCGGTCGAGGATGCCGTCGCGGGCCTCAAGCTCGGTGAGCAGACGCCCGAGGGACTCGGCGGCGGCCCTCGTCTGCGGTGGAAGGTCGGCGGGCTGGGCCTCCTTCAGCTTCTCCCGCATCCCTTCCAGGCGGGGCGGGTGCTGTCGTATGAGCAGTTGCGCCGGGAAGTCCAGGGCGTTGAGCGCCCCGGTGAAGGCCCCCAGCTTCGGCTCGTCCAGCTCCAGGCCCATCACCTCGCACACCCCCAGCTTCACCCCGTCCAGGCGCACCGGGCCGTCGTCGTCGAGGTGGGACAGCATGAAGAACAGGGGCAGCTCGGGTGGGAGCTTGGGAGCGGATGGCTCGACCGCGCCCCCGGGCGTTTCGTGGGGAGCGGAGGGGTCTTCCTGCGGCCCCTGCGCTCCTCGTCTTGTCAGTCGTCGAATAAGCTCTTTCAACAGAGTGTCTTCCTTTTCTCTAGGGGGTTGGGAAGTCCACGAGGCCGCTGCTGAGCAGCGCGGCCACGCCCTTGGCCGACAGGGCCAGGACCAGCCCGACCACCGCCATGACGACGGCGGTCTTGGCCTTGCCACCTCCCCGCTCCTCGCCCCCTCGGCCATCAGGATGAAGCCGGCCCAGACGATGGCGAAGAGGCAGAGTCCGGAGGCGGCGTAGACCATCGCCGTGAGCACGCGGTCGAACTGGCGGAGCATCTCCTGCTCCTCCGCCGGGGCCGCGCCGGTGGTCGCCAGCGCAGCCCCGGCCAGAAGCGTCATTGCCAATGCCCGCCTCACCAGGGCCACTCCCATCCCAGCAGGTCGAACCACTGGCGCAGGCCGCCGGCGGGCTCCTGCTCGGCAGGCGGGTCCTCCGGCTCCGGCTGAGGCAGGACCAGTGCCTCGAAGGGCTCGTCGCTGCCGACGCCGGACGCAAAGGCCAGCGTCTCGCCCCTCGCCCTCGTGATGGGCGAGCGTTCGACCGTCTCGGCCTTGACGTGCTCCTTGTGCAGGACGTCCACCGTCACCGGCCTTGGCGATGGTGGCGCTGGGGACGTAGGCGTAGGCCGTCGCGGTGGCGGACTCTGTGGCGCCGTCCTCGTTGGTCACGGTCACCGTCTCGCTGTCGTAGTCGCTGTCCCCCGGGCGATAGAGGTGCACGGTCCTGGTGACCTGCTCCACCGCGCTCCGGGTGGTGGGTGAGCACGGTCAGCGGGGGTATGGGGATGCGGAGGCTCGTCTCCAGGCTCACGTCCACGCTCACGGCGTGAATCGCTGCGCCCACGGGCACGCCGAGCCGGAAGCGGGTCTCTCGGCCGGGGACGAAGGCGACGCTGGTATGCGACGCGCCGGTCGCGGCGGCGACGGTCCCCGTGACCGCCGTCACCTGGGCGTCCATCAGGGACGTCTCGGTGACGCTCTGGTGCCCGGCCACCATCTGAAGCTCCACCGGGTGATCGGTGTGCGTGACGCACTCGGACTCGATGACGCCGCTGACCGCTCCCGGCGTCCAGCCCAGGGAGGTCATGCGCAGGTCGCAGAGTTCGCCCTCGACGGCGGGCAGGGGGTACGGGATCTGGTCGTGCTCGAAGGTGACGGCCCCGGCCTGGCCGAGGGTGTCCTCCCACGAGACGGTGAAGGACGGCGCCGGGCCGTGGAGGGGGAGGGAGTAGTCGATGCTCTCCCCCTCGGCCAGGGAAGCCGACCCCCAGAAGCGCAGCCATCTCCCCTGCGGCCCGCCGAAGGCCCGCACCCGGATGTCCAGGGCGGTGGCGGCCCGCAGGGTGACGGCGGCCCGGTCGCCGGAGACGGTGAGCGCCTCGACGAATATCCGCCGTCCGGGGACGGGCTCCGTGACCTCGAAGTCGATCTCGTCCCGCCAGGGCTCGTGGTCGTCGGCCAGGGCCGACTCCGGGACGGCCACGACCGCCGCCATCAGGACGGCCAGGGCCACGACCGGAATCCACCCTATCCGGGGCTTCCGGCGTCGGCTCTGAAGGGTCTCGGCCCGGTGGTCGTGACGCTGGTCCCTCCCTCCGTCCTTTCCCCTGCGCTTGCCGAACCAGCGCATGCGCCCGTTGCGGCGCTCTTTGTTCTTGCGGGTCTTCCTGTTCTTGCGCAGCCTTGCCAGGCCGCGTCCGGCGCGTTTCGCCATCAGGCTCACGGGGCCGGGGCCGCCCTTGACCGGCTGCGCCTGCGCGGGCGGCTCGGCCCGCACCAGCTGAGAGACCGGCCCGGCGTAGCGCTGCGCCCCCCAGCCGGTACTTCAGCAGGTCGGCGGCCACCAGGGGCAGCCGCCGGCCGCCTATCTTCCCGACGACCATGGCGATGCCGACCAGCCCGAAGAGGACGGCCAGGGCCATCCGCACCTCGGACGGGCCGACCGGGGCGTAGCGGTATGCGCCGTAGGAGATGGCGAATACGGCCATCACCGCCACGATCTGCGGGAAGGTGAACCCCAGCAGGACCTTGTCCTCCGCCTGTACGTGGGTCGGTACCTCGTGCTCTCTCATGTGTCTCTCCTCCTCACGTCGGCCTAAGTGCCGCTGCTGTCGCCGCTGGAACCGGAGTCCGGCGCTTGCGGTTCGGGCAGCACGTCGTCGATCTCGATTCCCGGGTCCACCACCGCGTTCATCACCAGCTCCACGACGCCGTAGGCGACCAGGGCCAGGACGATGCCCGCCAGGGCGGTCATCATGGCGCTCTTGCCGCGCTCCATCTGGTTGGGCGCGCCGCTGGCGGTGAGGTACATGTACGCGCCGTAGATGAAGAAGCCGACGCCCACCGCTCCCACGACGCCCAGCAGGATGCCCACCAGGTTCGAGATGGTCTGTGTCAGTTGTTCCATTGCTATTGCTCCTCTCTGCCGCCGGGCGGGTCTCCCCCACCCGGCGTTCATCGCTTCGTCTTGTCTCCTCGGTGACTCCCCGTTATCTGCACATCGCTCCGCCTCCGTCGTGGTATTGGTTGGCGCGGGTCTCGTTCGCGCCGGTGGATTTCGTCGTTACTCGCCGCTGCTCCTGGGCGCTTCCCCGCCGTCTCCCCCGCCCGCCGATGGGGTGGCCATCGAGGCCGCCGAGCTGAGGCCGCTGGCGGCGGCCGAAACGCCCGCGCTGGCCGCCATCGCTCCCACGGCCATGCCGCCCGGCCCTCCGGCCGCTCCTCCCGCCAACATCCCGATGGTCTTCGCCGAGCGCACCATCGACGAGGGCAGGTTCATGCCGAAGTAGAGCATCGAGAGCCAGGAGTCGAAGGTCCCTGAGTTGCCGAGCATCGACGGGACGCGGGTCGCCATGTAGACGAAGGCCAGCGACATCAGGAGCTTCCAGATCAGGTCCTGCACCGGCTCGAAGGCGGCGATGGCGGCGAACTCCTTCAGGAAGCCGAACCCAAGCGCCAACGCGATGAGCTGGACGGCCTGCTGGAACACCGTCGTCATGAAGAGGCGCAGCCAGTGGCGGCCCCAGCCCGCCGTGTGGGGCAGAATCCAAAGCCCCAAAGCAATCGGGGCCAGGGCTAGGAGGATGTCGATCAACGCGAGGCGCAGCACCATCTGGACGATGACGTAGAGCACGAAGAAGCCCGTAGACCAGGTAGAGGACCGCCAGGAGCAGGGCCATGCCCCACGCTCCCGGCCTCCACCGCCGTCATCAGGGTGCGAAGCGTCGAGCGGAGCATGTCTCCGGCGGTGACGTTCAGGGAGACCGCGATAAAGCCGGACACGGCGTCGGCCACCAGGCCGAGCACCAGGCGGGGGACCATCTCCCGCCAGCCCGCCTGACGGGTCCCCAGGTGCTCGGCCATGATGAAGCTCAGCCCCATCCAGCCGAGGATCACCACCAGCGCGCCCGACGTGATGGCCCAGACGACCATCCACGCCTGGCGCACCAGGTCGTGGGCGTA